>NZ_JAKMAJ010000008.1 GCF_022378355.1 Brenneria bubanii
GGTTTGGAGAGGGCTTCGCTGCCCTTGAGCTTCCAGAAGAGCAGCCCTTCAACGGGCAGTTGTACGGTGATGCGGTTGAGCATATAAATTCATCCCGAAATGAAAATCATGGCGCGGACGGACGCCACATGCAGCGTTGACGTTAAAGGTTGATAAGCCAGGTGCCGGGCTTGCCCACGGTAATTGTTTGGCTGCGGGGCTGTCCGTTACTCAGGATCGTGATTGCGTATTGACCCGGCGGCAGCTGCAACGAAGCGAAGCCGTTGGCTTCAGGCACTACGGCCTGCGGTTTGCCGTTAAGCGAAATCTGCTCGTTTTTACCCATACGTACATAGATCTGCGCGACAGGGGCGGCGATGACGGCCGGCGTTGCGGCTTCCGCCGGCGCGGCGCTGGCGTTCGACGTTGGTGTTTCTGTCGGCGTGGCGCCAGCGGTCTGTATTGACGTTTCTGCCGATTTGTTATTGGCGGTTTGTGTCGGCGTCTGCGTCACCGTGGGCTGCGTCATGTCGGCCGTTTGCGCTTGCGCCGGATTATCTGATCCGTCGCTGAAGAACATCCCTCCAGCCACCAGCCCCACCAGTACGCCGGCGGCTACCAATCCGGGTACTTTATAGCGCCGCCAGTCGAGAGGGGCGAATTTTGATTGCGCGACCTCCACCGGCACCAGCATGGTGCCGGGTTTTTTGATGCCCAGTACATCGCTGAGGGCTGCCACCGGCATTTCAATCAGTGCGGAGAACTCGCCGATAGACTGAGGGCGGTTTTCAATTTTCAGCGCCAGCGCTCGATCCACCGCCTGTAGCAGAGACAGCGAATATCCTTCCGGCCGGCGTTCAACCAGCGGCTGATAGTTATCCTGAATGCTGCGAACTACGCTGACCGGCGGCGGCGAACCGACGATCAAGGTATGCAACACGGCGCCCAGGGCATAGATATCGGTCCACGGCCCCTGTTCGCTTTCATTGTCGTCGGTGTACTGCTCAATAGGCGCAAAACCGGGACGCAGCATGGTTTCGGTTTCGTCGGAGAGATTGCCGATACTGCGGCGTGCCGAACCGAAGTCCAGCAGCACCGGCAGGCCGTTATCCTGAATCTGGATGTTATCCAGCGAGATATCGCGATGCAGGTAGCCTTCGTCATGAATGGTTTTGATGGCGCCGAACAGCATCGGCAGCGTGCGGCGGATCCAGGCTTCGTTAATCAGCTCCGGGCGTGCCTCGCGCAGTTTCGACAGCGTGGTGCCGCTGTAAAAAACGGTGCCCATGTATGCCGTATCGTTCTGTACCCAAAACCGCAGCACATGCAACAGATTCGGGTGGTTAAAACGCGCCAGCAGGCGCGCCTCCTGAATAAAACTGTTCAGCCCGGCGGTATAGGCTTTACTGAAACGCTCACTGCGCAGTACTAATGTCATGTCATCGTTGCGCACCGCAAGCGTTGTCGGCATAAACTCTTTAATGGCGATGGCGCGCTCCAGTTGGTGATCCCAGGCTCGATAGACAATGCCAAATCCGCCGCCGCCAATCACGTCCTTGATTTCAAACTCGTTGAAGCGATACCCAGGCGGTAATGCATTGGGCACGGTCCGGTTGTTATTGTGATCCGTCATAGTGGAAAACTCTCTTGATGATAGCGTTATGCTGCGAACTGGCACTGAAACTCACCCTGCGCGAAAGTGATAAGCAGGCGACGGTAATTTTCATTGCGCGCGCTGGCGGTGAGCAATATCTGGCTCATCTGCGGCAGCAGAGTATTGGTAAGAATGGCGCTGACCATACGGCCACCGGATTCAACTTCGGTACAGCGCTGAACGATTTGTGTAATGACGCTGTCGTCCACCTGGGAAATAATGCCGTGATTTTCTTCCAGACGGCGTTGAATGCGTTTGAGTTGCAGGCGCACGATTTCCTCCAGCATGGCATCGCTGAGAGGATAGTAGGGCACCACCAGCAAACGCCCCAGCAACGCCGGCGGAAAAACCTGCAACAGCGGTTGACGCAGCGCGCCCGTCAGCGCGTCTGGTTCCGGCATCAGATCCGGGTCGGCGCACATCGCGCTGATAAGCTCGGTGCCGACGTTGGAGGTGAGAATAATGATGGTATTGCGAAAATCGATATGTCGCCCTTCGCCATCTTCCATCCAGCCTTTGTCGAACACCTGGAAAAAGATCTCATGCACATCCGGGTGGGCTTTCTCGATTTCATCGAGCAACACCACGCTGTACGGGCGGCGGCGTACCGCTTCGGTCAACACGCCGCCTTCGCCGTAGCCTACGTAACCTGGAGGCGCGCCTTTGAGCGTGGAGACGGTATGCGCCTCCTGAAACTCACTCATATTAATGGTTATGACGTTTTGTTCGCCGCCGTACAGCGCTTCGGCCAGCGCCAGCGCGGTTTCAGTCTTGCCCACGCCGGAGGGGCCGCAAAGCATAAATACCCCTACCGGTTTATTCGGATCGTCCAGGCTGGCCCGGGAGGTGCGAACGCGCTTGGCGATCAGATCCAGACCATGGCGCTGGCCGATAACGCGCTGGCTGAGGGTATCAGCCAGATTCAGCACTGCGTCTATCTCATTTTTTACCATGCGGCCTAACGGGATGCCGGTCCAGTCGGAGACGACCGCCGCAACGACGTTAGCGTCCACCGCGGCGAATAATAATGGCGTTTCCCCCTGAAGCTCGGAGAGCGCTTGCTGGCGCTGAGCCAGTGTTTCACGTAGTTCCGGCTGCGACTCTTCAGTGGCGCTATGTAGTTCCGCGCGCAGAGCGATAATCGCATCCACCAGTTCACGCTCCTGTTCCCAGCGATCGGTCAGCGCATCGCGCTCGGCTTCAAGCGCCTCTTTCTCCGTTTTCAACAGCGTCAGACGTTCGTTATCGCCTATCGCAACGCGAGCTTCACGCTCGGCGATATCGGTTTCCACCTCAAGCGCCGCGATGCGGTGCAGGCAATTCTCCAGCTGTGCCGGCGGCGCGCTTTGGCTGACCGCCACGCGGGCGCAGGCGGTATCCAGCAGCGCTATCGCCTTATCCGGCAACTGGCGTGCGGGAATATAGCGATGTGAAAGTTTGACTGCGGCATTCACCGCTTCGTCCAACAGCAATATGCGGTGATGTTTTTCCAACGGCGAGACGGCGCTGCGCAGCATCAGCACGGCTTTTTCCTCATCCGGCTCCAGTACCTGTACCGTCTGGAAGCGGCGAGTGAGAGCAGGATCCTTTTCGATATATTTTTTGTATTCGGCCCAGGTAGTGGCGCCGATGGTGCGTAGCTGCCCACGCGCCAGCGCCGGTTTCAGCAGGTTAGCGGCGTCGCCTGTCCCTTGCTGGCCACCGGCGCCAATCAGGGTATGAATTTCGTCGATAAACATGATGATAGGCGTGGCGCTGGCCTGAACATCGTTGATCAGCGATTGCAGACGCGCTTCGAATTCGCCTTTCATCCCCGCGCCCGCCTGCAACATGCCGATGTCCAGCAACCAGAGCTGTACATTCTGCAACGGCTCAGGCACGTCGCCATTGGCGATACGCAACGCAAGTCCTTCAACTACCGCGGTTTTCCCGACGCCGGCCTCGCCGGTCAGCAGCGGATTGTTTTGGCGCCGCCGCATCAGGATATCGACCATCTGGCGAATTTCCCCGTCACGCCCGACTACCGGGTCGATCTTCCCTTCGCGCGCCCGTTGCGTCAGATCCTGACCGTACTGCGAAAGCGTGCTTTGCTGGGCTGGCACGTTTCCTGTTTCCGGCAGAGGGGCATCCGTCTGTTGCGTTTCTTTGCTGGCGGAAAAGATGGTGTCGAAGCGATCGGTCAGCTCGTCGGCGCTGACGCGATCGAACTGCGGCGAAATGCCGCTCAGCACGTTCGCCAGATTCCTCGTTTTCAGAATACCGATCAGCAGATGGCCGCCGCGGATACGATTAACGCCGAATTTTAGCGATCCGTAGACCCAGGCGCGCTCTACGGCGCTATCGATATGTTCGGAGAGATCGGAAATTGAACTGGCTCCGCGCGGCAATTTATCCAGCGCCGCGACAATGTCCCGGCTGAGTCCCTCTTCATCCAGCGAGAAATGGCGGATAAGTTGTTGCAGATCGCCGTCCTGCTGCTGCATCAGTTGATGCAGCCAGTGCGTCAATTCCACATAGGGATTGCCGCGCAGTTTGCAAAAGGCGGTGGCGCTTTCCAGCGAAGTAAATAACAGCGTATCCAATTTGCCGAACAGTACGGCGCGGCTGATTTCTGACATGATCGATTCCGTTTATTAATAAGCGTAATGAACGCAATAGGCGGTATTGTTTTCGGGTGTTACTAATAATGCTAAGGATATATTGATTTCAAAACACTCTTTTTATCATGAGAAAAAATAGAAAAGTCATTTTCTAAACTCTGATTTTTTTTCATTAAAGCGCTTTTCTTTTCCTCAAATCTATCATCATCAGAAAAAAAGAGGGCCATCAAGTAGTCCATGTTTTCAGTTTCATTGCTTTCAGATAAGAAAATGAATTTTTTATAGCAGCTTAAATCGGTTTTGTTAATTCTATCTTTCAACATGCATTCCTGAAGCAATAAAGACAGAGTCGTTTTTTCTTTGTTTATTGATTCAAGGTAAGGAATGGCTTTTTTATACTCACCTTCAGAAGACAGTAAGCTTGTATATATCCTGATGACATTGACGTTTTCAGGGTTTGAATCTGCTAATCCAGCAAGATTTTTTAAAATGAATGATTTGCCGGAGTCATCAGATGTAACATATTTTCTTGCTAGCTTGGATGCTTCTTCAGTTGGTTTATCTACATAACCGCCACTCCCGCTGGCTATTGCGACTAAGCTAAAAAGAGCAAAAAAGAAAGCTATAGCAATGTATTTAATGTTCATAACATCTCAATCCTGGAATGGTTTTAAGTTTACGACACGCTTAAGGCTTCCAGGGATAGGTGGTACCGTCCCCGAATAACCGGAATCATAAAAATAACCAGCTTCCACTTCTAAAAATGGAGATGAATAAGTTGAATTAGGCAAGAAAAATGAAGTTGTCCCTATGGAGATATCATCCATGCCTACTGTCCAATGCTCCTTCTATACTAAACATCAGATCCCCGCACGGCGCGGGCTGAGGTTGGTGGGCGAGCCATGTGCTGTAACCCAACTGAGCGTTGCCGCCGAGGGTAGCCCCGGAGACGGCTTCTTTACTCAGGATCAGGCGAACTTCCCATTGATATTCAATGCCGAGGTATTGGCGCACCCAGTCGCGCAGTTCCCTCACCCATACGCCGCCCGGCATGAAACGCCGATAGGTTTCGAGATCCAGCGGCCCCAGCTCAAGGCGAAATTTATGCTGGGCATCGCGTACCGCAACGCCGAGGAAGGCTGATTTTCCCAGGCGCGGCACGCGTCGACCCGCGCCAAGACGCGCCTGTTCACCGGCGGAGAGGGGCATCCACTGCGCGACATTTTCCACCAGCCGAACAGGCACCTGGAAATAGTGGCGCAGAATTTTTTCCAACCCTTCGGCGTCGCGTCCGTGACGGGATAAATGTCCAGTCAGCGCGTAACGCGCGTGGTGGCTGAGGCTGCCTTTTTCCATTTGGCCGGGCTGCCCCATCCCGATGAGCGATGCGAGATACTGTTCGAAGCGTTTTTCATCTTCCCGGTCAAGGGAGACCGTCGGCTGCGCATCGGCCCAGGCGCGGTAAAAAAGCAGCGTCAGGCGGTGATGAAACAGATCCGCAAAGGCGCTCAGGCTATCGTCCTGATGATGATAAATTCGCTCGCGCGCATATTCGGTCATATGCAGCGGCAGCGGGCCGTTGGGGCCGAAGAGGCCGAAACTTAAAATAGCGACATCGTGCAGCGGCGAGTTGTCGCGTGAACTCACCTCGGAAATCGTCGAGGGAGCAAAGGCCATTGATGGTTTCTGACCAATGCGCAGCGGCTCAAAACGAGGCAGCGGGGCGCGTCCAAGCAGGTAACGTTCGCCGCCCTGAGCATCCAGACGTCGCAAAAGCTGGAACAAGTCATAGCGCCATGGCGCGGCCATGACCGCGTCCCAGAATTTTTCCGATAATGGCTTCATACGCCGTATCGGGGTAGTGGCTGGCAGCGTCTCGCTCATATCAAAGCCCTTTTACCCATGCGCGGCTCCCAGTAGCCGACTTCACCACGCTGCTGACTTATGAGGGTGAATTCGGTGAAGCTGTTCATGGCTACCAGGCGGGCGAACATACGTTCCAGCACGCTTCCCAGCAACCAGGGGCTGGAGCCGGAAAATGCCTGTTCATCCACGGTCAGCGTGATGCCCACGCCGCGGGCGAACACAATTGGGCCAGGTTCCGGCACCCGGCGGTGCACAGGTTCCAGCACGCAGTGGCGAATACCTTCGATCTGCCGCGCTATCGGCGTTTCCGCCAACTGCGCGTAAAGGCCGAGCAATTGACGCAACGCCGCAGCACCTTCGCCATCATCGCTATCCATCAGGCTGAGATAGTTCATTTGCAACTGGCTGATGAGCCGCCAGGTGCTGAGCCCTTCCGCCAGCGCCGGGCGTGGCGGCGTCGGCCCTTTCCGCATCGTAAGCGAGCGTACCGGCAGGGAGTCCGGCATGACGAACTGGCCGAGATCCTGTTGCAGCATCAGCGGTAAATCGCGGCTGGTGCACAATACTTCGGCGGTGATATAACGCAGATCGTCGAGCCACGGCGCGTGATGTTCATCCACCAGCGAGACAAAGGCTTCCGAGCCGACATAGCCGGTGCGGGCGCCATAGCGTAGCGCATGTTCGGAAAGCGCCCGCTGTTCTCGGCGCAGCGAAAAATAGGCGCCGTAGTTGCCGTCGTCTCGGCTCCAGGTGCTCCAGAACGGGCGAAAAATCTGCTCATCATGCAGACCATCCACACTGGCGTAGAGTTTTTGCACCGCAAAAACTTCATAATCCAGAGGACGGATATTATCCACCACCAGATGATATTCATGCTGGGCTTCGCTGATTTTCTGGCGCTCGGCCACTTTGGGAAACAGGTTGATGACCGGCGTGCAGTGTAGCGCCAGATGGCTTTTATCCACGACGCGCTCAAGCTGCGCGTCGGCTTTATCCAGCAAAATGATAATGTCGAAGGCTTTGACCTCGCCGCTTTGCGCCAGCAGCGGTCGCAGACCACGGACACTGATAAACTGGAAGCGGGCCGGGAATGCGAAATATTCATGCAACAGCCGGTAACCGTCGAAGTTGCGCAGGTCGTCCGGCAGCAGCGCCTGATCGGCTTCGAAGCCTTCCTGACGCAGGGCATCCTCGCCGAGGACAATGCGCGCAGGATTCGGCTCTACCGTCTGGCATACGATGCCCACCTGGTGCTCCATCAGTAATTCCAGCAGCTTCAGCGCCTGTATATCGGGACCGCTCAGGAAAAAGTCGAGACGGTCGAAATCAAGATGCCTGAGGTTGAACGAGCCGTCGCAGGTCACGCGCACGCGCAGCGCGCTTGCCGCGCCGCGCTGACTCAATCCAAGCTGACCGAGCGGCGCGTCCGCAGGCACGCCGCCAAGCTCCGCCAAACCGATGTGCAGCGGCAACAGCGTGACATCATGAGCCGTGGCGTAGCTACAGGTAACGCCGTTTTTTTTCAGGGTTTGGCTATCCATCATGGTGCCGCGCGGCACCACAACACCACTGCTCAGATCGCCTTTGGCGCTGTCGGGGTGCAGTTCCGCGATGGCCATCGAAGGCGTCGGCGCCAGATAGTTAGGGGCGATCATTTCCAGCAAGCGCTGGGAAAATCGTGGGAACTCAGCGTCCATTTTTAGCTGTACGCGCGAGGTGAGAAAGGCAAAGCCTTCCATCAGGCGTTCAACATACGGGTCCGCCACATCGATACCGCGCATACCGAGACGCCCCGCCACTTTGGGATAGCGTTCGGCAAATTCCGCGCCCATTTCGCGCAGATACGCCAACTCACGGTTGTAATAGTCGAGCAGTTTACTCTCCATGTTCACCCCGCGTCTTTCAGTTCAAAGTAGCCGTTTTCAAGATCCACATCGGTGCGAAACAGGAACTCCAGCGGATAAGGCACACACCACAATCGGCCTTTGATTTCAATCGACAATACGTTGTGCAGGTCAAGCGATTCCGGGTCGGAGATACAGCGTACCTGCAGCCCCTGCGGCAGGATGCGCGGTTCAAAGTGCAAAATCGCTTCAGTCAGTTTGCGCTGAATATCCTGCCATTCAATGTCGGACATGCGTTGACCGGCCAGCGGGGCGACGCCAAAATTGAGCACTGAACGACGAATTTGATCCCGGCCGCTTAAATCGTGTTGCGCTTCATTGTTGGTGGTATTGAACAGCCATTGCAGGTCGCGCAGCACGTGGCGGCGCAGCGTGCTGTGAGAGATCAGATTGCTGTTAACCGATTCTTGACGTTTGTCGGGCGCGTCGTCAGTCAGACGATCGAGCAGCGAGGGCTGCATTTTGTCGCGCGCGCCGATGGTCTCCTGATCGCGGCGAAAGCGCCACCCGCTGTGCAGCGCATTAAGCTCGTTTTCACGATACGGCTTATTCATGCCCGTCTTCACCCGTGCTGAATATCAGGCTCTCTAGCGAAAGCAGCGGGAACTCATCGCTGTCGTTGAGCCATACCTTCTGGCCGATCCCCAGATACTGTTCTTCGTCGTTATTTACCGGTTTCCATTCCGTGGCGCGGGCCAGCAGGAAGCGATCTTCGGTATTCTCCATCAGCGGGTAACGCGCCGGGATCTGGCAAACCTGTTCGGTGCCGTCTACCAGTCTGACCGAGGTATGTCGCCATACCAGATCGGTTACGCTGGCAGGCGCCTGAAAACGCATTTCTGCAATGGCGCTAAACGGCAGCCAGAAGTAGCGGCCGTTCACAATGACTTCACACACCGGTCCCAGCCGGGTATCGCCATCCATTAACCAGTCGAAACGATGAGCGCGGTCTTGTGACGTCAGTTCACCCGGGTTGAGCTCGGCTTCAGCAAACGCGGATTCGCGTTGCGTGCTGGCGGCATCGGCACTCTGGGCGCTTAAAGCGGCCAATAAGGGGGTAAGCCACGGCCACTGCGTGTCCGGCATATTCGGACGGGAGCGCCCTGCCATGACTTCAATGCGCCGCTGTTCGCCGGCAATCGCCTGTTCCAGCAGCGTGATGGTCGGTTTCGCCTGTGGTTTAAGCGCTAACCAGCTTTTAAGCTGAATCAGCGCGCGTCCCCAATTTCCCGCCAGGCACAGCAACTGCACAAAGGCCGCGCGCAGGTCGGCGTTCGCTGGCTGGGTCTTGATGTCGTTTTCAAGCTGTGCCAGCGTATCGGCGAGCGACGTACTTGATAGTTGTTGATAAAGATTTTGCATCATGGCTCCTGAGGGAATTACTTCAGCGTGCGATAGGCGCCGGCCGCCGGATCGCGAAGCTGCGGGTACAAGGCGTTGACCAATACAATGGTCAGGTTTGTGCCAGGCTCCAGCCTGGAAGACCAGACTTTGCGCACTTCTTCCAGATGTAAACGCAGGCGCTCATCATCGACGGCCTGATCGAGCGGGACTTCCACCGCCACGGTGCCACTTGCCTGCCAACTGTTAAGGTTTGAGACGTAAGGCAGGATCATCCAGCTTTGCGCCAGACGTCCATCGCTTATCACCATTCTTTCGTTGTTTGCACTGGTGACCGTCAGGTTTTTGACGTCGGCATTTTTGTTAAGTCCGATCACCGGGAAACCGTGAACGAAAGTCATGGCGACTTGCTTTTCACCGTCGGCACTGAGTCGAGTGACGTCGTAGCGGCCATTCAGCCAGACGCCTGTGTCACATTTACCCTCGCCGGCGGCCGGAATAAACAGCGCTGACGCATGGGAAGCGCCTTGCCAGAAGGTGCGCAGGTAGCAACCCTCTTTGAGGCTGAATTTCAGCCACGGAGTCTGGTCGGCGAGAGGCGACAGATCTTCGACGCGAATCTGCTGCGGCGCCTGTGCTTGCGGCGCCTTGGGCGGGATAACCGGCGTCCAGTCGTTGGCTTTCGCGGCATTCCCCTGAGCGATCGGCGAGCCGTCGGGCTTGTTAAACTGCCAATGAACTACGTTGAGCATGGCGCACTGGCTTTCCAGCAGCGATCCCAGGCGGGGCATAAAGGATTCTAATACGCTAATTTTTTTATCGCCGTTGGCCACAATGCGTAGCGATAGCTCTGTCGTGCACCAGCTTTTCGGCGTGTTGTCTTTGATGTTATCGACCCAGACATCCAGTTTTTGGGAGGCGGACTGAACAATCCGGTAATTTTCCGCCTGAGCGCCGGCGGATATCGCAAGCAGGGCTAACCCCGAAAGCCAAAGTTTCATAAAAATCCTTGTTAACCTTAATCAATCACGAAAGGGAAAATATTGTTCAGCCTCAGAAAGCGAATGTAACAGGGTCGTGTCCTGCGGTTCGCCAACCCAGACGGCCACGGCGCTGTAATTATCCTGCTTGCCTTGCGTCTGATGCTCATTTTTCAACAAAATCTGGTTCATCAGCGTCAGCCAATCCTGCGGCGTATTCACCATATGCAGTGACTGCTTCATTTGCGCTTCGCTGACGCTGTGCCAGAAGCCGTCGGTGCAGAGCAAAAAAGCGTCGCCGTCTTCAATCGGCACCACGTCGCTATAGCTGGATTCCCGCCCTTCATCGTCCATACCGAGGGCGAAATAGAGCAGGTTATCGTTAACGCCATCGGTTTGGTGACCGGCGTCTTTCATTTGTTGAACCAGACTATGGTCGGTGGTGACATGGTAGAGCCAGCCGCGACGAAACAGATAAAGGCGGCTGTCGCCTGCGTGCGCCCAGTAAGCAAGCTGGTAATCCCGGTCGATAAACAAGCTCACCAACGTCGTACCCATACGGTGATAATCTTTCGTTACTTGCTGTTCGGCGCGGATAGTACGATTCGCTTCGTTTACATATTGGCGAATGTACTGAGCATTCAGGTGATTATCGCCGTCAAACCGTGAAACGATGGCGTCGCGTGCGAGTTTCGCCGCCATCTCACCTCCTGGTAGTCCGGCGATGCCATCGCAAACCACAAAGCAAGCTGAACGCTTGCCGATGACCTCGCCGACCTGATCCTGATTACTGGCGCGAGCGCCCTGCCTGGAAAGTAAGGCCGTTTTGATATCCATTATTCCGACCCGCTTTGTGAATCTTTGTACTGGTTTACTTCCATGTCATAGGCATGCAGGAAGGCTTCGCCAAACAACGTGTGAAAGTCGTCTTCAATCTCGCCCGCGGTGTCATTGTATTGACGAATGAAATAGTCCCACAGCGCCGCCTTTCGGCTAGCGGATAGCGACAGTCGCGAGGTGGCGCCATCGCGTTTCGCCGCTTCCTCCAGCAGGTCTGGATTAAACGATTGCAGCATGGCGGCAATAATGGCTCGAATTCCGGATATCATTCCCAACTGGTGCGCCTGAAGGTCGATAAGCGCATCGCGAACCGATTTTTTCGGCGGCATAAAGCCAGGCATGCGAGAACCGAACATCTGCATCAGCACTGTTTTTCCTGATGGCAACAGTTTGAAGGGATTGTTGGCGTCATCCAGCACCATGGTCATATCGGCCTTTACGCCGCGCTTGAGAATAGAGCGCGAAGATAGGAGCGCCACGGTGCCCTGAGAGAACATGCTTAGCATCTGGCCAAGTTGATGCATGCTGTCCCGGTCAAACTGTGGAATCGGCTGCATATCGCCCAGTCCCATTCCTTGCAGTAAGGCCTCCAGCAGTTCGCCTTGCAATACATCACCGCGCGCGGATGACGTAGCCGCCTGGCTCTGCGTATGGCTGGTGTTTACCGGATCAATGCGCAGGCGGCCTGTGGGCGTCTGGCTGACCTTGCGTTGTACCGTCTGCGGGGTAGGCAGGGTGATATGGGCATAATCCTGCGGCTCTTGCTCAGGGATCTGCGGCGCGCTTTTCTCCGGCTCGTTGCTGAACAACGATGAATTATCCGCTGGGGAGTAAGGGCTTGCTGCGCTTTCTTTCACCGAAGCGGGTATTTGATTATCGGTCGTCGCTGGTGTTTCAGTCGACTGAACGCTTTGCGGTTCGGGCGTTATTTCCTCATCGCCAGGTTGCGCTAGCGGCAGTGCACCGCCCATCAGACCGAGTGGATCCTCGCTATTGGACTGGGATTTTCCGCTGCCCGCGCCGCCGAAAAACGCCAGAGGATCCAGCCCATTGTCTTCGCCGCTGGCCAAGGGGGACGATGCGTTGTCCGACGGCGTCAGCGAGGTTGGCGTGGCATCGTTGAATATGCTGTCGGTCTTAAAGAGCTCCTCGTTATTGAAAAGCTGGTCGGTCTCTACTGGTTTTTTGTCAAACAGCGGCTCTTGAGTATTGAAATGCGCCAGCGGATCTTCCGGATTGCGCTCTGGCTCTTTTGGCGCCGTAAATGGATTAAGCAGCGACTCTTGCGACGGCCTTGATCGGGTGCCGGAAATATTGTCGGAAATAGAGAATTCCTGCGTCAGGCTATCCCAAATTTCCGCTGGCACCGCGGTGGGGATATTTTCTGTCGGCGGCGTCTGCACCGGCCGCTGGGCTGCAATATTGTCTGGCGCCGGCTTGGCTTCCTGCGTCAGTTCGCTGACCTGCAGACGATACTCATCGATACCGAGGATATCGCCATCTTGAAGTTCAACCTGCCGGCCGCGTTCAAGGGGGAGGTCATTCAGCATCATTCGCGTCACATTGCCGCGGTTGGTGATACGACATTCGCCATCAGCGGATATATGGACGATCGCTTGCAGCCGAGAAATAGCGCGGTCATCGTCCGGTAAAACAAGATTATTATCGGTGCCGCGGCCAATAGTTCCCCCTGGCGGATTAAAATCGCAGCTACTCTGCGGTGGCTGATGGCCGGGTTTGGTGGTGATGATTGTGAATCGCATAGCGTATTCCTGCCTGGGTATGTGATTAGCGCTCAAACGGCGAGGGTCTCAACAAGGCCCATGCGGGTTGGGGGCTTTTAAGGTAATGAAACGATTATGGGGAAACACTCAGTTAAGCGGTTGAAGTTTATCAAGTTCAATATAACCTTGCGGATTACCGAGCAGATCAGGTTTGTCCGCATCATATATTGCCGCTAGGATCCACTTATCGTTTATTGTTTTAATTTTTATTAATGGCTTATTAAGCGGGATTTTTTCACTTTTCTTCGCATTATCTGTCGGTGTTTCTTTAAAATAAAGAGAGCCAATACCGTCTTTGGCAGAATAAGTTACAATATATGGGCTGGCTTCACAGCCAGCGCTCTCTTCAAGTTTTTGAATATCCAATTTACGATCCTGCCCTGGTGTGAATGTAATTAGTCGGGCGTTATGATATGTGTGATCACACTCTTTTTTTTCAGAGAGATTATCTACGACTATCCCGCCAATACGTTCTATATGGCCTTCTTTATATTTAAGGAAATTATGTGGAATGTCTTTGAAGTAATCTTTCAGTAAACTATCTTTTTTCTTCTCTGTGTCTACGTCGAGATTAATTATCTTATCGACGTGTGAGTTTTCGGTTAGTGAAAAATAGCGGAAATACAAAACTGGATTATTTACGGTGACTGAATCATTCCAGATTGGCAGCCAATATGCTTGCAATACACCATGGTTTATTTTTTGAGTCGCAAGGCTTGATGGTGCAATGACAATAAAAAATAAGAGTGAAAGTATTTTTCTGAACATAATACCTCTTTATTTATTGCAGTTCACGTAACATGATGTAATCATGATGGTATAGTTTTCGATACCTTCTTGAGAGATAGTCTCTTTTAACTCTTTTAGTTTAATAACACTTCCACCAACGAAATCATTTCCTTTAGTGCTTCCAATCAAAAGACAACCATCTGTATTTCTTGGATAGTTTCCGTTATGAATAAGAATATATCGAGATTGTGGTACGTTGGCATTATAAAGTAAAGGAACTGGGTTGTATGGTTTTACAGAAGGAATGTTACTGTTATGCCATTTTATTTTATAGGATCCTTCAGGAATACGTTGCCTTAAACCTGAAACGGTAGTGTCTGGCCCAGGTCGCTCAAGAATGTAGCCTTTTGTCGAGCATCCTGAAACTTCATAAGTGCTTATGGTTGAGTTATTTTTTTGCCAAAGTCTTCTTATTAATATTACGCGATTTGCCATATCCTGTTCCCTATTTATTTGATATTCCCTAATTATCCGATTTACCCTTAAATTTACTTATAAGATCCCGCAATTTTTCACTATGATAAAAGTCAATGCATTTCGCCGTTATCATAGGATCGCCAGATTTACTGTCATATTGCTTAGCTAAAATGGCAAGAATATGATTTATTTTAGAAGCCATATCGACGCCTCCGTTGCTTGAGGAAAATTGATATTAAACTCACATTTCCACCAATTTTTTATCACATCGGAAACAGGTATATTGATTTCTAAAAAATGCTACCATGCTTGTAGAAAATTGGGCCTTGTCTCTTTTTGAGCTTTTATCAACAAGGAAGTGAGCCCATAGGGGCTCACCGTAGCGATTAAGCTTCTTTATTTTCCTTGATATTCCAGCCAGCGCTGCTTTCCGCGCCTTTACCGCCAGCGCTAGTCTGCTCCCAATACTGTTGCTTCACTTTCGCAGCCTGGAAAGCATAAGCGATGCCAACCAGCTCGCCATCGTTAGAGCCTGTGTATTGAACAGAGGTGACTAATACGTCTTCCAGAGTAATACGTGCGTATTCAACCTGCTGTCCCCCGGCCTTGCAGACAGACACTTCAACTTTGGTCAGGTGTTTACCACTGGAGCAGTGTTTCAGGATTGCAGTGGTGGATTTGTCAATCAATGCGTTGATATGCAAATCGTTAAAATTCACTTTACCAGCGCCGCCGCCGCCGCCCACGCTCATATTTCCCGGTTGGGAAGCACCCCATGAGAACGAGGTGATGTCAGTCCAGCCGGTGTGATTGGAATCTTTTGATTCACCGGTTACACCGTCAACTTTCAGGAACATATCAATAGCCATAATAATATCTACTCTTCGTTAGTGACAATATATTGCTTTCGGGAAAGCACCTATATGGCAAACGGGAAAGCATGGGGCCGAATAAAACCGTCCATATTTTACCTCTGCCTCGTGACTGAATGGATAAAATGTCCATCCAGTAATATCAGCCGCTTGCTTATGGGCAAACAACTGGAGTCGACGTAATTTTTAAATTTATGTTAACGGAATTAATAAGAATCCGCTTGTAAACGAAATATTTCAATTCAAATAAACACATGTCTTGCAGATGTTCTGGTTCAATTTTTTCTCATCAATGATATATTTATGCTGATAAAAACGGCCTTCGTTTCAACTTAAAATCAAGCTTCTTCAATCGAGCTACATATTTACTGATTCTCATTTTATTTTTCCCACACTTTTCTACACAATTCAGTAAATCTTCATCTGATACGGGTGAAACGTGTACATCTTCAGCAAATACCGCTCCCTGATAAAATGTATATAAAATTTTTCATTTATGTAAATTTAATTAATTATTCTATTTAAAGTGGTGAATATATTATTTTTTTAGGGTGGAATATCCTGAATTCGACAATATTAGTTGCCTACTAATATGTTCTGATCTTCATTTTGTAGCATCGTGAAAGAATTAATTATCTATTTTACCTTTAAACTTTTCCACAAGATCCTGCAATTCATTACTATGATAAAAGTCAATACATTTTGCCGTTATCATAGGCTCGCCAGACTTACTGCCATATTGCTTAGCTAAGAACTCCTTAGCTAGATTTCTTGTTGCTGTATGGGCTTCAAGAGCATAATCACCAAACTCCAAATAACCACTGGCAACCGCTGCGGCATCATTCTTGATCTCTTTTGAATGATATCCTTATGCCAGGCATGTACTTAATGCGTAATTCTTCAGATATTCTTCCGGCGTGTAATCTACCCGGGCAAAAACAGGTGTTGATAATATAGTTAAAAGGGCAAGGCTATAATTTATTTTAGAAGGCATATTGATGCCTCTGTCGCTTGAGGAAAATAGCAATGATCAGAGCAAATTGAACCATTCCACAAATTTGATATTTAACCCCACATTTCCACCGATTCGTTTACCGACATCGGAAACAGGGATATTAATTTCTGAAAACCGCTGCCATGCTTGTAGAAAATTGGGTTTCGTCACCTTTTGATCTCTTATCAACAAGAAAGTGAGCCCTTACGGGCTCACCGTACCGATTAAGCTTCTTTATTCTCTTTAATGTTCCAACCAGCGCTGCTTTCCGCGCCTTTACCGCCAGCGCTGGTTTGCTCCCAATACTGTTGTTTCACTTTCGCCGCCTGGAAGGCATAAGTCACGCCTACGGTGTCGCCGTTATCCGAGCCGGTGTACTGAATAGATGTGACTAATACGTCTTCCAGAGTAATACGTGCGTATTCCACCTGCTGTCCCCCGGCCTTGCAGACAGACACTTCAACTTTGGTCAGGTGTTTACCGCTGGAGCAGTGTTTCAGGATTGCGGTGGTGGATTTGTCAATCAATGCGTTGATATGCAAATCGTTAAAATTCACTTTACCGGCGCCGCCGCCGCCGCCCACGCTCATATTCCCCGGTTGGGAAGCCCCCCAGGAGAAAGACGTGATGTCAGTCCAGCCGGTGTGATTGGAATCTTTTGATTCACCGGTTACACCGTCAACTTTCAGGAACATATCAATAGCCATAATAATATTTACTCTTCGTTAGTGACAATATATTGCTTTCGGGAAAGCACCTATATGGCAAACAGGAAAGCATGGGGCCGAATAAAAACGTCCATATTTTACCTCTGCCTCGTGACTGGATGGATAGAATATCCGTCCAGTAATATCAGCCGCTTACTTATGGGCAAGTAGCTAAAATTGATATAAATATTAAATTTATATCAATGGAATCTATAAATTTTTTTATACGAGAAATTTTTAAATGGCGTTTTACTAACGACCTGAAAAGACGTGCATAATAATCCAGATAACAGTGAAAATGCGATTGGTCTTTTCATAGCAATAAAACTAGGTCTTATTCCCATCGCTTTTCGCTCCTACTTTATCTCGGTCCAGGGGATAGGCAGGAGCCGAATTAGTACAGATCCGTAACCATTATATTACGCGTCTTTTGCCTTCAACGATGGCAGCTTGGAAACCAGTCGCAGAGAAACGGTCAAGTCTTCCAACTGGTAGTGAGGCTTGCCGGTATAGTCACCTACCAAACATATGTTTTATTCGATAACACCATGATCTTCTGAAATGATTTTATCATTTTCCATTATGATGTAGTTCCATTTATTCAATTGATGATTATCGCTTAATAATGTGTAAGTATAGTTTTTATTTTTGAAGGTGTAACCTCTAAAATCGCAAGTCTCAGGGCAGTTTATGTTTACGGTTTCCCCTTTTAATTTTATTGTTTGCTTTGTTTTGATGCTTTTTGAGATTAATGTAACATTTTTACAATAAATATTACCCTCTTCACAATACGAGGTTATTTCGGCAATATATTTACTTCCTTTAAATATTTCTGTCGTTTCTGCATAAGATGATAAAGGAAATATCGCACTAAGAAGTGTTAGTAGTAAAATTTTTTTCATAATTTCACATAAACTCCTTTATGGAAGACATTTAATTCTGAAATTCGTCTGTTTAATAATCCCTGCATTGTTTTTCCTTGGCTTTTTATCCACATTTTCCATGCGGTATCAAGATCTTCATTGCTCAATCCATTTATTACTTTTAGCATCGTTGAGCCAGGGAAACCGCTTTTAGGACTATCGACACCGACATTATATGAAAAAATAACTAAAGCGTCGAACTCATTTTGCGTAAGATTGACCTTTACATATTTTTTTACGGCATCTTCGAATTTTATTAATGTTGTTATGAAAAGTGTTTCTGCTTGTGTTTCTGTTATCCCATTCTTAAATTTATCGAATTCAGCATGACTTGATATAAGATATCCATAGCCTATGGTTGCGCCTGCAACATAATTTGTGATAATTTTTCCTGTCTGGTCATCATAAGGCTTTAGTCGTAATTCTTCATATTGTTTTAACAATAAAATACCTTGGCGACTGAAGCTCATTACGGATGGGTTGTATTTTAAACCGCCAACATCATCGACATTATTTACTGACGAAAGCGGGATGTTTCTCTTAGCGCTATTCCCCGTTGAAAAATTTCCCTGTTGTAAATATTTTATTGTCTTTCCATTCTTATCAACTTTAGCATCTGGGAATGATAAAAAATGGCGTTGAAATAATCTTATGGCTTTGATGGTGTTATACCCACAAATCCCATCTCCCCTTAATTTATATCCTTTTTTAATAAGTAATTCCTGAACAACTTTGACATCGTCAAAATGATTCACACCGTTCATACCAACTGAGTATTTTATCTCCATAATATATTTTCTCATCCGGGGTATATTTTTATTCATATCCCAGTTCTGATAGGACTGGGAAGAAGAGCCGTACTCATACAGCTCCGTGACCATTATATTACGCGTCTTTCGCTTTGAGTGACGGCAGCTTGGAAACCAACCGCAGAGAAACGGTCAAGCCTTCTAACTGATAGTGCGGACGCAGAAAGAACTTGGCGGCATAGTAACCCGGGCTGTCTTCAATTTCCTCCACCTGCACTTCGGCGGCGGCCAGCGGTTTACGGGATTTGGTTTCCTGAGATGAGTTGGCCGGATCGCCGTCAACGTAGTTCATTACCCAGTCATTCAGCCAACGCTCCATTTCATCGCGCTCACGGAAAGAACCAATCTTGTCGCGCACGATGCATTTCAGATAGTGCGCAAAGCGGCAACAGGCGAACAAATAGGGCAGGCGTGCCGCCAGACGCGCGTTGGCCGTGGCGTCGGCGTCGTGGTATTCCGTCGGCTTCTGTAGTGACTGGGCGCCGATAAACGCGGCAAAGTCCGAGTTTTTACGGTGCACCAGCGGCATAAAACCGTTCTTTGCCAGTTCCGCTTCACGACGATCGCTGATGGCGATTTCAGTCGGGCATTTCATATCCACGCCGCCGTCATCGCTTGGGAAAGTATGGCAGGGCAGGTTTTCCACCGAACCGCCTGATTCGACGCCGCGGATGGACGTACACCAACCGAATTCTTTAAATGATCGGTTAATGTTGGCTGCCATGGCATAGGCGGCGTTAGTCCATGTGTAGTTGTTGTGGTTCGCGCTGTCGGTTTCTTCTTCAAAATCGAAACTGTCAACGGGGTTGGTACGAACGCCATAGGGCAGGCGCGACAGAAAACGCGGCATCACCAGACCCAGATATCGTGCGTCTTCAGACTCACGCAGGCTGCGCCAGGCGGCGTACTCGGTATTCTGGAAAATTTTTGTCAGGTCGCGCGGATTAGCCAATTCCTGCCAGGATTCCATCTGCATGATGCTTGGGGCGGTCCCAGCAATAAACGGGCAGTGACTGGCGGAACCAATGCGCGCCATTTCACCCAGTAATTCCACATCCTGCGGACTGTGGTCGAAGTAGTAGTCACCTACCAGGCAGCCGAATGGTTCACCGCCGAACTGGCCGTACTCTTCTTCGTAGATTTTTTTGAAGATTGGACTCTGATCCCAGCCTACGCCCTTGTGGCGCTTTAAGGTGCGGCCCAGCTCCTGCTTGGAGATGCTCATAAAGCGGATTTTTAACATCTCGTCGGTTTCAGTATTATTGACCAGATAGTTCAGTCCCCGCCAGGCGCTTTCCAGCTTCTGAAACTCTTCGTGGTGAATAATCTGGTTAACCTGCTGGGAAAGTTTCTCATCGAGACCGGCAATCAGATTCTGAATGGTGCGATAGACATCGGATGAAACGGTCACCGTATTTTCCAGCGCTTGTTGCGCCAGTGTTTTTACCGCGTTCTCTACCGCTGAACGAGCCTGATCTGTCTTCGGTCGGAACTCTTTTTTAAGCAGTGTGCTGAATTCATCTTCACTGAATGTGTTCTGCGAAGGCTGAGTCTGTGGCTGATAAGAATTGCTCATTAGTTACTCCTCATTACCTTTTTGCGCGTTATCACCGTTGGGCAACTGGCTCAGCGCCTTGAGCAGAGTCGGGTCCTGAAGTACTTTGGTGATCAGTTCTTCGGCGCCGTTTTTGCCATCCATGTAGGTCAGCAGGTTGGAAAGCTGGGTGCGAGCTTCGAGCAGTTTATTCAATGGCTCGACCTTGCGTGCTACGGCGTCCGGTTGGAAATCGTCCATGCTTTCAAAGGTCAGTTCGACGTTAATCTTGCCATCTTCCGTCAACGTATTATCGACCTGGTAAGCGACGCGGGGTTTCAATGCCTTCATGCGTTCGTCAAAATTATCAATATCAATCTCAAGGAACTTGCGTTCATCAATTGCGGGCAACGGGTCGACGGGTTTTCCTGCCAGGTCGGCCATGACGCCCATGACAAACGGCAGTTGAATTTTGCGTTCCGCGCCGTAAATCTCTACGTCGTACTCAATTTGTACGCGTGGCGCGCGATTTCGGGCGATAAATTTTTGCCCACTGGATTTATTGATTGGCATGATGTTCTCCATCGGATATGCGCGTTGAAAGTCTGTCGGCAGGCGTCAACGCCCGCCGACATTACGGGCGGACGCAACTATTCGCGGCGTCCAAAGATATTTTCCAGTTGATTGACGCCGTCCGGCGCCAGGTCGCGAATAATGTCCATAAAGTTCATTTCAATCAGCCGCTGCACGCGCTCTATCATCTGCGGGGCAGGGTGGCTGGGTTCGTGCAGGACAAAATACTGTTTCGCTTTCTCCAGCATCAATTGCGCATCCTCTCGGGAGCGAACCTGTACGGAACGCCAGTCGCCTTCTTCGCGTGGGGCGGAAGCGGTCGCGGCAGGTAGGGTTTCCTGTTTCATTTCCGGCCCCCTTGTCGGGATTAAGGTCGAAATATCGGTAGTCTGGCAAGAAGCGGCGATAGTACCAATGAGTTTCCGCAACTGTTCCATCTCTGGTACGCCAGTTTCGCCCAAATGCTCGGTCAGTATCTCGCAAATATTTTTAAGCCGTTCATCGATCAACTGAATGGCTTCGATACCCGGCTGATTGCTGCTGGCCAGCTCATCCAACAGACGCGCCCGCCCGCCTGGGTAGTCGGGACATTCGGTTTTGCTGCCGTCGAGCAATGACAGCGCGTCACGCAGGGTTATTTCATCCGCGGCGTTACGCAGCAGTTTGGCCTGCCGCAGCGTAGCTGTTAACGCCGATTTGTCGCTAAGCGCGGCTAGCGCGTTGATGCGATAAAAGGGATCGCGCTCCCCATACTCTTCCAGTTGCGGATAAAGTTCTTCCCAGTAGAGTAGCAACGCCTTCTGGATAAGCAGCAATCCGTCGGCGTAACCGGGCAGCGCGCGGCGTTTGGTCCAGGCATGGGTCAATGCGAGCATGACCCGCAAATCTTTAGTGCGCGCCAGCAGAGAAATGGCAAGCTTCTCGACTTTAGTCCAGTCAGCGGGTTCCGCCGGGATAATCGTTTCGCCGAATTGCTGCTCGGCTTTTCCCTGACTGGCCTGCTCCATTGCCTGAAAATCGGCATCGTACTCAAGATTTTCCCCACACGGCTTTTCCGCTGTCACCGGGGCGAGAAACGTTTCAATATCCATTCGCACTCCTGCGGTTTATTCAAACATTGGCGGATAGAGTCCATGGCGGCCGGGACGGGCGCCGCCGGCAGGGTCGAACAACAGTGAAAAAAGCTGTCCGGTAAAGTTGCCGCTGTGGACATGGGTATAGAGTGGATAGCCGTCGCTGCGGTTAGTCCACCAGAAACTGGTCTGGCGTTGCGGGTCAAAGCAGTCGCTGGCCTGGCACCAACTCAAATTGGCGGGGGCAGCCTCATAGCCGATAACATCCAAAATTTCCGAGCGCGGCTCCTGCGTGGGGATGGTCGGCGCCGGGATGGCAAGCAAGGCCCGGTCAAGTTGTTCGGCCGAATAGACATTATGTACCGCATGGAGGAGGGTGCGTCCCAGTTGCTGATACCAATCGCCGGCCATCGACAGTATCTGAGGCGACCATTCTGCGGGGTTAAACGCACACAGCGCGCACACCGGATATTGACGGCCTACGCTGTCGCGACCGGGCAACAGGCAGCCTATTTGCACCTGCTGGCCGCCAAGCATTGGCGGCACCACGAAATTCCACACCGGCGCGTTGTCGAATTGGCGACTGCCGGCCGCGCGTTCTTCGTCTTTTCGCCAGTTCATCAGTCCTATCTGAAACCAGTGCGACCATTGACGCAATAGCGCATCGGGGAACCGGCGCTGTAGGAAGTCGCCGGCACTGGGTAATTTTCCGTACCAGCTAATCACAGGATAGTTACTCATAGTCCGTTCCTTTGCGGTTATGGGCATACAAAGCCGGGAAGCTGGAAGGGATTGCGGATGCTGTTGGGCACAAATTCCAGCGTTACCTGATGTCCGTCAACCATGAAGGTGGCCTGGCGGCTGAGATTGCTGCCAGGCGTGATGCGAGCGCGATCGAAAAAGCGGTTCAGTGCCCAGGCGCCATTGGTTACCAGCGTTGAGGTTGTGCCGTTGGTGAGCCCCAACTGCATCCGTACCTGGTTGGTTCCGCCCGGGCCTGGCCAACTGACCAGTTGAACAGCCTGCGGACCGTGGCTGTAACGCAACTGTTGGCCATCGACATCCAGCGTCAGATTAAGAATGGTGTTATCCATACTAACCGTGCGTAAGGTGACTCGATAGGATGGCGTAGCCGTACCGTTGGCGAAAAAGGCGTCGCGAATAGACTGCGCCTGCTGGAATGGGCGTAATAGGCTTTCGCTGCCAGGCAGCGTTTTGCCATCAATACCTGGTGTAAAGCGCCAGCTCTGCTGGGTGGTATCGACCTTGTTGGTCAGATTGTCGCGAAAAAAAGTGTCCATCAGTCCGGTTCCCGGCGCAAACATGCGCGCCAAATCGTCCGGCGTTACGTCGTTGTTGGCTGAGCGAACCAGCGGGTAGCGTCCGGCAATAGCCTGACGACAGAAACTGCCTACCTCAACGCTGATACGCTTGCGGATATTTTCAAGGTTCCGGCGCTGAGTATCGCTGCTTGCGCCGACCGCCATGCTGCTGAATATTCCCTGCAACTCGCTTGGCAGACGGCCTGCGCTGGCCTGTAAGTTGCTGATGGCGTCATTCCCCGGCGCATTCAGCCCGCTGTTCGTCGCGTCCTGGACGGCGGTAAGATAGCGGTAAAGATCGTCGACCTGCTTGAGAACATCGTCGAATACGATAGTTTTGCTGCCTTTCTCAAGCGGTTTTGCCAGCTCAACTATCGAGGCATAGTGATCGGCGACCATCTGTTCCGGCGTTTGCGCGCCGGCAGTGGCTATCGGCGTATTGTCGCGATTGCTAAACAACGTTTCCAGCGTGCGAGTGGAGTTATTGCTGTTTTGCAAGGATGGATCCGCTTCCGCCGCGTTTGTCGTTGCATGAGCCAGCGTCAACACCTTGCCGAGGTTGATGACCAATCTGCGCAACGGTGAGTTATTGCTGGAAATCAGCCGTATGGTATTGATGCGCTGCGAGAGGTCGGCGCTGTTATTAAGCTGAATATCGGCCAGAAAACTGTCCCAGTGGACGATAAAATCCTGCATATAAAGCTGGCGGACTGCGCTATCGGTTTGCTGTTTATCTTCCGGCGACTCATTCATGCCCAGCACCCAGATGTCGTCCTTACGTAACGCGGCGATGACGCTGTCGATCTGGCCATTGAAGCTTTTCCAGTAGCCATCTGGCGTATACAGGCCAGGCACGCCGTCACTGATGGATTTGCCGCTTTTACGGGAAAATGCCAATTCACTTTGCGGACCGGCGAGCGTCGTCAAGGATACTGGCCGCAGGCTTTCATCATGCACCAGTAAACGCTTCAGACGACCATATACGCGAGTCGACAGTGGGTTCTGGTTAATAAGCGCCTGGTGACGGCTGATCAATGCTTCCTCTTTGGCATAAGGGGATGACTGAATCTGCGGTTCCAGCAGTTGCGTTAGGTGCTGTTCCAATTGGCTAAGCTGCGCCTGGGTCACATTTTGCGGCAGATTGCGCCGTAAATTGAGCATTACCCAAGAATGCAGAAATTTACCGTCATAATGTTTAGGCTGGTAAAGCATTTGGTAGGCTTTTAGCGCTTCGTAACTGTATTCCACGTCGCTGCCGTTGTCGTTACGCAACCAGGCGGTGATGTGTTGGGTCACCGCCGGCAGCAGTAACTGCTGTAAAGATTTTTGGTAGAGATCCTGCGATGCATTGCTGATGTCATCGCCACGATACAACCCCATACGGCGAGTTAGTGGCGGGTCGTTAACGTCGAATGCCGTACTGGCTGGAAGCTCGATCAGACTGTTGAGAAGCGGTAGTAAATTGAACAGGTCCTGTTGATTATGACCCTGGAGCGTCTTGCTCTGCTGCGCGACTTCCGGAATTTTTGCCTGAACTTCGTCAAGATAACTATTGTTTTGCTTGTAGCTGATTAGCCACAGTGTGCCGCTCGCCACCAGCAGCGTCAGCAGCGCTGCGTAACCAGACCAAATAATTGCGTGACTGCGCAGTTCCCACCAGCGATTTTGCCCTGCAATCCCCGCTTCTTGAAAGATAACGTTTTGTAGCAGGTTTTTAATAAAGAAGCTCTGCCCCTTGCCGGCAGGGATGGGCGATTCTTTATTGACGGAGTCCCAATTATCGCCATCCGCGCTGTTTACCGGCAGCGAAAGCGCGCGATTGAGTTCGCCCATCACACGGTCAAACGGCAGCCCTTCCTGAGTTCCGCTTGCCAAATAGATCCCGCGTGGCGAGAATTCGGTTTCAAAATTGGAGCGTGCAAATACGGTGTTCAGATACTCTGCGAGTAATGGGCGCAGGGCGGTGAACTCTTGTGGGAAGAGGAAAATCTCGGCTCGTGTTTTGGTATCTCGCTCTTGCAGCAGGTTATCCGGCAGGCCAGCATCCAGACGCTGCTGCAGCAGCGCGAACTCCTGCGTGAATGCGCCCATGAAATCAAAATCGGCCTGTTTTGATTGATCCCACGGGAAAGTAAAGCCCCAGATCTGGTCACGCTGTGTTTTATCAAAACTCGCGAAATAAGACCGAAAACCTTTCAGGAGATCTGCTTTGGTGACCAGTACGTAAACCGGGAAACGAATACCTAACTGTTCGTGTAATTCCTGTAGGCGCTGGCGAAGGTTTACCGCTTGCTGCTGAGAGGCTTCCGGCGACTGTGTGAGCAGATCGGAAACGCTTATCGTGATAATGACGCCGTTAATCGGCTGACGGCGTCGGTATTTGCGCAGCAGTTCAACAAAACGTAGCCATTCACCGGCATCCTGAGTTTGCTCACTCTCCTGAGTGGTATAGCGCCCCGCGGTATCCAATAAAACCGCTTCGTTGGTGAACCACCAGTCGCAGTTACGCGTACCGCCTATTCCGCGCAGCGCAGTTTTGCCAAAACGGTCCGCTAGCGGGAACTGCAGGCCGGAATTCATTAATGCGGTTGTTTTACCGGAGCCTGGCGCGCCGATAATCACATACCAGGGCAATTGATAAAGATACTGATTGCTGAAGCGTTGAGTCCACAGAGCACCGTGCTGTGACGAATTGTTGAAGTGCGCTTTTTTCAGGACCTCCGCCGCCTCATCAAAGCGTTCGGCCAGGATCTGATCCGCATTATTCAGAGGCGTGCTATCGCCTTTTCGCTGTTCAGGCTGAGCCTCACTGAGGTTATCCATGAGGCGTCGGTTGAGCCACGCTCTGTAGATACGCGGCACCACGTGGGCGTGAATCCAAATGAGGTAGATCACCAGGATACCGATAATTCGGTGCAGCACGGATTCCAGAGGGCGGATATCGGCAATAGAAAGCAACGGACCAATCATCCAGATTACCGCGGCGAGCGCCGTGGCGCCCACAAAGCCCCAGAGGATGCGGTTAGTAAGTATTGAAACGAGAATATTCAGCATCCTTAATTTCCTTGCACTAATCCGTTAAGCTCGGCCTGGGTGTTTTCAGCCGATACCAGCAGGGTGATTTCCACTCGGCGGTTACGTGCGCGGTTTTCAGCGGAATCGTTCGGGGCGACCGGGTTCATTTCGCCGCGTCCCTCGGCCTTTACACGCTCTGGGTGTGAAAGATGTTTTTGCAGCATTTTCAACACTGACTCGGCGCGGGAACGCGACAATTCGTAGTTTGAGGCAAAACGCGCGCTGCGGATGGGAACGTTATCACTGTAACCTACCACCAGAATTTTGCCGCTGACGTTGTTCATCGCCTGGGCGATACGGTAAATCACCGGGTCGTAGCGATCGCGCACCTCGGTGGAAGCCGAGGCAAAGAGTCCGTCGCCTTTCAGAATGACCACGCTGCGATCCGACTCATCGTGTACCGCCACCAGCCCCGCATCAATTTCCGGGCGCAGAAAACCGCGCAGATCCAATACGGCGGGCAACGATTCCGCAGGACGTTGAATGCTCACTTCCGGAAGCCTGGTCTGATAAATACTCGCCAGCACCGGACTTGTTTTATCGCTCAGGCGCCAGTTAAGACTAATGTAGAACAGACAGCCCAAAAAGCCGGCCAGTGCGACGCAGGCCCAGAGCGGTATCACCGGTCTCCATAGTTTGCGCATTACCGGTTGATCTTCCGGGTGGGGCGAAAGGTACGGGGAGTAGCTGCCGCGCACGCCGCGAATCATTTGCCACAGGCGCTGTTTAATGGTGTCCAATTGCGTGCGTCCGTTATCCATTACGCGGTAACGGCCTTCAAAGCCAAGGAGCAGGCAATAGTTGATAAGCTCCAGTAGCAAGATATGTTCACGCGGATTCTGCGAAAGACGAGCCAGCAACTGGAAGAATTTCTCCCCGCCCCAGGTTTCATTGTGGAAGGTCACTAAAAGACCGCTGCCGGACCAGACGCCGCGGCTGCCCCATGGCGTAAGCGCCGCAGCCTCATCCAGCGCGGTGCACAGGCAATAGCGTGCGCCGATAATGACTTCGTAAGGAAGCTTCGCCTGTTGGCAACGCACTTCGAATCGGCGAATTTCATCAATCAATCGTTGGCGCAGATCGATCAGGTCGTCGTGCGACACCGAGTGGCGGATCTGATGAATGGCATTAAGCAGCGGGTTGGCGGCCGCAACCAAGGGATTGTCGCCGCTTTCTCCGGAAAGAATGGTATTGCCGCCGGTGGATTGTCGTTCCTGCATAGTGAGCTCTCGTTCTCGTTATTCCGATAGGCTACGGATGGCCCAGAACTCCATATCCAGTCCGGGAAATTCACCGGCGAGATGTAGCGCAAATGCGCCGGATTTTTCCATCTCTTTCCAGAGTTCACCGCCTTTTTCCAGTTCAAAATAGCTATAACCGGAATGCCACGGGATTTGCGGAGGCGCTATCGGCATGGCGCGCAGCACCATACCCGGTAACTGCAACTGCACCAGATCGCGAATCTTGGTGACCGGTGCGATTTTCATTTGCGCCGGGAAGTGAGTTTGCAGCATTTCGCTTGGTACGTTGGCCTTAACCGCCAGTACGAAGCCAAATTCGCGCGCCATGCTGCTTTCCGGCATCGTCGCTATATTGAGGCCATGAGAGCGTTCTGTGAGCGTGAGTTGGATCGCGCTCTCTTCCATTACCAGCGACAGCCCTTGGCGCAGCAGGAGCATCAGTTTGCTAAAGCAGACGGCAAGATTGTTATGATCGTAATCCGGCAGGGACGCGCCCGGTATACGCTGAGGGAGCCAGGTAGAGAGTTCAGTGGCAAGGGGCAGCCAATCGCGCCACAGCGATTCAGGGTGAAGCAGGGGCAGCGTAATCAGATGATTGATATGACCTATATGGTGATTGATTAAGGCCAGCAGCATGAACTCAACCATTTCGGAGGTGTTAAAACGCCCAGGCTGACGTAGCCGCTGGCTCATCTGCTGACTACGCTGCTGTAGCAATCCTCGCATATCGTTGAGCAGACCGCTGAGCGGTTCGCTATTGATGGCGTTGAGCATCGGAGGAATGTAGTTGGCGTCCAGGCGTACCTGGTTGTCATTGCGCTTTTCAATCACTTCGGCCACGCCGATGGCGGTCCACTCGGCGGTTAGCTCGCTTTCCAGCATCAGTTTCAATCGCAGCCTGCCGAACTGCAGCGCCGCCGAGCCGATTGAGATGGCGTTGTCGTCATCCACCTCTTCTTCAAAAGCAATATAGCGGGCAAGAGAGTCGGCCGATTCGCTGAAAATCACCTCTTCACGTCCGGCACGACGGGCGGGCAGTGCAAGCACGACGCGGGCATTGGTCAGGTTATCGGGAATTTCCATTGGCGCTGGCCCGTATCGCGCATCGCGAAAGGAGAACGGGGTGCCATCCGGTAGTAAACCGCTGGCATAGCTCAGCGCAATACACCCCTGACGCAACATCGCCTCATCAAATTCCAGATCGAGAAATCCCCAGAGGTAGGGACGCTGTAAGTTTCCCCATTCCCGAATATGGCTTTGCAGGAAGCTCTCTGTTTTCTGAAAATGATGAGGACGCAGAAACATCCCTTCGCTCCAGACCACTTTTTCTGCTTTATTCATACTGATTTCCTGTTGGATCTTCCGTTACTCGTTGGCGACGCGAACCCCATCAATATCGAGAAAAATACTGGCTTTGAGTTCGTTAGACGACCATTTCCAGAATTTATAGAAGCTGTCTTTATTTGTGGTGGGAAGCGGAAGCGATATTCGCCACTTTTTGCCATCAAGTACCTGATATTCCGCCATGATGCCGATGTAGCGCGCATCCGTTGATGGCTGACCGGTCGACGTCCTGTTGAGCTGTCCTGGCATCAGGAAAAATTCATCAGCGTTAAGCAGGTTGGCTCCGAGAACTGTTTGAGCGTTGTTTTGCAGCGAGTAGAAATCTGCCGACATAAAGTCGGCATCGGATTTCAGTAACAGAACTCTGACCTTTAGCGGCGCAGCGTCGTTAATGTCCGGATGCGCATAAAAGTTCAGAATGTAGTTGGAAGGCTCGCTGTGTGAAGACGAAGTACAGCCGCTTAATAGCGTGAGAGCGGCTATGAAAAACACCAGTAACGACCGGTATAAAATCGGTTTTTTTTTCATGTTGTGTTGTTAGGCTAACGCGAAATTAGTCGATAATCCAGGTTCCGCTGTTGGTATTCTGGCAAGCTTTGCTGCTGCCATCTACCGATACGCAGGTTGGCTTCTGCGCTTTACGACGCGGTGTACGTCTCCTGTCTTTTTTCAATGTCTCTTCATATCGCTCGCTTTTTACCGCGGCCTGCGGCGGAACGTAGCCAATCAGCTCGTCTTTCCCCTGGTCGGCAATGGCAAGCCAGGCGTTTTCTGTCTGTCCGAGTACGTTATATGTATTGCTGTTTTCAAGACGGCGAACCACCTTACCGCTAAAATCGGGGCGGCTCATTACCGATGCAGGGTAAAGGGCCCGGTATTCCTGATTGATTGGTTGGAACTCTTGAGGGGGGGTGATGGCGTGACGATGCACTAACTTAACGCCATTCACTTCATTGGTGACGATGGTGTCATCGGTTAATTCGGGTGGGGGAGGCGCTTTGCAACTGGCAAGGCCAAACGCAGAAAGAAGAACTAAGACGATTCGCATATTCATCATGATTTTCCTTTGCAAATAGATAGTTTGTACGTACGAAATATATTTTTGAATGCTTGTTGGACGATATTATTGAATAACACATTTAATAGCTGTATTCCCGAACAGCTATTTTTATTAAGGCATAGCTACCGCACGAGCTTTACGCAGGGCAAAGCCAGGGCTGCTATTTTCGGCTGTCAAAACTTAGGCGTGATTCTACATAGACTGGATGATAATTCAATATTGTTCTCGCCCCTAAAAAAGGGGGTAATTATATGAAATGTCCAAA
Organism: Brenneria bubanii; assembly: GCF_022378355.1. Lineage (GTDB taxonomy): Bacteria > Pseudomonadota > Gammaproteobacteria > Enterobacterales > Enterobacteriaceae > Brenneria > Brenneria bubanii. The sequence goes on from NZ_JAKMAJ010000008.1 coordinate 29,947, forward strand.
AAATGATGAGTTATTCGACGTTATTTATTACTTAAGTAAAACCAGTTATTGATCGGCATTATGTGGATTGTCAGTTAATTGTATGATTTTTTAATAAGTTTTATCTTTTCTTTACCCCATTTTTTCATGGCGGTGTTTTTTGCTGAAAATTTCAGCATCCATAAAATAGAGATTAATCTTAAAATGATAACGGCATAGTATAACGATGTATTAGCTATTCTTATCGTACATTCAACATGTTGTTTACAATCAACAATTGTATTCACATTCTATCTGCGGTTACATATCTGAAATGCGTTTCTTACTCTTTTTGTTATGGCATTAATACCAATAGGCCGCGTTTGCACCGTATCAGGGATGCCTGCTTTATTTATGGCAAATATCCAGAATAGCGCCTCAGGACAGACATTCTTCGACCTGAATGGCTTGACTGCAATAATTATCACGATAATGATTTTTTTGTTAATTGTTTCAATTAAAAATTGCATGGTCGGATAACCTCTCATAATAGCGTTATCTTTTGCAAAAAATGACATCCCGTCGACGGCGGAGCCGCAACATGATAGCGGTGAGCCTCAGTGCGGGAAACTATTCAGGCGTGTCCTGTCTCTATTTTTACAAGAATAGATTTTATCTATGAAATAATTCTATTTAATTGATATAACCAATGACTTGCTATGGTTTTTTTTTAACCTGGTGGGGGTTATTAAAATAATAAACCTAATAATGTATCCGTATTAATCATTCCCGGCGCAGCAGAGAGATACTCTTAACGTTGGTTTAGTGGCTATCGCTCCTGTCTACCAGTGGCCTGACGCCCCTCCGCCGCCGCTGGATCCGCCGCCGCTGGAATCCCCTCCGCCGCCTGAGGATCCGCCGCCGGATGACTCGCCACGCGAAGCGCCACCGACGCTCAAGGTTCCGGCCAGCTGTTTTCCCGTGATGATGGCGGCAAACATAAACCAGAATACTAAAATAATGCCGGACACGGCAAAGACGAAAACATAGTTATTGGCCAGGCTGATGCCCTCTCCATCGAGCGCATCCAGCAACGCGTCGCCAGCGACAATCACCAACGCGCATTTACTGGCGCGGGCAAATAGCGTGCGTCGCCGAAAGACCAGCAGAGGTAACGACACCATCGCCAGAAGCCAGAGGCCAGCGTGGGATGAGGCGAGATTGATGGTGTTTTTATCCTCAGTCATCGCCGTTTCAGCCGTATCGGCCGCACTCGGCGTTGCCGGTTCGACGGAAATAGGCTGCCCGGTTGCCGCCAACGTCAGATCGGCCACTCCCCGCAGGATCCCTTCGTCGTAGCGGTTCGCCCGGAAATAGGGCGTGATGTTATCGCGAATAATGCGGCTCGCCGTCACGTCAGGAATATTGCCTTCCAGACCATAGCCGACTTCGATTCTTATGGTGCGGTCGTTGAGCGCCACGATCATCAGTATGCCGTCATCACGCGCTTTGTCGCCCAGTTTCCAAACATCAAATACCCGGATCGCGTACTGCTCGATGCTGTCGGATCCCGTGGTCGGCAGTATCAGTACCGCCAGTTGGCCGCTGGTTTTCTGTTCAAATAGCCCGATCGCCTGCTCGATACGCTGTTTTTGCTCAGGCGAAAGTTGGCGGGTCTGATCGATGAGGCGGCCGCTGAAAGAGGGGACTGCGATGGTGTCGGCCTGCGCTTGGCCGCTCAGGCCGCATATCAGCGACAATATAAGCCAGAAGGTTTTCATTATTTGTGCCTCTCTTAAGGGTGGTGCGCGCCGGCGGCATCGTTATCGCCGCCGCCCGAGAGCAGAAACAGGCTGATTAAACGCCAGAAAATAGGCGGCATATCATCGCTATCCTTCGAGCATGAAAAGAAAGCCGGAAGGGGAATGATCATCAGTCTACCGTACCCGAACAAGACGGTTCAATAACCTTATGTTTTTCATTGTTATTTAAAGGAAAATAACGTTAGAACAGATCTGCCGCCTTGTTAAGCGGCACGGTGTCGGGTGTGGCCGCAACACTTTCCTGTTGCTTAAATTATTCAGTGCACATCATTATAATAATGATTATTATTTTCATTGTTTGGTTTTATCTGCCGGCGCGCTCAATGTCAGGCGCTTGCAATGGCAACCTTATTGTATTTAACCGGGTAACCGGGACGCGCATCGTCGACCCGAAAAGATAGGAACTATGCAGGAAAACCACCATCATCACGATGCAAGACTTACCTTGTCGGAAGTGAGCTTCTCCGTCGCAGACCGTATGCTGCTGCAGCCGTTGTCGCTCATTTTTCCTCAAGGGAAGGTGTGCGGCTTGATCGGCCACAATGGCTCCGGCAAATCCACGCTATTAAAAATTCTTGGCCGCCATCAAGCGCCAAGCGCCGGACAGGTATTGCTGAACGATCGGCCGTTGTCTCAATGGAACAACAAGGCGTTTGCCCGCCACGTGGCCTATTTGCCGCAGCAATTACCTGCCGCTGAAGGCCTGACGGTGCGAGAGCTGGTTGCGGTCGGCCGCTATCCATGGCATGGCGCGCTGGGACGTTTTGGCGCAGCCGATCGTCAGCGGGTCGACGAGGCGATCGAGCTGGTCGGGCTTAAACCCTTTGCCGGCCGCCTGGTGGATAGCCTCTCCGGCGGCGAGCGGCAGCGTGCCTGGCTGGCGATGCTGGTGGCGCAGGATAGCCGTTGCCTGCTGTTGGACGAGCCGACCTCGGCGCTGGATATCGCTCATCAGGTGGAAGTCTTGGCTCTGGTCCAGCGTTTGAGTCGCCAGCATGGGCTGACGGTGATCGTCGTATTGCACGATATCAACATGGCGGCGCGGTATTGCGACTGTCTGGTGGCGTTGCGCGCCGGCGCGGTGATAGCGCAGGGCGAGCCGCTGGCGTTGATGCATCCCCCGGTGCTGGAACAGATTTACGGCATTTCTATGGGAACGTTGCCGCATCCGCGCGGCGGGGCGCCAGTGAGCTTTGTCTACTGATGCATAAGCCGTCATGTGATCCGTTGCGCCGCCGTCTGCTGACGGCGCTGGCGCTGTCTCCGTTTCTCTATGCCGCGCCTTGCCGCAGCGGATCAGCGCCGAATTTGGCGCGTATCGCCGCGTTGGAATGGCAGTCGGTGGAGCTGTTGTCGGCTCTTGATGTGGTGCCGATGGCGGTTGCGGATATTCCCAATTATCACCAATGGGTGGTTTCTCCCCGCCTGCCGGCATCGGTGATAGACATCGGCCAGCGCACCGAACCGAATTTGGAACTGTTACAGCAATTGCGTCCTTCATTGCTTCTACTGGCGCAAGGTTACGGACCCTCGCCGCAGAAGCTACAGCCGATTGCGCCCAGTATGGCGTTTGACTTCAACGACGGCAACGGCAAGCCGCTCAGCATGGGTAAAGACGCCATAAGGCGACTGGCGCAGCGTTTGTCATTGGAAGATCGGGCGGAACGGCATCTGACCTACTTCAGCGATTTTCTACAGCGGGCGAGTCAACGGCTACGGGCCTATACCCAGCAACCACTATTACTATTTTCGTTAATTGATGCCCGGCATGTGTTGGTGATCGGGCAAAATAGCCTGTTTCAGGAAGTGATGGACGAATTGGGGATCCGCAATGCCTGGCAACAAGAGACCAGTTTCTGGGGGACGGCGGTAGTGGGCATTGAGCGTCTGGCCGAGGTGAAACGCGCGCGCGCGATTCTCCTCGAACATCAGGATCAAATGATGTTCGATAAGGTCAGCGCCAGCCCGCTTTGGCAGGCCTTGCCGTTCGTACGGCGGAATCAGCTCAGGCGGGTGCCGGCGGTGTGGTTTTACGGCGCCACCTTATCCGCCATGCGTTTTTGCCACATGCTGATGCAGGCGCAGGAGAGCCGATGACGAATTCACGTACGCGTATATTTCCTCTGGCGACCTTGGCCTTGCTGCTGGCCGTCGCCGTGTGCCTGACGCTTTACAATCTGCTGCAACAGTTGCCGCTGCCGCAGTGGCGGCAGGGAATATTCACGCCGGATAGCGACGATATCCGGCAAATGTTATTTCACTATAGCCTGTTGCCGCGTCTGGTTGTATCGCTGCTGGTGGGCGCGGGACTGGGGCTGGTCGGCGTACTGTTCCAGCAGGTGCTGCGCAATCCGTTGGCGGAACCGGCGACGCTGGGCGTCTCCGCCGGCGCTCAGTTGGGCTTGACCGTCGCGACGCTGTGGGTGTTGCCGGGCGGAGAACTTACCCGGCAACTGGCGGCGATGCTGGGCGCGCTTGTCGTCGGGGGATTGGTATTCGGCGTTGCCTGGGGTAAACGCATGTCGTCCGTAACCTTGATTCTGGCCGGACTGGTGCTGGGGTTATATTGCGGCGCGCTGAGCAGCCTGCTGGCGTTATTTCACTATGATGAAATGCAGGGGGTTTTTTTGTGGGGTACGGGCGCCTTGAACCAGCAGGGTTGGGATACGGCGATTTTTTTGTTGCCGCGGTTGCTGGTCGTCTTGTTGCTGGCGTTGCTGCTGGTGCGACCGTTAACGCTGCTTGGACTGGACGACGGCGTAGCGCGCAATCTGGGCCTGGGGTTGAACGCCGCGCGTGCGGGCGCGCTGGGGCTGGCGATTATTTTCAGCGCCATGCTGGTGAACGCGGTGGGCGTGATCGGCTTTATCGGTCTGTTTGCTCCGCTGATAGCGAAAATACTCGGCGCGCGCCGTTTACTTAAACGGATGTTATTGACGCCGGTCTTAGGCGCGTTGTTGCTTTGGCTGACAGACCAGGCCATGCTCTGGTTGACGCTGATATGGCGCGAGATCCCGACCGGTTCCGCCACCGCGCTGATTGGCGCGCCGCTATTGTTATGGCTGCTGCCCCGCTTGCGCGCCAGCAGCGCGCCGCCGGATATGACGCCGGGGGACGGCGCGCCCCCCCCTTGGCGAAGGCCGCTGATAGGATATGCCGCAGCGGGGTCGATACTATTGGCGTGCTGCGCGCTGGCGCTGGCGTTAGGTCAAAACGCCGCGGGTTGGCATTGGAGTTTGGGCGCCGAACTGGATGCGCTGGTGCCGTGGCGTTGGCCGCGTCTGGTATCCGCGCTGGCGGCGGGGATGATGCTGGCCGTCGCCGGCACGCTGATCCAGAAACTGACCGGTAATCCAATGTCCAGCCCGGAAGTGCTGGGCATCAGTTCCGGGGCGGCTTTGGGCATGGTCGTTATGCTGTTTATCGTGCCGGGCGACGCCTTTGCCTGGCTATTGCCGGCCGGCAGTCTGGGCGCTGCGGCCACCCTGTTGATTATTATGATTGCGGCGGGGCGGGGCGGTTTTTCAAGCGAGCGAATGTTATTGGCCGGCATCGCGCTCAGTACGGCGTTCTCCGCCGCCATGTATTTGCTGCTGGCCAGCGGCGATCCGCGCATGGGCGGGCTCCTGACCTGGCTTTCCGGTTCAACGTATTCCGTTGACGCGCCGCAGGCAAGACGTACCGCCCTGTTTGCCGCAGGACTGATTATGCTGGCTCCGCTGTGTCGCCGTTGGTTGACGATCCTGCCGTTGGGCGGCGTGGCCGCACGCGCGCTAGGCGTCGCGCTGGCGCCGGCCCGTGTGGCGCTGTTGTTGTTGGCCGCGACGCTGACCGCGATGGCGACGCTGACCGTCGGGCCACTGAGTTTTATCGGTCTGATGGCGCCGCACATGGCGCGCTTGCTGGGGTTTCGCCGCGCGATGCCGCAAATGGCGATGGCGGCGTTGCTGGGCGGACTGCTGATGGTAACCGCGGATTGGTGCGGACGGATGGTGATGTTTCCTTATCAGATCCCAACCGGCTTACTGGCGACATTTATCGGCGCGCCTTATTTTGTGTATTTGCTGCGGCGTCAGTCGTTTTGAGCGCCGATGTTCCTATCGCCAGCCGCTATCGCGTCAATGACATATTGACCGTGATGAAAACATCTCTCCCTCCATGGCGGTCTGGTTGACGGCATCAACGGCCTCGTCAGCCCAAGCGCTGTGTTGCCGCTGCCGGCTCATCGGCCGTCTTGCCCGGTGGCGATAAGCGCTGTAATTGCAGTCAGAGTCCCCTCGATTCTCTTGTTGGTTAAGTCCTGCCATCAGGCGCGCTATCCGCAGGAAAAACAAGCCACCTTCTTGATGATGACCTCTTGGAAATTTTTTGTTGCTAATTTATTACAGTGCTTACTAAATACATTTCATATGATAATGGTAGTAATTATTATTTGCATTTATTGTTTTGGCTGTTGTCATTCTTGATCAATTCTTTCATACGCTTTCGGCACATCCGGCGAGTTTCTTGACTGAAGTTCTCGCCCGTGGCGCCAGGGTTATCATTCTAATGAGGACGTATCATGCTTTTCAGACAAGCGAGTGGCGGGGCGCCGGGCGCAATAGGGATAAAGTCTTGTTTCACCGTCTCACTTATCGCGCTGTGCGTGGCCAATGCGCTAAGCCCGGCCGCCGCCCAAGCCGCGGGCAATACCTTCGCATCCGCGTCTTCCGCAACTCGCCAGAGCGCTAATGGCGACACGCTGGTCGTGAGTGCCGACGGCGGAGAGGATAACGGCGGCGTCAGCCGGCAGGAACGAGACTATACCGTACCGACCACCCGTGCTGGCACAAAGCTAAACCTCACCACTCGCGACATTCCGCAGTCGGTGAGCGTGGTTACTCAGCAACGCATTAAAGATCAGAATCTGCAAAACATCAGCGATGTACTGCATAACGCGGCCGGTATTTCAGCGTCACAGAATGATAGCGATCGCTTCGACTTTTATTCGCGTGGGTTTTATATCAACAATTATACCTATGATGATATTCCCACCACGCAAAATGCTTCATGGAATTTCGGCGATACCGATGATGATGCGGCGATTTATGAACGTATTGATATCGTGCGCGGCGCTACCGGTCTGATGACCGGTAGCGGGAATCCGGGCGCGTCCATCAATATGGTGCGTAAGAAAGCCGATAATAAAGCCTTTACCGGCAATTTAAGCGCCAGCTACGGCAGTTGGAACGATCAGCGCTATGTCGCCGATCTTTCTGGTCCGCTGGATCAGTCGGGTAGGGTACGCGGCCGCATGGTGGCCGGATATCAGGATAAAGACGGTTGGATCGATCGCTACCGGCAGGACAAAAAATTCTTCTATGGCAATATCGAAGCTGACCTGACGGACCATACCACTGTTGATGTGGGATACAGTTATCAGGCGCGAGACACCGATAATCCCACCTGGGGCGGCTTGCCGGCCTGGTACGCGAATGGCGAAAAAACCCATTACGACCGCCGCGCCAACCCCGCGGCCGACTGGGCATATTATAATGTGCTGTCGCGCAAGGTTTTTGCCAATCTGACCACCGACTTTGACAACGGCTGGCAGGTACGGCTGAATGGCGCGCATTCAGAAACGAATTTTGACAGTAAGTTGTTTTATGTCAGCGGCTTCACGGATAAAACCACCGGGCTGCTTACCAATGATTATTCAGCCTATGGCGGCTGGTATGACGGACGCCGCACGCAGGAGGCGATTGACGCCTATGCATCGGGGCCCTTTGAGCTGATGGGGCGACAGCATGAGCTTGTCGTGGGGCTGGATTACAGTCGCCAGCGGAATCGTTACTATGGCCGTTTTGTGACGATAAGCGCGAATGATGTCGGCAGTACCAGCGGCTGGAACGGCGACGTGACGGAACCGGATTGGGGGGCGTGGGCGCTTAACGGGGATGATACCCTTCGCCAGAAAGCCGGCTATGCGGCGGCGCGTTTCTCGCTCACCGATCCGCTGTCGCTGATTGTCGGCGCGCGCTATACGCAATACAGCACCAACGGCACCAGCGCGGATATGAATACCGACAACCTCACGCCATACGGCGGTCTGGTCTATGACATCAATGACACCTATTCCGCGTTTGTCAGCTATACCTCTATTTTCCAGCCTCAGACCTACCGCGATCGTCAGGGTGCCTACTTGAAACCGGTGGTCGGAAAAGATTATGAAACGGGGATTAAATCCGACTGGTTTAACGGGCGACTGACCGCTTCGGTCTCCGTGTTCCGCATTGAGCAAGAGAATCTGGGCCAGCAGGATGGCACGTCTCTGGTGTCGGGCAGTTCGGAATACGCTTACTATGCCTCTAAAGGCGTCGTCAGCCGTGGCGCCGAGTTTGAGCTGAACGGCGCCGTGACCGATAACCTGACGATGACATTCAGCGCCAGCCGTTATGTGGCGAAGGATATTAACAACGATCGGGTTAATTCCAATCTGCCGCAAACGCAACTGAAGCTGTTTACCCGTTATAACCTGCCGATGCTGCCGCAATTGACCCTAGGCGGCGGCGTCAACTGGCAGAACCGGACCTATAAGGATCTGACCGGCCCGTCGGGCGACACCGTTCGCCTGTATCAGGGGAGCTACCCGCTGGCTAACCTGTTTGCGCGTTATCAGGTGGATAAAAACTTATCGGTGCAGGCGAACGTAAACAATGTGTTGGATCGTGAATACAACACCGGACTGGTGAGCGGCGTCATTTACGGCGAACCCCGTAATTATTCCGTCAGCGTCAACTATGCTTTCTGATCGTCGATCATGAGAGTCTGCCGACGCTGGCGCATGAGGCGCGGGGCGAGAGCAAGCCATGGCGGTTTTGTTGGCCGCCATGCGGTTTATCGTGGTGCGTGATGTGATTTGGCATTGTCGCCATACATTCACCTGTATTCGCAAATAAAAAGGAAAGCGAGGTTATGGCTGGAGCTCAGGAATACCGTATGTTTAACGTTCGACTGGCGCGCAAGAGCGCCGTTTCTCCTTCGCTGCTCAGGCTGGTATTCAGCGGCGCGGAAGTGTCTCAGATGAAATGCGATGCGCCCGATCAGCGTATCAAAATGCTGTTTCCCGCCGAAGACGGCACGTTGCCGTCGCTTCCCGCTGAAGGGCAGTGGTATCAAATGATCCTGTCGCTGCCGAAAGCGCAACGTCCGGTGATCCGCACCTATACGCTGCGCCATGTTGATCGCGAACGTCATGAAGTGACGGTAGAGTTTGTCCGTCACGGGACGTACGGCCCGGCGTCGGCATGGGCGATTAACGCTCAGCCGGGAGACGGGATTCAGATCGTCGCGCCAAATGCGGCATATAAAGAAAACAGCGGCGGCTATGAATGGTCGCCCCCCGCCGGCGTGCGTAATGCGTTGATTATTGCCGATGAAACGGCGCTTCCGGCGGCACGGGGGATCCTGGAACTGATTGCCGGTCAGGAAAATCAGCCTAGGGTGCAGGCTTTTTTTGAAGTGCCGGACGCTGGGGATTGCCTGGATCTGAGCGCATTCAGTTTTGCGGAGGTAACCTGGCTGGCGCGCAAACCGGTTGGCGCGATGCATGGAGAACGTCTGATGCAAGCGATAACACGGCACATTAAGCTGCCGGAAAAACATTACCATCAAGCGTTGCGCGAAGAGGCCGAAGGCGAATTGCTATGGGATAGAGCAACCACCGGAAACCTTGAGTTTTATGGTTGGGTGGCGGCGGAATCGACGGTGGTAAAACGGCTGCGCCGCTATCTGATTGGCGAACGCGGCGTGCACCGCGAGGCGATAAACTTTATGGCTTATTGGTCGAAAGGACGCGCGCTGTAACGGTAACGACGGCCGATCGCTTACGATCTGTCATGAATTTAAGCTCTGCTTTTCTTCACTCGGCGGCCCGTTGTGGTACGCAGGCAGTTTTAACTATTTTAAATAACTACCAGGTAAATGAAAGTGACGAGCATTATCAGAGAAGGTACTGATGGCTGATATGGCTATCATTATCTTGATTACTGTTAAGTGTTTTTACTTAAATTTCAGCATAAGCGTCACCATAGTTATTTTTATTCCAATAAATGTCTTTTCCATTGGTTTTATAGAGTTCATTCAGTAACTCAGTGAAGCTTTTTGCAATAACGGGACAACTGCCTGCCACACCATGAATTTCATGATGACTATCATAGCATTGGCCATTTCTTTCTTTAGATAAGTCTATGGAAAGGTAGTCTCCATTGTCCGTTTTACAGATAACATACCAGCTTGACGATAAATCATATGCGCAAGCTTCGCCCAGAATAATGATATTTGCCGGTAATATTTCCTCGGGAGGCAAGATCTTGAACGAGATATTATCTTTTCCTTGCTTAAATAAAGATAGCCCTTGGCATAGACTATAAAATTCGATTAAATCATCTGGGTAAGCCAGGCCGTTATCTGATAATGATTGAAGTCTGCTTTTTGCACTGAATATATCGCATCTATTGTTTGTTTTTAATTCACTGATAAGATCGCTAATCGATTTCATATTGAATCTATCTGATAAATTGGCGTTGGATTAGAAGAAGTAGTATTTTTATTTGAGAGCAGGTGATTGGTTTCTCGATAGCCAAAAGCATGGCGGAAGAGCTATTCGTCATTGATCGTTGCTGTTATTATGAACTCATGTTAATAGTTTCCTTGCCATTAATCAGTGTATCAAAGCAAGACGGAATGTTCTGGCCATATTTATAAACAGATTGATCGAATACGCCATAGATAACGTCATCCCCATACATGAGGATAATGTATCCATTGTCACATTCACCTATAGGAACCAATGAGCATTGTGTGATTTTTTCATAATCGGCCACCTGTTCTTGGTATAGTTGAAGCATGGCCTTCTCGGGGTTGATATAGAAAAATTTACTTTTCCCACTGTTGTTTTTGTATGCTGAGTGATATCCGTGCAGCCCGTTATATTTTTTAAGAAAATCAATTAATTTATCAGAAGTAGAATAACCAAAGCTATTTATGACGCTAAGACACTTGGATAAGTCTATGTCCTGTTTTTTAATTTCGCCATATTTTGATGCTTGATCAATTATTTTTAGCATACAGTTCCTTGCAACTATTTTGATGAGTAAAATGATTTGGCTATTTCACATATCGCAAGCATTTCAGCGGATGCTGAAATTGAATTTTTTCTGGTGATATAAATAATTGTATTAAATGATTTAGAGGTTATTAAATTTATAGTGGGTAATCATCTGTTTTGTTTGCATCAATAAAATCATTCAACCCTAAGCTATATGTTGAAAGTTTCGCTATCAGTTCATCTTGGGAATTGAGATAAATGTAACTCCCGACTCTATCGTAAGAAGGATCTAGCCCACATTCTATTTCTTTTGCCAGGAAATATGAAGTTCTGAGTTTGAATCTAGCGACAGATTCATTGCAGAGGTTTGCATAAGGTGAATGGCCCAACATTGATCCCGGTTCTGTTCTAAATGGATGACTGGGCTTTAATTCATCTTGTAACGATAACTCAATCCAGGCGCGATCGTCCGTATTTTCTGTCTTAATCTCTTTTAGCAAGGTCTTCCCTTGCAATAGACTTATAAGATTTTTGTTTTGCATGTCTGACCTATTCGTCTTTATCAATAAATAGATAAATAAATTATACGGTTGTTAAACGGCTGTTTTTTTGCGGAAATTTCTGGCAGAATCACTGGGCGTCATACCCAATCGCACAAATTTTTATTAAATGACGATAATAGCATTCCGGTGCTGTTATCCAGTACTGATGAACTGTCAGATATATTAAAGGTCAACTGTCGAATTTTTTCGCCTTCCTCCTGTTCTTCAATCTCTGCTTTTGCTAGCCTGGCCACCGAGCGCTTTCCGCTCCGAATTTATCGAGGTCCATTGGAATGGTACGGGGATGCTACCGCCACACCCTGATAGATCTATCTGCACAGTAGCTATTTTACCCGTTAATCAGTTGGTTAAACAGAAAATTCGTTTTCGAGAAATCGATAGCCCTGTGAAGTCCGGTGTCGGGCCGTATCTCAAGAGGGATATCGGCTCCGACCTAACGATAAAATAATCGTTAGGCTATTCCCGCGATTTTTATAAACGGTATCTTGATTTAATAAGATAGCTATCGACGATTTCCCCTTTAAATAAGCACGCCGATATATAATCTATTGGATAGAAATATGTATCTGCCATTATGTTAGCCCTTTATTCATTGTCAGTTTGGTTCTCAACACAGTTTATTTAAAACGGTGTAAACGCTTCGACGGAATGGGGGCGGGTAAGGGTGTTCCCTGCAAGGGAAGACGCGCAGATGCGTTACCGCCTGCGGTATTGCCATGCATTCAATAAATTTATAACGACTTTTCTTGTGATGTCGGCCGGTAGATCACATCAAAGCCGATACTGGCTGATTGGACCTATTCGCATACTGGCGCGCCAGAACCAATCCCAGGTAGTGGAGATTTTGTTCTGGCGCCCCCTGAACTGCTGATAGTCTTATGCTTATTACCAACTACTCACTGCCGCATCTTTTACCGTGCACCCGGTAAGGTAAATTTCATCATTGATTAATTGCTTGAAAGAACAGTTTTTGGTTTTTCCGCTTATTGTTGCATCAAACGTGTAGTCCTTGGCTGAAGCACCCGTAAGGCTAACCCCATTACCTTCTTTTCCTTTAATATTGCTAATGGTGACTTTATCTGGAGAAATATTCATCGACGTTGAGAAGCTTTCCTTAACTTCATCAGCGGAAGGGCCAGGTTTCAGTCTGCCATAAAGTTCCATGCCTACGTGCGCGCATCCCGATAACTGCGTGATAATAACTGCTACAGCCAAAAATTTTGACAAATGATTCTTTTTTATAAATCAAACTCCAGTCGGGTAAATAGCTTAAGTTAATTTAAACTTTCATGGTCAGGTCACCTAAAAGGGTAAAGTCTACTGTTTTATATCTCAGGGTACTGCCAATCTTCATTTATAAAAACAACCATGTTTAATTATCCCATTGTCGAGAACCATAAAATTTGCCTTAGTAAGTTACAAGGATCTCAATTTGTGATCAATATTCAGCCTGAAATAATTAATCACATTATTAAAAAATGATATATAACCACTGGGTTTATAAGTGTATTGGCGTCATCTTTTCTTGGACGATATCCCAGTATTCTGCTGCTTTATGATTTTCAAAACGCTATTTATAAAAGCAAAAACGTGATGGCCCCAAGCCCGAGAGTCAATTGCCCGATAGCGGGCGGTGACCCCCTCAAGCACAAAAGCGGGAACCAGTTATGTAATCGCGTTCATTATTAATGTGTGATTTTTAACATTTCTTATTAATGGTCGACTTGGATTCAGTGGCTTGGCCTGCATTTAGTATCCGGGGGAGATTGATCTCTATCCAGTCGCTCAGTTGGATGACCTGCGCATACACCTCCAGTCCCAAAGGGGTCAGTGAGTACTCGGTGTGTGGGGGCATCACGGGCAACATGGTGCGATGAATAAACCCGTCATTTTCAAAAACCTGTAATGTCTGAGAAAGCATCTTCTCGCTAATTCCGGTGATTTTCCTCCTGAGTTCGCTGAAGCGAAGCGTATTGTTATCCAGTGCAATCAGTACAAGGATCCCCCATTTACTGGATATATGTTGCAGAAATTCCCGCGAAGGACAATTAACGTCAAGCAATCGACCATGTTTAATTGGTTGTATTTCAATGTTGTTTTTTGTTTTCATCATTTTTTCTCAAAAAATCGATACTTAACAAACGGTAAGTACTTACCTTTAGATAGCATATCAGCTATAGTCATTTCCGTACACAATTTCCCCAATCAGACTTAAGGCATGCTGATAAATGGCATGTTAATTACTTAAGGAGATCATTATGATCGCAGTAACAGGTGCAACCGGCCAGTTGGGCCAACTGGTTATCGCAGAATTACTTAAACAGGTTCCAGCCAATGAGATCGTTGCCGCTGTACGTAACCCCGCCAAAGCCGAAGCGCTCAACGAGGCCGGTGTGAATGTCCGCCAGGCAGAATACAGCAAACCGGAAACGTTAAAAACGGCCTTTGTCGGTGTCGATAAGCTTCTGTTGATCTCTTCCAGTGAAGTCGGTCAGCGCAGCGCGCAGCATCGGGCTGTTATTGACGCCGCTAAATCTGCAGGCGTGAAGCTTATTGCTTATACCAGTCTGTTAAACCTCGACGGCTCGAGCTTATTGCTCGCGGATGAGCACCGCGATACAGAAGCGGCGCTGAAATCGTCAGGCGTGCCTTATGTGTTATTACGTAACGGCTGGTACACCGAGAACTACGCCGCCAGCATCGCGCCGGCGCTGGCTCACCATGCGTTTATCGGTTCAGCCGCCGGCGGTCGAATCGCCTCTGCACCGCGTATTGATTATGCACATGCCGCAGTTAAGGTGTTGTTGGCCGATAGCCAGGAAGGAAAAGTTTATGAGCTGGCGGGTGACGACAGCTATACGTTGAGCGAATTCTCGGCGGAAATCGCCCGCCAGTCCGGCAAAGAGGTTAGTTATGTCAATTTGCCGCAGGCAGATTTCGCTGCCGCACTCAAGGGCGCAGGTCTGCCGGACGGTCTGGCCGACGTATTGGCGGATTCTGACGTGGGCGCCAGCAAGGGCGCGCTGTATGATAACAGCCACACGCTGAGCCGCCTGCTGGGCCGTGCGACCGTGACTTATCAGCAAGTGATCGCGGATACCCTGAAGTCTCTTTGATCTTTTAGGCCACCTAGAATCAAGAGTTGTAGAGCCTGGCTAATTTGAGACTTACACATATAAGGGAAGCAAATCGCTTCCCTTTTTTGCCATTTGACGATGACAAATATCGCCTGTGCAAAAAATCATCAACCCGATGAGTCGCTGCCATCAGGAAAACCCGCAGCCTATGAATCCGAACGGCCTATCGTCTTTACCGGATACCTGTAAAAAGAGGGATTGTCTTATCCACGTCGTTTTTGAGCCGTTTTGTCGATTTCTCTGACCATGGTACTGAGCCTTCCGAACGGTAGTCTGGCAAGTGTCGCATTACCAGCCATAGCAACAACTTCACTCCAGCGCTTATGCATCGGTTTGGGGGGAACAATCGGCCATCCAGCTCCACCGGTTTTATTGAGAAAGTGAGGATCAGTTGAGGAAGGTGTAGTCTTATTTATTGCCACGGACACGGGGTATGACTTGTCCTCGCCGGCTTTTCCATGTGGGGGGGCGATTTTATGAACTCAACTCCTAAGTTAAACTCTCTTATCTTCTGGCGCCTATTCCCCTGAATGATAAGACTAAAAACTCACTTGCTGATTACTTGAAAGCTGGCGAAGGCATGG
Organism: Brenneria bubanii; assembly: GCF_022378355.1. Taxonomy (GTDB): domain Bacteria; phylum Pseudomonadota; class Gammaproteobacteria; order Enterobacterales; family Enterobacteriaceae; genus Brenneria; species Brenneria bubanii. Next base: position 45,100 of record NZ_JAKMAJ010000008.1, read on the forward strand.
ATTATGCCGGCTATAAGGAAGGGTATCCTGAAGAGGATGCGTACAGTGAAATGGCTTATTGAAGTCCACAAGCTTATCGATGCCGTAGTTGCCGAGGCTAAGCATGAGTTGAAATTTGAGTAGCCATCAACCACACCCGCGATGGCAGCCATCGCGCAGGTACTTCATCTGGGAAGAGGCCGAGCCCGGCCATGCCGAGGCTTGGCGAACACTGCTGGCGCGGTTACGCCAGAACAGCCAGAGGTAATGGTATTAGCAGCTTCCACCATATAAAGTAGGTGATATTTAACTCTGCGTAACGGTCAGCTAAGCCAAGAGCGGACATTGATAATTGAAAAGAGAAATTCCGCTATGCACTTATTTCCGAAGTTTTGCTGCTGCTTTTAAAGTAGCCTGCCGTCTCTTTTCTATAAATGGTGCAATCTGTTCCTTTGCTTTTTTTACCTGTTCTTCAGAGGCAGTACGGGGGGAGCCGCATGTAAAGGGAGGGGCGGGGTCATATTCCATATGCAACTGAATATTCTGAGCAATATCACTGCCGTACATTTCTGACACCACGTTGAGAGCAAAATCTATACCTGAAGTCACACCTGCGCCGGTTATACGGTTGCGGTCACGAACTACGCGCTCATTTACCGGCTCCGCACCTAATAGTGCGAGCTGCTCCAGAGAAGCCCAGTGCGTAGTTGCTTTATATCCATCCAGAAGCCCTGCTGCGCCCAGAACAAGCGACCCAGTACATACCGAAGTCACCAGCTTTACATGTTTACTTTGAGTGCGGATAAACGAAAGGACTTCTTCGTCATCCATCAGATTTATTTGACCAGGCCCACCAGGGACACAAATTACATCCAGTTCGGGACATGTTTCAAATGTGGTTGTGGGCTGTATAGCCATTCCACGATCAGAAACAACCAGATCCAAACTTTTCCAGATGAGATGAACTTTTGTGTTTGGCGCTCTTACGAAAACTTCATACGGGCCAGTAAGATCAAGCTGAGTAAGCGCCGGAAAAAGGAGCAGTCCAATTGATGAACATGCAGAATCACTCATAAAAAATCCTTTAAACTTAAAAAAGCATATTAAGACTGTTCTTTCATGAAAGCCAACTGCATTGTGTAATGGAAAAAGTGCGCTTGTTGATGTTTTTGTCGGTGATGCCGCCCCTGACTGGCCAGCGATCTGATTGGTCTTTGGAACCCCCCCTGTGCCAATTCGATGCAAAGCGGTTTGAATCGATCAGATGCCACCAACTGAATACGAAAACCAGTATTATCAACGGCTCGGAAGTGTCTAGATTATCCGTGGCGATTCATAGAGGATGTAATGAAAAGTGATAAAAGTAGACTCGACAAGGTCTTAGTAGACGTTAAAGAATGGGCGTCAGATGGATTCCCCCCCCAGGGGCGACTTGAGACCTATTTAAGTGGGCATGGATATCTTCGTCTCGCCGCTATTGATTTATTCAAGTACGGGATGGAGAAAGTTAATCAAAGTCTGATCGCTGCAATAGAAAAGGAATATGTGTATGCCAATATCCGCATGACACATGCGTTTACGCGAATGTCTCTTGCTAAAATTCTGGATATTTTAGAAAGGAAAGGGTCTGACCAACTAATTGTTGGCAATCTAGATAGCGTTACACATTTGATGTTTGGAGCAATTGCGACCGGTCAGCCCGAACTGGTGCCGCCATTCCATCATGCGGTGTTCGATGGCATAAAAGATGGATATGGCATTCATGATGGACGCAAGCCTCCAATCAGTTCCACGCTCCGCTACGCCGCCTTTGGTCTGACTATCATCGGCGACTGGCTGGGAAAACCCCTGGATCTGGATAAGCACGCTTTGCCATGGGACCCTGCCTGGGGCCAATTGGCGGCGCACTGGCGCGAACCCGATCTGGATAAATTCCTGCCCGTCCTTCTGGGGGCCTGCGATACCCACGTCGAGCGTATTGCCGTGACCGAGCGGGAAGCCAACCAGCAAGCTAAACAATTCGAATTCAACTCTGTATTCCTCGCGGTGCATCCCACAGAGATCCTGGCGGTGCTGCGTCTGCGCGAATCACTGGGGCTGCCGAATCCAGACCACATCGGCCATCCATTAATGCAAACGCCTTACGCCGCTATCACCTGCCAGCCCGGTGAGGTGACGAAGCGCGATGAATTGCTTGACCGTTTTCTTAAAGTGGTTCGTCAGCGTGATCCACAGGTGTTGCCGCCAGGAATATAGAAATAAGGAGAAAAAACATGTCGGGACGTGGCGCGATTCGTCTGGGAGACGCTCATTCAGGGGGCGGGAAAACGATCGAAGCCAGCGGTTTTCCGGTTAGCTTCGCGTGTGGCTGGAATGATCCAGATTTTGTTTCTGAAATCGATCTCAGACCAACGGGCAAAACGCAGTTCACTGGAACGGATAAACAGGTGCAGGGTGAGTGAGACCGCCAAGCGGGTTAATTCACGTCCTTGCTTGTAGTCCTCAATGCTAGCCAACAGCTCCGGCAGTCGCTCCAGTGGAAGGGCAGGGTAATGACGTTTAACTGGAGGGGCGGTAATGCCATCCAAATTTTGTGCTCTATTAATTCCTGATGCACGGCATGACGCATGATGTTGAACATATGCTGCCGGGTACGGGCCGCCACTTCCAGTAGGCCTTTTTTCTCAATCTCTTTCAGTAGGTCGATGAAGTGGCGATTTTTCAGTTCTGTGACCGGCAGGTGTCCAATTATTGGGAAGATATGGTTATTCATGCTGGCGAGCAGACGGGCGGCATGGTTCTCTGACCATGAGCGGTTGCTTTTATGCCACTTCAATGCCGCATGCTTGAAGGTTTTTTCTGGTGAGGAAGAGGTTCTTTCAGCAGAGTGCAGCTGTGCGGGGTTAATATGCTGCGCCAGCAATTTGCGGATACCGTCACGCTGCTGACGAGCGTCGGCCAGAGATACATCAGGGTAGGCACCTAAGCCGAGGCGGGATTCTTTTCTATTGATACGATATTTGAGATACCAGAGACGTGAACCGCTTGGATTAACTAAAAGGTATAGACCGTGAGAATCGGAGACTTTGAAGGGTTTTGCGGATGGTTTTAAGTTGCGGATTTTTGAGTCGTTAAGAGACATTTGGGGGTCACTCCGTCATCGAACCAACTTGACCCCAAATCTGACCACCAAATTCTCCCGATGCGGAGGGTAAACTGAAAATGCATCGGGAAGACTTTTCACGCCAACCTATTGAATCCGAATCACATAAGGATTCGCAAAGCGGCATGAAAACAAGAATATGGCTCCCCTGACTGGACTCGAACCAGTGACATACGGATTAACAGTCCGCCGTTCTACCGACTGAACTACAGAGGAATCGTGTGAACGGGGCGCATCATAACGAGGTGCTCAGCGCATGTCAAAGGTGGAAACAACAAATTTGGTCTGTTTGGCGAGAGAATGCGCAACTTGCCGCTATTATGAGTCATAGGGCGCGTTATTGCTGATTTTTAATGTTGGCACAGGGGAATATCCGCGCGATTATTTTTATGTCATGGCGATGGCGCCGGCAACGAACGCGGTTTCTGATGTGTATCGGCCGGAATGGACCTGCCCCCAGGAGATAGGTGTGCGGCAACGGAGATTTCCGCCACCGCAGAGCATAGCAATGGATCAGCGCGGTATGACGCGGATATATCAGGCGGCGGCTTCGTTTCTGTGTGTGTGGCTGAAATACCATTCGACGGTTTTTTTGATCAGCGCTTCAGTTGCATCAATATAGCTTTCCGGTGATTTCTTTATTTCATTTTCCAGAATCAAAGGAAGCTCGGTACAGCCCAGAATGATTTTTTCAACGCCGTCTTGCAACATGCGCATTTTTATTGGCGAGAGAATTTGATAAGCGGTCAGGGCATCACCGGATTTATAGGCATAAATACTTTCCATCACCAGATTTTGCTCATCTTCTGTCGGCGTATGGCAGTAAATATGTTGTTTGCTCATCTGGTTTTGATAAATTTTCGCCCTGACGGTGGCGGTGGTCGCCAGCAACCCTACGCTGGTGATGTTTTTATCCTGAATAACCTGACATGCTGCATCAATAATGCTGATCATTTTGACGCGGGTATGTAATTTTAATTCATTAAACCAATAGTGAGCCGTATTACACGGAATGATAATGCACTCTGCGCCGGCATTCTCCAATATTTTCATATACTGGATCATCTTTTCCAGCGGCGACGCGCCATGGTCAAGAATACATTTCGTTCTGTCCGGAATATCCGGAATGGAAACGGCGATCATCGGGATATGATCCTGGTCTCGATAGGCGGGGGTATTTCTTATCAACTTTTGCATGGCGTCAACGGTCGCGCCCGGACCCATGCCACCAAGAATGCCTACTAGACTGTTCATGCTGCTGCCTTATTGCGTTCTGAAACTGACAGCATAATTGCATATCTGCTTGGGATGTGAATTGCTAAAATCCCATCTGCTATGTATGATTTGCATAGCTCATCGGTTTTTCATGCTTTAATCGGGTTTGCCAACGCGGTGAAATATCATGCTGAATAATATCGAAACAAAATGGCTTTATGACTTTATTGCTCTGGAAGAGTATCGGAGTTTCACGGTCGCGGCAGAAAAAAGAAATATATCTCAGTCATCATTCAGTCGACGCATCCGTGCGCTGGAAACGGCTATCGGCTTCGATATCTTTGACCGTACTTCCTCACCATTGCAATTAACTGAGCAGGGCCGTGTTTTTCATGCTCATATTCGTAATACGTTGGATGACTTAGAATATCAGTTAAATAAATTACACGGCGGCAGTAATTATAAGAACAAAATCACTATTGCCGCCGCACATTCACTGTCAGTTTTCATTATGCCTGATTTATTAAAAGCGGTGCCGGAATCTCAGGAGAAGATATTTTATGTTGAATCCATTGATGTCGATGAGGCGGTATTAAATCTTAAGGACGGGCGCAGTGATTTTATCCTCTCTTTTTATAATGAAGATTTAATGTCCGAGCCTTTTATGCATGCAAAGGTACTGGAGTCCCGGCTTTATCCTGTCTGTGCATGCGACAGTGCCGGAAAGCCGTTATTTGATATTCATTCCCCTACGCTGCCCTTGCTGAACTATACCGACAACAGCTATATGGGGCGTCAGGTAAACCGTTACCTTGCCAGCACCGACAGTAATAAATTTGCCGTTACTTTTGTTTCATCAATGAGCGATTTACTTAAGCGGATGGCTAAACAAGGGTTCGGCATTGCATGGCTGCCTGATTATTCGATCCAGGACGAGTTGAACGATAAAACGCTGGCTATCGTCAATATGGAAAATGCGTTGATGCGGATGGGGGTCTATATCTACCGGCTGGATACCAAGCTGAACATGGCGTCAGAAAAATTTTGGCGCTATGTAAAAAGTCTGCGTCAGCATTAGTGGATAAAAAACGGCGACCGTAAAGGCCGCCGTGATTAAGAAGAACGCGAGCGATTAATTACCGATTCGCATTGGCCTCTTTATATTCAATTTCTTCGTCTTCTTCTTCTTCCGGCGCGCCGATGCTGTTTTCCAGCTTGGCGACCACGGCGGTAGAGATGCTATTGCCAATAACGTTGGTGGCAGTACGGCCCATATCAAGGAATTGGTCGATGCCGATAATCAGCAGAATACCGGCTTCCGGTAGGCTAAACATCGGCAGCGTGGCGGCAACAACCACGACGGAAGCTCGCGCTACGCCCGCCATCCCTTTACTGGTGATCATCAGCGTCAGCAGAATCAGGATTTGCTGCGTCAGGCTTAAATCAATGTTATACGCCTGAGCGATAAACAGGATCGCAAAAGACTGATACATCATTGAGCCGTCCAGGTTGAACGAATAGCCCAGCGGCAGTACAAAACTGGTGATTTTCTTCGGTACGCCGAACTTGGTCAGCGCTTCCATGGTTTTTGGATAGGCAGATTCGCTACTGGCAGTGGCGAAAGCCAGCATGGTCGGTTCACGGATCAGCCTTCCCAGTTTGATAATCGGCTTGCCAAGGAACGCATAGCCAATCAGGAATAGGACGGTCCACAACAAAATCAGTCCAAGATAGAATTCGCCAATCAGCTTGCCGAAGTCATACAGCAGGCCCAAACCTTCAGTGGTAATGGCGGATGCGATGGCGGCAAATACCGCGATAGGCGCTAGACCCATTACATAGTCCGTCACGCGGAACATGATTTTGGCCAGTTCTTCAATCATGGAGGAAATCACGCTCGCATTTTTGTTTTTATGTTTCACATAGGCAAGCGCGGAACCGAAGAACAGCGAGAAGACCAGAATTTGCAGAATTTCATTGTTTGCCATCGCTTCAACGATACTTTTCGGGAAAATATGGCTGATGAAGCTCTTAAGCGTAAAGCCGTCGGTGTTCAGCCCGGTGGCGACATGGGCGGCATTGACCGGCGCTTCCAGGTTCATTCCCGCGCCGGGCTGGAAGAAGTTAGCCAGAACCATACCGATAAACAGGGAAAGAAGGGAGGCCGTAACAAACCAAATCATGGCTTTCAGACCAATACGCCCGACCGCCGATGAATTTCCCATACTTGCCAGACCCGAAACCAGGGTGGCGAACACCAGCGGGGCAATGATCATCTTGATCAAACGCAGGAAAATATCGGTAACCATATTGAAATAAGAGGCAATTTCTTTCGCACGTCCGCCATCAAGATATTGATGACATAGCCATCCAACTAATATCCCTAATAAGATAGCGATGGCTATCTGTATAACTAACTTCTGCCTTTGCATGTTAACCTCATGTTGGTGAATAGATTCAGACAACACACAGTATTATTGCCGGGTGACGAATCGGTACGTATTCCTTGAACGCATCAATTCAGCACCCTTAACTGTTATTGGGGGTGTTGTGTCTGACTGCCTGATATTACATGGATTCTTGTCTTTTACCGTTTTTTCTATGTGACGAATTGCAAATTATAACAATTTGATGCGAAAAAAACACGGCTACGGGGCCATCGCCGTCTGCCGACGGATTGTGTTTGGCTAAGATAGGGTGTTGATATTTATAATAAAAATAGTTTATTATAGTGGTTTTTCAAGGATTCCCAAGCATAAGATATTGTGATATTATATTTTCTTATGATCAAAGGTGTTTTAGCAATAAATGGAATTTTATTCAGGTATTATTTGGGTCGTTTTATTTATGGCGATTTAATTGCTCTGCGCCTATCAAGAGATTATGGAGCTGTCTAGTTATAAATATTATATTTCAAATAAAGTAATTAACGTTGTCGATTATTCAATCAGCAGGCGTAATGAGATACAGAAGAATTGTTTTATTTTGATAAATAAAAGTGTTGTTTTTGTTAATTGATAAAATCATGGCGGTGAAATTTAATTGAGAATGATACATAAAGCGATGCCGTGATCCTGGTATCCAACGCGTTCAGCGATGAGCGAATGGTTCTTATTATTATTTCCTGAGGGGCGGCTTAAATTAGCGTCAGTCAAGTACGATTCAGATCAACCTATTGACATGGCGGCATAGGTTTTTGGTCCGTTAACTCCTACACTATTAACCACATTATTCATGGCGATTTTATTGTGGTAGCTATGGCGATACGGCTGACAGATTCCCCATCACGGTTGTCCATTCTATGGCAGGACACGTTGCTGAAAGTGTCGCAGCGGCTGTTGCGGCAGCGCAGCATCGACGGGCTGCTTAAGGTGTTGGATAGCCTCTCGTTTTCAGTGGTGCGGTTTGGCCGGGTTAATCTGTTATTGATAAATCCCCTGCATAATCAGGCCTCGTTTTACTACCATGACCGCGACGCCGATGAAACGCGGCGTCGCGAAGAAACGCTATCGTTATTAGCAGGGCCGGGCAGTGTGGTGTGGAATAGCCATACGTTGCTGCATTGCGACAAAGTTCATTTCCAGCACGATTTTCCCCACCTGATGGATCAACCGGCCTACGCCGGGCTCAGCGACTATTGCCAACTGCCGTTATTGACGCCGCACCGCGCTTTGGGGGGCATTGAGTTCATCAAAACGGACGGCAGCCGGTTCGATGACGGTGAAATCGCTTTTTTTCAGGCGCTTTCCGGCGTGGTGCCGATGGTGTTGGAAAATATCAGCGAGCGCGAATCGGCGCGGTATGAAACAGCGATGCTGCGGCATGAACGCGACCATTGCCGTATTCTGGTGGATGTGACTAACACCGTTATTTCCAAGCTGGAACTGAAAGCGCTGGCGCAAGAAGTGTCAAAAGAGATTCACCGCTTTTTCAATATCGATTTCGTCGCCCTCGCTTTCCGGGATAACGATGGCGATGATAAAACGCTGAAGTATTACGCGACCCATTACCTGCCCGGTCAGACGCCGCGTTTGGGGGAAGGGGAGCTGGCGCTGTCTGACGCGCTGGCGGCGGAGGTGATGCGCAACAACCAACCGATGTTGATTCATCATCAGGCGTCGGTTGGCCGCCCTGATCAGCCACGCTATCTGGCGCAGTGGTTTGACGGCGCATTAACCCATGTCTGCCTGCTGCCGCTGGCTTTTGGCAGCCGGGTGCTGGGCGTGCTGGAGCTGGCTCACGGTATTGCGCTATCGGTCAATGATGCGGAGATGAAACTCCTGAGTCAGATAGCGTCGCGTATCGCGATTGCGCTGGATAACGCGCTGGCCTATGAGCAAATTACCCGCCTGAAAGACAGTCTGATCCACGAAAATTTTTATCTGACCGAACAGTTGACGGAACATATTCAAAGTCAGGGCGGCGAAGCCTTTGGCGAAATTATTGGCCGCAGCGCCGCCATCCGTCAGGTGCTGGAACAGGTGGAGATGGTGGCGTCCAGCGACAGCACCGTGCTTATTTTGGGGGAAACCGGAACCGGGAAAGAGCTGATCGCGCGGGCTATTCATAGTTTGAGTCCGCGCAAGGCGAAACGGATGGTGAAAATGAATTGCGCGGCGATCCCTTCCGGATTATTGGAAAGCGATCTGTTCGGGCATGAAAAAGGCGCGTTTACCGGCGCGACAAGTCAGCGGCAGGGGCGTTTCGAGATGGCGGATAAGAGCACGCTGTTTCTGGATGAAGTGGGGGATATTCCTTTAGAGCTTCAGCCGAAACTGTTGCGGGTGCTACAGGAGCGGGAAATAGAGCGCTTGGGGGGCAGCAAAGTTATTTCGGTTGATGTTCGCCTGATTGCCGCCACCAATCGCGATCTGAAACAGATGGTGGCCGATCGGGAGTATCGCAGCGATCTCTATTACCGGTTGAATGTCTTTCCTATCGTCATTCCGCCGTTGCGCGAGCGGCCGGAAGATATTCCGCTGCTCGCGAAGTTTTTTACCCGCAAGATCGCACGGCGTATGAACCGAACCATAGATAGCATTCCTTCCGAAATGCTGCGTCAACTGAGTAAGCTGCCCTGGCCGGGAAATGTGCGCGAACTGGAAAATGTGATTGAACGCGCCGTCATCCTGACGAAGGGCACGATGCTTAACCTGCAGCTGGCTGAATTGCCGTATCATCTCTCGCCGCTGGATTCGCCCAGGGCGGCGCCGACGACGGTGAAAGACACGTCGGCGCCGTCCCCCGCGCCGCAGGATGGTGAAGAACAGTCCGAACGGCAGCGGATTATTCAGGTATTGAAAGAAACCAACGGCATCGTCGCCGGGCCAAAAGGCGCCGCCGCCCGGCTGGGGTTGAAACGCACCACGCTGCTGTCGCGTATGCAGCGAATGGGGATTTCGGTGAAATCCATTGAAGAGATGGACTAAAAAGCGAAGGCCGATGTATCGGGTAGTTGCAACCAGCGCCGCTCAATTCGGTGACGGTATCGTGAGTAAAACTGTGTATAATCCACATTCTACCAAATAAGCTATTTTTCACTAATTTCGAAACGAAAATTACAATAACGGGTGAAAGCAATGTTTAAAAAATATCGCTTAATGGTAGCAGGGGTTGTTATTATTTCAATGGTTTTATACGCTGCATGGATAATTATCAAACCTGTTGAGATAGTACGGATAAACAATACATCAATATATGTTAAACATTTCCCTTCGACCACTCAAAGCAAAATTGATTGGTGGAATAAAAACAAAAACTCTATTCAACAGAAATACAACGTGATAAGAAATTCACATGATCTCGATATCTTCATTATGAATTTTGGCGGTTATGAAGACGTTCCCACTGGAAGCAGGGATAATAACATTGATGACTATCAGTGTTTTGATGATATGAAAAGTAAGAAGAAATGCATTCTGAATGACATTGCTATGGTTATCCGGGGGGATGTAGACAAAAATGTCTATTTTACTTTTGATAGTAAAACCTACATTCAACGCTCAGATGGAGAAATTATCTTAAAAAAAGATAACGCTTCGGTATATTAAATAATAGGAACGAGCGTCCCGAAGATAATTCTCCAGACCGCATCCAAACCGGATTATAAAGAAAGAAAAACATTGGCGGCGGTATATTTACGCCGCCGCTTGGTCTTTTCTTCTTATTTCGCCATTTCCGCCGTCTTGCGCAGATGGGATTTCAACTGGCTGTATTCCTGCTGGACATAGTTTTCCGCCCACTGCTGGTTCTCTATCGCTTCCAGCTTGACGGCGCAGTATTTGTATTCCGGCGTTTTGGAGATCGGATCGAGGTGATCCAGCGTCAGTTCGTTACAGGCGCCGATCCACCATTGATAGGTCATATAAACCGCGCCTTTATTAACACGTTCGCTGACGGCAACGCGGGTAATCACTTTGCCGCGGCGTGAGGAAACCCAGGTCAGTTGCTGATCGCGCAGTCCCAGACGTTCGGCGTCTTGAGGATTGACCTGTACGTAACCGGGTTCGTCCGCCAGCGTTTGCAGGGCGGTGCAGTTGCCGGTCATTGAGCGGCACGAGTAATGGCCGACCTCGCGCACGGTGCACAGCGCCAGCGGGTAATCGTAGTCAACCTGCTCCATCGGCGGCCGCCATTCGGTAGCGAACAGCAGGCCTTTGCCGCCGGGGCGGGCAAATTTATTGCCTGCGTACAGCCACGGCGTGCCAGGACTGTCCTCGGTGGCGCAGGGCCAGGGAACGTATCCCAGACCGGCCATTTTTTCATAGGTGGCGCCGTAGTACGACGGGCATAGATGCCGCAGTTCGTCCCAGATTTCCTGGGTGTTGTTGTAATGCATGGGATAACCGAGCGCGGTCGCCATCAGGCTGATGATTTCCCAGTCGGGTTTGACGTCCCCCTTCGGCTCTACCGCTTTGTAAAAGCGCTGGAAGCCGCGGTCGGCGGCGGAATAAACGCCCTCATGCTCGCCCCAGGAGGTCGCTGGCAGAATCACGTCCGCCACCGACGCGGTCTTGGTCATGAAAATATCCTGCACGATCAGCAGTTCCAACTGGTTAAACGCTTCCCGCATCATGGACAGGTCCGGCTCGGTTTGCAGCGGATCTTCCCCCATCACATAGTTAGCTCTGATTTTCCCTTCCTTGATCTTGTGCGGCACATCGGTAAGCGAATAGCCGATTTTATCCGGCAGGTTCGGCACCCCCCAGGCTTTGGCGAATTTATGCCGGATTTGTTCATCGGTAACCGATTGATAGCCGGGGAACATATCCGGCAGAGCGCCCATGTCGCAGGCGCCCTGAACATTGTTCTGCCCTCGCACCGGGCCGACGCCGACGTTTGGCCGCCCGAGATTGCCGGTCAGCAACGCCAACCCGGACAGCCCCTTGACCACGTCCACGCCCTGGCCCCACTGACAGACGCCCATGCCCCATAAAATGGTGGCGGATGGGGCGGCGGCAAAAATGCGCATCGCCTCGCGCACCAGCTGCGAAGACAGCCCGGTGATGTCCGCAACGTATTCCGGCGTATATTTGGCGACAATCTGACTGTATTGCTCAAACCCTTCCGTATGACGGGCGACATAGTCTTTATTGTAAAGCCCCTCATTGATCAGCACGTTGGCAAAGGCGTTGACCAACGCCATATTGGAGCCGTTTTTCAGCGGCAGCCACAAATCGGCGATACGGGCGGTTTCGATATGGCGCGGATCGCAGACAATAATCCTGGCGCCGCGCTCTTTGGCCTTCAGGATACGGCGCGCCACGATCGGATGCGAGTCGGCGGCGTTATAGCCGAACACCAGAATACAATCGGTATGCTCGATTTCGTTGATGGAGTTGCTCATCGCGCCGTTACCCAGGGTGACCCGTAATCCGGCGACGGAAGGGCCGTGGCAGACGCGGGCGCAACAGTCGATATTGTTGTTGCCGGTTACGGCGCGGGCGAATTTCTGCATGACGTAGTTGGTTTCATTGCCGGGACCGCGCGATGAGCCGGTGTGCATAATGGATTCGGCGCCGTATTTTTCTTTGATGGCTTTCAGGCGTGAGCTGGCAAAGCTTATGGCTTCAGGCCAGGACACGGCCTCAAAGGGTTCGCCTTTATGCCGGCGGATTAGCGGCTGTTTCAAGCGCGGCGTCAGCAATTTGGTGTCGTTAAGAAAATCCCAGCCGTAATAGCCCTTAAGACAGAGCTCACCTTCATTGGTATGGCCGTTGGCGCCTTCTGCGCCGACTACTTTCCCATTTTCAACCAGCAGGTTAATTTTGCAGCCTGACCCGCAATAAGGGCAGACGGTGATCACTTTCCGCATGATGAGTATTCTCCTTCAACGTACCTTGCGCGGTTCTGTTCAGAACTGCATTCCTGCGGCTTCATCAAGCGCCGCACGCCGTTGTTTTTGCTGGATCATGGCCTGGATGTCGTCACGGCCAATCATCCGTAATGCTTTGGTCGGGCAAACGTCGACGCAGGCCGGGCCTGCCGCGCGACCTTCACAGAGATCGCATTTCTGCGCCTCGGCTTTGATACACTGGCCCAGCGCCTGATACTGGCCGCTCCGGATCACGGGCTTACTGATTACGGTCATGGCGCCGTAAGGGCAGGCGACCACGCATGTCTTACAACCGATGCATTTCTCCTGCTGCACCTTGATGCGTTCATCCGCATGGATGATGGCGCCATTGGGGCACACGTTGGCGCAGGGCGCGTCCTCACACTGACGGCACTGCACCGTGGTGCTGATGTTCAGCCCTTTGACGACCTTGAGACGAGGTGAAAAATGCGCTGGGGATAGCGAGGACGTTTTACCGTCGCTGTGGGCCAATGCACAGGCTATTTCGCAGGTGCGACAGCCAATACACTTCCTTGAATCTGCAATAACGAACCGGTTCATGACATTGTCTCCGACCAGAAGTCAGGTAAAAATACTTGATGTCGATATTATTGATAGAGTGACGCCTCGCCATTGATAAGCAGTCTTTATGCCAGTGTTGATATGTTTATTTTAATTTTTTGAAAATTAAATATATTTTATTTTTTATGCGTTAGCGATCGCGCGCTTGATGTCGATAGTGACGACGATAGCGAGGCCGTTTCGGCAGATTTGACGACCAGCGCCAGGCAATGAAAGCGACGAGGCATTCTTATCGCCGGCGCTTCCTCTATTAATATTAATGCCTATACTTTAACTACCCCAGCGCCGGAGAGGAGCCTCTACTTTTATTGACCACGATTTTGGATATATCGGGTTTCCTGTTCATTGCTTCTAATTAACGATTATTCAGACTTTATCTACAGCGGCGGACGGCCTGTGCGTAGCATTGCGGCAACAACGTCATGATTAAAAAACGGGTACCCCAATATTATATTGGTGTGAACGGCATTGGGTAAATTAACGGGAGTGTACTATGAGCGTTCTAAGGAATGTCAGCATAAGAATTATGGTGCTGGTTATCGTGGCCGCCCTGCTGGCGATCTGGGGATTAGCATCAGGCTATAGTCTTCATTCGCTTTATCAGGCAACTGATTTACTTAACAAAAATGAAATACAACGAAAAACTTATTCCTATCTGGTTTACGGCAGCGATCAGTATTTCAGGGCCGTTACCCGTATGGAGCGAACGGTAGATTATTTGCAGCACGACGATCTGGATAATGCGAAGAAAACGCTGGATATGGCGCAGGTCGCCATAAAAAACACCAAGACGTCGTTGGAGAAATTCCAATCATCGGAACATATTGGCGTGGAACGCGCAACGCGCGATGATATTACCAATAATTGGTCAACCCTAATTTCAACGGCGATTGATCCGATGAACGCCGCACTGCAACAAAATAATCAACAGGCGTTTTATCGGATATTCCGCGACATTTATCCGTCAATCAGTTTGGCCTTTGGCGATAATATTAAGGCCTACACCGATCAAATTACCGCGTCTGAATTTATTCCCGTGGTAAATGAATACAATATCCATAATCGAAACGTCCTGATTACGGCCATGATTATGGGCATTATGGTATTGATATTCACCGAGTATTATCTGAGAAATTATCTGGTGATACCGATTGGGGTGCTTAAGTCGCATCTGGCCCAGCTAACGTCAGGCCAGTTGGCGGGCGATCTGGCCGAATTCGGCCGAAACTGCGCGGGCCGTTTGGTTCCGGATATTAAACGGCTGCAGAAAAGTTTGCGTGATACCGTCGCCGCTATTCGTCAAAGTGCGAGGGCCATCGATAGCGGCACCAGCAATATCAAGAATGGCAACGACGATCTGTCCAGCCGGACGGAACAGCAGGCGGCCGCGCTGCAGGAAACGGCCGCCAGTATGGAGCAGATCAGCGCCACGGTAAAACAGACCGCAGAGAATGTTTATCAGGCGCGGGAACTGGCGCGGGAAGCCTTCGACGCGGCGACCAAGGGCGGTGAAATCAGCAATGGCGTCATCAGCACCATGGATGATATTAGCGCCAGTTCGCGTAAGGTGGCCGATATTACCACGGTGATTAACGGTATCGCGTTTCAAACCAATATCCTGGCGCTCAATGCGGCGGTTGAAGCCGCCAGGGCCGGAGAACAGGGCCGAGGATTCGCGGTGGTGGCCGGTGAGGTTCGCACCCTGGCGCAGCGTAGCGCGCAGGCGGCGAAAGAGATTGAAACGCTGATCGCCGAGTCGGTATCCCGCGTTTCGATCGGCGCGGGTCAAGTTCGCCAGTCCAGCGAGGCGATGGAAGCCATTATTAGCGCCATCAATCAGGTTAATGATCTGATTGGTGAGATTGCCGCCGCCACCGATGAACAAACTCACGGCATCAGCCAGATCAGCCAGGCAATCCACGAAATAGACGGCGTGACGCAACAGAATGCGGCGCTGGTTTTACAATCGGCCGAAGCCGCGGCCAGGCTGGATCAACAGACCAGCGAACTGTCGGCGGCGGTGGACGTTTTTCAGCTCGAGGATAATCAACTGCGGCAAAAAACCGTCGCGCCGCAGCCGGTGGCGATGAGGGCGAAAACGCCGCTGCTGCCGGTTAGCGCTCGCCGGGATGAAAATTGGCAGCGTTTTTAACTACGAAAGACGACGCGCCTATCGCAAGACCGGCTATCCTCTTTACTTTCGGCGCTGAGTGGGGGGCGCATGACATACAGCGCTACAGCGCCTGAAAGCCGCCGTTTCCCCGCCAGTCCGCGAGTCGCCGGTGAATCAGTTCCACCGCCTGTACGACTTCCCGACTGAGCGGAAAGTAGAACGCCACCAGCGCCGGTTGGATGCCGACGAAAATCACGTCCGCAATGTCTTCCTGCAACCGTTCGATCAGAAAATTCAACGGCAGATTGTGGGTGTTCATCAACAGATCCTCGGCGATCCGCCGTGGGTCGATAATGCGTATTTCGCCCGGCGGCAATCCCATATCGGTGGCATCCACCACCAGCAGTCGCGCAGGTTTTAGCTGGCGGAGCCGATGAGCCGCATTTTCGGGAATGGCGCCGCCGTCAATCACCGACCAACCCGCAACCGGATTTTGCCGCATGCGCTCGGCCAGCAAGGGGCCGGCGCCATCGTCTGCCATCATGCTGTTACCGACGGTGAGTACCATGTTATCCGTACGTTGGCTAAGTTCATTCATCGATGCGTTTCACCATTAAATAGAGCGCGGTTTCCCGTTCAATCGCCTGTAGATAAGCGAGCAGGGTGTCGGTCCAGTCGGGATAGGCGTCCTGTCCGTCAGATAAGCGGCTAAAGGCCGCTCCCAGCGATTTAGTGTGGCTGGCGTCAATGACGATCTCGCCGAATTTCATCAGCCCGGCCATTTTACGCCGTGCTTCGCCGTCCGGGAGTTGTCCGATCCAGCATTGATAGTCCGTCAGCGGACAGGTCAGTATTCGCTTCAGACAGTCGATCACGCCGACGTGGTGGCCGATCGCCAACGAGTAATACATTACCTGTTGCGGCTGTTCCGGCACCTTATCCTTGCTGTCGAGGAATTTCTGGTTCAGGGCGTAGAAAATCGCCTGACGGTTCATCGGCTGCCTTCCCCCTTCGGTAATGACAGGTAAATTTGTTGCAGCCGCCCGACAATCTCGTTCAGCCGCGGGTCGTTGTGCTGTTGCAGCCAGGAGGCGATCCGTTGGTCCAGCGCCTCCGGCGGCTGATTTTCCAGTCGGGCCAAAAAGGCGTCGCAGATTTCCCGCCCCTGACGATACCCCGCCATGCGCCGGGCCTCCCGCTCCAGCAAAACGCGTAAATCCAACGGTACGCCGGGATGAATCAGCGCCGCTGTTTCATGCTCTCCCTGACGGTGTTCGCTGCCGTGCAGCTTTTGTTCCAGCAAACCCAGCGCGACGGCAAAACCATAAATCGTGGCGGCGGGCGTCGGCGGACAACCGGGAATATAGACATCTATCGGCACGATGGCATCGCTGCCGCCCCAGACGCAATACAGGTCGTGGAAGATACCGCCGCCGCAACCGCAGGCGCCGTAAGCGATGCAGATTTTCGGGTCGGGCGCGGACGCATAGGCGCGCAGCGCGGGAGTACGCATGGCGCGGGTCACCGCCCCGGTGAATAGCAGAATGTCGGCATGACGGGGCGACGCCACGACTTTGATGCCAAAACGTTCGGCGTCGAACACCGGCGTGATGGCGGCAAAAATCTCTATTTCACAACCGTTGCAGCCGCCGCAGTCGACGCGATAAACGTAGGCTGAACGCTGGATATCTTTCAGCAGCGTTTTTTTCAGTTTTTGCGCCTGCTCATCCAAAACAATCGGCGTGGTCCTGTAGTGATCGCCGTGGGTCAACTGCGTGCTCATGATTTGCTCCCTTTGATGGTCGCTGACGCGGAGTCGGCCGGTGGCAGAATGTATCGACTCAGCATCACGTTGTCTTTGTTGTCCATATTCTGCCGGCGTTTACATTGCGGACAGGTTTCAAAGTGGTGACGACGCGATGCCACTTCGTCTGCTGACAAACCGGATTGCGCCATCAGCGCCATGACGTATTCCACCTCTTTTTGCGGGGCAAAAGGACGACGGCAAACGTGGCAGTTCAACAGGTCGAAAGTCGCCCGCTGATAAAGATCGGCTTTATTGGCGACGGCCATCTCAAATTCCTGCGACAGTACGATGGCGCGGGTTGGGCAGACCTCCTCGCAGCGTCCGCAGAAGATGCAGCGCCCGAGAAACAGCTGCCAGGTACGGGTGCCGGTCACGACATCGGTTTCCATCGTCAACGCATTGGCCGGGCAAGCCATGGTGCAGGCGGCGCAGGCGATGCATTGTTCGGCATCATATTGCGGCTTGCCGCGAAACCCCGCAGCAACATCCAGCGGTTTGAACGGGTATTTCACCGTACTGTTGCCTGCCTTGAGGATGGTCTTAAACAGTTTCAGCATCATTCATCCCTCTACTTGAGCGGCGAGCAGGTACGTTCCAGGCCGTAACGTTCCATTTCTTTATAGGGCACCGTGGTGATTTTCTGTTTGCGCACATCAATCAGCGTCACCCGGTCGGTACAGGAATAACAGGGATCCAGACTGCCGATAATCAGCGGCGCATCGGAAACGGTATTGCCGCGCAGCATATAGCGCAGCACCGGCCAGTTGGCATAGGTGGCGGCGCGGCAGCGCCAGCGGAATAGCTTCTGGTTATCGCCGGTCATGCTCCAGTGAATATCTTCGCCGCGCGGCGCTTCGGCGAAGCCCAGCGCGAATTTGTGCGGCCGATAGGTGAAGTGTTCGTTAAGCAGCGGGCCTGCCGGCAGATTGTCCAGACCGTATTCGATCATCGCCATCGACGTGAAGACCTCGCGTACCCGAACCAGCACGCGGGAATAAACATCGCCCGCATCCAGATGATGCAGCTCCATCGGCAGATTCAGATAGCCGGCGTAAGGATGGTCGATACGCATATCTCGCTTGAAACCGCTGGCCCGGATCATCGGGCCGACCGGGCTGTAATCGCGGGCGACTTGTTTATTCAGCAGGCCGATACCCTGCGTACGTTGCGCCATGTTGGGCGTGGTGAGCAGCATATCGGTCAGTTGGCTGACCTCGGCGCGCATCTCGCGGATCAGCCTGATGGTCTTCAAGCGGTCTTCTTTCAGTATGTCGCGGCGGATACCGCCAATCAGATTCAGGCCGTAGGTTTTACGCGCGCCGGTCAACATTTCCGCGATGGTCATCGATTTTTCGCGGATACGAAAAAACTGCATAAAGCCGGTATCGAAACCGACAAAGTGACTGGCCAGCCCGATGTTCAGCAGATGGCTGTGCAGCCGTTCCACTTCCAGCAATATGCTGCGAATGCTGTGCGCCCGCGGCGGAACGACAATGCCCAGCGCATTTTCGATGGAAGAGGTGTAAGCCACGCTGTGGGTAAAGCCGCAAATACCGCACACCCGGTCTGACAGGAAGGTGACTTCGTTATAGCCCATGCGCGTTTCCGCCAGTTTTTCCATGCCTCGGTGTACATAAAACAGGCGGTAGTCGGCATCAATAATCTGCTCGCCGTCCACGAACAGGCGGAAATGCCCCGGCTCATCCGACGTGATGTGCAGCGGCCCGATGGGCACCACGCGCGTTGCGCCGGTGGCTTCGTTCGTGAAGGTGTAGGATTCCTCATCGCGGGTCGGCGCCGGCCGCTGACGGTAATCCATGGCGTCCTTGCGCAGCGGGTAGAGATCGTCAGGCCAGTCGTCAGGCAACACCAGCCGGCGTTCGTCGGGCAGGCCGACCGGGATCAGGCCATACATATCGCGGACTTCTCGTTCGCCCCAGACGGCCGCCGGCACGCGGGGCGTCACCGACGGAAACTCGGGGTTGTCCGGGTTGACCAGCGCTTTGACGATCATCCAGCATTTTTCGCCTTCCTCCATCGATAGCACGTAGTAGACGGCGAAATAACCATTCAATGAACGTTCATCGTTACCGAACAGCACGGACAGCCAGCCGCCCTGTTGGTAGTAAAGAAACTCCACCACCTCGGGCAGCAAATCCAGTTTGACGGTCAGGGTCAGCTGATTGGATGTTTGCCACTCTGCTGCCAGAATGGCTGCCGGGAATCGTTGTCTGATCTGCGCGGCATAACCGGCGCCGAGTTTGTCAGTCGGGGATGCCTGGCCGGAAGCCGGGGTTTCATTCATCACGGTACGTCTCCTGACGAAAAGGGGTTAGCGCTGAAGGTTCAGCGGCGTAAAGTCTGGTGTTGTCTGCGGCGGTGGGCGCGGCATGAGTATTGGCCACGATGGCCGTCGCATTTTCCAGCAGCCGGATAACCGGCTGAGGAATATGGGTGCCCATCAACAGCATCAGGATCAGCAGCACGATCATCGGCGCGGTGGTCATGATCCCCAATTCGCCTTTAGCCACTGCCGCCGGGCTGCTGCCCAGCACCGTGCCGGCAACCATACGTACTAATCCGGCCAGCACTACGGTCAGTAAGGCCAGCAGGATCGCCACCAGCCAGAAATGACCGGCGCTGAGTCCGGCGCTGAGTCCGGCGCTGACGGTCATGAATTCGCTGAGGAAGACATTGAAAGGCGGCATCCCGCCCAGCGCCAGGGCTCCGCCGGCCAGCAGGGCGCCGGTAAGCGGAGTAACGCGCATAATGCCTTTAATCGCATCCATATCACGCGTGCCGTATTTCAGCAGCACGTTGCCGGAACCACAGAACAGCAGCGTTTTCGCCAGACTATGATTCAGGGCATGCAGTAACGCGGCGAGAATGCCCAGCGGGCCGCCTATCCCCAGCGCCACGGCGATCAGCCCCATATTTTCCACGCTGGAGTAGGCCAGCAGGCGCTTCATATCGCGCTGGACTAGGATCAGAAACGCGGCGACGGCGACCGACAGCATGCCGAAAACCAGCAGCAGGGTACGGGGAAAGTCGGCGCCGATGGCGGCGCTGACAATAATGTAATAGCGCACAATTACCAGCAGCGCGCAGTTCAGCAGTACCGCCGACAGCAGCGCGCTGGTCGGGCTTGGCGCCTCGCTGTGCGCATCGGGCAGCCAGGCATGCATCGGGAACAACCCGGTTTTGGTGCCGAAACCGATGATGATGAAAATAAAGGCCAGGTGCATCAGGGTGCCGTCCAGCTCGCCCGCGTGTTTCAGCACTTCGGTCCAGAAGATGGCGGCGCCCGGTTCCGCCATTACGCTGGCGGCGTTGGCGTACACCAGCACGGTGCCGTACAGGCCGAAAGCGACGCCGACCGTACAGATGATGATGTATTTCCAGGCGGCCTCCAGCGAAGAACGCTGGCCGTAGAGCCCAACCAGAAAGGCGGAGCTCAGGGTGGTGGCTTCAATGGCGGCCCACATCAGAATCAGGTTGTTGCTGGTGATCGCCAGCAGCATGGTGAACAGAAACAGATGAAAGAATCCGTAGTAGTCGCACAGGGTGGTCAGCGTAATTTCCCCGCTCTCGACCTCATGGCGCATGTAGCCCATGGAGTAGCATCCGGTCAGAAAACCGATAACGCCGAGAATGGCCAGAAACAGCGCGCTGAGGCTGTCGAGATGCAGCCAGTTATGCGCGGCGAGAATGTCTCCGTGCTGGTACACCAGCCAGACCTGCTGCATGGCAACCGTCAGCAGCGCGAGAATGCCCAACAGATGGATAATGCTTACCAGCGTGCGCGCCTGGCCGCCGCTAAACCGGCACAGGAAAGCCAGCAGCGCGGTCGCCAGCGGGATGGCGAGCAGGGTGAGGAAAAGCGCGGTATTGGTCATGTCATTACCCTTTCAGCGCGGTTAGCTGTTGCACATCCAGCGTGTGAAGCCTGCGGTAGATTTTGCGCGCCAGCAACGCCATGACGATCACCGCGAAAATCGCGTCGGTGGCGATGCCGATTTCCACCAGCTCCGGCGCCCGGTTCGCCAGCAGCGCCAGCGTCAGATGGGCGCCGTTCTCCATCAGGCAATAGCCGAATACCTGTTTGAGGATATTGCGCTGGGTGACGATACACAGCAGGCCGATCATGAAATGGCCAAGGGACACCGCCAGCGCCGGTTTCAGGGCGCTGACCATCGGCAACTCAACCGGCGCCACCACGAAGTAACACAGCACCATAATCAGCGCGGCCAGCAGGATAATCACCGCCGGTCCGACCACGCCGCCATCGGCGTGCGGATCGTCCAGTTGGCTAAACGCCCGGTACATAATGGCGGGAACCAGTATGACCTTGGTGACAAACGCGCTCAGGGACCACATATAGAGCTGATGGGCCTGCAGCCGATCGGCCAGTGAGAAGAAAATCAGCACCAGCACCAGAGACTGCAACGCATACAGACAGGCCGATACCGTCGGGCGGCGGGCGCAGATGACCAGCAGGGACGTGATAATCAGCAAGCCGGCCAGGTTATTAATGAGCAGAGATCCAGTCATCATCCTTTATCCTTAGTTCAGCCAGATGGCGGCTATAACGCTTGAACATACCGACATGACGATCAGCACGATCAGCACCCCCTGCATCGCCCAGGGGACGGGCGCGGCAGCAGCGACTTCTTCGGAGGGCTCTCCCGGCACCACGCGGCCGAACCAATAGAGCAGCCAGGCAAAACTGGCCACCGATTCAATCAACGAGATCACCAGCAACGGCAGCAGCCAGACGTATTCTCGCGACAGGCGAAAACCGGCGGCGAACAGGGGGAACTTACTGAAAAAGCCGTTAAACGGCGGTACGCCGGCAATCGCCAGCGCCGCGACGCCAAAACCGACGCCCAGCAGCGGCATTTTTGCCAGAATGCCTTTTAGTTTCGGCAGCATCCGGGTGCCGCAGCTGTAGCTGAGCGCGCCGGCCACCAGAAAAAACAGGCTCTTGGCGAAGGCGTGGTTGAAGATGTAGGCCACGCCGGCATCGAATGCCATACGCGAGCCAAACGTCGCCAGCGACAGAGCAAAGAAAATGTAGGCCAGTTGCGTAATGGTGGAGTAGGCCAGCAGCCGCTTCATATCCTTTTGCGGCAGATACATGATGAAGCCATACACCATGGTGAGGGTCGCCATCACTATGCCGATCGTGCCGATAATGTGCGGCACCTGTTCGGCGGATAAGATCGCCCGGGCGAAAATATAGACCCCGACTTTCACCATCGACGCCGCGTGTAGATAAGCGCTGATCGGCGTCGGCGCCTCCATGGCGTCGGGCAGCCACATGTGCAGCGGCAACTGCGCCGATTTTCCCCAGGCGGCAAACAAAATGCCGCTGAAGACGATGATTTTGCTGTCGGTATCCAACTGCGCCAGCGCGCTCAGCGCGAAGGTCCCGGTTCGCGCAAACAGATAAGCCGCCGCCAGATAAAGGCCGACGGACGCAATGTGCGTGATCAGCAGCGCTTTCAGCGCCGAGCGAAGCGACTTCGGTTGCTGGTAGTAGCCGATCAGCGCCCAGGAGCAGCCGCCGGTAATTTCAAAAAACAGCAGTTGCCCCAGCAGGGTGGATGACAGGGTGACGCCGGCCATCGCGCCGATGAACACCAGCAGAAAGGCGTAATAGCGGTTGGTGCCTTCGTGCGGATGTTCCCGGTTGCCCAACGTCAGGTAGCCGGTGGAATAGATGCTGACCAACAGGCCGAGGAACACTACGGCAAAGCCAATCAGCAGGCTGAGGCGGTCGAACAGAAAACCAAACAGTTCAGCCTGGCCGTAACGGTATAGGGTATAGGTCAGATCCGTTTTTCCGCCGGCCAGATAGCCGTAGCCCAGCCCGATCATGCCGAGGGTCGCCAGCAGCGCGAACAGTATGCATAACCCTTTGGCATGGCGCTGCGGCAGGCATGCTGTCAGCAGCGCGCCAATAAACGGCAGCAGGACGGTCGCAAGGGCAACATTCTTTAAGATGAGAATATCCATGATGAATGCGCGCTCCTTATAGCCCGGTGAGATAGAATACGAACGCCAGCGCCGCGACGCCGAAGCCCAACCAGGTAACATGCCCGGTGAGCAGGAAGCGCCCGCGAGCCAGGCTGTTTTCAATCAGCGCGGCGGCGACAAACACCACGATCAGCTTGATAAGAAAAGCGATCGTGCCTCCCGCCAGCGCGGTCAACGTCAAGGTTTCGGCTTTGCCGAACGGGATGAAAATCGACAGGAACAGCGCGGCGACCACCACCTGTTTCAGACCCATCCCCCATTTCAGCAGCGCCAGCGCCGCGCCGGAGTATTCGCTCAGCGGGCCTTCCTGTAGCTCCTGCTCGGCTTCGGCCGCGTCGAACGGGATTTTGCCCATTTCGATGAAGGCGGCGAATGCGCAGGCTAATAAGGCCATCGCGGTGGCGGTTGGCGATAGCCAGCGGTGGGCGGCCAGCATGCTGCTGATATTGCCGATATTGGTGGAGCCGGCGATCAGCGCGACCACCAGCAGCGCCAGTATCATGATGGGCTCAACCAGGATACCCAGCGTCAGCTCGCGGCTGGCGCCGATGCCGGCGAAGCTGCTGCCGGAATCCAGACCGGCCAGCGCAAAGAAAAAACGGCACAGGGCGAACAGGTAGAGCAGCGTAATCACATCGCCGCCGGAACCGAATGGCGATATCCAGGTGACGATGGGCAGCGTCATGGCGACCAACAGCATCGTACCGATCAGGATGTACGGCATCAGGCGAAAAACGCCGCCCGCATGTTGCGGCGAAACATCTTGACGTTTCAGCAGCTTGAAGATATCCCGGTAGTCCTGCAGGATGCCGGGTCCCTGCCGGGAGTGCATCTTGGCGCGAATAACCCGCGCCATGCCGGACATCAGCGGAGCCAGCGCCAGCAGAACCAGCGCCTGGATAACCGCGCAGGCGATCAGACCGGCCAGCGGGACGGCCAGCGCCGTGCCCGAGATAGCGCTATCAGCGATCATCATTTTCTCCTTAGACCGTAGTCAGCAGCAATAGGAGCACCAGCGCGGCCACCACATACAGGCAGTAAATCCGGAAGTCGCCATGCTGAATCCGTTGCGTGATGCGGCCGATGCGCTGCGCCAGAGTAATCAGCGGCATAACGAGGCGCGTATCCCAGATAGGTTCGGCCCGTTCGGCGGCCAGCGTGGTTTTATCCAGCGCGTTTTGCAGCATGGGCGCCGGATCCAGCGTTTTACGTATTCGGTACAAAGGCGCGAACATCACGCGCAGCGGCTGGGTAAAGCTGGCGGCGGACGCCGCCATCGAGGCTTCGTAGGCATAGCCGCAGGCCCAGGGCGTGCCGCGACGGCGGAAATTCAGCCGCGTTCCTTTCGCGCCGACATAGAGCAGCAACGGCAGGATCGGCAAGGCCAGCAGCAGAATGAAGATCAGCGGCGCCGCCAGCGAGGTTTGCGCCGGGTTGCCGGGGAACACCAGCACTCCCCGGGCGACGATCGGCGCAGCGGTTCCGGTCAGGCTGGCGGCGACCCGGCCTAATAGCGGCGCCACTTCGCTGGCGCCGACGCCCAGCAGGATGCATAGCAGCGCGAGCAGCCACATGGCGGCGGTCATCGGCCAGGGAACTTCGCGCGCCTGCGCGGCTTTTTCGCTGCGCGGGGCGCCGGAGAAGCTGATGCCGTAGACCTTGACGAAGCACATCGCCGCCATCGCGCCGGTAACCGCCAGCATAACGATGGCGATCGGCGCCACCAACCGCAGTGAGAAACTGCCTTCATTACTGAGCGTGAACAACGACTGGTAGGTGAACCATTCGCTGACGAAGCCATTTAACGGCGGCAGCGCGGAAATGGCCATACAGCCGATGAGAAACGCCAGTGCGGTATAGGGCATTGCGCGCGCGAGGCCGCCCATTTTCTCCATGTCCTTGGTATGCAGGCGGTAAATTACCGCGCCGGCGCCCAGGAACAACAGCCCTTTGAATATGGCGTGGTTCAACAGATGGTACAGGCCGCCCAGCAGGCCGAGCGCCGCCAGCAGCGGGTGGTGGGTGGCGATACCGATCATCCCCACGCCGACGCCCATCAGAATGATGCCGACATTTTCCACGGTGTGGTAAGCGAGCAGCCGTTTGATATCGTGTTCGGCCAGCGCATACAGCACGCCAAGCACCGAGGAGACCGCGCCGAACGCCAGCACCATCACGCCCCACCATATTTGGCTGGCGCCCAGCAGGTCGATCCCTACTTTAATAATGCCGAAGATGCCGATTTTCACCATTACGCCGGACATTAACGCCGAAGCGTGAGACGGCGCGGCCGGGTGCGCGCGCGGCAGCCAGCCGTGCAGCGGCAACATCCCGGCCTTGGCGCCGAAGCCGAAGAAGGCCAGCAGAAAGACGATGGATGCCTGCGGCGCGGAGAGCGCCGCCTGACGGAAGTCGGCGAAATCCAGGCTATTGCTGTGACGATACAGCAGGAAAAAGGCGACCATGATCAGCACCGAGCCGGCGTGAGCGATGAAAAAGTAAAGCAGGCCGGCATTGATGGCTTCTTCATCCCGATCGGAAATCACCAGGAAATAGGAGCTAAGCGACATCATTTCAAACAGGATGATGAAGTAAAATGCGTTATCGATGACCACCAGCGCCACCATCGAGGCGATAAACAGGTTCATAAAGAACCCCATCGCCCAGGCGCGGCCGCGGTATTCCTGCAAGTAAGAGAGCGAATAGAGAGACGTTACCGTCGCCAGCAGCGAAATGACCATGATGATGAAGGCCGCCAGCGCATCCACTCTTAGCGTCAAGTGGGCGAAAGCGGCGAACGGCCCTTCGAAGGCGGCCGTCAGTAACTGGCCATGAAGCAATACCGGCAGCGCGGCGGCGATGCCGCATAGTCCGCCCAGCGCGCAACTGAAACCGCTTAATACCATCGCCGGCGATTCGGCGCGGGCCAGACACAGGGATAGCAGCGCGCCGACCGAATACAGCGTCAGCGCCAGAGCCAACCATTCCAGCGAAGTCATCATCGTTTATTCTCCCGGGCGGCGTCTGGCGGAAAGGGCATGTTGCCGGCCGGCCATTCCATGGCATGTCGGCGTTTTTCGGCGCTTACCCGTTCGAGCTCTCGTTCGTCGACCACGAACAGCGCCTTGGTTGGACATACCCGGACACACTCCGGTCCCTGTTCCTGAAAGGCGCAGAGATCGCACTTCACGGCAACGCTGCGCACGCCGGCATTCCAGGAAAGAAACGGGTTGATCGAAGCGACGCTGCAGGGAACATCGGCAAGCAGGGACAAAGGAATGTTCTGGCTGAAGGTTTCCGGGATGGATAGCGGTTTGCTGCCCGACGGGGTGATTGCGCCAAAGGGGCAGGCAATCGCGCAGAGTTTACAGCCGATACAGGTATTTTCGTTCAGCAGCACCGTCTGATCCTGATGCGTGATGGCGTTGACCGGACAGACTTTGGCGCAGGGCGCGTCTTCACAATGCCGGCAGAGTACCGGCGCGGTGCCGTAAAGGTCGCGCTCCACCGTCAGCCGCGGATGCGTCTGCAATCCCTGACGGCGGTGAACCTGGGTACAGGCGGCCATACAGGTATTGCATCCGATGCAGCGTCTGGGCTCCGCAATGACGAAGCGGTTCATAGCCATGCTCTCCGTGTGGATAATTCATGTTTGCAGCGCTAAAGCATATTCCGTGCCACGTCTGGAAATCATGGCGTCGGGGGGCGGCAGGCAAGGGCTGCGGCATAAAAGGAGGGGATCCGGATAGGCGACGCTTGTGCGCTCGACATTAGTGTCGACAGTCGCTCGCCGGGTGGTTTCGACACTTTTGTCGATGGCCGCATTTCTCCATGTCGTGATTCTTTTGCCCTGAAATCCGCTATGCGGGCGCGGCCTGCGGCAAGAGGCAAGCCCGGCAATGGGCGTGACGGAAGAGGCTGTTATTTTCCTTCTCAATGTAAAATTATCTGATTCTTATGTGGTTATCCCATTAATTAACAGTCTGTTATAGATGTTATTACGGCCGTTTATTTACATTGGCGCGAAAATTGCGTTATGTTTTTTTAGCAAATCAGCGGGTGGTATTAGCGGTAAATATCGGTGGAGGATGATTATGTGCTTAGGCATCCCGGGAAAGGTCGTTGAACTGGCGTCAGAGGAAGGACAGCTCGCGTGGGTTGATGTCTGCGGCGTCCGGCGCGAGGTAAACATTGCCCTGGTGATGGACGGGGCGGCTCCTCAGCAACTGATCGGCAGTTGGGTTCTGGTTCATGTCGGCTTCGCCATGAGCCGTTTAGATGAAGAGGAAGCGCAGGCGACGCTTGATGTTTTGCGGCAAATGGAAGAGCTGGAACAGGATGTTACCTCTTTTCTACGACAATGAATTTCTTCTTGCGGCCTAAATTATTAGTTCGCAGACTTTAGCCGCAACCGATTATGCCTCCTTATTCAGGCTATCGAATTCAGGCTGGATAAAACGGCTCAACTGAATGAACAGTATATGAACAATAAAAGCCGGGCGAGGCCCGTACCGACCTTCAAATAAAAAAACCAGCAACCCGAGGCGACGTTCGGTGAAATCCGCCGCAATATCAGGACGCGAGGAATGCGCCGCAACTAGTTGCGCGACTGGCGCATGGCGCCGGTCGGGTTTACGATCAAAGTCAGTGGGGTAAACGGTCACGCCACGAATGTTAATCATGAACCAGGATTGAAATATGAACCCTATACTCAGCCTATTGGTGATTTTAACCTTGAGCGTCGGACTCTGCCAGGCGTCGGCGTTACCGAAAGAGAGCGGCAGTTTCCCTTTTACCGAGCCGCAAAACGGTAAAAAGATAACGGTGTTCAGCTATCAGCCGCCTAGCGCCGATGTTAACTCGCCGGTGGTTTTTGTGCTCACCGGATTGGATCGCAATGCGGACGATTACCGAAACTCATGGATTGAGAATGCCCGAAAAAATAACCTTATCGTCATCGCCCCCAGGTTTTCCAAAACCGATTATCCCGGCGTTGACGGCTATAATCTGGGCAATATGGAAAATGCTGAAACGCATCGGGTGAATCCGCAAGGCGAGTGGTCATTTTCGGTGATTGACGATCTGTTTGCCGAGTTGCAAAAACAGGGAATAACCCGGCAGCACGGCTATTATCTGTTTGGCAACAGCGCCGGCTGTCAGTTTGTCCACCGCATGCTGACCTTTATGCCGACGGCCAACGTCAAGGCCGCCATCTGCGCCGCGGCGGGGTGGTGGACATTGCCGGATGTAGATAACCCCTGGCCTTATGGTCTGGAGAATGCCCCGGTTAAGGTTTCGAAAAGCCAACTGGCGGAATATTTTGCCAAACCGGTATTGATTACGGTGGGCGAGAAAGATGACGATCCCTATCATCCGCTGCTGCGCCGTTCCTATCAGGCAATGGCGCAAGGCGATAGTCGGCTGACCCGGGCAAAGAACTATTTTCTGACGGCGCGGCAGAAGGCCGAGCATGATAAGGTCGCGCTCAACTGGCGTTTTACCACCGTTCCCGATGTAGGACATAGCGGCACTAAAATGTCCGCCTATGCCGCCGAGCAGTTTGCCTGGTTTGAACAACAGGCTGAGTTTAAGACTCGGCCTTAGCCGGAAGCCTGCGTCCGGCGACGCGAGCTATTTTCCCGGCAGTTGAGAAACCGAAACCGATACCACGATCGGTTTCGGTTTTATTCTCATCGCATAGATTACGCCGACCACCAGACAGACGATGCCGGTCAGGGTCAGCAGCGGCGGCCAGGTATGCCGCAGCATAAAGGCGTAGCTCAGCGCCGCCAACGTTTCAAACACGATTAACGGACCGATCAACACCGCAGGCAGACGTTGGCTGGCCGCATTCCAGCACAGCGTGCCCAGCCACGAACAAAATAGCCCGATGGCAATCATCAGCGGAATGAACATTTCCGGATCGGGGCCAAAGGGAAGGGCGAAGGTTTTATCGGTGAAAGCAAGATGGGCGCAAACCAACAGATAGCCAAGTAACGCTATCGGTAGCGTGGCTACGCCTTGCGCGGTTGCCCAGGTCGTCGGGGTCTGATCGGCATGTTTACGCAGCCAACTGGAATTTCGCAATGGGTACCAGGTCCAGCAGATTACCGACATAAACGCCAGCGTGATGCCGCTGAGGTAACGCCAGCCATCCAGCGTTATTGCTGATGATTTCAATTCGGCGATGTTGACGCAGACCAGCCCCACCGCAATCAGCACCAGTGCCGGGATCAGCTGGCGCCACAGAACCCGGCCATCGCGTTGGCCGTATAGCAGGTTCGCCGTCACGGAAATCACTACCGGCAATGTGCCGATAATCATGGTGGAAACCGGCGCGCCGGTGCGCTGTATGGCGCTGGCCAGAAAAAAGTAGTAAAGCAGATTGCCGACGGTGGTTAGTCTGGCCGCTTCCCACCAGTCATGGCGAGTCAAACGGCGTAGCCGGCGCCGATCCAGCCAGGCCAGCGGTAGGGCGATCACGCCGAATGCCAGATAACGTCCCGTTGATTGCAACGCGGCGGGATACTCAGGCACCAGAAGAGGGCCGACAAATACTAATCCCCACATTAATCCTGCAAAAAGAGCAAAGAGGATACCGCTTGGCATTATTAAACCTGTCCATTATTGGGTTATTTGAATCGTGCCTGTATTGTGAATATCGGCTTGGCGCTGACATGCATTCGATCGCCTGTTTTCCCGCATGTCTGTATCCATGGCTAATTGAGTATACTCGTTCAACTCGGTGATATGACAGACAGATAAGCATTTTTTGACAATATCAGCCAAAGGTTTTAATGATGTTACCCAATTACATCATCTTCCTCATGACGTTGCCGGCGTGCCTTGCTTTTTCTTCACCTGCGTCCGTTTTGTTCGGTAATGATTATTTAAATAACGAGTAATTATCATCTGATTGCTAAAGCGTATTTAATCAGGTCGGCGCTATTTTTAAATAAAGGTAAGTAATGATTTGTTTGTGAAGTTAAACCTTACCTTCTAAGATTATTTTTATTTGTTATTTTACTTGCTTAGGGGACGGTCGTCGCTAATATTTTTTGGATATCAGCTTCAAATTGATGAAGGGCGTTTTATGACCTGTCCTCTCATCTCATATCCTCTCCAGTTTTTGTCGATGGCGTGCCTTAGGCCGCGAGTTTCCCGCTGCTCGCCAAGCGTCGCGAGCGCCTTTCTCCGTCATCCAGGGTATTTAGGACAGAAATAGATATATTAATTAATGTATGAGTTTTAATCTTTATTAATTCTTTATGTTACTTTGTTTTGTGTTTATTAATTATTGAAAATTAAACATGAAAAAGCCTGTGACGATAATCACAATGGGAATTTAATAAATGAGATAAAAACAGCTTTATCTTATAACGTAGATAAAAAAGGTTTTTCCCATGTCTTCATTATTATTGTCGTCTTTATTTCCGTTGGTGTTTATCATGCTGATGGGGTGGCTTAGCGGGAAACTGAATTATATGAAAAGAGATGACGCTGGCGTATTGGCTACCGTCGTTATCCGTTTTGCCTTGCCGTTGCATTTGTTTATCGGCGCGTTGAATACCAGTCCAGATAAAATAAAAAACTTCTCTTTTGTCGCGGTATTATTCATTGGTCTGATGGGGGCTTATCTACTGACGCTGTGTATTTCCCGATTTGTTTTTCGTCACGATATCAAAACCAGCGCCATTCAATCCCTGGTTTGCGCTTTTCCCGATATGGCCTACTTCGGCGCGCCGGTATTAGCGGTGCTGATTGGGCCAGAGGGATTTCTTGGCGTATTGATTGGTAATCTGATCACCAGCGTATTTATGATCCCGCTGACAATTGTGCTTATCCGTATGGGAGATAACGGCAGTGATGCCGCTCGCCAGGAAAGTTTGGGCATGATGATCATAAGCAACCTATTTAAAGCCGCGCGCAACCCGATCGTATGGATCCCGATTCTGGGGGTGGTGCTGAGTTTGTCAGGCGTCAGAATTCCGGAGTTATTGTATTCGTCGATCGATATGATGGGCAAAACCGCCGGGGGCATTTCGCTGTTTGCTCTTGGTCTGCTGTTTTATGGGGAAAATCCGAAATTCAATCTGCATACCCTGACGAACATCAGTCTGAAAAACCTGGTGCAGCCTGCGATTATGGCCGCCGCCGGGATTGCTTTCGGACTCAGCCCCAGCCTGATGCAACAGGTAGTGATTATCGGCGCGACGCCATCCGCCATCGCCGCCGGCATGTTTGCCATCCGCAGCGACACCTATGTTGAGTCGGCATCCTCGGCGATCCTGGTCGGGACGGCGGTCGGTATTTTCACTGAAGGCATGGTGATCTTTATGATGACTTAGCGCAGCCTGGCTAAAAAAGCGTTATCAAGCGAACCTGGCCTGATAACGCTTTTTTTTGCCGCTTTTACGCAATTAGGTATCCAACGCGAAACGTCTTTTATCCCGTGAAACAGCAACAATCTATAGATATAAATCTTATAATTCATGGCGAAAAGATTTAACGGTTGCGGTTGAAATATAACCATCCTATTTGTGTGCTTTTTTAATTAATTGAATAAAATGATTTTTTTATTCATTTTTATGCGGCTACTATTGAAAATGCATTTGGGTACTGGCTTTAGTATAAAAAAATATAACCAAATCCATTTCCTTATTTGTCCTGAGTATTATTCCTTCGTATCTCTATTAGCTACGAACAGGGCAACGGTGATGGAGTGAAAGGTGAATTTTCAGCAATTGAAGATTATTCGTGAATCAGCGCGGTGCAATTATAACCTGACCGAGGTGGCTAATAGCCTGTTTACCTCTCAATCCGGTGTGAGTCGTCATATCCGCGAGCTGGAAGAGGAATTGGGGATTGAAATCTTTGTCCGACGAGGTAAACGTTTACTGGGAATGACGGAACCCGGCAAAGCGTTGTTGACCGTTGCTGACAGGATCCTGAACGACGCCAGTACGATTCGTCGCCTGGCGAACGTATTTACCAACAATGATTCCGGCCAACTGGTGATCGCCACTACCCATACGCAGGCTCGTTACAGCCTTCCGCAAGTCATTATGGCGTTTCGCGAGCTTTATCCTCAGGTGCGCCTGGTGCTGAATCAGGGAACGCCCGACGAAATCGTGTCCATGCTGCATTCGGGAGAGGCGGATATCGGCATCGCCAGCGAGCGGCTGATGAACGATAGCTCTCTGGCGGCTTTTCCTTATTACCGCTGGCACCATGCCATTGTGGTGCCGGAAGCGCATCCGCTGGCTCAGGAGCAACTGGTGACGCTGGACATGCTCAATGCGGTGCCATTGATTACCTACCGTCAGGGGATCACCGGACGTTCCCGTGTGGACCATGCTTTCCAGGCGGCGGGAATGGAGCCGGACGTCACGTTGAGCGCACAGGATTCGGATGTCATCAAGACTTATGTGGAGTTAGGGCTGGGTGTTGGAATTTTGGCGGATAAAGCTTACGACCCCGTCAGGGATAAAGGGCTGGCGCGCCTGAGCGCGGAACATTTGTTTGAAGCGAATACCGTATGGCTGGGGCTAAAAAAGAACCAGTTACAACGTAACTATACCTGGAAGTTTATCCAGCTATGCAATACGGAATTGTCTCTGACGGAGATTAAAGAGCGGGTATTCGCAGAGAACGACGAGAACATTATCGATTACCAAATTTAGCCGTCGGGGGGGTTCTTCGCTTCCGGATTTCCCTGAAACTCCCCGACGGATTGTTGGGGATAACTATCTATCCAGCCGGAATATTCCCCGCTTTTTTCGTGCGCCAACGGCGCTTTTTTGGCCGTATTTTACCGCGATCAACCCGCCGCGCTAATGCATTCAATCAGCATAATTATGGTTTTAGCCATGAATAATCCGCTTGATCTAACGGTGGCGGGATAGTAGCATCCCCCCGCATAACAATAACATATGTTTGGTGTTTTTCTTTTAGAAACAAATACTTGTGCGCTTTTATTGAATAACTATGTGATTCATTTTTGTGTACCGGCACCGAGAGTATTTACGGTCGCCAACCCGCCAAACATACTTGATACTCGCTACCTCCACGCTTATTTTACGGCTCACATTGAGCTGGAATTTGCGCTATCGCCATCGTTCCCGGCGAGGAGTTTAAATGGAAAAGCTCTATGAAAACACAGAAAGTCAGCCTGGCCTGGCAAATTCTCATCGCGTTAATCCTGGGCATCGTGCTAGGCGCGATACTGCACAACCAACCTGAAAGCCGCCAATGGCTCATCAGCAACATCCTTAGTCCTGCTGGTGATATTTTTATCCGTCTGATTAAGATGATCGTCGTGCCGATTGTTATCGCCACGCTGATTGTGGGGATTGCCGGTGTCGGCGATGCGAAAAAGTTAGGCCGTATTGGCGTCAAAACCATCGTCTATTTTGAAATCGTCACCACATTAGCCATTATATTGGGGATTACGTTAGCCAACGTCTTTCAGCCGGGCTCCGGGATTGATATGTCGATCCTTACGGCGGTTGATATATCTCAATACGAAAAAACCACGGAGCATGTGCAAAACGGCTCCCACAGTCTGGTGGGCACCGTTTTATCGTTAATTCCCCCTAACATCTTCTCTGCCATGGCCAATGGAGAAATGTTGCCGATCATTTTCTTCTCGGTTCTGTTTGGTCTGGGGCTCTCTTCTTTGCCCAAGGATCAGCGTGAACCGTTGCTGAATGTGTTCCGCGGCGTGTCGGAAAGCATGTTCAAAGTCACGCATATGATCATGCGCTATGCGCCAGTCGGCGTATTTGCCCTGATCTCCGTTACGGTGGCTAATTTCGGCTTCGCCTCTTTATGGCCGCTGGCGAAGCTGGTTCTACTGGTTTACGGCGCAATACTGTTTTTTGCCCTGATTGTGCTCGGGGGCATTGCCCGGCTATGCAAACTGCGCGTTATCACGCTGATCCGCATCCTGAAGGATGAGCTGATTCTTGCCTACTCCACCGCCAGTTCAGAAACCGTGTTGCCGAGCATTATTGAGAAGATGGAGGCGTACGGTGCGCCGAAATCGATCACCAGTTTCGTCGTGCCGACGGGCTACTCATTTAACCTGGATGGTTCAACGCTTTATCAGAGCATCGCCGCTATCTTCATCGCGCAATTGTATGGCATCGAGCTGTCGATCGGGCAGGAAATTGTGCTGGTTGTGACCCTGATGCTGACCTCTAAAGGCATCGCCGGCGTTCCGGGCGTCTCCTTTGTTGTGCTGTTGGCGACGCTGGGCAGCGTGGGGATTCCGTTGGAAGGACTGGCGTTTATTGCCGGCGTGGACCGTATTCTGGATATGGCGCGTACCGCACTGAACGTGGTCGGCAACGCGTTGGCCGTACTGGTTATTGCCAAATGGGAAGGGCAGTTTGACGAGGAAAAGGCACGGCAATATGAGCGTGAGTTAAATAATGCCGACGGCGAACCCGGTACACAAAAGGAAAGTTTTTAAGCGCTTTTGCCTTTTATAGCAACAACCCGGGGAGGCGTTTGCGACAGTGTGACGCCTCGCCCGGGTATCTCGTTTAATGGTTAACGGAAGATGAAAAAACGTTTACCACTATTACGCCGCCGATAATCATGCCCAGACCGATGAGTGCCGGTAAATCCAGCTTTTGGCCGTAGAACAGCCACCCGGCGGCGCCAATCAGTACGATGCCGACGCCGGACCAGATAGCATAAATTATCCCTATTGGTAGCGTTTTCATGGTGATGGAAAGACACCAGAACGATAACCCATAGCAGACAACGGTGACTAAACTGGGTAGCCAACGGCTAAAACCATCCGACGCTTTCAGACATGTTGTCGCAATCACTTCCATAACAATGGCAATGGCGAGAAAAATCATGCCTCCATTACTACTCATATTTATCACCACTTGCAGCATAACTGGCTTTGTTTCACTGCGGCGATATCGCCGGAAACAACGGCAGCTATTCTCCCATCAACTCTGCTAGCGGGCAATGTATTCCGCCCGCCAAAAGTACGTGGTTACTGGCGCTGGAAATCTAACGTTATCAGCTGTTTCTGATTTGGTAATACCGTAATGTCTTTGGCGATTAATGAAAAGCCGATTGCTTTCATGGCGGCCAGGGTTGTCTCTTCGTTGATCTCATGGTGTACCTGCGAGATATCGACGAAGGCATCTTGATAAGGCGAGGTGGAGACAAAACTGTCGCCGTTATTTTTTTGAATCACGCAGGAGACATATTTGGCGGGGTGATTTTGCAGTCTGGCGCTGAACACCTCTAGGCCGATGTATTCAATCAGCAGATTGGCAACAATCAACTCCACTGCCGGGATCTGCGCGTCCTGCTGGGTGAGATCGAGATTCAACAGGCTCAGCGTTTCGTTCATATGTCCGTAACGTTGCCGGCAGCTTTTCAGGTAATCCTGGTTGATATCCACGCCATAGGCCTTTTCAATCGACTCGCAGTCGATATGCTCTAAGCCGTTGCCGCCGGCAACGCCGAGTATGCATAGTGTTTTTACAGGAAAATCATTGAATTGATGACGCATAATGTTATTCAAAGCCTGTAGCTGACCAACATCCGGCAATTGCATATGTGATTCATAATCGGACAAGGAGACCTTTCGCCATGGATTAGTCATTTATTCCCCTTTTTATCTTGTGATAATAAAGTAAATGATATTCATTTTTATTAAAAACAATTCAGCGCTTTAATAAAAATAATAATGCGTTATTGCGTCGCGGCATTGTGAATGCTATCGCCGTCTAGATCATTAAACGCCGCTTGTCGGCGAAAGTCACCCTTATATAGGTAGTCGAATCTGGATTATTAACCGCTAATAGGTCGCTGGTGTGAAATAATCCGGATAACTATGTATAAATTGTAATTTCGGTTTTTTAAAGGTGACGTATTTTAGAGTGAATGTATCTATTTTGTTTCCGGCTAGGGAAAAATACAAAACCGCTCGACTTTGCGAACGGTCTTGTAATATACAGAGGTCATGGTGATTAGAATTAGAGGAATCCGTACAGACCGGCAAATACCCAGCCAAAGACGCAGGACGTAAACACGCCGATTAAACCAGGCAGAATAAAACTGTGGTTAATAACAAACCGGCCGATTTTCGTTGTGCCGGAACGGTCAAACTGAATGGCCGCCAGGTCGCTGGGATAGGTCGGTAGAATATAGTAACCATAGCATGCCGGTGCGGATGCAACGATATATGCCGGATTGACGCCAATAGCCAAGGCAACCGGTACGATTGCCGCCAATGCCGCGGCCTGAGAGTTAACGAATTTTGAAACCAGCAGTAGAATGATGGCGTAGGCCCAGGGATACTCTTTCACCAGCGAGCCCAGCGTTGCCTTAATTTCTTCCAGATGTGCGCCGAACATGGTTTCCGCCATCCAGGCAATTCCATAAACGGCGACGATGGCAATCATGCCTGAGCGAAACACCTCATTCTTGGAGATGGACGCGGGGTTGGTTTTGGTTGCTATGATAATGACCGCGCCGGAGAACAGCATAAACATCTGAATCACCAGCACCATGGACAGCGGTTTACCGCCGAATGCCGGCCGCAGTTCCTCTACCGCCCCCAAAATGGCGACGGCGGCAATGGCGGCCAGGAAAATCCACATGGCGAGCCAGTTACTGCCCGGCAGTTTTTTGTCCAGCAATGTCGCGGTATCGCCGTAGACGTACTCTTTGTTTTCCGGTACCGAGATGAATTTCTGAAAATCCTGGTCTTTATCTAAATCTTTGCCCCTGAACCAACTAAAGATACCAATCGCCAGAATCCCCAACAGAGTAGACGGTATGGTGATCGACAGTAAATCAAGAAACTCCAGATGTTTGCCGTGGAAGGTGAAGTTACCCAGCATCGCGACCAGGGATACCACCGCCACGGATACCGGGCTGGCAATAACGCCCATTTGCGCGCCGATGGAGCTGGCGGCCATGGGTCTCTCCGGACGGATATTATTTTTGATGGCGACATCATAAATAATAGGCAGAATGGTATAAACCACGTGACCGGTACCGCACAGTATTGTCAGGATACAGGTAACAAAGGGTGCGATAATCGATACATATTTGGGATTGCGTCGCAACAGGCGTTCCGCGATCTGTAACATCACGTCCAGACCGCCAGAAGCCTGAAGCGTCGCCGATGCCGCCACTACGGCAATAATAACCAGCATGACATCGACCGGCGGTTTACCAGGCTGAAGCTTAAATACAAATACCAGAATAACCAGCCCGATGCCGCCTAATAATCCCAGAGCGATCCCACCTTTTCTTGCCCCATAAAAAAGGCAGATCAGGACAATGACTAATTGAATGATAAAATCCATTATATACCCCATTGCTCATAATGACGGGTTGATTAATAAAGTAGTCCTACCTTCGTCACGGGTACTATATGGGGCGTTAGCGCTTTATTTTTTTGATCTGAGTCTAGTATTTTTTATGTTACATTCTTTTATTTCAAATAAACGAACTAGCTCTCAATAATTATCTTAATTTGCTTTATTTAGTTTTTTAAGTGTAACTTTAGTTTTTTAATATGAATTCAAAATGATCAGATGGCATTTGGTTTTAACCATGATTGAATATTAAATATCAATCCATTTATTGTTTTATTTTTGTTATTGATAGGTTTTTGTTTTTGCATTACTAAGTTTAATGATATTGATTAATAACCTCCTGTTTTTTGATGTTAAGCATTTATCAGTGCTTGATTTTTTTTACCTTGTTGTTTTTTTGATTTATTTTGGGTTTTTTGAAAGGTTTTTCTGCTGCGCTTTTATGTCAATTATCAAATAATCTCAATATTCCAATCGACGATAACGATTGGTTTTATTTGGGTTGTTTTTATCTAATGAGGATTTTTCTGACTGGTTCTTATTTTTATTAGAATGAAACGTTGAAAGTAAACGGCAGCTTTGTTTTTTTTGTTTGAAAAATAAATTTTTCTCATCGCTTATATTAACGATTGTGGCTGGGTTCAATAGTCAAGAGGGGCATGGTTCAAGGTGCGGAGCATATGCTGTCGCGAGGGAGATCGTTTTTAAAAATGGCTATATGAGCATAACTAAAATAGCTGGAGAATTGATGTCATACCGTTGCTCCGGCTGGACGGCATAATGGCTGAAGCAGACGCCGATCTCCCAACGTTCTACCCGCCTTGCCCCTGATTTATTAAGCGTAAACACCGATGATTATTATCATAGGCATAAATATTCTTCGCCAGGGCTCGGCGCGGCAATGGACTATACTTACCGATAAGGTTCATTTATTCCAATCAGGAGGTCAAACATGTCTCAATCCGATCCCAAAGAAGTCAGCGTAAGCGATGGCCTGGCGAAAATGCATGAAGCGGCGGATAAACTCACCGAAGAGGAAGTGGCCGCGTTGGCTGAAGAGGCGAAACAGGCGGTGATGGATGCTAAAAAAGAGGCCGAAAAGAAACGCTAGCGTCGTCGTAACCAACCATAATCGTAATCCCTCGCCGGCGCGCTATACAGACCAAAAGTGGCCGATATTTTGCATATGTCTTTTATGACCGAAGAACCAGTAAGTGGCGAAGCCCACTGATTTTCTGTTTATAAAGGGAGTGTTATGCACGATAAATTGCTCATAGATGGTCAACAAGTCGCGGGTCAGGGGGAAGCCCTGGCGGTTTTCAATCCTGCAAGTGGGGAGCGAATCGCATCGATAGCACAGGCGGATCTACAGCAGGTCGATGCCGCCGTGAAAGCCGCCGACGCGGCTTTCACGCAGTGGGGAAAAACGACGCCAAAAGATCGCGCCGCCTATTTATTAAAAATCGCCGATATCATTGAGGAACATGCCGAAGAGTTCGCCCGGCTGGAGTCCCTTAACTGCGGCAAACCCTATCATGCGGTATTGAATGACGAGGTACCGGCCGTCGCCGATGTATTTCGGTTTTTCGCCGGCGCGGCGCGCTGTCTGAACGGCTCGGCGGCGGGCGAATATCTGGAAGGCCATACCTCGATGATCCGGCGCGATCCGGTAGGCGTGGTGGCGTCTATCGCGCCGTGGAATTACCCGCTGATGATGGTGTCCTGGAAACTGGCGCCGGCGCTGGCGGCCGGCAACTGCGTCGTGTTGAAACCGGCGGAACAAACGCCCCTGACTACCTTTTATCTGGCTCATCTGTTGGCGGATGTCCTGCCCGCCGGCGTGTTGAACATCCTGTTCGGCAACGGCGCGGATGTGGGCAATGCGCTAACCGGGCATGAAAAGGTGCGCATGGTTTCGCTGACCGGGTCGATCGCCACAGGCGTAAATATCATATCCAACACCGCGCCCAGCGTAAAACGCACGCACATGGAGTTGGGTGGCAAGGCGCCGGTCATCGTCTTTGACGATGCGGATATTGAACAAGTGGTCGATGGCATTCGTAGCTTTGGTTTCTATAACGCCGGCCAGGACTGTACTGCGGCCTGTCGGCTTTATGTTCAGCGTGGTGTCTACGATCGGGTTGTCGCTGAGCTTGGCAAGGCCGTATCTACGCTGAATATGGGCGATCCGATGGATGAAAATACTGAACTGGGACCGTTGATTACCGAGGCGCAGCTGCACCGGGTCGCTGGTTTTGTCGAAAGAGCCAGCGCGCAGCCGCATATCACCGTCGTGACCGGCGGCGAGAAGAGAGAAGGGAAAGGGTATTATTTCCAGCCGACCGTGCTGGCCGGCGCCCGTCAGGAAGATGAAATCGTACAGAAAGAGGTCTTTGGTCCGGTAGTTTCCATCACGTTGTTCGATGATGAAGAACAGGTGGTCGGTTGGGCTAATGATTCCAACTATGGACTGGCGTCATCCGTATGGACCAAGGATATTGGTCGGGCACACCGTTTGGCGGCCGGCTTGCAGTATGGTTGCACCTGGGTTAATACCCACTTTATGCTGGTGAGTGAAATGCCGCACGGGGGGCAGAAACTTTCCGGTTACGGCAAAGATATGTCGATATACGGCCTGGAAGATTACACGATTGTTCGTCATGTCATGATTCGCCACTAATTCCCGCCTGAAAGCATACGCCACATTACCTTTGCGTTGACCAAGGTAATGTGGTCAAGTCAGCCGCCGCTTTCTTCATGAACCTATCCCTCGCACAAGCGTGTTGCATTTTAATCGTGGCGCTGCACTAACCTGGGGTTTGTTGCCCCATTGTGGTGCGTGGCGATGGCGATTATCTGTTTTTTACCTAAAACAAAGCCTGCTATTAGTTTTTAAATCTAACACATAAGTTTTATTTCTATTTTTATTCCGGTTTTGTATGTCCAACCAGATTTTAATCTTTTATTGAATTTCGGGGCTGCTTACTGGCGCGTTATGTGCATTAATTAAATTGATATCGCGTGATATCAGTTATCAAGGAGCGCATTTTGTCCAGATCAAAGTCAAACATCAACCCGCTAGAGTGTACTCAGCAGGCATTACATTGGATTAAAAGCGAAAAATTAACCACCGATGAGGTGGCGGCATTAAATCGCGATGT
Source organism: Brenneria bubanii (assembly GCF_022378355.1). Taxonomy (GTDB): domain Bacteria; phylum Pseudomonadota; class Gammaproteobacteria; order Enterobacterales; family Enterobacteriaceae; genus Brenneria; species Brenneria bubanii. Next base: position 85,857 of record NZ_JAKMAJ010000008.1, read on the forward strand.
TCTAACTTCTTTTCGTGAATACGTCAATCCGGGTTTTCTTGAATACAGAAAATCCGTCACCTCAGGGGGCGAGTACGGCGCAGTTGAATGGCGCGCCAGCGGCCCAAATACGTTGGTAGATACTCAGGGAAATGAATATCTCGACTGCCTGGGCGGTTTTGGTATCTTCAGCGTCGGTCATCGCAATCCCACCGTTATTGCCGCCGTGGAACAGCAGCTTGCCAAGCAGCCACTGCATAGCCAGGAACTTCTCGATCCACTGCGCGCCATGTTGGCGAAAACCTTGGCGGCATTAACGCCAGGCAACCTTAAATACAGTTTTTTCAGCAACAGCGGAACGGAATCGGTTGAAGCGGCGCTGAAATTGGCCAAGGCTTATCAGTCTAAACGTGGTAAATATACCTTTATCGCCGCGTCAGGCGCGTTTCACGGTAAGTCGCTCGGTGCGCTATCCGCTACCGCCAAGGCTGAGTTCCGCCGTCCTTTCATGCCGTTGATTCCTGGTTTTCACCATGTTCCTTTTGGCGATATCAGCGCTATCAGGAAGCAGGTTCATCAATGCCAGAAGACCGGAGATGACGTTGCCGCCATCATCCTTGAGCCTATTCAAGGAGAAGGCGGTGTAATTGTACCACCGGATAATTACTTACCTGCAGTCAGAGCGTTATGTGATGAGGTTGGGGCATTGCTGATTCTGGACGAAGTGCAGACCGGCATGGGGCGGACGGGCAAAATGTTTGCCTGCGAACATTATGGTGTTCAACCCGATATTATTTGTCTGGCTAAGGCTCTGGGCGGCGGCGTGATGCCGATCGGCGCAACGGTGGCGACGGAAGAAGTGTTCTCCGTGCTGTTTGAAAACCCGTTCCTGCACACCACGACGTTTGGCGGCAACCCGCTGGCTTGTTCGGCGGCGCTGGCGGCCATCAATGTTCTGTTAACCGATAAATTACCGGAAAAAGCCGCACAGCAAGGCGCTTTCTTGCTGAATGGACTGAAGCAGCTTGCCGCCAGCTATCCGGAATTGATTTCCGAAGCGCGTGGACTTGGTCTGTTGCAGGCTATCGAGTTCAAGAAAAACGAAATTGGTTATGCATTTGCGAAAGAGCTTTTCCATCGCAACATTCTGGTTGCCGGCACCCTGAATAACTCTAAATCAGTTCGCTTTGAGCCGCCGCTTACGATCACTCACGAACAGTGTGTTCGGGTGCTGAAAGAGGCGGGTGAGGTGTTAAAAAAATTAAAGGGTATGATGCAGGAAGAAAATAAAATGAAGGAGTATGCTGTCGAGTAAGACAGCGATACGGATATTTTCTTACGCCATTCTGAAAGCCAGTCCGCCGTGCGCCGACTGGCTTTTTTAATGCTCGGCAGCGTTATTTTACTGCCGTTGGCGCTTTCAGTGCGTATCCTGCTCCGTCAGCGTTTCGACTAAATCCAGGCGGTTTTTCCACGGATCGGCCTGCTCCCTGGTGTGTGCCGCGCCAGCGGCCGGCACGATGAGAATATTGTCTTTTTGTCGGCTATAGCGATTCCACTGCGGTAACCCCGGCGCGTTAGGCTGACCGGTGCGGGCGAAATTTATCCAATACTGATGCGTTTGCCGGGCGACGGAACGATCTGCGTCGGTGACCTTATCCGCATAGCGCGCCGGCAGGGTATTAAACACGTATGGGATCTCGCTGGCATGTACGGCGGCCGGCCATTGATTTCGCATCCCCTCTGCGACATAGCCAAAACGATACTGCCATACCGGAATCCCTGCGCTGTCCCAGATACGCGTGACGAAACGCGCCGGTTCGACCATAAAGGCATCGCTGGCAATCGCCTGAGCGACAGCCTGAGGCGCCATTCCCTCATAGGCCCGTTTGGCTTGCTGACGAACGGCGGGATCAAAAACCGCAACGGCGTCATCCAGGGTGGAGACATGCGGGGGAAAAGCAATATCGGCATCGGTTGCGCCAATCATCAGCGGAACCCGTTGAAACGCTCCCCGGCGATAGCGGTCTTGTGGTTCGCCGCTAATCACTTTGCCATCGACCATCGGACCGGAGTAATCCGCCGTCATCATCGTCGCCATATTCAGACCCTGGACCATGCTATCGGCCGAGATGCGACGTAAGGCCGCGAGGGCATTTTGACCGTCGCCGCTGATGCCGTTGGCCTGAGCGAATGCCACGCCGGCCTGTTCGGCTTTATGCCAATCCTGATGGGGCACCATATTATTTCTGCCGGAACCGGATTGAATGATGGCCTTTTGAAATAAGCCGTTGGCCAACTCAGTGGTAAGCAACGAGCCGACGGAAAATCCTCCGGCGGATTCACCGAACAGCGTCACGTTTTTCGCGTCGCCCTTAAACGCGGCGATATTTTTTTGCACCCATTTCAACGCCGCAATCTGATCCATTAGTCCGTAATTACCGCGAAGCGGTTGTGCCGCCAGCGCCGGGTGCGCGAAGAAGCCAAAACGACCGACACGGTAGTTGAAGCTGACAAACACGATGCCCTGGCGGGCAAACTCTTCACCGGAATAGACGCTGGGCGATGACCCCCCGTTGACGAAACCGCCGCCATAGATCCATACCATTACCGGCAGCGCCCCTTGCGCGTTGGCGGGGCGCCATACGTTAACCGTCAGGCAATCTTCGCTGAACCCGACGCCAGGCGGCGCGGCATCGCCAGGAAAGGGGTTCTGCATGCAATCTTTACCGTAGGCGGCGGCCGGGCGTACGCCAGTCCAGCGCCGCGCAGGCTGCGGCGGTTGCCAGCGCAGTTCCCCGGTTGGAGGCGCGGCAAAAGGAATGCCTTTGAATGCATCGACGCCCTGAAGCGTTGTACCGGCGATACGACCGTTGTCCAGCGTAACTTCAGGCTCGTTGGCGAAAGCAGAATGGCAGGCCGAAGAGATGATGATCATCAGCCCGGCCGTTAGCATCTTATTCATCGGTGGTTGTCCCTCTTCATGCAAAAAAAAACCTGTCATGCACGGTTTTAAACCATACATGACAGGTTCGCCTTTATTCACCAGTCAGTTACGCCCTGTGAGTTAACTTATAGGGCGTTTCGGCGGCGATGACAATCTTGGGCGACGTGATATGTGATACAGCTTTCATCTTTGCATTTGCCGTCGGCGTGATACTGCGCCCTATGACAGGATGTTGTGTAGCCATCAGCGCATGGCATGCGTCGGTTTTCGCCGGGAGGTGAGGTGAGAATTAATGGTCCTCGCTTTACAGCAAAATTTTTTCGCGCGGTCATAATCATCTGGCAGCGGTATCTTGATTAGCTGTTGTTTATTAGATAGCGCCAATCGCAATGATAGTTCGTTAATACTCGTACAATTAGACTATATTGTCCACCGATGTTCTATCGAGTTCTGCCGCAGACAGGCAACTGCCAGCCCAGAATTAGTTTAACTAATTAAGGATGTTATATGGCACGTACAACCCCCATTGAACGCTATCGTAATATTGGCATTTCCGCCCATATCGACGCCGGTAAAACCACCACCACGGAACGTATTCTGTTTTATACCGGAGTCAGTCACAAAATGGGCGAAGTACATGATGGCGCCGCGACGACTGACTGGATGGCGCAGGAGCAAGAGCGCGGCATCACCATTACGTCGGCGGCGGTTACCTGTTTCTGGCAGGGGATGGATCATCGTTATCCTCAGCACCGGATCAACATTATCGACACGCCCGGACATGTCGATTTTACTATAGAGGTCGAACGATCCATGCGGGTGTTGGATGGCGCGGTGATGGTGTATGACTCCGTCGGCGGCGTACAGCCTCAGTCGGAGACGGTATGGCGTCAGGCCAATAAATATCATGTGCCGCGCCTGGCTTTCGTCAACAAAATGGACCGACCCGGCGCCAACTATTTCCGTGTTTATCAGATGATGGTGGATCGGCTGAAGGCCAACCCGGTGCCGATTGTTATCCCTATCGGCAGTGAAGAGCATTTTATTGGCGTAATCGATCTGATTAAGATGCGCGCCATCATCTGGGATGAGGCCTCGCAGGGCATGACCTTCAGCTATGAGGCGATCCCGGACGAACTGTTGTCATCGGCCCAGGCGTGGCGGGAAAAAATGGTTACCGCGGCGGCGGAAGCCTCCGATGCCCTGATGAGCAAGTATCTGGACGGCGTCGCGTTGAGCGAGGAAGAGATTACGCTTGGTTTGCGCACCCGCACCATTGCCGGTGAAATCCAGCCGATGCTGTGCGGCAGCGCGTTTAAAAATAAAGGGGTGCAGCGCATGCTGGATGCCATCGTTGAACTGATGCCGTCGCCGCTGGACATTCCTCCGGTCAGCGGGATTGATGAAAAAGGCAATGTGGCGGTGCGCCATGCTGACGATGGCGATAAATTCTCGGCGCTGGCGTTCAAACTGATGACCGATTCCTATGTCGGCCAATTGACGTTCATTCGGGTTTACTCGGGCGTGCTGAAAAAAGGCGACAGCGTGTATAACCCGGTGAAGGGCAAGAAAGAACGCATCGGGCGTATCGTGCAGATGCATGCCAATACCCGTCACGAAGTGGATGAGATCCGGGCCGGGGACATTGCCGCCTGCGTCGGCCTAAAGGAGGTGACCACCGGGGAAACCCTGTGCGATCCGGATGCCGTGTTGACGCTGGAACGTATGGAATTCCCTGAGCCGGTGATTTCGCTGGCGATCGAGCCGAAAACCAAGGCCGATCAGGAAAAAATGAGTATCGCGCTGCAACGATTGGCGTCGGAAGATCCCTCGTTCCGACTCAGAACCGATGAAGAATCCGGTCAGACCATCATTTCCGGTATGGGGGAACTGCATCTGGAAATCATCGTCGACCGCATGAGGCGCGAGTTTGGGGTGGATGCCAATATCGGCAGACCCCAGGTCACCTATCGTGAAACCATACGCAGCAAGGTGACGGAGGTGGAGGGAAAGTTTGTCCGCCAGTCGGGTGGTAAAGGTCAGTATGGTCATGTGGCGCTGACGGTCGAGCCGCAGGAAGCCGGTAAAGGTTTTGCGTTCGAGGATGCCACCAAAGGCGGAGTGGTGCCGCGTGAGTTTATTCCGTCGGTGGAAAAAGGCGTGCGCGAGGCGATGATGAGCGGCGTGCTGGCGGGGTATCCGCTTGTCGACATCAAGGTTACGCTGACGTTTGGGTCTTACCATGAGGTCGACTCCTCGGAAATGGCATTCAAGATGGCGGCGATTATCGGCTTCCGTGCGGCGATCAAACGCGCCAATCCGGTGATCCTGGAGCCGGTCATGAAGGTTGAAGTGGAAACGCCGGAAGAGTATGCCGGCAGCGTGATGGGCGACTTATCCTCGCGCCGCGGTCTGGTGCAGGGCATGGAAGAGATGATCGCCGGACGGATTATCCGCGCCGAGGTGCCGCTGTCCGAAATGTTCGGCTATTCCACCGCATTGCGTTCGATGTCTCAGGGACGGGCAACCTACACCATGGAGTTTAAACACTATACGGAAGCGCCGCGCAATGTAATGGATGAGATCATTGCCGCTCGAGGTTCACGTTAAGGCGTATAGATTATCCTGCTTTACCTGATAAAAAGCTGTAATGGGTAATAACCCCGCCGCGTCTTGAGCGACGAATCCCCGGTTCCCACGGAGAAAGGTTTCTCTGTAGGAACCTAACTTCAATCTGTGAATACAGATCAAGCGGCTGACGATGGATGGTTGCCGTAAAGTCTGGTATCGGAGTATATAGGCGTATTCTTCGATTATCTGCACGTCTTATCATTATGTATTAATAATTCCAATAATAAGAAAGATAAGTGAATTTTTCTATAAAGAATAAATGACCTATGCGGTTAGGAAAATTCCAAGCTCTGTTTTATGTTTTAATATATACAGTTGACAGGTTGTTCTTTTTTAATTAAAAATATAAATTACCCTGCGGCGTGGGTTTTATATGTTTTCTCATGTCACAATAGATTGTCGCTCAAGATTATTTCTGTTTCGGTTTGTATATTAAATGCCCTAATAAATACCATGCTAATGATGATGTTTAAAACTAATGTTAGTTCTATCTAAATTAATTTGTAGCGTTAGTATTTATCGGAAGCAACCAGACAAAAAGTCTGTGGCATAGAGGCTGTATGTAAGAGTGCGAATCCTGGATAGATTTAGACTGGCAAGTAAAACAGTCTGAACAAGATAAATTATTTTTAATTTAAGTCAGTGTCTATGGGTAGTGAATGCAGGTATGTACTTTATGGAGAGTTTAACCATGAACGGATTGGATGATAAGAATATTGCATCTTCTGCTGTTGGTATGGCATTGGTTGTTCGGTTTTTCCGATGGCTGAAGGCGTTTTTTAGCGATCCCTGGCGGAGAGTAATGGTGTGGATTCCTCTTGGAATAGTGTTATTTACCGCTGTTCCATCATATTATGCGTGGATTGCGGAAATGCCAAAAGAGGATGAGATACATTATACTAAAGGTAAATTGGTTATTAGGAAAAATAATAAAAAAGGTATTCAATTAGGGTTAAAAAATAATAATAAAATAGAATATTTTTCTTGTGCGGATCAATTAAATGTCGGGCATTTTTGTGAGCCAAATAATGATTTATTACATGACTGGTCTGGGAAGTATGCTGAAATTGGTTGGTTTTATCAATCGGCTTATTTTTTCTATTCACAACGTCGGTTGGTCAGATTGAAAGTGGAAGGTGATGAAAAAATTAGTCTGGAAGATGTGTCGAAAGATATTTTTTCTGGTAGGAAGTCTGCAATTCGTTATGTTGCTATGTATATTATTCCTATGATTGTTTTGGTGCTTTATTTAATAAGACGGTTTATTTATAAAAAAGATGAGGTTTAGTAATTTTTTTTATTTGACGAGTTGCAATGGCAATTAATATGAAGATATCTTGAAATATAAATAATATTAGCGAGTGTAAATGGAAGTCGCCATATTTAGATTGTAGAAAATAAAGAGTTTTATTTGGTTCTTTTACTGAAAATGTACCTCAAGGAGATTGGCTTATGAGTAAAACCAAGGAGTTACTGGATGCCGGCTTCGGCAATATATTGTCTTATGTCAGCGGACAGGCCAGCACGGTACCGGTGATCGATAATGCGGTTAAAAAAGATGTCGCAAGTACAGGGATTAGTGTGGCTCAAACCGCTGGTTCGGTAGCTGAAATGATAGGGAAAACCCTGCCGGGTATAACCATTGGCGGAAAATTTATTCCTGCCGCCTCGCTGGGATTATCCGGTGCTGGATTACTTAATGATATATTGGCAATAGATAGACAATATAATAAAGACGGCACCATCCCTACCAGCTCGGTCTATTCCGCGTTAAGTAACATCAGTGCGGGCGCCAGTGCACTGGCTGTAGCGGGAGCCATAGCCAGTGCTGCCGCGGGCACTGCCGCCGCGGCGCCGTTGGCGGCTGTAGCGGCAGCACTGACGGTAGCCGGTGCGGGATTGGCGATTGCCTCTGTCGCGACGGACTCGTCGATAGATCTGTCGGGTATGATGGACAGCCTGCGGGAAAGTTTTCAGCAATTCGGTGAATGGCTTGGCGACACTTATAACGAGTCATTGGACTGGCTGCTGGATAAATTAACTAAGGATATTGGGGAAGGTGATGAAGGAGAAGGAATTCCTGGGCCGGGCGATATTCCTTTGCCCGGGGAGGATTTTCCCGGTGAGCCTGGCAAACCGTCCAATCCGGAAAGGGGCGCTGAGGGCAGAGTACCCGGGAAAGCAGACGAAGGGATGGGGAATGCGGAGAATACGTACAGCCCGCTGATTCTGGATCTCGACGGCGACGGGGTTGAGACGGCGGATAACGGAGTCTTTTTTGATCATGACGGTAATGGTTTTGCTGAATTTTCCGGCTGGGTGGGAAAGGATGACGGGCTACTGGTGCTGGATAAAAACGCCAACGGCCAGATAGATGATGGCAATGAATTGTTCGGCAACAACAGCGTTACGGATACCGGAAAAAACGCCACTAACGGTTTTACGGCGCTGGCGGAATATGATCATAACGACGATGGTGTTATCGATTCGCAAGATGCAGTATTTGAAACGCTACAGGTTTGGCGAGATGTAAATGGCGATGGCGTTACCGATTCTGGCGAATTGCTTTCGCTTGGCGAGGCGGGCGTAAAATCGATCAATCTGGCATACAGCAATATCATGAATACGGACGAACAAGGGAACCAACACTTACAACTGGGAGGCTAACATCGTCAGCGTCATGGTGTTTCCTGAAGGTAGAACCCGATCGTACACTTGCAGCATATAGATAGCCGGCGCCAGCATCAGCAGGTTAATGACTGCGCTGAACAGACCGATTCCCCAGAACTCCTGCCGATAAGCGGTCAGAACGTTGATGATATTGTGTCGCGGGGGCATTGAAAGCTGAGAGGGCATGGTTTTTTCCTTAAATACCAAAGACCAAATAGAAGTAAACTTGTTATAGAACGGTGCGAAGCCTGCTTAACTATTTTGACTTTCCATAAGCGACGGTTTTATTTTCGGCGCATGAATAATATTCCGCCCCATTAGTGTTATTTATTTCGTCATCTTGTGCTCGGTATTATTTATGATACGCCGGATTCCTGCCCCTGCGCGCTATTATACCCAAACCTTCTGAGACAGTGACGCCTATTAGGATGAGCGGGCCGATGCGTTGCACCAACAGCGACAAACGCTGATATCGACTGCTTTAACAACATTATTACAGTTTTAAAAAAATAAATTAGCTTTTATAATGACGATGGTTACTGATTCACGGGCGTAATTATAACTATACTGGTTTATTTTAAAAGTGAATAATAGTTTTCTCTGTATATTGTATTTTTTCCAATGATTTATATTGAGCCTGATGTTTTGTTAAATATTCTTAGACATCATTTGGATATAATAAATAAAGAAATTATTATCATGATTATTTTATCTTCACTCAGCGGCCTATCGATGCTCGTTGATGTAGTGTAGTGAGATTCATTTTTTAAAATACTCTATAATCAGTGCCGGGTTACTATGACGGCTTATATATACCATTTTATGAGCGGTTATTTTTTAAACAGAGGAAGTCATAAATGGTATTAAGAAAAAAACGAATGAAACCAATGAAAATACAGGATATTACCATCATTGATGATGCCAAGCTGAAGAAGGCGATTACGGCGGCGGCGTTGGGTAATGCCATGGAATGGTTTGATTTTGGCGTATATGGTTTCGTTGCTTACGCGCTTGGCCGGGTGTTTTTCCCCGGAGCCGATCCTGGCGTGCAAATGATCGCGGCGCTGGCAACGTTTTCTGTTCCTTTTCTCGTCAGACCATTGGGCGGGATTTTCTTTGGCGCCATGGGTGATAAATTTGGTCGCCAAAAAGTATTGTCAATTACCATTATTATCATGGCGGTCAGCACATTCTGTATCGGGCTGATACCGTCGTATGCATCAATCGGCATCTGGGCGCCAATCTTATTGCTGATCGCAAAATTGGCTCAGGGATTTTCCGTCGGCGGCGAGTATACCGGCGCCGCGATATTTGTCGCCGAGTATTCGCCGGACAGAAAACGCGGATTTTTAGGTAGTTGGCTTGATTTTGGCTCCATCGCCGGTTTTGTCCTCGGCGCTGGCGTGGTGGTGCTGATTTCGTCGATTATCGGCGAAGAGGCTTTTCTCGAGTGGGGATGGCGCGTTCCGTTTTTCATCGCCGGGCCTTTAGGTCTGATAGGGATCTATTTGCGGCATGCGCTGGAAGAAACGCCGGCCTTTCAACAGCATTTTGATGCTATCGATAAAGAGTCGAAGGACAGCTTACAGACGGCGCCAAAGACCTCTTTTCGTCAGATTGCCTCTACCCAGTGGAAAAATTTGTTGCTCTGTGTCGGTATCGTGATTGTCACCAACGTCACTTATTACATGTTACTGACGTATATGCCGAGCTATCTGTCACACAGTCTTCATTATTCCGAAGATCATGGCGTAATGATCATTATCGCCGTCATGATCGGTATGTTGTTTGTACAGCCGGTAATGGGATTAATGAGCGACCGCTTTGGTCGTAAGCCGTTTATCGTCTGTGGCAGTATTGGATTGTTTGTTTTAGCCATCCCGAGCTTCATGCTGATTAACAGCGACGTGATTGGTCTGATTTTCTGCGGGCTGTTGATTCTGGCCGTATTGCTTAACTCGTTTACCGGCGTGATGGCGTCTATTTTGCCGGCTATGTTCCCCACGCATATCCGTTACAGCGCGCTGGCGCTTTCATTCAATATCTCCATTCTGGTGGCTGGCTTTACGCCTACCGTGGCGGCATGGCTGGTGGAGTCAACCAAGAATCTCTATATGCCGGCCTATTATTTGATGGTGATTTCCGTGATTGGACTGATCACCGGGATATTGATGAAGGAAACGGCTAACCGGCCGCTGAAGGGCGCGACGCCGGCGGCTTCAGACCGGGCGGAAGCGAAAGAGTTGTTACAGGAGCATCACGACAATATTGAACAGAAAATAGAAGATATTGATGAACAAATTGCCGCGCTGCAGAATAAACGAAAGGCGCTGATCGACCAGCATCCTCAAATTAATTAAAGCGATGGATCATTGAACTGCCCCCGATGCCGGATACCTTTATTCGCAAACGGGGGCAGTTTTATTGCACTGATTGTCCCCTATTGGTCAGGTTTGGTGCTGTTGCCGGACCGCCATCTGGAAAGAACAAATAAAATGTTATAACATAACATTTATTACTTCCTGTCGATGGCGCATCCGCCAGTGACCCTCGTTCCACAGATGAATTACCTAATCGACTTGCCTCAATCCCGATCGTTAGCTGAGACGAACGGCGCCGTCGGCCGGGAATTTATTCGCAGGAGGAAGGCGGCAATACGCCAGCATCGCGACAACGGATTGCGTCAATCCGCACGGCAGATATTGCAACAGCAGCTAGACTTGATGCCGTGACGTTTCGGCGAGCGTCGCCGCCGTTTAATCATCATCGGTCTGTTGCGGTGACTGAGGAACTGAGTTTAACGGCCGACGTTTCTTAGCTGAACGCAGAAGGGGCAGCCGCAGCCATTGACGGAGACGGCATCGCATACCCCCGGGTGGATCGTTTGCAGCGCCACTGCGGGCAGAGGATACAAGGCGCGCGCGATAGCGTTTATCTCGCCGGCAGAGGTATGGCTTTCCGGCGCAATCTTAGCCTGAAAGGCGGGGGCCTTCGCCGCAACGAGCAACAGGAACAGCAGGTAGGCATGTTTTTGCATTATGGTTACCTGTCATCAATAATGTTGGATTGTTATAACATAACAAAATTATGGATTTTATCTTTGGAGGCAACGATGCCCAAATCAGCGCAAAATGAAGAATTACAAATCCTGGCCATGCCGTCGGAAGATTACATGAATCAGCAGCAACTGGATTTCTTTAAAAACCGCCTTATCAATGAACGCATTGGCCTGCTCAATCACATTGATGAACTAAAAAATGCGATCCAGTTCAGCGAACAGTATGGCGATGATGGGGATAAGGCGACCCGAGAGGAGGAACTGAGAATGTTGTTTCGGCAAATCGATCGTGAAAGCCGTTTGTTGCCGAAAATTGATGCGGCGTTGCAGCGTATCCGCAGCGGAGAATATGGCTATTGTCTTGAAACCGGCGAACCCATCGGCTTGCGCCGTCTGTTGTTAAGACCGACCGCGGAATTGAGTATCGATGCCAAAGAGACCCAGGAAATAAAGGAACTGCAGCAGAAAAAGCAGTCTCCGGTCTGAAGGTGGACGGGCGGATTCTACCGCCGCGAGATTAATGACCGGCCCCCGATCCCCGCGTCGTCGGGAATCGGGGGGCGAGCAGAAGCCCGCATTGTCCATCATCTGGGGCAGCAAACGGAATGTTCGCTGCCTTTTCTTTTTCTTTAGCGGAAAGGCGGCTCGTTGAAGGTGCGCAATTTGCGTGAATGCAGGCGATCGCCCTCCGCACGCAGCAGATCGATAGCGCAAATACCGATTTGCAGGTGTTCGGAAATGGCGCCTTCATAGAAACGATTAGCCTGACCGGGCAGCTTGATTTCACCGTGCAAGGGCTTGTCTGAAACGCACAGCAGCGTGCCGTATGGCACCCGGAAACGATAACCCTGGGCGGCGATGGTCGCGCTTTCCATATCAACGGCCACCGCGCGACTGAGATTAAAACGCAGCGCGGAGGCGGAATATCGCAGTTCCCAGTTGCGATCGTCGGTGGTGACCACGGTACCGGTGCGCAGACGCTGTTTCACCTCTTCGCCGGGCATGCCGCTGACCATCTTGGTGGCGTCATAAAGCGCGCGCTGGACTTCGGCGATGCTCGGGATCGGGATATCGGGTGGCAGCACCGAATCGAGCACGTGGTCATCACGCAGATAAGCATGCGCCAGCACGTAATCGCCGATGGTCTGACTTTCCCGCAGGCCGCCGCAGTGGCCGATCATCAGCCAGGCATGCGGCCGCAGCACCGCCAGGTGGTCGCAGATGGTTTTGGCGTTGGACGGACCGACGCCGATGTTGACCAGCGTAATGCCCTTGCCGTTGCGGGAAATCAGATGGTATGCCGGCATCTGATGTTTTTTCCAGGTGAGGTCGGAAACGGTTTGCTCCGGTTCTGGCGTATCCGCAGTGAGAAAAATATCGCCGGCGCAGGCCAGCGCTTCGTATGGGCTATCCGGATCCGCAATCTGCTTACAGGCCCAGAGCACGAATTCATCCACATAGCGGGTATAGTTGGTGAAAAGAACGAATGGTTGGAAATGGTCGACCGCCGTACCGGTATAGTGCCGCAGCCGCGCCAACGAAAAGTCGGTTCTCAGCGCATCGAAATGCGACAGCGGCGAGGTGGTGGTGGCATGGAATAATCCATCTGCGGTTTCATCGCCGATTTTAGACAGCTCGGTAGTGGGAAAATGCTTGGCGATCCCGGCGCTCATCGAGCGATCGAGGATAAGGTCCGAGCCGTCGAGAACATAAGGAAAGGGGATCTCCTGCTGCGAGGGAACCACTTCAATGCTGGCGGCATATTCCCCTTCGAGCAGCGTCAACTGCTCTTTCAGATAGTGACGGAAAAAAGCCGGGCGGGTAATGGTGGTGGAATAGTTTCCCGGCCGGGTAAAGCGGCCATAGGCTCGGTGCTTAGGATGTCCCGTCGAGATGCCGTCCCACGTGACGCGCAGCTCAGGATAGGCGAAAAGCCCCTCGGCGCGCGCCTTTACGTCAGGCAATGTCCCTTGATTGATAAAATCCCCAATTGCATCACGCAGTGCCGAAACCGCGTTGTCGTACAACGCTTCCAGTTTATCAAGCGCCTCTGTGGTCGTGAGGTTTGTGCTGGATCCGTTGTTATGCATATTCTCTCCTTTCGTCGGTTTTCAGTTCGTTAACCCTATTGCGTCGCGCTGAATCCAGCCCGTGGTCACGGGCCAGTCGGAAATGAGTATATACTCTTCCTTCTCGGGCCGCAGTGGCGCGACCTCCCTCCGATAGCGCAGGCTTCACTAAAACAGTGCAGCGAATTTTATTTTTAGCGCGCGTTTTTTTGCCGAAATGTTACTTATTGGTCACCAGGTTACTTTCTCTTTGTTACTCATATTTCTGAAATTTAATGAGTTATTCTTTTTTGTCCTGCCGGGCGTGGAAGGTGGCATTGTTTATGCAAATAAAAAATCATAATGGCATTATGAAAATTAATTTTGAGTTGGTTAGGTCGTTTCATTTCGTTGCACACTCGGGAGGATTAGCCTGTGGCTAACTATGTAATCAGTCGTACTTGGCAAAAAAAACGCATCAACGCTGTTTTAGCTGGCTCGCTGCTGGGGTTGCTCGGTTTTGTCGGCGCGGCGTCTGCTAACCAGCTTGCCGATATCAAAGCGCGTGGCGAGATGGTCTGCGGGACGCTTTCGACAACGGAGCCACTGGGCTTTACCGATCCGAAAACGCGTAAAGTTGTCGGCTTTGATGTTGATGTTTGTCGCGCGCTGGCGGAAAAGCTGGGCGTCAAGATGATCCAGAAAAACCTGTCGGTAGAAGCGCGTATTCCCGAATTACAGATTGGCCGGGTGGATATTTTGTCCGCGGCGTTGGGCTATACCCCGGAACGCGCCAAGCAGATTGAATTTACGGCATCGCACTTTCAGGTGCCGTTGAAGATTCTGGCGCCTGTGGATTCCGCTAATAAGACGCTGAAGGATCTGGATGGCAAACGCGTGGGAATGACGTCCGGCTCCAGTTCGGAGTATTGGTTACGCAGATCTTTCCCGCAAATCGGCATCGTGACCTACCGTGATTCCCCATCCGGCTTTCTGGCGCTGGAGCAGGATAAAATCAGCGGTCTGGCATTTGCGCAAACGTCCGGAATGCGGTACTTGCAGGCAGGAAAAGGCAAGTATGCATTTATTGAACAACCGATCGGCTGGGAACCCAATGCCCTCGGGATAAAGAAAGGCGAGCCGGAATTTTTGGCGGCGGTCAACGCCGCACTGGAACAGCTGGAGCAGGAAGGTCAGTTGGAGTCCATCTGGAATAAATGGCTGGGTAAAGATACCGTCTATAAAATTGTACGAGACCATAAGTTAGAACCCATTGAACAAGTAAAACTCAGCACGGAATAAACTCTCAGACAAGGGCGGAGGACGCGCCATGCATTCTTTCTTGTATGGCGTGATACCCGTTTTATTTATCGGGTGAAATAACCTTTTTTATTTAACACCCAATGCGCGGTTATCAAATAATGTCGATGTACTGTTATTTGACGATGTTATCGCGCTGAGGAGTTGAGCCGAATGGTAAGTTTTGATCCTTTCTCATTACTGCAAGGAAGTTATCTTCAGTGGTTGCTATCCGGTCTGGAAACGACATTGCTATTATTCATTTTATGTCTGGTTTCCGGCTTTATTTTAGCCTTGTTTCTGGCCGCGATGCGTATTTCAGGTATTGCGCCGCTACGCTGGTTTGTCGCGGTTTATGTTGAATATCATCGTAATGTACCGGCATTAGTGCAGTTGCTGCTTTGGTATTTCGGGCTTTCATCGGTATTGCCTGATGCGCTGTCTGGATGGGTAAACCGGCACGGCAGCGAATTCTTTTTCGCCTATGTCGCCCTGACGTTAAATACCGCGGCATTCATGTCGGAAGATTTACGTAGCGGGTTGCGGGCGATTGCCGGCGGTCAAATGGAAGCGTGCCGCGCGTTGGGGCTTTCGTTTGCGCAGGCAATGCGCGACGTTATTCTGCCGCAGTCGATTCGCATCTCTATTCCGCCGTTGCTCAGCCAGTCGCTGGCGCTGTATAAATCCACCAGCCTGGCGATGGCCATCAGCGTGGCCGAACTGACTTACGCGGCCAAGCAGATTGAAAATGAAACCTTCAGAACTTTCGAAGCCTTCGCCATTGTCTCGGTGATCTATTTGCTGGGTTCATTGCTGATTGTCGGTATCGGTTCCGCATACGACCGTTTTATCTATCGCGCCGGGAGTCTATAAGATGAGCGAGATGTTATCCATCTTCATAAACTATCGGGATTTGATTCTGGTCGGCGGCTATCCCGACGGCCCGCTGGGCGGATTGGCCTTGACGCTGCTGATGGCGCTGACCGGGTTGATCTGTTCTTTTCCGCTGGCGGTATTAATCGGCATTGCCAGAAACAGTAAGTACAAAATTATTTATATACCGATAACGCTATTTACCAGCGTTATTCGTGGGCTGCCGGTACTGATGTTGGTTTTCTGGTCTTATTTCGCCGTGCCGTTAATTTCCGGCCACTCTATTTCCGGCATCAAGACGCTGGTTTTCGCCTTGATTATTTATGAAATGGCTTTTCTAGGCGAGGTAGTCAGCGCTGGAATCAAATCAATTCCCAAAGGGCAGGTTGAGGCGGCGCGCACATTAGGTATTAGTTATCCGCGTACCATGTTTGAAATAATTTTACCGCAGGCGCTGTTCAATATGATTCCCAGTATTCTTAATCAGTTTATCAATCTGATCAAAAACACCTCGCTGGGCTATGTTATCGGCGTCGCGGAATTAACTTATTCGGCCTATCAGGTAAATACGCTGGAATTAACCAAGCCGCTGCAAGTATTCGGTGTATTGGCCATTATCTATTTCATCGTTTGTTTTTCACTAACGCAATTGGTCGGGAAACTGGAGCGCGTTATTCAAAGAAAACGCCAGATTAGTCTGTAGGAGCTGACAGATGTTGAAAATTGAAAATGTTGAGAAATGGTTCGGGCCGAATAAAGTCCTCAATAGCATCAGCGAAGAGGTCGCCGAGGGGGAGGTCGTGGTGGTCTGCGGACCGTCGGGCTCAGGAAAGTCGACATTAATCCGCACCATTAATCGTTTGGAGGAGATTCAGAACGGACGAATTCTGGTCAACGGCGTCGACAGCCGCGCCGAGGGGATTAACCTGAATCAGTTTCGCAGCAATATCGGCTTTGTTTTCCAGCAGTTCAATCTTTTCCCCAACCTGACGGTATTGCAAAACGTCACGCTGGCGCAGCGCAGAGTACGCAAAACCTCAAAGCGGGAGGCCGACGATATCTCCACGGCATTGCTGGAAAAAGTCGGTCTGTCGGCAAAGCTGTACGCCTATCCTCATCAACTTTCAGGCGGCCAGCAGCAGCGTGTCGCCATTGCCCGCGCGCTGGCGATGAAGCCGCCGGTCATGCTGTTCGACGAACCGACCAGCGCGCTCGATCCGGAAATGGTCGGTGAGGTGCTGCAGGTGATGAAACAGCTCGGTAAAGAGGGCATGACCATGGTCTGCGTGACGCACGAAATGGGATTCGCCAGAGACGTCGCCGATCGGGTGATTTTCATGGACCGCGGCGCAATTATCGAACGCGCCGCACCGGAAGTCTTTTTTCGTCACCCTCACCATCCACGCGCGCAAAAATTTGTCGCCGATATACGCCACTGACAGGAACAACAGCATGAACATACTCTCCAATACCCTTGCCCGTATCAAACCCTCCGCCAGCAACGCCGCCAGCCAGTTGGCTCGTGACCTGAAGGCGCAGGGGCGGGATGTGATTGCCCTGAGTTCCGGCGAGCCGGACTTTGATACGCCCGAGCACATCAAGCAGGCCGCATGGCAGGCGATGAAAAACGGGGAAACCAAATATCCGCCGATCGCCGGCATTCCCGCGCTGCGCGAAGCGATCGTCGCCAAGTTCAGGCAAGACAATCAGTTGGAATATACCCTCAAGCAGATCATGGTCTCCAACGGCGCCAAGCAGGTTATCGCCAATGCGTTGATGGCTACCCTGAATCCGGGGGACGAGGTCATTATTCCCGCCCCGTACTGGGTCTCCTATCCGGAAATGGTTTCGCTGTGCGGCGGTACGGCGGTGATTGCCGACGTGAGCGAAGAACAGGGGTTCAAACTGACGCCGGAAACGCTGGAGCGGTCGATTACGCCGAAAACCAAATGGCTGCTGTTCAATTCGCCGTCCAATCCGTCGGGAGCGGTGTATACCCGGCAGGAATTGAGGGCGCTGTCTGACGTCCTGCTGCGTCACCCCCAGGTTTGGGTGATGGCCGATGATATCTATGAAAAACTGGTTTATGACGACAGCGTCTTTTATACCTTCCCGCAGGTCGAGCCTGCGCTGATGGAACGCGCGCTGGTGATTAACGGCGTATCCAAAGCCTATGCCATGACCGGCTGGCGCGTCGGCTACGGCGCAGGTCCGGCGCCGCTGATTAAAGCCATGGAGACCGTCCAGGGACAGACGACCTCGGGCGTTTCATCCATCTCCCAATGGGCGGCGCTCGCCGCGCTCACCGGCCCGCAGGACTTTTTTGCTGAGTGGCGAGCCAGCTTCATCATGCGCCGCAATTATGTGGTCGACGCGCTTAATGCCGCGCCGGGCCTAAGCTGTCGAGTGCCTCAGGGGGCGTTTTACGTCTATCCGTCCTGTGCCGGGACCTTGAATAAAACCACGCCGCAGGGCCGCGTGATCCATAGCGATCGCGACTTCACCGAAGCCCTGCTGGCGAGCGAGGGCGTTGCGCTGGTTCATGGCGGCGCGTTTGGGCTGGCGCCGCATTTTCGTCTCTCTTATGCCGCGTCAATGGTTGAGCTGGAAGCGGCCTGCGCACGAATTCAACGGTTTTGCCACAGCCTGAAATAACGGTTTATCGCCTAGGGACCCGGCCTGGCGCCGGGTCGATAATCAGCCGGTTGCGCCGGCCGCCTATTTTATCGATCGCCGCATGTATCCGGCGATGAGCAAGGAAGTAACATGATGCTGACGGGTACTTTCCCGGTTTTCAGAGAACCGATGACGCGCAGATATCTCATGGGGCAGGCGGCGTCAATTCTCGGTTTTTGGACGCAAAACGTGACCCTGAATTTGTTGTTGTGGCAGATGACGCATTCGCCGTGGTTGCTTGGCGTGTTGAATTTTCTGCTCTATTGCCCGTCGTTGGTGATCCCGCTGCTGTTCGGCAGTCGCCTGACGCCCTCGCGGGTAAAGGGCATCATGATGCGCATCTTATGCCTATCGATGGCGCTCTCGACGCTGCTGCTGACCAGCGTGATTTTTGATTTCATCAATCCGAGCTTTGTCCTGCTGATTGCGGCGGCGGCCGGCTGTATTTCCTCCATGGAGCTGCCGACGCGCCAGCTGTTACTGACCAGCAGTTTGCGTGACAAATCGTTGATGTATAACGCCGTCGCCATGAATACCATGGTTTTTAATATCGGGCGCATGTTCGGCCCGGCCGTTGCCGCATACAGCTTCAACCGCTTCGGCGCCGCGGGCGGCTTCACGCTGTGCTTGTGCGGGCTGATGACCATGTTTCTGGCGGTGCGCACTATCGAGGTCGTGGAAACGGAATATAAAAACCGCCGCGCCGGCGGGATGCGCAACGCGCTGCGTTATGTCGTCAACGATACTTTCGCCGTACGCTTTCTGCCCATACTGGCTTTCGTCGGTATTTTCGCCGCCTCATACCAGTCGCTGATTCCGGTGCTGGCCGCGCAAACCTTCCATGATACCGCGCGCTATACCGGCTGGTTTTTCAGCAGCGCGGGGGTGGGGTCGCTTTGTGCCGCGATGCTGATTTCAACCCGTATCTCACATCAGCGGCTATTGCGGTGGCTGGCGGCGGCGCCGTGGTTAAGCGTGCTGGCGCTGGTCGGTATCGCCGTTTCTTCACGGCCGCTGCTGACCTGCTTTTGCTTTCTGCTTTTGGGATTGTCGCTGACGTTTTTCTCGACCATGATCAATTCCACCTTGCAGCATGACAGTCCAGCGGAGCTGCGCGGCGGCGTCGTCGGTCTGTACAGCATGTCATTTCAGGGCACCATGCCGTTGGGGAATCTGCTGGTCGGGCTGCTGGCGTCGGTC
The DNA here is from genome assembly GCF_022378355.1 of Brenneria bubanii. GTDB lineage: Bacteria > Pseudomonadota > Gammaproteobacteria > Enterobacterales > Enterobacteriaceae > Brenneria > Brenneria bubanii. The sequence continues at coordinate 105,238 of NZ_JAKMAJ010000008.1, forward strand.
GGCAACGTAATGCTGACTTTTCTGATTATGTCGCTGATGCTGGCGGCCGTGCTGTGCGGACAATGGGGCATCCTGAGATGGAAAGGATCCGACCCGTTAACGATAAAATGAAGAGACGATAAAAATGATGAAGAGCCTATTAATGGTGCGCATGCTGCCGGAAAATCTGGTGAAACGGCTCCGTGAAGGTTATCGCCTGCTTGGGCCGTTAACCAGCCTGGAGGGGGATGACTTACCTCCGGGCGCGGAGGATGCCGAGGTTTTGCTGACCATGAGCAGCATAAAAACCAGTCGCGCGTTGATCGATGCGTTGCCGAATTTACGGCTGGTTATTTGCTACGGTTCGGGTATCGAATTCGTGGATCGCGATTATCTGCAACAGCGCGGCATTGCCCTGACCAATGCCGCCGGAGCGAACGCCAGCAGCGTGGCGGAGTTCGCCATGGGACTGATTCTTGCCGGTTCGCGGCATATTTTAACCGGCGATCGCTTTCTGCGCACCGGACGCTGGAAAGGAAATAGCGTCGAGCGCTACCCGTTGTTGCCCGGTCTGCAAGGCGCCAAGCTGGGCATTTACGGTCTGGGAGAGATCGGCCGGCAGATCGCGCGCCGGGCGGAAGCATTCGATATGCGCATCGGCTATCACAGCCGCAGCCGCAAGCCTGGCGGATACCATTATCTGGAGAGCCTTGCGCAACTGGCGGCGTGGGCCGATATTCTGGTGGTCGCCGCGCGCGGCACGGCGCAAAACTACCATGCTATCGATGCCGATATCCTGAAATTACTGGGGCCACAAGGGCACTTGATCAATGTCGCCCGCGGGATGCTGGTGGACGAGAACGCGCTCTGCGATGCGCTGGAAACCGGTCAACTGGCCGGCGCGGCGTTGGATGTTTTCGAATCTGAACCGCGGGTCTCCGAGCGTTTGCTGTCGATGAACAACCTGATTCTAACGCCGCATCTTGCCGCCGGTACCCATTCGGCACAGGCGGCGCAGCAGCAGCGCATGCTGGACAACGTCGGGTTGTACTTTTCCGGCGGCGAGTTGATTGGCAGGGTGTGTTAATCCGAGTAAAGTAGCGTTCTACCTGCTGTTTTTGCTAAATAAATGGAGAGTTATGGCCAGGCAAAAAACCACAGATGTCGATCGCTCGGTAAAAGCCGTAAAGCGCACATTGGCGATTCTGGATGCCTTTATTCCTCATCCGGGCGGCATCACGCTTGGCGAACTGGAAGAGAGTACCGGTCTGTTCAAAAGCGTGATCCTGCGCTATATGCTGTCGCTGGAATCGGAGCGCTACGTCTTTAAACGGCCTGATGGCTGCTACGAGTTAGGATCGCGCGCCTATCAGTTAGGTTGTGCTTATGAGCGGACCTTCAATCTGCGCGAACATGTAGTGCCGGTGCTGGAAAGGCTGACCAACGCCACGCTTGAAAGCAGTACGTTTTTTGTTCGCGACGGCGACGCCCGTCTGTGTCTGCTGCGTAAGGATTCGCCGCAGCACATCAAATCCAGCGTGCCTGTCGGCACTATGCTGCCGATGGACGATACTTCGTCGGCCCGGGTGCTGCGTGATTTCGAACGGGGAATGCCGGATGACGGGCGCTATCCGGCCGGGTTGTTCACCTCCACCGGCGCCGGCGTTAATCGTCAGATATCGAACAGTCACCTGACGGCGTCGATGTCGGCGCCGGTGTTTAAACACCATAATCAACTTGCTGGCGCATTAACCATTTCAGGTCCGACCAGCCGCTTTAATCCCGAAGATACGGCCAGTCAGCAACTGTTGCTGCAAGAGGCAAAGGCGCTGTCCTTTGTGCTCGGGGCCATCTTTCCGGCGTAATGCCGATTCCCGACGTTTCGATGCTTCCACATCCGTTATCGGTTGGCTAGCGCTCAGACCGGCTGGACAGATTGGCGGCGCTGACCGCCAGCACCGACAGGATGCTTAATGCGGCGGCGGGCGCCAATACGCCCCAGCAGGCCCGCTCGATATACGGCATGCCTTCCGCCAATACGCGGCCCCACTCCGGGGTGGGCGGCGATGCGCCTAATCCCAGAAACCCCAGTGAGGCCAGCGCCAGCGCGATGCCCGGCAGACGCAGCATGGCATGGCGGAATAACGGCCCGATCAGCGCCGGTAACACGTAAAACAGGCTGCGGCGCACTGGGCCAACGCCGATGATCGGCAACAGGCGAATATAGGGACGCGCGCTAATTTCAGACACCTGTGCCGCCGTATGCGCCGCCAGCGGCGCCCAACTGACCGCGGTGACGGCTATCGCCGCGCCGGTAGCCGTCGGGCCGTTGATCGCCGCCACCAGCAGGCCGGCGATCACTGCGGGCAAGGCATTGGCGACTTCAATCGGGCCGATAAACAGGCGCGGGAACACACCGATAAACAATCCAATCGCCAGGCAGGCCAAAGAAACCATGAATGCCAATATGCAGGTGTTCAACGTGCCGTGAGCGACGCGGGCCAGCAGATCGCGCCCCATGGCATCGGCGCCGAACGGCAGCGCAAAAGAGGGCGGCTGCAGACGGAGAAACGCGGACGAGTACGGATCCCGCGGCAGTCCGGCGATCAGTAATACGATTAACAGCAGCAGACAGAGCAGCGGCAGCCAGACGGCATAACGCGATACCGCAATCTGATTTTCTTCCGGCACCGGCATCGCGCCATGTTTCAGCGCACGGCCAAGGAGCAGCATTCGCGTCCCGGCGGCGGCCATGCCGGCGAGCGACGCGATAATCAGTAGCATCAGCACGCCAACCTGCAGCGCCGGCAGGTCCTGCGCCGCCGCCGCGCCCAGCGTAGCGCGGCCCAGCCCTGGAATGGCGAACACTTTTTCTACCGCGATGGCGCCGCCGGTCAAGGAGACCAAAACCAGCCCCACCAGCGGCATCACGCCCGGCAACGTGCGCTTCAGCACCGCCAGCGCGATATGCCGGCGACCGATTCCCGCTACGTTCCAGGTCGTCAGCCAGCTTTCGCTAAAGGTCGCCGACAGCGCATCGGCGAGAATGCGGCCCAGATAGCCGCCGGCCGGAATGCCCAGCGCCAGCGCCGGTAATACCGCGTAGTGCAGCCCATTCCAGCCGTAGGGCGGGAACCCTTGCAGCCAGACCGCGCCGACAATCAGCAGGAAGGATGCCAGCAGAAATTCCGGCAGCGCGGTGAACATGGCGGCAAACAGCCCGCTTGACCGGCGAACAGACCCCCGCAATCCCTGGCGAAACGTGTTGGCGCTCAGCAGCGCCGCCAGCGAAAAGGCCACCAGCGCCGCCGATGCCATCAGGGTCAGCGATACCCCGGCGGCCTGCAGCATTCCCGGCAATACCGGGCGTCCCGAAACCCAGGAATTTCCCGCGTCGCCGCGCAGTAAGCCGCCGAGCCAATTCGCCAGCAGTTGTAACGGGCCCTGATCCAACCCCAACGACTGGCGAATGGCGTTCAAGGTTTCCGCCGTGGCTTCCTGATCGCCGGAACGGGCGCGCAGCAAAGCCAGCGCCGGATCCTGCCCCGATAGCCACGGCAGCACGCCAATCAGCGCGATAATCGCCGCCAGCGTCAGCAGGCGGGAAAACAGCGGTGCCGGGATTCCGCTGCGGGGATACCCCGAGCGTCCGATCCTGGCGCAGGTACGGCAATACAAGGTTTCGCTCATGACGGGACTTCACACGTTACGGTCATTCGTTCCTCATTCCGCTGTTTTAGCGGCAACGAGCCGGGTGGCGCTATTAATCAGCGCGCGTTCGCGCGGATCGCGCAACGCATCGGCCACCTGCGCGCTTTCTCCCTGAATAACGCGTTCATGCAGCATCGGGATGGCGGCATCGCTGGCTAAAATCAGATTTTCCGCCCGCATCACCGCCTGGCGGCGTTCATCGCCCGCCGGAGTGGCGGCGGCCTGCTGCAACGCCCGATCAATCTCCGGCCGGCACAGCTGGGAAATATTAAACGAGCCTTCACAGGAAAAGTCACTGTAGAGGTAGGCGACGGGATCGCCGGAGTCCAGCACCGTCGCCCGCGACAGGATGAACGCGTCGAATTTGCCGGCCAGCGCATCGGATTCAATTTGCGCATATTCGCGCACCACCTGTTTTACCGTGAAGCCGGCGGCGCTGAGCTGCTGCGCCAGATAGACCGCCACTTCGGGCAGTTCTGCGCGATCGCTGAAGGTGGCCAGCGTAATGCTGACGCCGTTGGGTAACGCGGCCGGAGTCGGGGCGGCGACCGGTCGGCGCAGCGCGGCGGCCCAGGGCAGCGCCGGGCCCAGCAATCCCTGAGCGACGTCCGCCCGTTTTTCATAAACGTTATCCACCAGTTGCTGCCGGTTCAGCGCATCACGCACCGCCGCGCGCAGCGCCGGATCTTTCATCGGACCCTGACGGGTGTTGAGGTAAAGCGTATTGGTGCGCGGCATGGGGACTTCATGCACCAGCTTCTGATCCAGCAACGGCGCCTGTGATACCGGGATCGCCTCCACAATATCCGCGCTGGCGGTACGTAATGCGGCGGCTCGCGCCGCGCCGTCCGGCACAAAGCTGACATCAATGCCGCTGGCCTGGGCCTTGTCGCCCCAATAACCGTCGAATCTATCCAGCGTAGCGCCGCTGGTGCCGTTCACGCGGCGAAGCACAAAGGGGCCGCTGCCGGTATTTTGCGGGTTGACCACGCCGTTGGCGCCATAAGCGGCGGTGGACAGAATAGCCAACTGCGGGCTGGACAGGCGCTGCGGGAGCAAGGGATCGGGGGTGGCGGTTGATACCATCACCGCATTCTCGCCGTCAGCGGCGACGGTCAACTGGACGCCGTCGAGGATACGGGGTTTCGGCGCGGCGGTCGCGGCGACGCTGAGCGCCTTGACCACCGTTGCCGCGTTCAACGCGCTATCGTCATGGAAACGAACGTTCGGACGCAGTTCGAAACGCCAGGTTTTGTCATCGATTTGCCGCCAGCGAGTGGCCAGCGCCGGTTGGGCCTCGCCCAGTTTATCAAGCACCACCAGCGTTTCCGCCGTACTCCAGCGCGACAGTTTAAATGCGTCATCACTCAGCGGCGTCAGCCCGGAACGCGGCGGTTGCAGCATCGCCAGTTTCAGGCGGCCATGCCCCTCTGCGGCCGGTTTTTCCTCCGGCGCGTTGAAGCAGCCTGAAAGTAGCAGGGTGACGCAAAGTAAAGCCGAAAGCGGCGGTAAAAGGCGAAAGTTCATCTTTTATCCTATTGATTGGATGGGGATAGGTTTTTAAATGGACGACAAATCAGCAGCATCGCCACTGCGCTGCACAGCGGAACGGCCGCCAGCATCAACCAGGGCGTCATCGCTTGCGCTGAAGGCGTCAGCGCATGGTCAAGCTGCGCGCCGAGCAGGAAATTCCCCACCAGCACCGCCACGCCGCCCATCGAGGCCAGCGCGCCGTAATGGGCGCCAAGGTTGTGGTTATCGGCGAAACGGGGAACCAGATCCATGCCGACGGGAACGATGAGCATCTGTCCCAGCGTCAATAGCGTAATCAGCGAGATGGCGGGCAATAGCCGCAGCCAGCCTTCCGGCGGCGTCGCGGATGCAAACAGGGCGACGCTGAAGAATGAGGCCGACAGCAGGCCGAATCCCAGCGGCAATATACGGGCGGCTCCCAGGCGGCGGGCAAAGCGCGCCAGCGGCAACTGCAGCAACACCACCATCAGCGAGGCCAGCATAAACAGCGGCCCGAGATCCTTTTCATTGCCTCCGGCGCGATGCAATTCCACCGGCAACGCCAGGTATAGCTGGTTATAGCTGAACAGGTAGGCGCTGTAGGCAATAATGAAGGCGACGAAACGCCGCTGGCGGAAAGTCTGCCACCAGGGCGCAATATGCAGGGTCGACGGATTGCGCGGCGTGGCGGGCAGACTGAAAAACAGTGCCAGCAGCGCCAGCAAAAAGACCAGCGCCCCGGCCAGCGCGACCCGCTGAAAACCGTACCCAGCCAGCATGGAACCGAGTAGGGGACCCAATACCGCGCCCAGCTCGCCACAGACGGCGAACAGCGCGAACCACTCTGAACGGCTGCGCTTGCCCTGTTTTTCACTGTCGGTGCCGGCGCGCGCCATCAGCGCTTCAATCGAGGGCGAGAACAGCGCGCCCCCCACGCCGGTCAGGCAGGCGCCGAGGATAATCGGCCACAACGTCCCCGATAGCGCCAACAGCAGGTAGCCGGCAATGCGCACCACGCAGCCGCATAGAATGATGCCGCGTGCGCCAAAACGGTCGGCCAGCGCGCCGCCAATCAGAAACATCCCCTGCTGTGAAAAGGTTCTTAAGCCAATAATCAGTCCAATCGTCCAGCCGGAAAGCAGCATGTCGTCACGCAGGAAGATGGCCAGAAAGGGAACCACGGCATAAAAACCAATATTGAAAACCAGCTGACTGCCGAGTAATAACGGCGGATAAGGCTGAACGGCGCGCTGGTTGGCGAGACCTGACATAGAATCATCCATTAATTCTTATTTTCCTATCGCCGCGCGAGCGGCGGCGGTATGAAAAGGCGTAGTTAAACAGGGGATGGCCGCCAATAACCGGCGAGTCTGCGTATGGCGCGGCGCGGCCAGCACATCGGCCGTCGGGCGATCTTCGATAATGCATCCATCGTCCATGACCAGCATTCGTTCGCACAAACCGGCGATTGTTGAGATGTCGTGCGACACCATCAGCAATCCCATATTATTTTGCAACGTCACCTGCCGTAGCAGATTTTTTATTTGTTCCCGCAGCGGTAAATCCAGTCCGCTGATGGGTTCGTCTGCCAGCAAAAAATCCGGACGGGTCACCAGCGCGCGGGCTATGGCTACGCGCTGGGCCTGTCCGCCCGACAGCAGACCGGCGGGTCTTGCCGATAAGCTGGCGCTGAGTCCGACTTGATCCATGACGTTCAGAACGGATGAGGAAATATCTTCGCCGCATCTCAGACGCTTCAGGGGTTCGGCAATCAGCGAGGCGACGGTTTTGCGCGGATCCAGAGAGCCGGCTGGATCCTGCGCAATGTACTGCACGCGGCGGCGATACCACAGGAGCGAACGCACCGGGCCGGGCCGCACCCGTTGACCGTCGCAGTGTATCGCGCCGCTGTCCGGCGCATCCAACGCCAGCAGCGTTCTCAGTAAGCTGGACTTGCCGCAGCCGGATACGCCGACCAGACCGACTCGTTCATGGCGTTGCAGGCGTAGCGACAGATCGCGAAAAATTGCGCTGGCGGGAACGGATCTTTGCCATGGGAAACGCGGCGCGGCGTGATAACGGCTAATGTTTTGCGCGCTTAAAAAGGGGATGGAAACGTCATGCAGTCGGCTGCTCATCCGGCAAGGGCTCCAACGTCTGACAACAACCGGTCGGCATGGCGAGCCGCATCGACCAGACTGCGCGTATATGGATGCTGCGGCGCATTCAACAGCTGCGTCATGCTGCCGTCTTCAACCAGACGGCCTTGTTCCATCACTAGTCCTCGCTGACAAAGCTGCGCCGCCACGGCGATATCATGCGTAATAAACAGCAGGGCGGGAGCCGAAGGCTGCGCGCACCTGTCTTGCAATACCTGTAAAACCTGTCGCTGGCTAATCACATCCAGCGCGCTTGTCGGTTCATCGGCAACCAGTAGACGGGTGCGCCCCAGCAGCGCCAATGCGATGCAGATACGCTGGCGCTGACCGCCGGATAGCTCGGACGGATAGCGCTGCGGCAAATTGGCGATATCGCCCAGCCCCATGTTATTCAGCAGTATGTCAAGTTCGGCCTGAGATGAAGCGCCTAGCGCCAGAGACAGCTGCTTTCCCAACTTCATCAGGGGGTTAAGCGCGGTGGCGGAGTCCTGAAAAACCGCGGATACGCGCGTGGAAATCGGCCGGGCAAGGGCGTTCAGATGCGTCACGTCTTGGCCGTTGACCCGGATCTGCCCGCTGATTCGACAGCCCGTCGGCGGCGCGCCGATCACTATTTTGGCGGTTAACGATTTACCGGATCCGGATGCGCCGATCAGACAAACTTTCTCCCCGGCGTGGAGGCTAAAGGTGAGGCCGCTGATTTTTCTATCGCCGCCAATCGATAGACTGAGGTTATCCACCGCCAGCAGGGGGCCTGCCGTTTCGTCGCTGTTTGTCATTATCACTGCATATCACCATTGCATTTCGTTATGTAATAACATAACAAAATGAAACGAGATAATGCAAAAGAAATGTTGCGCCGGGTCGCCCCGGCGAAGGGGGAAGGCGTGGCTGACTCAGGGTTAGCCGGCGTTATGCCGCAGCCACTTGCGCAGCGCCTCCGGTTGCTGAACGCCGTTGAGGCGCGCTTTGACCTCGCCTTGTTCCAGCCACAGCAGAGTAGGCAGCGTTCGTACCGCCAGCCTTTGCGCTAAATCCGTGTGGCGATCGGCGTCCAGATAGTGGCTATCAAGTCGGCGGTATAGGGCTTCGTCCAGCACCTTCTCCAACTGACGGTACAGGCTCTTGCAGTGTACGCAGCGCTCCGCGCCGACCAGCAACAACTGCGGCGCCGGCTGTCGGCTGAGGTATTGCCATCCGGCCTCGTCCAGCGGCGCGAAGCGTGAGCGATTAACGCTAAACAGTTTGGGGCTGCGCTTCAGATCTTCGCTGTCGGTCGCTACGCACAGCGCATCGCCGCTTTTCTTGTAAGGACGGACGCCATCGACACGGATCACGCTGGCGAATCCTGGCTGCGCCGCGCCCGGCTGACGAAAGCGCGTGTTGTCCGGCGCGGCCACCGGGATCTCCTGCGGCCGCGCCAGTTGCGGCACCCAGTCATAGGGCACGCGATAAGCCCGATAAAGCATATTGGTGTTAACGGTTTTTCCCCAGTAGGGCGAAATGTACTCCCAAACGATATCGTGCTCCGCCGTTACTTCAAAGATCCGGCCGTTCGCCCCTTCATTGATCAACGTATTGCCGTTGGGCAGACGCTGAATATTGCTGATGTAAGGGCTGTAAAAGCGGAATGCGTCGGTCGGATGCGGGATGCCCGCCTCATAGGGTGAATAGCGCCAAACGATATCGAGCGTCACCGGGTTGATTTCCAGTATCCGCGAATAGTCGCGCCAGGCGTTTTTAACACCGTCGGCGGAAGCCGGGTTAGGCGCGCCGTAACCTGCCCAGCCGCCGTTGTCGAACACCAGAATATTGCCGGCGCCGGGTAGACCGGCCGGGATCATGTGGGCGTGGTGCTGACCGATAATCCAGCCCAGATGTTTCAGCTCCGGCGTGTTGTAGTTCGGCCCCAGCTTCCAGACGATATCGCCGCTTCGCTTATCGATGATGGCGATAATGTTGGATTCACGCGCGTCCCAGATGATGTTGTCTGGGTGGAACCGGGTATCGCCCTGCTCGAACCAGGGATTGGGGCCAAGGGCCGACATCGAGTTGATGTGCATCCAGTCGCCCATGCCGCCGCCGCTTTTACGCATGTTGGGATTATGGTAGAGGGCGGTTTTTGCCGCATCGTCAAAGCCCAGCTCATCGAAATGATCGCTGCAACGCCATTCCCACAGAACATTGCCCTGCCAATCTACCTCAATGATGGTATCGTCGAGCAGCAGTTTGTCGCTGATACGCTCATTGCGCAGGTTCTGATGCGCCAGAATCAGCGTGTTTCCGCCTATCGACTGAGGCTCCTGCCCCGGCGCGTAGTAACCTACCGGGTTGCCGCTACGCTGGTAGTCATGATGAGCGCGCGCCATCCATTCAACGGGCTGACCGGGATCGCTGATCTGTTCATAACCGTTGAATTTCCAGACGATATTGCCTTCCCAGTCGACCTGGATCAGATCGACCATGTCCTGCATGCCGTAGCGTGAGTCTCGTTCGCCGCTGTGGCCAAGGATGTAGCCGCCGGGCAGGATCTTATTGGGGAAACCATGCAGGCCTTCCCACAGGCGCAGTTCCGCCCCGTTCATGTCGATCAGCACGGCGCCGCTTTCCAGCGCCTGAAAGACGGTGTAACCGCCCCAGGCCTTATCCGGGTTATAAATGGTGGTGCCGGTGGGGTAAACGGAAGGGTGTCCCATAGTAAAGCTCCATTCAGAATGTGGTCAGTGACGGTACCGGCGATGCCGGCGTAGCGGGATGCGTTAACAGCGACAGCAGTTCATGGCACTGTTGATGAAAAGCCTGACTGCCGCGCTGGCGGGGATGCGGCTGATCGAGGGCGGCGATGTGACGGATGCGGCCAGGGCGCGGCGCCAGCACCACGACGCGATCGGCCAGATAAACCGCCTCTTCCACATCGTGCGTCACCAGCAACGTGGTGGTGCCCTCCGCCTGATGGATGCGCCGCAGTTCCTGCTGCATCTGCTGACGGGTCAGGGCGTCCAGCGCGCCAAAGGGTTCATCCAGCATTAAAATACGCGGGTTGGCCACCAGCCCGCGGGCGATGGCCACGCGCTGCGCCATGCCGCCGGAGAGTTGAGCGGGCAGGGCGTCGGCAAACTCATCAAGGTGAACCAACCGAATAAAATGGTCGATCAGCCGCTCGCGCGTATCTTTGCTCTGTTTATCCTGCGCCAGTCCCAGCGCAATGTTCTGACGCACAGTCAGCCAGGGAAACAGTCGTGGTTCCTGAAACACCATGCCCCGATCGCGGCTAATGCCGCTGACCGCGTTGCCGTCGACCAGAATCCGGCCCTGATAATCGTTATCCAGCCCGACCAGCATGCGCAGCAACGTGGATTTGCCGCAGCCGCTGCTGCCGACGATAGCGACCAGTTCGCCGCCGTAGAGCGAGAGTGAGAAGTCATCAATTACCGTCATCGGTTGGCCTTTGACGTTGAACTGCTTTTTTAAATGCGCAAACTGCACCACCGGCGGGTGGTTGATGTCGATGGCATTCATGCGGATTCTCCTGTGGTGCGCCAGCGGGTCATACGTTTTTCCAGGCTCAGTCCGGCGCGGTCGATGGCGGCGCCGGTAATGCCGATCAGCAGCATGCCGCTGATGATGGTCGGCATATCCAGCAACTGTTGGGCGTTAATCATCAGGCTGCCGATACCAATGTTCGAGGCCATGAAATACTCCGCGCCGATGGTGCCGAGCCAGGCATAAATCAGCGACAGGCGTAAGCCGGCGAAAATGGCCGGCGCCGCGCCCGGCAGGATCAGCACGCGCAGCCGACGCGCCAGCGAAAGCTGCAGCACCTGCGCCACTTCTTCCAGTTGGCGCGAGCGCTGACGAATTCCCCGGTGGCTGGCGACCAGCATGGGGAAGAAGGATGCCAAGGCCACAAAGACCACTTTGCCGGCTTCGCCGTTGCCCACCCAGGCGGTCAGCAAGGGTAGCCAGGCGAACAGCGCGATCTGGCGCAGCGTGGCGACGGTGGGGGTAATCAGCGCATCGGCGCGCGGACTGAGCCCCAGCAGAACGCCAAGCAGCAGACCGGCGATGACGCCGCCGGCAGCGCCGGCCAGCGCGCGCAGCAGACTGTGTCGCATGGCGTCCAGCAATACGCCGTCGCGGATCCCGGTCATCAGCGCATGCAGTACCTCGGCCGGCGGCGGCGGCAAGGCGCTATCAACCCAGCCGGACAGGCTGGCATGGTGCCAGAGCGCCAACAGCGCGACCGGCAAGATCAGGCCGCTTAATCCGCGCGAGGGCGAGCTCTCAAGGCGGCTGACCGGAGGATGCGGCCAGTAGACCGACCGCTGTTCCAGTCGGTCGATCGCCCATTCCATTGCCAGTCCGGCCAGCCCGATGACCGCGATGCAGACGAAGACGATATCCAGCTGAAACAGCTGACGCCCCCAGACCAGCAGATAGCCGATACCCTGCGATGACGCCAGCAGCTCCACCACGATCAGCGATACCCAGGCTTGCGATAGCGCCAGTCGCAGCCCAATCAGCCAGACCGGCAGCATCGCCGGCAGCGTCAGGCGCAGCAGGCGCTGTCGCCAGGGCAGACGCAAGGTGCGGGCCACTTCCAGTAGCGAGTGGGGAATGTTGTCGACGCCGCTTTGGGTATGCAGCGTGACCGGCACAATCACCGCTTTGACAATCACCGCCAGCTTTAGCCCGTCGTCAATGCCGAACAACACCATAAACAGCGGAATCCAGCCCAAGGTCGGAATTTGCGCCAATGCATAGATCGTCGGACGCAGCAGCGTGGCGGCCCGCGGCGAAGCGCCCATCAGCCCGCCCAGCAAGGTGCCCGCGATCAACCCGGTCAGCAGACCGCCGAACAGATGATGCAGGCTGACCAGCAGCTGCGACAGCAAATCGCCGCACCACAGTTCTGCCGCCGTGCGGGCGACCGCGAACGGCGAGGGCAGGATCTGCGGCGGCATCCATCCTAGCCGGCTGCCGATGAACCACAGCAGCAGCAGGATGAGCGGCGCCGCCAAAGGATAAAAGGTTTTTTTCGGCAGCGTCGGCCAGGTTAGCGGTGACATTTTCAGCAAAATAACCTTATTCATTTTCTTTATCGAAACCAGCCATAGCAGATTAATAAGGAATAAAAAAACAGTTTTTAGTCTCGAATTCCAATGCATTAAACCGATTGCGGGCGTGCAAAAAATGCATATGCGGCGGATTGCCGCCCGATGACGGGTAAATGACTGCTATATGCTTTTTTTTACTGAATAAAGTCGGAAATGTTATTTAAACCGCGGCGTCGTGTTTCGCTAGTTTGATGACAACAGCTTGTTATTGATGGAGTCAGGCAATGCAGAAAAATGGAGTAAGCCGCTGGTGGAAAATGACTCAGCGCATCGTCGGTTCACTTATGCTGGCCGGCCTTACCCTGGCCGGAGGTTTGGTTCAGGCAGCGGAGAGCAAGCCGACGGAAATCCGTATCGGTTTGCCCGACCAAAGCGCGGGCAGCAAGCCGTTTATTCGCGGACCGCTGGGGCTGGCGCATATTCGTCGCCAGTTGGAGGCGGTATTTGAGCCTCAGGGCATCAAAGTTAACTGGCTATTTTTCAAAGGCGCGGGGCCGGCGGTGAACGAAGCCTTGGCAAACAAACAGCTGGACGTCGTTTATCTGGGCGATCTGGCGGCGATCATCGGCCGCGCCGGCGGGTTGCCTACCCGAGTGCTGGTGGGGTCTCGCGGTTCAAATTCATATCTGGCGGCGACGCCGGAATCCGGCATTCGGCGTATTGAAGATTTACACGGCAAACGTGTGGCGGTCTATAAGGGCACGGCGGACCAGCTCTCTTTCGAGAGGGCGCTGAAAAGCGCCGGACTCAACGAGCGCGATATCCGGGTGATAAATCTGGACTGGACGGCCAGCAAAGCCGCTCTGGCGGCCAAGCGGGTGGACGCCGCGTGGGGCGGCGTCGGACTGCTTGCCTTACGCAAGCAAGGCATCAATATTGTGGCCAACAGCAGCGCGCTGGGACGCGCCAACACCACTCAGGCCGCGGTGCTGGCGACCGAAGACTTTATTCAACGCTATCCGCAGGTGACTCAGCAACTGGTGAACGTGCTGGTGGAAAACGCCAGTTGGATCGCCGATCCGGCGCATCTGCCGGATTATATCGCGTTGATGTCGGAGCAGAGCCAGATTCCAACGGCGCTATTTGCGGAAGAGCTGAATCCGAACGACCTCAACTTTCAGAGCTCTCCGCGACTGGATGCCTTTTTGCACGCCAGCTTTGAGGACAGCATTCAGCGGGCTAAAGCCGCCGGGCTGATCCGCGCTGATTATCCGGTCGCTACCTGGTTTGCCGGCGGCTTTGCCGATAAGGCGCTGGCGGATCAACGGCAGGAAGCGGTCTGGCCGCGCTATAATGCCGCCGGTCAGGCTGAATAACCGGCGGATCGGCGCTGCCGGTCCTGCTCGATCAGCGTGTCTATCATCAGTTGCGCCAGTGGCGATGGTTTTTTTTGCAGATTGGAGATAATACCGAAACGAGTACGCATCTCTCCCCACTCCGGCGGCGTTTCGGTAAGCGGAATCTCCACCAACTGATGGCTTCGTTGTCCTAAGGCCAGACCGTCTTCGCTGGCAAAACTGATCGCCTGAGTTTGGGCGAGCACATTGAACAGCGAATAGATATGGTCGCACTGAATTTGCGGACGGAAATCGGGCTGACGCGTCAGGGATGCGAGGATTTTACGCATACCGACCGGCAGATAAGGCGCCGCAAGCGGAAAACGCAACAGTTCGTCCGGCGTGACCGCTGCCTGGCGAGCCAGCGGATGCGTATGGTGGCAGATAAAAAAGCAGCGTTGCTGACTCAACGGCTGGATGCGAAAGCTGCTTTCCAATTCGGCGTGCCAGGTGTCGGCGACGAAAAACGGCCATTCATCGGCTAACAGACGCTGACGCAGCGACTGCCAGTTATCTACGCTATAGGCTACGCGGTCCCGTGGCCGCAGCTGGTGAAATCGCGCCACGGCATGTGGGATCAGCGCGATCGCCGGCGCCGGGCCGCAGCCAAACGTCAACTCGCCGCCTTCCTCATCAAGTATTTGCTGCATATCGTTGATCAATTCCCACGATAATTCCTGCATCCGACGTGCGAAAGGCAGCAATTTTTTCCCCTGCCAGGTGAGGGCAAATCGTTTGCTTTGCCGATCGATCAGCGGGTGACCCAGGGTTTGTTCCAGCGTCTGAATACTGCGGCTAAATGCCGATTGCGACAGGCAGACGGATTCCGCCGCCTGTACAAAACTCTCGTGTTCCGTCAGCGCCAGAAAATTGCGCAATTGCCGTAAATCCAGATGCATATCTTTTACCTGACAACGTTGTGGTCTCTCTTTTCATGCGTGATATAGACGCAATCCCTCCGTGGTGCAATGAACTAAAAAATATAAGATATGCGATTTTCTATCGGAATGGATAAAGATGCGCACCGGTATCGGCTGGCCGTGAGCCTAAAGCGACGATGGCCTCGCGGGATAATATCTCCTTTGGTGTCAGGGAGGTATCGACGGCTGCGCGGCAGGCATAAAAATGACGGCGATAGATGCCGAAATATAAAATGAATGTGCTTTATTTTGGTGCGTCAGGCTCATCAATATGGTGCAGCGCCGGCTCGCCGTCGGCGCTCGCCGGGCGAAAAATTTGTCCATTCATGCCACCTCCGTATTTTTTATCTTTTTTTCATCTTTTTATCTAATTTAAATAATTGTATTTACTTATGTTCCCATTATGCGGGAATTGATTTCCCAAAATATGGCATGACCTCTGCTTTAGTCTTATCAGGGTGATACCCGTCACCTGATTTCATGGATTCGTATCGCGGGAGACCAGCATGCTGAAAGATTCGCAGGCCGACAATCAGGGGGAGGCGATCATCACCGCGCAGGAGCGGGTGCTGATGATTCTGAAAACCATCGCGCAGTATGGCCGAGCGGCCAGCGCCAGCGAACTGATGAAGATGACCGGATTGGCCAAAAGCACCCTGTATCGTCAACTGGCGATCCTGCGTCGCTGGGGGTTCGTCATGGAAATCGGCGGGTTGTACGCGCCGGGGCCGGTGAGCTTGCAGCTGGCTGTGGGCTTTGATGAAAGCGCTTTGCTGGCGCAGTGCGCGCAGGAAGATATGCGCTGGCTGTCCGATGCCTCGCAGGAGACGGTCGCCATTACCATCGCGGTTGAACGGCAGGCTGTCTGCATCAGCATGATTGAGGCGACGCAGTCGCTGCGCTGTTCTTTCGAGAAGGGACGCAGCGTACCGCTGCGCGCCGGCGCGACGGCGAAGTGCCTGTTGGCGCACCTGCCGGAAGCCGAGTTGCGCCATATTCTGCCGCTGGAGTTTCCGCATCCAGAGCAACGCGCTGAGGTCACGCGGCAGTTGGCGGCGATCCGCGAGCGGGGATACGCCGCCAGCGACAGCGAAGTGGATGCCGGTATCTGGGGCGTCAGTTTTCCGTTACTGACGCTCAACGGCAAGTTACTCGGCGCGTTGAGCCTGATGGCGCCTTCGCAGCGGGTATCCGGCAAACAGGCTGATTTGATTGGCCTGACGGCTTCGGCCGTCGAACGTATACATCTGCAGTTAAAAGATTTTTGACGCCGTGGCCCATCGGGGATCCATAACGTCGCTTACCCAGAGGATAAAATTATGTCTGTAACCCGTCGAGCTTTGTTAAACACCCTGTTCGCCATTGGCCTGTCCTGTGTTTCCGGTATGACCCTGGCGCAGCAGGGCGAACCCATTAAGGCCGTCACGGATGCGACTTTCCCGCCGCTGGAGTTTATGGAAAACAACAAATTCAGCGGTTTTGATATCGAACTGGTAGAGGCCATCGGCAAGCAGTTGAACCGACCGGTAAAATGGACAAACGTCGATTTCAAGGGACTGATCCCCAATCTGACCTCGCAGCGCGCGGACATTGCGGTATCGGGCATTTATATCACGCCGGAACGGGCTCAGGTGGTGAATTTCACCAAACCCTATCTGACCGGCGGACTGGTGGTGGTGGTGAAAGACGATAACGCCGCAATCAAAAACCATGACGATCTGAACGGCAAAAACGTCAGCGTGCAGGTCGGCACCAAGTCGGTGGCATGGCTGCACGGCAATATGCCGGAGGTCCGACTGGTGGAAGTGGAGAAAAATCAGCAAATGTTCAATTTGGTCAGCATCGGTCGCGTCGATGCCGCGGTGACCGGCAAGCCGGCCGCCTTCCAATATGCGCGCACCAAAGGCGGGGTACGGATTCTGCCTGACCAACTGACCTCCGAAGAATACGGGATTGCGGTGCGTAAAGATTTGCCGCAGCTGCGCGATGACATTGATGGCGCCATCGAGACCCTCAAGACTAACGGCGTGTACCAGAATTTGATGGATAAATGGTTTCCCACCCACTAATCAATAGCCGCCGCGAGCGTCCCATGACGCTCGCAAAACCACCACGTATCACAGGATACTTTTTATGAATCTAGATCTTAACTTTGCGCCGGTATTCGCCAGCAGCGACGCTCTGCTGGCCGGCACGCTGGTGACTATCGAGATTACCCTGTGCGCGCTCCTGGTGGGGTGTTCGCTCGGTCTTCTGGTGGGCATCGCCAGGCTTAACCCGCAGCGCCGCGTACTCTATGCGTTGTCCAGCGCCTATGTCACCCTGATCCGCGGCACGCCGCTGCTGGTGCAGCTGTTTATCTGGTATTACGGCCTGCCGCGTTTTGGTCTGATGCTGCCATCCTTCTTCTGCGGCGTTATCGGCCTGGGGCTTTATTCCAGCGCCTATATTTCGGAAATCGTCAGGGGGGCGATCACGTCCATTGAACGCGGCCAGAACGAAGCGGCGCGCTCACTGGGGATGTCCGGCGTACAGGCGATGTATAAAATCATCCTGCCTCAGGCGCTGGTGCGCATGATCCCGCCGCTGGGCAATGAATTTATCGCTCTGATTAAGAACTCGGCGCTGGTTTCCCTGATCACCATTCAGGATGTGATGCAGGCCGGGACGACGGTAATCAGCAAC
This sequence comes from Brenneria bubanii, assembly GCF_022378355.1. GTDB lineage: Bacteria > Pseudomonadota > Gammaproteobacteria > Enterobacterales > Enterobacteriaceae > Brenneria > Brenneria bubanii. The sequence goes on from NZ_JAKMAJ010000008.1 coordinate 122,658, forward strand.
TCTTACCGCGACCTGGAAACCTATCTGGTGGTGGCCGGCGTGTACTTTATTCTGACGGGCATTTCCGTCGTGGCGCTGCGTTATTTTGAGAAACGTCATCATATGAAAGGGGTGCAGTAATGACCGATCGTCAATCTGTAGAGACATCCGCGCTGATCACCATCCGTAATCTGGGCAAACGCTTTGGCGACAACAGGGTTCTGCACGGCATTGATTTCGACGTTTTTCCGGGTGAAGTGGTGGTGATTATTGGCCCCAGCGGTTCGGGAAAAAGTACCTTTCTGCGCTGCTGCAACGGCCTGGAGCACCCGGAGGAAGGGGATGTGACGCTGTGCGGGCGACCGTTGATCAGCGGCGGAAAAATGTTGGCCGAGCCTCAGCTCAACCAATTGCGTAAAGATGTCGGCATGGTGTTCCAGTCCTTCAATCTGTTTCCGCATTTATCGGTGCTGGAGAACATTTGCGTCGCGCCGCTGATGCTGCGCGACATGAGCAAGCTCGCCGTTCGGCAGCAGGCGATGCAACTGCTGGAAAAAGTCGGCTTATCCGCCAAAGCGCAGGCGATGCCGGGCAGTCTGTCGGGCGGGCAGAAACAGCGAGTAGCGATTGCCCGGGCGCTGGCGATGTCGCCGACGGTGATGTTGTTCGATGAGCCGACCTCGGCGCTGGACCCCGAACTGGTGGGCGAGGTGCTGCAGGTCATGAAACTCCTGGCACAGGAAGGCATGACCATGATTGTCGTCACCCATGAGATGGGATTTGCCCGCGAAGTCGCCGACCGGGTGGTGGTGATGGACGGCGGCGGCATTATTGAGTCTGGAACGCCGGCGCAGATTTTTGGTTCGCCGCGCAATGAGCGTACCCAGCGGTTTCTTCAGTCGGTCTTGTCACAGCACTAAGGCGCGGGACCGATCTCTTTTCTTCACCAGGTAGCGACCACCATGATAGCGAATCAACTTTTTGCCCAACACGCGTTGCTTAATGATGGCTGGCATCGCGACGTATTGATCGAGTGGGATGAGCGAGGCGTGATCCTCCGTGTTGCATCGGACTGTCGCCCCCCACCCGATGTTGAACAGGCCGGCTGGCTGCTGCCGGGTATGGTCAATCTGCACTCGCATGCTTTTCAGCGCGCGTTTAGCGGCCTGACGGAGTACCGTCGGCAGCAGCAGGATAGCTTCTGGAGCTGGCGCAATCTGATGTATGACTTTGCGGCGAAGATCTCGCCGGAGCAGCTTGAAATTGTCGCCACCTGGCTGTACAGCGAAATGCTGGAAGCGGGTTATACCTCGGTGTGCGAATTTCACTATGTGCACCATCAACCCGACGGCAGGCCCTATGCCGATCCGGCGGCGCTGTCCCGCAGTCTGATCAACGCGGCGCAGCACACCGGCATCGGCCTGACGCTGCTGCCGGTGTGCTATCAGGATAGCGGTTTCGGCGGTCAGCCGCCGGAGGCGAAGCAGCGCCGTTTCATCAACGACACCGAGCAGTTTCTTCGCTTATGGCAACAGCTGCTGGCGCAGACGCGCGATGGCGAGGTACGGCTGGGCGTCGCGCCGCATTCATTGCGCGCCGTTTCCGCCCATGCCCTGACGCAATTGCTGACCGGCATTGAACGAATGGATCCGCATGCGCCGATACACATCCACGTCGCCGAACAGCGTAAAGAGGTGGAGGACTGCCTTGCCTGGAGCGGTCTGCGTCCGGTGGAATGGCTGCTGGAACATCAGCCGGTCGATCGCCGCTGGTGCCTGATCCATGCCACCCATATGACTGCGCCGGAGTATCAGCGCGCCGCCGCCAGCGGCGCCGTGGTCGGACTCTGTCCAACCACCGAGGCTAATTTGGGCGACGGCATGTTCGACTTTCCTTTATGGCGCCAGCAAGGCGGCGGTTGGGGAATCGGCTCCGACAGTAATGTCGCCGTCAGCGCCGCCGAAGAACTGTTGATGCTGGAATACTCCCAGCGGCTGCAGTTTCGCCAGCGCAATGTCTGCGCCGACCAACAGCAGACCGATGTCGCCGCCAGCCTGTATCTGGGGGCGCTGCATGGCGGGGCGCAGGCCAGCGGTCGCAACGTGGACGGACTTGCCGTCGGTCAGCGCGCCGATCTGGTGGAACTGGACGGCGAACACGTCGCGCTGGCGCTACTGCCCGAGGACAATGTCCTGGCCGGTCACTTATTCGGCAGCTCGCGCGGTTCGGCGGTAAGACGGGTATGGACCGGCGGTCGGCAGCGGGTTGATCGTCAACATCCGCTGCATCCGTCGGCGTTAACGGCGTTCGTCAATGTGCGTCGGCAGCTATTGCAACAAATTTGATCGGGAGATTAATACCATGACTACCCCAGCGCCGTTTATTTTTCATCAGGGCAGCGAACCGTTGTTTATCACCATGCCGCATACCGGGGTTCGGCTGCCCGACGAGATGGCCGGCACCCTGACGCCCGAAGCGCAAGACGTGCCCGATACCGATTGGCACATTGAGCAACTCTATGCTTTTGCCAGGCAAATGGGCGCGTCATGGCTTCAGGCCACCTACTCACGCTATGTGGTCGATCTCAATCGTCCGCCGGACGGCGCCAGCCTCTATCCGGGGCAGGCCACCACCGGACTGTGTCCGGAGACGCGCTTTGACGGCGGGCCGATTTACCTGCCGGGCGCCGCGCCGTCTCCCGATGAGGTGCAGGCGCGGCGCTGCCGCTACTGGCAACCCTGGCACGATAAGCTCGCCGAGGAACTGCTGCGCATGAAAACCCGCTTCCCGCGCGTGGTACTGTGGGACGCGCATTCCATTCGTTCAGTCTTGCCGCAATTTTTTGACGGGCGTTTGCCTGATTTTAATCTCGGCACCAATAAAGGCGTGAGCTGCGCGCCTGAGTTGCAGCAGCGTATCGCGGCAATCGCTCAGGCCGCAGATCCGTTCACGCTGGTAGAGAACGGACGCTATACCGGTGGATATATCACCCGGCGCTATGGTCAGCCGGAGCAAGGCGTACATGCGGTGCAGATGGAACTGGCGCAGTGCGGCTATATGGATGAAACGCCGCCCTGGCGCTGGCAACCGCGCAAGGCCCAGGCGTTACAGACGCATCTTCAGGCCATGCTGGCGTCGGCGCTGGCGTTTGCCCGTCAGGGCCAATAGTCGCTCCGGCCGTTTGAACCAAATCGATAGCAGGGACGGCGTCGCCGTCCCTGACTCAACAGAGCGTATTTCATGATCGACGTTTATGATACCGATAGGCTGCCGGTGACGCGTTGGCGTAACGGCGGCGGGGAAACGCGGGAAATCATCAGTTTTCCGCCCCGCGCGGCGCAGTTTGCGTGGCGCGCCAGCATCGCCAGTATTGCTTCCAGCGGCGCTTTTTCTTTTTTCCCTGGCGTAGACCGGGTGATTACCCTATTGGAAGGCGAGGGGGTGGCGCTGACGTCGCCGGGGGCGTTTGACCGGCAATTGGCCTTGTTCGAGCCTTTTGCCTTTGCCGGAGAAGCGGAGGTCAATGCCCGTCTATCCGGGCCGGAGAGTCTGGACTTTAATATTATGACGCGCCGCGGGGTTTGTCGGGCGACGGTGATCGCCACCCGGCAGGCGCAGCAGGCCGATGCCGGGGTTTTTTGGGTGATAGACGGACGCTGGCAGGCGGGGAGTCAGTCATTCACGCGCGGGCAGGGCGCATGGTGGAACGGCTGCGCCGTCGAGGTTCGCCCCGCATGCGAACAGGGACATCTGCTGTTCGCCGCCATTAGCTACGATTGATAGGCGCGGCTTGCGATCTCAGCGGGCGAATCGAAAACGGCCACCTTGTCGACCGTCGCTATCCTGTCGGCGGCAATATCAATCATGATATTCGAGCATGTCGGGCACTTTTTTAGTGCAGCCGCTTGCGGGATACCGTGCGCATTGTTCGCGTTTTAATCGACGCAACCCTGCGGTTTGTTGTATGGAAAATATAATTGTTAGATGTCGTATTATTATTTTGATAATTAAATTGCTGCTCAACGCCACGCGGAAATGGCCATTTTTATTATTTTTCCGTAGTGAAATGTGACGAGCTGTTTCAATTTGTTTGGCGACGGTATTTTTATCTGATTGGTACAGGAGTTGCTTAATGAATACCTGATGTTAATAAACCGATAATAATGGGGTGTTCATGAGCGAGATAAAAACTATTAATAGGCAGCGTAGAGATCTTTTTAAATATTCCAGCGCGCTTCTTGGGGGACTGGCATTAAGCGGATTGAGCAAAACGGCATTAGCCTCGACGATCGCCGACGGCGCATCAACCAATAATGCCTCGTCCGCGTTGATACGCATCAACTATAATGAAAACCCGTTGGGGATGTCGCCCAAAGCGCAAGAGGCGGCCCGCCAGGCAATAGCCAAGGCTAACCGTTACCCTTATCAGGAGGAAGGTTTGCTGCGCGACAAGATTGCCGGCATGCACGGCGTCGATAAAAACAAGGTGCTGGTGTTACAAGGATCGTGCGAAGGTATTCGTTCCTGTTTTGAAGCTCTGGGAACGCCGAAAACCCAGCTTGTTATTCCGGAGTTGACCTACGAAGGCGGGCCTAAATACGCCAAAATCATGGGGATGAATATTGTTCGCGTTCCTATGTTGCCGGGCTGGAAATTCGATGTCGCCGGGCTGAAAAAAGCGGTTGATGAATATGACGGTCCTTCCATTGTTTATATTGTTAATCCTAATAACCCTACCGCCACCATTACCCCTGCCGATTTGATTGAACCCTGGATAAAGAGTCAGCCCAAAGAGACATTATTTCTGGTGGACGAGGCTTATGCCGAATTCGTCAATGACCCGGGATTCCGTTCGGTCGACGGTTTGATCAGAGAAGGCTATGACAATATTGTTCTGCTGAAAACCTTTTCAAAAATATTCGCCATGGCGGGTATGCGTGCGGGGTATGCGATCGGCAATAGCGACATGCTGAAAAAAATGGCGGATTATAATACCTCTGAATCCTTGAATTTCTGCGCCATTGAGGCCGCCAGCGCATCACTGGATGATAAAGATTTCATTAAATACAGTAAGAAAACCATTGATACCTCGCGTCAGATTTTAATCTCCGCATTGAAAAAGCTCGATCTTGAGTATCTGCCTTCGGAGGCCAATTTTCTGTTTCATCGAATCAAGGTGCCTCTAGCCTCCTATCAGCAAAAAATGAAAGAACACGGCGTGATCATCGGCAGGGCGTTCCCGCCGGCGACGGACTGGTGCCGCATCTCCATGGGAACCCCGGAAGAAATGACGCGCTTTACCCAACTGATGCTTGATTTCAGAAATCGCGGCTGGCTATAAGCGAGCCGCCGGCCTCGGACGGCGGCGGGCGCAAACAGACGGCGCGGTCGACCGGGGCGTGAGTGCGATGAATCAGGCGGAAATAAATGCCGGCATAAAAGGATATTTTAAAGATTTGGCGTAACCTTTAGGGCGTAACTTTAAATTTTTGTAAGGTTAATTCTATGGCAAGTAAAGCAGGATTATCACGCATACTGATAATCGTCACCGTTCTATTTTCCGCCCTGACCGGCCTATACCTGCTGATTGGCGGTATCTGGCTGGTCAAACTGCACGGCTCCTTGTACTACCTGATCGCCGGTCTGATTATGCTGGCGACGGCCTGGCTGTTGTATCGGCGACGCGCCGGGGCGCTGTTGCTGTACGCATTTTTCCTGCTCGGCACGACGATCTGGTCGCTGTGGGAGGTCGGGCCTGACTTTTGGGCGCTGACGCCGCGTCTGGACGTCACTTTCTTCTTCGGCCTGTGGATTACGCTTCCCGTTATTTACCGCGGCCTGAATGCCCGAGGTTCGCTGGCGCGGGGGGCGCTGGGCGTCTCGCTGGCGATCGCCGTCATCGTGCTGGGGTATGCGATATTTAATGACCCGCAGGAAATTAACGGCACCCTGAGCGTCGCGCAAACCGCCGCCGCCGACCAAGCCGCCGACGGGATTCCCGACGGCGACTGGCCCGCCTATGGCCGGACCCAACAGGGTACGCGCTATTCGCCGCTGACGCAGATTAACGACAAAAATGTCGGGCAGCTGCAGGAAGTCTGGCGCTTTCGCACCGGCGATCTGAAAAAGGCCAACGATCCGGAGGAAATCACCGATGAAGTTACGCCAATCAAGATTGACGATATGCTTTATCTTTGTACTCCGCACCAACGGCTGTTTGCGCTCGACGCGGCGACCGGCAAGGAAAAATGGCATTTTGATCCGCAGTTGGAAACCAATCCTTCATTTCAGCACGTCACCTGCCGCGGCGTATCTTACCATCAGACCCCGGCGGCAGCGCAGGCCAATACGGCGGATACCAAGCCCGCGCTCTGTGCCCGCCGTATTCTGCTGCCGGTCAACGACGGCAATTTGTACGCGCTGGATGCGAAAAGCGGCGAGCTGTGTCCCGACTTTGCGGATCACGGCAAGCTGAATCTGCAAAGCAATATGCCCTATACCCGAGCCGGCGCTTATGAGCCGACGTCGCCGCCGATCGTAACCGACCGCGTGGTGATTATCGCCGGCGCGGTGACCGATAATTACTCCACGCGCGAACCTTCCGGCGTGATACGGGGTTTTGATGTGGAGAGCGGCAAACTGCTGTGGGTCTTTGATACCGGCAGCAAAGATCCAAACAAGATCCCTCAAGGAAAACAGCTTTATACGCCAAATTCGCCGAACTCCTGGGCGCCGGCCGCCTATGATGCCGCGCTGGATTTAGTCTACCTGCCGATTGGCGTGGCGACGCCGGATATCTGGGGCGGTCATCGCACGCCGGATATGGAGCGTTTTGCCAGCGGCCTGCTGGCGCTGAATGCGACGACCGGCAAACTGGCGTGGTTCTATCAGACGGTTCACCATGATTTATGGGATATGGACGTACCGGCGCAGCCGAGCCTGGCGGACATTACCGATAAGACCGGCAATACCGTGCCGGTGGTGTATGTACCTGCCAAGACCGGCAATATCTTCGTGCTGGATCGCCGAACCGGCGAGACCATCGTTCCCGCGCCGGAAACTCCGGTCCCGCAAGGTCCGGCCAAGGGCGATCGTCTTTCTCCCACCCAGCCTTATTCCGAACTGACGTTCCGTCCTCAGCAGCCGTTGAGCGGTAAGGATATGTGGGGCGCCACGATTTACGATCAGCTGATTTGCCGCGTGATGTTTCATCGCTTGCGTTATGAAGGGCCGTTTACGCCGCCATCCGAGCAGGGAACGTTGGTTTTTCCCGGCAACCTGGGCATGTTCGAATGGGGCGGTATTTCGGTTGATACCGACCGGCAAATCGCCGTCGCCAATCCGATGGCGCTGCCGTTCGTTTCTCAATTGATTCCTCGCGGCCCGAATAATCCGGCGCAACCGAGCGAGGGCGATAAAGGCGGTTCCGGTTCGGAATCAGGGGTTCAGCCGCAGTACGGCGTGCCTTTCGGCGTTAAGCTGAACGCTTTCCTGTCGCCGCTGGGCGTTCCTTGCAAGCAGCCGGCCTGGGGTTATATCTCGGCCATTGATCTGAAAACCAATGATATCGTGTGGAAAAAACGCATCGGTACCGTTCGTGACAGCTCTCCGCTGCCGCTGCCGTTCAAGGTCGGCATGCCGATGCTGGGCGCTCCGGTATCAACCGCGGGTAATGTGTTCTTCATTGCCGCGACGGCGGACAACTATCTGCGCGCATTTAACGTCACCAATGGCGAACCGCTCTGGGAGGCGCGTTTACCGGCAGGCGGTCAGGCTACGCCGATGACCTACAGGGTTAACGACAAACAGTATGTGGTAATCGCCGCCGGCGGACACGGTTCGTTCGGCACCAAGCTTGGCGACTATATTATCGCCTATGCATTGCCTGACGCGAAATAACGAGTGCGAGTAGGCTCCCCCGCTGGGGGGGCCTTGATATATCAGGACTGGCGGGTAATCGGCCGCACCCGGCGTCCTCGCAACCATGCCATAAATGTCCGGCTGTCCATCGGGCGGGCGTACAGATAGCCCTGCAAATATTTAACGCCGTTTTGCTTCAGGTATCGGTATTCGTGCCGGGTATTCACGCCTTCCGCCACCATATCCAACGTTAACCGACGGCTTAGCCCGATAATCGCGTCCAGTACCGGCGTATCGCTATTGCTCGATTCAATGGTTCCAACGAAGGCCTTATCGATTTTGAGATAATCCAGAGGGAACATTTGCAGATAGGATAGCGAGCAGTGGCCGGTGCCGAAATCATCAATGGCGATAATGAATCCTTCCTGGCGCAATAGCGTCAGTTTTTCCACCACATCCTGCGTATTGGTAATGAGGCTGCGTTCGGTGAGCTCCAGGGTAATGCGCATCTTGTGCGACGACAACATGTCGGCAAAGCGGCGGATGTCGGCGACAAAATCGGGATGCTGAATATGTTCGGCCGCGATATTCACATCCAGATGAAAACCTTCCGGCACCTGCCAGTGTTTGACATCGCTGGCCAGCAGTCTGAACATATGGTGCGTTAACGGAATGATCAAATGTTCATTCTCCGCCGTAGGGATAAACACATCCGGACTGATGCTTCTGCCGCCGGGCCGATACCAGCGCATTAGCGCTTCCACACCGACGCAACTGCGGGTAGTTATATCGTAGATGGGTTGATAATGTACGGCGAACTCATCATTAAGCATCCCCTTGCGCAGCTCTTCGCGCAGCGACATTTTGCGTTTTTGCCACGACCGTATAATGGCGGTAAAGACGGCGGACAAAATCAGCGCCAGCGGCAGGAAGGTGGTGAAGGCGTTCCGCCATGACTCAATCAACTCCGAAGCCGGTACCGCCGTGCTGACGGTAATCGGGTAACGGGATGAGTCGACGGTGGCCGACATCGGCGAGATCAGCGGATTATTGTCGATAATCGGCGCGCCTTCCCTGATGATGTAGCCGTTGTTGAACTGGATGCTTAGCAGGTATTTTCGGGTGTTCCCCATGGCGTTCATAAAGTCGATCAAATATTGCGCATCGACAATGGCAAAGGCGCCGAACGATGAGGCATCCTGGCGGGCAAACAGCACCGCAGGGCGTTCCTTGACGCTTTTGGTTTCTTTCAGTGAAGTATTCCATACCTCGGGCATGGGTATCGGCAGCGGGCGCATAATGATGTTTTCGATGGGGATACGCTGGTTGCCGGATACGGAAGAGCAGTACAGGTCGGTTTTTTCCGTTAGCCCCACTGAACGAAAATAGGCGGAAAGGGTGCCCTGCTGTATCAGCACGGGGAACGCGCGTTCGCAGGTTTTTCCTTTTAAAATTAATAAGCTGTCCACCATGCTCCAGGCCTGCCGGCTAATGGATTCCGCCTGATGCAAGATGACCTGATTGGTTATCTTCAGATCCTGTCTTACTTCCTGGTTAGCAGTGAAAAAGCTGAAGATGATGCCCAGTAAGGTGGGAAACAGCCACGCGGCGGTTAACAGAAGTATATTCCGGCGGGCATGGTTATGATTGTTCTTTTCCATTACGTCTCTATTCTTTCATTTCCCTGATGCTGTTGGGATTATTTTACCCACAGCATACGTCGAGGGCTTTGAATAACCAAGTCAGGAAAGACCACACTATCTTTGCCGGAAAGTGTAGCATGTCTCAGCTAAAAAGTCCGTGGCCGATACGTTTTAAAATGATGCGCGTGAAGAATAGATGATTCTAATAAGACTATTCTCTGTTAGCGTGTTTTAGTCTTTATTCTCTATTGGTTTCTTGTTTCATTGGGTTATTTTTCATTTCGGATGGATATTTTTTTATTTGTCGCTTATGGCTTGGCGTTGGCGTGCAATGAGCGCCTTCTGTTTTTAGCGCCAGTTATTATTATCAACGATGGCTGATTTGATTAATGAACACATTAATTGTTCGTCCTTATTTTTTACCTGGTCGATTGGTTAAATGATTTTTGTGTTTTAAGTTTGCCGACGGCAAAGAGTAATGGCTATGTTTTTTATTGGTTTTTTATTTTATTATTAATTTTAGCAATCTGACGTTTGTCCAAAAAATTGAGCGTTGAGATTATTGGCTTACGGTTAAAGTATCATATCTTAGTGTTTTTTTTGATGCTGAATACTTCATGTTATATATGAATGTGGCGTTTATTTAATGGCTTGTGGCAATGCGTGGCATATAAGCGTCGGTGGGATTGGCGCTATGGATTTAAAAAACATAGCGGAAAATGAGCATCGATGACGGCATACATAACGACGGTCTGAACAAAATAACGCCGCAATGCGGCGCCGTCATCTGGCGGCGCATTAGCGCGGAGCCTTGAAGGCGGATCCCATCGGCATTAACCGCAGACCATCAGGCAGACGCCGCCAGGGCAACGTCGTCAGATCCACGGGCATAAAACCCGGCGCGGCCGCGACGATAATCTCCGCCGCAATAGTGGAAAAATCGGCGCGAAAATGTACTGCACTTTTGACCACCAGAATATCCTGCTCGGTGGTTTCAATACCGGCAAAACGAAACATCGCCTGATCGGCCAACTGCGCCTTGTGGCTGGCGACCACTACGCGGACGTTATCGATCTTCAAGCAGGCGCTAGGGCCAAGGTTCATATCGAAACCGCCGAAATAGGGACCGGTGGCCTTGAAACGGCCGCACATAATGCGTTCAATAAAAAAATTCGCCGTAAAGGGCTCGTCGCCGCTCAGACCAGCGCGTCCCCCTAGCGCCAGAGTGACGCTATTGCCTGCGCCGGCCGCCTCAATGGTTTTCATCGCCGCCGGGTCCACCATCAGACCGATGGCGGCGCGGTTGGCTTTATTTCGCACCAGCGCCCGCAGCATGCCCGTGGTATCGGAATTGCTCCCCGCGCCGGGGTTGTCCTGAGCATCCGCTATCACTATCGGGCGCAATCCTTGCGCCGCTCGACTGATGGCATAGCGTACCGCCTCATCCGGCGTGTAGGTTTTAGCTGTGAAGCGGGATTCGGCAGCGCACACCGCCTGAAACAGCCTATCGGCCAGCCGTTCCGCCTGCGCCTGATCCGCGGCATAGGCCCAGATAGCCGGCGTACATTCGGCGAAATCCGCCGCCGGAAAGCCCATGGCGAAGGAGAGATGCGTCTGCGCCGTTTCCAGCGCCGCCAGCTGCTGGTACAGCTCGCGAGCCGGCGCAATATCGGTACATTGCCAACTGATAGGAATCAGAAACGGAATACGGCGTACGGCTTTGGCCGGCTTGCCGTCTATTGTCTGGTGACGCCTCAGCAGTTCCCAGGCGCGTACGCCGGTGTCGGCCATATCCACATGGGGATAGGTGCGGAAAGCGACCAGATAGTCCGCATTATCCAACATGGCTTGAGTGACGTTGGCATGCAGGTCCAGGCTGGCCACCACGGGGACGGACGAGCCGACCAAGGCTCGCACTCGTCGCAGCAGCTCGCCTTCGCCGTCATCAAGGTGTTCGGCCACCATCGCGCCATGCAGATCCAGATAAACGGCGTCGACGGGCAGCGCCGAACCAATACCGGCAAGAATCAGATCGGCGATGCTTTCAAAAGCATCGCGAGTGACCGGTCCGGAAGGGCTGGCCGCCGCCCATACCGTCGGAATCACTTCATCGCCGTGCGCCAGCGCCTGAGCGACGAAGCCGGCGGCGGGAATATTCTTGCCGCGTATTGCCGGCCATATCGCATCGTCCTGCGCCAATCCCGGCCAGCCGCCGCCCTGCTCGAACATCTGCCAGTCGGCGGGGCTGGGGGCAAAGGTGTTGGTTTCATGCTCAAAACCGCCATATACGATACGCAATGTCTTCTCCTCGCTGTATTGATTGATGTCCGTCTGATGTTGCCGGCGCGGCTGCACCGCGGCAGTGCGCAATGGCAAAATCAGGTGAGCAAAATTGCACCAACGGCGCGCAAATTATCGGCAGGAATCAGGTTTGAAAGCTGGAACGATAATTGCTTTCGTTAATAATCGTCGATTGTCGACAATGTCCTGTCAGAGGATAACGCCATTTCCATCAATTGATCCAGGAGCTTTACATGACCAGTTCGAGATTACCGCTACGGCGTTATGCCCGTTATGCGTTAATGGCTGCATCGCTAGGGTTCAGTTCGACAGTAGTTCAGGCCGAAACCGTTAACGCCGTCATGCACGCCAGCCTGCGTACGCTGGATCCCAACATCACCACGGCCTATATCGTGCGCGACTATGCCTACATGGTTTATGACACGCTTCTGGCGCTTGATGCCGACAATAAAGTCCAGCCGCAGATGGCGGAAAAATGGGACGTCTCGCCGGACGGCAAAATCTATACCTTCACGCTGCGCGACGGACTGAAATGGCATGACGGCCAGCCGGTTACCGCTGCGGACTGTGTGGCGTCCATCCAGCGCTGGGCGCAGTTGGATAAACTGGGACAGGTAATGAACGGCCTGCTGGATACTATGCAGGTTATTGATGATAAAAGCTTCTCCATGACATTCAAACAGCCGACGGCCATCGCGTTGCAGGCGCTGGCCAAATCCAGCGGCGTCGCGCCGTTTATGCTGCCCAAGCGTCTGGCCAGTCAGCCGCCGGGCGAACCCATCAAAGAAGCCGTCGGCTCTGGCCCATTCCGTTTTGTCGCCAGCGAATACCGTCCCGGCGTACAGGCGGTATTTGAGAAATTCGCCGACTATGTGCCGCGCAAGGAGCCGGTCAGCGGACTGGCGGGCGGCAAGGTGGTGAAGGTCGACCGGGTCAAGTGGCTCTCCATGCCGGATACCATGACCTCGGTGAATGCGCTGCTGTCCGGCGAGGTGGATTTCATCGAGGATTTACCGATGGATCTGCTGCCGATGCTGGAGAGCAACGACGAGGTCACGCTGAGCGAATATAAGCTGCAAGGCTCGCAGAATGTGGCCCGGCTCAATTTTCTCCAGCCGCCGTTTAATAACAAGCTGATACGTCAGGCCGCGCTGGCGGCGATGGATCAGGAAGCGGTACTGCAGGCGCAAAGCGGCAATCCAAAGTATTTTCACACCTGTCCGGCGTATTTCGGCTGCGATACGACCTATGCCAGCACGCAGGGTGCCGAACTGCTGGTGAAAGGCAATCCGGCCAAGGCCGCGGAGCTGCTGAAGCAGGGCGGGTATGACGGTACGCCGATCGTTATCCTGCACGCCACGGATGTTCAGTCGCTGGCGGCGATGCCGCCGGTTTTCGCTCAGTCGTTGCGTCAGGCCGGTTTTAACGTTCAGCTGCAGGCGATGGACTGGCAGACCGTGACGGTGCGCCGCGCCTCAAAAGAAAAACCCGCCAACGGCGGCTGGAACATTTTCAGCACTTACAACACCATCGCCGATATCTCCGATCCGGTGGGATCGATCACCGCCGCCGCCAACGGGCCGCAGGCCTGGTTCGGCTGGCCGGATATTCCTTCCGCGGAAGCGCTGCGGTTAAAAATTGCGTTGAGCACCAGCGACGGCGAGAAAAAACAGTACGCCGAAGCCTTGCAGAAAATTCTGCTGGATGAAGTCGCCGCCATTCCGTTGGGCGAGCGTTCGGTGGTCACCGCCCGGCGGGCGAACGTCAAAGATCAGGTGAACACCACCGTGCCCATTTTCTGGAATATGACCAAAACCGGTCGTTAAGTCCGCGCTGCCCGTCGGCAACGCCGGGCAGTTTGTTCCCGACACGATAGGTAACTCGCTATGCCACGATTTATTTTACAGCGTCTGGCGGCCACGCTGCCGGTATTGTGCATCGTCGCGGTCATCGTCTTTCTGCTGCTGCGCCTGACCTCCGGCGATCCGGCGCTGATTCTGGCCGGCGACAGCGCGACGCCGGCGCAGCTGCAACAGATCCGCATCTCGATGGGGCTGGACAAGCCGGTATTGCAACAGTTTCTGATTTGGGTGAGCGGACTATTGCATGGAGATCTCGGCGTATCGTTGATTTCCGGCACGCCGGTATCCGCCATGATTGCCGACCGCTTCGCCCCGTCGCTGGCGCTGTGCCTCTCTACCATCGTACTCGCGATTATGGTGGCGATCCCGCTGGGCATCATGGCGGCCTGGCGACAGGGTAAGCCGCTGGATCGCCTGATCATGGCCGGTTCGGTTATCGGCTATTCCGTGCCGGTATTTATCTTCGGCTACGTGTTGATTCTGGTGTTCGCGCGCTGGCTGGGCTGGCTGCCGGTACAGGGTTACCGGGCGCTGAGCGAAGGCGTCTGGCCGTTTCTGGAACGGCTTATTCTGCCGACGCTGGCGCTCAGCACCGCCTATATCGCGCTGATCGCCCGTATCGTGCGCACCAGCGTGATCGAAGTGATGGGGGAGGATTTTATTCGCACCGCGCGCGCCAAAGGACTGAAGGAAAGCGGGGTACTGATTCATCACGCGCTGCGCAATGCGGCCGTGCCGATTGTCACCATCATCGGCGTCAGTATCGCGATGCTGATCGGCGGCGTGGTGGTGACCGAGTCGGTATTCAATATTCCGGGGCTGGGTCGTCTGGTGCTGGAGTCGGTACAGGCGCGCGACTATCCCATCATTCAGGCGCTGATTCTGATCTTCTCCGTGCTGTATATCGTCATCAATCTGGTTATCGATTTGCTCTATGCCCTGATTGATCCGCGTATTCGTTATTGAGCTGAACAGGAGCATGACCATGAGTTCAGAAACCTCGGTAGTGCCGATGCAGTCGTCAGGCGGAATATCAGCCCGACTTCGAGCCGGTTTACTGACCTGGCCGGTGATGCTGGGCGCCGTCGTGCTGCTGATCGTGGTGGCGCTGGCGCTGCTCGCGCCCTGGATTAGCCACTACAATCCGATTGATATCGATCCGTCGCAGCGGCTTAAAACGCCGTCCGCGCTGCACTGGCTGGGTACCGACGCGCTGGGGCGCGATATCTTCGCCCGCGTGGTGTTCGGCGCCCGTCAATCGCTGACGGTTGGCTTGGGGGCGGTGTGCATCAGCGTGGTTATTGGGTTGGCGATCGGCGTGGTCGCCGGCTATTTTCGCCTGGTTGACGCCATCGTCATGCGCGTGATGGATGGGGTGATGGCCATTCCCGGCATTCTGCTGGCCATCGCGCTGGTTTCCCTCTCCGGCGCCAGTCTGTTTACCGTGCTGGTGGCGATTTCCATTCCTGAAATTCCGCGCGTGGTGCGGATGGTGCGCAGCGTCATCATGGGCGTCCGCAACGAATCCTACGTTGAGGCGGCGGTTATTCTGGGAACGCCGGTTCCGGTCATCATGTGGCGGCACATGCTGCCGTCGACGGTGGCGCCGCTGATTGTACAGGGCACCTATATTTTTGCCTCCGCGATTCTGACCGAGGCGATTTTGAGCTTTCTCGGCGCGGGCATTCCGCCGGAGATCCCGTCATGGGGCAACATCATGGCCGATGGTCGGGTCTATTTCATGATGCTGCCGGGGATGATTCTCTACCCAGGTATCCTGGTGTCGCTGACGGTATTGAGTGTCAATGTGCTGGGGGATGCGGTGCGCGATGCGCTTGACCCCCGGATGGCGAAAAGGCTGTAACTACGCGCTGACGTTTAGCCCGACAGCATCTGTTCCATAACGGCAGACTTTACAACAACAGGAGATCCCATGGAGCCAATTAAATCCTCTGATGCGCCCCGGGCCGCCGACCCGGTGCTGGATGTACAGTCGGTCACCGTTAAAACCGGTCGCGGCGCAACGGGCCGGGCGGTGGTGGAGGCGGTATCCTATCAGGTGTATGCCGGCGAGACGGTCTGTATTGTCGGCGAATCCGGTTCGGGAAAATCCGTCACCTCGCTGGCGATTATGGGGTTGCTGCCGGCCGGCGCTCTGTTCGTGACCGGCGGCCGCATCCTGGTGGATGGCGAAGATGTGGTGCAGGCCAGCCCGTCGCGTCTGAGAGCGCTGCGCGCCTCCACCGTCGGCATGGTATTTCAGGAACCGATGACCGCGCTCAATCCGGTGCAGAAAGTCGGTAAGCAGATTGACGAGGTGCTGCGCATTCATACGCAACTGCCCGGTCAGGCGCGCAAGCGGCAGATTATGGCGATGCTGACGGCGGTGCACCTGCCGGACATTGAACGTATCTACCACAGTTACCCGCACCAGCTCTCCGGCGGGCAGCGTCAGCGTATCGTGATTGCCATGGCGCTGATTCTTAAACCCCGGGTGCTGATTTGCGACGAGCCCACCACCGCGCTGGATGTCACCACGCAGAAACAGATCCTGACGTTGATTAAGGAGTTACAACGCAATCAGCAGACGGCGGTGGTGTTTATCACCCATGATTTCGGCGTGGTGTCGGAAATCGCCGATCGTATCGTGGTGATGAATCGCGGGACGCTGGTGGAAAGCGGCAGCCGTGACGACATTCTGGTTCGCCCGGTTCAGGAATACACCCGCATGCTGGTCTCTTCGGTACCCAGCCTACTGCCTCGCCACGCCTCCCGCCCTTCGGCGCCGGACGCTCTTGAAGTGATCGGGCTGGACAAAATTTATGAAGAGAAAAAATTCATGGGCGCGACCCGGCGGGTCGTGGCCGCCAACAACGTTAGCTTCCGCATTCGCCGTGGCGAAGTGCTGGGCGTGGTGGGCGAGTCCGGTTCGGGAAAATCCTCGGTGGCGCGCTGTCTGGTACGGCTACAGGAACCGACCAGCGGCAGCGTCATGCTGGGGAACGATGATCTGGTGAAACACCGGGCGGGGGAGATGCGTCAACTGCGGCGGCGAATACAGTTTATCTTTCAGGATCCCTACCGCTCGCTTAATCCGCGCCGCACGGTGGGCGACTCGCTGATTGAAGGGCTGATCAATTTCGGTACGCCGCGTCAGCAGGCGCTGGATACCGCCGCCAGAGCGTTGGAAATGGTGGGGCTGTCGGCAGACATTATGTCGCGCTATCCGCATCAGTTTTCCGGCGGACAGCGCCAACGTTTATGTATTGCGCGCGCGGTGGTGATGGAACCGGACGTGCTGGTGGCGGATGAGGCGGTATCGGCGCTGGATGTATCGGTACAGGCGCAGGTCTTGGAGCTGCTGGAGGCGATCCGCCAGCGGACCGGCGTCGCCATTCTGTTCATTACGCACGATCTCCGGGTCGCGGCGCAAATCTGCCATTCCATCGTCGTGATGAAAAAAGGCGAGATCGTCGAGGCCGGCGACGCCGCCAGGGTACTGAGTCATCCCAGTCACAGCTATACGCGCGCGCTGATTGACGCCGCGCCGGGGCGGGATTGGGACTTCCAGAATTTCTGTCCGGCAGGCGCGCTGCCGCATTCTGCCTCCGTTCCCGTTTTTTCCAATGAAACAAGGAAACCTGTATGAAAACGACATCCGAACTGTGGCAACTGTCGGCCAACGAGATCACCAGTTTGATTCAACTGCGCGACATCAGCGCCCGGGATGTTGCGCAAGCCTGCCTGCAGCGTCTGGAGGCGGTGAATCCCGCCATTAACGCGGTGGTGGACTATCGTCCGGAAGAGACGCTGGCGCAAGCGAGAGAAGTGGATCGAAAGCTGGCCATGGGCGAGCCGGTCGGTGCGCTGGCCGGGGTTCCGGTCACCATCAAGGTCAATGTGGATCAGACGGGTTATGCCAATACCAATGGCTTGCAGGCGCAGAAAGATCTGATCGCCACGCGCAATAACCCGGTGGTTTCCAGCCTGTTATCGGCCGGCGCGCTGAGCATCGGGAGAACCAATACGCCGGCGTTCAGCTACCGGTGGTTCACCGATAACCAACAGCACGGCGCCACGTTTAATCCGCGTAACGCCGCGCTGACGCCGGGCGGTTCGTCCGGCGGGGCGGCGGCATCGGTGGCGGCGGGAATCGCCGCTATCGGACACGGTACCGATATCGCCGGTTCAATCCGCTACCCGGCCTATGCCTGCGGCGTTCACGGTTTGCGTCCGTCGTTTGGCCGTATTGCCGCGTACAACGCGTCCGGCGCCGAGCGCACCATCGGCGGACAAATTATGGCGGTTTCCGGACCAATCGCCCGCAGCGTGGCGGACCTGTCCCTGGCGCTGGGCGCCATGTCGGTCGGCAGCGTCGATGATCCCTGGTGGGTGCCTGCGCCGCTAAACGGACCGGCCATGCCGCGTCGCGCCGCGGTTTGTCTGCGTCCCGACGGCATTGATACCGCGCCGGAAATTTGTCGGTCGCTGCTGGAGTCGGCGGACAAACTGCGCGACGCGGGCTGGATCGTCGATGAAGTGGATGAACTGGTTTCGCTGGAACAGGCGGTGGCGATCCAGATTACGCTGTGGATGGGCGATGGTTATGCCGGTATGGTGGCCGCCGCGGAGCGGGAAGGCGATCCCGGCGCCATCGCCGCGCTGGCGGGGCAGAAAGCGATTGCCGAGCAAATCGGCATCACCGATTTTTCGCAGGCGCTGTCGCGGCGCTTGGGCATCGCCCGCGAATGGGGCGTCTTCCTGCAGCAATATCCGGTGGTGCTGCTGCCGGTGAGCGCTTCGCTGCCGTTTGCCAACAACCTGGATTTGCAGGGTGAAGCGGCCTATCAGCACGTGTGGCGATCCCAGTTGCCGATGATTGGACTGCCGGTCACCGGTCTGCCGGCGCTAAGCCTGTGTACCGGCTATCTGCCTGATCGGACGCCGCTGGGCATTCAAATCGCGTCCGGGCGTTTTCGTGAAGATCTGTGTCTGGCGGCGGCGGCGGACATTGAGGCCCGCAGCCCGCGCTTGCCGCTGGCTGACATTCCCGACTGATCGGCATGGCGGGGCGTCAGTTGATGGCGACGTCCTGCCCCTTTTGCTGTTTCAGCCAGTCCGACAGCTTTTTCCCTTCGGTTTCGTTGTGCAGCCAGGCTTCCTGCGAGGCGAGCGGCCCGTCGCCGGCCAACAGCGCTTCAACCATCGGCGTGTGCTGGGAAAAGATATCGGCCGGGCCGTCGGCGGTATAAATATTGCTGGTCATAATATACAAACGCACCTGCTGCTCCACCAGCGTGTACTGATGATCCAGCCGTTGGTGATTGGCGGCCTTGACGATGGTGTGGTGCAAATACATATCGCTTTCGCTGATGTTATCCATGTCGCCTGCCGCGCAGTCGTCTTTCAGGCGTTGATAGGCGCGTTCTATGGCCTGGCGCTGCTCCGGCGCCGGGTGTTCGGCCGCCAGACGCGCCGCCAGCCCTTCAAGGCTGCCGCGCAGCGTCCACAGCTCCCACACGTCATTGATTGAGAGCGAGGTGACTTCCCAGCCGGTGTAGGGGATCTGCACTAAAATGCCTTCTCCGGATAAGCGCTGAAATGCGCTTCTGACGGTGGCCCGGCCTACGCCGAGCTGTTCGGCCAGCGAGGCTTCGGTGAGGCGATCGCCGGGTTTGACCGAACCGGAAAGAATGTAGCTGCGCAGACTGTCGGTGGTTTGCGCTTCGATAGAGTTTTTTGCGAGTGGTTTTAAGCGGGAACGTTTCATCATTGGCGGACATGGGCGCTCAGAAATCGGTGATGGGCGGATTATATAGGTGTCGATTGGCGATTGTCGACTCTACGCTTGCTTTGCCTTGTGCAATTGTCGACAATCGCCAATACCGCGACTAACGGGGTTCAAGATGATATGACGAGACATACAGACAGCATCGCTATTACGGCGGACGCCAGTGGCTTGACTACCGGGTTTATCAGCATGAGCGATGACGAGGCATTACAGCTTGCCCGATCGCACTACGGCATTGAAGGCCGGGTGCGGCGTCTGGATACCGAGAAGGATGATACGTTTCAGCTGACGGATATGGCCCGCGGGCGGCAATATATTCTCAAGGTCGCCAATCCCGCCGAGCCGGCGGATGAGATCGACTTGCAGGACGCGCTGCTGAATTTTTTGCGGCAGGCGGACAACGCATTACCGGTGCCAGCGGCGGTAGCCGATATTCAGGGCCGCACGATGGCGCGCATCACCGACGCGGCGGGCCAACAGCGCTATGTACGACTGCTGACCTATCTGGAAGGCACGCCGTTGGATAGCGTCGAGGCCTCTCCCCGGCAGCGGGAACTGGTGGGCGAGGTACTGGCCCGCCTGCGGCTGGCGATGGCGCAATTCGACCATCCCGCCGCGCATCGTATCTTGTTTTGGGATGTTAAAAATCTCGGCAATCTGCAACCGCTGCTGGCGTCGGTTGAAAATAAACAACGGCAACGGCTCCTTGAACGAGGAATGGCACGTTTTCTGCAACTGTCTGCGCGTATTCAATCGCTGCCTTGTCAGGTATTGCACAATGATTTTAGCCAGTCGAATATTATCGTCGATCCTTGCGGCCGCGATTTCGTTACCGGGGTCATTGATTTCGGCGATACGGTCTACACCGCGGTCGCGGTCGATGTCGCCACCGCGTTGCTGAATCAATTGCCGCGAGACGCCGCCGCCAATCCGCCGGACGATCTGTTCGCTCAGGGCCGTGATTTACTGCGCGGCTACCTGCGCCGGGCGCCGCTCAGCCAGGAGGAACTGGCTTTATTACCGCATCTGGTGATGGGGCGTGTAATTGCTCGTGCGCTGATTACGCTGTGGCGCGCCCAACGCTTCCCGGATAACGCCCGCTATATTTTGCGCAATACCGAGCCGGGGTGGGGACAACTAACCTGGCTGCTGGCCCGTTCCAGCGATGAACTTTCGCAAACGTTTATGTCGATGATTCCGTTTTCAGGAGAACACCATGACTGATTCCCATACAAGCCGCGGCAAGATGGTCAATGCCTTTAATCCCGATGATCTTGACCATCTTGATCCGGCCGACCGCGTCGCCATTGAACGGCGCATTCGCCTGCTCGGCCCGGCCTATCGCCTGTTCTATCAGCAGCCGGTGGACGTGAGTCGGGGGCGGGGCGTGCGCCTGTATGATCGCCGCGGCAATGAATATCTGGACGCCTACAATAACGTGGTCTCGGTCGGACATGCGCATCCCCGAGTCGCCGATGCCATTAATGCGCAGATGCGTAAACTCTGCACCCATACCCGCTACATTCAGGACGGTATTCTGGATTACGCCGAACAGCTGTTGCCGACGTTCGGCGGCAGAATGGCGGAACAGGGCCATATGATGTTTACCTGCACCGGTTCGGAGGCCAACGATCTGGCGTTGCGTATCGCCCGTCACTACACCGGCCGGCAGGGGGTGATCATTACCTCCGAGGCCTACCACGGCAATTCATTCCTGACCTCCGGCATTTCGCCGTCGTTGGGGGTTCATTCACCGCTCGGCCAATGGGTGCGCCGCGTGCCGGCGCCGGACTCGTATCGTCTGTCCAGCGCGGAAATGGGGCAGCGCATGGCGGAGCAGGTCGCCGCGCAGATCGTCGAATTACAGCGCTACGGAGAGGGTCTGGCGGCATTTATCGCCGACTCGGTATTTTCGTCCGACGGCATTTACGCCGATCCCACCGACCTGCTGGCGCCCGTCGCCGAAGTGGTGCGCGCGGCTGGCGGGTTATTTATCGCCGATGAGGTTCAGTCCGGCTTCGCCCGTACCGGCGATACGCTGTGGGGCTTTCAGCGCCATGGTATCGATCCGGACATCATTACCATGGGGAAACCGATGGGCAATGGCTACCCGGTGGCCGCGGTGGCCGTCACCCACGAAGCCGTCGAGCGTTTCGGCAGCGACCAGCGTTACTTCAATACCTTTGGCGGCAATTCGGTGGCTATCGCCGCCGCGCAGGCGACGTTTGATGTGATTCGCGACGAGCGGTTGCAGGAAAATGCCTATCGGGTCGGAAAATTTTTACGCGCCGGCTTGCGCGACATTGCCCAACGTTATCCGCAAATTGGCGATGTGCGCGGCACCGGACTGTATATCGGCGTCGAAATGGTCAGCGATCCTGAGCGCAAGACCCCGGATGCGCCCTTGGCGACGGCGATTGTCAACGGGCTGCGTGAGCGCCGGGTACTGATCTCGGCCACCGGTTACTCCGCCAACGTACTGAAAATTCGTCCTCCGCTGGTCTTTTCGGAAGACGACGCCAGCCAGCTACTCAGCGAAACGGAAGCGGTGTTGGCGCAGTTGCTCTTATAACGCGGTTCAGATCCGCGGCCCGGCGCAAAAAAGGCTGAACCGCGGGCGCGGCAGCTTGCGCCGGGTGACTCAGAGCCTGACGTCGCCGAATGCGCCGGACTGATAGTCACGAATAGCCTCAGCAATCTCTTCGCGGGTATTCATGACAAAAGGCCCGTGCGAGACCACCGGCTCATTCAGCGGCGCTGCGTGCCCGAACAGGATCACCGCATCCGTGAAGGCCGTCATATTGACCTCATTGCCGTCATCATTCAGCTCAATCAAATGCTGAGGGTTGATCGGCACGCCGTCTATCGCCAGATTACCGCGCACCGTGTAGAGAAAAACGTTATGCCCCGGCGGCGTCGGCAGCGATATGTCGCTGCCGGGTTCCATGTTAACGGTCATCAGCGAGATACCGGTCAGCGAGTCGATCGGCGCCTTGTTGCCGGCAAATTCGCCTGAAACCAGAGCGATCTTGACCCGCCCCTGGTCGAGCGTGATTTCCGGGATTTGATCTTTCTGGAGGCCGATGTAGGCCGGTTTGGTCATTTTTAGTCCGGATGGCAGATTCACCCACAGCTGCAGGATCTCCAGCAGACCGCCTTTTCGTTTAAAGGATTCGGGAGACAATTCCGCGTGAATCAGGCCGGACCCGGCGGTCATCCACTGTACGCCCCCGGCGCTAATGATGCTTTCATGACCGCCGCTGTCCAGATGAGAGAGTTCGCCGTCAAGGATGAAGGTAACCGTCTCAAAACCGCGGTGAGGATGGGGACCAAAAGGCAGACCGGCATTATCCGGCGGATAGACCTGAGGTCCGTGGTGGTTCAAAAACAGAAAGGGATCGATTTGCTCGACTTTGGGGCCGGGAAGCGGCCGGATCGTCGAGAGTTCAGCAATATCGTCGCGGTATGCCGGGTGCTGAAATTTGATCGTTCTACTGGTCATGCATGATCCCCCAGGTAAGGTTTTATCCCCTTCATCTTGCCGGTTATCGGCGTGATGATGTCATGACTCGGCGCCGGCGATAACTTCTCTTTGATAGCTTTCACAGTTCATCCGCGGCGATTTCGCTATAGTGGCACCCTGTTAGCCTCGCCTCAAGTGGAAGCATTTGCGATGAAAATGCAGTTGTTTTACGAATTCATTCAGCTGTCTGAATTGCTTAACTTCAGTCGGGCGGCAAAGAAAATGAATATGACACAGCCGGTTTTAAGCCGCCATATGAAATCGCTGGAAGAACAATTCGGCGCTGAACTGTTCCGGCGTGACACTCACAGCGTGGAACTGACGTCGACGGGAAAATTATTATGCGCAGAAGCCCGCAAGATCGTTCAGCAGTATGAAAGTTCGGTCTCCGTGGTAAACGCATTTACCGGCAAAAGCCGCCGTCGGCTGACCATTACCTATCTGGGCGAAGCCATTCAACATGTGCTGGTTGAATTACTGACCCAGTTTCAACGCAATCACCCCGACATTATGGTGGAATGCCGCGATAGCGAGTTGGATGAAGCGTTACTCTTTCTGGAAGATCACACCTGCGATCTGGGTTTTTTAGTTCGGCCGAATTTCTTGGAAAATCAAAAATTCAGTTCTTTGCCGTTTCAGACCGATTCACTGTGCGTGGTGGTGAATAAAAATCATCCGCTGGCCGGGAAAGCGCGGGTATCGCTAAGGGAAGTCAGCGAATGGCCGATCATTCGTGTCGATCCCCGCGAATTTTTGTTGTCAGAAGAATACAGCACGCGATTTTTTGATTGTTATCACATTGATTTTAATCTGGATAAGGAATATCCCAACCTGAAAACCTGCTGTTTTAATCTGGAGTTCAGAGATCGGGTCGCGCTATTGATGCCGAAGCATCGCGGCTATTTACTCGGCGCCAACTGCGTATTGCTGGATGTGTTGGAGACGGATTACTGGTTCAACCTGGAATTGGTATGGGACAATAAAAACGCCAACCCCTGTATTTCTCTTTTTTTAAATGAATTTACGTGTTTTTTAAATGAAAAACCCCTGGTTTCCTAAGTGATGATTTATTGATGAATACTGTCTTTATTTATCACGATTTATCTGTTTTATATCTGATGGTAGCGCCGGTCATTAAAAGTAAAAATCAAATGTGATGTATGTCTCATTAATATCAATTCAATGACTTTCCTTTCTCTTTCCATATTTTTACTTTTTGCTTTTTAATTTCATTATCTTTTGTTTTTAAATGAAAAAATAATTATTTTTTCATTTTTTAGTATGGCTATGTGGAAAATGCATAACCGGGAAAATAAAAAGAATTTCTACTGAAATTGGCGCGGTGATAGGTTTTTATTGTCGGGAGATGCCAGAGATAAAATGTGAATTACATCACTTAAGTCGACGTTACTTCCAATAATTCCAGTTAATTAAATAAAGCCGTATAGGAGTTGAAGATGGTGATTAAAGCTAATTATGAGTCCGATGCCGGAAAACGTAAAGAAATGTCACATAAGGAATTGGGCACTATTCCCCCGATGCCTTTCGAAGAGTATTCGGAAAAACTCAAACACTGTTTCACCATGAAACGGAAGAACGGAATTCTCGAAGCCCGTCTGCATACCAATGGCGATAGTCTGCAATGGGGCGCGCCTGCGCACCAGGCGTTGCATTATTTCTTCGACTGGGCCGGCAGGGATCCAGACAACGAAATTATCATTCTCGGCGGCACCGGCAAGGACTTTATGAAAGGGATTGGCCGACTGGATGAAAAGGGCAACTGGCTCCCGGCCACCGAGTTCTCTTCCGCGCCGGATGAAGCGTGGAAAATGTATGAGTATCAGTACTATGACGGTACTAACGACATTGAAGGCCAGGTCTTTGATGTTGAGGTTCCCACCATCGGCGTATGGAACGGCGCGGCTTTCCATACCGACCTGGTGCTGTTCAGCGATATCACCCTGTGTACCGAAGACGCCTGGACCACCGAGATGCACTTTCGCACCAACATGGTGCCCGGCGACGGCGTGCAAATCGCCTGGCGTGAATTAATGGGGCGCAAGCGTTATGCCTACGCTGAGCTGACCGGTGAAATCATTACCGCCCGTAAGGCGCTTTCCCTCGGCATGGTCAATGAGATATGTCCCGACACGGACGCGGCTTATGACCGCGCCTGGGAAATCGCTGAATTGATTATGCGCACCGGCACCCGCGTCACCCGCCGTATTACCACGCAGCAACTGCGTAAAGCCTGGAAAGAAGACATCGCCAACGAACTGCGCAACGCCTTCGCCACCGAAATGTTCGTCACCGCCACCGAGCACTCTCCGCACGAAGCCAACTACTGGATGTGGGCGCACGAAGAGGCAGAACTGGTCAAGGCCGCCGAGAAGAAAGGCAAGATTGTTCGTCCGCGTATTGACGGTGGTCAGGAGGAGGACGAAATCAAGTAGGGGTTTATTGACGCGGCGTATCTCAGCGCCATAGCCATTTTGTCAACGGTGGCCGTCCATGCGGTCACCCAAGCGGGTAAGCGTTCGGTTTACGCCCGCCGATATCAGAATGACCGATGTGTATAGGCAATCGATTGATTTAACAATTATAAAAACTGTGAACGGGGAAAATCCATGAACACAGGCAACGACGTGATTATTTCCGCCGCGCTCACCGGTGCGGTAACACCAAAAGAGATTAATGAACATATTCCGCTGACGCCAGAGGAAATCGCCGCCGACGCCTATCGCTGCTGGCAGGCGGGCGCCGCCATCGTACATCTCCATATGCGCGACGATCGCGGCATGGGCGCCATGGACTGCGACAAGTTTGCTGAAACGCTGCGCCTGTTGCGTGGCTACCATGACTGCGATGTGATCATCAACTGCACCACATCCGGCGATCATCGCGCCAGCGACGCGCAACGGATGGCGCACGTTTCCCGGCTGGATGGCATTGAAATGGCCTCCTGGGACGCCGGATCGTTTAACTGGATGCCCGGCGGCGTATTTATCAACTCGCCGCAGTTCCTCGGCCAACTGGGTGAAATTCTGACCGAGCGGGCGATCAAGCCGGAAGTGGAAATCTTCGACAGCGGCATGCTGGGCGTCGCCGGCTATTTTGTCGAACAGGGCAAGCTGCCGTCTCCCTTGCATTATCAATTCTGTCTCGGCGTGCCGGGCGGTATGCCCGCCACGGTAGAGAACCTGAATTATCTGGTTTCGCATATCCCCGCCGCCGCCACCTGGTCGGCCTTCGGCGTCGGCAAGCACCATCTGCCGATCCTGTTCTCCACTCTGGCGCTGGGCGGACATGTGCGGGTCGGTCTGGAAGACAATGTCTATTTCAGCAAAGGGGTAAAAGCCACCAACCCTCAATTGGTGGAGCGCGCCGCGCAGGCCATCCGCCTGTTTGGCAAACAGGTGGCCACGCCGGCCGGCGCCAGAAAAACGCTGGGGATCCGTCCTCTATAGCGCTCCCTTTCTGCAGTTATATCGGGAAAAAAGTATGAAAGAAGCAGTCATTGTTTCGGCGGTTCGTACGCCGATCGGCAGGTGTCGCGGTACCCTGGCTCCGGTTCCGGCGCATAAGCTGGGCGCGCTGGCGGTGAAAGAGGCGGTGCGCCGGATCGAAATCGATCCTGAGAGCATTGATGATGTCATCTTTGCCAATTTAATGAACAACGAAATCAATAATATGGGACGAATGGTGGCGCTGCAAGCGGGGCTGCCGATTACGGTGCCTGGCATTACGCTCGATCGCCAGTGCGCCGCCTCGTTAAACGCGCTGGCCTACGGCGCGATTCAGATCATGGCCGGGTTTGCCGAAACGCTGGTCGTGGGGGGCGTGGAGAGCGATTCCCGCCGCACCTGGTCGCTGGAAAAAACCGAAATCGCCTATTCGGTACAGCCGCCGCGCTTTGTGGATATTCACACCTCGCCGGACCATCTGGGCAATCCCTCCATGGGCATCACGGCGGAAAACATCGCCCGGCGTTATGAACTCAGCCGCCGCGAGCTGGATGAATTTTCGCTGCGCAGTCACCGGCTGGCTGCCGCCGCCTGGCAGGAAGGCCGCTTTGACGGGCAGGTCGTGCCGGTTTCGCTGCCGGACAGGAAAGGACGGGAAATCGTGATCCAGCGGGATGAATCGGTACGTCCCGACTGCTCGCTGGATTCGCTGTCCGCGCTGCGCCCCTGTTTTTGCGACGACGGCATCGTCACCGCGGGCAACAGTTCGCCGATGAGCGACGGCGCCGGCGCGCTGGTGCTGATGGAACGTTCGCTGGCGCAGGCGAGAGGACTGGATATTTTGGCGGTATTTCGCGGTTATGCCGCCGCCGGGGTCGATCCCAACTTTATGGGGCTGGGGCCGGTGCCCGCCACCGCTAAACTGCTGCGCCAGAACGCCCTGGCGGTTAACGACATTGACCTGTGGGAACTGAACGAGGCTTTCGCCGCGCAGTCGCTGGCCTGTATCCGCGATATCGGTATGGATCCACATCGGGTCAACCCGAACGGCGGGGCGATCGCGCTGGGACATCCGCTGGCCGGCAGCGGCGCCATTCTGGCGACCAAAGCCGTTTATGACATGCAACGCCGTCATCTGAACAACGCCGTGATTACCTTTTGCGTCGGCGGCGGTCAGGGCGTGGCGGTTCTGCTGACGAGGGAATGATCATGGCGGGAAAACTCGCTTCAACAGATGAAATCATCGGTCTGTTTCAGGACGGACAGACGTTAATGTGCGGCGGTTTCGCCAACCATGGCGTGCCCAATCGGCTTATTCAGTGCGTGATCGACAGCGGCGCGCGGCATTTCACCCTGATTGCCAACGATTCCGGCGACGCGGATCTCACCGTGGGCCGACTTATCCACCACGGATTGGTGGACAAGCTGATTGCGTCGCATATCGGGCGCAACACCGAAACGGTGGCGCTGGTCGCCGCCGGAAAAATCGAACTGGAACTGGTGCCGCAAGGCAGTTTGGCCGAACGGATGCGCTGCGGCGGTTCGGGGCTGGGCGGCGTGCTGACCAAAACCGGCATCGGCACGATGGTGGAAGAGGGCAAGCACAGCGTCATGGTCGGCGGCGAGCGCTATCTGCTGGAAACGGCACTACAGGCGGATATCGGTCTGGTGCGCGCGCGCGCCGCCGATCCGCTGGGCAATCTGACCTATCGCGGCACCATGCGCAACTTTAATCCGCTGGTCGCCAAGGCTTCCCGCCTGACGCTGGCGGATACCGACATGCTGGTGGACGTGGATGAACTCGGCGTCGACGGCATCATCACCCCCGGCGCCTACGTGGACAAGATTCTGATGTCGCAAGGAGAACGGTTATGAACGCACGAGACAGAATTGCCAGGCGTGCCGCGCAATATTTTTCTGACGGCGACGTCATCAATCTCGGCATCGGTATCCCCAGTCTGTGCAGCGACTATGCGCCGCCCGGCGTCATGTTTCATACCGAAAATGGGCTGGTGGGCATGGGGCCGCTGGTCGACGGGCTGCTGGCGGTGGAGGGCTTCTCGAATGCCACCGCACTGCGTTTCGTGCCGGTCCCCGGCGCCTGCGCGTTCGACAGCGCCGAATCTTTCGCGCTGGTGCGTTCCGGCAAACTGGCGGCGACGGTGTTGGGGGCGTTACAGGTGGCGGAGAACGGCGATCTGGCCAACTGGGCGCAACCCGGCCGGGTATTCGGTATGGGCGGCGCGATGGATCTGGTCAACGGCGCCCGCAAAGTGATTATCACCATGGAGCTGTGCACCAAGAAGGGTGAACCAAAAATCGTTAATACGTGTAGTTATCCGCTAACGGGCAAAGGCTGTGTGAACCATATCGTCACCGAACAGTGCGTGATTGACGTCACGCGCGACGGGCTGATGCTGGTGGAATTGCTGGAAGGAATGACGCCCGCAGCGATCCAACAACAGGTCGAACCCCGGCTGATTATCGCCGATAGGTTGACCACTATGCCGGCTTAATAACGGCGACAGCGCTGCATTTTCCGGTTCACGCCGTGGGAGCACACTTTATGACAGGGCAAAAAAATAATATGGCGTTAAATAAAATGGCCGGGTGTTCTATCAAGAACGATACGCACTCCGGAACCGCCGAGCGCCATGGTTTTGGTTCTCGCGGTTGGACCATCATCATCTTACAGGCGCTTATGTTCTGGATCGCCGCGGGAGCGGTGACCCACGGACTGAATGTGATGTTGCCTGCGTTATCGCAGACCTACAATCTGGACTACAGCAGCTTGCTGGCGCTGGCGACGCCGGCATCCTGGGCCTCGATTCCCGCCGGGCCGATATGCGCCTGGCTGTGTGAAAAGAAGGGGGCCAAATTCAATGTCATTTTCTGCCTGATCGCCTGTGGGCTGTGCTTCGGCCTGCTAGGGACTTGCGGATCGCTGGTGGGATTCACCCTGCTGTTCGCCGGCGTCTGTTTCTTTGGCACCGGATTTGCGTATGTCGGCGGCACCGCCATCATGACCAGTTGGTTCGTGCGCAAGGCGGGTCTGGCATTGGGATGGTGTACGGTTGGGCAGACGTTTTCCAGCGCCTTTTTCGTTCCCACGCTGGCGGCGCTGTTCGTCTGGTTGGGGATCCGGCATGGGTTCTGGGGCATCTCGGTGATGATGTTTATCATGGCGATACTGGTGGCGCTGTTCGTCGCCAATAAACCCGAGGATATCGGCCTCGCGCCGGATAACGAACCGATTTCCGTCGCTGAACTGGGGGCGAGGGTGCGCGAGCACGACCGCTATGTTTGCCCGCTCGGCGTCAGGCAACTGCTGGGCATGCGCGATGTCTGGTTCATGGGGATTGCCACCGGCGCCATTTACATCATGCTGGTAGGCGTGGTCAGCCAGATCGTTCCCCGATTAATGGAGATGGGCTATGAGTTAAACACCGCCATCTTTTATATGACCCTTTCGGCACTGTTCGGCACGTTGGGCGCATACGGCTGGGGCTGGCTCAATCACCGCATCGGGGTTAAGCGCGCGCTGCTGGTTTACACCCTCTGGTGGATGGCATCCGTGGCGATCAATCTGTTCGCCCATCATGCCGTGATGCTGTGGATCTCCCTGCTGATGATTGGTTTCAGCCTGCCGGGCGCCACCAACTTAAGCACTGCGCTGATCGCCAGTAAATTTCCCCGCCGTCTCTATGTCCGCGCCATCGGCATTGTTCACCCTATCCAATCGGTGGTGCGCTGCTTTGCTTTCTCCATTCTGGCATTCGGACTGGCGTATCTGGGCGGTTATACCGGCGCTTATCTGCTGCTGGTGGGTGTCGGCGCCATTGCGCTGGTGATGATCTGGATGACCGACGTAACGCCGGTCGATGTTAGCGTGATCGCTGATACGGGGTGGAGAGAAGCATGAATCGTATTAAATTCGTGCCTGGGCATATAGTCTGCGCGATGGGACTCTGTCTGGCGGCGATGGCCGGCCACGCCGTTGCGGCAGAGGGAATCAGTCCGCTGCAACCCGGCGCAACGACGGGCAATGCCGCCGGCGCGTTGCCGCCGCCGGGATTGTATCTGATCACGGATGTCGCTTATGAAGCGGGCAAGCTGAAGAATGAACAGGGCAAAACGGCCAGGACGCCGGCCGGTCAGCGGATCAAGGCCGCCAACGTCAGTTCCGTGGCGGCGCTGACCTGGGTTCCTGGCTGGGAGGTTCTGGGCGCGCGCTATGCCGCCGCCATAGCTCAACCATATAAATGGGCAAGGACTCGGGTCAGTGATGAAGCCGGCAGCCACGTTGTGAGTAGCAGCGGCATGGTCAATACCGCCATTACGCCGGCGATCCTGTCATGGGATCTGGGCGGCGGATATCATCTGGGAACCGGGCTGACGCTGTATGCCGATAACGGGAAATTCCGCTACGCATACGATGCCTCTGCCCGGCGTAATGTGAAATCCTCTACCGCCATCGGCAATGATTACTGGACGGCGGAGCCAAGCCTGGCGCTGACTTATTTGACTGATGGCTGGAATATTACGGTTAATAATCTGCTGGATGTGAACACCACCAATAAAACGACCAAATATCGTTCTGGCATGACCTATTATCTGGATATGACCGTCGCCAAACATATCGATAACGTCACTCTGGGGCTTCTCGGGAATTATACCAAACAAATTACCGACGATAAAATTAATGGGAAATCGGTCTCCGCAATTCCGGGTTTTTATGGCGAAGGGAATAAAATGGAACATGTATTAGCCGGGCCGTTACTGGCCTATAATTTTGGCGGGTTTTCGATAAATGCCCGAATGTTATTTTCGCTGCGGGCGAAGAATGATGCGGACGTGTCATTCTTCCATCTCGGATTTAGTATGCCGCTGATGCATTTTCACTGAGTGCCCCATGTTTATTGTTTTCGGCAGGTTTCCAGCTTCAGAAAAATAAAATAACAATCGAAATGTTGTTATTCGGTAATTAATTCGGCTCGGTGCTTAATTAATTTTAGCGTATAAGAATATACCATTACTTATATACCCATAAATAATGCGAGTCGCAGAAAGGCCAATGCGCAGCAGCTTGCGGTATGGCGGGTATAGCGAGGCATTTATGACATCACTGGTTATTGCCAGCGCCGCACGTACGGCGATTGGTAAATTTGGCGGCAGTCTGAGCACCTTTCGCGCGCCGCAACTGGGCGCATTGGTGATGGACGCGGCGGTGCGCCGGGCGGGGATTGAACCGTCAGCGGTCACGGAAGTGATTTTCGGCAACGTGCTTCAGGCGGGTCTGGGGCAGAATCCCGCCCGTCAGGCGCTGCTGCAAGCCGGTCTACCGGATACCACGCCGGCCACCAGCATCAATATGGTCTGCGGCTCCGGTCTGCAAAGCGTGATTCTCGCGGCGCAAAGCATCGCCGCCGGTAATGCGCACGTGGTGCTGGCCGGCGGCATGGAAAACATGTCGGCGGCGCCCTATCTGCTTAATCAGGCGCGCTGGGGATACCGCATGGGCGATCAGTCGGTAACCGACAGCATGGTCAATGACGGTCTGTTCTGCGCCATTAACCGCTATCACATGGGGGTCACGGCGGAAAATGTGGCGAAACGCTGCCATGTCAGCCGCCAAGAGCAGGATGAAGTGGCATTGCTTTCCCAGCGGCGGGCGGCGGCGGCGATTGAGCGCGGCGCATTTCGCCAGGAAATCATTCCGGTCACGCTGAAAAGCAAGAAGGGCGACACGGTGTTTGCGGTTGATGAACACCTGCGGGTCGGCACCTCGGCGGAAAGCCTGGCCAAGCTGTCGCCCGCTTTTGATCCCGCCGGTTCGGTAACGGCGGGCAATGCCTCGGGAATCAACGACGGCGCGGCGGCGCTGGTGGTGATGAGCGAGGCATGGGCAAAACAGCATGACGTTAAGCCTTTGGCGCGTATCCGCAGCTATGCCGTGAGCGGCATCGATCCCGCCGTTATGGGGATCGGACCGGTGCCGGCGACCCGGCAGGCGTTGACCCGGGCGGGATTAACGGTCGCCGATCTGGATCTGGTGGAAGCCAACGAAGCTTTTGCCGCGCAGTTTGTCGCCGTCAGCCATGAACTCCAACTGGATATGGATAAAACCAATATTAACGGCGGCGCCATTGCGCTGGGGCATCCTATCGGCGCATCCGGCGCCCGCATTCTGGTGACGCTGTTACATGCCTTGGCTGAACAAGATAAAACGCTGGGGCTGGCGACGCTTTGTGTCGGCGGCGGGCAGGGCGTGGCGATGATTGTAGAACGCGTTTGAACCTTGTGCATGGAAAGCGTAAGCCATGCGAAAAGATAGAGTCAGGAATATCCCTATATCGCGGCAAGTCGAGGGTTTTGTCGTTTATATCACTGATATTAAAAATTAAATGTGGCTATTTAAAACAATAAAGACACACGCGGCCAGCCATCACATGCGCTATTGGCACGATGAAAATATCTCTACAAAGGTGAAATTATGATAACGAAAAATAGAGGAAGCACCTATAAACGGCGGCTTACCATGATGTTGTTGATCTGCGGCCTGATGGGCTCGACGCAGGCCGCGGTGACCGCCGGTCAGTATAGCGCCGCGGAAAAGGGCAACGAAGGGATGGTCAATGTGGCGGTCACCGTCGATGCCGAAGGCGTCATCAAGGATATCGTGGTGGATGCCAGTCAGGAGACGCCGGCACTGGGCGGCGAAGCCGGTCCGGCGGTGGGCAACGCCATCGTCGAGCATCAGAGCCTGAATGTGGATGGCGTAACCGGCGCGACGAATACCAGCAATGCGGTGAAGAAAGCCGTCTCGCAGGCGTTGCGTCAGGCCGGGGCGGATGTCGATCGTTATCAGGGCAAGGTCGCACGGCAAGGACAGGATGAGGAAGCCAGCGTCGATATCGTCGTTGTCGGCGGCGGCGTCTCCGGTACGGCCGCCGCGCTGGCGGCGGCGGAAAAGGGCGCCAGGGTGCTGGTGATAGAAAAAATGCCGGTTCTGGGCGGCGCGGGGCGGATGGCCAGCGGTTTTACCGCGGTGGAATCCTCGCTGCAAAAAGCCAGGGGCATGAAATATACCGCCGCCGAATTGACGCAGCGGTTACTGGAGTACAACCAATATCTTTCCAACGGACCCTTGACGAAAAAGATCGTTGATAAATCGGCTTCGACGGTTGATTGGATGATCCAACATGGCGTGGAGTTGGAAATCGTCTCAACCACCCGCGACGCCAAACGGAGCTCCGTACAGCAAGCGCATCTTGACGATCCGATTAAGTCGGACGTGTATCACCGCATCAAAAACGGCGGCGAGGCCGCTTATCAGAAGCTGTATGCGGATTTCGGGAAACTCGGCGGGAAGGTGATGACCAAAACGGTTGGTAAGTCGCTGATTCAGGATGAAAAAGGAAAAGTGATCGGGTTAATTGCCGAAAAGGCCGACGGCGGTAAATTAACCGTCCACGCCAGGGCGGTTATTCTGGCCAGCGGCGGTTTCGGCGCGAACAAGAAGATGCTGGATGATGCAATGCTGACGTCGAACATTTTCCCGCTGGCATGGCCCAATATGGGCGAGGGGCTGCAAATGGCCTGGGCGGCCGGCGGCGCAAAATGGGATATGCAATCGGCGTTGATTCATGCCGCGCAATTGGTCGATATCGAGCCTTCGGAAGACGCGCATCACGGCGGCGGCGATGCGGCGGCGCTGGATAGCCCGCTGATCTGGCTGCTGAAATCGCCGCTGCTGTGGGTGGATGTGGTCGGTGAACGCTTCGCCGACGAAAGCCATATCTATGACACGGCGTTCTGGGCCAACGTCGCCTATTCCGTCGGCGGCAATTATTACATCATCGTCGATACCCCTACGCTGCAATCTTTCAGCAAAAACGCCATGCCGTTCCCGCTGTCGGGCGCCGGGCCGGCTAATCCGCCGAAACCCGGCGACTTTGTCGCGCTGGCGGATGCGGGCACCAGAGGCGGAACGAGCAAATCGATTATCAAGGGCAAGGATATTGCCGAACTGGCGGCGCGGATGGGCATTGCGCCTGAGCGGCTGAAAGCCACCGTTGATCGCTATAACGGCAATGTGAAAGGCAAACAGGATAAGGACTTCGGCAAGAAACCTGAATATCTGGCGTACGGTATCGAAAAAGGGCCGTACTATGCCTTCAAGGCGGTGGTGGTCAGCTTGAGTTCTCTGGGCGGCGTGCGGGTGAATTCAGACTTGCAGGTCACTAATGCGGATCTTCAGCCCATCGACGGTCTGTATGCGGTTGGGAATAATGCGGCGGGCTTCTACAGCGTACCCGGTTATCCGCCTTATCAGGGATTGGCAAATGGCTTTGCCCTGAATTCCGGGCGTATTGCCGGCGAACATGCCGTGCAAAGTTGGGTAAAAAAATAAGCAATCAATATTGATAATAAGCGATGCGGTGCGGGATGTGCCGCATTAATAATAACCGGAGACTGAAACAGAACGTTAATAATAAAGCTAGCGGTCAGAGAATAATTATTATCGTAGCGTCATTAATTATATTTATGACCGAAGAGAGCGTGAGTGTACTCATTATTTTTCAAGTTGCCTGCACATTGATTGGGTTAGTCGACTCATTGCTGAGTTCCACGCTTAAATAACCCATGCTTCACGTTTTGCAAAACGCAAAGGTGTGGTCCTGCGGCTTGAATTATTTAGGATATAACCCTTATTCATCGCCCGTTAATTTTGTGCGGAAATAAATAGCCGTAATGGGTAGCGATGAATAATTCGCTCTGCCGTTTTTTGTCATGTAATGACCCTCTGTGGCCGTCTCATTGCTCTTTGTGAGATAGAACAATGAAAATAACACACCGTAATATGTGGACGAGAATGTTGTCCGCCGGCGTTGTCGTATCCGGCATGATATTGACGAACGGCGCGGCGGTTGCCGCCGATGAGGGATCGTCAGGGCGGCCGCTGTCTGAAGCGGGATCATGGCTGGCGGACCACGGGGTTACGCCGCACCTGTTCGCCTCCCAGCTCTATCTGGGTAACCCCAGCGCCGGAACGGATACGGACAATCATGAAACGCTGACGATGTTATTTGCCGGCGCGGATTTCGATCTGGATCGCATGGGATTGATTCCCGGCGGCAGCATCCACCTGATGCAACTGTGGGTGCCGTTTAGCCATAATCTGGATCTCGGCAATCAATCGGGCGGCGTACTGGCCGGTAACCCGCCGCCTTATATCCCTAAAACGGCGCATCTGATGCGTTTTACCTATGAGCAAAAGCTGTTCAATGATCGGCTGTCGATTGAGGCCGGCAAGAGTAATCCCGGGCAGTTCTTCGGCTTGACCAACTGCAATATTCCGTCGGCCTGCGTGAATACCATTCTCAATGAAACGGCGGTATTTGCGCCGCCGCCTTATGCAGGCTGGGGCGCGCGCATCGGTTATCACTTTACGCCGGCGCTGGCGTCCGGCATCGGCGCCTGGCGCACCTATCAGGCGTTTCCGTTCACCAATGGCTGGGAACGCTGGGATGACGACTACCAGAGCGGCAATACCCTGTTGGTCGCCAACGTGGCGAGGCGCGTCAACTGGCGGCAAGAACCTTATCCCTTTAACTGGGAAGTGATGGCGTTCCATAACTTCAAACAGTACGACGACGTCTACTATACGGTGAACGGCACCTCCAATGTGTACGACGGCAGCGCCGCTGCGCGTACCCACGACGGCGTTTCCGGCGTTTATCTCACCGCCAGAAAAGCATTATGGCGGCGCGACGGCGGCGATGCGCAGAACCCGGCACCCAGCGCCGTCAGTCTGCACGGCAGCGTAACGCAAACGTTGCAGTCGCATGCACACAAAGGCGTCGCCACGCTGGCGGATGCCGGGCTGATCTGGTCCGGTCCCTGGCAAAGCCGTCCTCAGGACAGTTACGGTCTGACTTTCCGCTGGGCCAGACTGACAAGCAGCGAACGGAATTACCTGCAAGATAGGTATGACGTCGCGGGCGGAACAGGATGGCAGGTGCCGACCAATGAATATCAGCTCAGTATCGACGCTTCCATCATGCTGACGCCGGAAGTCAATATGCAGATGATCGGCGCCCGCACCTGGAATAATAGTAACTGGCAATACCCGTATTCCGGCATCAAGCCGGAAAATGGCTATACCTTCTGGCTACAACTTAACGTGATGGTGGACAAGCTGCTGGGGCTGTAAATCAGTATGCGGCGGGCGCGGGGGGGAATGTCGCTCCCCCGCTCACGCCATTATTGACTTTTTCTATGCCGGCGGGCGTCGGCAGATAGCTATTCGGCAACCAAATCAAGTTTGATGCCCAGCGACGCCATGTTGTCCTGATATTCCTGCGACAGGCGGGTATCGGTAATAACCCGACTGACCTGATGGTCGTTCGAGATCGGGTAGGGCTGTATCAGACCGAATTTGCTTGAGTCGGTCAGTACGATGGTCTCGATGTCTTTGCTCAACACCGCGTCGATGACGTCGCAACGCATCATATTACGACCGGTAAACCCCGTTTCAGGATGGTAGCCGTCAATGCCGATAAACGCCTTGTGAAAGTGTACCTGCTGGATGCCGCTGCGGGTCAAGGGCCCGACCACCGACTGGCTGTTTTTCTGATACAGGCCGCCGAGCGTGATCACGTCGCAGTCGGTATCTTTCAGCAGATGGGCGATATAGTGGCTGACGGTAATGATGGTGACATTTTTGCTATTGGCAACGTAGCGCGCCAGCAGGGCGTTGGTGCTGCCGCCTTCAATGAAAACGCAGTCGCCGTCGTCAATCAGCGTCGTGGCGTAATCGGCCAGCGATTTCTTCAATTGAAAGTTGGTTTGCATGCGCGCATCGACATCATCGCTTTCTATCGCAACCGCGTAGCCGTGAGCCCGCTTGAGATAGCTGTTACGCTCCAGGGCGTTGAGATCCTGGCGGATGGTGACTTCCGATACGCCGGATAGCTGCGCTAGTTCGCAGACGCTGACGCTTTTGCGCTGATTAACGAGCTGAATAATATTTTGTTGCCGAGTGTTCATCATAGCCAAATGAAAAGGAAGTGAAGGGAATGACAGATACTATAACGCGTTTGCCGACAAAGTTCGAAATGCCGTCATTAATCGCTCCCGGCCGTCTTCCCCTTTTTTAGCTGTCTCTTATCAGATCCTCTGGTCAAGAGACAGTATTTAAAGAGAGGCGAATTATTCTTCTGGGTGTTTATTGAGAAAATTGATGAGCAATACGGCATACAGGATCTAGCCGCTGTAAGCAGTATCATCCTTGGATTGCCGTTACTGAAAACTCGCGCCAAACCGGGAGCGGCTACCAAAGGTACTTCGATAGCCTCGAAAATGTCTCGCCGATACCTTGATGTACATTTACCTTTTCGGCTTCCAACTTTAACGAACAAGAGCATCAAACTTTTAAAGCCAATGTATGTTAATAATCTGGGGGCTTTCGTAGGACGCACAGTCCCTGTAGTCGGATGGTTGCTGCTGGCAAATGACTTTGCACAGATCTCTTTTAAAACCATGGTAACTTACAATCGTATTGCTCGGAGTAATGACAAGGTATGGTGATGGAAAATGATGTGCTCACTTTCTTTCAGAATGAATTGCCAATTTTGGGCTGGCTTCCAACGAAAAATAATGCCGTGGGAATTGATGATGTTCTTCAGGAATATACTGAACAGGAAGATCTGTTTCCGGTAATTGAGAAGTTCGGACATCATTTTGGTGTCGATTTATCCGTAATGGATATGAGTGAATATTATCCTTGGGTGATACCATGGTTTTTTCGTAAATGGTTTACAAGCAAACCTGTTATTCAGACTAAAAGACCGCTAACAGTAAGAATGTTTGCGGAGTCTGCTAAAGCCGGTCGCTGGCTTTACGGTTGAACCCCGGCGCTCTATTTTTGTAGATTATTCGAACTTTATGTATACCCCTGTGAGCGTTTTTTATGCCACGTCGTAGCACGTGCGCGCCACAGGGGCTCATACGTTGGGTCACGTCAAAACCCGTCAGAGTTGCATCTGTGTATAAGCGTCAGTCTGCGAAGGGGGCTTAGGAAGCAGAATGGCCTATAACGAAACCGTATTGAACGCCTGCTTCCAGTCGTGCTCAAATTTTTCCACCGCCGCTTTTACCGCCGGCGCGGCGATAAACTGTTCCGCCACGTCGATCGGCAGCGTCACCGCTTCGCATCCCGCCAGCAGACAGTCAAGCACCTGGCGCGCGGTCTTAAAACTAGCCGCCAGTACTTTGGCCTGCGGCGCGTGCAGCGACAGCAGTTTTTGCAGGTCGGTTACGGTCTGAATGCCGTCCCCGCCCTGAACATCC
The DNA here is from genome assembly GCF_022378355.1 of Brenneria bubanii. Lineage (GTDB taxonomy): Bacteria > Pseudomonadota > Gammaproteobacteria > Enterobacterales > Enterobacteriaceae > Brenneria > Brenneria bubanii. The sequence continues at coordinate 161,435 of NZ_JAKMAJ010000008.1, forward strand.
ATGCGATTAACGTAAGGCGCGACATATTCAGCCCCGGCCAGCGCCGACAACAGCCCCTGACCTGCGCCGTATACCGCGGTGCCTAATGTCGGAATCCCTTCTGTTTTCAGGATCTTGATCGCCGCCAGACCTTCCGCCGTCACCGGCACTTTTACCACCACGTTGCCGGCGATGGCATGCAGCTTTTTGGCGTCGTCCACCATGCCTTTCGCCGTCGGCGCCATGACCTGTGCGAATAGACGTCCTTCGCCGCCTAATATTTCATGCAGCGCCAATAACACCTCGGCGACAGGTTTGCCGCCGCCGGCGATGATGCTCGGGTTGGTGGTGATGCCGGCCAGCGGAAAGATGCGCGCCAGGCGCTTGACGGCATTTAGGTCGGCAGTGTCGAGATAGAGTTCCATCGGTTTATCCTCAGAAAGTGTGAGTTATCACTAATTTTGCCAAGTATAAAATTATAAACCCCGATTACTGTTGATTTAAATCAAAATAACTTTCTTTCGAAACTTATTTAATCTTCGTATGAAGATAACTAACGGATCGGAACCATGATTTTCAACATACAGCGCTACTCCACACATGACGGCCCTGGCATCAGAACCGTGGTCTTTCTGAAAGGCTGTTCATTGGGCTGTCGTTGGTGTCAGAACCCTGAAAGTCGTTCTCGGAAACAGGAACTGTTATTTGACGCTCGCCTTTGTATGGCCGGCTGCGACCTTTGCCGAAGCGCGGCGCCGGACGTGATTGAGCGCGGCGCGCAAGGTTTGGTTATTTTTCGCGAACGGCTGACGGAGGCGGATATGAATCGCCTGCAAACCTGTTGCCCGACGCAGGCGCTGACGGTATGCGGCACGGCGAGCGATCTGGATAACATCATGGCGGTGGTGCAGCGCGATATGCCGTTCTATCAGCGCAGCGGCGGGGGCGTGACGCTGTCCGGCGGCGAGCCCTTTATGCAGCCGGACATCACCGGCGCGCTGTTGCAGCGCAGCCGCCATGCGGGTATCCATACCGCGGTGGAAACCTGCCTGCATGTACCCTGGTCCTATATTGAACCCTCGTTGCCCTACATCGATCTTTTCCTGGCCGATCTCAAACATGTGGATGAGCGGGTGTTTCGCGCCTGGACGGACGGTTCAGCCCGGCGCGTGATGGCGAATTTGAAGAAGGTCGCGCGCGCCGGAAAAACCATCATCATTCGCGTGCCGTTGATCCCGAACTTCAATGCCGACAACGCGGCGGTCAGGGCGATTACCGACTTTGCGGTCGACGAACTGAACGTCGCCGATATTCATTTTCTGCCCTACCACACGCTGGGCATGAATAAATACGTGTTGCTAAACCAGGCCTATCTCGCTGCGGATAAGCCATTGAACGATCCCGAGCTTCTTGCTTTTGCCGAGCACTACGCGCAGGCAAAAGGGCTGAAAGTCACCTTGAGAGGATAGCACTATGACCACCCTGAATTTGACCCTGTTGAGTGAGCGCATCAAAGCGCATAAAAATGCGCTGATTCATATTGTGAAACCGCCGGTATGCACGGAGCGCGCCCAGCATTATACCCAGGCCTATCGGGAAAATATGGACAAGCCGGTTCCGGTGCGCCGGGCGCTGGCGCTGGCCCATCATCTGGCCAACCGCACGATCTGGATTAAGCACGATGAACTGATTATCGGCAATCAGGCCAGCGAAGTACGCGCCGCGCCGATTTTCCCGGAATATACCGTCAGCTGGATTGAACAGGAGATTGACGATCTGGCCGATCGCCCCGGCGCCGGTTTTTCAGTCAGCGAAGCGAATAAACGCGTGCTGCATCAGATCTGCCCGTGGTGGCGCGGGCAGACCGTGCAGGACCGCTGCTACGGCATGTTTACCGACGAGCAAAAAGCGCTGCTGGCAAGCGGCATCATCAAGGCGGAAGGCAATATGACCTCTGGTGACGCTCATCTGGCGGTCAACTTTCCGCTGCTGCTGGAAAAAGGTCTGAACGGATTGCGTGACAACGTGGCCGAGCGCCGTTCGCGCATTGATCTGACGGTGCTGGACGATTTACACGGCGATCAGTTTCTGAAGGCCATCGATATCACCCTGAATGCGCTGAGTCAGCACATTCAACGCTATGCCGAACTGGCGAGAGAGATGAGCGCGTCGGAAACGCGGGATGCGCGCCGCGCCGAGCTGCGCCAGATTGCGGAAAATTGCGATCGCATCGCGCATCAGCCGCCGCAAACCTTCCATCAGGCGCTGCAGCTGTGCTACTTCATTCAGTTGGCGTTGCAGATTGAATCTAATGGCCACTCGGTTTCTTTCGGCCGGATGGATCAATATTTGTACCCGTATTATCGCCGCGACGTTGAGCTGCAACAGACGCTGACGCGCGAGGGCGCCATCGAAATGTTGCAAAGCTGCTGGCTCAAGCTGCTTGAGGTCAATAAAATCCGCTCCGGCTCGCACTCCAAGGCCTCCGCCGGCAGCCCGCTTTATCAGAACGTCACCATCGGCGGACAAAATCTGATTAACGGTCAACCGATGGATGCCGTTAATCCTTTGTCCTATGCCATTCTGGAATCTTGCGGGCGTTTGCGCTCCACTCAGCCTAACCTGAGCGTGCGTTACCATGCCGGTATTAGCGATGATTTCCTCGACGCCTGCGTGCAGGTGATCCGTTGCGGCTTCGGCATGCCGGCTTTCAACAACGATGAAATCGTTATTCCCGAATTCATTCGGCTGGGCATTGAGCCGCAAGACGCCTATCAATATGCCGCGATTGGCTGCATTGAAACCGCGGTCGGCGGAAAATGGGGATACCGCTGCACCGGCATGAGTTTTATCAACTTTGCCCGCGTGATGCTGGCCGCGCTTGACGGCGGGCGAGACGCGACCAGCGACAATGTTTTCCTGTCGCAGACCCGCGGGTTGTCGCTGGGCAATTTTGACAACTTTGAGCAGGTGTTGCAGGCATGGGATCGGCAGATTGGTTATTACACCCGTAAATCGATTGAAATCGAGTATGTGGTCGACACCATTCTTGAAGAGAATGCACACGATATTCTGTGTTCGGCGCTGGTGGATGACTGTATCGAACGGGCGAAAAGCATCAAGCAGGGGGGCGCTAAATATGACTGGGTTTCCGGCTTGCAGGTGGGCATCGCCAACCTAGGGAATAGCCTGGCGGCGGTGAAAAAGCTGGTCTTCGAACAGGGCGTTATCGCGCAACAGCAGTTGGCGCAGGCGCTGGCCGGTGACTTTGCCGGCGTGACCAACGAGCAGCTGCGCCAGCGTTTGATGAATCAGGCGCCGAAATACGGCAATGATGATGACAGCGTCGATGAACTGCTGGTGCGCGCTTATCAAACCTATATCAACGAACTCCGGCATTATCACAACCCGCGCTATGGTCGGGGACCGATCGGCGGCAACTACTATGCGGGAACGTCGTCAATTTCCGCCAACGTGCCCTTCGGCGCCGCGACGATGGCGACGCCCGACGGGCGCAAAGCCCATACGCCGCTGGCTGAAGGCGCAAGTCCGGCGTCCGGCACCGACCACCTGGGGCCGACGGCAGTTATCAGCTCCATCGGTAAATTACCGACCGGATCCATTTTGGGCGGCGTACTGCTGAATCAGAAACTGAATCCGTCGACGCTGGATAACGTCAACGATCGCCATAAGCTGATGGCGCTGTTGCGCACCTTCTTTGAAGCGCATAAAGGCTGGCATATTCAGTACAATATCGTTTCGCGCGACACGCTGATAGAAGCGAAAAAACACCCGGATCAATATCGTGATCTGGTGGTGCGCGTCGCCGGATACTCGGCGTTTTTCACCGCGCTGTCGCCCGATACGCAGGACGATATCATCGCTCGTACCGAGCATACGCTGTAGTCATTTTTTCCTTTCTGCCCAACCCCATCCCCTGACGTTGAAACGACGCTAAAACGTCAGGGGCGTTCCAGTCGCCGTTCCTGACGCCATGCGGATGCGCTTTTTTGGGTGCAAGAGGGCGTCGGCTGTGCGTTATTGTGGTCTGTTTTGGCCGTGGGCATCCGCTTGCACCAACGGCAGTCACTACGCCGGAGAAGCGGATATTGCGACGTTCGGATTCGGCCCATCGCGTGAGAATCTGGCCCATGTAATCGATGAGCATATTGAAATCGAACAGCTTACGCGTGCGGCGGATGGCTATTGCGCAATTATCCATCAGCTTTATACGAATTAATCTTCTGGGCATGATATTTCACTAAACTTTGAATCCATGCTGACGAAAATAGATAAAGTGGAACCGCGACTTTCTCTCTAGGGGCGTCAGCAAGAGTGATTTGAAGCGCGCAGCTCAGCGCGCACAGTGTGAAAAGGAGATGTTGGGCCTTAATTTGCTCGCATCATGAATGTCGTTTGGTTAGGCCCATCATTTTATTCGTATTGAGGCAAGCATGGATAATTTCCAGAAAGAAATTGATGAACGCACGAATCTCACGTCGGCAAACAAGTTTGAATTATTATTGTTCCGATTGGGAAACACGCAACAAGATGAGAAATCCGAGCTGTTTGGCATCAATGTGTTCAAGCTGCGCGAAATTGTGCCCATGCCGTCCTTAACCAAGGCTGCGGGGATGAAACCGCCGATGCTTGGCGTGGTGAATATCCGCGGGCAAATTATCCCGGTTATCGATCTTCCCGCCGTCGCCGGCTGCGTTCCCGTCACCGGTCTCAATATTCTGCTGGTGACGGAATATGCGCGCAGCACCCAGGCGTTCGCCGTCGAATCCGTCGATGACATCGTTCGCCTTGACTGGGGGCAGGTCCTGACTGCCGAAGCGGGCGTCAGCAGCCGTCATATCACCAGCATCGCCCGTCTTAATAACGATAAAGAGAGTAATCGCCTGGCGTTGGTGCTGGATGTCGAGCAGATTCTGCATGATATCGCGCCGGTGGATCGCGATATTCATATCGATAATATGGAAACGAAAAAATTTCCCATGAAGCCGGGAGCGGTCGCCATTGTCGCCGAAGACTCAAAGGTCGCGCGCTCTCTGCTTGAGCAGGGGCTGAATATCATGGCGATTCCTGCGATGATGCACGTGACCGGACTGGAAGCCTGGAAAAAGATAAAGGCGATGGCGCAAGAGGCGCAGGCGGAAGACCGCCCGATCTCGGATAAAATCGCCTTTGTGCTGACCGATTTGGAAATGCCGGAGATGGATGGTTTTACGCTGACGCGCAATATCAAGCACGACGATTTCCTGAAAAACATTCCCGTAATCATCCACTCCTCGCTGTCCGGCAGCGCCAACGAGGATCACGTTCGCAAGGTCGGGGCGGATGCTTATGTGGCGAAATTCGAAATCAATGAATTGGCGACGACTATCCAGTCAGTGCTGACTAAATAAGGCAAAGGGAGCGGGTCATCAGCGCCCATGTCTTGGCGGCCGCTGTTGTCGGCCGGGGGGCTGAAAGCCTCCCCGGCAAGGGCTTGATGGCGGTCAGGCGCTTGCGCTGTCCAATGCCTGAATATCTTCCGGCGAGAGTATGAGCTCGGCCGCTTTGGCAAAACTTTCTACCTGAGCAACGCGGGTGGCGCTGGCAATAGGCGCCGTGACGCCGGCTCGCTGGATCAGCCAGGCAAGCGCGACTTCCGCCGGCTTGGCGTTATGGCGATCGGCTACGGCATCAAGCGCGTCAATTATCCTGGTGCCCCGATCGGTCAGATACTTGGCGATGCCTTCACCTCGCCGGGATTGCGATAAATCCGCTTTCGAACGGTACTTTCCGGAAAGAAAACCGGAGGCCAGGCTGTAATAGGTGACGACGCCTAGGCCCTCTTTGATGCATAAATCCCGCAGCGCGCCATCATAAGACGCGCGATCGTAAAGGTTATATTCGGGTTGCAATACCTGATATGCCGGCAGACCCTGTTCTTTGGCCGTCGAGAGCGCATCCGCCAGTTGCCCGGCATTAAGGTTGGACGCGCCAATGGCCTTTATCTTGCCGGCCTGCAGCAGTTTTTCGTAGGCGCCCAGCGTTTCCGCATAGGGGACGTCGGGGTCGGGCCAATGGGAAAAATAAAGATCTATGGCATCAATGCCCAGACGTTTCATCGACCTTTCCACCGCTTGGGCGATCCAGGGTTGCGACAGGCCTTTCTCATCGGCGTGTTCAAGTTCGGATCCGACCTTAGTGAAAATGGTCACCTTATCGCGAATGCCCGGCCTTGCCTTCAGCCATTTGCCGATGATGGTTTCCGATTCGCCGCCTTTGTTGCCCGGCGCCCAGGATGAATAGACGTCTGCGGTATCAATGGCGTTAAAACCATGGTCGATAAAAGCATCCAAAACAGCAAAGCTGGTTTTTTCATCGATCGTCCAGCCGAAGACATTGCCGCCGAACACCAGCGGTGCAATTTGCAGTCCGGTATTACCCAGTTTTCGCTTTTCCATATACTCTCCGTTTTCTGTTGCTATGCCATGGTTCGTCAGAAGCATGGGGCGCGAAATGGAACATCAGCGCGTTTAACGATAGGGGGCTAAGGCTGATAAAAGCTGCCCATTAAAGGGTAGCCAATCAGGCTGATTGAGCCATTGGGAAAAAAGATCAATACAGGGTTATTGTGATGCTAAATTTGAATGGTTTATATGGAAATATAATAAATAGACTTTATCCATTCGGTTAATAATCGGTGAGGCGCTAAATTTTCCACACCGAACCTTCAGACTGCGCGATAGGGTTTTGAGCGAAAAGCGTGGCTGAAAACATTGATGGCGGCCGGCTGATGCGCCGCTGGTATGTTTAGTCGTTTGCGTTGTCGTCAACGCTGCTGGCGAGTCGGCTGATATGGATCGTCAGCCAGGTCAGTTCGTCTTTAGGCAGGGTGAGCTGATATTTCTCCTGAATATAATCCCGGATCACCCAGGAAACCGACATCGCCTGCGGATGAAATTTCAGCAGCTCATCATAAAAATCGTCGCTGTTGCGCGAGATGATTTTCTGACTTAGCACGCGTTCGGCAAAATAGCGCAGATGGGTAATAAAGCGGCTGTAATTAATTGACTGGACATCGATATTTTTATTCAGCTTGTAGCGCACGATTTCAGCAATCCGGTTAACCAACTGAACCTGATGATGGGCGTTGTCACTTTGCGTATCGCCGGAAGCATTAATTAAATGAAAGGCGATATTCACGGCTTCATCATCGGGCAACTCGACGTGGAAGCGCGCGCTGGCCATCTCTTTCGCTTGCAGACCAAGCTGATATTCGCGCGGGTAGTAGCGCTGGATCTCCCAGCTTAGTTTATTGACGAAATTCCGCCCGTTTTTACTGCGTTCAACCGCGTAGTAAAGATGCTCCGCCAGGGTGAAAAACAGCACCGAGTTCAGCTTCTCCACGTACTGCGGCTGCGCCAGCGCAATAATGTCATGGGTCAGATCAAAATAGGCCGCAGGTATGGTATCCGTCAGCGAAAGAAAGTGGCGCGACTTTAGCGTGTTCAGCGGGATAAACACCTGTTCCACGTCGTTCACGTTCACCAGGGTGCCGGGTTTGGTGCCAAAGCCGATGCCTTTGCCAAACAAAATCATCTGCTGCTGATTATGATCCACCAGCAGCATGCTGTTGTTTAGCGCTTTATTCACTTTAATCACGTTAGTTACCTGCGGCAACGCTCAATAATCAGGAAAGATCGCCACCATTGCTGGCGATGACTTTCTGATACCAATAAAACGAATCTTTTTTCAGACGGTTCAGGGAACCCTTGCCTTCATCATCCTGATCGACATAAATAAAGCCGTATCGCTTGGACATTTGCGACGTTCCGGCGCTGATGATATCAATCACGCCCCAACTGGTGTAGCCCATCAGCTCGACCCCTTCATCGATTGCCGCCCGCATCTGCTCGAAATGCGCGCGGAAATAGTCGATACGGTAACCGTCATGCACTTTTCCGTCTTCCACGACATCTTTCGCGCCCATGCCGTTTTCCACGATAAACAGCGGCTTCTGATAGCGGTCGTACAGTTCCAGCAGCGAAATTTTCAATCCCAGAGGGTCAATCTGCCATCCCCATTCGGATGCCGGCAGATAGGGATTTTTCACCCCGAGAATGGTGTTGCCCGCGGTGCGCTCCATATCCGGCTGGATAGATTCGGTCAGCGACATATAGTAGCTGAAAGAGACGAAGTCGACAGTATATCGGCGCAGAATATCCAGGTCGTCAGCCTGCATCTCAATCTTGATGCCGCGCCGTTGCAGGTCGCGTTTAATCAGCGGCGGGTACTTACCGAATACCTGTACGTCGGCATAGAAATAGTTTTCCAGATTTTTTTTCAGCGTGGCTTCCACATCCGCCGGGTGGCAGGTGCGTGGATAGGTGGTCAGCTTGGTCAGCATACACCCCACCTGACTGCCGGGGATCTTCTGATGACAGTCGCGCGTCACCAGCGCCGAGGCGATAAACTGATGATGTAAACCCTGATACACATCCTGAATTTCCTCGCCCGGCGCACTTTTTTCATGGCGAATACCCGCGGTAGTAAACGGGTGGCGATGAATGCTGTCGATTTCATTAAACGTCAGCCAATAACGCACCAGGTCTTTATAGCGATCGAAGCACACATTGCTGAAACGGACAAAGGCATCAACCACATTGCGGTGCGTCCAGCCGTTATATTTCTCACTCAGCATCAGCGGCATTTCATAGTGCGACAGCGTGACCAGCGGTTCAATGTGCAGGCGGCGCATTTCGCTGAACAGATCTTGATAGAATCGCAGCCCGGCTTCATTGGGTTGCGCGTCTTCGCCGCCAGGAAAAATACGCGACCAGGCGATGGACACGCGCAGCACTTTGCAGCCCATTTCGGCAAACAGCGCCAGATCTTCTTTATAGCGATGATAGAAATCAATGCCGCGGCGCTTTGGGTACAGCTTATCGTTTTTACCGCTCAGCGCGTCGGCGATATTTTCGTCGGTGAGCGCCATATGACCACTGTAGTCGGTAAGTCCCAGGTTGGGTTTCCAGGTGATCGCATCCGCCACCGACGGCCCTTTACCGTCGACGTTCCATGCGCCTTCAGCCTGATTGGCGGCAATAGCGCCGCCCCATAAAAACCCCTGAGGAAAAGCGGTTTTGTTTTCCATCATACAGACTCCTTTAAGGTCATAATGTCACTATGATTATTGATGCTGGTTGCGGGCGTCTCGGATTGCAACGTAAAACGTTCCCCATTGGTTACCACCATCATCACCACCGGGTCATAGCCGGCGGCAATAATCGCATCAAGGTCGAATTCCACCAGTAGATCGCCCGTTTTTACTTTCTGCCCGGCGCTGACTTTCGGTGCGAAGCCTTCACCGTTAAGTTTGATGGTGTCGATACCGATATGAAAAATCAGCTCGACGCCGCGGTCGGTTAACATGCTGACCGCATGACCGGTCTCAAATACATTGCTTATCTCGCCATCGGCCGGCGCCCAGAGCGCGCCTTTATGCGGACGGACAGCGATGCCGTCGCCCATGATCCGGCGCGAAAAAACTTCGTCGTTGACCTGTTCAAGGGGGATCACCTGACCTTCCACCGGGCTGGTAAAACGCAGTTCCTGCGTATTGATGGCGGCTTCACTGCCGGTTTCCGGCTGTTTTTCCTGCCAGAACAGCAGGGTACTGATAAAGGTGACGACAAAAGCCAGCCCGGCGCCGGCAAAGGCGTAAATGATGTTCCACTGATTATCGGGCGAAACAAACATCGAAATACTCGCCAGACCCGGACCAACCAAAACAAAGGCTTCAACCGCCATCCAGCCTAGAAAGGCGCCGCCGATCACACTACCGGCGATTACGCTGTACAGCGCTTTTTTGTTCAGCAGGGTAATGCCATACAGCGCCGGTTCGGTAATACCGCACAACGCGGATAGGCCAGCAGAAAGCGCCGTGGATTTTAATACCTTGTCTTTGCTCTTGATGGCGATCGCCAGACAGGTTCCCGCTTCGGCGATATTGTGCGCCAGCGAGGCCGGCAGGTAGAGCATTTCCCGGCCGAATTGTCCCATCGACGCGACGACATAGGGAATCATCGGTTTATGCATGCCCGCCGCCACCATAAACGGCAGGATACCCGCCAGCAGGGCAGTGGCGATAAAACCTAATTTTCCGTACAGCCACAGAATCACCGTCGCCAGCCCCGCGCCGACTTCATAGCCCAGTGGGCCGAGGAACAATAGCGTGATTGGTACGGTAACCAGCAACGACAGCATCGGCGAGAGAAAAATACGCAGCGCGCCAGGAGAGTAATGGTTGAAGAATTTCTCCGTTTGCGCATAGAACAGCACACAGAGAATGGCAGGGAACACCTGCGAGGCGTAGGCGATATTCTTGAGATCCAGGGAGAGAAATTCCGCCCCGTCCGCCAGTTGTTTTGACATCGCCGGCAAGACCATCACCGAGACGGCGGAAACCGCCACCAGCACATTTACCTTTAATTTGGTCGCAGCGGTGATCGCCACCAGAATGGGCAGAAAGTAGAGCGGGGCGGATCCGATGGCGTCCAGTACTTTATAGGTGGAACTGTCGCGCCCGAGCCAGCCTAGCAGATCCAGCAACAGCAGCAGCGATTTCAGCACGCCGCCGCCAGCGATGGCCGGGACTAACGGCTGAAATACGCTGATGACGAAATCAATGGTGTACGCCAGACGGCCATGGCGTGACGGCGCGGACTGGCTGGCGTTATCGCCGCCGCCTTCAGCGGCGATGTGCTTCACCGCATCGTAGACCTCCACCACCGCGTTGCCGATAATCACCTGACACTGGACATTAAGCCGTACGCCAAGTACGCCGGGGATCTTCTCCAGCGCGTGTTGATCAACCTTAGCGTTATCATTGAGGCTCAAACGCAGTCGGGTAGAGCAGTGTTCGATATGCGCGATATTGTCGATGCCGCCAACCAGGTCGACAATTTGCTGGGCCGTTTTATTGTAATTCATACTACGACTCTCCCATTTTTCCCCAAAAAAAAAGACCTGAAGCCCTCTTTGATGGTGCCAGAGAGGGCTTCAGGTCTTGCCTGGATAACCAGTTACATGCCTATGATTAGTTGTATATCCCCCTGCGGGGAAAAGTCAAAGGGACAACATGAACAAAGATGATAACTGTGAGCGGGTTGGCATTGCGGCGCCGTAAACATTGCGGTCAGCGCCCTGGAATGGCGGTGGTTGGTGAACCATAGTGCTTCGGCGAATCGCTTAACATAACCGACCGATAGCGCTGACGCCGGGTCACGGATTTTCGCTCAGCAAGGGGATGTGATAACCAGCGCGGCATCAATAGTGAAATACCGCCTCAACGCTGCGCCTTGATTTTTATTACATCCGCAGTTAACTGGATAAGCATAATGGTTAAAAATAGACGGTGTAAGCTGGATATCATGGTTTTTTATTTTTCGTTACTTTTATTCTTTCCACCAGGACGATAGTGAGCCTCAAAAAACAAAACAATATGACAAATCAAAACATTCAGAACTGTGTCGTCAGGGCAATTAAATTTTTAATAAAAAATAAACTTTATACGGAATGTGCCGATATTGATTTTCTACATATTTAACTTATGTAGCGAGCTGAAAAATTCAAACCTGTGGATAATAATATGACTGATAGCCTTAATGAATTGGTATCCGGTGGTGGTAATTCCACCGGAAAGCAAAAAACAGCCCTGCCTGGGCAAAATTTCCGACTAACCCCATTATTCCTGTTGGTTTTTTTCGTCGTTTTAATGCTATTTGCAACTGCGATAGGTACTGCGTCTTATTACCTATGGCAAGGTGAAGTATCCCTGAATGGATCCAAACAGGAGCTTAATGTCCGTATGGAGCTGGTCGACAGCGCCAACCATATGCGCGCAGCGAGAATGAACCTCATGCATGCCGCCAACAGCAGAAACAATAGAGACATTGATCGTTACGACGCCAGCATGCGCGCGGCGGAAACGCGTCTTGCGCTGTCGCGGCAGATGTTCAACGGCTACATCAATCGCAGCAACCGGGCAGAATCGGAACGGACACGCGATCGCGAACTGGAAAGCGCATATAACGATTATATCAACATTGGGATCACCCCGATGTTTAATCTCGTTAAAACAGGAACGGCTCAGGAAATCAATAATTTTGAGTCGAATGTCGTTGATGATTTAGATGTGAAATATGATGTGCCGTTAAAAGCGTCTTATCTGTATCGCGTCGCCCAGGAAAAAGAAATTAACGATAACGCCAAAAGCAATTCGCGATTAAGTTATATTTTCATGGGGGCGTCATTTATATTGACTGTCGTAATCACCCTTATGACTTTTATCCTTATTCAGCGGGTTATTATCAATCCTATCCGCTATTGGGTTTCACGGATTCAGGCCATTGCGCAGGGGAATTTGACGCAACCGAACATTCCGACAGGCGAAAATGAAATCAGCGTGCTGGGCAGAAATATACAGCATATGCAGCAGTCGCTCTATGAAACAGTTTACTCGGTGCGCGACAGCGCAGCATCGATTTATGACAACTCGAGCAAGATTTCTTCGGGAAATACCGATTTATCGGCTCGTACCGAACAGCAGGCGGCGGCGCTCGCAGAAACGGCCGCCAGCATGGAACAGCTCACGGCAACGGTAAAACAGAATACCGACAATGCTCATCATGCCCGTACGGTGGTTAGCAGTACCTCGCAAAAGGCGACGGAAGGGGGGGGGATTGTGGACAAAGTGGTGGAATCAATGGAAAAAATCACCCACAGCTCAGAAAAAATTTCCGAGATTATTACCCTGATTAACAGCATCGCATTCCAAACCAATATTCTGGCACTTAATGCCGCAGTTGAAGCTGCACGCGCCGGGGAGCATGGAAAAGGTTTTGCTGTTGTGGCTTCCGAAGTCCGCAATCTGGCTCAGCGCAGCGCTAATGCGGCCACTGATATTACCCGCTTGATTGAATATTCCGAAAGCAGTGTAAGAGAAGGGGCGAACCTGGCTAACAGCGCCGGCAATGCGATGAAGGAAATTGTCCATGAAATTAAAAATATAACCAGCATTATGAATGAAATCGCGTTGGCTTCCGACGAGCAAAGCAGTGGTATAAATCAAGTGTCGCTAGCCGTTTTCGAAATGGATAACGTGACTCAGCAAAATGCGGCGTTGGTGCTGGAGGCATCGGCATCGGCGGTATCCCTGGAACAACAGGCTGAATGTCTGAACCAGGCGGTAGCCAAGTTCACGTTAAATTGACGGCAGTAGCCTGCTGAACCGCCGCTATCCGATAGTCGGCATTTTCTGTACTCGCGATGTGCCCGCATAAGGTCTTTGGCCTGAATGTATCCTCCTCGCGCTTCCGGCCTGTAACGTCCTTCCGGGGCATTAAGGATATGCGTCCCGGGCGGATCGCGGGTTGGATAGGCCGCATTTCCAATGCGTTCATTTTTCCGTGAACGGACGCATGGCCTTACTCACGAGAAATGAACGCAATCCCACGCCGGTTTCTGATGTCTGCGACCGGCATAATCATTCTGGCTTGCCCCGGCCAAACTAACCGGTCGGCAAATAAAACACAACGCTTGCCGCGAGCGCAACATCATGCGGGAGACCTCCGGCGAGGGGGACTCATTTAGTTTAGGCGCGAGCCACCATTGCCGGGTCAGATCGCTGAAACCGTTTTTATCGCAGAACTTCATGGCTGCGGCAATGAGCTTTCTGCCCGCGCCGCTGCCTCGGCATCCATCATTGAGTATGAACCAGCGCAGATGTGCCTCGTTGTTGCCCAGATCCTCGCCATCTATTGCTACTGAGCCGACAATGCGGCCATTCAATATCGCTAGATATGGATTATGGTCGCCGGGAATACCCGTTTCAGATGGCCGAAAATCGCTTGAGTCTGCTTCAGGCGGGGACTGCGGGCCGGTTTGATATGTAAAGCAAGCAGTTTGCGGATGCCGTCGCGCTGTTGCCGGGCATCGGTCAGCGATACATCGGGATAAGCGCCTAAACTGAGGCGGGACTCTTTGCCATCGATACGATATTTGAGATACCACAGACGTGAACCGCCTGGATTAACCAAAAGGTATAGACCGTGTGAATCGGAATCTTTGACGGGATTAGCAGATGATTTTAAGTTGCGGATTTTTGAGTCGTTAAGCGACATTAGGGGGTCGCTTGGTCATCGAACCAACTTGCCCCGAAAGCTGACCACCATTTTTTCCCGATGCGGAGGGTGAACTGAAAATGCATTGGGAAGAATTTTCACGCTAACCTGTTGAATTAATGTAGAATAGGGATTCGCAAGGATGCATGAAAACAAGAATTTGGCTCCCCTGACTGGACTCGAACCAGTGACATACGGATTAACAGTCCGCCGTTCTACCGACTGAACTACAGAGGAATCGGTTAACTGCGGGGGATGATAGCGGGAGCATTTCCCCTTGTCAAAGACTGTTATGCTTTATCGTGACTGATTGCTGAAGGAATAATCAACGTATTGAAATTACTGTGCAAGTTGCATGTGGCGTTTGATATTTTTCTTATTTAATGGCGTTGCACCTTGAAATAGCAGGGGTTGCATTAGTGTGGTGCATATCAGGCTGGAGAAAAATCAATATTACTGGCTTTGAGTTAGGCTCGTTAAGCCCCTGAACCATTTCTTTTCCTTATTATACCCCTGTCTTATCAAACAGGTATCCGGTTTTTACCGCTGTGCGTGCACATACTGGCGCGGTTCTTGCTACCTCTATCGGGGTAACTACTCAGGAGGCAGAAATGAATCTTAGACGGCTCAAGTACTTTGTGAAAATCGTTGATATCGGTAGCTTGACTCAGGCTGCTGAGTTGTTGCACATCGCACAACCGGCGCTGAGCCAGCAGGTCGCTACGCTGGAAGGTGAGCTGGAAAAACAGTTGCTGGTTCGTAGCAGACGCGGGGTTACTCCAACAGAAGCGGGGAAAATCCTTTATTCACATGCGCAAGCTATTTTGTATCAATGTGAGCAGGCTAAAAGTGCAGTGAATGGAGTCAGGCAGTCGGTAAACGTATAGATTTTGAGTAGCCAGCCATTATTTCGATGGCTGGCTATACATGAAATTACCTCTCAGAAAGTATTAACCTGCTTATATTTTTATCTATCACTTTGTTCCGCAAGCGTTTAGCGTTCATCATTATATAATGATAATTGTGGCTATTAAGTTGTAATATACACTAGCGATCCGGCTCGCTAGGGTGTTACATTACTACTCATCTTGAGTTCTCTAATCCTGCTTGCCACTGGCTATCGATCCCCTATGGGGTTTTATGGCTGTTTTTTTAAGGAGTTCCAATGAATAACCTTCTCTCTCAGCTCTTGATGAAGCTGGCTGAAAAAGAGGTCGGAGAAAAAGAACTTAATGCTAAAGTGGAATTGTTAGAAGTATTGGTGTTTTCTATTATCTCAATGTTAGATGATAATCAAATTAATGAGTTAACGAAAAAGGTAGAGTGCGTATTAGCCGATACGCCATTGAGCAGAGGCGATGATACCTGCCTGACCGTTGAATTATTGACTCGCAGCATTAATCGATTTACGACAACATCAATAAGAAACTAATTCTGCTGTATTACTATTATTGCCGTATTAAATGACGGTGGTGGTATATTTATTGCTATTAACAATAAATTACCTTGCAGGTTACTAAAATTTGAATTTTCATTCTGATATATAAGAAGACGCTGACTGGTTGTCAGCGTCTTTTGTTTTTTATGATGCTTATATTACGCAGACAGCTTCTTGTTCTTGAGAACCTGATAGGCAATTGCCAAGATAATAAACCACACCGGCGTTACGGCCAGCGCTTGCAGGGTATCAGGCTGCAGCGTCAGCAGAACGATGACAAAGGCAAAGAAAGCCAAACATACCCAGCACATGAAAATCCCCCAGGGCATTTTATATTGTGAGCTCGTGTGTAATTGCGGTCTTTTTTTGCGATATACCAGATAAGAGCAGAGAGTTATGCTCCAAATGAACATGAAAAGAATCGCTGAAACCGTTGTCACCAGGGTAAAAACCGTCATTACATTCGGAATGAGGTAAATCAAAACGACACCGAATAACAGGCAGATGCAGGAAAACAGTAATCCGGCGGAAGGCACTGCGCGTTTAGATAACTGACTAAAACGCTTGGGCGCATCCCCTTGTCTTGATAATCCAAACAGCATGCGGCTGGTGGAGAATACGCCACTGTTGGCGGAAGATGCCGCCGATGTCAGGACCACAAAATTTATCACGCTGGCTGCGGCGGGCAATCCGACCAATACGAACATTTCAACGAAGGGGCTGCGGTCGGCAGCAATGGCGCGCCACGGGGTAACCGACATGATCATGATTAATGAAAAAACGTAGAACATGATGATGCGCAGCGGTATTGCGTTAATCGCTCTTGGCAGTACGACGTTGGGATTCTTTGTTTCTGCCGCTGTGGTGCCGACCAGCTCAATGCCGACGAAGGCGAATACCGCTATCTGAAATCCGGCGAAAAAGCCGCCGATGCCTTTAGGAAACATGCCTCCGTCATTCCATAAATTGTTGAATGAAGGGATAGAGCCGGATGGAGACGGAAATTTCATGATAACCAGCGCTACGCCGATGACTATTAAGGCAACAATGGCCAAAATTTTTATCATCGCGAACCAGAACTCCATTTCACCGAACATTTTGACCGTGGCCAGATTCAGCGAGAGCAATAACAGCACGCACAGCAATGAAGAGATCCATTGCGACAGGTCGGGAAACCAGAATTGTGCATAAGCGCTGATTGCCACCACGTCGGCGATACCGGTCACTACCCAGCAGAACCAGTAGGTCCAGCCGGTAAAGAAACCGGCCCAGGGGCCGAGCAAGTCGGCTGAGAAATCACTAAATGATTTATAGTTCAGGTTGGAAAGCAGCAACTCGCCCATGGCACGCATCACGAAAAACAGCATAAAACCAATGATCATATAAACGAAGATAATCGATGGCCCTGCCAGGCTGATGGTTTTTCCTGAGCCCATAAATAGCCCGGTACCGATAGCGCCACCGATAGCAATAAGTTGAATATGGCGATTAGTCAGGTTTCTCCGTAGTTCGTCGTTGCCCGACGCTACTGGATCTGCCGTCTCTTTGGATTGATCTACCATTTAATATATTTCCTGTTTTTTATGTGATGTTGTTTTGAGCTCTTTAGCGGCTCTCTCATTCATTAATACGAATACTGATAGGATAGCGTAACTGCTCGCCTGATTATAGGGAACGGTCGGCATAACAAGGTGAATAATTGAACAACGTGACTCTGTGTGCTTTTTACACTGATAATGGGGTTTATCGTAATATGAAGGGGGAGTCTTATCGGCGATAAGGTTAACAAAATTGCTAATTATGCTCAATATAATTTTAGGCCGTGAAAAAATAAGAAAAAATTAATGCTAAGTATTTGACAGGCGCCGCCAATTAGAGAATAATCCACGGCGTTGGGTCGTTAGCTCAGTTGGTAGAGCAGTTGACTCTTAATCAATTGGTCCGGGGTTCGAGCCCCCGACGACCCACCAACAAATACAAGCATTTACATCGCATTCTTTATTTCCCTTCTTTCTTCGTGTGCCATATTTGTGCCATTACGCTCAAATATGCAGTCTATTTGTTTCGCATGCTGAGTTAAATGAACTGGTGAAAGATGTGCATATCTCCGAACCATTTCTATTGATTCCCAACCCCCCATTTCTTGCAATGCAGATAAAGGCACGCCGGACTGGACTAACCAGCTCGCCCATGTATGTCTTAAATCATGGAAGCGAAAGTTTTCTATTCCGGCTCTTTTTAATGCAGCATTCCATGCCTTATTAGAATCCACCCTTAGCTTCCTCACCTCTTTATTATTCTGTCTAACAAAGACCCATCTATTGTGATTCCCAATCTGAGACCTGAGGACGTTGCATGCTGTTTCATTGAGAGCCACACCAATGGCCTTTCCAGATTTAGCTTCCTCTGGGTGAATCCAGGCCATCTTTCTCTGCATATCGACCTGCGACCATTCCAAATCAAGAATGTTCGCCCGCCTTAATCCTGTGGCCAGCGCGAAAATAACCACCGGCTTTAGGTAATCTGGCAGCTCGTCAATAATCCTCCTTGCCTCGTCCTGCGTTAGCCACCTGATCCGTTTGTTTCTCGGCTGTCGGGCTTTGACTACTGGAACGGAATTAAGCCATCCCCATTCTGTGGCCGCTATCCTTAGCAGCGAGCGCATAAACGCCTGTAGCGAGTATTTGCTTGATTCAGATATGGGCCTTGCCACATACGCAGGAACAGCCTTTCCTTCCCGCCTTAACCTTTCCCTCATCATCTCCCATCTTTCCTTGTGCTTTCTATCGTGGGCCTTAGATATCGCTATTTGAACCTGGTCATTCGTTATCGTTGATAACTCCCGTCCGTGGAAGTGATCGAGGAAAAACGTTATCTTCGACTTGTCAGCATTAAGCGACCGCTTATGTGACTTTTCCCTCAGCCAACGAATGCACGCCTCATCGAACAGCTTTACCGGTGCTTCCCCGAGCTTTGCCGATCGCCATGAGTCGGCCTTTAGTTTGTCGTGTAACTCCTGAGCTTCTCTTTTGTCTACCGTTTCAAGAGACCTTCTAATTCTCTTCCCATCCGGCGTAGTGAAATCACAGTGCCAGATGCCTTTCCTTTGCTTGATTGACATGTTTTTTCCTCGGTCATGTCACCCGCATTCACGCGAGCAGTGTTGATCGGATTCGCTATCGCAGCAAGGCACGCCGATTTTACAAATCGGTATTTGTGACGCTGGCCAGTTCCGATATCTGTCGCTGGAAGTACTCCGCGCTGGACGAGTGATTTGATTGTTTCAGGATGGACTTTCAATAGAGAGGATATTTCTTTTAATGTCAGGACTTCGTCATTCAAGAGCTAACTCCTTGCCTCTGCATCAACGACGCGAACGTAATACGATAGCCAGAGCTTTGCGCTGAAAGTACCAGGTGGAAGGGCGGTTATCATCGTTGCGTATTTGTTGAGGATGTCTGTTGTGATTTTGTCGTGCTGAGAGATTGGTTTTCCCTTCCGCTGGGAGATGATTTCCTGCCTGCACCGCCGGGCGACGGTGCGTAGGGCGTTTTCAATTTCTGGCTTCATGTCATGCGGCTTTCCCTTTCAGATCAATACTGCAATCGCACTCGTTACCCCATGCATGCCAGCCGGGCGAATTCTGTCTTGCGAACAGCTCAATGCGTGGAATGTCGCCCAATAGACGAACCAGTAAATCGCGAACTTCTGGCGGTTTAGCGCTGTGCTCCATCCTTGGCGCCGTGATGTGCTGGCAGATAGATGCATCAATTCGAGGCGGCAGTTTCCCGCGAACAGCAAAGAGGCAGTCTTCGCTATTTGCCCTGGTCATGTGCCCCATTCCGATAACGCTTTTATCTCGCTGACGCCGGCCGACTTTGTGCCATGTAAATCCTTTTGTCGTCATTAGTCGAAATCCCCATGCATCCATAACCTTCAAGGCTTCCATTGGTTGCGTTGGAACCCACCACATCGCCAATAAACATGATTCATTGTCGGCAATTTCCCATACGGGGATGTGGCATATGTCGTTAACGCTCATAACCGGGTATTTGTGGCCAGCTCCACGCTTCCCGTCATTGGCTTTGTCGCGGTAAACCCACGGCGGATCTGCGTAAATCAATCGATATCCGCTCATGAAACCCTCCGCTGACTATCTGCGTAAACGCGCTTCTCATAGTCTTCCTTGCATCCCGCATCGCAGAAATGTCCTTTATCTATAGACTCATCACAGTTGTAGCAGCGTCCGATAAACGGGAGTGGTCGAGGCCGGCTACTTACTGCGGCAGAAGTCAGTAAATCACTAAGTTCATTAGCCTGATCGATAATGTCTGCCATGATTACCCCTTAAATGCTGTCTCTATTTCAATAGAAAGGCGGTTGATTCTCTGTTCAAATGCCTGCAATGTCTGCACATCCGATGTCATTATTTCAAGATGACATAGACGAGATATCAGCTGAGATAACTTCGGGTAAAAACCGATTGTTGAAAGGTATTCTTGACCGATGTCTTTGCCTTCTTTTTTTATTTTCTTTTCTTGCAAAATGTACTGATACTTGTCTGAAGTTATTACGTATTTCTCACCGATACTGATTTCCATTCTTTTCTCCAAAATTTAGGCAATAAAAAACCCGCCGGAGCGGGGTGCTATTTACGTTCTGCTGCTGACTTAGCCATTAGTCGTCATCCTCTTCATCAAAGCCTACCCATTCCACATCACTTCCGATGCCATGGCATAGCAATGGGTTGGTTGCTGCCAGCATTTCGCCGGCAGCTCCATGGAACTGAACCCTGCGAAGAACCACATAAAGTTCGAACATTTCTGTGCGCTCATCACCGATATCAAGATCACAGGCCAACTCGCGGCATTCGGCAGCAAGAACAGATATTTTCTGTAGCAACTCGACTTTATTCATCTGACGCTCCATTTAGCATTGCTTCGCAGCAAGATTCCCAGATACCTTTCACATCATCATCGCAAAAAAGAATTCCACATTTCGAGGCGATCAATTTACGTAGATTAGATGGCATTTCATCCGGCACCGCTGGCGGATTTCTCAGCTCATTATCTAACTTGACGTAATTGATGTCTGGGTGTGCGATTCGAGCATCTACGGCAGCGTCAAATTCGTTATAACCAAGTTCACACAAGTCATCCCAACTAGCCAATCCAGGCTCGTTATCGGCGCCAAACTCGTCCTTGTCACGTAAGAAACGATATCTCAGAGCATCGCGCTCTACATCTTCCGGCACCGCTGGCGGAACGGGCGAGGCGTAGAGACTTCGCACTTCAAAATTATTGTTCCCGTTGGTTATAATTTCGTCATATTCCTGCTTGTTTTTACACTGCCTCCATCCTTCGTTGTGCCAATTGAATTGCCATGCTACCGGCTCCTGCTTTTGCATTTCCAAGATGTACTTGGCCATTTCTGCCGTCTCATCCCCGGCAAAAGCCAACTGTTCCAGTCTTTCTTTGCTGATGTTCATAATTCCACCTTAATAGCGAACACCCGTACCGGATCAGGGCCGAAATGTTCATGAGTAATAGTTTTGATTTCAAAACCGCGATATGGGATATCGATTCTCCGGGATGCGTCATCCTTTTTCGGATATCCGCGGGTGATGATTAAGCGCCCATATTCCCTGGGTTTAAGTCCTACCATCAGGCGATTAAGCCAGTACGGATTGACCAATCTATATTCTTCGGTCTTTTCTCCGCGCTTCATTGCGTCGAAATACTCGCCGTTTACGGCTAATTGCAGATTGGCCATCATTCCCCCTCCACCTTAACGCCAGCGGACACAATTGCTTTTATGCACTTGCTACGCATAGCGTTTGCTTTGTCAGACGCTGCGACGATAAGAGGGTGAAATCCAAATGGGATATCAACATGTGGCAACTTCACCGCCCGCGCTTCCAGCTCAGCAATACGGGCGTTAAGGGCTTCAACGTATTCCTGCGAATAAAGAGGAATCGCTTTGTTTTTTATCTTTTTCTTTGCTGCTGGATATGGGAACGGGGTTATATTGCTATATTTGAAAACCCCATGAATAAGCCTGTGCCGCAACAATTTAAACCCCGTTGGCGTTATGTACCCAACGGGGTTTCTCAGCTCATCAATGCTTTTCATGCTTCGCCGCCTTTCACAAAAATAATCCAGTGAGTCTTGTCATTCTTTCCCGTCCGCTGAGTGATTACCGGCTTTTCATGAGTGAGAGGAAGAATCTTACTGATCGGTATCTGCGTTTCGTTCCACTTAAAAACCAGTACGCCGAGCGGACGCAGCACTCGGAACGCCTCACTAAATCCGGCACGCAAATCATCACGCCAGGTATCCGGGTTAAGGGCGCCGTATTTTTTTCGCATCCAGCCATTTTCGCCCGCACGCTCCAAATGCGGCGGGTCAAACACGACAACGGGGAATGATTCATCTGTGAACGGAAGAGAACGAAAATCGGCGATAATGTCAGGGTTAATAACCAGGCTCCGCCCGTCGCACAGCGTGTGCTGTTCGTTGCGGATATCAATAAAAACAGCACGCTCGTCGTGTTTGTCATGCCAGAACATGCGAGAACCGCAGCACATATCGAGGATGTTATTCATGCCTTACCCTCCCGCAGCCTTGCCGAGTATGCAGTCATTGCGATAACGGCATCACCGAGAGTGAGCGCGCCGGAGTCAGACATTGCGTCGATAGCGTCCATGATGGCCTGCGCTTTAGTTTTGGCGATTATTTCACTTGCGGTTTTCGCCCCATCAAGAGCCGTTTTGATAACATCGACATACCAGTCGACATACTGGTACTCGTAAGAGCCGTCGTGGTTTTCAATCCACATGTCCTCCGCTATCGAAAACTCCATAGCCTCCCTTTGGGCTGCATTCTCCGCAACCAGCTCATTAACCAGATCAATAACTTCAAGCGAAATACCTTTCTTGCCCGGGAGATTCAGCGCGTTCTGAATGTTACTGATCGTCAGATTGGTAGCGCTTAGTTCTGTTTTTAATGATTTAATTTCTTCTTCAAGCTCATTAATTTTGTTCATTGGTTTTCTCCAGATATTTCCAAGATGTGACGTCGAGGCTTTCGCGCACGCTCGTACGCGGCCGCTTTGTGAGAAGCCGTTTCGTATGCTCTATTAATTGAATTAACCCGATATGTATTCGCCGCGCGCGATTAACTCACGGCGTTGTTTTGCTTCTGCGATATGCTTTATTTTTGATAGCCGGTTGGCGTTTTTGAGTGACTTAATGGAAACATTGAGCGTTTGGCCTTCATTTTTCGGAATAGCCAGCTTTGGTTTTCGTTCTACGCTATATAGAAAATCCCTTTCTCCATCCTTGGTTTTTATCGGCGTTACGTTAATGATTGCGACGCCAGTCCTTTTACTTAACCCCCTGGCTGAATAATTGAAATCAGAAACGCTCATCCTGAATATTTCTGATAATTCCTCGCCAGACATTTCCCTTTTATATTTCTGCAACTGCCAGATTATCCGTTCTTTAATCCCCGATCCGTTTCCGCGGCCGTTGCGGCGGTAAAATGGATTACGCTTCATTATTCTGAGTAACCTCCATGCTATTCAATTCATCAACTTTCTTAGTTGATGCCTCTGGCTTTTCAAACCAATCATCAGGAGATGACATTCCATCTCTCATACTTGCGTATATCTTTTTCATTTGCACCATTTGCGCTGGCCGCATCGCCTCAATTCGACATTGAAGCCTTTTTTGAATCTGATCTATAGAAACTCTGAATTCTGTTTTAAATACCTCTGCCATTTTTTTAATGGCTTCCGGAGATGTGTCTGCGTGACTTGTGAGAGTAACTTCGCATTGTCTAACGGCTGATTCAATAACATCACCGGGTATTACTCCGAGAATACAGGCTCTCAGTCTCCTAGAACCCTGATTCGCCACCATTTCATAGATATCTCTCGGGTCTTCCAGCTTTTTCTTTCCATTTCTAGTAAATCTAATGTGAGGAACGGAAAATGTTTTAACCTGCCTAGTGTTTGTTTCAATATCCCAAGCAAATGCCTCAACCGTTGATTCTCCATTTTTTTGCTCAAGCTCACGAACGCCGAATTGCATATTTCCCCAACTTTGAGCCAAAGCCTCAGCCAATCTAATGCTGGGTCCGGTAACCTCAGATCCACCTCTAGAGTATGAGTAAAGTGCACCCTCAGCTAGGGTGGGTCGAGTGCATGACTGCAAAATTCTATCCATAGCAGATATAGGGTCGCGTGGGAACTTCTTCGCTATAACCATAGCTGCCTGTACTTCCTGGATTGCTCTCTTAGACTCAACCTCAACCATCCCACCGCTCTGTTGCTGTGCCGCTGGCGGCCCAAATGGGTTAGCTACTGAGTTATTCATTATTCCTCCTGGCCCACGATGGGCGCTGAATTATTTCAAATCCCAAACCCCAATGGTTGGATGATTTTGCTTTGTGATAGGTTAAAAGGTCTCGCTTAAATAGGGAGAGTCCAGCATCGTGGTCCTCGTCATCCAGAACAAAAAGCCGAGTTGGATACCTTCCGCAACTAATCGATTCACTAACAGCAAGAAAAGCAAACTGAGGTGCTACGCCAAATTGCGCCTTAAACCCTTCGCAATACATCGCCTCTTGGACGTGATATCTAAATTCTTCAATATGTCGAGGAAATCTTGACATGTCGGCTACTTTTTTTACATCGACAATGAGAGGACGAGATGTTAGATATTTATCTGGCCTTATCCGGCACAATTCTCCAGTTTCAGCATCATTCCAGTATATGGACGACTCGCAATGACCATCTGATTCAAGAAGCATTCTAGCGCCCGGATGAGCCATTGCACTTTCTCGCATCAGATTAAGCTTGCGTCCCTCATCATTAGTCATGACTGTTTTTCCTGTTGTGGCGCATTTTTCTAGAAATTCCTTTTCGCTAGCCTTACCATCATTTGTACGTCGGTTAAATTCTGGGGCGATAATAAACCGGTTAGCGAACTTTTCAGGCTCAAGAAGCAGGCAATGCAGCGCTGTACCCATATCAAGCGCTGACGTTTTTTCTGTATCAATTGGCGCGTACTTCTTCCACTGATAAATCGCCGGGCTTATTGCTATATCATCAAGTTGAGATTTGCTTATTCCAGGTCCGTCATGATAATCGGAGTTTTCAATATTTAAATATACCCCTGGTTTCATACCCCCCCCATATTTTCTAATTCACTAAGCGCAACATCATCCTGATTATTTTTAATCGCCTGCTTTATTCGGTGAACAGCTGCTATATACGCCGCATCAGTAATAAAATCATTTGATAGTTCTGTATATTCATCAGAATGCATCAATCTGTTACCCTCAAAATCTGAATCAAGGCGTAGTGTTTTTCTCAATGCATCCTCGACGCGATGTCTTATTGCGTCATTGTTCATAATCTCCATTGCACTTTCATCAACATATTTACGTTGATCATCCGTTAGTTTGTTCAATTCAGAATCTAACCAATCATTTTTCATGGCTCAATCCTCTTATTCAAGAAATCAATGATTATCTGAATGATTGTTTTGCGCGGTGGCGGATTAAAGCTAGCGCCCGTTAATATATTTGAGTGAGAAAATTCAATTGATTTGATTGCGTGAAAATTAGAGCTGCCAGCAACGGGCAGCCCTGCAATAGCTACTTGCATGGCAGACTCCTGAATGTTTGTTAGTAATTGATTTGAATGTTTGGTATTTCGTTCTTAGCGATAGCGGTGATAATTTTCTTTGCCATATCTTCCGTGATACCGATTTTTAATAATGCCCCAAGGGCTTCGTTATTCACCTTTTTTCGATTATTGATATCGGATGCGCGACGTGCATTTTCATCAGCAATGCGCTTTTCTTCCGCCAGTCTAGCGGCCTCTTTAGCATCAGACTCACGTTTGATGCGTGCGGCTTGTTCCTGTGCTTTCTGGCGTTCTGCTTCGATAGCAGCCTGTCTATCGCGCTCCGCTTTCGCCAGCGCTTCTAGTCGTTGCTGCTCTGCGCGTTCCTGCGCCTCTTTCCTTTCACGCTCAGCCTGTTCGGCCTTGAACTTTAATTCAGCTTCACGGCGCACGGATTCTGCTCGCTCGCGCTCTGCCTTTTCTTCAACTTCACGCTTAGCTTGTTCTGCTGCTTGTCGCTTTAGCTCTTCATCATGCGCGATACGCTGGCGTTCCGATTCTGCTCTGGCCTCCGCTAAGTCTCGATCGAACTTATCATTCATGAGCAGAGCTATTTCGTGGTCAGACTCGATGCGCTCAGCAAGCGCCTTATCGAATGCCGCGTTCATCTCCAACGCTTCACGGTGCCATGCCAGCATCTGCTGTTCGGCTTTGATGCGCTCCTGTTCCGCTTCCCAGTCAGTTAACGGCTGGCGAGCCTTATCGCGCAGTGCGTCGAACCTGTCACGGACTGTTTTACGGTTGGCATCAATCAGTTTCGGAATTTCTTTTAATTCCGCCACAAGGTCTTTACCAAGCCCGTCAAGATAAGATTTGCTTTGTGACACCTTGTAAGCCAGAGATGCAATTTCTTTGCGCCCCTTCGCTGTGCTGGTGTCAGGAACGAAAGACAATACATCACGTTCTACTTTACTAATGATTTCTTCAATCTGGTCACCAGACTTAAAAACCTCAACAGCATTCTTTGGCTCAATTACAACCAAATCCGTTATTTCACTCATACACCCCCCCCTTTATTTGCTGGCTAGCAATTCACTAAGTTCACTTTCATGAACGTCAGTATCCTTGCCGTTTTGCTTCCTCCAAGAAATCTGGAGTTTTAAAAGATTTATCTTTCCCTTTTTTGTTATCTTGTAGTAATTACTCACATCATCTTTAGCTACTTTTTCTATATCACCGTTAGATAAAAGTTTATTTATCCTTATGCTTAAATCCGTATCTTTTCTTTCACTTTTATCAACATTAATACCAAGTTCGCGAGATGCGAGATATAAAACCTTTTCCATTGTGTATAACTTAGCCATAAAACCAATCCTGTTTTATAAAGTAAATATCACAATGCCCACATGGTAGGCATTAGGCTATTAATCATTTCTTGCTTTAAGCATTGCATCAGCCATTTCATAGCTATTTTCAGACCAGCGCCGCATCATATCTTCCATTTCTTCCGGAGGTATTTGTGACAACCATGCTTGCATTGCCTTTGCTGCGAAATAATCCCTTAAACTCATTCCAGAATAGCAATCTTGATGTTCAGATCTGCCACCGTGACTAACGAAAGGAAATGCCGGTACATCGCCATACTCCTTGCTCATAATTCACCCCAACATCTTATAAATAACGCAGATAATAAAAGCCCAAAACAATGAGCACCCGATAGCACTTATAACCATGCTACGCCATCCGTTTAATGACATATCAAACACCTTTTAATATTGGGTAAATTACCTTAATAAATCCGCACAGAAACATAGACAGCAAAACCACCGATATTCCCATGAATATGAAATAGTCTCTGCACATGATTTACCCCGTTATTTATTCTGCTTCGATAAATTCGCCGTTTGTGTTCAATGTATAGGGAGTATTGGCCTTTATTCCTTTTTCGCCTACATACGCAAAAGCAAATCTGGTTCGCTCTCCATCGTTATATGGAACGGCAGCACAGCCGGTATTGGCGATGATTATTCGTGGTATTTTTTTAATCCGAATTTTTTATAAAACTCCTGAACGCTAATTTTTGCGCATCCACCGCAAATAGAATCACGGTAAGTGACGAAATTTATATACAAGATGCTCAATTCATCTCTGTTTAGTTTTCTCATACATTCCTCAAATCAAAGGAACCGACTTACCCCGGAACTTCTGCGTTCCCCGGCAAGTGATGTTTTCACTCTTGCGATGACCTGCTGAGTAGATTGCGACGTTCGGCAGACACATAGCGCCAGAGTTTTGTTTATCACCGCGTGCCGGCTTCATCTTGTATTCGATGGTGCTCAGCGCTTTGTCAACGCGACCCTGGGCGACTTTAGCTTCAACCGCTGGTGTTTCACCGAATGCCGCATCAATAACTGCACACAGCACGTCACGTTCGATTGCTGCTTCACGACGACGAGCCAGACGACGGCTCTTTGCGTTCTCACGCGGTGTTACTGATTTGCCATAGATAATCGTTGCCATGCTCACCTCCAGTAATTTCATTCATGCGCCCACGTATAGGCGCAGGGTGAAGTCACTCAATGAGATATCGAAGACACTTTCATGTAACGCTGTTTAGTAGGAATTGTTGCTGGGCAACCACGACTATTGATAGATGAGATTTCAGTTACAGAGTCCCAGCTTGAAACATCATTGCGCGGCCGATATACGCGCCCAACGTACACAACGTTGCCAGAAGCTCGGACGGTGGCTTTAATCAGTTTCGTATTCATTCTCTTACCCTCTTCAGTTATGTAGATGTCTTTGGTGGTGTGGTGTAGCGGCTGACATTGCCTAATTCGCTGTACCTGGTGTTGGCGTCACCACACCCCAAAAACATCTTGGTAATTTCGCGCTTTGTCAGCGCTTCCGATTCTTAATGAGCATCTGGCTTCCTGCCGGAGCGGCTTGTCATTCCGTTGCCGCGTCGCTGTGTCGTTGCGATGGGGTAAATATACCCATGGGTAATCTAACTTGCAATACCCGCAGGTAAACTTTTTGCGCGTGATGGGTTAACTTTATGATTTATAAGGAAATTTATTTTTATGAAGTATTTGCGGTTGTGTTATCGTGCAAAAAACAAGCATGAGGGGAGAGGGTGGTATGGATTACGAAGAGTCCGCGCAACTACGGTACCAAGAAATGTGTCGCATCGTCGGGGATGTTGTTTTTGCTATGGTGGCTGAGGGGCATGAAACCAAGCGGGTATCCATAGCTGATGTGATAAGAACTGAGATATCAAAAGGCGTGGACAAATGGGATGCCGACCAGATTCAGGTGATGGAACTGGCGGTGAAGTTGCTGGAAGGGTAGGGATCGGGGTGTTGACCACCTGGCGGGCTAATGATGTTTAATTGTATTAATTTTCAATAAAATCAATATATTGATCTGGCGGGGTGGTGCTGACCTATGGTGATCGGCGGCCTATAAAAACCCGGCGGCCGGGTTGGGATTAGCTTGGGTTATGGGTCGCGACTAACTCTATAATTCGATAAAGTCCGTAGATGACGCCTGGTAGTCCAAGCACCCACGCAGTTATAGAGATACGCTGATCCTTTAGTTTTCCATCAAAAGCAAGTGACTGGTTTTCAATAGAAGATGTTAACTTCTGTGATTGAAGCTCGAGGGATGCCGTCATTTTTGTCGATTGCAAATCTAATGCGGATGTAAGTTTCTCACTCTGCAAGTCAATTTTGTGATCTAAGCGAGTCATGCTTTCATTTAGGCGTGACAAAGTGGACTCAACGGAGTCTACCTTTTTCTCAAGTCGCTCTAAACGCTCGGTCATATCACCACCTCCGCCATTTCCTCCGCCATGCTGAGGAAAATCAGCCCAGACTACATTCGCGTCATCTTTTGCTTGATTCATAGTCTACTCGGCCTTTGTTTTTTTGTCATTCTTCTCCAGCCAAGAAAGGACCGGATGGGCAGAGAACCTGTTTTCATATCCACAGTTTTTGCATATAAGTCTATAATTATATTGCAATAAAGAATTAATGGGCTCAAAACCAAAAGAGCTTACTTTAGATGGGTTTACATAGGTAAACCATTTTCCTGTAGGTTTCTCATCCTCGTAGATTTGCTCACTAGCTTGTGGGACCGCCATATCACTGCTGCCACAGATGGGGCAGGAGACAATTGCCACTCCTCTCTCGGCGAGAAATTGAGAAAATAACTCAGGTGATAGCGCTCTGAACTTTTCCCAGAGTATCTCCATTAGCTCGCGCTCGCGCTTATCTTGCTCTGATTCTTCCATTCACCCCTCCCCATTGAGCCCATCACCCAAACACCTCATCAAGCCACTAGTGTGAGGCCCCCACCACCTACCACCACTTAGCCTCTTCATCGTCTATGTGCTGTGGGGCCTACACGAACTTCATCTTCGCTTCCACTGCCACACCGATGATTTTGCAGTTGCCGTTTATCGTTATGATCGGCCAGTTAGGGTTTAGCCCTTTCAGATAGCGCTGTCCGCCCTCAATAGCCAGCTTCTTGAACGTTGCCTCGTTGTAATCTGACAGTTTCGCAATAACCAGGCTGCCGTTAACCGCCTCGCGCCCCGTATCAAAAAGCACGTAGCTACCCTGCGGAACGCTTTGCCCGGCTGGCGCAGTCATTGAGTCGCCATCAACGAGCAACCAGAACGCCTTGCCCTGAATTTTTGCGTCAGACTCAAGCCATTCAGCAACATCATCTAGTGTGTAGGGTTCGATAGCCTCGGCCCAAGCGCCAGCCTGCACGCTGCTGATTACCGGGTATTTGGGTGCTGGCTTGTATGGGCCGGCGTATGTGAAATTTTTTTCTGGTTTCGCCTCTTCCTTTTGGGATATCCCATCCATCCACCCGCGCTCTAACCCAAACGATGACTCGATAAGTTCAACCATGTCATCAGCGATTCTCTTCTTACCTTTCTTTCCTTCAGGGTAGAGCATTCTTGATACGTATGACGGCTCTCTAGATATGCGTCGAGCTACGTCGACCGCCCGGCCATCGCACATATCATCCCGTATTTTTATAAGGCTCAGTCGCCGCTGTTCATATCTGTCCATGTTTACATTCTATTTGGGATTACCGGCAGGTAAATAACCCATGGGTATTGACTTATATATACCCATGGGTAAACTATGAGAAAACAACAGGAGATTGAGATGGACGAACTGAAAAATTACCTCAATTCCTTGTCAGTTGGAGAACAGCGTGAATTTGCTGCCAGATGCGGAACATCCATTGGATACCTGCGTAAGGCGTTAAGCAAAAACCACGAGTTAGGCGCAGCTCTTTCTGTACTTATTGAGAAAGAGAGCAACGGAATTGTTACTCGTAAGCACCTACACCCAAATGACTGGGTAAATATTTGGCCTGAAATTAAAGCCGCATAAGCAACACCAGCACCAGCGCTCTTTATCAATATGCACCGCCGACAACGCGGAACACTAACCAGCGACAGCACAGGCTGATCGCTCAACTAATAACACATGGAAATTATACGTATGGAAAACGCAAGTTACAGAAAGAAGGCTCGGAGAATTGAGTCTCAATTACTAGGGAAACTGGCCGTTTTCGGTCAAGCGAAGTTCGCAAAGATGATTGGCGTTCATGAATCGACTGTCAGCCGCATGAAGGATGGATGGTTTAGTCAAGTATCACTTGCGCTGGCGATTCTTGAGTACGGCGTTGATGACACTGAATTGGCTTATCTGGCGAAGGAAGTGGCAAAGATGCTTATCAATAAAAAATCCCCGGCTGCAACCGAGGATTCAAAGCAGTTCAGTATGGATTTTTAAAGCGAAACCAACAGGAACAATTATATGCGAAAACGCAGAAAATTCAATAAAGAAGAGGAACGACAGCATCCCGATTCACCTGGCGGGCTTGAGGTTGTGGCAGCGAAAAACAGACCGTTCGCTGAGCGGTTTGTCGGTGTTTTCATACTGGCTAAAGCGGGGGTGAAGAAAGATGGCGGTCGTTAGTTTAGCTCAAGCTAGAGAGGCCAGAAGGCCGCAGGAGTCGCCATTTACTGGCGGTAAGGGGTATGCCTTGCTGCACCGTAAAATAATGGAGTTACCATTCTACAGAACGGATTCTGAAGCAGTGCATTTGTGGGTTCACATCATTTTGACAGCCAATCACTCACCTGTTGTTGTGCCTACTGAGTTCGGTGAAACGCTACTTCGCCGGGGAGAGTTCATCACTGGCCGCAATAAGCTGGAACTTGAAACAGGTGTAACTGAAAGCCGCATAAAATATCTGCTCAACAAATTTGAAAAGCTGGGGATGATCAGCCGTATCACGAACAAGAAATTCACCCGGATTTTTGTTGTGAAATACGACGATTACCAGCCTAATTTTGTGCCAACAGATTGCCAACAAAGTGCCATCACAAACCAGCATGTAACAAGGGCTAGCGATGAGGTTGTGCCAACAGATTGCCAACAAAGTGCCACAGACAATGAATTAAATAATAACTCATTAGATAAATCTAATGAGTGTGCAACAACATCAGGAAATCAGGAAAAGAAAAAACCATCCTTGTCCTGCCAAGACGTTGTTGATGCATACCATGAAATTCTTCCTGAAGCGCCTAGCATTCGGGCGTTGAACGACAAGCGAAAAAACCTCATCCGGTCATTCTGGAAGAAAGCGGGGGTTATCACTCGAAAACTGGATGGCAAGCCGTTCAGCATGGAAGCGTGGAGGGAGTATCTCAGTTACATATCGATTAATTGCCGATGGATGCTAGAGAGCCGCCCTAATCAGAAAACCGGAACGACATGGCGCCGGCGGGATTTTGAGTTTTATCTGAACGACAACACGTACCTGAAGGTCAGGGAAGGGGCACACGATGACAATGACCGATGATTACCTAGTCCCACCAAGCAGCATAGAGGCTGAGCAGTCGGTGATCGGCGGCGTGATGCTTGATGCTCAAAGCGACCGTGCGCAGAAGGTTTTTTCATTTCTGAGGCCGGAAGCGTTTTACAGTCGCCAGCATGGGGTTATCTACCGCGCAATGCTGGCAATGAATTCCTCACAGCAGACAATCGATCTGCTTACCGTTGCTGAACGCCTGGAATCATCCGGTGATATCGATATGGTCGGTGGATTTGCATATCTGGCCGAGCTAAGCAAAAACACGCCAAGCGCTGCAAATATCATCGCCTACGCCAACGTGGTGAAAGACAGGGCCATTGAACGCTACGCCATTGAGCAAGCAAACAAGGCGTTGGAAATTCTCTACGCCAGGAACGGCATGAGTACCGCTGAAAAGCTTGAGAATTTTCAGTCGCTAGCAATGCAGTTGGAGGTTAAAACAAAATCTGGCGTTACACGCGGTGTCGTTCCTTTTGCTGATGCTTTTGGCCGCTGGGTTGACGTTGTTGATCAGCGTTTACAGGGTGATGCTTCCGCAAATGGACTTACGTGCGGTATACCGTCACTTGATGCAAAACTTGAACCTAAGCGGATAGTTAAAGGCTCGCTGTTTGTCATCGGCGCAAGGCCAAAGATGGGTAAGACAACGCTTTACCTTAAAATGGCTCTCCACTGCGCTACCGAGGAAAACCTCCCGGCCATCATGTTCAGTCTTGAAATGCCGGAAGAGCAGATCGTCGAACGTTCCGTTTCTCAGGTTTCTGGCGTCAGTTCATCAAATTTCTATCTCGATGGTTACGATGATAACCGTTTCGCGCTGGCATCAGCGAAAGGGCTTTCATTGGCACAAAACGGGAATTTGTATATTGACGATACACCGGGGTTATCACTGGCGCACATCGTTGCAGAAAGCCGCCGCATCAAGCGTGAGCGAGGCATAGTAGGCATGATTCTGGTTGACTATCTAACCCTGATGAAAGCCGAGAAGGCTGAGCGTAACGACCTGGCATACGGGATTATCACGAAAGGACTAAAGGCGCTAGCGAAGGAGCTTAACTGCGTCGTCGTGCTCCTTACCCAGCTTAACCGTGATCTTGAGAAGCGAACAAACAAGCGGCCATTACCAAGTGATTCTCGCGACACCGGGCAGATAGAGCAGGATTGCGACTACTGGCTGGGAATATACCGCGAAGGCGCTTATGACGAGAACGCTAATCAGGAAGAAACCGAGTTGCTATTGCGGTTAAACCGTCACGGAGGAACTGGCGTTGTGTTCGCCGAGCAAAGAAATGGGGCAATTTATGATTGCGATCAGGAGTCTGCCAGACGGAATCGCGAACAGCAGGAAAACAATCAGAAATCATATGCCAAAAAGGGGGGTTTTTAAGGTAAGTATATGACCAACACTGAGCGATTAGACGCGCTCATAGCTGAACAGAGAAACTGCAAACCGCTATACACTCCGAATATTCAAATCCATAAGCAAAAAATTCCACGCAAACAGGCGATAGCCGAGGCCAGAATTGACGCGTTCAATTCAGCGCTGTCTGTGTTGCGGGATAAGTTGCGCGTGGAAAAATCAGAGCGTATGCGAATCGGAATGTATTCAGCTATCAGAGAAATTGAACGAATGAGAGATGAGGTGAAATAGTGAACATTGAACTAAACCGGGAAGAAATTGAAGAGCTTTCAGGACTCATTGAGTCGGCGTGGCTTGACGGGTTTGATGGTGAATCTCTGGAAACGGCATTTGAGAAGCTAAAATCTGCGCTGGAGGGTGTGGAATGACGGAGATTTACGTTACGAAATACGCCTTAAGCTCAGGACCATTTAAGACTTCCGGCGAAGTCAAGGATGGTGGAAGTTATGCAGTTTATTTCGCTAATGGGTATACGGCTTTAGCCCACGGAAAAGATTTTCACTTAACCAAAGAAGCCGCCCTTGCCGACTGCGAGCGCCGCCGTCAGAAAAAGCTGGCATCAATCGAAAAGCAGCGGCAGAGACTGGAGAAAATGGAGTTTAAATTATGAGAAAACCACCACCGAAAAAGAAATGGTTGAGAATGGTTGTCGAATACGCTAAATCACTAGTTTTTAAAAAGTTTGAGATAACCGTCAGTGATGAGAGTAACGCTGTAATCCTGAGTGAGTGGATTAAGTGTAGCGAACGTATGCCTGGCGAGTCTTCTCATCAAAGAATGGCGCTATGGAATGGAAGCTACATCCGAATAGGGAAGTGGTTAAGCCAAGACTGTTCTGGTGAAAACTGCCGATGGTATGACGATTGGGATGAGAAAATTCGCGGGCGTAAAATAATCGCATGGATGCCACTCCCTGAACCACCGGAAGACTAACCATGCTAACCCTATACGCAACAGAGTTAATAACAGGCCTGCTTATTACAGCAGGCCTTATTTTTGCCCGGAGGATGTGATGAGCGGAAAGGTAACTCTCATCGAGTACTGGCACGACCCGAAAGAGGGTGAAACGGTAAGTAAGTGGCTTGTGTCGCATACAAGCAGACAATTAACAAAAAGGGGTTCGACCCTTGAGCAAGAGGTGACTATGGAAACTGACCGATGGGGGAAGTGCGTTCCTAAAGTTGCCCTTGATGGATTTCCGCGAGGCCTATCAGAACGCGAGGCAATGCTAAAGCTGGCTGACTGGTTACACCGGATCGGCGTGTCGTTAGAAGATCACTGGAGCAAGCCATGAGCACAGAACAACTACGGGAAGAGTTTGAACGTTGGTTAATTTCTACCGGAGAATCTGCAGACTCTCAAAATAGAATTTACCTATCACCAATTGCAAACATTAGCTGGAATGCATGGCAGGCAAGCCGGGCGTCACTGTCGGTTGAGTTGCCAAAACCACACGCATACCTCATTTGGATTCAAGCAGGTCGCGGGCCTGATGATTATTGGGATGACGTGGAGGTTTCCCACAGTAAAGAGGATAAGTGCTGCGACGGTTCCGACAGATATCGAGTTTACTCTGAATTTGAAGTGTCAGAGATGCTCCGCGCAGCCGGAATAACAGTGAAGGAGGGGTGATGGCAAATCTTCAACTTGCAGTAAATGGTGAATACTTTGACGCCATGAAGCGCGGCGAGAAAACGGAAGAGTACCGACTGGTTAATCCGTATTGGGGTAATCGCATATTTGGACGTGATTACGACCGGCTGATAATCACTCGCGGCTATCCGAAAAAGGATGACTCATCCCGGCGAATCGATATCCCGTATCACGGTTTTAAAATTAAAACTATTACACATAAACACTTCGGACCTGACCCGGTAAAAGTGTTTGCTATTAAGGTGAATATCGGAGGATAGCTTTGAAACAGGTCTATCACTTAATAGACCAAGCCCGTAAACAAAACGCCCTCAGCTTCATCCAGCAGTTACCCACCGATACGAAAAAGCCTTTAGTCGTCACAGTAGAAGAAAGAAAGCGCACATTGCCGCAGAACCGGAAGATGTGGCCGCTTCTGAAAGACCTTTCTGAACAGGTCACATGGTTCGATGAGAAGTATGACCCTGACGACTGGAAAGATTTAATTACCGCGCTTGTAGCAAAGACCAAAAAACAGGAACAGCGAACCGCACCCGGTATCGGCGGCGGCGTTGTCATGTTTGGCCAGCGCACAAGCAAGATGAAGGTTGCTGAAATGGTGGAAGTGATTGAGGCGATTTACTGGTTTGGCACAGAGCAGGGCGTCAGGTTCAGCGATGAATCCAGGGTTGAAATCGAATGGGCTAACCGATGGGGAAGTAACAGGAGAAATCAATGAGTATCAGAAACAGCATCATCGAGTTTATGAAAGACAAAGAGTTGGTAACGTTCAACGAGATTTATTCTTTCTGCCAGCAGAGAGGGAGTTCATATCCCGGCGTTTACGGCGAAGTGCGGTCTATGTGTTCCGCTGGACTCTTGTTGCGAAGTGGCGAAGCCGGTGGATATCGACGCGAAGGATACCGATATCGTTTATTGATTGAATCCAGCAAATATCCGCCAATGAATATCGACACCTCACAACACAACCCGCTGATCACTTTTTTCGATCGCCGATTGAGAGGGGTTAGAGCGTCATGATGAGAAGTCCCACGCAAAAGGCGTTAGATAATCTCATATTCCAGCCAACCAGCCGTAGCAGAAATAAAACCAAGCCAATACCACCGGCCAATCAAGTGAAAACCTTCGATTATGTTTATGTCCTGCGCCGAGCGATGTGGGATCGAACAAGAACCCGGAGAACAAAGTGAGCAAATACAATCGTCAAATAAAGAGCGTCACGGTGGATGTGTACGACGTTCTGAAAGCATTCAATGTTACATGCCCCGCACTACAGCACTTAATCAAAAAGGCGCTTTGTGCTGGTCTGAGAGGTCACAAAGACCGCGAGCAGGACTTGGAAGAGGTCATGCAGTCTGCCCAGCGTGCAATCCAGCTTCACCAGGAGGATGTCGACAATGCGAACGGACTGTGATCAGCGCAAGCGGGTAGATGCCATCGTACCCGGTATTTGCATCTGTGGTGCGAAACTGAAAACATGCGAGGTTCACGTTTGCGCTAAGTGTGCCGGCCTGCTGCTGGAGGATGAGTCGATAGGCAGAGTAAGGAGTGAAAAAGATGGCTGAACGGCACAAGCCGAAGCCTAAGACCTGTAAGTGCTGTAGAAAGAAATTCACCCCAAATAGACCACTCCAACTCGTTTGCTCCCCATCATGCGCATATCAATACCAGAAACGACAGAAAGAGAAGCAGCAGAAAGATGCTGAGGCTAAATCTCGTCGTGAGTGGAGAGAGCGCAAGGCGAAATTAAAGCCGCTGAAACATTGGGAAGATCTCACGCAACGTGTAGTCAATGACTATATCCGCGAACGTGACCGGGAACTTCCATGTATCAGTTGCGGAACGTGGGAAACCGTCCAGTGGGAAGCAGGGCATTACAGGTCAAGAGGCGCGGCATCACACCTCAGGTACAACGAAGACAACATTCACAAGCAGTGCCATCGGTGCAATGACGAACTATCAAGTAATGCCATTCCATACCGTGCAGCACTTGTCAGCAAAATCGGCCTTGAGCGCGTCATGGCGCTTGAAAACAACAACACCCCACACCGTTACACCCGCGATGAACTGGATGCGCTGCGTGCGCACTACAGGGCTTTAACTCGGGCGCTAATCAAACAACGGGAGTCAGTATCATGAACAAAATCCCAGACTACGCAACACATGAACTTCTCCGGCTTGAGCGTGAAATAGCTGAGCATGAAAAGGCCATCGAGAGAAAGAACGAGCAGCGGCGGGAGATTATCAACCGGTACAGCATGAATAAAGGGGAAGTTGTATGAAGCGATTCCACTACGCATTTTGCCGAAACGTAATTTACAACTCCGAATCAATTCGTAGAGTCAGATGGTGGTCATGGTTTTTTATAAATTCCGCAATGATTGTCCATGCTGAGTGCTGCGTCTCAGCAAATTCCGAGGGAGAGGCAAAAAAAATAGCCAAGTCGGAATTTGAAGAGATTGGATTGAATGAGCAATTACTTGGGCGGCGCATATGAAAATCCTTAATTACATCCTCTCACTATTCACCCCGATCACTCCAACTATCCAGCCAACCCATTTACAGAGTTGGGATCTGGAACCAAAGCGGAGGAAGACGCGTTGAGACTTGAAAGCATTCCGAAGTACTTCTCCCCAAAATCCCCGAAGCTATCCGACGAATCACCCGCTACACGAACCGACGCTTTATCAATAACTGATGTAATGGCCGCGATTGGTATGGCTCACCAGGCGGCCGGCGTTGGGCTTGATTTGTACTTAGCAAAAGTTGGTATATCTTCACCAGATAAAGCAGTAGATGGCTTGTTTGAAATCGCTAAGCGCCTGGCGGGGCGCTGCAAAGCAATCTCACAACTCGATGAAGATATTAAATCAAGATTACTGCAAGTCCTCGCAACGTTTGCGTATCAGGATTATTCACGGAGCGCAGCCAGCGTTAGAAAGTGTGATTGTTGTGGCGGATCGGGGTTCACGGATGCCGAAGTGGTGACCATGAAAAGCATGATTACTCTTCCTGGCGCTGCGAGGAACGTTCGTGAGCATGTTCGGTTGCTATGCCGAGAATGCAAGGGCAGGGGGGTGATTAGCAATTCGTGCCGATGTCATGGCAAGGGATTTGTCGTAGACCAAAAGAAAACAGAGGATAACGGTGGCATCCCTGTGTTAAAGGAGTGCCCTCGATGTTCCGGGAAAGGGTACGCAAGGTTCCCGGCCGCCGTGGTCTGGCGTGCAATATGCTCCGAGGTTATGGAATTATCTGAGTCAAGATGGAGGCGGATTTATAAACCATTTTTCGAAGAGCTTGTAACGGAATGCCACAAACAAGAGGCTTTGACTGATAATGTAATCGTAAATGTTACTAAATAGAGAATGTTTTTCTACTAAAGATAGAAATAGTAGGAATTGCTCATTTACAACATATCCGAATATGTCTAATATATTCCCAATACTATGACTCCGTCTGGTTATTGCTCATGACAAGTCAACTTCGCTTTTAACAGCGATAAAAGCCCTGGCCTAACAGCCGGGGCTTTTGCATTCTGGACGGGAAGCACAGCGGTCGTGCGTTCGGCTGTTAACCGATTGGGCGTGAGTTCGAATCTCACCTCGTCCGCCACATTCAAGGCTGCGCTATTGCGTGGACTTTTGTATTTCTGGTATCTCACGTCGAACAGAGCAGAGATTGTTATCAATAACTAGCCATTCTGCATTGAGCCAGTCCTGAACCTTTTGCGGCCTTACTCTCATGTGCCGTGCAAAGGCGGCCTGATTGCCGTTGAAATGTCGCTTTATGTACTCGATTAATGGCATTTTTACTCCGCGATAATGTCAGGGTTAACGATGAGATAGCTGGTTCCGTGTTCGTCATCCATTTCTACGGCGTCAAAGCCGAGATGTGCGGCCACGCGGCCACGCAGGCGCTGCATTTCCCATCCGTGATTTTCGTACGCGTCGCGAGGCGTAATAAGATGGGCGAATTCATCATCACATTCGTCATCTGCAATAGCGTTCGCCAGCGATTCCAGTTCTTCATCTTCGGCCTCAACTTCGCGGCGAAGATATTCGATAACATCTTCAATACGGGAATTCATGTCTGAATTGTCAGCGACTTTATCGACGGTATAGCAGTAAACGAAATCACCATGCGATTCAGCAATGCCTGCATCTTCGCTGGCGAACAGGCCTTCGAAAATGTTGTCACCGCCATTCGGCAGTATGCTGCGCAGGGTAATAACCGGTGCCGTTTTGCTGAATGAGCCGTGGAATAATTTCATTTTGATTTCCTATATCTTGTTTCGATGAGATAAATATAACCGATTATCGGTTATGAGTAAGTATCTATTTTCACAATTTAGCGACCAGGCAATCACCCTCATGACTCCCGTGTCACCTCCGGCCTGAGTCGCTAACCCCTTTCAACTACACATACCGCCCTTAATGGGAGGTTAGGCTATGCGAATGAATAACAACGACGTCGGGTTTTGGGCGGATGTTCTCAATGGGCTAAAAAACTCCTGGCCGCAACTATTCGGAGCCATTCTTGCCGTTCTTATTCGCTACGGGATGTTGATTTACAACGGAACGGAAAAGAAAAACGAATGGATAGAGGGATTAGTTTGCGGCTTGTTGACGCTGGCTATTACTAACTCTCTGGACATGTTCGGGCTTCCAATAAGTGTTTCTCCGGCAATCGGCGGCGCTGTCGGGTTTATTGGCGTCAAGAAGTTGAGCCAGATGGCTATCAATGCGTTTAACCGGCGATTCGGTGGTAGCGATGAAAGTAAGTGATTCCGGTATTTTATTTCTGAAGCATGAAGAGGGCGAAAGGCTCACTGGATATCCTGACAGCCGCGGTATCCCGACTATCGGTGTTGGACACACTGGTAAAGTTGACGGCTTGCCGGTCAAGATTGGTATGGTCATTACGCAAAACCAGTCTACTCGGTTACTCATTGAAGACCTGAAGTGGGTGTCTGATGCGATCGAGCAGTGCGTTACTGCTGAGCTAAATCAAAACCAGTACGACGCATTAACTAGCCTGATATTCAACATCGGCGCGCCGGCTTTTCGTGGCTCAACAGTTCTTAAAAGGCTAAACGCAGGTGATTATACCGGATCAGCGGATGCTTTCCTTATGTGGAAGCGTTCAGGTAGCGACCCTGAGAGACTGCTTGGCCGGAGGCGGAGAGAACGCTCGCTGTTTTTATCGTGAGCAACATCAAGGCATGCATTATTGCCGCCTGCATAGTCCTGTCGCTAGCTCTTTATTCGTCTTATCTGCGCAATGAGATATCTTCTCAGAAAATCGAAACACTTCAGCAAGAGGCAACACAGCAAAGCGCCGTCATCGCCAAGAACGCTTTTGAGTTTCATCGATTCAATGAGATAGCAGCGCAGGTAGCCGACGCTGGCACTAAATCAACGGCTCAAGCTCAGGAGAAAGAGATTGAATATCGAACGGTGCTCAAGCGTGAAAAAACGTGTGACCTGCCTGTTCCTTCTGTCGTTGCTCGCGGGCTGCTCGACTACTCGAACCGTTTACGTTCCAGCGCAATGCAACCCACTGCCGGTGGAACTAACAAAGCCGGTGCTGGTGCCACTGCCGCCGGCGAGCTGACCTACTGCCAGGCCGTTCTTTGGATTAACCCCCTAATGACTGCTATTGAGCAGGCAAACAACCAACTGGCCGGTATTCGGCAAATCGAAGCAATCCGCTCGGAGAAAAAACAATGACGTTCATCGAAACCATCATGCTGTATTTCAGCACGTTCGTATCAATCCTGTATCTGATCGCCGGTGGCTGGGTAGCCATCCGGAACTGGTTCAAGGCGAAAGCCGCTGCAAAGGCGCAGACGCAGGCAGATGCGATTGAAGCTGCGGTACAGGAACGATTGAAGAAGTTGCAGGAAGAGGCGCAGACCTCACCGGAGTCGACCTCAACCAGCGCATCAGCATAAGGCATTACAACAGGTACTCAATGAGCGCCTGTGATAATGTCATTAATGGCTAGGGTCGCTCCCGAAAAGCGGCATCGTCACCGCCTGCCATTGATACACTGACGAGCAATTGAGGCGAGGTTGTAATGGAAAACCAAAAGAACATGATTGCAAGTCTGCTTGAAGAACTTGTTATCGCCAGAGGGCTGGTAAAAGAGATTTGCGTGGAGCGAGGAATTCCTGAGCCAAAGGCTTCATTGCTGAGAATGGATAAAGCGATAATCGAAGCGAAAGAGTACATGAAAGAAAATGCTTAAAACATGATGTAGCTAAAAAAAGGGTGCATATGTTACCTATCAGTTCTTACCATGATGTTTTCGTGGAAATAGAGGACGAGAAAGTACAGTTCTCAAACCTGCCATTCAATATGACTTTGCAACTTTCGAGGTCGTCTGGATGGGAACTGAGGCGCACTAATGAAGCTGGTGATAGTGTGGTCGTTTCCGGAGAGTTTTACTCAGATAGCAAAGAGGATGATAGTTTGCCGTTTCGGCTATGGTTCGGAAATGAACTTGTGTTTGACAACACAAAAAAATAATTTAAAGGTCGCCAAGGCGGCCTTTTTTATTTTTGCTGCGGGTAACGGATAATGATTCACAAAGAACAGGCCATCACGATTGCACTGCTGGCGATCGCCTAAACACCAAACCAAATATCGAGCCTCGGCATAGTCCGGGGCTTTTTTGTATCCGCATTTCACCGCGCATTCTCCGCGCAATCACCAAGGGCCTTTCGGGGTAGAGCTTGAGATAGGGCAGTGGTTATCGCTGACCGCTCTTGGGCTGCCTACATCTGGAGAACAGGCTCTACCACCAAAAGGTATCAGCGACATGAAGATTGTTATTCTTGATGTGTCAGTTAAGCAGGACAAAGAAGGTCGGTATTGCCTGAACGATTTGCACAAGGCCGCTGGAGGAGAACGTCGGAACGATCCGCATGATTGGCTTCGACTAAAGCAGACCATGGAGCTTGTACAGGAGTTGAGCGATACGGGGAATCCCGTAACGACAATCCGAGGCGGCAAGGTTCAGGGCACTTACGTTTGCAAGGAGCTGGTATACGCCTATGCGATGTGGATCAGCGCAAGATTCAATCTCCACGTAATCCGAACCTTTGATGCGCTGGCTGCGCAAGAGCAAATACGTGTTTCATATCGTGATACAGCCCGGCTGGAATATAAGCCGATGACTGATGCCATCAAGCACGAACGAGAAGCTCAGGGTAAGCAGATAGCACCACATCATTTCAGCAATGAGGCCGACTTGATAAATCGCCTGGCACTCGGCATGACCTCCGCTAAGTTCCGCGTCCATCATGAAATAGGAAAGAAAGAAGCTATTCGCGATTACCTGACGCCGGAGCAGATCCACTGCATCACCGAACTACAGCGCGCAAACACGGTATTTATCAGTATGGGATGGGAGTTCGAGCAGCGTAAAGAAGTGCTCAAAGGGATGTTCGATCGTAACCACCGCAAGCCACTCATTGAAGAGCAGCATTATCTCGCTGCCTAATGGTGTAATTTCCCCACCATTTATGCAACACAGAGCATTATCCCGACGTCCAATCAAATCAAGCGCCAACCCTGTCGCTGTCCTTTGTGTTAGCTATGAAACGATTTCCTTTGCGTAGAGCGCACATGGCGAATCAAAAACAGGATACGCCGAGCTTCCATGACCATAGCATCAGCTCTTATGGCGGCCTCCTCGAACCGTGGCGGAAGAATCGAGTCTGCTTTATAAAGTTCTGCAAATAGCAATGGGTTAGTGATTTTTACAGAATAAACATACTGAATCCTCGGGTGGCGGTATCGCCTTTCCTCGGGGATATATCAAACAAACCAGCAGGAAATTCTATTTATGGCAAAGCTCACAGACAAACAAGAGCTGTTTGCCCGTGAGTTCATAGTTGACCTCAACGCCACTCAGGCGGCCATAAGGGCGGGCTACAGTGCAAAGACCGCTCAGGAGCAATCCAGCCGACTGTTATCGAATGTTATGGTTCAGGCAAGGGTAAGCGAGCTAAAAGCAGAAAGAGCCGAACAGGTTGGCATTGACGCCGCCTACGTCCTCAAGCGCCTGGTTGAAATCGACCAGATGGACGTGCTCGATATCCTAATGAGCAATGGCGAGCTAAAACCCATAGCCGATTGGCCTAAAACATGGCGCACGACTTTATCCGGCATGGACGTTACTGAAATGGCTGGTGATGCGGCTGGTCTGCTGAAGAAAATCAAATGGCCGGACAAGGTCAAAAACCTTGAGCTGCTTGGCAAGCATGTCACCGTGCAGGCGTTCAGGGAACAGGTTAAGTCTGAGGTTACCGTCGATTCAATATCTGACCTGATGGACGACTTGGCTAAGGATTGATTATGAAGCCAGAACATATCGCACTGCTGCGTGACAAACTCTGGCGGCTAAATCACCTCTACTGGATTACGGACAAGAAGGGTAAGCCCGTCCGATTTAAGATGACGCCTGAGCAGCTTGAGTACTTCGAAGGTATGCACACCAGGAATATTATTCTGAAGGCCCGTCAGCTCGGGTTTACGACAGAGGTTTGCATTATCCAGCTTGACGCGGCTTTGTTCGAGGCAGCTCGTTGCGCCCTGATTGCGCACACCCTAAATGACGCTAAGCGATTGTTCAGGGAAAAAATCAAATACGCGTACGATCGCCTACCCAACGAATTGAAAGCAGCCAACCCGGCGAGCAATGATGCCTCGGGGGAGTTGGTATTCAGTAAGGGTGGTTCGCTTTACATCAGCACGTCATTCCGTGGTGGGACGTTGCGTTTCCTGCACGTATCAGAGTTCGGAAAAATATGCGCTAAGTATCCGGACAAGGCCAGGGAGATCGTCACTGGCGCATTTGAGGCGGTGTCATCAGACTGCTTTACCACCATCGAAAGCACCGCAGAGGGAAGAGCAGGCTACTTCTTCGATTACTGCCAAGGTGCAGAAAAGGCTCAGCTACAAGGCAAATTACTTTCCAATCTCGACTGGAAGTTCTTTTTCTTCTCATGGTGGAAGAATCCACAGTACGCGATAGACCCGGTGGAGATGCTGCCGCAGCGTCTGGTTGATTACTTCGACGAGATAGAATCAAAACACGGCGTGTCTCTCAACGAACGACAGAAAGCGTGGTATTGCGCCAAAGAAAAGACCCTTGGCGATGACATGAAGCGAGAGTACCCGACCATTCCGGCCGAGGCATTCCAGCAGTCAGTCGAGGGCGCTTACTACGCCAAACAGTTCCGCTGGCTCTACACCAATAATCGTATCGGTGAGCTACCGGACAACTCACATCTTCCCGTCCATACATTCTGGGATATCGGCGTGGGTGACTCGACGGCAATCTGGTTTGTGCGTGAGGTTGGCGAAGAGTTCCACGTCATCGACTACTACGAGAACTCAGGTGAGGGGCTTCGGCACTACATGAAGGTTCTGAAAGACCGAGGCTACGAATACGGTGAGCACTGGGCACCTCATGACATTGATAACCGAGAATTCGCTGGCGACGGCAAGAGCCGTAAGCAAATAGCCGCCGAGGGGTTCGAAATCGATGGGAAGAAATACTCCATCAGATTCAAGGTGGCCCCAAAGCTTGGCGTGGACACTGGCATCGACTCTGTGCGCGAGGTTCTACCAAAATGCGCTTTCGATTCCCACAAGTGCGAACTTGGAATTTCACACCTCGAAGGCTATCGAAAAGAGTGGGACGACAAGC
Organism: Brenneria bubanii; assembly: GCF_022378355.1. Lineage (GTDB taxonomy): Bacteria > Pseudomonadota > Gammaproteobacteria > Enterobacterales > Enterobacteriaceae > Brenneria > Brenneria bubanii. The sequence goes on from NZ_JAKMAJ010000008.1 coordinate 206,370, forward strand.
GCGGTTGCTGGAAAGATAAGCCGCTCCATGACTTCACATCTCACGGATCTGATGCATTCCGGTACTTCGCTGTGGCAAAAAATAATCATAAATCAACAGGTGCAATCTTCTTCTGAGGACTAATCAGTGAGTGATTCAAATAACGAGGTTCAATTCCTCGTCAATGCCGTTGCTGATTTAGTCGGACGGCAAAGAATGCTGTATGCCGGGCAGTTCAACGGCAACACAAAGCGCACCAAGTTATGGGACGAGTTTGGCTACCCTGACTCGGTAGATTTCGACATGCTTTATCGGGCATATCGCAGAAACTCGGCGGCCCATGCAGGCGTCCATGTGACGCTAGATAACTGTTGGTCGGATGAGCCAGTAATTATCGACGGTCCAAAGTCAGAAGAGGCAAAAAAGACCACTGATTGGGAAAAAACTGTTACTCGACTACTAAAAAAACATTGGTCGAAGATTAAAGATGCTGACAGAAGAAATCTTGTTGGCCGATACTCTGCTATTTTGCTGCAACTAAAAGATGGCCGAGATTGGGAACAGCCGGTAGACACCAATCTGGTGAAAAAACTTGGTGAAAACGCTCTGGTGAAAATGATTCCCGCGTGGGAATCGCAGATTAAGCCAGGTAATTTCGATATCGATACACAATCACCAACCTATGGCCAGCCAGTAAACTACCAGTTTAACGAACAGCCAGTAGGCGATGATGGAACATATGGACAGGTTCGCACCATTACTGTTCATCCAGATCGCGTGATAATTCTCGCTGAGGGTTCAGAGGATGACAACATCCTGTCCGGCATTCCACTTAATGAAGCTGGATTTAATGACCTGCTAGATATTGAAAAATCAAAAGGCGGTAGCGCCGAGGGATTTCTGAAAAATGCCAGTCGGCAACTGGGTATCTCTTTTGATTCAGACACTGCTATCGATGAGATTCGCCGGCAGGCTATCGAGTCAGGTTATAAAAGCGTTGCCGAGGCAATGAACCACAAAATTGATAAATTGAACCGTGGATCTGATTCCGCACTTGTTATGCAGGCAGGAACGACATCAGTTCTATCTGTTGCGGCTGCCGACCCAACTCCGACATGGACTGTCTCGGCAAACAGCTACGCATCAACTATTGGGTGTCCATTTAATATCATGTTCGGAAAGCAGACTGGCAATCTCGCATCAACCGAGGATAAAAAAGCATGGGCGACAAAAGGAAATGGCCGTCGCAGTGGTTTCCTCTCATGGCTGATCACTGCCGTTATTGACCGCTGGTGGAGGGTTGGAGTTATCGACCCTCCAAAAAGTGGGGAGGTATCAGTTGTTTGGTCTGATCTTCTTGCACCGAGTGATCGTGAGAAGCTGGAAAACATGGATAAGATGGCTGATATAGCCGTCAAGACTCAGCAAGCATATGGAACCCCACAAATTTCTGGCGACGAGCTTCGCATGGCCGGCGAGTTAGACCCGATTCAAGAACAGGATATCCCGGAGCCGCCAAATGTTGACCCTCTCACAGGAGAACCGGCAGCCTCTAATCCGGACTCCGATAATACCGCGCAATAAAGCTGATCCAACGCAATCATCTCGGCAGGTTAGCCGGATGGTTAAAGATATTCGTAACCGCTACTACCAAATAAAGTTAGCTCTGAGGCAGTTATTTGATCAGCGGTTAACCGGTAGAGAATCAGAGCAAAACAGCCAGAAAGGGTTCGCTTTTCACGGGAAAACGATATACCAGGTTAATGCTGGGACTTACATCTATGACATGTCGGCATCTCAACTTGCCGACCTGTTGCAGATTATGCAAACCATTCTTGATGATCACTTGCTTGATGGTGGAAGTAATAATCTTTGGGCCCTTGATTACGTTGCTGCTGAGTACGATAGAGGGACGCACGCTGCGTTCACTAATCTATCAGTGCAATCGCCCATCTACGCGTCACAAACAACCCTGTCAGCCCTCCTGTCGTCTCCTTCGTATCAGAATCAGGTGGCTGCGGCCTATGTTTCCACATACAGCGACTGGAAAGGCGTTTCCGACCGGGCGCGGGCAGATTTGGCAAACGTCATAGCTGATTCAATCGGGCGCGGTATAAACCCGAGAGAGACAGCACAGATAATCAGTCGCCGTCTTGATGTTAGCCAGGCATCGGCAGAGAACATCGCACAAACAGAACAGGTTGGTGCGCTTCGAGAGGCTCAGTGGCTTGAGACAGACTGGAGTCGTGATCGCCTAGGGCTAAATACTGCCCTACTTCACTTATCAGCACTAAAGCCCACAACAAGAGATAATCATGCGTTCTGGCATGGAAAGACGAGAACTACCGAAGAGGTAAGGGAATGGTATGCCCGCGATGGAAACAGATACCGATGCTACTGCTCACAGATACCCGTAATCCTCAACGATAAAGGTGAGATAGTTAATACTGGCCTGGTTGAGCGGTTAAGCAAAGAGCGGCAAGAGTGGAAACCATTAGAGAAAAAATCAGCATAGTCAATCATTGAGGATTAACCGTGAAGCTATCAAGCGTTCATGTAAAAAGCCTCGCCATCAATTCCGCCAACATATCAACTGAAACCATCGACGGTGACGAGCATATCGTCATTCGTGGCGTCGTGCCTGTCGTAGATGACGTTGTTATGAACGGAGGATTGTACCCGGCGGTGGAAATAAACAAGAGCTATCAGAGCATTGAAGGCAATCCTATGCCTCTTGCTCATCCGAAGATCGGGAACGATTACGTTAGCGCCAGCAATCCGCGTGCAGTGAATAAATTCCATGTCGGCGCATGGGCCGAGAACGTTCGTAAAGATGGCGATCGCGTAGTCATGGATATGAAGGTGAATAAACGATTTGCATCCTCGCTTGAAAACGGGCAGCGGTTACTCCAGCGTCTGGATGATTTGCAAAATAACGCTGACGCAGAGCCTATCCATGTTTCTACTGGGCTATTGCTGAAGCGTGAGCAAAACAGCGGAAAGTCGAAAGGGAAGTCCTATTCATGGGTGGCAAGGAACATGCAATTTGACCATGTCGCAATCTTGCTTGATGAACCAGGAGCGGCCACCCCAGAGGATGGAGTGGGAATTTTTGTGAATGCCGATAACTCTACGCAAGAAGTCGATATTGAAGACGTCGATCTGGTATCTGCGTCAAACTGCACCAAAGAGGGCCCGGTTAACAAGGCTAAATTCTTCTTCACCAACGCTTCTAATTTCTCTTTCGATGACATTCAGCGCGCTCTGAGCGACAAGCTCCGAGAGGGGCGCGCTGATTACAATTGGCCCTGGCCGGAGTCAGTCTGGCCAGACAGCTTCATCTACCGCGATGACGCTAAATATTTCAAACAGAAGTACCTAATCGATGATGACGGCAAGGCTGTTTTTGTCGGCGAGCCCCAAGAAGTCGTGCGCAAACCTACTGAGTACGAAATTAAAACCAACGGAGAAACTGACCCGATGAAAGATCTGATCGTTAACGCGCTCAAAGCTGCCGGCAAGCCCACTGAGGGCAAATCAGACGCCGAGCTGATGGACGCATATAACCAGTTGGCGGCTGAAAAGGCTGCCGAAAAAGAAGAGACGCCGGAAGAGAAAGCCGCGCGTGAGAAAAAAGAGGCTGACGACAAGGCAGCAAAAGACAAGGTCGCCAAAGATACCGCAACCAACAGCGAAGAAATGCCGGCCTGGGCTAAGTCGCTTTCTGATCGTGTCGACAAGGTAGTTAACAGCCTTAACGCCAATGCCGACAAAGAAAAGGGCGAAAAACGCGCTGCTGTTAAAGCCAAGTTCGGCCTTGATGACCTGGCTGTAAATGCTCTCGACGGCGCTGCGCTCGACGGCCTGTTTGCTCAATGTGCAACCTCTAAGGGGCTGAACGGAGCATTCAACCACTCAAACGAACAACCCATTTCTGAAATGCCGGAGTAATGACTAATGGCGATTAAAGACGGTAAGCACGTTATCCATGCGGGTGGTATTTTCCCTAACCCGCTCCTGAATCGTGAAGGCGCAGCGGCTGCAGACACCGCCCCTGGCACGGTAGGTTTCTATACAGCAGGAAAATTTACTGCCTCTGTTGCCGGAAACGAAAGCGCAATCCTGTATGTGGCAAACATGGATTATCTGCGCTGCAAAAATGTGGATGAGGCGATACCGGCCAATGAGCTGGTTGTCGGTATTCACCCATTGCCAGGGCTATTCCTGAATGTCCGCGCGGCTGCTGGTACTTACACCAAGGGTCAGGCGGTTTCTGTCGCCAATGGCCGTATCACTGCTGCAACCACCGGTGAAAACGCTACGACTGTGTTCGCATATGTCGAAGAAGATACCTCACTCACCGCCGAAGCCGGCGACCTTGTTCGCATCGTGTTTAAGTAAGGAGACGCAATGTTTGTATTCTCAAAATCTATCGGTGAGAAAACCGGTAATCTGGCGGTGAATAGTTACCAGTTCGCGCAATTGAAGCAAGAGCGCGAGGCGGCCATGAACCACCAGGGCGTTAACGTGATGCAGGACATCGCAAATCGCGTAAATATGGCGTCGCAGCTGAATGGCATTAACGCCGTTCGCTCCCCGGCTGACCTGTACAAAACTTTCGACCAAACGGTGCTGCGTCAGTTTGAAAATAAGGATGAGTTCACGCTGCTGAACGACCTGACTCCGCTGTCACGCTCCGTGCGACTCAACGCAACAGTTTATGAGTACGCCAAATCCGGCGGCAAAATGTGGGGCCACACATCCATGAGCGGCCAGATCGGTGCAGCGCTTGATGCTACCGCATACGACTACGATGGCACGATGGTGCCGGTGCATGACACCGGCTTCAAATTCAACTGGCGCGACCCTCGCCTGAACAACCCGGACGCATTCGATGTGATTGCGGATGCGCAGGCAGAATCGACTGCCCAGGTTCGCCGCACCTACGTGGATTATATCTACAATGGTTTCCGTGACAGTGAAGGCAACTACGTTCAGTTCGATGGCAAAACCTGGAAGGGCATCAAAGCTGATGAGCGTGTCGCCCAGGTGACTCTGACCACCAATCTGGCAACCTCGACCGACCCGAAAGCCATTCGCGCACAAGCCATCGCGTTGCGCGATATCGTTCGCGTGACCAACCTCCAGTACGGCGAGCAGACCTGGTATGTGTCGCAAGAAATCATGTCCAACCTGGAACAGTATTTCAGCGACAACTACGCAGCCCCAACGCTGTATGAAGAGATGCTCAAGCTGACCGGCATTTCTGCGATCAAGGTCGACGCTCAACTGTCTGGTAGCGAGGTTGTGATTATCCCGCTGTCCGCTGGCGTTATCGCTCCCATCGTAGGCCAGGCGTTCGGCACCGTTGCCGATCCGCGCCCGTTCTACAACAGCGACTACGTGTGGCGCACCTGGGGTGCCGCTGGTCTGATGGTTAAGACTGACATCGCCGGCCATTTCTCTGTTGTCCACGCTGACGTAGCGTAAGGGGATGTATGGCACTGGTAAAAGTTATCGCGGGTAACCTATTCGCCGGTGCCAATTTCCAGAAGCTGGAGGTTGGCAGCCAGGTGGAAGTTACCAATGAAGTTGCTAATCGCTGGGTTAACGCCGGCCTTGCCGAGTTGGTAGAAGAATCATCCTTCGAAGTTGCCACCCCAGCAAAGCGCGGGCGTAAAAAGCGGAGTGATGATGGCGACAATAACGATTGATGACATCAAGCCGATGATGGCTGAACTTGGCTTCACACTGCCTGACTCTGTGCTTACGCTTCTGGTAGAACAAGCCAATGCAGTATCTTCTTGCATGGACGGGGCGGGGTATTCTGATAGCCTTCAAAAGCTGTTGCTTATCTACGCCGCTGTGCGGCTTGCCGCCCTGTCCGGGGCCAGGAAGATATCTTCACAGTCAGCGCCATCTGGTGCTTCCCGATCATTTGCCTACGATTCTGCTGGAACTGACTATCTGTATAAGCAGATTCAGGCATGGGACACTCACGGTTGCCTTTCTGGCCTTCCGCTGTCTAGTAAGTCGGTGGGATTCTTCGACGTTGTGGGAGGTTGAATGAGCTGGAAATCAACCAGTGAATCACTTCCTGTGCCGATGATTAGGGTGTGGGTTCTTACCGAAAGCGGCCGGCGTACGACCGCATACCTTCAGCGTAACGGCGAGTGGTTCCTGTTTTGCCAGAAGATTGCGGCAGAAAATCCGAAGATAGTTAGTTGGAGGGAGTGATTTTGTCTGAGATAGCTCGATGGAGTTACACCGCCAAGGCGACTATCTGGCCGATCGCTGATACCGACAGATACGGAAAGCCGACTTTCGGCGCACCGGTCGTTATCGATTGCGACTATGGCGGTGATGGTAAACGCGGGTCAGCTTCTTTTGGCTTGGAGTTCGTCGTTAAAAACACGTTCTGGACTGAATACGCCGCCGCAAATGTTGGTGACATGATTGCTCTCGGTGAGCATGCCGACATAGCCCCTGTTGCTGATGCTGATGAGGTACGGCACATCATCCGTTACGCCGACACGTTCGAGAGAACAGCAGACGATTACGCTGTGATAACCGGAGTCTGATATGGCGAAAGTAAAGGTTTCCGGTATCCGTGAGTCGAAAGCGAAGCTGAATGCGCTGATTGGCGATATTCAGGGGCGCAAGGCGGTTCGCGCACAACAGTCAGCAATGATTATCGGTGGCACCCAGGCCGCATTGTATACCCCGATCGACACCTCAACGCTCATCAATAGCCAATTCCGAGAGCTTGTTATCAAAGGTACTCGATTAACCGGACGAGTTGGTTATTCAACAAATTACGCCATGCTGGTTCATGACCCTAACGTTAAGCAGTCCTTTCGTCGCGCCACAGCGAAGAAGGAGTTCTTGAAAGAGGGTTTCGAGGAAAAAAAAGATCAGATTGATGCCGGAGTAAAAAAGGAAATGCAACTATGACGATATTCGAAAAGGTTGCTGACTGGTTGGAATCGTCCGGGCTGGCCGAAGGTTATAAACTCCAGCTTGTTAATTGGATAGAGCAGAAAGCCGACACTGGCGTGATGCGTTACATCGTGGTGCAACCTGATGGCGGCACGCCGCGTTATCGCTGCCTGGGCGCTTATGATTATGTCCTCATCAACGTAATCAGCGCCAAAAATGACCCCGCGCCGGCAATCTCTACGGCGCAGGACATTATGGATTACGTCACAAACAACGCTGATGACGATGTGCTGAACTTCATATCCAACGCTGGCGGATTTCCTACGCCAATCCCCACTGAAGAGGGCCGGACGGTTATCCGGCTCCGATTCGAAATTATTTCTTAATTCCCCTAGCGGCCTTCGGGCCGTTTTTTATTTCAATTCCATAAGAGGTTATACAATGGAAGGATGTAACGATTCCGGCCTGCTGGTCGGTAAAAACGTCGTTCTCGAAGTTGCGCTGGGGTGTGCTGACACCGTGCCAACGGAAGAGGGTTGGCAGGCACTGGCTGCTGGTACGTCGAAAACTATCGACTTCTCGCCGAATACAGTAACTTCTGATGCTGATGACAAGGGCGCATGGGTGGATAACGCCATCACCAACGCTGACGCTACGATATCATTCGAGGGCGAAGTGCGTAAAAACGATGCGCTGGATCAGTTCGGATTTGGCAAGTTCGTGAAATATTTCACCGACGAAATGAACGCGAAACGCCAGCCAACCCTGTGGGTACGCGTGCAGCTTGGACCGATTGAATTTGTCGGCTACATGGTTGCTACCGCGCTAAGCACAGACGGCGGCACTAACGATATCGTGACCTTCTCGACCGAGTTCAAAGTGTACGATGGCAATACCGTATCCGTATCTCTGGTCGGTGATGTTCCGGTAACTGGCGTGACCCTGACTCCCGCAACCAGCGCCTGGAGTTCTGGCGGCAACACTACATTCACCGTTACTGTTCTGCCTGAAAATGCATCTAACAAGGGATTCACAGTCGCAATTACTGATCCGTCGATGGCTACCGCTACGGTTTCCGGTGACGTGGTTACGCTATCCCGATCTCAAGTCGGCACTGCTACGGCAGTCGTATCGACGGTGGATGGGAACAAAGTGGCAACTCATATTGTGTCAGAGGCATAGCATTTATTACAAAGAGCGGCACTGTCGCTCTTGATAATGAAAGTTAGTCCCAGGGGGTGCGCATGACGCCGATTACAGAGATTGGGGAAATGTTAATCTCCGATCAGAATAACGATTACTTTTTCCGTGCATCATTTGCATCCATGTCGAGAATCGGCAGCCCGGCGGATATCGTCACTACATATACTACGCTAAACGGATATGAAGTGGCGCAGGTTGTGTCGGCAGCACAGGACGCATACGGAAGAATACCTGAATGGCTCATCAGGACGCTGCGGAAGCCTGTGTATGGACGTAAAATCTTGTCTGCTGCTATGAGTGTAATGCAGGCATGTTGCGATGATGACATTACCCCGCTGGTAGGGGAATGGCGGCCAGGTAAACGAGGCATAGTCTATCGATCCGGTGGGATGTCAGTTGGCGAAATCATCATCATAGCCCATACCCTGATAGAGCATGGAGTAATGGGAAAGGCCAAGGTACGAAAACCTCAGCGCAGCGAAACCAACAGCTACGCGAACGAGTTCCGCGCAGTGGAGTACATCAACGCGGCCCGCATCCATTTCGGAATTAGCAGGGTAGATGCTGAGCGGTTGACGATGACGGAGTTTCAGTTGCTTATTAACGCCAAATACCCGGAACAAAAAGGCTTTACAAGGGAAGAGTACGATGCAGTGCGTGATGATTACTTCAAGCGCCGAGAAGCGCGTATAGCAGCAGAAAAAGCAAAGAAAGCAGCATAACAAACAAAAACATTAGGCCCCGCAGCTACGCGGGGCTTTTTTTATGTCCGGAGATAAGAAAATGTCGAGCGATCAGAAAGTAGGGCAGATAGTTTACGAAGTAGAGATGAACGTCGCTCGGCTTATTGATGCTCAGCGCCAGGTCGATTCCAGGCTAGAACGAATGGAGAGCGGTTTTAGTCGGAACGCTCGCGCAGCCCAGAATGCTGAGCGCTCATTTTCATCGCTATCTCGGGTTGCCGGCGCACTTGTGGCCGCATTATCCGTTCAACAGGTTTCTGCATACGCAGATGCTTGGACAACGGTGAACAACAAGCTTGCTAATGCCATTAGACCAAATGAGCAATTGGCTGCTGTGACACAGCGCGTTTTTGATATAACCCAATCAACTCGATCTAGTCTTGACGCAACAGCGTCCCTTTATGCCCGGCTAGAGAGAGCAACAAGACAAGCAGGAACAGGAACGGCAGAACTTGCCAGGCTGACAACTGTTATAAATCAAGGTTTCGTGGTTTCCGGTGCTACCGCTCAGGAAGCGGAAAACGCGATAATACAGCTATCTCAAGGTCTTGCATCCGGTACGCTGCGCGGTGAAGAATTTAACTCAGTAAATGAGCAGGGAAACCGGCTGATGGTGGCGCTGGCAGATTCTCTTGGTGTTGGTATCGGTGAGCTAAGAAGCATGGCTGCGCAAGGAAAGCTTACTACCGATGTTGTTGTTAACGGGCTGCTATCTCAGGGCGATGCGATCGGGAGAGAGTTTGCAAAAACTACAACAACAATCAGCCAGGCTTTACAAGTTGCTGGAAATAATATAACAAAATTTTTCGGTGAAAATGCCACTGTTAAATCCGGGGTGTCAGCATTCAATAGAGCCATTATCTCAGTCAGCGAAAATATAGATGCACTTAGTGGCGCCCTAGTTGCCGTATCGGCTGTGATGGGTAGTCGTTATGTTGGTGCGTTAACGATGGCAACCGCGGCCAAATTGAAAGACATTGTAGCTTCAAGGCAAGAGGCTATCGCCGCGAGAGATTCAACTTCAGCGGCAGCAAACCAGGCCGCTGCAGCATTGAGAGTATCGGCAGTGGCGAAGCAAAGAGCCATAGATGAAGTCCGCCTTGCTGAGATGATGAAGGCAACATCTTTCAACGCGGCCAATGCCGCCGCCGCTGAACAAAGGTTATCTGCTGCGCGCGTTTCTGCCGCGACGGCCGTGGATAACTACAATCGTTCTCTTGCTGCGAATAATGCAGCGCAAGCGGCATCTCTTGCCGCAGCAAGAAATGCAAGTGTTGGAATAGGTTTGTTTCGGAGCGCAATGGCATTGGTCGGAGGTCCGGCTGGTGCGGCAGTCCTGGCAGGCGCGGCCGTTCTTTATTTTACGCAGAGAGCAAAAGAAGCAAGGGACGCATCTAATGCGCTGGCGGATAGCGTAAATGAATTAACTGATAAGTTCAAAACGATGTCATCAACCGAGATTGCAGCATCGATTGCAAAACTTCGGAAAAACATCCCAGAGCTTACTGATGCTGTCGATGAGGCACAAAGCAAGTTTGATAGCGCATCGGAAAAAGTCGCTAATTACCGGCGTGAAATTGAAAGGTACACAACATCAACATCGCGTGGCGCAAGCGCGGCAAACGCCCTTCCTTCCGCGTTAGACAATCAAGCTATTGCGGCTGATGCATTAGAAAAGGCTCAAAGAAGATTAAGCCAGACACAAAATGCCGTATATCAGGGACAGGTGCAGCTAACTGGAGGAATGTCGCAAGGAATCGACCTTCTCAAGAGAAACGGTGATCAAGCTAGTGTCGCCGCCGGAATGATGAATAAGCTTGGGGAGGCGATTAATTTTGCATCAAGAGCAAAGGAAACATTCAATTCATCGAGCCTTAAAGTAGATCGCAGCGCAGAAGCAGATAAGTTACTGAAGAATCTAACGGAAGAAAATGCGCTATTGGCAATAACTGATAAGCGTCAGCGTTCCGTCGCGGAGGCCAGGCAAAAAGCTATTGATGCCGGTGCCGCTCCTAATTCAAACCAACTGCGACAAATAGAAGATGCTGCTGGAGCGCAATACGATCTACAAGAGGCGGAGGCTGAGCGTAACAGGAAAACCAGGGAGGCCAATTCGGAAGGAAAAAAGGCAGCAAGTCAGGCTGAGTCTATTTCCCAAAAGCTGGAAAAACTGCGACAAGATTCAGAGCTTGCGGCCGGATCAACTCAGGAACTCAGTAGAGAGCAGGCAATACTAAGGGCTGAGCAGTCCCTGGGTAAGGGCGCATCAACTGAGCAAATAGCTCAGGCAAAAGCTTATGCCGCTGCGACATGGGATACAGCTGCGGCAATGAAAGCTCGTAATGCGATACCAGAAATTAAAGAAAATGCGGACTACGATCAGCAGAAATATCAACTTGAGATGCTTAAATATGCGAAGGATTCGCAAGGGGAATTACTTGTTTCTCAAGAGCAATATAATCAACAGTCAGAACAAATTGAAGCCCAGCATATTGCCAATATTGCGAAGATAAGAGCTCAACAGCAATCGCAGAATCCGATAGGAGAGATGAGGGCTGAGGTTGATCCGGTTCAACAATTAGTTAACCAGAACAATCAGAAACTAGCGGCAATGAAGCAGTATCAGGAGCAAGAACAAGCAATAATTGCGCAATCATATGCTAATAACCAAATGACTCATGAGCAATATATTGCCGCGAAGTCACAAACAGATGCTCAGTATTTGGCGCTCAGGACTGCGCAGGAAAAACAATTCAACGAGCAAATGACGGCGGCGCAATGGGAGCTGCTTAGCCAGCAGAGCTTGGGGTATGACATGCTGACGGGCGCGGTTGATGCTTTCGCTGGCAACGCTTCTAACGCCATTACCGGTTTGTTAACCGGCACTATGTCTGTATCAGATGCAATGCAATCACTGGGTAATACCATCCTTAACAGTGTAATAAATAGTATCGTTCAGATGGGGGTAGAGTGGGTTAAGAACCTCATCTTGCAAAAAACAATGGGTGCTGCGGTTAGCGCTGCTTCAGTTGGCGAAGCGGCAACTGTCGCTGCCGCGTGGGCGCCAGCTGCTGCTATGGCTTCTCTTGCCACATTAGGCGCTAACGCCGCTCCAGCGACAGCTGGTATCGCATCAACCGTTGGGGTAGCTCAAGGGCTATCCGTATCAGGCCTGAGAAAAAATGGCGGACCTGTATCAGCTGGTAGCATGTATCGGGTGGGGGAAGGCGGAATGCCTGAAATCTACCAAGCCAGCAACGGAAAGCAATACATGATACCTGGCGAAAACGGATCTGTTATCAGCAATAAGGACATGCAGGGTGGCGGTGGGGGGAATAATTACAATATAACCCAAAGAATTCAGGTTAACGGTAACCCGGATGACAGAACACTGATACTGATTCAGCAAGCGGCAAGGGAAGGCGCGAAGCAAGGTCACAGGCAGGTTGTTAACGAACTTGCCAGCGGTACTGGAGATGCCCACAAGGCGCTGATCGGTGGATATAAAACGGGTCGCCGAACTGGTTAGAAAAGTTGATGCTGTGCTAGGATGTTTCCGATTGCAATTAAATGGGGATGCGGTTGTGAATAAAATAGCTATTTCGTTGCTGCTAGGTGTTTCTGTTTTGATCACGGCGGCATGCGCGCCAAAAATGCAGACTATAGATTATAATCAGAAATCAATGCTTCTTTCCTTGGGAATGAGCAAAAACGACGTTATGCAGGTAATGGGAACGCCACGACGAACTGATGTCAATGAGTCCAGAGAGAGATGGATTTATTGGAACAAGTCTGTATACGGATATTCAATTATCGACAATGAACAGCTAGCTGTCGACAGGTTGGTTGTGACATTTGTTGGGGGTAAGGTCGCCAAATGGGGTCAGCAAAACATGACTGATGACATCGTGGAATCATCTCAAAAATCAGCGCAGGCGTACGCTGAAGCAATAAAGAAAAGCAAATAGTATATCCAACCCTGTTACTGAAGTTTTTATACGAAAATCCCGCTTCGGCGGGTTTTTTATTGCCGGAGGAAAAGTGGCAGAACTCTATTACCCACATGATTATCTCCCCATGCCATTGCGAACTGGCCTGGGTTTTAAGCCCGTTAGTCCTATTTTGCGAACAGAAATGACGTCTGGAAGGGCAAGGCAAAGACGGCGCTACAAATCGACACCAACGCAGGCAGAAATTACGTGGGTGATGACTGACAGCCAGTCTCAACTATTTGAAGCCTGGTTCAGCGAAATAATAATAGATGGTTCATCATGGTTTTATATGCAGATAAGAACCCCGATGGGCGTTCAATCTTACAAGTGCAGATTTACTGATATTTATGAAGGGCCAACACTTTTCGCAATTGGGCGTTGGCAGTTCTCGGCCACTCTGGAATTATGGGAGCGACCCATACTTCCGCCTGGCTGGGCTGAATTCCCAGATTTTATTGTCAACCAGAGCATTATCGATATTGCTTTAAATAGGGAGTGGCCTGAAGCATGACGGTATTAGACCGAATATACGCATCTGGTGGTTCGGAAGTCATCATCCCGACACTCGATATCGAAATAGGCTCTGAACATTACTATTTGACCCATGGGTATGATGACATTTTGGTGACTCTTGAAGATGGCTCATCGGTCACGTTTATAGCTTGCGCAATTAGCGTCGCACTGCCGGCACGCAATGCGGACGGCACGCAAGACCTGAAGTTTGCGATCAGCAATGTTGACGGGATCGTATCCACGCGAATAAGGAAAGCTATTGAAGATAACGCAGAGTCATACGTGACGTATCGTGAATACATTGACACATATCTCACTGAGCCATCAAAGAGACCATGGACAATGAGAGTTAAAGGTGGTTACTGGAAAAACATCGAAGTTCAGATAACCGCCGGATATATGAACGTACTTGACACCGCTTGGCCTCGCTATCGTTACACCCTCCCAAATTTCCCCGGACTTCGTTACCTGTCTTAAGGATATCGCATGTTTAACATTGATAAATACCGTTCTGTCGTCTGGCAGAAGGGCGGGAGAACTTATCCAAATTTGGACTGTTTCGGCATCGTAAATGAAATTCGTCGTGACCTTGGGTTGCTTGCATGGCCTGAGTTCAATGGCGTTACAAAAGATGATGGCGGCTTAAATCGAGAAGCAAAAAAACTTATGCGAGGGCTATCAAGATGCAGTCCTGAACCTGGCGCCGGCATCGCCTGTTATAGGGCTGGGATAGTCACCCACGTTGGAATTGTGGTTGATATTGATTGTGAGCTTAACGCGATTGAATGCAACCCTGGAGCCAACGTAACCGTTCTTCCTCTTCACCGGTTTGAAAGAAGATTCATGAAGGTGGAATATTACAAATGACGATCCGTATTTATCCTTCTCGGCTCCCAGGTGAACCCCTGGAAGTACACCAACACGGGACCATCACGCTACATGACTGGTTTTCACAGAACGTAAAAGGCTGGCATATCGAGATGGATCACCCGGTATCCGTGGAGATAAGCGGAGATTCAATTCCATCATCTGAGTGGCCTTTATGTGTGATTAATCATGATGCAGATGTGCGCATTTACCCCAAGACATATGGCCTTGAGGTCGCCACAATCGCGTGGATAGCCGTCGGCGTGGCAGTTGCTACTGCAGCATATTCAATATTCATGATGTCTAACATCGACAGCGGTGGATACTCATCGTCAGGAAATGGTGATTCACTTGAGCTATCTCCAGCAAAAGCGAATACAGCAAAACTAGGCGACCCGATCAGAGAGGTTTTGGGGCGTTATAAAATTTATCCAGACTATGTCGTCCAGCCCGTAAGCCGGTTTGATTCATCGAATCCACGGATATATAGAACCAATATGTTTTTGTGTGTCGGTGTGGGAAAGTTTTCTATATCACAAGCAGACATCAAAATAGGCACCACGCCGATAAGTAGCTTTGGCGAAGATGTTAGCTATACGATTTATCAGCCAGGGGCGGACATTTCAGCCGACTCAAGAACAGAAAATTGGTATAGCTCCACAGAAGTGGGAACAACCACTTCCGGAACGAATGGCATTGACTTAGGGGCGACCGGTCCTGACACGATCAGTGTGAGCGCCTCCGCTATTATGTTATCCGGGAACACTGTTACGCTAATCGGAGAAACATCTGAAGATAGCGAGGCGACAAACGACACTGAAATACCCGCATCATGGACTGAGGGGACGGTCCTCACAATTGGTGCGCCAGGGACATACACAGTCAGGACCGAGAATGGTTACAGCGTTATATACGGTGACCTTGTTAAAGAAATAAACCCGTCAGTCGGCATGGCTGTAACCCTAGAGTACAACAACCTGACTTATAACCTCTGGGTTGCGAAATATACGCCAGAGGTTGAAGCAGTTCCTGGGGTAGGTGGTAACGCGGCAAGCATCACGGCCAGTGCAGCCCCAATCACATATGATTTCAGTTCAGCGCCTGTAACCTTCGCTTTAACCTGGCAATCGCAAAGCTACACAATCACCTTATCAGCAAACTACACAACAATGAGCGGGGTCGTCCAGGCGGTTACTGAGCAATTGAACAATTCAGGACTGGTGGGCATGGATAGCTCCGGTCTACTGACCATTACCGAAGAGTCAAGTCCTTATGTTGGCGGTTCTATTGCCGCTTCATCGCTGCCAACAAGCATTTTTGGCAATTCACCGGCTTTCGTTACAGGTAATGCATCAAGCGGCGGATCGACCGGTGTTGATGCCAATGTGGCATTATCATATGACAGCGCCACAGGGACGCCATTTTCGGGCATACCTGATGGTAGCCAGCGACTTTCATTGCAGCACTATGGGTGGCAATGGCAAATTGCAGAAGATGGTATCGACGGGTTAACAATTACCGTAGAGCGCGTTCTTGAAGATCAGGCCACAAATGCGACGACGGTAGACGAAAGCTGGCCAGGGTTCTCTGAGCGCACACTGTTAGATGGCAATGTCACCGGCATTAATGATGACTACGACTGGTCCGGTCCGTTTCTTGCTTGCCCAGACGGAGAGACAACGACAGAATTTGAAATGAACTTTATATTTCCCAGCGGACTCGCTCACGTAAAAAACAGCGGGAGCGTTATTGGCCACGGGACAAATGTTTTTGTTCAATATAGGAAATATGGAAGTACAGAATGGACAGAAAAGATGTATGGGTTTGGTGCCTCAACGCTTGATGCTATAGGATTCACAGAATCAATATCTGTTGCTAACGGGCAGTATGAGGTAAGGGTAAGAAGGGGTGATTCTCCTGAAGGCGGAAGCACAAGGGACACCGTTTATTGGCAGGCGCTGCGATCGAAGTTATCAAAAAGGCCATCGAGTTATGCCGATGTCACAACAATCGCGCTAACCGTGAGAACTGGCAATCGAATAGCTGCTCAATCAGATCGTAGGATAAATGTCATTGCAACCAGGCTTTATGATGATTACCCATCGAGGTCTATCAGCGGAGCGCTTCACCATGTAATGGGCGGCCTAGGCGTGACAGACTCAGAAATTGATATCGATGTCATCAACGATCTAGAAAGCAGGTACTGGACACCGAGGGGTGAAACGTTCGACTTCTCAGCAGGTGATAGCGACACGTCAGCGCTTGATATTCTGCAAAAAATAGCCAATGCCGGAATGGGATATTTTCTGTTGTCCGATGGCTTGATGTCTGCCGGTCGAGAGGGGGTAAAAAATTGGACTGGAATAATCAGTCCGCAAGAGATGACGGAAGAGTTACAGACAACGTTCTCTACACCTTCCAGCGATGATTATGACGGTGTTGATGTGACATATATCAACAGCACCACATGGGCGGAAGAAACCGTCCAGTGCCGACTACCAGATAACCCAGCGCCTTCAAAAATTGAGGATTACACCCTTGATGGCGTTCTCGATCAGGACCGGGCATATCGCATCGGAATGCGTCGTTTGCAGAAGTACCGCTACCAGCGCTTGTCTCACAGCACATCAACCGAGCTTGATGCTTTGTGTTATGAGTTTATGGATCGCATAGTGCTAACCGATGATATACCGGGAAGCGATACCATTAGTTGCTTAGTCGTAGAAATGAGTTATGACAGCACAGATATCACGCTGACCGTAACCGAACCGCTGGACTGGAACTTCAATAACCCGCGCTGCCTTATTCGGCACCAGGATGGGACGGCATCAACATTGCTTACCCCCAATCGTATCGATGATTACTCGTTTACCGTCCCATACAGCGAAGAGTTGCACCCAGATGACTGGATAATGAATGACTCATCTATCGAACCCCCGCGGGTAGTATTCTGCTCGTCTGAACGGGTTGGATATGATGCAATCATTGAATCGATTGAACCAGGTTCTGATGGGACCTGCTCTGTGTCAGCAAAACAATATAACCCCGTTTTTTATCAATATGACGACGCCACATACCCCGGCGACGTTCAATAGAAGACATCAACACTTCCCAACAACCCGCTCCGGCGGGTTTTTTATTGTCTGGAGTATTTAATGACAACCTACAAGACCGGCAATCCCATCGGTTCAGCAGCAGCAAAAGACCTGTTTGATAACGCGCAAAACTTTGATAAGGCAGTTAATGAACTTGTCACGCATTGGATTGACCGACTTGGCGTGCAGAGGCTTACTGAGTATGGTCGGCAGCAGCTTTTTGACCAGCTTATTGAGTCTATAAAAGAAGAAGGGGAAGACGCAATTTCGTCAGTCGGCTGGCAGGAGGCTGGTGATTGGGCGGTTGGACTGCAATTAAAAAACCGCAACCAGATCGTGCTCTACAATGGTTCTTGGTATAAATTTCTTGGCGAGCTTCCTCATACCATTTCTGGAGATTCTCCAGAAAACGATGGTGGGATATGGTCTTCCACTAACACATCTGGAGCCTGGGTAAATATCGGTGATGCGACTATTCGGTCAAGCCTTATTGCTAGCGATGGCTTCAAGCTTATCGGCCAAGCCGACACGATAGATATAATTCGAAATACAGAGCCCACAAACAGCAATCAGTCAATCCTACTCCGCAGACATAACGCAAACACAACGCTTGGCGGGGGCGAGTTCTTTTATGACTCAACAGATACAACAACAGAGGATAACGACTGCACCGTCGTTGTTACCTCCGGTGGCGCCAGATGGAAGCGCAAGGGCGTACACGATTTAATCCATGCCGAGTGGGCTGGGGTATTGGGGGTAAGAGAAACTGATGATCCGCAAGATGATGCTTTTGACAATCTAATCAAAGCAGCGGCGGTTGGTAGTCCTTTTGGTGCCGGATACCCAAATAAGGTAATCAAAGGTCTGCAAAATGACCGGATACGTCTTGCTCGCCGGCATTATATCCGGGGTGGGAAATACAATATCAACGACACTATCGGGAATACTGATACGCTTCGCGCGCTAAGGTTTGGTATTGATGGGGCGTTTGTCCTTGACGGTCAGGGCGGCTTCTTCTGTGTCCAGATGGTCAACGCTTATTTTAATATCGTCGTTGATAATTCCGGCGTCACTCTTGCGACTACACCAACAATATCCGAATACGCTCTGCGCCTTGAGGCCCTGGTAATATCACCAGACATCAATGTCAAAGCATCACAATATAGCGGCACGGGTTATTACCAGCTTGGTAAGTACGGTGCCGCAACGGAGACGGCGGCAGTATGGTCAGATTTGACTAATGCATTGCCGGGTGCGACAAACCTCGATCACGCGACATTTAATATTGAATCTTGTGGCCGGGCTTTTTATTGGAAATCCGGCGGCGCGGGGCTGGGTCACATAGACTCTATATGGGTTCAGAATTGCAAATCACCAAGTTATTTCTATGACCTTCAAGACTTTTCTTTTACCACATGGGAAGACTACATTCCTGTGGTTGGCGCTGATGATACCGCTGCCGGCGTAGCATGGGATCAGTGTGGGGGGCACTTCGGCAAGCTACTTACTGGACCTGGCGGCAGACCGAACCACTCAATTATAAACGGTTCAGTTTTTGATATCGGGCACCTTTTTACAAACCAGGGGAACGCGCAAGGAATTACCGATCCGGCATATCACACCGGCATTGAAATATACAATGCTACAGTT
Source organism: Brenneria bubanii (assembly GCF_022378355.1). Lineage (GTDB taxonomy): Bacteria > Pseudomonadota > Gammaproteobacteria > Enterobacterales > Enterobacteriaceae > Brenneria > Brenneria bubanii. The sequence goes on from NZ_JAKMAJ010000008.1 coordinate 225,351, forward strand.
CATGCGGCCACAGCTCAGGGTAACCACCCTAATGGTCGAGTTGCAGTAGTCGGCGGTGCCAGTGTTCTGCACATTGGTAGCCTTTATGCGACGTTTACGGGGCAAGTTATATCGCTCGGCAATAGTAACTTGGTTTCTGTTACAGATAAAAACCAGTGCACGCCAAAAGTCGTTATCGATTCATTCATTGGCCAGAGGGTGAATAATTCCGCGTATGTCAATAACGCGTATAAGCCACCTTTCTATATTGACTCCACTGTTTCAGATGGCGGTTCTCTTACTGTAAATAACGCTCGATTTGAAAACTTCAACAACGGATTCACTTCGCAAGATAATCTTTATATTTTTCGTTGTGACTCTGACGCGTCAGGAGCCCTGCACATCAATAACGGGCAATTTCCCAACCTTGCATACCCTATTTATTGCAAGAAGCCCGATAATATCGGTGGATTTAAAAACAACAAATTTGGCAATTCAAAAATCTATTTCTCTGATGGCTCTAGCACGACATACGGTGGTTCAGCGTCCAGCTCTGATAAGTTCATTTCTTACTTTAGCGGCATCACACTTAGTGGCTCATCATTCACAAACAATGGCATTACGCCCATCCTGTACAGCTGCAGAATCAAGATAACCACGGCCTCTGACGTGTCGATTTTTGTCAATGGACGCGAGGTGTTTTATGCGAACGATGCCGGCACATATTCGTTTTCCTGCACATTGCAGTATAGAGACACGATTTACGCGTCAGGCACAACGGCAAATGCCGAGATATCAACCCAAGCCATTTCTTATGCTCGCCAAATTTCTTAGGAGGTAATCATGTCAGTAACAGTGAAAAAAAAGTTGTCAGTAAGCCAGTTCTTTTCGCCAATCGGCGTCGTCATTGAGTTGGATGATCAAGAAATGGACGTGACCTTTACGGCGGAGTCGGTGCAAGAAATAAACGGGAGTACAGCGATTGTGCTGCTAACTGTCAGCATAAATGAAGGGGCAAATACAAACAGCTATACGATACCGTTTGACTTTGCTGATCGGGATAAGATTCTTGATGAAGTGGAGGAACACATTAAAAACACGGAGGCATGATGCATGTGACGAAATCGTGTCGTGATGCATTTTGTTGTGACGCGCTGTGCCGTGCTTAATCGTAAAAATGCGTTGTGAATGCAGGTAACTTGTTGATATTAAATTGGTTATGCGGTAACTCTATTGACTCTTAATCAATTGGTCCGGGGTTCGAGCCCCCGACGACCCACCAACACTTCACTAAGTTATTTCTCGTACCATCAATTATATTTGAGTTATATAATTTAATGCATGGTTTTTGATCATTTCTACGTCTTTTTTTCCTCTGTCGCGCGCCTTATTAAATAAACCTCATGGCTTAACCGATTGCGTATTTATTGAACGCTTGAGGTGGCTGAGTAGCGAATATTCTTTTTTGCGTATTTTAAAAATCTTAATGCAGTTTTTTACTTTGATAATATTCAATTTGATTATTTTGGGTAAAGTTAAAATAACAAAAACACCCTAAATAATTCGATCGCAGGATAGCGGGTTGCTATTTTGAACAACGAAAAGTAAATCGTTGGCCCTTTACAGGTCAGCATCAATTGACGCGCCATGTTACACCGCTAACCCACCGGCGACTTAAACTGTGCGCGTGGAACTGAGCTGTTTATAGGTATTCGGCCAGCTGTAAACGCATGCGCCGCAAGTTGCGTATACCAAAGAGAGTAGTGAGGCGGAGTCAACACATTGGCTGGGATTAACGGCCTGCTGATTTTTTAATAAGCAAAAGCGAATCCGCCAAAATCAATGAGAAAGTCGCCGTCGGCATCAGAAAGCGCTGAGCCGACGGGCGACGTGTTATTGCCGATAGGCGTGTTTGATCTGTTTCATGGTGTTGCCTAACGCTGCCGCCTGTTCAGGATCGTCCAGTTGGGCAATATACTTTTCCATTTTAACGATCACTTTACCCGCATCAGCCTGTCCGATGGCTTTTAACAATAATGTAACGGTTGCTTTAAGGCAGGTTACTTCGTGCGCTAATGATTCTACAGACGCGGACGTGGAAAAATCTACATTGCCCATGTTTTCTCCTTAACAAGAAACAGCAAAAAAGTGTATTAGCCTGCCCGTCGCTGACTTGAAAGCATATGCTGCGGGAGACAATCTGATTGTCGGCATTATAGCATAGAGTGTATTGCTGATAGTCATTATTAATGATTTATGACTATGTAATGCGTGTTTTTTATGCATTTAACTTGTTTTTAATTGTATTTAATTGCCTGGATTTATATAGTGAATCTGTGGCTAAATGTGTTTGGTTGAATACATTAAGCTTTCTGCATTGATGGTTTATTATCCACTCATTGATTATATAAAGCAGATCTGTTTGTGAAAAACATTGTTATAACATGTGGTTACAGTGTTTTTATTGGCGCTTTGAAAAACATGCCAATCTATGTCATTGATTCTGCTTTTTACAAGTGTTGTGGATGAGTCGAGGTCTGATGCACTAAGCGCCGTAATCTGAAATGTTAAGACTACGATCAACGCGGGCCATGAGATCTGCGGTATATTGTTATCATCATGCGGTAATTTTTGTTGTTTATTACTTCATGGCATATTTAAAAAATACATAACTTATATAAGTCTGTATTCATTATTTTTCTAAACCAACGTAGTATCACCTGCACATAGTTCGTTATGTAAGTGCTACTCCCTTTTTTGGAGAATTATTCTTTGATTAGCGTTTTTCTTGTTGATGACCATGAACTGGTGCGGGCAGGGATACGGCGCATTCTTGACGATATCAAAGGTCTCAAAGTCGTTGGCGAAGTGTCATGTGGTGAAGAAGCCGTCAAATGGTGCCGTAGCAACGATGTTGATGTTGTCTTGATGGACATGAATATGCCGGGGATAGGCGGTCTTGAGGCAACGCGTAAAATTCTGCGATTTTCTCCTGATGTAAAAGTTATCATGCTAACTATTTATACAGAGAACCCATTACCTGCTAAAGTAATGCAGGCGGGGGCGGCGGGATACGTCAGCAAAGCGGCCGCTCCGCAGGAAGTCATCTGTGCTATTCGGGCCGTGCATGCCGGGAAACGATATATCGCTTCCGATATTGCACAGCAAATGGCGTTAAGTCAGTTAGCGCCACAGGCTGAAACGCCATTGGAGTGTTTGTCTGAACGAGAATTGCAGATTATGTTGATGATCACCAAGGGACAGAAGGTGACTGAAATTTCCGAACAGCTGAATCTGAGTCCCAAAACGGTGAACAGCTATCGTTACCGGATGTTCAACAAACTGAACATCAATGGCGATGTAGAGCTAACGCATCTGGCAATTCGCCATGGCCTCTTTAATGCGGAGACGTTGTTAAGTAGTGAGTGAAAGTTTCAATGCCCCGGCATTTCTTAAAACGGTAACCAGCCAGCCAGGGGTTTACCGTATGTATGACGCCGCGAATACGGTGATCTATGTTGGAAAAGCAAAAGATTTAAAAAAACGACTCTCCAGCTATTTTCGCAGTAACCTCGCCAGCCGTAAGACCGAGGCTTTGGTAAAAAGTATCACGCAGATCGATGTGACGATCACGCATACTGAGACCGAAGCCTTGCTGTTGGAACACAACTACATCAAGCTTTATCAACCGCGCTACAACGTATTATTGCGTGATGATAAATCTTATCCGATGATTTTTCTCAGTGCCGATCAGCATCCGCGCCTTGCCACTCATCGCGGCGCCAAACACGCCAAAGGCGAGTATTTCGGGCCATTCCCGAATGGGAATGCCGTACGTGAAACGCTGATGCTGCTGCAAAAGATTTTTCCGATTCGACAATGCGAAAATAGCGTATACCGGAACCGTTCCCGTCCTTGTCTGCAATACCAAATTGGTCGCTGTCTTGGTCCTTGTGTTAGCGGACTGGTCAGCGAGGAAGACTATCGGCAGCAGGTCGACTACGTCCGCTTATTTTTGTCGGGTAAGGATCAGCAGGTACTCAATGAACTGATTGCTCGAATGGAGGCGGCTAGCCGGGCGCTCAACTTTGAAGAAGCGGCCCGCATTCGCGATCAAATTCAGGCTGTGCGACGAGTAACGGAAAAGCAGTTCGTTTCGGGGGATGGCGAGGATTTGGATGTCATTGGCGTAGCCTTTGAGGCGGGAATGGCGTGTATCCACGTGTTGTTCATTCGTCAGGGCAAGGTGCTGGGCAGCCGCAGCTATTTTCCGAAAGTACCGGGCGGGACTGAACTGGGGGAAGTCGTACAGACTTTTGTCGGGCAGTTTTATCTGCAAGGAAGCCTGGCGAGAACGTTGCCTACAGAAATTTTGCTTGATTTTATCTTGCCGGATAAAGACCTGCTGACGGAATCCTTAACTGAGGTGGCCGGACGTAAAGTTCAGATTCAGGCTAAACCACGCGGCGATCGTGCCCGCTATCTAAAGCTGGCACGAACCAACGCCGCGACGGCGCTGGTGGCGAAATTGTCACAACAATCAACGATTCATCAGCGATTGTCTGAATTGGCCAAAGTTCTACATCTGCCTGAAATTAATCGCATGGAGTGTTTTGATATCAGTCATACCATGGGTGAGCAGACCGTTGCATCCTGCGTGGTATTTGATGCGAATGGACCGTTACGTTCAGAATATCGCCGCTATAATATTGACGGCATCACGCCCGGTGACGACTATGCCGCGATGACTCAGGTATTGAAACGTCGTTACGGCAAAGCGCTGGATGATGGCAAGATCCCCGACGTGATCGTTATTGATGGTGGTAAAGGGCAGCTCGGTCAGGCGAAAGCCGTATTTGACTCGCTACAGGTACCCTGGGATAAGAATAAGCCGTTCCTGCTTGGCGTCGCCAAAGGCAGCGACCGCAAAGCCGGGCTGGAGACGTTATTTTTTGAAGCCACCGGAGAAGGCATCGCTCTACCGCCTGATTCTCCAGCTTTACACGTCATTCAGCATATTCGTGACGATTCTCACGACCATGCGATTGGCGGACATCGTAAGAAACGAGCAAAAGTCAAGAATACCAGTACACTAGAGCTCATTGAAGGTGTCGGACCTAAACGTCGGCAAACCCTCTTGAAATACATGGGGGGATTGCAGCCTTTAATGAACGCCAGCGTTGAGGAAATTGCAAATGTGCCGGGTATTTCACATGCATTGGCAGAAAAGATCTTCTATGCGTTGAAACACTAGGGACAATGTAGCAACATACTCAATATCCACTCCAGCCAGATAGTTACCTAAGCGCTATGCAATTTAATATACCGACGTTGCTGACTTTGTTTCGTGTTGCCTTAATCCCGTTTTTTGTGCTGGCGTTTTATCTTCCATTCGTCTGGGCGCCACTGATATGCGCACTCATTTTTGTTATTGCCGCCGTTACCGACTGGTTTGATGGTTTTCTGGCCCGTCGCTGGAAGCAAACGACACGATTTGGGGCGTTTCTTGATCCTGTCGCCGACAAGGTGATGGTTGCCGTCGCTTTGGTTTTGGTGGCGGAACACTATCATTCATGGTGGATTACGCTGCCAGCTGCCACGATGATTGCGCGTGAAATCATTATTTCTGCACTGCGCGAATGGATGGCGGAGATCGGTAAGCGCAGCAGCGTTGCGGTGTCCTGGATCGGTAAGGTCAAAACCACCGCGCAAATGATGGCGCTGGTCGCTTTATTATGGCGTCCTGAACGTCTGGTGGAAGGCGCCGGCGTGATTGCTTTATACATCGCGGCCGTGTTGACTTTTTGGTCAATGTTTCAATATTTGAACGCCGCCAGACATGATTTGCTTGAACCTTGATCGAAGCGCCTTAAAAATCAGCAAACGAACGTACTGAGTTGATAATTCTATTGACTCATTGCGTCAGGTCAGTAGAATGCACCGCATCAACAGCGCGCTGGTTTGTTTAAAGTTAGTATAAATCAGCAAGTTCGTATGATGCGGGAATAGCTCAGTTGGTAGAGCACGACCTTGCCAAGGTCGGGGTCGCGAGTTCGAGTCTCGTTTCCCGCTCCAATATATTCAGTCGCGAAGACTGAAAACGATTTACAGGTAAGGCGCGTTGGCAGAGTGGCCATGCAGCGGATTGCAAATCCGCCTACCTCGGTTCGACTCCGGGACGCGCCTCCAATTTCTAAGCCCGGGTGGTGGAATCGGTAGACACAAGGGATTTAAAATCCCTCGGCGTACGCGCTGTGTGGGTTCAAGTCCCACCCCGGGCACCATCGATTAAAATCGAATTAAAACAAGAAGTTAGTCAAAATTGATAGCCGCTTAATAAGCGGTTTTTTTTTGTTCCTGAAAATGATAAGTGGCGACAAAATGGCGGCAGAGTGGCGACACTTATTTTTTTACCTTCATAAAAAATGATGTTTCCTATCATTGATTAACTATTTTATTTAATCGATGGTTGATTGATTATTCATAACATCTGACTAAACCCACATTTGGAACTGTTTATCCGCGACAGGGTGTGGCGTGACAGGATTTATCTTCCCTGGTTCCACAATAGAGCGAGTGACACTTTCAAGAGTAACAAAAGTATGGCCGCAATTTATATTTGTGCATTGGTGATAACGCTCTTTGGTTGATTCACTTAGGTAACGGCTTGAGCGGGCATGAGCGGCATGTCGGCAAATGGGGCAATGCATCATAATTATATCCTTAACTGGCTTTTTTCTATGCCATTTTACCCATTAATTCAATTAATGGAATAAAATTCAAAAAATTGATTTACGGTCGTTCGCTCCCTTCATATTCCACATCTGACAGTAGCACCTCCAATTCCAACGTGGTGATATAGCCGCTATTGCTCAATGCATGCGTCACTTTTGCGATCGTCCACATTTGCTCATCGATCACCTGTTTAAATCCGCTAACCTGTACCGGCGTCTCAGGGAACAGGTCGGCGCGGCCCATTGCTAGCGTGATAGAAAACTCGGCGACGCCTCGCTGTAAGCTGTCCCATTTTGCCTGGGCGGCACGCATGGCTTGCGCCTTTGTCGCGTAGACTGTAGTCAGGGATAGGACATTCTCATCAGTGCCGACCATGTACTCCCCCTTGTGGGCTTCCGGTGTTTTCGTCGGTTTTTTCGCTTTTGGGTGGGATTCCTGTGGCCCCTGATGCAAAAGTATCTTTTGTTTTCGCTTAACCTTGACCTGTTTAGGTTTCGGTTCTTTGGTATGCAGCCAGCTTGCCGTTACGCCAGTGTAGGCTCCCCGGTCAGCCAGGCTAAAGCTGTGCTGATCCCCATCGCTGCGTTCAATTATCTGTTGAGGGATAGATTTGCCGCTGGCCGTCTTTCCCGTGCCGGCCCTGATAAACAGCAACCGTCCGGCTTTTACCGCCGCAATTGCACCGTTTCGTTCAGCCAACCGGGTGATAAATGTCGCATCGGTTTCTTGTGTTTGGTCGATATGGGAAATTTTTATCCCGGCGAAGCCATCGGCCAGCATGGGTAGTAGGTTGTTGCGTGTCGCCACCTGTTCGACAATCGCCCCCAGCGTGGTGTCGTGATAGGAGACTTCCCGCCGTGAGTTGAGCGAGCCGCGAAAATCCGCGCTGCGCGCTCGAATGGTGAGCGTATCCGGTGCGCCCCGGTGTTCGATTTCATCCACTGTATAATCGCCTTTGCCGACCAGGGCTTCTCCCTCCCAGCCCAAAAACACTGACAGCAAAGCGCCCCGGCGGGGTAACTGTAATTGTCCGTCGCTGTCGTCCAGCTCAATATCGAGCTGGTCGGCTTCAAAGCCTCGGTTATCGGTCAGGGTGAGCGACAGCAGGCGCGGACTAATAATGGTCGTAATATCCTGCTGATTTAAGCGCAGCAGGTAGGCCGGGGCGGTTTTACTGCCGACGCGGATGTTTAGCGGGTTAATCATGCAAACAGCCCCCCGATGGCGGATTGTGCCTTGCCGGCAATTGCGCCGGCGCTGCCGATCAGGCTCTCTGCCTGTTGGCGTAAATCGCCCAGCACAGCGGACAGCGACGAATCGACGCGGGTGAGCGTGACGGTAAACTCAATTCGCCGGGCGTTGCCATCAGGGAAAAAATCGGTTTTCGTCTGGCTGATACTGTTAACCACAAACACGCCGTAAATGGTGCCGCTGCCCTCAATCAGCGGCCATGCACGCCCCTGATCGGCCATTGTTTCCAGCATCAACAGCGACAGCTTGCCGCCGGTGATTTCCGGCAACAGTTCCCCCGACAGGGTGATCTTCTCCTCTTCAATGCCTAAGAACTGCAACGCCGGACGCTGGCCGACGCGACTGTTTGACGGCCAGCGATAATCAACGTTGCGCTGCATATTTTGGTACGGCAGGGTTTGCAACTGAAAGACAAACAGCCCTAACGTGAGCATCATCTTAAAACTCTCCCTGATAGCGGTAATGACTGAACGCGCGCGATCGCGCCGCCCGTTCCCGGCTTTCAAGTTGGCGCGCGACTTCCTGCGCAATGTCGTGCGCGCTTTGGCCGGGTTGCGCCACAATACTGATAGGCGCGTGAATACTGACCGGAGACGATGCGCTGCTGACCTGAGCCGTTGGCGCTATCGGTCGATAAGTGGATATGTTCATCGCGGCGGAGGCCATCGCGGCTGTATCCTGCCGGCTGGTGATGTTGACCGGACCTTCAACGATCTCCGGGCCATGCTCACCGACAACCGCGAATTTCCCCAGTGGAATGCGGCCGCCGTTGTCATATTCACCGCTGTATCTGGCCTTAATGGCATTGGCATCGTTACCCTGCGGCGCGGGGGATGTGATAACTCCGACCTGCAAGGCAGCGGCTTCCTCCGGCGGGATAAGTTTGTCGGCGGCCGGCAAGTTTTGGGATTTCTCATCAATCAGTCCCAGCTTTTCCAGCAGCCAGGACACGCCCGATCTCAATGAATCCAATGGGTGCATCACCGCATTCAGCCCGTTTGCCAGCGCTTCACCGAAGCGTTTACCCATACTGGCGGCGCCGTCCAGCTCGGCAGCGGTTGATTTGACTGGCGTTAACAGATCGCCGAACCAGCTGAAGAGCGCCTTGATCTTATCCCCAATCCACTCAAAGGCCGGTCTAAGCGGTTCAAAGGCGGCGATAATCGGGGCTGATGCGGCGACGAACCCCTCAACCACACCACCGATAAACGCTTTAATCGGCTCCCAGTATTTCCAGATAAGCAGCGCACCGGCGACAATGGCCGCCACAGCCAGACCGACAGGGGATAAAAGCACGCCTAACGCGCTGCCAATCAGCATGATGCCGGTGCGTAGCAGTGCCAGCGGTGACGTAAATAGCCACATGAGCACTCGGCCAAAACCCGACATAGCCCCCCGGATAACGGCCAGCGGATTGCTGACCGCCCCAAACAGGGACGTGAGTGCGGACGTGCCGGCGCGTAACAGCGTCAGTGGCGATTTCGCCAGCCACGTAATGGCTCCGCCGAGGCGATGTAATCGCCCTGACAGCGACGTTACGCCGCGAGTCCCAGCGAATCGAAATCCGGCGCTTAATAATCCCACCCCGGCTGTCAGGGCATTAATTCCGCTCATCACAGGCCAGACAACCAGACCAATCCCGCCCAGTACCGCGATCAGCGCCGTCGCCGCTCCGGCCACCATAACGATCTGCCGTGTCAGTTCTGGATTGGCTTTCACCCACTCATTGACCCGGTTCACCCATGCCGTCGCGCTTTGTGTGAGTTTGCGCAGTGCGCCGTCGTCGTCATTGAAAAGGCTGAAGCGCAGACCAGCCATCGCGCCCTGAAGCCGCCCGATATCCCCTTGCAGATTATCGCGCAATGTCTCGCCCATGCGGTCAGCCGCGCCTGATACGTCGTGCAACTTATCTTCCGTTCCGGCTAGCGCAGACAGGAATGCGGGTATCTGGTCGATGGATAGGTCTTCAATCGGCGTACCAAACAGCGCAATCGCCGCATTCGCCCGTTCTGCCGGATCTTTTATTTTCAGCAGCCCGCTCGCGGTTTTCTGCATCGCGGCACGCGCTTTATCGCCGCCGCTGGCAATGGCCGTTGACATTTTCGCCGCATTGAGTCCGGCGGCGTCATACGCTTCGATACTCGTTTTTGACATGTCTGAACCGCGAATGCTGAACTCTTTAACCGCGTCGCCTGTCTTATCCAGCGCAAACTTGCCTTGCTGCGCCATCTCGACTAACAGCGTCATTGCCTCCGAGCCACTGAATCCCATGTTACGAAAGTGGGTCGAGTACTCATGCAGGATTTCCGGTAGTTCGCCGCGCATCTGGGCAGACACGCGCTGCATCCCGGATACCATTAAATCGAATGCCTCGTCGCTGTTTTTAGCGAGACCATTTTTCATCATGATCGCGGCAATCTGGATGCTTTCGGTGGCGTCCCCGCCGAGCGCTGTTTGTATATCCAGCGCCTTACGTGATATGCGTGAGAGTTCTGATTCGCCGACGTCCCCCAGCGTGCCTAATGTACTGCGTACAGCAGCTACGGCATCCGCTATCTGATCGAGGTCATTACTTACCCCGGCGGTATTTATTTCTTTGATAATGCGGGTGTACTGTTCCCCGGTGGCGGCGTTTTCGCCTGTCTGCGCCGCGATAAGCGCGCCTTGCCCGTCAGCCTGTACGGATGGCGCCATCAGGCGGCTTTCGGCATACAGCGCCGCTGAACCGACGCCAAACGCCGCCGCGCTGGTATTACGTACGCCGGCGGTGATCGCTTTGCCTTTTTCGTAGCGCTGACTGACGGCGTTCAGCTTTTTCTGTTGCTGACTGACGCGCGACAGGGCGGTGCGCTGGCGTTCAATCGTGGCGGTCGTCTGTGAAATGTCATTGCGCAGTTGACGTTCGGCGCCGGACAGGTTGCGCGTACTGATGCCGGCCTGTTGCAACTCGCCGCGTTGGCGTTGCACTGACAGGCGCAGGCTATTGTGCTTGGCTTGCAGTTCGGCGGCGCTGCGTTTGGCGCTCTCCATTGCCTGCGCCTGCGCGCGCGTCGGGCGCTCGGTATTTTTAAACTGCATCGCCAGGGCGGCCGCATCGGCTTTGGCCTGTTTTAACGCGTTCCCGGTGACCGCCAACTGTGCGCTGGCTTTGCGAAACCCCTCGATGCGCCCGGCCTGCGCATTCAGGTTTTTAAGCTGTTGCTGAGAGTTCCGAATTTCTCCCGACAGGGTTTTACTGGCGGTTTGCACCGCCTTGAATGGCCGGGTCGCATTATCAACGGCCTTGAGCAAGACCTGTAACTGTAAGCTGTTACTCATTGGTGTGTCCGCTGCGTTTTAGCGCCTTGTCGCGCCACAGGATCAACTCGGTAAGACTCATCGGATAAAGCGCCGATGGCGGCCAGTGAAAAATCACCGCGATATCCGCCATCAGGTCATCAACGGTCAGGCTTCGGGGGAGGTCGGTTGCGGCGATTTCGGCGTCAAAAAACCGATCACCTTGCCGGCAATGGCAATCATATCGGGTAGCTCCATACGGGTGATTTCGGTTTCGGTCAGCGCCGGGTTGGTCATGCGGGGCAAGACTTTAATCATTGCGTCAACGTCGGAATTCGCCACCGCCGCCAGACTGACGCCGCGCAGCGTGCCGGCGTTCGGTTTAATCAGGGTGACCGCATCAATCTGCGTATCGCCGCGTTTGATCGGCGTTTCCAGTTTAACGGTATTGGGGTTTTGTTCGTTCATGGCTTGTCTCTGTGTTCAGGTAAAAGGAGGCGGCCAGCCGCTGACTGGCCGGGTTAGGTTACGCCAGACCTATGGCCCGTCGGTGCTGCTCCAGCGTGTCAACGCCGTTGACCCGCTCAATCATGTTGATGGTGTCAATCTCGATCATCTCTTTGCCGTCGATGGTCAGCTTGTAATAGGTGCATTGGGTAGAAATCTTGGTTTCGGTGTCTTCCCCCTGTTTGCTTTCGCCGCCGTCGATCTCTTTATGGCGACCGCGCATCACCACTTCTACGGCGACGATCTCTCCGGTGTCGTCTCGCTGGTATGACCCGGTAAAGCGCAGCAGGGCAGTATCCGCCCCCGGCGCGGCGTACTGGCTCCACAGCGTTTCATCGGCCAGCCCGCCCAGCGTAAACTCCATCGATAACGCGTCATCATCCAGACCAAAATCAATCGGTGCGGCGCCGTTCATACCGCCGCCCCGGTAGTTCTCCAGTTTGCGGGTAAGCTTCGGCAAGGTGACGGCGGAGGCGATCCCCATATAACTCATGCCGTCGTTGAACAGATTCATGTATTTCAGTTTGCGAGGCAGTGCCATAGCGCGTTAGCTCCTTAGCTGTTGACCGATGCGGCCAGATCCACCAGATAGGTGTCGGTGATACGCTGACGCAGGGTAAGGTTTTCCAGTGGCGGAACGGGCGTATAGTCATAATCGATATACAGTTTCCCGGCCTTGAGGGTGCCTTTATCGTTGGCGGTGTCGTCATACCAGCAATCAGCATCGATGATGTAGCCACCTGATTTCAATTCGCGGAACTTGGCTTTGATACCCTCGATAATGTCTTTGATAAGGGTCGCGGTGATGGGTTTATCCACCGCCCACATATGCGCCTCGGCCATTGTGTCGGCCAGCACCTGCGCGGTGCGGGTATAGTTCTCGAACAGGAATAACGGATCGTCGGAACAGGTGCGGTTGCCCCAAAAGCGAAAACCATCCTTGCGAACCAACGTGGTGACGCCCGCCTGATTAAGCAGGTCGGCATCGGTGCCGGGCGCTTGCAAGTCCCAATACACCGACGCGCTGATGCCGGTTACGCCGTTGACGCCGACGTTCGACAGGGTTTTATGCCAGCCCGTTTCCTGATCGATCTTGGCGCGTAGCCCCAACGCGCGAGCCGTGGCATAGGCTATCGCGCTGGCGTTGGTCGTGGTGTCCCAGGCGATAAAATCCGGCCAGATAACCATCAGTTCGCGCTGGCTAAAGTTTCCCCGATAGTTGATGGCATCGGACAGGGTTTTACAGCCCCATGCACTGACATAACCAAAGGCGCGCAACGACTGGCAGACAGAGGCTAACGCGGTGGCGACAGGCAACGAGTCCAGACCCGGCACGCCGAGGATGCGCGGTTTTACGCCGGTAACGGTTTGGGCGTCCAGTAGCGCTTTCATCCCGGTATATTTGCCGTTTTCATCACTGCCGCCGATCACATTGCTGATGGTTTCGGCTTCGTCTTTGCCCTCGGCGACACGAACAACGACGGTAACGGGCTTGCTCTGGTCAGCGATCGCGGACAACGCCGCCGCCAACGTCCCTTTTTTCCCGGCTTTGCCAATGGCGGCCTGCACATTGGTGATCAGTACCGGGGTATTCAGTGGAAAGGTGGCCGCGTCGGCATCCGGTGCGGTACACACCATGCCGACAATGGCCGTTGATACGGTGGAAATAACGCGCGTGCCGTCGTTGATTTCGACGACCTGCACGCCGTGGTGATAATCACTCATCTGGCTGACTCCATAAAAGTAGGCAAGGCTATTGTGTTGTGTCAGCCTGTTGCGAGCACGTCATGACTGTCCGTCAGCACACCACACAACGAACGGAAAACTTGCCTTGTGTGTATTAGTGTGTATAATATTTTGCAGGTTAGGAGGATACATGAAATCAACTGACCTGATTAAGGAACTGACAGCGGCGGGGTGTGAACTTCGACGGCATAACGGGGGAAGCCATCAAATATGGTGGTCACCTATTACAGGAAAAACATTCCCTGTACCGCATCCGAAAAAAGATTTACCGCTCGGCACTGTCAAATCCATCAAAAAAATGGCGGGGATCTAATCCCCGCCTTTCTGGAGGCAACCTATGTTTTTCTCAGTGGGTGTAGAAACACCAAAAGATGAAAGCACCGCATACGGTCTGATTGTTCCGGCATTGTGCACCGACGATTACGGGTGTTTCTCTGCCGCTGACAACCTGAAAGATATTGCCCGTATGGCGCGTGAGGCGATTTTAGCTATCGTGGATGATATGGTGACGTTCGGTAACGTGGATATCGAACAGATTAACGATGCCGGGCATTTGGTCTACGCGGGACAACCCGATTATGCCGATTATGATAGCTGGTTTGTCCTGGATGTAGATATATCGGCGTTTGAGGGAAAACCGCAACGGTTGAACATATCCCTGCCGGATACGCTGATAAAGCGCATTGATAACCGGGTGAAGGAACAGCCGGATACCTACCGTGACCGCAGTCATTTTCTAGCGGCAGCCGCACGGCATGAGTTGAGCTAACCACTCATTTACAGATCATCCGATGAAAAAAGCCCACCGGCTCGCTGTCGGTGGGCTTGGCTTTCCCTGATGTCATTATTTTTATCTGAATGTCAGCATCATAATGACATCGGGCATGATGATTTTATAAACGTTTATACAGATCGATTCCGCGTTATTGATCGGTTGTGACGATCGATAGGTTATCCGGCGCTTGCGGCCAGACGATATCTATCACGGTCGTATCAATACGATTGAGTAATACGCGATATTTTTTCCACTCATTTAGCGCTGCGGTTTCTTCTGCCGTGGCGATACCTAACTCCACAGCGTCATTCAGTGACTGAATGCGGTTATTTGCCGTGGTGAGTCGTGTCGATAATTCCTGCTGTGCCGCCTGAATCAATGCCTGTCGCTGGGCATCGGTATCCGTTACCCACTGAGCACCGTCCCATTGATCAAACTCGGTGGCCGGGGCCAGCAAGGTTATACCCTCTGACAGTTTACCGATGTGTGTTACGGTCAGCGCTTGTCGGGTTTCCTTGTCGTAAGCTCTTTTACCGCGATGATCCGGCACATGCTCCCATGATTGACCATCCGCGCTGCGGCGCAACGCCAGTCCCGCAGCCGGCACTTCTGGCTCGTCGCTATAACTGTCGGCAGGCAAACCGACGCCGACCATCAGATATTCATAGCTGCCGTTCATATACTCGCGTGTTTCCGGGTGAACGTGATACACCGTTACCCAACCCGCATTCATGCTCAGGCCATCTTCGTTTAATTCAGCGGTTTTAATTTCGGTAGAATAGTTATTCATTATGCGGCTCTCACTATATAGTTAAAGGCGATATTTCTAGGACGAACATCACCATTGACTGTCATGTCATTCCCAGCCCCGTTAATTGATTCTAGGCTGTGTCCCTCAATTACATAATCTTCTGAGAAAAAGTCGGATGCAGCCTAATTTCACCATCGAAAGATAGTTT
>NZ_JAKMAJ010000009.1 GCF_022378355.1 Brenneria bubanii
TCGTAACGAGCCATGGCGATATCTACATGAAAAATCAGAACGATATTCTATCAAAATCTATTGAGGGACACAGCCTAATGAAAGAAATCTCCAACGCGTCGAAAGAACAAAGCCACGGCATTGATCAAATCAACGTTGCCGTTAATCAGATGGAGGATGTCGCCCAACAAAATTCCGCTTTAGTGGAAGAGTCGGCAACGGCCACCCGTTCTCTCGAAGAACAATCCCGGCAGTTAGTCATGGCCATGGCGGCGTTTAAGGTCGACAGTCGGTCCGATGCGCCGTTGGCGATAACCCAAGCCTGATTGTACTGCTTCCAGACGCCGCGGCCCCTGTTTTAACCCATGGGGTCAGCGGCGCGAAAAATCCAAAAGCCCTATCTGAGAAGCTGGCGCCTGAGCGGCGGCTGTTCTTAATTCAATGAGGCAACGGCGCCGTTCACCAAACATGCCCCGCTTGCTTAATAAGCATAAAAGCGTTAATACCAGCAATAATCTGATTTGAAATCAGTATGATAATAAATCATTTTTTATTAATCTTAATTTCATGCAACTCTTTTCTGAGATCAATGATTTCTTCCGCCAATTCACGGCATAGCGCGGCATTCATCAGATGATCCTGCGCATGAACGATGATGAGATCTAGCCTGCTCTTTTCTTTATCATGCGTGCCGATAAATTCCGTCTGGATTGCCTGCGCTTTACGAATGGCGATTGCCGCCATCTGTAACAATTGGCCTACCTGTTCCCATTCGGCTTTACCGGCGGCGCGTAACGCCTCCATTGAACAGGATCGCGCCTCGCCAGACTTGACGATCAGCTCAATCATGCGAATGTCAATATCCATCATATTTACCTCCGGTTTATTTATTGGTTTCCTGAAGTAAAAATCGCGGCTATTCCTTCTATGCTATTTACCGGTTCGCTATTTACTATTTTTAAAAAAATTAATCAGATAAATCAAAATAACAGGAAACACGCCCCATAATCAGGCAAGCCAGACGTTGATGATGACCGGCCCACTGAAATAATGCGGTAATCATATTGATTAATGTCAGAACAGCGGGATGGGGGTCGAAAAAGCGTCTGATATCAGTATAGTGCATATCATCAGAGATTAGGGGGGGGAATGCTTGCCCCTCTCCCCCCGCAGCCGGAACACAAACTTACTGACTGACGCTTGCCGTTGCGTGGTCCGGTATGGCGGTGGCGGAGTAAATATCATACCCGGCGCCATGTTGTTTATAGGTCAGGTATAACCCCAGACCGCGGAAGATTTCGCCGGAATAAAAACCGAACGCCATGCCGTTATCCGAAGCGACGCGAGCCGCCGGCGACCATGCGCCATTGATATTTTTACCCGGCACCGTCGTCACGGTAAAGTTATCCGCCAGCCCCTTCACACAAACATCAATATACTGCTCAAGTCCGTCGACATCGCAACCGGCAAGCAGCGCGAAGCATGAGCCGGCCAGCCACAGCCCCGTCATATGCCCGGTAAAACCGGTATAAAGAGGCGGATTAGGCGCAACCGGGAAATCATCCGGCGTCTGCCCGCCATTTTCTTTACTGAACGTCATCAGCCAGTTAATCCAGCGCGTCACGTATAGCTCAAGGCGCTCCGGCACGGTTTGCCCTCGAACCTTCAGCTCATACCAGGCGCGAGCCGCTGCATTAAATGCCCTCGGCTGGTATCCCGACCAGGGCTTCCCATCCCCCCAGTGATAGGTCGTCCATGTATCAGCGGCGCCATATTTATAGTTATCCCAGCGGTTCCAGATATAGGCCGCGCAACCCGGCCCGAGCGTGCCCACCTGCTGCTGATACGCCACCTGACTGTCATACAAAAAATCGATCTGATTGCTCAGCCAGGTGGCGTACTTTGTCGCGTCGGAATGTAGACAGTACATCAAGGGATACTGATACCCCGGATACGGCATACCATGCCAGGCGCCGATTTGATCGGAGCCTTGCGAATAGATATTTGAAAACGGAATGACGCCGGGGCAATAGGCCAGCGAGTCAAGGCGATAGTCGATAATGGTGCAGTCGCCGATCGCGGCATGCCAGGCTTCAGAGCACGACAAAGCCATTCGGTAGGTCATGGTCCAGCCGTTATCCAGCGAAAACAGCGGCGGAACCTCATTAACGACGTAATAGCTGAAATGAGAATTCGTTGTCGACGCATCGAGCAATATGGATAGCTGACTGACCGTGGCGTATACCGGTGATGTCGGTTTGGCTTCCGAACTCTTATGATGTGGTTGATAGCTGGATAACGTGGCGGCGGATTTTTCAAACACCGCCGTCGACCATTTACCGTTTGTGGCCGGCAGCATCCACCACCAACGCCATTGATTCTCATCGGTCAGACGCATATTAAAGTCAGCATCCGCACGATAAACGATCGATACCGGCGCCGCCGCGCCTGCCTCCGTCAACCAGAACCCGATGATAAAACCCGCATCGTCGTTCGGGAAGGTCGCGTTGATGATCGTGGCATCTCGCCCATCATAAACCTCGGCTTCAAAAGCCTCTGTCCATGTACAGCCGCCATAGTCGGTCACGGCTTTGCCATCAGCCACCAGATAGTCTTCTTTGGTCTCCGGGTTGGTCATCAGCGCCAGCGAGGTGATATGAATATCTTGCACCACGGGCGACATGGAAGATGATTTAGGCAAAGCCAGACCGTACCAGACGGGGTTGCTGACCGCCTGCTTTGTCGCACTGATATTCAACATGGCCCGACAGCCGAGTAAGGCTCCGGACACGCCGACGCCGCCATAAGTCACCCGCAGCTTCGAGTCCTGTCCGGCACGAAACCAGACCGACTGCTGCTCAAGAAAGTGCTGTGATGCGGCGGCGGACGCGATGGTGATATACCCCTCCTCGTCCCGCCCATACTCAATCACCGCCCCCGACGGCGACGAAAAGTCGTAGCTGACGCCATCGGTAAACGGGGTGTTTGCGCTGGTGCTCTGGCGGAAAAACTTGTCCGACGCGTCAATATAGGTGTACTCATGGGCGGTAAAGAAAACGCAATCCAGCGCTTTTTTATAACGCGTCTCGCCGGTTATGCGCCACAGCAGATAACAGGCATCGATGAACCACACCTCCGCATCGGCGGCATTGCCCATCTGACTAACGGCCTTCGGCAATGGCGTATGTACGGGACGATTGTGCCAGGGTTCGTTTCTGGAAAATAAATAGCCGCCGTGGTTAACCGGAAGTCTTACCGCGTAGTTAAGAAGATATACGCCGTTTAGCGTGCTGTCCTCCAGTTGCACCGTGCCGATATCGTCATTCGCGATGCCGCCGGCGATGATATCGCCAGACCATTGCTGACCATCCGCGCCTTTGCCGACGCCAATCTTATTGTTCGTCCAGACATTCAGCCAACTGACGGCATATTCGGTTGCCTGATTCGACGAACTATCCCAGGCAACAGTATAAGGCGCGCCGAGATAACCCTGCCAGTCGATCCATGCCAGTGAATTCCACGGCTCATTAACGCTGGTGGTATTGCGATGGGAATCATAAACAGTCTGCCAGTCAATCAAGCCCTCGACATTCTCGGTGATCTGCTGAACGGAGCCATTAATGGCATCCCACATCATGTGACCACGATGAGCGAATGTCGCCACATCGAGATATTCGCCCCAAAACGGAGCGCCGTGCGGTATTTTTGTCTGTCCGTTAGTGAACACCAATGGAACCGATTTAAAGCCTCCCTGAGTAGGGATATCAGGATTGATCGGGTAGTTGGCGAGTACCGGCTCTTTGGAATTAACGATCCAATTACAGACAAAGCGCTGCGGTGAATCGGGAATGGTCTGACCGGCATAAAAATAGTTTATATAGGCGTTCCATGCGCGAATAGCCGCGGTTAAAAATTGCGGATCCCGCGTCGCGAGATAAAGATGGCAGTAGCCGATAATATGCAGCGACTGGCCTTCCGTCGTACCGTCGCCGTTTGGCTGATACTCAGCCATGGTGTCGGCGATAAAATGCCGATTATTCGACAATACGCCATCCGGATTCTGAATATAATGTTCTTTGTGCGCGTCTTGCGTCAGCCCGGTATTTCGGCTGATAAAATCCTGATGCCCATAGAGAATCGACATCACGGTGTTTATCGCGCTTCTTGAGCTAAGTAATGTCATTAGTAACCCGCCCCTGAGTAGATCCCCAGCCATGTACTGCCGTTATCGTTAGTCACCAGCGTGACGACATCCTGCTGCCCCTGGGTATAGGATAAAGCCGGGGCAACACCGTTGGGCCATTTGACGTTCTGCGGCCAGGTAACCTTGTTCGCGCCGCTTCCTTGCACCAAAAACACGATAACCTCCTGCGAGAGGTTCTCCGTTGATGAGGCGCCGCTGATTGACAGTTCGCAAGAGGCCGAATTAAGCGTCACGATAAAACAGCCATAGGTCGTCACATCAAGCGTCGCCGCGGTGGCGGCGGACATCGCCGTGTGCGGAAATACGCCCGAGGATACGGGGGGGCTGCCGTTTTTTTCAGAGATGGCGGCCAAATCGTCAGCCAGCTTTTTCCATGATGGTCCGCTGAAAGTGCTGCCGTCGGCAAGGGTTACGGTAATATCTTCGGATTGGCTATAAACCGCCTGCCAGTTAGCCTTATCTCGCGCCGCTATTTTGATCTGGTATTCAATATCATAAGCAAGCTGTGCCGGCACGCTGAATAATAGCGAGGCGGGTAATACATAAAAGCTTAAACCCGCTGCCGTTGCGCCGGTAAAAGTGCGGATTAACGTTAATGATGTGTCGGACTCTACCGACGCGACGGATAACAGGTAAGTTATCCCTCCGGATACGGCTGAAATAATATCCGCGGCTTTTACTTCTTCAGTAAATTTTGTATTGATACCAACAGCCTGATCTGAGGCATTCGTTAAAGAAAGTGTTCCTGTAGGCATAATTGCCTCCTTAGTATTATTTTTTAAATTGAATGTGGATATATCTTCAATGATTCGTTCTCGGGGTCGCGGCATCATAAAAAAGTCAACGAAAGCCGACATGCCCATGAACTGAAGCATGATGAATATCCGGTTAACGATTTTGATAAATGAATGACCATTCATTTATTCAGGTGATAATTTCACTATTAAATTAATTACCGTTAATAAATATTATTCTTCACACTCGGTGATAAATAACCGGCGAATCCGAGCGGCGGCACAAAACATTGTCGTTTGGCACCATGCAACGCCTTGTCCCTTTACGGGCAAGGCTCATCCACCCCGCGCCTGGCGAGGTCAGCGAGAGTACTCTCCTCAAAAGCGATGTGAACAGACAACGACGAGACTGGGATTTACGCCGCCAGCGGCGTTTTCAACCGGCGATGAACCGAACGAGCATGGCAACAGGAATAATGGATAATCCATTACTCTTATTAGTTACTCGAATAAATTAAAACGCGAAGTTATTTTTACAAAGGAGATAGCTGGATATGAAATAATGATAAAAAGCGGTTCATTATTATGTCACTCGATGTTTTCATACCAACGCTACATTTTTATCCTTGCCAGACACCCCAGACAAGCGGCGCGACATGAATATCAATAAGCGCTAAAATACAATAAACGACAGCGATGATATCATTTAAGATAATGCTCGCAAAATTGGTCAGGTTCAAGCCCTCTGATTAATAATATTGCTGAAAAATATTTTCCGGCCAAATGCACTCAGTAAAGGAACGGCCTATCGACAAAATCGATTTCAATAATAGCGAGGGGACTTCGACTGTGCCGACAGGAGAATGACCAGGCGACGCGAAAAGGAAAAGGCGCCGCAGAAATAGTGCGGCGCCCTAATTCGATGACAAAGATATTCATGCCCGATCGCGATGCCTGGCTCTACCGCCAGGCGCAACCGAAAAACCGCGGCGATGATAAACAGATTTCATCAACCGCGAGTCTCATCGGCATTGCTAACCGATCAATCCTATTGTCGGTTTCAGGCACGCTTGTTGCAGGTTTTAACGCCCCACAGTCCAGCTAACGCACTGACAATCGCGCCAATCAGCAGAGCAAAGAACGACCACAGCGCAGCATGCGCCAGTGCGGATGCCGCCATCGCCGCTTCCTCACGCGCTTTCTGCTTCAGTTCGGTATATTGCTGCTTTGCCTGTTCGATACTGGCTTCAACATCGTTCAATCTCTGATTAACCACCTGAACGGTTTTATTCTTGGCCTCCATCAGGTTATCAACGGCTTTATTAATCTCTTCCTGCGACATTGAGCTGTTTTCAGACAGCGCCTTGGTCAGGCTGTCGCGATCGACATCTTTGGACAGCGCGTCGCCACGTTTTTTCAGCTTATCGGTCAGAGTCTGAATAATCTCGTCGCTGTTTTTCGGGTTAAGCGCAATCGCCTTCACCGCCTCGCCAATTTCACCTTTGGCGCCCTCTAACTGCGTATGCATATAATCCGGCTGCAATGATGGAATATTGCTTTTACGCAGGGCCGCCATGACATCGTTACTCACCGCCTCCGGTTGCAACCGGGTATCCAGATTAAGATTATCGAATGCCTGACCGCCCATATTGGCGAGCCCCTGAACGCCGCCGCCAACGGCAGCCCCCATACCGGAGATGGCATTACCGGTCAGCGACGCCGCCGACCCCAATACATTGCCGGTCGCTTTCATCGCACCGCCCAGCAAGGCGGTGCCAAGAACGGCGGCGACAATCAGGGCCGTCGCCCAGACCAGAAAACCATGAATTAAACCATCCATCGCGGCCAGTCGGCCGGCAATAAAGGCCCCTGCGGCCAGACTGATGATGATGGAAATGGCTGACCAAACCAGAACGGTGGTTCCAACGCCGTTGACCGGCTCATCAGACAGCGGATCGACAATCGAAAATCCCAGACTGGTGCCCAGCGTCGACAGCAATAACGAAACCGCCAATACCGTTATGACGCCGCCAATAATGCTCCCCCATGATATTTTTTTCGCCACGTGCAATTCGTTGATAACGCTCATACCCAAAACTCCTTTTATGCGGACTATTTCAAACGTCCGGCATGTTGTGAAATATGTAAAAACATTAAATCATTTAAAGTATAGCCCTAATTAAAAAAACAAGAGGAGGAATGAAAGAGCTAAAAACCCGTCGCCGAAACGCACAAAAATAGACATATAAATTCATTATCCTTAATATAATCAAAAAGATAATCACAGATAACGTATTTAATATAAAATAAATAATCACCCAAATTAATAGCATGTCATACGAATAGTTATATTAATTAATATAACGTTCGGGTAGCGATAGAATAAGCCGCGTTCAACACGGCAAAAATGATTGAAATAAACCCATCGCTTTGCTAACGTGCGATTGGCGCGATCGTCGCCTCCTCGTCCGCGGAAAGGGCTGCGCCCATGATCGATGAAACGGTATGCCTTATTGGCTTTCCCTTTTCTGTCTGACTGGCGGGGCACAGACCTTAGAAAAGGGGCGCATAATGACGTCATCCCGACCTGCCGTATTTTCCTCGCCATTTCGCATTAATCTTGAACAACAGCGTAAACGCGCGAAAGCGTTGCGCAATGCCATCCGCCAATCCGATCCTGATGCGATTGCCCGTTTTCAACGTTTCCATCCCGGTCTGACCCCAGAGGAGCTGATTCGTCAGCATGGGCGGCTGAGCGATGCCCAATGGATCCTCGGCCGGGAATTGGGGCTGCCGAGCTGGCCGAAGCTAAAGGCGCATATCGCGGCGATGGAACAAGCGAAAAAAACGATCGATAGCCAACCCAATCCGCCGGATCACGCGCAGACCACTTTGCATATCCGCTGCGGTTCCGATATTCAGCGCGCTCTTCAGCAGGCTGGATTTACCGGCGATTATCTGGCCTATAGCGATCCCTTTTGCCAGGGGCCGGTGCTTGCCGACGAAGACTGGTTATTAGCTCGCGTAGAGTTTCTTGCCGCGCACTATGCGGGTCGAATGGGCGTCAGTCAGCAACAGCTTCTGCAACAGCGTGAACGGGAGGAACGCGCGCTGCTCGCCGCGTCCGACCGTTATCAGCGCATCGTGCTGTGGTTTGAGCACGACAGCTACGATCAGCTGATTCTGGCGCGCTGTCTGGCGCAATTCCATCGCCGCCCGGCGCCATTGCTTGAGATGGTAACGGTCGACCATTATCCCGGCAGCCGTCGTTTTGTCGGATTGGGGCAACTCCCCAAAGAGGCCTTGCTGCTGCTCTGGCAGTCGCGTCGGCCGGTGACCGCCCGCCAATGCCTGCAAGGCTATCAGCTATGGACGAGCCTGCGTTCGGATAACCCGGCGGCGCTGCCGTCTTTGGCCGACGGCGCCGCGGACGACCTGCCTTTTCTGCCTCAGGCGCTGCGACGCCACTGTCAGGAATTTCCCGATATCGCGAATGGTCTCGGCTTGACGGAACAGTTGGCGCTGCGCTGCCTGGCTGAACATCCCTCTACCTATAAGCAGCTTTTTCATCGACTGATGGAAGATTATGAGCCGCTTCCCTGGCTCGGCGATATCATGCTGGATGCGATTATCGATGGCCTGAGGCTGGCGCCTAAACCGGCGCTGTTTCTGGATCCGGCGTCAGCTGTTTTGCATCTGACGCCGCTTGGCCGCGAACTGCTGGCCAATCGTTCGGACTGGATGCAATGCCAACCCGCCGTGCGCTGGCTGGGCGGCGTGCGCATCGCCGGCGATCAACCCTGCTGGCGCTGGCATCCGCAACGGCAACAGCTGGTGCTCACCGCCTGATCTTTATGCTGGCGGCAAAGAGGCCTGCCCGATGGCCGGAGCGAAACGACAATACTCAGAATGAAGGGCCGATTTGCCGCCCTTCGAATGATTATATTGACGCAGTGCCTGACAGCGCGGCCAGCTTCTGACAAAATAGCGCCACTTCCTCCGCATTTAACATTGATGGACCTCATCGAAGATGGCAGCAAAGATTATTGATGGTAAAACGATTGCGCAGCAGGTCAAAGACGAAGTCGCTGCACAGGTAAAACAGCGTTTAGCGGCTGGCAAACGCGCGCCAGGCCTCGCGGTCATCCTGGTCGGCGAGAACCCCGCCTCGCAGATTTATGTCGCCAGCAAGCGTAGAGTCTGCGAAGAAGTCGGCTTTGTCTCCCGCTCTTATGACTTACCCGTCACCACGAGCGAAGCTGACTTACTGGAACTGATTGATCAGCTCAATGCGGATAACACGATTGACGGTATTTTGGTTCAGTTTCCTCTGCCAGACAGTATCGATAATACCAAAGTGATTGAGCGTATCTCGCCCGATAAAGATGTCGATGGATTCCATCCATACAACGTCGGACGGCTGTGCCAACGCGCGCCTCGTTTACGTGCCTGTACGCCTCGCGGCATTATCACGCTGCTGGAACGCTACAATATAGAAACCTATGGTTTGAATGCCGTCGTCGTCGGCGCATCCAACATCGTCGGCCGGCCGATGAGTCTGGAGCTGCTGCTGGCGGGCTGCACCACAACGGTAACCCACCGCTTTACCAAAAATCTGCGTCACCATATTGAAAACGCCGACCTGTTGGTGGTGGCGGTAGGCAAACCTGGCTTTATTCCAGGCGAGTGGATCAAACCAGGCGCCATCGTGCTCGATGTCGGCATCAATCGTCTGGAAAGCGGCAAGGTTGTTGGTGACGTCGAGTTCGACGCCGCGCAGGAAAGAGCGTCTTATATTAGTCCCGTCCCTGGCGGGGTGGGCCCCATGACGGTAGCGACCTTAATTCAGAATACCTTGCAGGCCTGCGAGGAATATCACGATAGCGACGCACAATAACCGCGACGCTCAATGCATAAGAATCAGGATATTATGGAAATTTTTCATCTCGACAAACACCCGCACGTTGAACTGTGTGATTTATTGAAGCTGCTGGGCTGGAGTGAAAGCGGCGCCGCGGCCAAACTGGCCATCGCCGCCGGAGAAGTCACCGTCGACGGACAAACGGAAACGCGCAAGCGTTGCAAAATCGTCGCCGGTCAAAAAGTGCGGTTTGACGGTGCAACGGTAGAAGTCAGCGCCTGATAAAATCGCAGAGCATAACTAACCTGCGTCGTTATGCTTTTGATTCAGCACTCACTCGCCGCCAGGCGAAAACGCCGAGCGGCGAGCGCGGCATCGCGCCAGCGCGTTATTTACGCCGCCAGGTGGTTCCCTGCGGACCATCCTCCAGAATAATGCCCATCGCATTGAGCCTGTCGCGAGCGTCATCCGCCAGCGCCCAGTCTTTTGCCTGACGAGCGTCTTTCCGCTGCTTAATCAGCCTTTCGATTTCTTTAACGTCATCATCGGCCTGCGCGCCGCTTTGCAGAAACGCTTCCGGATCCTGTTCCAGCAAACCCAGCACTTTCGCCAGATTACGCAGCGCGGCGGCCAGTTGATTAGCCGCGTGCGGATCTTCCGATTTCAGGCGGTTAACCTCGCGCGCCATATCGAACAGCACCGAATAGGCTTCCGGAGTGTTGAAATCATCGTCCATGGCTTCACGGAAACGCGCTTCAAACGCTTCCCCGCCCTGAGCCTGCACGTCGCCGTCCGTACCGCGCAGCGCGGTGTACAAGCGCTCCAACGCGGAGCGCGCCTGCTTCAGGTTTTCTTCGCTGTAATTAAGCTGGCTGCGATAGTGGCCCGACATCAGGAAATAACGCACGGTTTCCGCATCGTAATAAGCCAGGACATCGCGCACGGTGAAGAAGTTATTGAGCGACTTGGACATTTTTTCCCGGTCGACCATCACCATGCCGGAGTGCATCCAATAGTTTACGTAAGGGCCGTCATGCGCGCAGGTGGATTGGGCGATTTCGTTTTCATGGTGCGGGAACATCAGGTCCGAACCCCCGCCATGAATATCAAAATGGTCGCCCAACTGCTTGCAGTTCATCGCCGAACATTCAATGTGCCAGCCTGGGCGCCCTTCTCCCCACGGCGAAGACCAGTGCGGCTCACCGGGTTTGGACATTTTCCACAGCACGAAGTCCATCGGGTTGCGCTTCACTTCGGTAATCTCTACTCGCGCGCCGGCCTGCAGCTGGTCGAGATCCTGACGGGATAACACGCCGTAACCCGGCGCGGTGTCAACCGAGAACATGACGTCGCCATTCGATGCGACATAGGCATGGTTGCGCGCGACCAGCTGTTCAACCAGCTCGATGATTTCGGCGATATGATGGGTCGCGCGCGGCTCGGCATCCGGGCGCAAGATATTCAAGGCATCAAAATCGGCATGCATTTCGGCGATCATCCGGGTCGTCAGCCGATCGCTGGTTTCGCCATTCTCCGCCGCACGCTTGATAATTTTATCGTCGATATCGGTAACGTTACGAACATATTTCAGCGAATACCCCAGATAGCGTAAATAACGCGCCACCACATCAAACGCCACGAAGGTGCGCCCGTGGCCAATATGACACAGGTCATACACGGTAATGCCACACACATACATCCCGACATGACCAGCGTGGATAGGTTTGAATTCCTCTTTTTGGCGACTCAGCGTATTAAAAATCTTTAGCATCAGGGCATTCCATGGTATTCGCAGGATGGGTGAATCATTGTTCGCTGTAAGCGTGAGCAACATCGATTTATTTAGGGCTTTTCAACTCTAACGGCGTATTGAAACCTGAACCCTGCGCTATTGCAAGACTGAGTCGGCGGAATAAACAGAGAATTGATAAGGAGTAAGTGTAAAAAAAAGCGGATTTGTCGGCTGGCATGCGTGATTCCCCAGACCCGTGACATCCGGGTCTGGCTCCACGCGACCATGGCATGAACGGGAGAGGATCAGCGCAAGCGAGGGTTGGACATCACCGAATATTTACCGCTCCCCAGAAAAGCGATGGCTAAACCGGCAAAGAAGAATACCGCAGCCGGCTCGGCGATCCAGGCGCCGGTTTTGCTCAATAAGAAGAAGTTCGGCGTCGACAAATATGCGGCGGCGACCATCGTCAAAGAGAATATCAGTGCGGAGGGACGGGTAAAAACCCCCAGAATCATCAGCACCGGCGTGATGATTTCGCCCACATAGACGCCATATGCGATGAAAGCAGGCAGACCTGCCGAGGTCAGCATGCCTTCAATCGCGCCGACGCCGCCATGCGCTTTATGCCAGCCATGAAACAGCATTAAAATACTAAAAGACAAACGAAGTAACAGCTTGCCGAAATCCGGCTTATCGAATAGTCGATTGATACTGTCCAACATAGTTCACCTATCTGTTTTAGTGATAATTCAGGATAATAAGAATCACTCTCAGATTAATCCCGTCGGCAACGAAAGAACAAGTTAATTATGAAAAATAGTGAGCGGGTTCAATTATTTCATTGCCTTCAGTCCACGCGTCCCGCCGGCAGGCAAGCCGCCTGAAAAGTGCCGGACGTACTGACTCGGCCAGCCAGTTATGTTATAAGTGCGCTCTTGATCGTTCACCGTATTCCGTGAGCGTCGTTCCCCAATTACTATATTCCGGCTATATAGGGTTCATTATTATGATCACGTTTCATACAAACCATGGCGATATCGTCATTAACACTTTTGCAGACAAAGCACCGGTTACCGTAGAAAACTTCCTGGATTACTGCCGCAGCGGTTTCTACGACAACACGATTTTTCACCGTGTTATCAATGGTTTTATGATCCAGGGTGGCGGCTTTGCTCCGGGTATGGAGCAAAAAGCGACTAAAGCGGCGATTAAAAATGAAGCCAACAATGGACTGAAAAACACCCGCGGGACGCTGGCGATGGCACGCACCAATGATCCCCATTCCGCCACGGCGCAGTTCTTCATTAACCTGGTCGATAACGACTTTCTGAACTTCCGTTCAGAACGCGCTGACGGCTGGGGCTACTGTGTCTTCGCTGAAGTCGTCGAAGGTATGGACGTGGTTGATAAAATCAAGAACGTGGCGACCGGCCGCAGCGGTATGCATCAGGATGTGCCTAAAGAAGACGTCGTCGTCACTTCCGTTACCGTTAGCGAGTAATTGCCGCGGTATGGCGACGCTCTTTATTGCCGACCTGCATTTAAGCATTCATGAACCGGCGATTACCGCCGGTTTTCTGCGTTTTTTACGCCATGACGCCGCACAGGCCGATGCGCTCTATATTTTGGGCGATCTGTTCGACGCCTGGATCGGCGATGACGATCCGCAACCGCTGCATACCACCATAGCCAATGCGCTGCTGATGTTGCATCTACAGGGCGTTCCCTGCTATTTCGTGCATGGCAATCGAGATTTTCTCATCGGTAAACGGTTCGCCAAGCGAAGCGGACTCACGCTGCTTCCCGCGGAGAATGTGCTCGACCTGTACGGTCAACGGATACTGATTCTGCACGGCGACACGCTGTGCACCGACGATCACGCCTATCAGAAATTTCGCCGTCGGGTGCATAATCCGCTGATACAGCGTCTGTATCTGCTGTTGCCATTAGCCATCCGGCTCAAAATCGCCGCCGGCATGCGATCGGCCAGCCGACAGGCCAACCAGCATAAGTCGCAGGAGATTATGGATGTCAATTCCGAGCAGGTGATCGACCGTCTGCAGCATTATCAGGTGGACACCCTGATCCATGGACACACCCACCGCCCGGCGATCCATCAAATCATTCGCGATAATTTTCGCGCGCGTCGCGCCGTGTTGGGAGCCTGGCATCATGAAGGCTCGATGATCAAAGTGACGCCTCAGGATATCGAACTGATTTCATTTCCTTTCTAACCATTTTACGCCGCCAGTTTGGCCTATGATTGTTTTTTCCAATCGACGCAACCGTTTTCCTTGCCATAAGGTCGTGATATGCTCTACGCCCTCAAAGTCAGAGCCCGCAGGTACTCAACGCGCAGGGTCCGATGGTGGACATCGAGACAGGCGCCGGGAAATCTCTGACTGACGCGACATTATCGACGTCACCATCATGTAAACCACAGGAGCTTTACAGGCATGTCATCCAACGTTGCCCCGGCTAAAATCGCCATCGTCATGGGTTCAAAGAGTGACTGGGCCACCATGCAGTTTGCTGCGGAAATCCTTACGACGCTGAATATTCCTTTTCATGTCGATATCGTCTCTGCTCACCGAACGCCCGATAAGTTATTCAGTTTCGCAGAGCAGGCGGCGGAGAACGGTTTTGACGTGATTATCGCCGGCGCGGGCGGGGCGGCGCATTTACCCGGCATGCTGGCGGCCAAGACGCTGGTGCCGGTGTTGGGCGTGCCGGTCCAAAGCGCGGCCTTGAGCGGCATTGACAGCCTGTATTCGATTGTACAGATGCCGCGCGGCATTCCGGTCGGAACCTTGGCCATCGGGAAAGCCGGCGCCGCCAACGCCGCGCTGCTGGCGGCGCAAATCCTGGCGTTGCACGATGAGGCGCTGGCGGCGCGTCTGGCTGACTGGCGGCAGAGCCAGACCGAGGACGTGTTATCCAACCCCGATCCGCGGGAGGAAGCATGAAGCCGGTTTGCGTTTTAGGTGATGGTCAGTTAGGCAGAATGTTGCGTCAGGCCGGCGAACCCCTGGGTATTGCGGTTTACCCCGTTGGATTGAACGCGGAACCGGAATCGGTTCCTTTCCAGAACAGCGTGATTACCGCTGAAATCGAACGCTGGCCGGAAACCGCGCTTACAAAGGAACTGGCTCAACATACCGCGTTCGTTAACCGCGATATTTTCCCGCGTCTGGCCGATCGCCTGACGCAAAAACAATTACTGGATTCCCTGAACCTGGCTACCGCCCCCTGGCAGTTGCTGGCCGACGCCGATCAATGGCCGCAGGTTTTCGCCCGGCTGGGCGAGCTGGCCATCGTTAAGCGTCGCGTCGGCGGTTATGACGGCCGCGGACAATGGCGCCTGCGCGCTGGGGAACAGCATACGCTGCCGGCCGACTGTTACGGCGAATGTATTGTCGAGCAAGGCATCAACTTTTCCGGCGAGGTATCGCTGGTTGGCGCCCGCAATACCCACGGCGACTGCGTGTTCTATCCGCTGACGCACAACCTGCATCAGGACGGTATCCTGCGCGCCAGCGTTGCCCTTCCCCACCCGGCACCGCAGCTTCAGCGCCAGGCGGAGCAAATGCTGTCGGCCATTATGAATGAATTGGGCTACGTCGGCGTCATGGCGATGGAATGCTTTATCGTCGGCGATCGTTTACTGATAAACGAGCTGGCGCCTCGCGTACACAATAGCGGTCACTGGACACAGAACGGCGCCTCTATTAGCCAGTTTGAACTGCATCTGCGGGCAATACTAGATCTGCCGATGCCGGTTCCCGCCGTCGATAGCACGTCGGTGATGGTCAACCTGATCGGAACTGCGGTTAATATTGACTGGCTGTCGCTGCCGCTGGTGCACCTGCACTGGTATGAAAAAGAAGTGCGTCCCGGACGCAAGGTCGGACATATGAACTTGCGGGCGCAAGATCATACGCAGCTGCAACAGGCGTTACGC
Source organism: Brenneria bubanii (assembly GCF_022378355.1). Classification (GTDB taxonomy): domain Bacteria; phylum Pseudomonadota; class Gammaproteobacteria; order Enterobacterales; family Enterobacteriaceae; genus Brenneria; species Brenneria bubanii. Next base: position 15,475 of record NZ_JAKMAJ010000009.1, read on the forward strand.
TCGCTGGCGGCCATGCTGACGGATGAATATCAGCCAGGTCTGGCCTGGGCGCGCGCGAAGCTATCGGCCTGATTCGCCATCTCTTCTCTCTTCAGGCATAGGGTGCTCTATGCCTGAAGAGCGTTATCAAGCAAACCGCTTTTGAGAGTAAGAAGGAAAAGCGACTTTCAGCATGAGACATGAATTTACGGTTATTATTTAAGCTTGCAACCAGTTAACAACTGAACATTATTCAGGCTGCGAAAATAAAATAGCGCATCAAAATATATCCATTAAAATATATTAAAAATAACGCACCAATATTGATATTTTAATTTACTGAAATGCTCACTAAAATAATTTCATTCAATTGATTTTTGTGATCACCTTAATATTATTTTCTGCGCATACTGATAGAGAACTCGGTCAAAAAACAGCCTCCTACCGACATATTTATATGTCCTGTTTATTTTTTATCCCTGTAACGGCAACTTGCCGGTACTGTATTTTTTATACACCGTGTTCACTGAGGAGAAACGAACATGAGCACTATTCAAGGTAGCGGCCAGTTAGTAGATCAGGCTTCCGTCTGGCGGAAAAGCGATACCGTCTGGATGCTGGGCCTTTATGGCACAGCCATTGGCGCCGGTGTATTATTTTTACCGATAAATGCGGGTATTGGCGGCCTGATACCTTTAATTATTATGACCATTATTGCTTTCCCGATGACCTATTATTCCCATCGCGCCTTGTGTCGTTTCGTTTTATCAGGTAAAAAAGGCGGCGAAGATATAACCGAAGTGGTTGAAGAACATTTCGGTGTGGATGCCGGTAAATTAATCACCCTACTTTATTTTTTTGCAATTTATCCCATTCTGCTGGTTTACGGTGTGGCAATAACCAATACGGTAGAGAGTTTTATTATTCATCAAATGCATTTACCGGCGCCGCCAAGGGCGATATTGTCACTCATATTGATTCTGGGATTAATGTTCATCGTCCGTTTTGGCGAAGCGATGATCGTTAAGGCAATGAGCGTTCTGGTTTATCCATTTGTCGCTGTTTTAATGGTGCTGGCTTTGTATTTAGTCCCCCACTGGAATACCTCTGTTTTCGACAATGTCTCTTTAGCCAACAACATAACCGGTAATGGTTTGCTGGCGACAATGTGGCTGGCGATCCCGGTGATGGTGTTCTCCTTCAACCATTCGCCGATTATCTCCTCGTTCGCCGTCGCCAAGCGCAAAGAATATGGCGACGAGGCTGAGAAAAAATGCTCTCGCATTCTGTCTTACAGCCATATCATGATGGTGATTACCGTGATGTTTTTCGTGTTCAGCTGCGTCCTGAGCCTCTCGCCAACCGAGCTGATGGAAGCGAAAACACAAAACATCTCTATTCTGTCTTACCTGGCGAACCACTTTAATAACCCGATGATAGGCTATCTGGCGCCGATCATTGCCACTATCGCCATTTCAAAATCGTTTCTCGGCCATTACCTGGGCGCCAGCGAAGGCTTCAACGGTATAATCGTGAAGTCGCTGCGCAGCCAGGGTAAAGCGATCGCCAGCCACAAGCTGAACCGCATTACCGCGCTGTTCATGCTGATCACCAGTTGGATTGTCGCGACGAAGAACCCAAGCATACTGGGCATGATTGAAACGCTGGGCGGCCCCATCATCGCCTGCCTGCTGTTTCTAATGCCGATGTATGCCATTCAGAAAGTCCCGGCGATGAAAAAATACGGCGGCCACATCAGCAATCTGTTCGTTACCGTCATGGGACTGATCGCCATCTCCGCCATCATCTACAGCCTGTTTGGCTAACCCGAACAGCCTCGTTAACCATCTGAACGCCATCGATCTCAGGTTGCCGCAGATACATTCTCAACCTGGAAGATGGCGGGAAACGCGGCGGCCAAGCGTCATTTGTTAACCAAATCGTCCGGTAATATAATCTTCCGTGCGCCGTTGGGCAGGAGAAGTAAATAAGTCGTCCGTATGGTTATATTCGATTAATTTCCCCTGATGGATAAAAGCCGTGTAATCGGAGACGCGCGCCGCCTGCTGCATATTGTGCGTCACCAGCACCAGGGTAAAATGCTGCTTCAACGTGCCGATCAGTTCTTCAATAATCAGCGTTGAAATCGGATCCAGCGCCGAGGTCGGTTCATCAAGCAGCAGCACTTCCGGCTTGATGGCGATAGCCCGGGCGATCACCAGGCGCTGCTGTTGACCGCTGGAAAGCGTCAGGGCGTTATCGCCCAGGCGATCTTTCACTTCATGCCATAACGCCGCCGCACGCAAGGCGTGTTCCACCGCGTCATCCAGCAGACGGCGGTCGCGAATCCCCTGCAGCTTCAGACCGTAAATCACATTGTCATAAATCGATTTGGGAAAAGGATTCGGCCGCTGAAAAACCATGCCGACACGACGACGCAGCAATGCCACATCCAGCAGCGGATCGGTAATCGGCATGCCATATAGCCTGATATCGCCCTCGGTGCGGCAATCATCGACCAGATCGTTCATGCGATTGAAGCACCGCAACAGCGTCGATTTACCACAGCCGGAGGGGCCGATCAGCGCGGTAACCCGATGTTGAGGGATACGCAGGGAGATATCATTCAGCGCCGGTTTCTCACCGTAATACAGGTGGAGATGCTCCACGGCCAGCGCGACCTGATCATCGCTAAACCGGGGAACCGTCATAACCGACGATGCCGCCGCCCGCTTGATTACAGCCATAATTTCATCCTACATTCAGAGTGACAGCGTACGGTATTTTTCGCGCAGCACATGGCGGATTCCCATCGCGGCTAGGTTCAACCCGACCACAATCAATACCAGCAGCAGCGCCGTGATATAGACCAGCGGCCGCACCGCCTCCACATCCGGCGTCTGAAACGCCAGATCGTAAATCTGGAACCCCAGATGCATAAATTTTCGCTCCAGATGAATATAGGGGAACAGATCGTCGACCGGCAATATCGGCGCCGACTTCACCACGCCCACCAACATCAGCGGCGCCGTCTCCCCCGCCGCGCGCGCGACGGCAAGGATGAGTCCGGTCATCATCGCCGGCACCGCCATCGGCAGCACCACATGCCATAAGGTTTCGGCTTTCGTGGCGCCCAACGCCAGCGAACCGTAACGTACCGACATCGGAATGCGTGATAACCCCTCTTCGGTGGCGACAATCACCACCGGCAGCGTCAGTAACGCCAGCGTCAGCGACGCCCACAGCAATCCCGGCGTACCGAAGGTCGGATTGGGCAAGGATTCGGCATAAAACAGCCGATCCAGCGTGCCGCCGATCAGATACACGAAAAAACCCAGCCCAAACACGCCATAGACGATGGACGGCACGCCGGCCAGATTGACCACCGCGATTCTGACCCAGCGAGTCAGCCTGCTTTTACCGGCATACTCATGCAGATAGACAGCGGCGATCACGCCGAGCGGCATGACGATGATCGACATCAGCACCACCATCAACACCGTGCCGAAAATCGCCGGAAACAGGTATCCGGCATTATTACTATCGGGAGAATAGTGCGCCAGCATATATCTGACCTGCTGCGCCCAGTGCGTGACTTTCTGGCCCAGGCTCATCATATTGGGATACCAGGCCTGTTCAATGTCCCTGAGCGGCATAAGGCGCAGGACGCCGTTCGCATCGAGCAGTTGCAGCGTATCACGGTTAATATCCTGATTAAGTTCAATTAACTGCTCAGACGCCTCATCAAAACGGCGTTGCAGTTCGCTCCGTTCAGCGTTGATTCGCGCCTGCGCCCGGCTATCCAGCGTGTTCGCCTCACGCCGTTTTTTCTCTTCCAGGCGCAGCATTTCAAACTGTTGGTTGATTTTCGCCATCGCGCCCAGACGGATGTCCCGCGCCATTCCCAACAGCCCCCGAACCTGCGTTACCCGGCGATGCAATGTTGTCGGCAAATCATCGGCCAACAATGGCTGACCATCTTCCAGCATGCCGGCCAGATAACCATAGACGGTACGGTTGTTCGCCAACCTCAGCACCAGAACATCCGCCGGCTTATCGAGGCTGATGACGTCGCGGGATAGCAGAGTGCGAAAACTCTGACCATAGATTGCGCGTTGGTTGGTTTTGATCAGATAACGCGTCATTGATTTATCAACCGACGCGGGGGACAACAGGCCGGCATCCCTGAGCTGTCGAGCAGACAGCGTTTGCTGGTCGTAAATCTCGCCGATCAGCGCAAGGGGGGCGCCGTTTCGCCAGGACGTCTCTTGTTGTAAAGGCGAGGATTGCGACGGCAGCGGTTGGACGGCCGATGGCAATAAGGTAAAACGCCACACCGGCTGCGGCCACAAATAACGCATCCCCTGTCCGGCCAACAAGACGAAAATCGTCGCCATCGCCAGCAAACTGATGCTGATGGAGGAGGCCGTCAGCCATATCCAGGGTCTGCCGGAACGAAACCAGCGCCTCACGCGTTTTCTCCTTCATCAAGGTAACGGTGGCGCAAACGCTGGCGAATCGCCTCGGCCAGCGTATTCACCACAAAAGTGAAAACAAACAGCGCCAGAGCGGTCAGGAACAAGACCCGGTAATGCCCGCTGTTGATGACGGCGTCCGGCATTTCGATAGCGATATTGGCCGCCAGCGAACGCAGCCCAAGGAGCATTCTGCCATCCATAATGGGCGTATTGCCCGTCGCCATTAACACAATCATGGTTTCCCCCACCGCGCGGCCGAAACTGAGCATCAATGCGGCGAAAATTCCGGCGCTGGCGGAAGGCAGCACCACGCGCCATAAGGTTTGCCACGGCGTGGCGCCCAACGCCAGCGACCCCTGGCTCAAGCGGGAAGGCACGCTGAATAACGCATCCTCCGCCAGCGAAAAGATGAGCGGAATCAGGGCAAATCCTAACGCCACGCCCGCCACCAGCGCATTACGCTGAACAAAATCATCGCCCAACCATTGATATAACGGCCGGCCTAGTACCCAGACTTCCAGAACCGGCCCCAGCCAGCAGCCGATCATCAGCGTCGCCAGGATGGTCGGCAGCAGAAATAGCGCATCCCAGCCGGCGGGGAAATATTTGCGCCAGCCGGCCGGCAGACATTCCAACAGCCAACCGCTGGCGAGCACCGCCAGCGCCAATAAAAACGGCATGGCCAGAATGGCCGACAGATAGGTGGCAAAGTGCGGCGCCAGCCAGATCGCGGCAATCAGCCCAATCACCACCGTCGGCAGCGCGCCCATGATCTCCAGCGTCGGTTTAATCCAGCGCCGCAACGCCGGCGACATAAAACAGGCGGTATAGATAGCGGCCGCTAGCGCCAGCGGCGTCGCGAAAAGCATCGCGTAGAGAGCGGCTTTTAACGTTCCCAGCATAAGCGGCGCGATGCTGAATTTGGCCTGATAGCTGTCCTCGGCGGCGGTGGATTGCCAGGTATAGGCGGGCTCAGGGTAGTTTTCATACCACAGTTTTTGCCACAGCCCGCGCCAACCGATATCCGGGTAGGGATTATCCACTTGATAGGTTTGCCAGCCGTTTGCCGTTGCCACCAGCATGGCCTGACCATGGCGGGAAAATACCAGCGATTGCGCGTTTTGTTCGACCTGTCGGGTCAGCAGCGCGCCCGACTGCTTGCTGGCGAAAAGAGACAGTTCGCCCTGCGGCGTCAGCGTCGCGAACACGCGCCGCTGCGCTTCGCTGGCTAACAGCGCCGGCGCGTTCGTCCTCTGCGGAAACTGGCGGATTTCTGTCAGCCGCATGCCCTTTTCCGTCGGCACGTCAAACCACTGCGAGATGCGCCCGCCGGCGGTCTGAACCAGCAGTGATCGCCCGCCCAGCAGCGTCAGGCGTAACGCGCCCTGTTGGGCCAGTTGACGTTTTTCCCGCAGTACCCATTGCGTCTCGGCTTGCCACACGCTGAGCTGCGTGCCGTTAAGGAGAAAAATTTGCCGACCGTCCGGCGAAATCAGCAACTGGTCGACCGCTTTTTCCGGCAGTTCAATCTGGGCGATCTGCCGTATGTCTTTTTCCCCGATCTCGCTAACCACCAGACGGTAATCCTGAGTGACAACCGCCGCTATAAGGCGTTTTTCGGCCACCGCCGCCACGCTCAACTGACGTAACGGCTGGGCGGGCAATCCCAGCGACAGCGGCTGCCCGCCAAAAGGAAACCGCCACTGCGGGTTGCCGGCCGGCGGCAGCCAGGGCTGTACAATGAGGATCCGTCCATCGGACTGGCTCAGCGCGTAAATCTGCCGATCGCCGTGACTCTCCGCCAGCATGTCCACGAAGGACGCAAGCTGAACACGCTGCGCCGGTTGGCCGGAAGCGAGTGAAATAAATTCGCCGTAACCCTGCCGATCAATACGAAAACCGGTCTGTCCGTTGTCGCTAATGCCCACGGCCAGCGCCGGCGCCCGGGCGCTGATTGGGATCGTTTTACGTTCACTGACCGCGGGGGAAAGAAAAATCGGCGTCACCACATACAGCAGATAAAAGAAAATCGATAACAACGCCATCAGCACCAGCAGGCCGCTGCCGGCCACGACGCGATGCGTCAGGCGATCTATCCATGCCCGTCGGCGGTCCCGGTAAGGTAATCGGTTATCTGTGTTTTCCATCGCTCTCGCCGTGATATTCAACTCGTCAGAGTTCGCTTAATTATTCATCCCATCGAAAAACGGGGTAGCATATGTTGCCTTTACCCTCATAATATGACAATGGCAAGTCCGTCTGCGTATTAGATTTTATCGTCATGAACGCGCCATAATGTTGTTATACCCTTCATCTTTCAAGTTGTGGTGGTATCGACTTCCCCAAATTACTCGGCTTATTCTCTGCGCGATCGCCGTAAGTCGCATTCAGAACCGCAGTCGGCATATTTGTCGCCCTGGTCATTGGGCGACTAAACTTATGGGGATAATCCGCGCGGCTGTCGCTCGATCACGCTTTGATGTTTATTGGGTATAGGTATTCGGCATATAGTCTAACGGAGTGAAAATGAGTCAGGATAAACTCTACATTGAGAAAGAGTTAAGTTGGTTATCCTTTAATGAACGGGTACTTCAGGAAGCGGCGGATAAAAGCAACCCCCTGATTGAGCGCATGCGCTTTCTTGGTATTTACTCCAACAATCTCGATGAGTTTTATAAAGTTCGTTTTGCCGACCTGAAAAGACGAATTCTAATCAACGAAGAACAAGGGTCAGACGGCAGTTTGCGTCACCTGTTAGGAAAGATTCAGGCGCGAGTCCTGAAAACGGATCAGTTATTTGACAGCCTTTATAACGAGTTGCTCTTGGAGATGGCGCGTAACCAGATTTTTCTGGTCAACGAACGTCAGGTTTCACCTAACCAGCAGGATTGGCTCAGAGAGTATTTCAGACAATATTTGCGCCCGCACATCACGCCGATCCTGATTCTGCATGACACCAATCTGGTGCAGTTCCTGAAAGACGACTACACCTATCTGGCGGTTGAGATTATTCGCGGCGACGAAACAAATTATGCATTGCTGGAAATTCCTTCCGACAAAGTGCCGCGTTTCGTCAATCTGCCGGCAGAAGCGCCGCGTCGGCGCAAAACCATGATCTTGATCGATAATATTCTGCGCTATTGCCTGAATGACATCTTCAAGGGCTTTTTCGATTACGATGCGCTGAACGCCTATTCCATGAAAATGACGCGTGACGCCGAGTACGATCTGGTCACCGAGATGGAATCCAGCCTGCTGGAGCTCATGTCCTCCAGCCTGAAGCAGCGTTTGACGGCCGAGCCGGTCAGGTTCGTTTATCAACGCGATATGCCCGACGCCATGGTCGCCATCTTGCAGGAGAAACTGGGGATATCCTCGTTTGACTCGGTGATTCCCGGTGGACGTTACCATAACTTTAAAGACTTCATCTCTTTCCCCAACGTCGGTCGGGCCAATCTGGTCAACAAGCCGCTGCCGCGACTGCGCCATGACGGCTTCAACCATTTCCGTAACGGCTTTGATACCATTCGCGAACGGGATATCCTGCTTTATTATCCCTACCATACCTTCGAACACGTGCTGGAGCTGCTGCGGCAGGCCTCGTTTGACCCCAGCGTGCTGGCGATCAAAATCAATATCTACCGGGTGGCGAAGGATTCGCGCATCATCACCGCCATGATCCATGCCGCCCACAACGGCAAGAAGGTCACCGTCGTGGTGGAATTGCAGGCGCGTTTCGATGAAGAGGCCAATATCCACTGGGCCAAACAGCTGACCGAAGCCGGCGTCCACGTGATTTTCTCGGTTCCCGGGCTGAAAATTCATGCCAAACTGTTTTTGATCTCGCGTCGCGAAGGGGAGCAGATTGTCCGTTACGCGCACATCGGAACCGGTAACTTCAATGAAAAAACCGCCCGGCTGTATACCGACTACTCCTTGCTCACCGCCGACGAGCGCATTACCAATGAGGTTCGTCGCGTGTTTAACTTCATCGAAAACCCTTATCGGCCGGTATCCTTCGAGTATCTGCTGGTTTCCCCGCAAAACTCGCGTGACAAACTGTATCGATTGATCGATAAAGAAATTGATAATGCGCAAGCGAATATTGAGGCCGGCATTACCCTTAAGGTAAACAATCTGGTGGACAAAGGGCTGGTGGAAAAACTGTATCAGGCCTCCGCCGCCGGGGTTAAAATCAATCTGCTGGTGCGCGGTATGTGTTCGCTGATTCCCAATTTGCCGGGCGTCAGCGACAATATTCAGGCTATCAGTATCGTCGATCGTTATCTGGAGCACGATCGTGTGTATGTGTTTAATAATGGCGGCGATAAAAAAGTTTACCTCTCATCGGCCGACTGGATGACGCGCAATATCGATTATCGTATTGAAGTTGCCGTCGAAGTCCTCGATCCTATTTTGAAAAATCGCATTTTAGATATTCTTGATATCCTGTTCAGCGATACGGTCAAAGCCCGTGTGATCGATAAAGAACTGAGTAATCGCTATGTATCGCGCGGTAACCGCCGTAAAGTGCGCGCACAGAATGCCGTCTATGATTACATCAAGGCGCTGGAGCAACCCGGAGACAAACCTGAATAATGCCTTTAACAAATGAAGATACCAATGTCGTAAAACCCCAGGAGTTTGCCGCAGTCGACCTGGGTTCCAATAGTTTTCATATGGTCATCGCGCGCGTGGTTAACGGGGCGCTGCAGGTGCTTAGCCGTTTAAAACAGCGCGTTTATCTGGCCGATGGGCTGGATAATCAGAACATGCTCAGTGAGGAAGCCATGGAGCGTGGTCTGAGCTGCCTGGCGCTGTTTGCCGAAAGATTGCAGGGATTCTCCGCGCTGAATGTGTCGATTGTCGGTACGCACGCTTTGCGTCAGGCGGCAAACGCACAAGAATTTCTGCGCCGCGCCGCCGACATAATGCCCTACCCGATCGAAATCATCTCCGGCCATGAAGAGGCGCGGCTGATTTTCATGGGGGTGGAACACACGCAGCCGGAAAAAGGACGCAAGCTGGTCATCGATATCGGCGGCGGCTCCACCGAGCTGGTCATCGGCGAAGACTTTGAGCCCATGCTGATCGAAAGCCGCCGGATGGGCTGCGTCAGCTTTGCTCAGCAGTTCTTTCCCAATGGCGAAATCAGCGAGAGCAATTTTAAACGCGCCCGTCTGGCGGCGGCTCAGAAGCTGGAAACGCTGTCCTGGGAGTACCGGATCTACGGCTGGGAGTATGCGCTGGGCGCGTCCGGCACCATCAAGGCGACCCATGAGATTTTGCTGGAAATGGGCAAAAAGGATGGTCTGATCACGCCGGGTCGGCTGGAAATGCTGCGTGAACAGATTTTACAGTTCAAATCCTTCAAGTCGCTGAGCCTGCCGGGTCTGCCGGAAGACCGACAATCCGTGCTGGTTCCGGGAGTGGCCATTCTGTGCGGCATCTTTGACGCACTGTCGATCAAGGAACTGCGTCTGTCCGACGGCGCCTTGCGCGAAGGGGTGCTCTATGAAATGGAGGGACGCTTTCGCCATCAGGATATTCGTATTCGCACGGCGCAAAGCCTCGCCAGCCATTACAATATCGATCGCGAACAGGCCGGTCGGGTACTGGAGACCACTGAACGGCTGTACGCCCAGTGGGCGAAACAAAATGCCGGTCTGGTTCACCCGCAGCTGGAAGCGATTCTGAACTGGGCGTCGATGCTGCATGAGGTGGGATTGGGAATAAATCAGAGCGGCATGCACCGCCACTCCGCCTATATTCTGCAAAATACCAATCTGCCCGGCTTCAATCAGGAGCAGCAATTATTGCTTTCCCTGATCGTGCGTCTGCACCGCAAGGCCATCAAGCTGGAAGAGTTGCCGCGCCTGAATCTGTTCAAAAAGAAACAGTATTTGCCGATGGTTCAGCTATTGCGTCTGGCCACGCTGCTGAATAATCAGAGGCAGGCCACCACGACGCCGGAAACGCTGCGATTGAATACCGACGATAACCACTGGACGCTGATATTCCCTCACGGCTTTTTCAGCCAGAATACCCTCGTTCAGTTGGATTTAGAGCGTGAGCAGGAATACTGGCAGGATGTCACGGGCTGGAAACTGAATATCGAAGAAGAATCCGCTTAATCTGTGACGGCGGCGGCGCGAACCGCCGTCTGCTCGCGTCCGCCGCCACAGCAAAATGGACACCGCCGCGTGTCCACGGCTGGCTCCTCAGTAAACGCCGTCATACGGCGTAACGTCATCCATCACCGCGCCGGTCAGATCGGCGATACGCATAATCCCCTGTTGCCGACAATAGGCCTGTAAATCGTCAAGAATGGTAATCATCGCCGTCGGGTGAATAAACGTTGCCGTTCCCACCTGAACCGCGCTGGCGCCGGCGTAAAAATATTCAACCACATCGTCGGCATGGCTAATGCCGCCGCAGCCGATAATCGGAATGGATACCTGCTTATGGCACTGGTACACCATACGCAGCATAATCGGCTTGAGCGCCGGCCCGGATAGCCCGCCCATAATATTGCCCAGTTTAGGACGGCGGGTCTGAATATCAATACTCATGCCCAGCAGGGTATTGCCGACCACAATGGCCTCCCCGCCCTCATTTTCGACCGCCTGGGCAACCGCGGCGATATCGGCGGTATTGGGCGTCAGTTTGGCCCATAGCGGCAGACGCGTGGCGCGACGCAGCGCTCGGATAACGCTGGCGGTCGAGCCAGGTTCAATGGCAAACGCTTTACCATCGGCCTCGATGTTGGGACAGGAGATATTGGCTTCGATCGCCGTAATGCCCGCAACGTCGCTGAGCCGTTCGGCCAGTTGCGCAAATTCATCCGCCGTATTGGCGGAAATACTGACAACCAGCGGCGGCTGATAGCGTTGCCAAAACGGCACGACATGCTGAATAAAATGCTCGACGCCTTTTCCCGGAATGCCAATCGAATTAAGCATCGATGAATTCAGCTCGCAAACCCGGGGAACCGGATTGCCGGCGCGCGGATGCCGGGTAAAGGTTTTGGTAACAAAAGCGCCCAGCCGATTGACATCCATCACCTCGGTCAGCCCTTCAGCAAAGGTGCCGGATGCCGGCATAACCGGATTGGCCAAGCGTAACCCGTTGAGATTGACGGATAGATCGATCACAGCACCACCTCGCGTAAGTTAAACACCGGACCGTCATAACAGACGCGTTTACTTTCCTGCTTTCCGCACGCGCCGACCTTCATTGGCCGCACGCAGCAGTAACACATGCCAAGCCCGCAGGCCATCTGTTGCTCCAGCGCCACTTCGCCGACGAAATCCAGCGCCGTGGACAGCTTTTGCAGCAATCGAGTCAGGCGCGACGAACCACAGGTATAGGCGGCGTCAATCGGCAGGCGCTGGTGCAGTGAGCGAATCAGGCGTTCCACATTCTCCACCTCGCTGGAGCTATCGCTGTCCAGCACTTCAATCAACTGCGCGCCGCTATCGAGAAAGCGTTGCTGCGACATCAGGCTCTGCCGATTTTTGGCGCTGAGCAACGCCGTCACCTGAATATTCATCGCCGCCGCATATTCCGCCAGCGGGGCAAGCGTCGCCAGCCCCACGCCTCGCCCAACCACCAGAATATGGCGGTAGTCGGGCGCCAGCGTAAACCCTTTTCCCAGCGGACCAAGGTAGCTCAAGCGATCGTCCGGATTTAAAGTGGCGAGCCCGCGCGTGCCGGCGCCCACCACCTTGTAGAGAAAATCCACCCTTCCTTGCTGTTCGTCAGCGAACCAGGTACTCATCGGACGACGAAAAAAAGGTTTGTCGGCATCGGTTTGCGGACAGAGTAAATTAAAAAACTGTCCCGGCTTGACTTGCGATGCAACCGACCCGACGTGAATCGCCATATGCTTGTATTCACTGTTAACCCACTGGTTACTGATAACCCGGGCGGTTCCATCCATAATCGTCATAACGTCTCCGCTAAATATCATTGTTATGCAATAACGCGCTGTCTGTGCTGGTCTGTATAAGGAATAAAAGCGTGAAGTTAAAAAAACATTCCGCTGTTATAAAATAGTCTGGCGATATAGCCGCTACCCTAATTGCGCCGCAGTATCAGCACGCGTATTTATTTGGTTTCCCTGGTGAGGCAACCATAATTAAAATAAAAAACTAATCAATTTCACCATTACTTCTATTGCGCCAGCGAGGTTATATCTCGCCGCCTGAAGTTCGTACTACAGTTAACCGCTCTGCCGCCGCTAATAGGCTTTTCCCGTCAGCGCTCCCTGATATGGCCGGCCGCGGCGCACGGCGCGCTACATTGTCAGCATGATCCTTTGGTGTTAAAATCAGGCAAATTTTCGGCATATAGAGCACCATGAAAAATACCGCGATCGATTATCTGGCTATCGGACAAAGACTGAGAGCTTATCGTATAGCGGCCTCATTAAATGCTGAGCAAATTGCCTCGGCGCTTGGCATATCCCGCGCCGCCGTATATCGGCTTGAAAAAGGCGAGATAAAGAAAATTGAAACGCTTGAGCGTCTGGCCGAATGCCTGAATACCACATTCGAAACCCTGCTTGGCGTCGGGATGGAATACTATTCCCACGCCAGCGGCTTCTTTGAAAGAATGCGTCAGCTTGAAGAGAACTCCACGCGTATCTATTCCCATTTCGACCCTTTTTCCTATCTGTTAACGTCGGAACACTACGACGACTATCTGAAACAAATGCTGCTGGAAGCGGACAATAATCGTACGGATTCAGATGTTCTGGACGAAAAATCACGACAGACGCTTGATATCCTGTTCGAACGAAAATCTCATCTGAATAAACACCTGCCAAAAATTCATAACCTTATCGGCATTCAACACATTGAAAAATTCATTCATCTCGGCCTTATCGGCACGCTGAACATCTCCCCCAGCGCCAGAATGGAACGTGTTCTGCTGGCGCGGCAGGAAGTTCAACATTTGCTACAGATTCTCGAAGAGAAAAAAAACATTGTTCAGGTGGCGATTACAACCGAGACGATGCCCTCATCCACATTCCAAATTTTTTATAAAGACCGCGAGCCGCTCTCGGTCGCTTCCAGTCCGTTCCGCCTCGGCGAACTCCCTAATATTCATTCAGGCGTAGCCTGGGTTTCTTCGTCGAAAGAGGCCATTCTTCATCACCAGTCGCTTTTTGATGGACTCTGGAATAACGCCGCCAAAGGCGAAGACGCCTGTCGGTTATTACAGGAAACGCTGGACCGCTTTTAATCAATCCGCATTGGCTAACTGCCCTAACGTCTGTTTCAACACCCTGGCCGCGGTGATCATCTCCTGCGGACTGGTGTACTCGTCGGGATGATGGCTGATGCCGTTTTTCGATGGCGCGAATATCATGGCCGTAGGGTATTTGCAGGCCATATACATGGCGTCATGCCCGGCGCCGCTCATCATGCGCCGATAGCTGACGCCTTGATCCAGCGCGACGTTTTCAATCACATCGCAGATGGCGTTATCAAGCGAAACCGGGCTTTCCGCCGCAACCAGCTCAAGTGAAATATCAACGTCGTTTTCTCCCGCGGTCTTGGCGACCGAATCTTTCAGACGTTCGGCGACACGCTGAATACTGGCCGGGTCGACGCCGCGAATATCGACATAAAACGTCACCAGTCCGGGGATCACGTTCATGGCATTCGGTAAAACATCCAGCTTGCCGACGGTGCCTACCGTGCCATAAATAATTTCTTTACAGGCGGCATGATTAATATCGTTAATCATCATCGCGCTGGCCACCAGCGCATCGTGCCGCTGATACATCGGCGTGGCGCCTGAGTGGTCGGCGCAGCCGGTTACCCTGACCCGGTAGCGTGTCGGCGCGGCGATGCCGTACACAATGCCGATCGCCTTGCCTTCATTTTCCAGCACCCGGCCCTGTTCGATATGCAACTCCACAAAGGCCGAATAACGCGCGGCCGCCAGTTCGCAGTCCGCCACCTGACTCGCCGAATAGCCGCACTGCTCCATCGCCTGAAAGACATTCAGTCCGTCGTCGTCGGTATTTTCACGCCATTTTTTTGCGTCGCTACGGCCGGTCAAGATCTTGCTGCCGATGCAGGAAAAACCAAAACGGCTTGACTCTTCGCCTCTGAAAACAACCAGTTCCAGATCTCTGCGCAGTTCTCCGGGCCGATACTGCAACAGCGAATACAAACCGCCGACCACGCCCAACGTACCGTCGTAGAGACCGCCGGAGGGCACGCTATCGATATGAGAGCCGGTCCCCACTGCCGCGAGCGAGCGATCCCAACCCGGCAGACGCGCAAAAATATTGCCCACCGCATCGCGACTCACGTTCAGCCCCAATGACGCCATTTTCTCCGCCAGAAAATGATGCGCATGTTCATCAGCTTCACCAAAAGCCAGGCGCGTAACGCCGCTTTTTCCCGTCGTCATGGAAAAAGAACTCAGCGCTTCCAGTAAATATCCGATGTCCTCAGCACCAAAACATGACCCCATCACCACACTCCGCGCATTCGCCCAGCCCCTTTCCGGCCTGTTTTACAGGATCGAACCGTCGATCCTGTTCCCCCGCCACAATGACGTCGGGGGATTTCAGTGTTGCTCGGTTATCCGGGGCGAGTCAATATTTTTGTCTAAAAATTTAGACAAAAAGTCATTATCACTGGCAGCGCTGAAAATTAACCAACTGTTTAATATCGATTAAACCATTTCCACATTGCATCGTAGACATGATAAAAATCGATGATTTTAGTGATTTGTATCTTTTTTTATACAAAAGAGTCACAGAGCGATTGACAAGACCTTGCTTTCGTTTTAGAAAGTGAGGTTTTCCAAATCTATACTCAGCAGATATCAGGCTACAGGCGGATATTTCGTTTTCCCGTTTCCGCAACCTTACTCAGGTGGTGAGTCGCGGAGTTTGCGGGAAGCCAAAGCCAAGGTCGCTCATCTGATGAATATAGCCGGATGATGCTAATCAAAGGTGGCAGTGATGGATTTTACAAACGTATATCATGCATTTACTGAAAGTCTCGATGGGACTGACAGCTACGTATCCCTGCGGAAAGATTTAGACGATTTGATCAGCGCCGATCCCGATAACGCGGTGTCTTACTACATCCTGCGCGGTCTGGCGGACAGTTATGTCACGCTCTACGCCGACCAGGCGATCACGCCTGATTTCGCATCCAGAGCGAAAAAGGAAATGACCCAGCTTTTGGATATCGTCAAAGATATATTGTCCGGCGATAACGTCTCGGCGGAACAACGTTACCATGCCGTCAACCAGTTGGTGGTTACCTACTGGTCAGGCAAAAAACACTTCTAAAACGTCCCGGTCAGGTTCAGCGCCGCGATGCCTGACCCACAGCGCCTCATCACCCCGGCAACGCATTTTCCGTTACTCTGTCGTATCAAAAATGAAACAAGCGCGTCTTCTGGCATCGACCGCCATTGCCGCTTCGCTTTTTGAGTTTAACCAAATTAGTGCAACAGCGGCCGTAAATGCACCAAATTAATGCAATGCAAAAATAAACGCATCAATTTAGTGCACACCATCAGATCAATAACTCTACTCATACCGATAAAACGCTCACTCGCTGTTGGTTTCAGTATGAAACCATCTCATCAAAAAAATCAATATATCAAAAAATTACAACAACACGCTTTATCAATTCAGCATCGAAGCACAGTCTCCTTTCAAAGATAGTCTTAAGGTGAAAATTTGGCACCATTATTGCTTGCCCTATTGTATCAAAATTGATACTACCGCTGTTTACGGAAGCAACGAACATTGCAACATCATTTTACTTTGCCATTTATTTTTACTTTGACATTGCCAACACCAGGAGTGAAACCATGGACCCAACCTGTCCAGATAAAACATCCTCAGCAGAGCCTGCCGTTGAGGGAAAACAAGTTGTTGATAGTTATAGTTGGAAAGCGTTAGCCGGCTCGGCAATAGGCTATGCCATGGACGGTTTCGACCTGCTGATTCTTGGCTTCATGCTGACCGCCATTTCAACCGACCTCAACCTGACGTCCGGTCAGGCCGGTTCGCTGGTCACCTGGACGCTGATTGGCACGGTGATCGGCGGCCTTATTTTCGGCGCGTTGAGCGATCGATTCGGCCGTATCCGCGTACTGACCTGGACCATCGTGCTTTTCGCCGTATTTACCGGTCTGTGCGCCTTTGCCCAGGGATACTGGGACTTACTGCTATACCGCACGATCGCCGGTATCGGTTTAGGCGGCGAATTTGGTATTGGCATGGCGCTGGCCGCTGAAGCCTGGCCCGCCCGCCACCGTGCTCGCGCCTCTTCTTATGTCGCATTGGGCTGGCAGTCCGGCGTATTGGCCGCTGCGGTGCTGACGCCGCTTCTTCTGCCCCATATCGGCTGGCGCGGCATGTTCATTGTCGGCGTGATCCCGGCGTTTGTCGCCTGGTTCATCCGCCATCGTCTGCATGAGCCAGAGGTATTCGTCCGTAAGGCGGCAAGAAAAAAACCGGCGCTGGAGTCATTCAAACTGCTGGTCAAGGACAAGGCGACCAGCAAAATCAGCGCAGGAATTATTATACTGACCTCCGTACAGAACTTCGGCTATTACGGCATCATGATCTGGATGCCGAGCTTTCTGGCCAAAACCCTGGGGTTCAACCTGACCAAATCAGCCATGTGGACGTCCGTTACCATCATGGGGATGATCGCCGGTATCTGGGTCTTTGGACAATTAGCCGATCGCATCGGACGAAAACCCAGTTTTCTGCTGTTTCAGAGCGGCGCGCTGATCATGGTTCTGACCTATTCGCAGCTGTCCGATCCCTTCACCATGTTATGGGCCGGCGCGCTGCTGGGAATGTTTGTTAACGGCATGATGGGAGGATACGGGGCGCTGATGTCCGAAGCCTACCCAACCGAGGCCCGGGCCACCGCGCAAAACGTGTTGTTCAATATTGGCCGCGCCGTCGGCGGGTTTGGCCCGGTGATTATCGGCGCCGTAACCAGCTTATATTCATTCCAGATCGCCATTGCGCTACTGGCGGCGATTTATGTTCTTGATATTCTGGCGACCTTATTCCTGGTGCCGGAACTGAAAGGCAAAAGTCTCGACTGATTCGCTCAATGCGGCCAGAGGCTGACGCCCTGTCAGCCTCGGCTTATTGGGTTCTAATAACCGCGATTGAGCTTAACTTTGCCGAATATGGACGCTTTCTGTGGCGACAGTCATTTTTTCATTGTCAACGATTGACCTATCCTGATGCTCGTGTATAAATAAACTTCAGCGAATGTTCGCTTTCACTGGAGAATTTACGGTAATGTCCACCCTTATTCATAAACGACGAATGTCAGTGCGATCGCGACGAAGTGGCACCCGTCTTGCTCGCGCCGTGTTACTCATCAGTTTCATCATCCTCTTAGGCCGTTTTGCTTACTCCACCATCAGCGCGATTGCTTATCATCAGGACCAACAGCAACAGCGTATCGAACAACCCTTCACTACCGTCGATATACTCATCAACAAGAAAGAATAGCGCGTACGTCAACAACCTTATAAAACCATTATTAGAATTCTCGCAATCGTCAGGCAAGTCGCCATGACGCGATATGTCGCGCCCCTTTTCCACTGTCCATTATTCACGCCGCTCAATATTTCCCTTCATTAATCGCCAAGCGTTTATTCTTAATTCACTGATTTTGCGCTATGTTTAGCTATGCTTATCCCTGTCTCCGCCAGTGACCCAATAACGGATACCGCGACCAATAATAAATCAATGCCGATACGTCATTTCTCGCGCCGCAAGACTGAAACATCGCCGGCATAAGGTATGAGCGGACGATCAGGGATAGGACATATCAGAAACGAAACCAGACCGAGCATAAAAAAATCATGTCGAATGCAAAAAAAGTTTCCGCTTCGCGGCGTCGTATTTCTCTTTTACTTTTAGATAACGGTGAATTGGTTGATGACATTCTCCATCGACATGCCGAAGACACCGCCACCGATCACAAAACGTTACTCGAGCAAACCACTGAAATATGCCGGCTAATTACCGGCTTGCATGCCGCTGACCTGGCGGATCTGCTGGAGTCGCTGCCTTATGACGAACGCCTGGCGCTCTGGCGGCTAATCCCCATCGACAGACGCGGGCAAGTGCTGATCGAAGTTTCCGACAGTATCTCGGACGATCTCATCAGCGATATGCGCAATAAAGATATTCTGAAAGCAGTCCGCATATTGGATGTCGATGAACAGGCGCAGCTGGCGCGTATTCTCCCCCGCCAACTGCTGGGCCGAATACTGACTTCACTGGAGCCGAAACAGCGCGCGCAGTTACGCGGGGCGATCAATTATGACGAAGAGTGTGTCGGCCACATCATGGACTTCAAACTCATCACCATACGGCCGGATGTTACCCTGGCGACCGTGCAACGTTATCTGCGCTATCGCAAAGTGATCCCTGATTCCACCGATAAGCTATTCGTCACCGATCGCAAAAACGCGCTGATTGGCGAGCTCTCCTTGGCCAACATACTGCTGAACGCGCCGGAAACGCCGGTGTCCGCCATCATGGATAAACAGCCGACGATGTTCCAGCCGGAAGATCAGGCGGCGGATGCCGCAGGGGCGTTTGAACGTTATAACCTGATTTCCGCCGCCGTCGTGGATAACAAAGGCAAGCTGATGGGACGCCTGACGGTAGAAGATATTGTGAATGTGGTTAATAAGGAAAGCGACAGCAATATGCGTCGTTCCGGCGGCCTAACTCCGTCTGAAGATGTGTATGCTCCGGTACTCAAAGCCGTACGAAATCGCTGGGCCTGGCTGGCCATCAACCTGTGTACGGCGCTGGTGGCATCGCGCGTCATCGGCCTGTTTGAAAATACGCTGTCTCATCTGGTGGCGCTGGCGACCCTGATGCCGATCGTGGCGGGGCTCGGCGGCAATACCGGCAACCAGACCATCACTATGATCGTGCGGGCGCTGGCGCTGCATCAGTTGGAGCATGGACGTAAATCCTACCTGCTGCTAAAAGAGCTGGGCGTAGCCATGGTTAACGGCGTGATATGGGGCGCGGTGATGGGTCTGATCACCTACGCGCTCTATGGCAGCCTTCTGATGGGCGGCGTGATGATGCTGGCCATTCTGCTCAACCTGCTGCTGGCGGCGTTAATGGGTGTGTTGATCCCATTAGTTATGGTCAAACTGGGTCGCGATCCGGCCGTTGGTTCCAGCGTGATGATTACCGCCATCACCGATACCGGCGGATTTTTCATCTTCCTGGGGCTGGCTACGCTGTTTCTGTTGCCCTAACGCCCCTTTCTCTGCCTGGTGGCGCCCGTCTGATTTACGGGCGTCGTCTCCGAATCCGGGAAGCGACCGCTGACCATTATACGGTTACGGCGCAGCATACTGGTCGCCGGGGCGATATCGCTGCGTGTTAAAGGTATCTGATAGCAAAGCAATCAAACGGATAACGCCGTTTACCCTGTTTGATTGAAATGATTGAAAACCCCTCCACGCAATGGCAGAAGGAAAATATCAGTTCAATGCCAATGGTCCCGCGCCATCGGACGGGTGACAAAGATAAATGACCGGCCGCAATGCAGTGCGCGCCGGGTATTCACGCTCAAGCATCCGGCAAACGCCGTCGGTCAGGGCGGAAGGAACCAGCGATACCACACAGCCGCCGAAGCCGCCCCCCGTCATTCTGGCGCCGCCGCGCTCGCCCACGTACGTCTGGATCAGATCAACCAATATATCGATTTGCGGAACCGTAATTTCAAAATCGTCGCGCATAGAGACATGGGACTCGGCCATCAGGGTAAACAGGCGGCTGGCGTCCTGTCGCGCCAGCGCATCGGCGGCGTCCAGCGTACGGTCGTTTTCCGTGATGACGTGCCGGGCACGGCGCGCGGTCAACGGATCCAGTCCCGATAGCCCGGCTTCAAACCGGGCCAGAGAGAGATCGCGCAACGCGTTGACGCCGAAATGACGCGCCGCCGACTCACACTGCTGACGACGGGTATTATATTCGCTGTCCACCAGCCCACGACGCACGTTGGAATTCACGATCAGAATATCGAAGCCCTGCAGCATACGCACCGCGCGTCCTTCCAGCGATCGGCAGTCGATCAGTAATGCATGGCCAGCCTGCCCTTGCGCCGAAATAAACTGATCCATAATGCCGCAGCTACAGCCGACAAAATCGTTTTCCGCCTGCTGGCCAATTAACGCCAGCGTCAACGGGCTGACATCCAGGTGATTAAGCGTCTTGAACGTCTGTCCAATGGCCACCTCAAGGGATGCGGAAGAACTTAATCCCGCCCCAGACGGCACATTGCCGGAAATCACCAGATCCATGCCGCTAATCGGCAAGCCGCTAGCCTGCAGAAATTTTACGGTGCCCCGCACATAGTTTGCCCAGGTGTATTCGGCGTGCGACCGAATATCCTGAGTCAGGTCAAACTCATCCCGTTGTTCGCCGAAATCAACCGCCGCCACGCGCACGATATTATCCCGCCGGACGGCCGCGCTAATCACCGTCTGATAGTCAATCGCGCAGGGTAAAACAAAGCCATCATTGTAATCGGTATGCTCGCCAATCAGGTTTACTCGCCCCGGCGCCTGAATTTCCGACTGCGGCGTATAGCCGAACAGACGCTCGAACGCTGATTTGGCCGACTGACGCAAAGAGTCGATACGGTTCATAAAATGCCCTCAATTTTGCTCACGAAAATGAATATCGCTGACAACGCGCAGGCGTTCTGCCGCCTGTTCCGCCGTCAGATCGCGCTGGGCTTCCGCCAGCATTTCGTAACCGACCATAAACTTACGCACGCTGGCAGAGCGTAATAACGGTGGATAAAAGTGGGCGTGCAGTTGCCAGTGGGCATGCTCTTCGCCATTAAATGGCGCGCCGTGCCACCCCATGGAGTACGGGAATGAGCACTGAAACAGATTATCGTAACGGCTGGTCAATTTTTTCAGCGCAACGGCGAGATCTTCGCGCTGCGGTTCGCTCAACTGCGGCAACCGCTGTGCCACGAACTTCGGCAACAGCAGGGTTTCAAACGGCCAGGAAGCCCAATAGGGCACCACCGCCAGCCAGAAGTCGGTTTCAACCACCAGCCGGCTGCCGTCAGCCAGCTCACGCTGCATATAGTCAAGCAACAGAGGCGTGCCGTAGCGTGCGAAATAAGCCTGCTGTTCCCGATCTTCGCGCAGCACTTCATTCGGCAAAAAATCGTTGGCCCAGACCTGTCCGTGCGGATGCGGATTTGAACACCCCATCATTGCCCCTTTGTTTTCAAACACCTGTACCCAGGGGTAACGTTTCCCCAGTTCTGCGGTCTGTTCACTCCAGGTGTCGATCACGCTTTTCAGGGCCGACAAAGGCAATTCAGGCAGGCTTTTGCTGTGGTCGGGCGAAAAGCAGATCACGCGGCTAACACCGCGAGCGCTCTGTAGCTGAAACAGCGGATCGTCACTGGGCGATACCGCCGGGGTATCCTCCATCAAGGCGGAAAAATCATTAGTGAAAACAAAGGTGTCCAGATAACGCGGATTAATATCGCCGGTAATGCGCCGGTTTCCCGCACACAGATAACAGTCAGCATCGTGCGGCGGCGGCGTACGGCGATCCGGTTCATCCTGCTGCCCTTGCCACGGACGTTTAGCCCGATGAGGAGAAACCAATATCCACTCGCCTTTCAACGGGTTGAAGCGGCGATGCGGGTGCTCTGTGGGTTCAAATAACATAAAGACCACTCCTTAAAACGCGACAGCCCCTGGCGCCAATGCTCTGTTCAGCGGCGGCAAACGAGGCTCAATACTCACCGCCGTCTTTCGTCTGGAGAGTAGCTGGCATCATCATCACAAGAACAGAAAAGGGGCTTCGTACATTTAGTGTAACCGTTTACCCTAAATTAACCCTCGAGATGATATTTGAGAAGTGGGGAGTTACTCTGGTCGTGAAGTCGATCACATAAGCGTCTTTTACCTGCCGCAAAGGGCAGAATCCGCAGGTAACATCGGCATATCCAGCAACCTATCGTCCGGGAATCACACATGGCCACAATAAAGGATGTCGCGCGTCTGTCAGGGGTATCTGTTGCAACGGTTTCACGCGTCATCAACGACTCGCCCAAAGCCAGCGATGCTTCGCGCAAGGCCGTGCACAAGGCGATGGCTGAGCTGCAGTACCATCCGAACGCCAATGCCAGAGCCCTTGCTCACCAAAGTGCCGAAACCCTGGGTCTGGTGGTGGCGGACGTTTCCGATCCTTTTTTCGGCACCATGGTGAAATCGGTGGAGCAAATCGCTCAGGCGACGGGTAATTTTTTACTCATCGGCAACGGCTACCACAATGCCGAACAGGAGAAAAAAGCGATAGAACAGCTGATTCGTCACCGCTGCGCCGGACTGGTGGTTCACGCCAAAATGATTTCGGACCAGGATCTGGCGGCCCTGATGGGTCATATTCCCGATATGGTGCTGATCAATCGGACTTTAGCGGGTTATGAAAACCGCTGTGTGGCGCTGGACGATCGTTACGGCGCCTGGCTGGCTACCCGCCATCTGATTCAGGAAGGACACCAAAAGATTGGTTTTCTTTGCTCCAATCACCAGATTTCCGACTCATTCGATCGTTTTCAGGGCTATATCGATGCGCTGAATGAACATGGCCTTGCGCTGGATGAGCGGCTGATAGCCCGCGCCGCCCCTGACGAAGTCGGGGGCGAATCCGCCATGACCGAGTTGCTGAGCCGCGGCGGAAACATGACCGCCGTGGTGTGTTATAACGATTCCATGGCCGCCGGCGCGCTGTCCGTGCTCAGCGATAACGGTATCAACGTACCGCAGGATATGTCCGTCGTGGGCTTCGACGATGTGCTGATAGCGCGCTATCTGCGCCCCCGGCTGACCACGGTGCACTACCCGATCTCGGCAATGGCGACGCAAGCCGCTGAGCTGGCTATCGCCCTGCATCAGGGGAAGCCGTTAAAGGAAACGACCAATATGTTTAGTCCTACGCTGGTTCGCCGCCACTCCGTCAGTCCGCCGCCCAGAGGCAAGTAACGCCCGATTGTAAACGATTACACCAATATCGCCTCGCGGCGTGATTCCTGACGATGACGCCCCATCGCCGCCAGGGTTTGCGCCGAGCGAAACGGGGCGTGCGCCTACGCGAAAAATATGACTATTGCCCCGCCGCCGCCAGATATTTCGCCATTTCATCCGCGGGAACCATCCCGCCGCCGGTGGCCCAGACCAGATGCGTCGCCTGACGCAGGCTTTCGCCATCGATGTCCATGGCGCGCACGGACGCCGGATTGGCGAAGACCCGCAGCGGCCCCGCCATTCCGGCCAGTGCGGAAGGCTCCAGCTGAATGTTTTCGCTGCCATCAAGCAAGCCAAGCAGGTGGTACATTTCCCGATCGCTCAGGGTATAGAACCCATCCAGCAGCCGCTCCATCGCCCGGCCGACAAAACCTGACGCCCGCCCCACCGCCAAACCATCGGCGGCGGTCAGATTATCGATGCCCAGATCCTGCACCGAGATGCCGTCGTGCAGCCCGGTATGCACGCCCAACAACATACAGGGTGAATGCGTCGGCTCGGCAAAAATGCAGTGCACATGGTCGCCAAACGCCAGCTTCAGCCCAAACGCCACGCCGCCGGGGCCGCCCCCTACGCCGCAGGGAAGATAGACAAATAGCGGATGCTGCGCATCAACGGGCTGATGCAAGCGCGCGAACTGACGACGCAAACGGCTGCCGGCCACCGCGTATCCCAGAAACAGCGTGCGGGAGTTCTCGTCGTCAATGAAAAAACAATGGGGATCCGACGCCGCCTCTTCGCGGCCCCGAGCCACGGCGACACCGTAATCTTCCGCGTACTCCACCACGTTGACTCCGTTATCACGCAGCTTTTGCTTCTTCCAGGCACGCGCGTCGGCCGACATATGTACGCTGACGCTGAACCCCAGCCTGGCGCTCATGATGCCGATCGACATTCCCAGATTGCCGGTGGACCCAACGGCAATACGGTATTGGCTAAAAAACTGGCGGAATTTATCGGAATAAAGCAGGCGGTAATCGTCCTCCAGCCTGAGCATACCGGCCGCCAGCGCCAGCTTTTCCGCGTGCGCCAGCACCTCATAGATCCCCCCGCGCGCCTTGATGGAGCCGGAAATGGGCAAATGGCTGTCTTTTTTCAGCCACATTTGACCGCTAATCGGTTGCTGGTAACGCTGCGCCATCGCCTGCTGCATCGCGGGAATCGCCACCACATCCGATTCAATGATGCCCTGCATGTCGGCGGTTTCCGGAAAAGCCAGACACAGGTAAGGAGCAAAGCGTTGCAAACGGGCCTCGGCGTCGGCGACATCTTGCGCCGTCAGTCCGACGTAAGGCAGTCCTTGCGCCAGGGAAGTGGCCCTGGGGTTAAACCAGGTAACGTCGTCCAGATTGATGAGGCGTTGCACCAGAGGATACTGCCTGACCAGCGTTTCAATTTCAGTCTTGTCCATTGTTTTTCTCATCTTCATCTCACGGCATAAGGGAACAGGAAGGCGATGCCCGGCGGAATAAATACGGCGCGATCATGGGCGAAAACCGGAACCGATGTTCAACCGTCTCAGGCTATGTTGCACCATAAATCGGCGCGATCCGCAACGGCCGTTCAGCCTTTTCGCCACGCGGGATAATGGCGTTTTCCGGCGTTCAGTCCGCTTCAGCCAGGCTGGCTCAGAAGGCGCGAATCGGATTATTCACGCCTCGCAGACAACGATTCATAACAACCCGTTATGACGTTTTGCCCCTGATGATTCAATCAGACTCTTATTTTATGCGCTTTTTGCTGTAAATATCGCCACTGAACGGTGATATTGAAATAATGAATGGATAAAAAAGCAGTGATTACAAGACACAGCATTTAGTTTGCACAATAATCCAAGATATAATTATGCTTTTGCGTTATCCCTCTCATTTTTAGCGAACTCGTTACATAGAATGACCTGGAAAACTTGGCCGGCCTCATATTTGGAGCAAACATGTCCCTGTCACATATTGCACAATTTTTATTAGCATTGGTTGTTGTCGCTGCACTGTCGTTACTCATTTGCCGCGACCGAAAAAGCATCCGTCTTCGATTCATCATTCAGCTGTTGGTTGTTGAAATTTTACTCGCTTACTTTTTCCTATACTCGGATGCCGGACTGGGGGTGGTAAAAGGCTTCGCCGCCATGTTCGATAAATTACTGGGTTTTGCCGGACAGGGAACCGATTTTGTCTTCGGCGATATGGTCAAAAGCGATAAAAATCTTATTTCTTTCTTCTTTAAAGTGCTTTGTCCTATCGTCTTCATCTCCGCCCTGATTGGGATTCTGCAATACATCAAAGTTTTACCGATTGTTATTCGTCTGATTGGCACCGTTCTTTCCAAAATCAACGGAATGGGTAAGCTGGAATCGTTTAACGCCGTCAGCTCGCTGATCCTCGGTCAGTCCGAGAATTTTATCGCCTACAAAGACATTCTGGGCAAAATGTCTGAAAAGCGGATGTACACCATGGCGGCAACGGCGATGTCGACGGTTTCCATGTCGATTGTCGGCGCTTACATGTCAATGCTGGACTCCAAATTTGTCGTCGCCGCGTTGATTCTCAACATGTTCAGCACCTTTATCGTGCTGTCGCTCATCAACCCGTATAAAGTCGGCGAAGAGCCTGAATTGCAATTAGGCAATATTCATGAAAACCAGAGCTTCTTCGAAATGCTGGGGGAGTATATTCTGGCCGGCTTTAAAGTCGCGGTTATCGTTGCCGCCATGCTGATTGGCTTCATTGCGCTGATTGCCGCCATCAATGCTATCTGCAGCACGATTTTCGGCGTCAGCTTCCAGGAAATCCTGGGGTACGTATTCTATCCGTTCGCCTGGATCATGGGCATTCCGGCGAATGAAGCCTTGCAGGTTGGCAGCATCATGGCGACCAAACTGGTGTCCAATGAATTCGTCGCCATGCTGGAACTGCAAAAAGTAGCGGCTGAACTGTCGCCGCGCAGCGTTGGGATTCTGTCGGTGTTCCTGGTTTCCTTCGCTAACTTTTCCTCCATCGGCATCATCGCCGGCGCCATTAAAGGTCTGAACGAGCATCAGGGCAACGTGGTTTCCCGCTTCGGCCTGAAGCTGGTCTACGGATCAACGCTGGTGAGCATTTTGTCTGCATCCATCGCCGGGCTGGTGCTTTAACGGTCGTCATATCCGCATCCCCGTGCAGGCGGGGATGTCTCTTCGAGGCGATGGGTCATTTCCGCGTTTAAACCGGCGAAATGCGTCAGAGATCCTCGCGGCGCGCACTAGCCCGCTCAATAATGGCCCAGACCTAAATGCCGACGCCTTTGCCGGTAACATGACCTGACCGCCAGTTCCTCCCGCCGCGAATTTAACCAGGCTACTCTCCGGTAAGAAAAAGATCTTTTTTATGCAATATAAACCCAGCGAAAAAATAAAATCTCTAATTCATCAATTAATGAGTAACGATTGTCGTTACCTGTTCATTTTCGGCGTCACGGCGATAGGCGCTGTCCTGAACCAACGGATAGATGAAGCTCACGGAATCTGTAACAGCCGTTAGTAACATAGTTTAAAGTGATTTTCATCACAGTTTTACCCAGCGTAAAACGGTTTCATACCCCCACATCATTAACCGCGACAGATTCAGTCGTGCTGAATAAATAAACGAGAAACCCTTCTTTTTTATTGGATCGGACTCGCTGGATAGTATTTGGCGCACACTGAATATCAGCGGATTATGCCGAAAAATTACTCAGATCGCCATCAGGAACGATTTATGAAAGCACTGTTTTCTCTATCCCAAAAGAAAGTACTTATTACTGGTTCTGCTCAAGGTATTGGCTTTCTGCTGGCTAAAGGGTTATCCGAATTCGGCGCAGAAATTATTATTAACGATATTACGGCCGAACGTGCGGAAAAAGCCGTGGCGCAATTACGCGATGCCGGTTATCAAGCCTATGCGGCAGCATTTAATGTGACTGACCATGATGCCGTGCAGGAATCTATTCAGCATATCGAAGAAAATATCGGCGCTATCGATGTACTCATTAACAATGCCGGAATTCAGCGCCGACACCCTTTCACCGAATTTCCGGAGAATGAATGGGATGATGTGATTAACGTTAACCAAAAATCAGTATTCCTGGTTTCACAAGCGGTTTCCCGCTATATGATCAAACGCCAGCGCGGCAAGATTATTAATATCTGCTCCATGCAGAGTGAATTAGGCCGCGACACCATTACGCCTTACGCCGCGTCCAAAGGCGCGGTCAAAATGCTGACCCGCGGCATGTGCGTGGAGCTGGCCCGCTATAATATTCAGGTCAACGGCATCGCCCCCGGCTACTTCAAGACGGAGATGACCAAAGCGCTGGTTGACGACAAGGCATTCACCGACTGGTTGTGCAAGCGAACGCCCGCCGCACGCTGGGGCGATCCGGAAGAGTTAATCGGCGCGGCGGTTTACCTCTCATCCAAAGCATCGAATTTTGTCAATGGACACCTGCTGTTCGTCGATGGCGGCATGCTGGTCGCAGTATGACGCGCGATGCCCCACGCCATCCCGCCGCCATTAATTGGAATAGGGCATACCGGAGAATAGGCCGTGCGTGATAAAGCCTCTATTTCTCCGCCAGCAAGCCGCTCGCTCCCGCGTCGAGGCTAAAGATAACGGCATCATTACCCGCGTCGCCTTGCTATCCACCCGGTCGAAACAAGGCGGCATTTTGCTTCCCGCTCCTCGATATCTCAATCACTAACGTCGCTGCTTGGCCACAAACCCTGACATATATTCCATATTTCCTTCATTTTTGTCCGGTATATTCCCTTTAAACTTGTATGATAAAAAATTGTTCCATGGACCTGCTCTGCGCCTGAGCAATCTGGAGAGATCACCCCATACTTATGAATGCCAAACGCCTCTCACGCCTGTTGATTCTCATTGTTGCCGTTGTTGCCGCGCTGCTGCTTTGGCGTCATGTTACTCACCCTTCCGCCACCGCCGATCAAAAAAACGATCAGGCCAGTCAACCATCGCGCGCCGGCGGAGTCGGCCGACGCGCATCCATGAACGCGCGGCCCCCCGTGCAGGCCGCGCGCTCACAAACGGTGTCCGTCCCCTACTATCTTTCGGCACTGGGCACCGTGACCGCCGCCAACACGGTAACCGTTCGCAGCCGGGTTAACGGCGAACTGATGGCAGTGCATTTTCAGGAAGGACAGCTGGTCAATGCCGGCGATCTGCTGGCCGAGATTGACCCGCGTCCCTATCAGGTCGAACTGACGCAGGCGCAGGGGCAGTTAGCCAAAGATCAGGCGACGCTGGCTAACGCTCGGCAGGACTTCGCCCGTTATCAGAAACTGGTGAAAACCAATTTGATCTCTCAGCAAGAGTTGGACGCGCAACTCTCGCTGGTGCGCCAGTCAGAAGGAACGGTTAAGGCCGATGAAGGGGCGGTGGCCAGCGCCGAGTTGCAGTTGGCTTATAGCAAAATCACCGCGCCCATCGGCGGACGGGTGGGATTGAAGCAGGTCGATGTGGGCAATTACATCACCAGCAGCGATACCAACGGCATCCTGGTGATTACCCAGACATACCCTATCGATGTGGTATTTACCGTGCCGGAAGGCGAGATCGCCACCGTGGTGAAAGCGCAAAAGGCCGGACAGCCGCCGCTGGTTGAAGCCTGGGATCGCACTAATCAACGCAAACTGACGCAAGGCCGTTTGCTGAGTATGGATAACCAAATCGATACCACTACCGGCACCGTCAAGCTCAAAGGGCGTTTCGAAAATAGCGATGACGCGCTATTCCCCAACCAGTTTGTCAATATTCGCATGAAGGTGGATACGCTGCAAAATGCGATTGTGGTTCCCGCCGCCGCGGTACAGATGGGGAATGAAGGCCACTTCGTCTGGACAATGAATGACAAAAATGAAGTCGGCAAGCGGTTGGTGACCACCGGCATTCAGTATGGCCAAAACAGGGTGATTACGGCCGGACTGGCCGAGGATGTCCAGGTGGTCACCGATGGGATTGACCGCCTGACCGAAGGCGCGAAAGTGGAGGTGGTGCCTTCCGCATCGACAGAGAAAACGCCGGTTACCCGCGGGGAGAGACCCTGATGCAGCAGAACCTACCGGCCAGCGGTGGCGGGCCATCGCGGTTTTTTATTCTGCGACCGGTCGCCACCTCGCTGTTGATGATCGCAATATTGCTGGCCGGCATTATCGGCTACCGCGCGCTGCCGGTTTCGGCGTTGCCGGAAGTCGACTACCCGACGATCCAGGTCGTCACGCTCTATCCGGGCGCCAGTCCCGAAGTAGTCACATCGGCCATCAGCGCGCCGCTGGAGCGCCAGTTCGGCCAGATTTCCGGCCTGAAACAGATGTCGACCCAAAGCTCCGGCGGCGCGTCCGTTATTACGCTGCAATTCCAGCTTGAGCTTTCGCTGGATATTGCCGAACAGGACGTGCAGGCGGCAATCAACGCCGCCACCAATCTGCTGCCCGGCGATCTCCCTTATCTGCCGACCTACAGCAAGGTTAACCCGGCCGATCCGCCGATTCTCACGCTGGCCGTGACCTCCACCGCCATGCCCATGACGCAATTGCAGGATATGGTGGATAACCGCGTGGCACAGAAGATCTCGCAGGTTTCCGGCGTCGGGCTGGTTTCTCTGGCGGGCGGACAGCGCCCTGCCGTGCGGGTAAAGCTGAATGCCCCGGCGCTGGCCGCCTACGGGCTGAACAGCGAAGAAGTCCGCACCGCCATTACCGCCGCCAACGTTAACTCCGCCAAGGGCAGTCTGGACGGGCCGACCCGCTCGGTTACCCTGTCGGCCAACGATCAGATGAAGTCGATAGAGGATTACCGTCAGCTAATCGTCGCCTGGCGCAATCAGGCGGCGGTACGCTTGCGTGATGTCGCCACCATAGAACAGGCGGCGGAGAATACCGATCTGGCGGCCTGGGCGAATCGTCAGCAGGCCATCATTATCAACGTTCAGCGTCAGCCGGGCGCCAACGTCATCACCACCACGGACAGCATCCGCAAGATGTTGCCCGGACTGACCGCCAGCCTGCCCAAATCGGTTGAGGTATCGATGTTGACCGACCGCACCACCAGCATTCGCGCTTCGGTCAAAGACGTGCAGTTCGAGTTGCTGCTGGCGATTGCCCTGGTGGTCATGGTGATTTACCTGTTTTTGCGTAACGCGGTGGCGACGCTGATTCCCAGCATTGCCGTTCCGCTGTCGTTGATCGGTACCTTTTCCGCCATGTATTTTCTTGGCTTCTCGATTAATAACCTGACGCTGATGGCGCTGACCATCGCCACCGGATTTGTCGTCGATGATGCGATCGTGGTGATTGAAAACATCTCGCGCTATATCGAAAAGGGGGAAAAGCCGCTTGATGCCGCGTTAAAAGGCGCCGGAGAAATCGGTTTCACCATTATTTCGCTGACCTTCTCGCTGGTCGCCGTGCTGATCCCGCTGCTTTTCATGGGCGATATCATCGGCCGACTGTTCCGTGAATTCGCCATCACCCTGGCCGTCTCTATTTTGATCTCCGCCGTTATCTCGCTGACGCTCACGCCGATGATGTGCGCCCGGCTGCTGAGCCATCAGGCCTTGCGTAAGCAAAACCGTTTTACCCGCGCCAGCGAGCGCTTCTTTACCCGACTGATTGCCATTTACGGCGCCGGGTTGAGAAAAGTCCTCAACCATCCCTGGTTGACCCTGAGCATAGCGTTGGGAACATTGTTGCTTACCGTCCTGCTTTATCTGTGGATCCCCAAGGGGTTTTTCCCGCTGCAGGACAACAGCATTATCCAGGGTACGGTGCAGGCACCGCAGTCGGTATCATTCAGTAACATGGCCGATCGTCAGCAGCAGGTCGTCTCCCTCATCATGAAGGATCCCGCAGTCCAGAGCGTCTCCTCTTTCGTCGGCGTCGACGGCACCAATTCCGCACTCAACAGCGGCCGTCTGCAAATCAACCTGAAGCCGATTAGCGAGCGCGATGAGCGTATTCCCGCCGTGATTAGCCGACTGCAACAGGAAACCGCCCGCCTGCCCGGCATTCGGCTTTATCTGCAGCCGGTGCAGGACCTCACCATCGATACGCAGATCGGCCGCACGCAGTATCAGTTCACGCTACAGGCGATGTCGCTGGACCAACTCAGCCTGTGGGTGCCTAAATTGATGTCCGGTTTACAGAAACTGCCGCAGTTGGAAGACGTCAGCAGCGACTGGCAGGATCAGGCGCCCATCGCCTATGTAAACGTCGATCGCGACAACGCCAGCCGTCTGGGAATCAGCATGTCGGCGATAGACAACGCGCTGTATAACGCGTTCGGACAGCGTCTAATTTCCACTATCTACACCCAATCCAGTCAGTATCGCGTGGTGCTCGAACACGATACCCGCCATAATAACGGGCTGGACGCGCTACGCGATATTCGTTTAATAGGCAGCGACGGCGGAACCATTCCGCTCACCAGCATCGCCACCGTTGAAGAGCGGCTGGGTCCCCTGTCCATCAACCGCCTCGATCAGTTCCCCGCCGCCACCATTTCCTTCAATGTGAGCAGCGGCTATTCGCTGGGCGACGCGGTGGCAGCCATCACCCAGGCAGAGCGGCAAATGGCGCTGCCGACGGATATCAGCACGCGCTTTCAGGGCTCGACGCTGGCCTTCCAGTCCGCCCTGAGCAGCACGGTGTGGCTGATTGTCGCGGCGGTGGTCGCCATGTATATCGTTCTCGGCGTACTCTATGAAAGTTTTATCCACCCCGTGACCATACTTTCCACCTTGCCGACCGCCGGAGTCGGCGCCTTGCTGGCGTTAATCATGGCGGGCAGCGAGCTGGATGTGATTGCCATTATCGGCATTATTTTACTGATTGGCATCGTGAAGAAGAACGCCATCATGATGATTGATTTCGCGCTGGCGGCGGAACGCGAACAGGGGATGAGCCCGTATGACGCCATCTACCAGGCCTGCCTGCTGCGCTTTCGTCCAATCCTGATGACCACCATGGCCGCGTTGCTTAGCGCCTTGCCGCTGATGCTGAGCAGCGGCGTCGGCGCCGAATTGCGTCAACCGTTGGGCATTTGCATGGTCGGAGGGCTGATCATGAGCCAGATATTGACGCTGTTCACTACCCCGGTGATTTACCTGCTGTTCGACCGGATGGCGCTGCATTTCCGGCGCGCGCCCCGTCATGAGGAAAGCATCGAGTGAGGTTCTTCGCCCTATTCATCCATCGACCGATTGCCACCACGCTGCTGACGCTGGCGATTGCCATCTGCGGCGTGCTCGGTTTCCGTCTGCTGCCGGTATCGCCGCTGCCGCAGGTGGACTTTCCGGTGATTTCGATCAGCGCCTCGCTGTCCGGCGCGTCGCCGGAAACCATGGCGTCCTCGGTTGCGACGCCGCTGGAGCGAGCGCTTGGCCGTATCGCGGGCGTCACGGAAATGACCTCCATGAGTTCGCTGGGCAGCACCCGCATTATTCTGGTGTTTAATCTCGACCGGGATATCAACGGCGCGGCGCGCGATGTGCAGTCCGCCATCAGCGCGGCGCAAAGCATGCTGCCGTCGGGCATGGCCAGCCGCCCGACCTACCGCAAAGTGAACCCTTCCGATGCCCCGATCATGATTCTGACGCTGACATCGGATACCTACGATCAGGGGCAACTGTATGATTTCGCCTCGACCCGACTGGCGCAGAAAATATCCCAGATGGAAGGGGTGGGCGATGTTTCCGTCGGCGGCAGCTCGCTGCCGGCGGTACGCGTGGCGCTCAATCCGCAGGCGCTGTTTAATCAGGGCGTTTCGCTGGATGACGTCCGTCAGGCGATCGCGCAGGCCAATATCCGCCAACCGGTGGGCAATATTGAAAATGACCCGCAGCGCTGGCAGATAAAAACCAACGATGAGCTGAAGACGGCCGCCGCCTACCGACCGCTGATTATTCACTATAACAACGGGGCGGCCGTGCGCTTGAGCGATGTCGCCACGGTGAAGGACGCGGTACAGGATGCGCGCAACGCCGGGATGACCAATGCCAAACCGGCGGTTCTGATCATCATCCGGCGCGCGCCGGACGCCAATATCATCACCACCGTGGATGCCATCCGCGCGGCGTTGCCCGAACTGCACGCCAGCCTGCCCGCCGAGATCCAGCTTCATGTCGCCCAGGATCGTTCGCCGACGATCCGCGCTTCGCTGCAGGAAGTCGAGCACTCGCTGGTGATTGCCGTCGCGCTGGTCATTCTGGTGGTATTCCTGTTTCTGCGTTCAGGACGCGCGACCTTGATCCCGGCGGTGGCGGTGCCGGTTTCGCTGATCGGCACCTTTGCCGCCATGTATCTGTGCGGCTTTAGCCTGAATAACCTGTCGCTGATGGCGCTGACCATCGCCACCGGTTTTGTCGTCGATGACGCCATCGTGGTGTTGGAGAATATTGCCCGCCATCTCGAAGCCGGCATGAAACCCTTGCAGGCATCGTTGCAGGGGGTGCGGGAAGTGGGTTTCACCGTGCTGTCGATGAGTCTTTCTCTGGTGGCGGTGTTTATTCCTCTGCTGCTGATGGAAGGACTGCCGGGCAGATTATTCCGCGAGTTTGCCGTCACGCTATCGGTGGCGATTGGCATTTCACTGCTGATTTCGCTAACCCTGACGCCCATGATGTGCGCCCGACTGCTACGCGCCACGCCGCAACGCAGCCTGCGGCGCAAACGCGGTTTTGGTCGCGTGCTGGTCGCATTGCAGCAATCCTACGGACGTTCCCTTAACTGGGTGCTAGACCACGCCCGCTGGCTGCTGGTGGTGTTGCTGGCGACCATCGCCCTCAATATCTGGCTGTATATCAGCATTCCCAAAACTTTTTTCCCCGAGCAGGATACCGGCAGGCTGATGGGATTTATTCAGGCTGACCAAAGCATCTCCTTTCAGGCGATGAAGCAGAAACTGCAAAACTTTATGACCATCGTGGGCAGCGATCCGGCGGTGGATAACGTTACCGGCTTTACCGGCGGCTCGCGCACCAATAGCGGCTCAATGTTTGTGTCGCTTAAGCCGCTGTCCGAGCGTCAGGTCAGCGCCCAGCAGGTGATTAGCCGTTTACGCGCCAAACTGTCGAAAGAACCCGGCGCCAATCTGTTCTTGATGGCGGTGCAGGACATACGCATCGGCGGGCGGGAGTCCAATGCCGGTTATCAG
Source organism: Brenneria bubanii (assembly GCF_022378355.1). GTDB lineage: Bacteria > Pseudomonadota > Gammaproteobacteria > Enterobacterales > Enterobacteriaceae > Brenneria > Brenneria bubanii. Next base: position 50,237 of record NZ_JAKMAJ010000009.1, read on the forward strand.
TACACGCTGTTGTCGGACGACCTCGGCGAGCTGCGCACCTGGGAGCCCAAAATTCGCGCGGCGCTGAGCAAACTGCCCGAACTGGCCGATATAAACTCCGATCAGCAGGATAAGGGCGCGGAGATGGCGCTGACTTACGATCGCGATGCGCTGGCCGCGCTTGGTCTCAGCGTGTCCACCGTCAATGCTCTGCTGAACAATGCCTTTGGCCAGCGCCAGATATCCACGATTTACCAGCCGTTAAACCAGTACAAGGTGGTGATGGAAGTGGATTCAGCCTATACGCAGGACGTCAGCGCGCTGCAAAAAATGTTCGTTATCAACAGCGCAGGAAAACCGATCCCGCTCTCTTACTTCGCCAGTTGGCGGCCGATCAACGCGCCGTTGTCGGTCAACCATCAGGGACTGTCCGCCGCCTCAACCCTCTCCTTTAATCTGCCGGAGGGGGCGACGCTTTCCGATGCCACCAACGCGATTGAAAGAACCATGACCTCGCTGGGAGTGCCGCCCTCGGTGCGCGGCCAGTTTTCAGGCACGGCGCAGGCTTTCCAGCAGTCGCAGTCGTCGCAGCTGATGCTGATTATGGCCGCGATTATTACGGTTTATATCGTGCTGGGGGTATTATATGAAAGCTATATCCATCCATTAACCATCCTCTCCACCCTGCCCTCCGCCGGGGTGGGCGCCTTGCTGGCGCTGGAGTGGTTTGGCGCGCCGTTTAGCCTGATCGCCCTGATTGGCATTATGCTATTGATCGGTATTGTTAAAAAGAATGCCATTATGATGGTGGACTTCGCCCTGTCGGCGCAGCGTGCCGGCGGACTCAGCGCCAGAGACGCCATATTCCAGGCCAGTCTGCTGCGCTTTCGCCCGATAATGATGACGACCCTGGCCGCGTTGTTCGGCGCCCTGCCGCTGGCGCTCAGCAGCGGCGACGGCGCGGAACTGCGTCAGCCGCTGGGGATCACCATCGTCGGCGGGCTGGCGATGAGCCAATTACTGACGCTCTACACCACGCCGGTGGTCTACCTGTTTTTCGACAAGCTGCGCAACATGCGGCGGCGCCCGGCGTCGGAAGCGCGCGCGTCGCTACCCTGACGAATGCTTCATCGTCATCCGTCATGAAGAAAACATGTCACACCGAGGAAAGTTTCGTGCGCGAAAGTCGCCATATTGTTCCGTCAGCCCTTCAGGCGCCGAACGCTGTATTTAGCGGTTTTTTACTAAAAAACCACGCCAATCAGGAGCGCGCTGAATAATGCAGACTCAGCCCGCTTCCGTCCGCTGGCAACTGTGGATCGTCGCCTTTGGCTTCTTTATGCAAACGCTGGACACCACCATTGTAAATACGGCCTTGCCCTCAATGGCCGCCAGCCTGAACGAAAACCCGCTGCATATGCACTCCGTGATAGTGTCTTATGTATTGACGGTCGCCATTATGCTGCCCGCCAGCGGATGGCTGGCGGATCGTCTCGGCGTCAAAAACATCTTTTTTTCCGCGATCCTGCTGTTCACGCTGGGCTCGCTGCTGTGCGCCCGTTCGCAAACGCTGAATGAGCTACTGCTGGCCCGTGTGGTGCAGGGCATCGGCGGCGCCATGATGGTGCCGGTCGGCCGCCTGACGGTGATGAAAATCGTGCCGCGCGATCAATATATGGCCGCCATGACGTTCGTCACGCTGCCGGGACAAATTGGCCCGTTGATGGGGCCGGCGCTTGGCGGTTTTCTGGTCGAATACGCCAGCTGGCACTGGATTTTCCTTATCAATTTACCGGTGGGCATTGCCGGCGCGGTAGCCACCTGGCTGCTGATGCCCAATTACACCATGCAGACCCAAGGTTTCGATATTCGCGGCTTTTTGTGGCTCGCCGTCGCCATGGCCACCCTGACGCTGGCGCTGGACGGGCACAATAATCTCGGGATTTCGCCCATGGCGATTGTTGCGCTAATCGCCGTCGGGCTGATTTCCCTGCTGAGCTATTGGCTGTATGCCCGCCAAAACCCGCGAGCGCTGTTCAACCTGAAGCTGTTTAAGACCCCAACCTTCTCCATCGGCCTGAACGGCGGTTTTCTGGCGCGCATCGGCAGCGGCATGCTGCCTTTTATGACGCCGCTATTCTTGCAGCTAGGGATGGGATTCTCGCCGTTCCATGCCGGACTGATGATGATTCCCATGGTGCTGGGCAATATGGGGATCAAGCGGGTCGTGGTGCGCATCGTCAACCGCTTCGGCTACCGCCGGGTGCTGATTGCCTCAACCCTGCTGCTGGCGCTGGTTGTCCTGCTCTTCGCGCTGGTGGCGATGATGAATTGGGTCTGGCTGATACCCGTGGTGCTGTTTTTTCTCGGTTCAGTGAACGCCATGCGATTCTCCGCCATGAATACCCTGACGCTGAAAGATCTTCCCGATACCCTCGCCAGCGGCGGCAATAGTTTGCTGTCGATGAGCATGCAACTGTCCATGAGCCTGGGCGTCAGCATCGCCGGGATATTGCTGGGCATATTTTCCCGCCATCACCTGATGACGGAACCTGCGGAAACCCACAGCGTGTTTATTTATATCTATCTCAGTATGGCGATTATTATCGCCTTGCCGGCGTTGATTTTTAACCGCGTCCCGCCGGATACCGTTAAACAGTCGACGCTTCCCCGTCGGTCATGAGGTGACTATGAGATTCGGCATCACCGCTAAACTGTTCTTTGCGATTTTCGCCACCTGCATGCTGGTGCTGGTCACCATGCACTGGGGCGTTCGCGTCAGCTTTGAGCGCGGATTCATCGACTACATTAAACGCGGCAACGAACAACGGGTAGTGCAACTGCGCGACACGCTGGCGGAGCAATACCAGCAGCACGGCGACTGGTCATTCCTGCACAACAATGAACGTATGATCTCCAAGATATTGCATTCAATGGAGCAGAATAGCGAAGATGGCGCCAACAATGCCCTGCAAGGCTGGCGCGTTCGTCTTTGGGTGCTGGACGCCGATAATAACATCCTGTTCGGCCCCCCGCAGTCGCTGCCGAAAGAAGGCATACGGCAAGCCATTCGTGTTAAAGACCAGACGGTTGGCTGGGTCGTGGCGCCGCCTGCCGAGCGTCTGACGCGTAACGCCGATATCAACTTTGATCGGCAGCAACAGCGAACCAGTTGGCTTATCGTGGCGCTGTCCACCCTGCTGGCGATCCTTGCCACCTGGCTGACCTCGCGTGGTCTGCTGGCGCCGGTTAAACGGCTGGTCAACGGTATACACCATTTGGCGGCGGGCGATTTCAGCACGCGCGTTACCGCCACCACCAATGATGAGTTGGGTCGGCTGGCGCAGGACTTTAACCAGCTCGCCGGCGCATTGGAAAAAAACGAACAGTCCCGCCGCGCATTTATGGCGGACATTTCCCATGAGCTGCGCACGCCGCTGGCGGTGCTGCGCGGCGAGCTGGAAGCGCTGCAGGACGGCGTCCGCCAGCCTAACGCCGGTTCGCTGCAGTCGTTGCAATCGGAAGTGACAACCTTAACCAAGCTGGTGGACGACCTTCATCAGCTGTCGTTGTCCGACCGGGGAACGCTAACCTATCGCAAGAACGCGGTGGATGTCGTACAGCTGTTGCATATCGCCATCGCCGCCTTCAATGAACGCTACCGCAAAAAACAGATCGCGCTGAGTGCGGATTTTCCGGCTCAGGCCAGCACCTTCGGCGATCCGGATCGTCTGATCCAGCTGTTCAACAATCTGTTGGAAAACAGCCTACGTTACACCGACGAGCACGGGAAGCTGGAAATACGCGCCGCGCCCCGCCAGAAACGCCTGGTGATAACCTGGCAAGACAGCGCTCCCGGCGTGACGGATGAGCAGCTTACATTGATATTTGAGCGTTTTTATCGGGCGGAAAGCTCGCGTAATCGCGCCAGCGGCGGCTCGGGACTGGGGCTGGCCATTTGCATCAATATCGTTGAGGCGCATGGCGGACGGCTGTATGCTGATCACTCCCCCTTGGGGGGTCTGCTGATTACCATCGAGCTTCCCTTACATTCGCCGGATAGAAGCCCACCATGACTGAACCTGAAATGATGATAACCGACCCTGCTTTGGCTAATGCATTACCGGTGCTGATCGTTGAAGATGAACCTAAACTCGGACAATTGTTGATCGATTATCTCCAGGCCGCCGGTTATCAAACCCACTGGATCAGCAACGGCAACGATGTGATCGACTGGGTCAAGGAAAATACGCCGGCGTTGATTCTGCTGGATTTGATGCTGCCGGGCCTCGACGGGTTGACGCTGTGCCGCAACATTCGCCAGTTTTCCAACGTCCCCATCATTATGGTCACCGCCCGCAGCGAAGAAATCGATCGCCTGCTGGGGCTGGAGATCGGCGCGGACGATTATATCTGCAAACCCTTCAGCCCACGGGAAGTCGTGGTGCGGGTAAGAACGCTGCTGCGCCGCTGCGGCTGGTTGTCGGAGGCCCAAAAGCCGACGGATAAATCCGCCTTGTTGATTGATAAAAGCAGCTTTCAGGCCAGCTATCTGGGGCAAAATCTCGACCTGACGCCGGCCGAACTGCGGCTGCTTAAAACACTGTCCACGCAACCGGGCAAAGTGTTTTCGCGCGAAGAGCTGCTGGACAAACTGTATGACGACTATCGCGTCGTCACCGATCGCACCATCGATAGCCATATCAAGAACCTGCGCCGGAAACTGGAACAGCTGGACGGAGAAACCTCTTTTATCCGTACGGTTTACGGTATGGGGTATCGCTGGGAGGCCGAGCCCTGCGAGCTGGTGTAGCCTGGCCGGCGGCGTAAAAATGCCTATCGCCGCTGCCCTCAGGGCGATAGGCTGACTATCGGCAAGTTCATCGCCTTCGTCCTGAGGGCAAAATTCAATATGCATAAGGGCGATTCCCCCCTTGCCGGCATGCTGTTCTTCCCTTTCGCGCCCTTGGCTGGCTAACGTTAGAGAAAGCGTGATGCCCCACGACTCCACGTCAAAAAATCTGTCCGACTTAGTGAAATATTTATCATTTTTTCTTTATTTCAAGCTGCTAGGCTTACAAACCAGCAATCGTTATTGATAGAGAGAGGCGCAATGTCAGGTTTAGTGGATGGCCAGTGGGTTAACGGCGATGTCGCCGCTGAAGAAATCAAGAATGGAGCGTTCCACCGACAGGAAACCAGGTTCCGTCAGACCGAGATTATCGCCGAACCCGGCCGTTATCAGCTGTTTGTCTCCTACCTGTGCCCCTGGGCTTCCCGCACCCTGATCTTTCGCAAGCTGAAAGGGTTGGAAAACATTATCCGCCTTTCCATCGCCGAGCCCCGTATCGGCGACGGCGGCTGGACGTTCAGCACGCCACAGGACGCGGGCGAGCAGGTTGGTCCAATCCATTTTCTGCATCAGCTGTATAGCGCCAGCGATAAACACTACACCGGCAAGGTGTCGGTGCCGGTATTATGGGACCGGCGGGAAGGGCGTATTGTTAACAATGAATCGGCGGATATTATCCGTATCCTTAACGATAGCTTTGATGCGCTGAGCGGCAATACGCTCGATTTTTATCCGCCCGCGCTACGCGGCCATATCGACCGCTGGAACCAAATCATTTACGACGGCATCAACAACGGCGTCTACAAAACCGGCTTTGCCAAAACGCAGGCGAGCTATGACCTGGCCGTCACCACCCTGTTTTCCACGCTGGATAAGGTAGAGGCGCATCTGGCGACGCGGCGCTATATCGCCGGCGACAGGCTAACGGAGGCCGACTGGCGCCTGTTCGTTACGCTGGTGCGGTTTGACGTCGCCTACCATGGCGTCTTCAAGTGCAATATCCGCCGCATCGAAGATTACCCCAGCCTGTCGAACTACCTGCGCGAGCTGTATCAATGGCCGGGAGTGAAAGAGACCGTCAATATCGCGCACATCAAGGCCGGCTACTACGGCATCAGGTGGCTGAATCCGACCGGCATCGTGCCCTTGGGTCCGCTGGCGGACTTCGAACGTCCGCACGATCGGCACCGGCTTGAGGCGGCGCCGGTGGCGGTCAAACGCTGATCGGTCCGCGCGATCACGCATAGCCAGCGCTAATAGGCCTACTTTTTGTAGGTCGTCTGCTGCTTTTTTCATGGATAAGCGCTAGAATCCCCGCCTTTACTGCTCCCAGCGGGGAGCGGCCTGACTTGTGATCAGAATCGAGAGACATCATGTTTAAACCGGAACTCCTTTCTCCGGCCGGAACGCTGAAAAATATGCGTTACGCCTTTGCCTATGGCGCGGATGCGATTTATGCCGGCCAGCCTCGTTACAGCCTGCGGGTGCGTAATAACGAATTCAACCATCAGACGCTGGCGCAGGCCATCAATGAAGCCCACGAACTGGGTAAAAGATTCTATGTGGTGGTGAATATCGCACCGCATAACGCCAAGCTGAAAACCTTCCTGCGCGATCTGCAACCGGTGGTTGAAATGGGGCCGGATGCGCTGATCATGTCCGATCCCGGACTGATTATGCTGGTTCGGGAAAACTTCCCGCAGATGCCGATCCACCTCTCCGTGCAGGCGAATGCGGTTAACTGGGCGACGGTGAAATTCTGGCAACAGATGGGGTTGAGCCGCGTCATTCTTTCCCGCGAGCTGTCGCTGGAAGAGATTGCCGAAATCCGCAGTAAAGTGCCGGAGATGGAACTGGAAATTTTCGTACACGGCGCGCTCTGCATGGCCTACTCCGGCCGCTGCCTGCTGTCCGGCTACATCAATAAGCGCGATCCGAATCAGGGCACCTGCACCAACGCCTGCCGCTGGGAATACAAGGTGCAGGAAGGGAAAGAGGACGAGGTCGGCAATATCGTTCATCAGCATGAACCTATCGCGGTAAAAAATGTTGAGCCGGCGCTGGGCATCGGCGCGCCGACCGATAAAGTCTTTATGCTGGAAGAGAACCAACGCCCCGGCGAATACATGAGCGCGTTTGAAGACGAACACGGCACCTACATCATGAACTCGCGCGATCTGCGCGCCATTCAGCATGTGGAACGACTGACGCAGATGCAGGTCCACTCGCTGAAAATCGAAGGCCGCACCAAGTCATTCTACTATTGCGCCCGCACCGCACAGGTCTACCGTCGCGCCATTGACGACGCCGCGGCCGGCAAACCCTTTGATCCAACCCTGTTGGAAACGCTGGAAGGACTGGCTCACCGCGGTTATACCGAAGGTTTCCTGCGTCGTCACGTGCATGAGGATTACCAGAACTACGATTATGGCTATTCGGTCTCCGACCGACAGCAGTTTGTCGGCGAATTCACCGGCGCTCGGCGCGATGGTCTGGCGGAAGTCGCGGTGAAAAACAAGTTCTCCTGCGGCGATAGCGTGGAAATGATGACGCCCAAAGGCAATGTTCAATTTACCATTGAGGCGATTCAAAACGCCAAAGGGCACGCGACCGATGTCGCGCCGGGCAATGGACATACCGTCTATCTGCCGGTGCCGGAGGAAATTGATCTGGAATATGCACTGCTATTGCGTAATCTGCCGGGCGCCACCACGACCCGCAATCCAAACGCGCAATGATCCCGACGGCGTATCCGCGTCCGGTTGCGGGCCGAAGCCGGCAACCGGAAAAACAGGATATAAACACAAAGATCGGGTGTTTAGGCAAATATTAGAATCAGATCACATCAATGACTGCGCCTAGCAGTTAGTATTGTGGCGCTGAGAAAATATAGAACAAAAAATAAGCGTAGTGATACTACTAGGAACCACCTCCTTGGCCAGCTCAATCTCCCTTGAGCTGGCTTTTCTTTTTTTATCGTTGCCTCAACCGCCCCGCCATCCCGTAATGACTCGCCGTTGCTGAACATTTTGTATAGCCTGTGATTTCAAGAACCGACGTTACTGACTAATTGTTTTTACTGACTAATTATATTTACTGGCTATGATTAGAAGACGATTGCCTACAGCACTTGACGGATTGCCGATAAAATCGGTTATTGATTGTAAGGTTCGCCTGTCATAGTGGGTTTACCATTATCTTTATCTAATCTGAAACACCGAATTGGGAGACATTCATGGGCCAACCCCCAGCCACTCTGCTCATTCTTAATGGGAAAAATACCGGTAATGATCAGCTCCGTGATGCCATTGGCGAGTCGCGTAAGGATGGCCATACGCTGCATGTCAGGGTTACCTGGGAATTCGGCGACGCGCGTCGTTATGTGGAAGAAGCCGTCCGGCTGAAAGTCGATAATGTCATCGCCGCCGGGGGCGACGGCACCATCAATGAAGTCGCCGGCGCGCTGGCGGAGCAATCCGAGGCGGTACGGCCCTGCATGGGGATCATCCCGCTGGGAACGGCGAACGACTTCGCCACCAGTTGTCAGATTCCCGTTGATATGAATAACGCGCTGGCGTTGGCGCTCAAGGGCCGGGCGACAGCCATTGATTTAGCCAAGGTGAATAACGAACAGTATTTCATCAATATGGCGACGGGTGGATTCGCCACCCGCATCACCACGGAAACCCCGGCTAAAATGAAAGCGGCGCTGGGGGGCGCATCCTATGTGCTCAACGCGCTATTGCGCATGGATATGCTGCAATCCGAACGTTGCGAAATTCGTGGCCCGGATTTTAACTGGTCGGGCGATACCTGGGTTGTTGCGATAGGCAACGGACGCCAGGCCGGCGGCGGTCAGCAGCTGTGTCCGGAGGCGCTGGTGAATGACGGGCAGTTGGAGCTGAGTATCCTGTCGGCGCAGGAGTTGCTGCCCAACATGCTACAAGCGTGGTTTACCGGTACTGAAAACCCCAACATGATTTCGACCACTCTGCCCTGGTTAGAAATTACCGCGCCGAATGACATGACCTTTAATCTGGATGGCGAACCCTTTAAAGCCAAACGGTTTCTGATTGAAGTGCTTCCGGCGGCCATTCATTGCCGCCTGCCGCCGCAGTGTCCGTTACTGGGATGATTGGGCCGGCATCAGCCGGCCTCTGGCTTCATATACGGCGTTTCCCTTTGCCCCGACGAAGCGCCGGGGCAGTCGGCACAGAGATTATTCCCGCTTCAGACGATTACTGTTCGCCAGATACAGCGTAATCACCAGCAGCAAAATAGCGGCGGCATAAATCAGCGTATCGAACGGATTTTTGTGATCGACGATAATCAGCCGGATCATCGCGGTAATGCCGATATAGATGAAGTAGCGCAACGGAAAATGATATCCCGACTGAAAATACTTCACGATCAAGGCGATAAACTCAAAATATAGAAAATAGATCACAATACTTTCAATCAGCTGGTAGGACGAATCTTTCTCATTGGCAATCAGCAACACCTGCGCCAGATGGTAGGTTTCTTTACCCAGAAAAATAACCAGAATGATAGCCAATATCAGCAATCCAATATTGAGTATCGTCTGGAGTCCTTTTGAAACCATCATGCTACGTGTTGAACCCGCCATACTCACTCCCTCATATCCGATAGACGGCCAGTCAAGCCAGCCGCCATTGTTTCATCCTCACAGGTTAGCACCCTTATCCCTCATCAGGGAGACAAGCTGCTTATTTGTAAGCAAAATTACTGAGTAAAAATCCATCGCCGCCAGGTCGGCGCCGCTGTCAATCCGCGGTTTTCCGCATGCAGCGCGATAATGGGACTAGCGCGGCAAATTTCCCACGCAAAATGGCAATTACCGGCGATCGCAACTATTGTTTCTTCTGATCGTCAGGATTTCATTCATCCTGCTTTAACGGCACTTTAATCATCGCTTTTCATTACGCCGTAACCCTTTTTCACCTGTCATTTTGGGGCCGAAGCAAAGCTTGCCACTCTCCCTCCCCCCAAAATAACAAGCGCAATCACCTGAGACGGCGATAAAGGAAAGCCAAACCAGGAGTTCATCATGACTGATATTGCACAGCTATTAGGTAAGGAAGCGGAAGATCTGCTGCAACACCGCTGCGCCACTATCCCTGCGGAAAACCTCTACCTGCCGGGCGCCGACTTTGTCGACCGGGTGATGATCGATAACAATCGCCCCAACAGCGTATTACGTTCGATGCAAACCCTGTTCAACCACGGCCGACTGGCCGGTACCGGCTATCTGTCGATCCTGCCGGTCGATCAGGGGGTTGAACACTCCGCCGGCGCATCCTTCGCCGCCAACCCGCTATATTTCGATCCCAAGAACATCGTTGAGCTGGCGATAGAGGCGGGCTGCAACTGCGTCGCCTCCACCTATGGCGTGCTGGCTTCGGTTTCACGCCGCTACGCGCACAAAATCCCTTTCCTGGTGAAGCTTAATCATAATGAAACCCTGAGCTATCCGACCCAGTACGACCAGACGCTTTATGCCAGCGTCGAGCAGGCGTTCAATCTGGGCGCCGTCGCCGTGGGCGCCACCATTTATTTCGGCTCAGAACAATCACGCCGCCAGATCGAAGAGATCTCAAGCGCGTTCGAACGCGCGCACGAGCTGGGCATGGTCACCGTACTCTGGGCCTATCTGCGTAATCCGGCCTTTAAAAAAGACGGGGTTGATTATCACGCCAGCGCCGATCTTACCGGACAGGCCAACCATATTGCCGCCACCATCGGCGCCGATATCGTGAAGCAGAAAATGGCGGAAAATAACGGCGGCTATCGCGCCGTCAAGTTCGGCTATACCGACGACCGCGTCTACGACAGGCTGACGACCGCTCACCCGATCGATCTGGTGCGTTATCAACTGGCCAACTGCTACATGGGGCGCGCCGGACTGATCAATTCCGGCGGCGCCGCCGGCGATAACGATCTCCAGGAATCGGTGCGCACCGCGGTGATCAATAAGCGCGCGGGCGGCATGGGGCTGATCCTTGGCCGCAAGGCGTTTAAAAAATCAATGCCGGAAGGGGTGGCGCTGATCAACGCCGTGCAGGATACCTATCTTGATAAGCAAGTTACGATCGCATAATTCATCGGAAAGAGTCCGATTGGCGACAGGCGTCGCCAATCGGACCATCACCTAACGGGCTGGGCGCAGGCTAACGCCCTGCGCCTTCGTCGCTTCCGTCGCGCATCACCACCAGGCATGAAAATGATGCACCGGCCCAATCCCCCGTCCCACGTCCAGCGAATCGGCCTGTTCAAGCGCCTTTTGCAGATAATGTTTCGCCGCCGCGACCGTCGCCGTCCAGTCAGCATGACGCGGACGCAGCGCCGCCAGCGCCGCAGACAGGGTGCAGCCGGTACCGTGGGTATGCCGGGTATTGACGCGGGGGGCGGCGAAACGCAGCGGTTCGGCCCGTTGGCTAAACAACCAGTCGGGGCTTTCTTCCTCGCTTAAGTGTCCGCCTTTCATCAACACCGCCTGACATCCCAGCGCCAGCAACGCCTGCCCCTGATCGCGCATCTCCCGTTCGTTGCTCGCCGGCGAACACCCCAGCAATGCGGCGGCTTCCGGTAAGTTAGGGGTAACCAGCGAAACCTGGGGCAGCAATAAATGGCGAATCGACGCCACGGCATCATTTGATAGCAATGGATCGCCGCTTTTCGCCAACATGACGGTATCCAGCACCACGTAAGGGATGGCGTAGTGGCGCAAACGTTCGGCCACCACCGCCACAATATCAGCCTGCGCCAGCATGCCGATTTTAGCGCTGTCGATACGGACGTCGCTCAGCACGGAATCAAGCTGGGCCGCCACAAAGTCCGGCGCAATCTGATAGACCGACTGAACGCCGCGGGTATTTTGCGCCACCAGCGCGGTAATCACCGAAGTGCCGTAGGCCTCCAGCGCGGAAAACGTTTTCAAGTCGGCCTGGATCCCCGCCCCGCCGCTGGGGTCGGTGCCGGCGATGGTTAAAACGTTGAGACGTCGTTTCATGCCAACGCCTCCGCCCGCAGGCCATAAAGTCCGTCAAGGAAGGCCGCAATAAAACTGCCCGGCCCCGACGACCGGCCGGCGGCCTGTTTCCCCGCCAGCGACATGACATAACAAGCCGCCGCCACGTGCTGCGAACGATCGCCCGCCAGCGCGCAGAATCCGGCGACCACCGCGGACAGGGCGCAGCCGGTTCCCACCACGCGGGTCATGATTTTATCCCCGCCGCTTACCGCCCACGTCAGATCGCCGTCGGTGATATAGTCCACCTCGCCCGTCACCGCGACAACCGTCGAAAGACGGCCGGCCAGCTCGCAGGCGGCAGGCAACGCGGCCAATGAATCGTTGGCGCTATCCACGCCGCGCCCCTGCGCATTCAGTCCCGACAGCGCCATGATCTCCGAGGCGTTTCCCCGGATAGCCGCCGGCTTTAACGGCAGCAGTTCACGGCAAAATTCGGTACGCAAGCTCAGCCCGCCGACCGCTACCGGGTCAAGCACCCAGGGCGTGCCGGATTGATTGGCGCGATTAACCGCCGCCAGCATGGCGTCGGCGCGATGCTGTTCCAGAGTGCCGACATTGATCAACAGCGCGTCGGCCTGGGCGCTGAACTGCGCGGCCTCGGCCGGATCCACCACCATCGCCGGCGATGCATTGAGCGCCAGCAACACGTTGGCGGTGAAGGATTGCACCACATCGTTGGTCAGGCAGTGAACTAAAGGAGACAACGCATGAAATTGCGCGAGCGACGCCGCCGCGTGGGCAGCCGGTAAATCGACAGGTCGAGTATTCATTATTTCCCCAACCGGCGTGCAAGAAGGCGGTAACCGATTGGTTGGCATACCGAGACTTCCCTACGCTGGCATTATCCAGTTCAGGTCAGCGGGTCTTTCTCAGCCCTTGGTTACAACACCAGGGCACCCCGAGTCATTTAAATCAAATAGTTGCGATTAATGCACCGCACTTATTCCTGATCAGGATAATGCCAACCGGAAGTCTTGTAAACGGCCTTGCGGCGCATATTGGCGCAGGGATCCGCCAGGCGCAACGGAAGAGGCATGGATGTCGATGAGCTAAACGAAAGTCACTACGCAACGCACACCGTTGCGCTCATTGCAAAGCTGGATCTAACCCTTTGGCAACAAACGACACATCAACCACAGGCCAATTCTCAATGGGAGACGAAGACGGTTTCGCCGTTCCGTTGTCTCGGCAAAATTATCTTATACGCTGTAGCAGTCGCTCACCATCAATTTAACCAATTGATATTTATGATAAATTAAAATAAAATTCTCGCGTATGGACAATTACACGTCCAGGGAATTAGCACAATGGAGAAAAATTTTGCTAAAAGGTATCAATATCAGGTTGCGCTTCTGGCTATGCCGGCAGGTTTGTGGGTGGTTGGCATGAGCTTAACCAGTAGAACAAAATGCTTTATCCGACGGGGGAGCATAATAGCGATCTTGTTTATCTACATCGGAGTGATATTCGTCAACGTGCTAGGTTATGGAATAACGAGAAAATATACGGACATACTTAACGGTAAGACCATTACCATTGAAGCCTGTAATGCTGTAGTGGCTGAATTCGACGAGTATTACGACTCGCTGCTAGTGATTTCTCTTCCTGGGTACCTCATTTCCACCCTACTGATCCTCATCATCTTCAAAAAAGTGAGATAATGCCAAAGGCTGGCCAGTCCCGGCCTTTGCCGTTTTTCCGGTAATAACCGTGACATAATCTATAACAACAACGCTATTTATCGGCGTTCTGTCGTCCTGCCGCAGACAGAACGCCGCCCGCCCGGCGACGTATAAAGGCGAACTTCTCAGACGCGTTGATTTCCTCCCGGCCGCAGCGTCGCCAGCAACAGTTGAAAACAGGATTCAATCAGCGGCGGCAAAGGCTGGGGATTGCGCATCAAAGCCAGAGTGCGGGTCAGCGCGGGCTGCTGGAGCTGCACTACCCTTAGTTCCGCGTCCTGCAGATGCGTGGTGTAAAGTTGCGGCAGGATAGCCACCGCCAGTTTCGAACGGACCAGGCCGTACAGGGTTTCGATGTAATCCACCTGATAGCGAGTGCGCAGCGTCAGGCGGTTGCTTTCCGCCATCGCCGCGACCAGCCGCTGGATATTGCCTTTGGAAAACACGGCGATATCCCTTCCCGTCAGGAGTCTCCACGGCAAATGCGCGGATTGCGCCAGTAGGTCATCCGCGTGCAGGACGGCGACGAAGGGATCTTCCTGTAAGGTAAACACCTGCAGCTGCGGCGGCACCGAGTTGTCCAACGCGCCAATGCCGAAATCAATTTGTCCTTTCAACAGTTGAGCGGTAAGCGAATCGTTGGTTTGATCGTGAAACTCCACTTTAAGACGCGGGAACTGGCGCGCCAGCAGCGCGGGTATCGTCGGAAACAGCAGGGAGCCGACGGAAGGCACCAAACCGATCCGCACCGTGCCGTCGCCGCCGGCTTCGATAATTTGCCGCATATCCTGAAATGAGCGCTGCGCGACGCTGAGTACCCTTTCGGCATGCGGTAAAATCGCCGTTCCCAGTTCCGTCAGGGTCACGGACGACGCCGTGCGATTAACCAGTTTGCCCCCCAGCACCCGTTCTATTTGCCGTAGCGCGCTGCTTAACGCCGGCTGGCTGATGGCAAGACGGCTGGCGGTATCGGTGAAGTGGCGAAGCTGCGCCAGCGTCACAAAATACTGTAGCTGTTTCAAGGAAAGCGCGGGCAGGCGCTGCCAGGGTTCGGTCATAGTGTCGTCTGATTTGATTCGCGATGAATTTACGCATCAGAATAACCCTTTCTTATCGAGTGATAAATTTATTCAGCTAGGCAAACGTTTGCCGCCTCCCTAGAGTAGCGTGATGATTAGTTTGTCGGATAGTCGTTTATGAGCGTTACTGCACAACATCGCCGCCGCGCGATACAGGCCGCCAAAGGAGAGATCGCCTTCGACCTGTTGCTGACCCGGACTCGGGTGGTGGATATGGCGACCGGAGAGATACGCGATGCTGACGTCGGGATTGTCGGTGAACTGATCGCCAGCGTTCACCCGCGCGGTAGCCGCACCGATGCAGCCGAAGTCCAGGATCTGGCCGGCGCCTACCTGTCGCCGGGGTTAATGGACACCCATGTTCATCTTGAAAGTTCACACCTGCCGCCGGCGCGCTACGCGGAAATTGTTCTGACGCAGGGCACCACCGCGGTGTTCTGGGATCCGCATGAACTCGCCAATGTTCTGGGCGTCGAAGGCGTGCGTTATGCCATTGAGGCCAGCCGCCGCCTACCGTTGCAGGTGATGGTCGCCGCGCCGTCGAGCGTGCCCTCCACGCCCGGACTGGAAATGTCGGGCGCCGACTTCGCGGGCGACGAGATGACGACAATGCTCGGCTGGCCGGAAATTTCCGGCGTGGCGGAGGTGATGGACATGCATGGCGTGCTGCATGGCAGCGAGCGCATGATGGCGATCCTTGACGCCGGTCTGGCCAGCGGCAAACTGATTGAAGGCCATGCGCGCGGCCTGCAAGGCGCCGATTTGCAGGCATATCTGGCGGCGGGCGTCACCTCCGATCATGAACTGACCTCCGCCGAGGACGCGCTGGAAAAACTGCGCGCCGGATTAACGATCGAAATACGCGGTTCCCACCCCTATTTATTGCCGGATATCGTCGCGGCGCTTAAGACCTTACCGCATTTGTCGTCGCAGATTACCGTCTGCACCGATGATGTTCCCCCGGATATGCTGCTGGAAAAAGGCGGCATTATCGCACTGCTCAACCAGTTGATTGAACACGGATTGCCGGCAACGGCTGCGCTGCGCTTCGCCACGCTGAACGCCGCCATTCGCCTACAGCGCAACGACATCGGTCTGATTGCCGCCGGGCGCCGCGCCGATCTGGTGGTATTTGATTCGCTGGAAAAACTTCAGGCGCGGCGGGTTTACGTGGCCGGCAAGCTTATCGCCGACAACGGCGTGATATTGCAGCGCCTCCACGCGCCGAAAAACCCGCCGCCGCCGCGCGACACGCTGCATCTCGGGCCGGTCGCGGATAGCGACTTTATGATGCGCATCGGCGCTATGCGTCACGGCATGGCCCGCCTGCGGCACATTCGCGGCGCGCGCTTTACGCAGTGGGGCGAGAAAGAGGTGGCGATACGCGACGGCAAAGTGCAACTGCCTGCGGGTTTCAGCCTGATCTGGGTAAAACATCGCCACGGCCGCCACGACGCGCAGCCGCAGATGGCCTTGCTTGAGGGCTGGGGCGAGCTGCGCGGCGCCATTGCCACCAGTTACTCGCACGATTCACATAACCTGGTGGTGCTGGGACGCGATCCTCATGCGATGGCGCTGGCGGCCAACTGTCTGATCGACTGCGGCGGCGGCATGGCGCTGGCGCAGCATGGCGAAATTATCGCCCATGTGGCGATGCCGATAGCCGGCATGCTGTCCGAACTGCCGGCAGAGGAGCTTGCGGCTCAGTTTCGTCGATTACGTGAACGCAGCGGCGATATCGCCGACTGGGAGCCGCCCTATCGCGTGTTTAAAGCGATCGAGGGCACCTGCCTGGCGTGTAACGCAGGACCGCATCTGACCGATCTTGGGCTGACGGACGGCGCAACGCGCCAGATTGTCGACCCGCTTATTGACTGGCGGGAAACCCCAGACCATTCGTAACAGCAAAACACTAAATAATAGCAACAGGAGAGCCGGATAATGGCCGACAATACCCTTAACACGCCAGCATCAGGGAGCTGGTTGGAAAGACGTTTCGCGTTGTACTCCCGGGGCAGTACGGCCAGAACAGAATGCCTGGCCGGCGTCACGGGCTTTCTTGCCGCCGCTTATCTGCTGGTGGTGATTCCCGGATTGCTGGCCGCCGGCGGCATGGATAAAGGCGCGGCGACCACCGGCACAATCCTGGTCTTCGTCGCCGGAACGCTGTTGATGGCGTTCTATGCCAATCTGCCGTTTATCGTCGGACCGGGTATCGGCGGCTCGGTACTGGTGGGGATCACCCTGGCTGGCAGCGAAGGCATCGGCTGGCAAATCGGCCTCGGCATCGCCTGCTGGTCGGGAATTTTGTTTTTCCTGCTGACGAAATTCGGTCTGCGCGAACTGGTGACGCGCTCCGTTCCGCAATCCATCAAGCTGGGATTAACCGCATCCATCGGTCTTTTTGTCGCCGTCCTCGGCTTTCGCAACGCCGATTTGGTGCTGGCCAACGCCAAAACCAACGCGCTGATGCTGGGAAACTTCCTGTCGCCGGGTGCGCTGGTGGCCTTATGCGGGCTGTTTCTGGCGATTGCGCTTCAGGCGCGACGTATACCGGGCGCCATCCTGTGGGCCATTCTGTTCGCCACCCTGGTGGGCATACCGGCCGGCGTCACCAAATTGCCGACAAGCTTTATCGCCCTGCCGCACTCGCTCACGCCGGTTCTCGGCCATATTGATATGCTGGGCGCGCTGAATATAGCTTTCCTGCCGTTTCTGTTCGTTTTTTTCGCCTCGGAGTTTTTCTCAACCATGGGGACGACGCTGGCGGTGGGCGGCGAGGCCGGTTTACTGGACGAAGAAGGCAATATGCCGCTGATCAACCGGCCGTTCATGGTGGACTCCATCGCCGCCGCGTTAGGCCCCTGGGTCGGCATTCCGGCCGCCACGGCGTTGATTGAATCTTCCGCCGCCGCCGAGGCCGGAGGCAAGACCGGCATGACCGCACTGGCTGCCGCCGCCATGTTTCTGCTGATGCTGCTGTTCACCCCCATCGCGCTGATGATCCCCAAAGAGGCTACGGCGCCGGCGCTGATTCTGATAGGACTGAATATGTTCAGCGGTTTGCGAAAGGTCGATCTGGCTAATTTTACCGATGGTTTACCGGTGCTGATGATGGTGATGATCACGCTGGTCGCCAACAGTTTCGGTACCGGGATCGCGGGCGGCCTGCTGTTCTATATTCTCATCAAGGCCATTGCCGGCAAGTGGCGTGAGATCCCTGTCGGATTGTGGATCATGGCCGTACCGCTGATTTACTACTTCGCGACATTGGTTAAGCATTAATCGCCGCACACCAGGCCCGGTGCTGTTTCTTCAAACCCGGGCCTGCTGCCCGCGATCGTGGCGCCAACGCCCCATGACAAGGGGGTGGTAGTAATGACCATCGGCAAGCAATTTATCGTTTTTCAGTATATCCTCGACCTCAAAACCAAATGTCTTGTAAAGCGCAATCGCTTTAGTATTGGTCGACAACACGCGCCGCGCGATTTTTTTGATCCCGCCGGCGTCAGCACCGGCAATGGTTACAGCCAGCAAATTTTTCCCAATGCCCTGTCGCCAAAAGTCTTTCAATACGCAGACGCCGAACTCGATTTTATGCGCCAAACTCCTGAGAGGAGAACCTTCAGCGCGTGAAAAACCGACAATGCGCCGGTCGACGACAGCCACCGGAAACAAGTTGACCAGGCTAAGCGAATCCGAGCGGATCAGTCGTTCGAATCCAGATACATCGATAAAGCTTTCACCGCCTTCCCGATCCAGATTTTCAGTCTCGCCGTCGATGCGCGCTCGTAATTCGGATAAGACTTGCGCATCGGCTTCGACGGCCGGCCTGATGACATACTCCAGCCCATTAATCTGAAATGCTTTACTCGCAATAATCACCGACATGCCCCTGTTTTCATATCAACGATTTTCACACAGGAATGACGGTACCGGATCGGTGGCGAACACCCATCCCTCATTACCTTGAGGATAGATGATAATATTAAAATTTATATCCTTTTTAAAATAGAATACCGGCAATACCTCGCTAAAAATCACGTTGGCAGCCTGATGAGACATCGAGTAAGAGTCCGTGGAAATAAGAAAGTAGCCATTGTTTACTTTCTTATAATTGAATACCGTTCTTCTATTTACCGTATTGATTATGCCATCCGGCATGGACAGGGTGCCATTTAGCATGGCTATGCCGGTTTTATCGTAAAAAATATAGCTCATTAGTAATTTGATGACGTATCCATTTTTGTGAACAACAAATGACGCATCACAAGACAATTTTGTCGACTGGGGGCGATTAATATAAAAAAATATAAAAAAAGCCATCATTATCGCCAATAAAAAAATGGAAAAATATTGATTAACGCTCCTCATTTCGCTTTTCCATCGCCAATAAACAAATGTGATATACAATGATTATCCTGATTTTCATCATCAATTTTGAACCGACATTGCACTACTGAATTCACGACAGAAAAGTCATACGTCGTAATATAAACATACTTATTCACCGCACAAAAAATTTCATCGTCATTCACGATACTCAATACCTTTTCCTTTGGCGCCAGGGCATTGGAATAAAGAAAACACCCATTGTATTCGTAAAGGTAAGCATAATTGTCAAAATAGCCGCGAACGCGATGATTCGAGTTATGAAGACTGTAAGACAATATAATCAGGCAAACCAATAGCGCGACAGGCCCGAGATGCCAAGTATGAAACCGTCGTCTTCCCAACGGCTGACAAGGTTTTTCTTCAACCTCCGCGAGGCTTGCCTCAATGACGGATTCAGGCGCTAACCGACGCGCCGATTGCGGTGTAAACGCGACGTCGACGTTAACGTCGGATTCGGACTCGCCGGCCGATTCAGTAGCGGGTGAAATGAAAAAATTCTTCTCATAATCAATGAATTCCACTTCAACATTGAGGGAAAGCATCAGGCCTTTGCGCGACACGGTTTTTACCGCGTCGTCCCCCAGACCAACGGAACTCAGGCTTTTTCTCAGCAGAGAAATATTCTGATAAAAAGTATTCGGCGTAACAAAAACGCCGAATTTATTCCAGACTTCAGAGAAAAAAGTCGCTTGTTCAATAATTTCATATCTTTTCTCGATCAACAGCAGCAGGCAGCGTGCTACAGGTTTATTAAGCGTTTCCGTTTTATCGCTAATCAGCGATTTCAGTTGATTTCTATCGACATAAAAATCAACCACTCCATTAATACGATACACCTTATGCATAACATTATCTCAATGTAAAGCAGAGAACTACCATCATCCAGCGAATAGGGTTCCCTAATAATCATTCCGTCTATCTACATTTGCGACTGTAACATAATAATAATTTTTACTGATATAAAAAAACCTATTCCCTTGTCAAAAATAAGGAAAACCATTACAACCATTTCATTACGTCTCATAACACCCATAAAACCATTTAAAAACAACGATTTATAACAACAATGATTAACAAAAAAATTCTTAATTAAGAATTAATTCACTAATCTCAAGTAAAAAATCACTTTTATAAAGAGAGTTCGATAAATACAATCCGCCCTAAATAAAATAGGAGCGGACGTAAAAAATGCGCCAACAGAGGATGGGGAAAGACGCAATAAAAATAAAAATAAAACCACCAAATAATAAACACCACCTCCAACAAGAACATTAAAAAATGTCAAATGAAACGAGATAAAACAAACCAGGGGAAATATCTTTTTCCTAAAGACATCTTCTTATTGCCCTTTGTTTTCGTAACAGTCAATGAGAAGAGTTCATTATTAACTAAAAAGGTATACTATATATGTCGTTAAAAAACGTCATTCGAACTGCGGTACTGGCTTCCATTCCATTAGTGGCGTCATCCGTTTTTGCTGCTGACGGGACGATTAACTTCACTGGCACAGTGCTTAATTCCGCCTGCTCGGTAGACTCAACCGCAACCAGCACAACAGTATCGCTGGGAAATGTCTCGGCGGCATCACTAGGCAGCGTCGGGAGTTTTGCCGGAGGCTCCCCCTTCAAGATTTCCATGACCAACTGCCCGACCACCGTTAGCGCGGCATCGATCACCTTTGATGGCAATAGCGCGGATGGGAAAACGCTGTCGTTAGATAATCTGGGCGGTACGGGAATTGCCAGCGGCGTGGGAGTTGCATTATTCGAAGCCGATGGCGTAACCCGTATTCCTTTATCCACGGCATCAAAATTTATTACGCTGGATACCAGCGCCACCAGCGTGGTTAACACCCTCAACTTTATTGCCAAATACGTTGCTATTGATACGGTCAGCCCGGGTACGGCAAATAGCTCCACCAACTTCACCATCACCTATCAATGATATTCAGATGGTGCATTGAATAATGCGCCATCACTCTTTTTATAGCGATATCACAATGAAAAAAAATATTTTTTTACTTTTCCTTTATTTTATTTTTTCAGCAAACTTTTGTTTTGCCAGTATTACCGTAGGCGGCACACGCTTAATCTATGACGATACGGAGCGAGAAACAACGCTGTCGATATTTAATTCTCAGGATGGTGTCCCTACGCTGATTCAGTCCCGTATTGAAAGCGATAACGGAGAAAAAAACATACCTTTTATTATTACGCCGCCGCTGTTCCGGTTAGATCCGGGTAAAGAGGGCGTATTGCGTATTATGTATACCCAAAGCGGGCTGGCCCAGGATCGGGAATCCCTGTTCTGGCTGAGTTCGAAAGCCATACCATCGACAGACAAAGAAGCCACCAACAGCCTGATGGTGGCGGTCAAAACGCGGATCAAACTTATTTATCGCCCGGCGAAGCTAAAAGGCGCGCAGGCGCAGGATGCCTGGATGAAACTGCTGCCGGTATTAAAAGGAAGCGATCTCGAGATCGGTAATCCAACGCCTTATTACATTTCATTGCAGCAATTAAAGATCAACGACAAAGCCGTTACGCCGGTCCCCACGATTGCGCCGTTCAGTAGCCGAGTGTTCTATTCCGGCGCCAAGAAAAATGACCGGGTTAGCTGGAAAGCGATCAACGACTACGGCGCAATAACCAATATCATGTCTCGTTCACTGTAATGTTCCGTGAAGCCCCCCAGAGAAGCTATTTTCAGTTGAGATTACGATGAACAGCCTATTATTCCCACTGAAGAATATGCCGTTAAAAAACATTGGGATCATCACCTTAGGCATCTTCATTTGTCCTGGCGTTTTCGCGCAGGTATGGTTCAATCCCAGCGCCATAGATAATGCGGATGGCTCAATCAGCGATACCGACCTTCAGCATTTCAACAATGGCGGGCAGCGACCAGGCCGCTACAATACCGCTATTTACGTAAATGATAATTATGTCCTGCGGGAACAGGTCGAGTTTATCAATAGTCAGGACGGCAGCCTGATTCCGCTGCTGAACCTTGATCTCATCTCGCGGCTGGGGATAAATCCAGGCCCGATCGCACAACAAGAACAAGCGTCACCGCCGTCAGAGCGCCGGCAAGGCGTCGGGGCGATCCCGCACGCCTCGACGACGTTCGACATCACGCTGCAACGCCTTGATATCTCGATTCCTCAGGCCTATCTGTCTCCTCGCACCCAGGGCGCCATTTCACGCGATTTGTGGCAAGACGGTCTGCCGACCATGATGGTGGGATATTCCGCCAGCGGCGCGCGCACCTGGACCAAGGGCGCCAAAAGCAGCGATAACCGCTTTCTCGGCCTGAATAGCGGCATTAATCTTGGCGGATGGCGTTTGAGAAATTATTCGACCTACGTCGCGAATGACCGCTCGACCAAATGGAATAGCATCAACTCAACGCTGTCCCATGACGTCAGGGCCATCAACGGCCAGCTATTGCTGGGCGACGCCAATACCCGTGGCGATCTGTTCGACAGCGTAAAGATGCGCGGCATACAGCTTGTTTCCCAAGACGCCATGCTCCCCGATAGCCAGCGAGGCTTCGCGCCGGTCATCCGCGGCATTGCCGCCACCAGCGCGATGGTCACCGTACGCCAGAATAACGTAATCATTTATCAAACCTATGTCGCGCCGGGCGCCTTTGAATTTCACGACCTCTACCCCACCGGCAGCAATGGCGATCTCTACGTCACCGTTGAAGGGGTAGACGGCAGTAAACATGAGTTTATCCAGCCGTTTTCCTCCGTACCGAATATGCTACGGGAAGGCAACTTTCGTTATGAGCTCAATCTGGGCGAATACCAGTCAGTCAGCAAGAGCGCCGACAGCCCGAACCTGATGCTCGGTTCGCTGTTTTACGGCGTTTCTAACTCGCTGACGCTCTATGGCGGCGGGATCGTCGCCGAAGGTTACCATTCCGGCGCCCTCGGCGCAGGCATCGGGCTGGGTCAACTGGGATCGCTGTCATTCGACGTTATCGCCGCCAAGGCCACGACGGCGGAGGACCAACGGCGTCAGGGTTATGCCTACCGGGTTCAGTACGCGAAAACCGTGACGGCCACCGACACCACCCTGACGCTGAGCAGCTACCGTTATTCCACCGAGGGTTATTACTCGTTGCAGGAGGCGAATGAACGCGCCACTATCAACGGCAATAAGAAAAGCCGTTTTCAACTGGTGCTTTCCCAGTCAACCGGCAGCGTCGGCAATCTCTATTTTTCAGGCTACCAGCAGGATTACCGGCAAAACGGGCATAAGGAACGCAATCTCAACGTCGGCTGGAATATCTCGCACTCAGGCGTGAACTATAATGTCGGCTATGCCTTAAGCAAAACCAGCTACGGCATCCTCGATCGACAGTTGACCTTCAGTCTGCAAATCCCCCTCGACCGCTGGCTCAGCAATACCTGGACGACCGCAACCACCACGGTCAAAAACCATCGCCGCAATCAAACGCAATTGGGGATCGGCGGTACGGCATTGGCGGATAACAATCTCAGCTACAGCCTGCAGCAGAGCTACGACCACCAGAATCGCGACAATAGCGGCAACGCCAGTATCAACTACAAAAACGCCTATAGCGAAGCCAACGCCGGCTATAACTACGCGGCCGACACGCGCCAGTTTAATGCCGCGCTGCGCGGCGGCATTGTGGCGCATCCTTATGGCGTCACGCTGTCACAACCGCTCAGCGACACCCTGATGCTGGTACGCGCGGCCGATACCGCCGGCATCAAAGTGAGGAACAACGTAGGGGTCGCCACAGACTGGCGAGGCTATGCCGTGGTGCCCTATGCCTCAGCCTACCGTAATAACAGCATCGCGCTGGATATGCGCTCGCTACCGGCCAATGCCGAGTTGGACGAACCGGTCAAGAATATCGTCCCAAGCTATGGCGCCTTGGTATTGGCGGACTTCCAGGTCAGAAAAGGTTATCGGGCGTTGATCACCTTGACTCATCAGGGTAAAGCGGTGCCTTTCGGCGCCAGCGTGATGACGGACGGTGAACCTGAAAGCACGGGGATCGTGGCGGATAACGGAGAAGTCTACCTGAGCGGTTTGCCGGCGACAGGCGCACTGCATGTTTCATGGGGAAAGCACCAAAGCTGCGCCGTGAACTACCGGCTGGACGACGCCCTGGACGCCACCATTCAAACACCGCACTTCGCATGCCAATAGTCGATGAATTAAACCAAGGAACCTCTATGTATCGCGCGTTTTTTATTTTCCTGCCGCTGGCATGGCTAACGTTATCGCCGGCGCCATCGCGGGCCGGTAGCTGTACCGCCAACAGTACGTCACACAGCGTATCGCTGGCGCAACTGCCACGGGACGTGCCTGTCGGCACCGTGCTGGCGACAGGTTCGATAACCACCAGCGTAACCTGTACGGCAGACACCGCGCAGGCGCTTAGCTGGCTCGCCATCCCCTCCAGCGCTAATCAGGACTATGGCGCGTCTTCGATCGCCAACGTCAGAAAAACCGCTTATCCGGGCATCGGCGTCTATTGGGAAAATATCGCCTCCGGTACCGGTACGGTGAAGATTATCTCCGCCATCGCGCTGAACGACTCTGGCACGACCAACCAGCGCGGCATGCAGGTGGGCTCGTCTAGCATGGTGGACACCTTTAAGCTGGTCAAGATTAGCGATATTGCCTCCGGCGCCTGGCCGCCGCTCAGTTTAGGATGGAGCTACCGTAACCAGCCCAATACCCAAACCGGCGCGCTGTTCGCCATTAATCTGCTGTCCGCGCCGGTTTCCGTGTCGGCCTGTAGCGTAAACAATCAGGCGGTCAACGTGTCGTTTTCTACCATCAAAGGACAGATCGACCTGAAAGGCCCCGGCACCACCACGGCGGCGCAGCCGTTTAATCTGTCGCTCAACTGTACGGCCGCAACGCCCATCAATGTGACCTTCGGCGGCATAAGAAACGCCATCGATAACGCGTTGGGGATTTTGGCGCTGGATGACGATTCGGGCGCGACGGGCATCGGCGTACAGTTGCTGCGTAACAATCAGCCATTAATTATCGGCAACGCCATTTCTTTAGGCAAAACCAACAGCGATGGAAATATTGATTTCCCATTCAGCGCCAGAGTGTATCAAAGCGGCGAACGCGTCACCGCCGGCGCATTCCGCGCCACGGCGACCTTCACGCTGACTTATCAGTAAGCGCCGTCATGCTCTCTCGGTACTCGACATGGTTCGAACTGCGGGAAAGCGTCCACCCCGCCGACGACTTGAAGTATGGCAAATATCATGACTGGATATCTCTATGATATATACACATAGCAATAATCATTTTTTTAGTCAGGGCATCACGTCATTATTCAGAAAAACGGAATTTCAGATTCTGGAAAATACCATATTTATCGATATGAGTAGCAACGATCTGAAATGCGGCTGGCTATATGACGCCTATTCCCGTTTCCTACGCATCATCTTTGTTGATGAAGCTATTTTTCACATTGCGAAGCGCCTGTGCTATGGCGGCAGAACGTTGGTCATTCATAAAAAAACGCCATTGAATGATATCGTTATCCGCCTGGAAACGTTTCTAAACAATCAACGCCGTCGCGGTACGGGTTCAGCAACCGAGAAATCGCCGATTACAGTCAGAGAACAACAGGTCCTGGCCCATTTATTTTCCGGAAAAACGGCGCATTATTGCGCCGATCGATTGGGCATCAATATAAAAACCGTCAGTCAACATAAACGTTCGGCGATAAAAAAACTGGGATTAAAAAACACCGGTGAACTTTATATCTATAACAAATCCATCAAACTGTTATTAAAAGACAGTGGGCTTTATCGATAAAACCGATTTTTTATAAAACGCGGCCCGGAGAAAACAGAATGATAAATCGGTTCATAGAAGGATTATTGACTGTCGCAATAGCCGTTCCCATTATTGGGGCTGGCTAATGTCGGCGATAAACGCGGCCAGCGCCGGCGCGTTGTCCTGTTTGCGCCATGCGAGGGCGACCTCATACGCCACCGGCGCACATTGCCCGGTCAGCGGTCGAAAGGCGACATGATCCCAGCCGCCGCGCTGCAAAAATTCAGGCACCAGGGCTATGCCTAATCCCGCCGCGACTAATCCTACGATGGTTTCCATCTGCACCGCTTGCTGCCCGATGCGCGGCGTAAATCCTGCCTGTTCGCAGGCCATATGAATCGTTCGGAACAGCCCCGGCCCTTCGCTTTCAGGAAACATCACCCAGGATTCATTCGCCAATGCGCCCATGGTCAGTGACGCTTCCGCCGCCAGCGCATGATCTTGCGGCAAAGCCGCAACCAATCGGCTGGAGAGCAGCGGCTGCTGAGCCAGATAGGGAACGGCGTACTCCGGTACAGGCAGCGCGACGATGGCGACATCAAGCCGATCTTCCAGCAAGGCTTTAACCTGCCGCGCGGTGGTGGCCTCCTGTAGTTCCAGCGCCACGTCCGGGTGCGCCTTGCTGAAACGAGCGACTATCTCGGGCAGACGGTGACGCACCGCGCTGGCGATGAAGCCAATGCGCAACGATCCGATCAACCCTTGACCCGCGCGCCGAGTCAGCGCTTCGGCGCGCGCCATCTGCGCCAATGTCCGGCGCGCTTCCTCTTGCAGCACTACCCCGGCGGCGGTTAAGCCGGTAATACGATTGGTACGTTCAAACAGGCGAACGCCCAGCTCATCCTCCATATTGCGGATAGCGGCCGTCAGCGGCGGCTGAGCCATGTGCAACCGTTCGGCCGCCCGGCGATAGTTCATGGTTTCCGCGACGACCAAAAATTGCCGCAACTGGCGCAGGCTCAACATAAATCGATACCTTTAATGTATTAAATAATCATATAGATAGTATTAGACATATCACTATTGAGTACCGATGATAAGTTTTATTTCACACAGGAAATATTGCGATGGCCGATTCAGACAATTCACGATCTTTCGCGGGACGGAATAGAAAGAAGCTGGCGAACCTGCTGCTGGCTATCGCGCCGTTGGCATCCGCGGACGGTTCGGAACAGGACCAGAAAACATCGACGCAGGCGGCAGAGACGACACTGGTCAGGGAAGATCGACGCATCGTTTTGCAACCCGGAACATCGCTCTTTATCAGGGAAGTCAGACCGGCGTCACTCCCCGCCGGCAACCGCGCGGCGCCGGTGCTGTTGCTGCACGGCGCGCGCGTGCCCGGCGTCGCCTCTTTCGATCTGCCGGTCGCTGGCGGATCGCTCGCCGGCGACCTTGCGTCGGCGGGCTATCGCGTTTATATCATGGACCTGCGCGGCTATGGTTTTTCCAGCCGGCCGGCGGCCATGAGCGAGCCGCCGGAACGCAGCGCGCCGCTAATGCGCACGGCCGATGCCGTTGACGACATCGGTGCGGCGATAGGCGCCATTATGCAGTGGAGCCACAGCGACAAGATCAGCATCGTCGGCTGGGCGACCGGTGGACACTGGGCCGGCGCATATGCCGCGCAATATCCGCAGCATGTCGATCGGCTGGTGCTCTATAACACGCTCTACGGCGGCAGTCGTCATCACGACACGCTCGGCCTGGGATCGCCGCTCGATACGCCCGACAATCCCGGCACCTTTAACGCATCCCGCTTCGGCGGCTATCGGGTCAATAGCCGCGACAGCTTGTTTCCCGCCTGGGACAACAGTATTCCGCTAGAGGACAAGACGCGCTGGCGGGATGAACGGGTCGCGCAGGCCTATGCCGATGCGGCGCTGGCGTCGGACGATACCGCTTACCGCAGAGATCCGCCCGGCTTCAGAGCGCCTTCCGGCGCTATGGCCGACAGCTTTGAACTGGCGATAGGTAAAAAACAGTGGCAGGCGTCACGCCTTACCATGCCGGTGCTGGTTATCCGCTCAGAGAGAGATTTCTGGAGCCGCCCGGAAGATGCCGACGCGCTGGAGCAGGAAGCGCCCAACGCACAGGCGCTGACCATCCCGGCGGCCACTCACTTCGTCCACCTCGATCGGGACGAGGCCGGAAGGGGCCGGTTTCTGTCAGCCGTCAGCCGATTTCTGATGCCCGAAGGCGATGAACGGAAGTGACTATCCGCGAGAACGGCCACGCCTAATGCGAAATAACCGGCGCGATGGTGACTGAGCTCATACGGTGTTGCTTATTTCCGCCGTCAGCAGCGCGCCCAGCAAAGCAAAGCCGATCAAGGCGGCAAAACCGTACTGAAACCCGGCCATGCCGGGATGATGATTGAGGACGATCACCATCAAGGCAACCGAGATCGCACCGCTGGCGTATTGCGCCGTGATCATCAATCCGCTGGCGCCCCCCTGCCGTTCATCCGGCACGTCATGCATGCCAACGACGAATTTGGCGGTGTAGATCATTCCATGCCCCACGCCGCTCAATAACAATCCAGGGATGAAGCCAAGCCAGACGATCTGCGTCCGGAGCGAGATGACGATAAGCAATAATCCGGCGGCGCCAAGCAGAAACCCCCAACACAATACCCTGAGCGCCGCCATACGCGCGAACAGCTTACCGGCCGCGGCGTTGCCGACAATAATCATCAGCGTCAACGGGATGAAAAGCAGCCCGGTTTGCAACGCGCTGTAACCGTAGTGCGCCTGCGTCAGTAAGGTAAGCAGGAAGAGTTCGGTTCCCACGCTGGCCATATATAGCGCGCTGGCGATGCTTCCGCGCTGCAAAGAGACTACCCCCCTGACCTCGCGCGTCACTAACGGCTGTCTGCCATATTTTTCACCGAAGAGAAACAGTGATGAAAATATTGTGGTCGCGCCAAGCCAGCGATGAGTATTGATGTGATCAAGGCCGTGTTCGGCTAACGAAGCCATCGCCAGCACCATGCTCAGTACGCTGGCGGTTCCCAGTAACGACGACAATAGCGGCAGTTTTTGACGCGGCGCCGGACAAACCATCCGGTGGAAATAACGGCGAGCAGACCAGATACATATCAGCCCGATCGGCACATTGACCAAAAACACCAGCCGCCAGCTGAACTGGGCAAAGAGTCCACCCAGCACGACGCCGGCAACCAGGCCCGCGGCGCCTACCGAGCTCCATAGCGTTAATGCCTTCGCCCGCTCTCGCCCCGGACTGAAATGATGTGAAATCAACGCGATAATAGCCGGTTGCAGCAGCGCAGCCCCCAGCCCCTGAACGCCGCGAGCGACTATCAGCGCGGCAGCGGAGGTGGTTAGCCCGCCCAGCAGTGATGCCAGACTGAACAACGCCATAGCCAACATAAACATTTTTTTTGCGCCGACCGCATCGCAAAGTCTGCCGCCCGCCAGCAAAAAACCGGCGAATATCACGCCATAGGCGGAAACAATCCATTGCGCATGCGCATCGGCCAATTGCAGACTACTGGCGATATTGGGCAATGCGACATAGATAATCGAATAATCCAGCGCGATAACAAATTGCGCCGACGACAGTACGTACAGCACAGGCGCTAAACGCCAGCGACGGCGCGGCGATGCAGCAAGGCATGCTGGCATAACTTTCTTCTCCCAGTATGGATCAAACCTTGATAAATGAATTGAATTCATCATCAATGCAGCGTTTAATCAGCTTATCGCCATAAATGAAGGCAACTCAAAGTCATTGATTTCATCAATAGATGAGATAAATTCACCATGCAAAAGAAACGTCTGCCGCCGTTAGGCGCGCTGAAAGCCTTCAATGCCGTTGCCGTTCGTCGCAGCTTCAAACTGGCCGCCGATGACATTGGCGTAACCGCCACGGCAATCAGTCATCAAATACGCGTACTGGAAGAACAACTGGCGACCAAAATGTTCGAGCGTAGCGCCAAAGGCGTCACCCTGACCGCCGCAGGAGAAAAGCTTTTCCACACCACAATGCGTGTATTCAGGGAACTACAGGACACCATGGAAAGTATTCATGCCGATAGCGCGCCGCCGGCGTTAACCATCACCACAACGTCCAACTTTCTTACGCACTGGCTGGTGCCGCGTCTGACCGAACTGAAAATGGCGTTGCCGGATATCGATTTACGCTTGCATACCAGCGTAGAGCGAATTGATTTGACGAGAAAGACGGTGGATGCGGCGATCCGCTATCGTGAGAAGGAAGAAGAAACGTTAACCTCGACGCTGCTTTATCAGGATCGTTTTGTGCTGGTTGCCAGCCCGATGTTAGCTATCAGCCGGCTTCAAGATTTGGCCTCGGCAACGCTGTTTCACGTCGATAACCGCCACGTGCCGACGCTGTCGCCGACATGGGAGCACTGGCGTAATCGCTACGGCCCCGCCGATTTGCAGATTGAAGCTGGCGTACACTTCACCGACGAAACCCATGCCATTCAGGCGGTGGTCGCCGGTCAGGGGATCGCCATCGTCAGCAACCTGCTGGCGCATAATTTCATTCAACAGGGCATGCTCACCACGCCGTTTGCCCATACGCTTCCCGGCGCGAACTACTATCTGGTTACCATACCTGAGAATGACGCCCGGCAGGATATCGCCAACCTGAGGACCTGGCTGCTCAATATGATGAAAGAAAACCGATAAAACGGCCGACGACGCGATCGGCGTTAAGCGAAGTGACGCTCAATATCGCTATACCCTAGCGCCGTTTCCAGCGAGGAGCAGTCACCGCCCTCGGGCGAAACCCGCAAGCGGCATTACAGCGGCGGATAGAAGCGCCATGATATTCATGGCTGATTTTCCGGCCGTTGTTCAGAAAAATCGTGTTAGCATCGCCAATAATTTCCAGGGTTAAAGCCATTAAGGAGAGGAACAAGCCCGATCAGAAAAATTCAGGTGACTGAACTGGGATTAACTTTTTACCAGTATTGCCAGCGTATTCTGCAAGAGATAAAAAACGCGGAGCGGTTTATCAGGCAGCTTCGCGAAGACCCCAGCGGCAGCCTGCGTATCGCGGCGTCGGCCACGTTCGGCACCCAGTGCGTCATGTCCGTGGTTAATAAATTTATTAAAAATAATATTATCGTCGATCTCGATTTAACCGATCGGCTAATTGATATAGAAGATAAAAATTACAATGTCGTCATCGCTATTGCGCGGGAATCACCGAAAAATGCGTCATTCAAGCCGCTTATCGATGAACACGTACAAAAGGCGATATCGTTCGGCTATTGCCGCAGTGGAAATGGATATTTACAAATCCTATGCGCTGTTTAAGCAGACCCAATTCAATACGCCGCGTATCGCGCTTTTTGTTGAAATCCTGCAAAAGGCGCTGCGTGTGTCTTAACAGCATAGTTCTCGATACTCTGAGTAAAGCGTTAAAATTGCGCCGCCGTCAGCCTTCCTCTTTTGTCAAACCATCGCTACCGAGCCGGCCGATAAAGGGTAAACGCAACGCCGGAGACTTGATGTCCACGCCCACATTAAGCCCCAACAGGTTAACCTCAATGCCCTCTTCCACGCCCAACGTCAGACCCAATACGCCCAACAACGATACCTGCAGGCCCTTGCCTGAAGGGGGTAAACCAATCGGATGCGTTAACGAACGGTAATCCTTACCGATGGCGTTCGCCGGCATGTCCAGCCTGAGCGCCGGCACTTCCCTGCCGATGTGCGCAATAAAGGTATTGCTGTTTGGACCGGGCCAGGCGCGATAGGTATGCGGGTAGGGATAGCTTTTTATCGCGGCTTCAATCGCGGGGATCATGGCTTGGGCGGCCGCCCCGCGGTGATCCACCAGCAGCTTCGGTCGCGCGCCATACCAGTATCCATCGGGTATCGAGCGGTTGCGGCGTATAACATTATCGTCGCCCCAGCGGGTGACCTCATAACGGCTGTATTGCGTTTCGCCATCCTTCTTGAAGATGACCCAGGGATGAACCGCCACCAGGCCGCGCCACCCATAGGTAGGCGCCGCATAGATTTGCACTATCGCCGTTTGCCTGAATTTCATCGGATCGGGCGCTAACCCGGCGGAATCACGCCGGGCATCCCGAAAACTCTGGCCGGTGAATGTTTCCGCGCGCTGGGTTGCCTGGGCATAACTCTGCCAAAATGACAGCAGCAGCAAACAGACAAACCCCATGCTCAACACCTTGAGGACGCTCATATATTTAGTTAACCCAATGAAAATAAATAAAATGAAGTCTGTAATCGCTTCAGCTTCGTCACGAGTCGACCATAGGATATTTATCCGACGCCGCGGCCTGCCGCGGCGTTTCCTCAATTTATCACAATGACGGAAAAGAGATAGCGTCAAAAAACGTGCGCTTGAATGGCGGCGCAGGGGGGAGAAAGGTTATCTTTTTACTGGACAACGGCGGGCTTCGCGCATGGGTTAAAGCCCGCCGTTTTTACCCTATTTACAGAGTGAGGCAATCACCCTTTTTTCACGGTAATGCTCCACTGCGCATCGCCGACCTGCTGATAATCGGCGACGCTGTGCCCTTCTTGCGCGGCCCAGAGCGGAATACTTTCCGTCGCCTGGGTGCAGTCGAAGTCAATCACCAGCTCATCGCCGGATTGCAATTCAGCCATCGCCGCCTGCGCTTCAATCAGCGGAAAGGGACAGACCTGGTTTACCACATCAAGTTTCTTAATCATAACAACCCCAATAGACTTTATCAGACAGAAGCGGCTTGCAGACGCGTCTGACGTTTTGGACGAACAAACAGATACCACGACGCGGTCCATACGCCCAGAATAATGAACGTGAGCCCAACCCAGCCCTGCCAGGTGATCATCGCGGTCATCACCAGACCGTTGCCGATGGAGCAGCCGCCGGCAATGCTGGCGCCGAATCCCATCAGGATGCCGCCGGCAAAACTGCGCACCGAGGTGGCGGCGTCGGCGGCGCGAATGCGGAACTCACGGCTGCCCTTGGCGGCGAGAAAGGAACCGAGAAAAATCCCCAACACCAGAAACACGCCCCAGTTAAGAAACCGCTCGTTTCCCACCACCAGGTACTGCAAAATATTGGCGCTGGGCGCGGTAATGCCCAGGCCGAACACTCGCCCGGTGGCGGCGCTAAGCGGCCAGGCGAGCAGCGCGATAAGGCCGATCAATATGGCGGTGACGAACGGATGCCAGCGTTTTTCGAATAACAGATGGGCAAGTCCCGTACGCTTCGCCGGCAGAGACGCAATTTTCAGCTTCGGCTTTTTCAACTCCTTCACCACCAGCCAGAGGGTCACCGCGACCAACAGCGCGATAAACGGCCACGGCGATAAACCAAAGGTATCGGCGATGGAGTTGTGCTCGGTGCTCAGAGACTTTATCTGACGGTTGAAGGCGGCCAGAGATTCGGAACGCATCACGGCGCTGGCCAGCATATAGGCGAACAGCGCAATCCAGCTGCCGATAAGGCCTTCTCCGGCGCGATACCAGGTTCCGGTCGCGCAACCGCCGGCCATCACAATGCCGATGCCGAAGACATAGCCGCCGACCATGGTGCCGAACCAGGGAAACGCGCCGGCATCATAGTTCAGCTGCCCGGCGGCAATCAGGGCGAAAACCCCGACGCTTTGTATCGCAATGGCAATTAACAAGGCATAGAAAATACGGTTATTTTTCGCGATATACATATCGCGAAAGCCGCCGGTGAGGCAGAAGCGCCCCCGCTGCATTACAAAGCCAAGCAGCGCGCCGCATAGCAGTCCGGTAAAAATCATTTGCAGCATAATAATTAGATCGCATTCAAATTATATGATTAACCAAGTATTCTCTTCTCGATGCCGTCCAGCAAATAACCAAAAAAGATAATATATAGAGAAATGAAATTAAGCCGCGCAGATAGCCTTCATGCCGCCCTATCGACAACGGCTTCACACGCACGTCACGCCGTCATAACAAAAAACCGGGCGGCGCGGAAAAATAAGGAATACCGTTACAAATCATGTCGCTATTTTATCCGCCTTACGCCGGCCGCCGGCGCTTTCCCTGCTGGGCCTGCAGCGCGTCATCGCGCCACGTCGGCGCGGTAAAAGCCAATTTCCTCATCAACGCCAACGGAGAAACCGGCGGAAGTCTGCAATGATCCACGCTGCGCGCAATAACATTTTGCCGTCCATGGTTTCATTTTCTTACCAGTTATTTACCTGACTACGCCTTGATTGGACATCCGGTTAGTTTTAAGGTCAAAGTACCGTGGAAAGAACAAGATCAAGCGGCTCGCGTTATATCAATTACATTAATCCGCAATCAGCTGTTTTGGGTGAAGCCGGATGAATTGTCCGTCTCAAATCACAGCGTTACTTCGGGAACTCAGCTTGAGTCCGCCGTATATCGATGAGAACTATGGCTAATCAATCAACTGCACCATCAGAGGATGACTCTCGTCATCAAGCGAATAATCCGCAGCAAAACACCCCCGATAATGACCAGACCGAACGCCAGCGCCCCGGCAAAAAACCGTTGATTATCCTTGCGATAGTCGTGGTGATTATGCTGGTTGTCGGTTTGTGGTTCTGGCTAACCACAAGGAATATCGAAACCACCGACGATGCTTTTACCGAAGCCGATGCCGTCACCATCGCGCCAAAGGCCTCCGGCTACGTCACCCAACTGCTGGTGAAGGATAACCAGCGCGTGAAGCAGGGCGACCTGCTGCTGAAGATCGATCCACGCGACAACACCGCCCAACGCGATCAGGCTCAGGCGCAACTGGGGCTGGCGATCGCGCAGCTGCATCAGGCGCAGGCGGCGCTGAATCTTTCGAGGGTTCAGTACCCGGCGCAAAAAGATCAGGCGCTGGCTCAGTTGGCGAAAGCGCGCGCCAACGTGCTTAACGCGCAGGAAGATGATAAACGCCAACGGGGCGTAGACCCCCGCGCCACCTCGCAGCGTAATATCGACGCCGCCAGCGCTCAATTAAGAAGCGCTCAGGCCGAGCTGGAAAGCGCACGGGCGCAGGTGGAGATCGCCTCGCAGGTCGCGCTGCAAATCCGTCAGCAGGAGACCACCGTTGAAGCGCGGCAACAGCAGGTGGAACAGGCGCAGGCACAGCTCAATACCGCCAACCTGAATCTCTCCTACACCGAAGTACGCGCGCCTTACGATGGTTTCGTCACCCGGCGCAACGTCCAGGTCGGCAGTCTGGTGCAGGCGGGCAGTTCGCTGTTCTCGCTGGTTTCTCCGCAAGTATGGATCAGCGCCAACTTTAAAGAATCGCAGTTGAAACGGATGAAACCGGGCAACCAGGTTGATATCACCGTCGACGCCTGGCCGGATCTGAAGCTGCAAGGTCATGTCGACAGCGTTCAGATGGGTTCCGGCTCGCGCTTTTCCGCCTTCCCGGCCGAAAACGCCACCGGCAACTTCGTGAAGATCGTGCAGCGCGTGCCGGTAAAAATCGTGATTGATAAAGGATTAGACCCGAATCGGCCGCTGCCGCTGGGTCTGTCGGTCGAGCCTAAGGTGACGGTGGAATGAGCCAGAGCCAGAGCTGGAGGCCGGCCAGTAATCCGTGGCTGGTCGCCATTACGGTCACGCTTGCCGTGTTCATGGAGATCCTGGACACCACCATCGTTAACGTCGCCCTGCCCCATATGGCTGGCTCACTCTCCGCCAGCTATGACGAATCCACCTGGGTATTAACCTCATATCTGGTGGCAAACGGCATTGTATTACCGATTTCAGCGTTCCTGAGCCGGGTATTCGGCCGTAAGCAGTTCTTCCTGATCTGTATCGTAATGTTTACCATCTGCTCTTTCCTATGCGGTATCGCCACCGAACTATGGCAAATCATTCTTTTCAGAGTACTTCAGGGATTTTTCGGCGGCGGCCTACAGCCGACGCAGCAGTCAGTGCTGCTGGACTACTTTAAACCGGAAGACCGCGGCAAAGCGTTCGGCCTCTCGGCGATTGCCGTCATCGTCGCCCCGGTATTCGGCCCGACGCTAGGCGGTTGGATCACCGATAACTACAGCTGGCGCTGGGTGTTTTTCATCAATATCCCGGTCGGCATTTTCAGCGTAATGGCTATCTATCAACTGCTGGAAAACCCGCCTTGGGAACGCAAGGTGGCAAAAGATAAGTTAAGTATCGACTATATCGGCATCGGCCTGTTAACGCTGGGGCTGGGCTGCCTGCAGGTGATGCTCGACCGCGGCGAGGATGATGACTGGTTCCATTCCAACTTTATTATCACCTTTGCCATTCTGACGACGATTGGTTTGGTAGGCGCGATCTACTGGCTGCTGTACACCAAAAAACCGGTGGTGGATCTTTACTGCCTGAAAGACCGCAACTTCGCGGCCTCCAGCGTGCTGATGGCGGGCATGGCGATGATTCTGTACGCCAGCGCGGTGGTGATCCCGCAGTTGGCGCAGCAGGATTTAGGCTATACCGCCACCTGGTCGGGGATGATCCTCTCGCCGGGCGCCGTACTGGTGGTATTGACCATCCCGATCGCGTTAAAGCTGATGCCGCTGATTCAGACGCGCTGGATGATCGCCGGCGCCTTTTCCACGCTGGCGGCCTCTTTCGTTTATTCATCCATGCTGGCGCCCAATATTGACTTCACCACGCTGGTGCTGATGCGCAGCACACAGACTATCGGACTCGGTTTTCTGTTTGTGCCGCTGACGACCATCGCGTTCGTCACCATTCCCCGGCGGCTGAATGCGGATGCCTCGGCGCTGTTCACCATGTGCCGCAACGTAGCGGGGTCGATCGGCATTTCGCTGTCTACCGCGATGATTACCGAACGGCAACAGGTACATAGCGCCTATCTGGTGCATAACATGTCGACGCTCAACGAACCCTTTAATCTGATGCTGGCACGCTGGGCCCAGGCGATCAGGGATTTCTCCACCATCGCGGGCGATCCCATCGCACTGGCCACCGGCCAAATGTATAAAGAGATGATCGTTCAGGCGCGCATGCTGGCCTATATAGACGTTTTCAGGGGCCTCAGTATTATTGCCCTGCTTCTTATTCCTTTTTGTTTACTGCTTGCGCCGATCAAGAGCAAGGGCAGTGCAGGAGCACACTGACAATGAAGGTTTCTCCATCATTTTCCTATTCACGTTCCGCTGCGCTGATCGCCGCCTTACTGGCGCTGTCCGCCTGCTCGGTCGGGCCTGATTATCAGGCGCCCAACCCCGCCGCGCCCGGCCGCTTCAATGACATCGCGTCGGACGGCGCGTCAAAACCGCAGGCGACGGCCATCGATCCCAACTGGTGGAAATCATTTAACGATGCGCAGCTCGACAGCCTGATCGATCGGGCTATTGGCGGCAATCTCACGCTGCAACAGGCGGTGCTGCGCATTGCCGGTTCACGCCAGCAGCTCAATCAGGCGCGCGGCGCCTGGCTGCCGTCGATCGACGGCGGCGCCTCGGCGCAACGGCGGCAGTTAGGCATGAAGGGCCTGCTGGAATCGCATGACGCCTACGGCAAAGTGGATCAAGTCGATCCTAATCTGGGGGCGGCGCTGGATAACCTGACCAAACCGGTCGGACTGTATCAGGGCAGTTTCGATGCCGCCTGGGAGCTGGATCTGTGGGGCAAGGTGCGTCGTCAGGTAGAGATGGCCGATGCTCAACAGCAACAGTCGATTGAAAACCGTAACGATGCGCTGGTCTCGCTGGAGGCGGAAGTCGCCAGAACCTATCTGCAACTGCGCGGCGCGCAATCCACCTACCGCACGCTGGCGGCGCAGATTGAGATTGCGCAACAAACGCTGGATCTGACGCAAAGCCAGCAGCGCCATGGTCTGGCGCCGCAGATGAACGTGGAAAACGCGCGCGCCCAGCTCAGTTCGCTGCGCGCGCAGCTGCCGCAGTATCAGGCGCAAATGCGCCAGGCGATGAACGGACTGGCCGTATTGAGCGGACAAGCGCCCGGCGCCCTTGACGGCGAACTGGCGGCGGATAAACCGCTGCCGTCGCTGCCAGGCGCAGTGCCGGTCGGCGTTCCCTCCACGCTGGCCAGACGCAGACCGGACGTCCGGGAAGCGGAGGCGCAACTGCACGCGGCCACCGCCAATATCGGCGTCGCCACCGCGCAGCTGTTCCCTGACCTGTCGATCACCGGCCAGTTCGGCGTGCGTAACACCGATTTCAGCTACCTGGATAACTGGAGCAGCCATTTCTACAGCTTCGGCCCCTCCGTATCGATCCCGATATTTCAGGGCGGACGGCTGATTTCCGGCGTCAAGCTGGCGCGCGCGGAGCAGGCCAGCGCCGCGCTGGGCTATCGCCAGACGGTGTTGACCGCGCTACAGGATGTGGAAAATGCGCTGGTGAGCTACCGCACCGACCAGCAGCAGGTTGAAGAGCTGGCCCACACCATCGACGCACTGCAAAACGCCTTTGAACTGGCGACCGACGGCTACAGTAAAGGGCTGACGTCCTTTATCGACGCGCTGGATGCGCAGCGCCAGCTGTCGCAGGCGAAACAGCTGGCCGTTCAGGCGCAGGTGAAATGCAGTCTGGATCTGGTGGCGCTGTACAAAGCGCTGGGCGGCGGCTGGGAACCCTATCAACAGGTCAAACTGCCCGAGTACCCGGTATTTGGCCCGGCGGAGGGACAAAGCTAACGCGATGCGGATCAGTATGCCGGCAGCGCGCAGAGAAAGCTGGGCGCCATGCCGGTCCAGCGACGAAAGGTACGGCGAAAGTTATTGATATCGCTGATGTTCAGGTACTGCGCGACCTCCTCATTATTTAGACCGTTAAACCAATAGAGGCATAGCGCCGTGTGTTTGCGTACCCGATCCCACTGCTGCTGGAAGCTGCTGTCGTGTTTGCGCAGTTTACGTTTCAGCGTGGCGGCACTCATGCCGAGCGTTGCCGCGATGCGTTCAAGATTAAGCGGCTCACGCAGGTGATCGCGCAAATGATCGTAGAAATAATCGACAAAGCCGGCGTGAAAACCCTGCGCCGCCAGCTGCTGCTGGCATTGTTGGCGCACCGCGGCGCAAACGGTGCTGTTGGCGTGCGGCGACGCCAGACGGGCGTATTCTACCGGCAACAGCATCATACTGAGCGGCTGTTCGAAGCTTAGCCCATCCCCCAGATGTACCCAATATTGTTCGATGTGGCGCGGCTGGCGATAGCTGAATAAAAAACGCCAGGGCAAGGACCGCTGCGGACAGAGCCAGCGCCCCAGCGAGACAATGGAACTCATGGCCGCCTCCAGCAGGAAGCGCTGCCGCCCGGCGTCCGCCCCGCTTTGCGGCCAATACAGGCAGAGATACCGATCGTCCAGATGCATACGCGGCGCCAGCATCGGGCTGAACAGGCTGCCAAAACGAATAACATCCTCCAGCGCCTGCTGTAAACTATCCGCCTGTTGCAGTACATGGCTGAAGTTGCCGTAGCAGCCCGGCAGCGAACGCCGCCCAAACAAAAAGCTGCTATCGTCCGCATCCAGCAAACGAATGCTGTTGTCGATAAGCTGAGCGAATTGCTGCTGGCTGAAACGCCCGGCGCCGGCGGCGATATCCTCAAGGAAAATACCGGTGCCGCGCAATAGCCGGTGTCCGCCGATATCCCGCGATAATGCCAAATCGATCAGAATGCCCGGCTGATGGTGTCCGACAATAAAACGCTCGTCGCATTCATACCAGCCGTCATGCGCCGTCATTCGGCTACCCGCCTCTGCTCGCCCAGCGCGGCCTTAACCTGGCTCAAGCGATGATTCAGGCGCTGAAGCAGCCTGTCCTGATCTTCATCCAGCGCCATAACCGCGGCGAAACTGGCCCGTAGCCGGATGCGCTCGCCATGCCGTTGCGTATGATGGGCCAGGTTGGCGATGGACGCGGATAGATCCCGCGCCATCAGGTTCGCCTGTTGTTCGCCGGTGTTGGGCAGTAACGCGACGAAACGGTCGCCGGCCAACCGGCACAGCAGATCCTGCCGACGCAGGTTAAGCAACAGCAGTTGGCACAGCGTCTGCAACACATAATCGCCTTCCGCCGTGCCGAAGCGCCGGTTGACGGCGTCGAAATCATTGACATCAATCACGATCAGCGACAGCGGTTGCCGCTCGGCGGCCGCCTGTTTCAACGACAGCGACAGCTGCTTGCGCAGATAATCGGCGCCGCCCAACGGCGTCAGCTTGTCGAACATCAGATGCTCGCGAAACAGTCGCTCGCGTTTATTTAACTGCGCGCTGATCGCCAACTGTTCCTGATGCCAGTGATAAATGCCCAGCGTGATCAGCAGCAGACCGAACGGCATAGGGATATTTTCCAGCCATTCGCCGATATTTCGTCCGGGCTGCAGCTTGATGAACTCATCCAGACAGTCCATCCACCAGGAAAAGAAAATGCAGGCCAAACCGAACGCTAGCAGGGTGGTGACGCGGCCGGCGGGCCGGCTGACCAACAGCATAATCAGCCAGCTCAGCGCCAGCAGGGCCGAACCGCCTTCAGCCAATACATCCATCCAGTCGATCGCCGACCAGATTTTCACCTCGCCGAGGATCAGATCGATCAGCAAGCCGAGATTAGCGAAGAAGGCCAACAGCAGCAGCTTACTGCCGTGTTGCCGCAAGAAGAGATACATCGGCAAGACTCTCTCTTATGGGTAAAAAAAATAAGATGGTTTAAGCATACAGGGGCAGATGACGGCAGGATGACAGGCCGGGGGGTCAATTCAGCTCACCTCAGAGACCTATTTATTTTTACGCCGGCGCGCGGCGCGGCCACTAGACGGGATGGTTTCCCGCCGCGCCGCGTTCATTTCCGACGCCGCGATTAACCGATGACAGTCATTTCAGCTCAACATGCGCGTTAAACGTCGCGATTGAGCGCCGATACGCCCCGATAGCGCTGAAGTGTCATATAACTGACATCGGTAATTTCTAGCATCCCTTCCCCAAGAAACCATCTTTACTCTGGGGGAAAACGCGTGAAACCACAGCAATACAGCACCGCATCGGCGGCAAAAATCAAGCTCAGCACGCTGGCGATCGCCATTGGCTGTCTGACTCTCCCCACGCTGTCGCTGGCGGAAGAGGCGACCGAACACGTGGATGTTATCGGTCAGGCGGCCAGCATCACTCAGGCGCTGAATGAACAACGCATTTCGGATTCCGTGCGCAGCGTCGTCCATGCCGACGGCGTCGCCCAGTTGCCGGATGACAACGCGGCGGAAGCGTTGCAGCGCCTGCCGGGGATATCCGTCGAGCGCGATCAGGGCGAAGGACGCTATGTCAGCGTGCGCGGGCTGGGGCCGGATCTGAATAGCGTGCAGATCAACGGCACCGCGATGCCGTCGCCCGAGAGCGGTCGGCGCGCCGTGGCGCTTGATGTGTTGCCGTCAGAGCTGGTGCAGTCCTTGTCCGTGGTCAAAACGCTGACGCCGGATATGGATGCGAATTCCCTGGGGGGCACCATTGAGGTCAACAGTCTGTCTGCATTCGATCACGACGGGCTGTTTTACACCCTGAGCGCGGAAGGCAGTTACGATAGCAACAGCAACAAAAGCAGCCCCAAATTCTCCGGCGCGGTCAGCGATATTTTCAGTATCGGCGAGGGGGAAAATAATTTCGGCGTCGCCGCGGCGCTCAGCTGGCAGAAGCGCCGTTTCGCCTCGGATAACGTGGAAACCGGCGGCGACTGGGACTTTAGCGACGGCGCGCGACTGAACGGCTTCGAACAGCGGCGCTACGACATACAACGCGAACGCACCGGATTCGGCCTCAACTTCGACTATAAACCCAGCGCTCTCTCCAGCTATTATCTGCGCACGCTCTACAGCCGTTTCAACGACCACGAAACCCGCCAGTCATCGGTAGTCGAATTCAGCAATCCGCAGGCCGTAGGCGAACGCGGCGATGCGGACGTCAGCCGTGAACTAAAAAGCCGGGAAGAGACGCAGGATATCAAGAGCATCGTACTGGGAGGCGAACATCTGTTAGGTCCGTGGACCCTAAACAGCCAGATGGCCTACAGCCGATCCAGCGAAACTCTGCCGGGCAGTACCTACGCCAGCTTTTCCAGCCTGGATTCATTCGCCGACAGCGGCTTTGCCAATACGGTCAGGCCAGCGAGCCAGATCGGCGACGGCTATGCCGACGCCGGCAATTACCAGCTCGACTCTCTGAAATGGGATACGCAAAAATCCAACGACAGCGAGAAAAATCTCCGCCTCGACCTGGCGCGCGATTACGCCCTGCTGGGAAGCGACAATCAGGTCAAGTTCGGCGGCAAACTCAGCCGGCGCGACAAAAAAAACGATCTGGATGTATGGAAATATAAAAAACTCGGCGATTACGGCCTGTCCAGCGAACAGCGCAATATGAGTCAGTTTTATGCCGGCAATGCCGGTTACGCATTTGGTCAGGACGGCCCGGCCATCGATACCGCAAGCATCAACCGTCTGATCGGTACGCTGGGTAAAGAGGGATTCTACAATCAGGAAGAGTCGACCATCGACGACTACCGGATGAGCGAAGATATTAACGCCGCCTATCTGATGAATACGTTGGATGTGGATAACTGGCGTTTCATTAGCGGCCTACGCTATGAGGGCACCCATTTCAAAGCCGACGGTACCGGGATGCGCGACGGCGCGTATCTGGCCTCCGACCATCAGTCCGACTACCATGACTGGCTGCCGGGCCTGCACGCCCGCTATCGTCTCGATAACAATACCCAGATCCGCGCCGCCTGGACCAACTCGGTGGTACGCCCGGCGTTCGCTCAGCTTACCCCCGGCTATAGCATCGATGGCGATGAAGCGGAATTCGGCAATCCTGAGCTCTCGCCGCTGAAATCGAAAAACGTCGATCTGGGGATCGAACACTACATGGGCAAAGCGGGAACGCTATCCGGCTACCTGTTCTATAAGGACATCCGCAACTTTGCCTATCAGACCGATCTGGCCGGCAGCGGCGCATGGGCCGACTTCAGCGAGGCCAAAACCTGGGCCAACGGCGGCAATGCGCGGCTGTACGGCGCCGAACTGGCCTACTCGCAAAAATTCGACTGGCTGCCGTCGCCGTGGAACGGCCTGTTGGCCGGCGCCAACCTGACGCTCAGCGACTCCAGAGCCAACATTGAGGGCAACGGCATGTCGCGCAAAATCGCGCTGCCCAACCAGTCCGATGTGGTCGGCAACCTGATGGTGGGATGGGAAAATGATAAGGTGAGCGTGCGCCTGTCAGCCAACTATAAGTCGGATTACCTGAGCGAAGTGGCCGCCGTCAACGATCGAGCCCATGACAGTTACGTCGATGATCAGATCTTCGTCGATCTCAGCATGCGCTATTTCCTCACCAAACAGCTTCAGTTCTCGTTCGAAGCGCAAAACCTGACCAACGAACACTACTATACCTACAGCGGAAATTACGGCTTCAATTCGCAGTATGAACAATATGGCCCGACCTTCAAGCTGGGCGTGACTTACACCAATTTTTAAAAGGATTCGCGCATGTCTTTCAGTTTTCCATGCCGACCGGCGACGCTGGCGCTACTGGTGACGGGTATCGTCATGAGCCTTGGCAACGTCTGTCTGGCCGGAGAGGCGGAGGCGCCGTCGCTGACCACGATCGCAGGCAGCGCCAATAACGACGAGCTCAAACTGCTGGCCGACAGCCATTTCTGGCCGGGGGCCGACCGGCTGCTGCTCAGCGACAAGCAAGGGCTGAAGCTACAGGATAGCCAGGGCGCGACGCTGGCCGCGTTACCCGGCAGCTACCAATCACTCGATCTGCGTACCGACGCCGCCGGCCTGCTGGTTTCGGCGTTGGACAAGTCGCGTCAGCAACCGATGCTGGTCCGCCTCGACGGCGCCAGCCGTCAGTGGCAGAACGTCCGTTATCTTCCGGCGCCTTCATTCAAGGTCGCGGGCAGTTGCCTGTTCCGTGATGAAACGAACGGCAGCTTCGTCTTTCTGATCGGCGATAACGGCGTCGCGCAACAGTGGCTGGTGGCGCAGGGCGATCAGCTGCTGGATACGCCGCGCAAGGTGCGCGATCTGAGTATGCCGCCGGAAAGCGAGTACTGTCAGGCCGATGACCGCCGCGCGCAGCTCTACGTCAACGAAGGTTCGGTCGGCCTCTGGGCCTATGATGCCCATAGCGAAGCGCCGCTGCATCGGCAGCCGGTGGATCTGCGCCAGCCGTTCGGTTCGATCGACGGCGAAGTGGCGGGTATGGCGGTGGTGCCTGATGCGGTACTGGTGCTGGATGCCAAAGCCCGACGGCTGCATCGCTACCGCTATGAGGAAAATCACTGGCGCGCCGATTCCGCCGTGCCGCTGCCGGGATTGAAAAAGCCGCAGAGGCTGACGGTGCGGCCGACGTCGTCAGGCGCGG
Organism: Brenneria bubanii; assembly: GCF_022378355.1. Lineage (GTDB taxonomy): Bacteria > Pseudomonadota > Gammaproteobacteria > Enterobacterales > Enterobacteriaceae > Brenneria > Brenneria bubanii. The sequence continues at coordinate 94,494 of NZ_JAKMAJ010000009.1, forward strand.
ATGTCGTCATCGCCGATAAACAGGGACTACATCAAGGCCATCTTGACTGGACCGCGCCGGCGACCGCACCGTTGCCGGTAACGCCGGTTTTGCCCGCCCGATTGGAAACCGAACCGGTAACCAGCCTCGGCGACGCCGCCGACGATCCGGCCATTTGGGTTAACCCCAACGACGGCGCGGCCAGCCGCGTTCTGGCTACCGACAAGCAGCGCGGGTTGCTGGTGTACGACCTGCAAGGCCACCAGCTACAGGATTTGCCGGTCGGGCGGCTCAATAACGTCGACGTGCGCGCCGGGCTGCCGCTTGGCGGCAAGGTCATCGACCTGGCGGTCGCCAGTAACCGCGATCACAACTCGCTGCATCTGTTCTCCATCGCCCCCGATAGCGGAAAAGTGGCCGAACTGGGCGAGATCGCCACGCCGCTGTCGGCGATCTACGGTCTGTGTATGTTTAAAGATCGACAGGGCGCGATCTACGCCATCGTCAATGACAAGGGCGGTCGTTTCCTGCAGTACCATCTACGGGGAGAGCATGACGGCGTGCGCGGCGACCTGGTGCGCGAATTCAGCGTAGCCAGTCAGCCGGAAGGCTGCGTCGCGGACGACCGCCAGCAGCGTTTATTCATCGGCGAAGAAGATGTCGCCGTCCATGCGCTGGACGCCCTACCCACGCAGCCGGCGCGGCTACAGCAGGTTATCGCCGCCGGCGGCGCGCTTCAGGCGGATATTGAGGGCATGGCGCTGTATCAGGGACGCCAGCACAGCTACCTGGTGATCTCCAGCCAGGGCAACAGCAGCTATCTGGTGCTCGACGCCCTGCCTCCCTATACCCTGCGCGGCGCATTTCGTATCGGTCTGAACGCCGACGCGGGCATTGACGGCGCCTCCGAAACCGACGGTCTGGACGTCACCGCCGCCAATCTGGGCGCGCCGTGGCAGCAAGGCATGCTGGTGGTGCAGGACGGCCGCAACCGCCTGCCGGAACAAGCGCAAAACTACAAATATCTTCCCTGGTCGGCGATCGCGAAAGCGCTGCAACTGACTGACTAATCGCTTATTAATTCATCCGTCGCCCCGTCGGGGTGGACGGACAACCGAAAGGAACAAACGATGAATCCCGATAACACCATGACGCTCGGCAGTCTGATCGGCAACGCCAGTCTGCTGGTGCAGTGTGTCATGGCGATCCTGCTGCTGGGCTCGCTCACCTCCTGGTATCTGATTGTGGCCCACGGTCACGTGCTGCGCGGCAGCGAGAAAGACATTATCGCCTTTCGCCGGCGTTTTCGTCAGGACGGCGATCTGCCGTCGCTGCAGCGCGCCATTGCGGGCAATATCGCCCGGGATGCCGGCGCCGGCCACATTTTCTCCGCCGCCTGGCATGAATATCAGCAGCTAAGCCAGGTTCAGGGCGTATCGCCCGACGCCGTGACATCCGGCGTCGAGCATAGTCTGCACGTCGCCATCGCCGAGCAGGAAGAACGCCTGACCAACGGCCTGAACATGCTCGCCACCATCGGCTCCGTCAGCCCCTATATCGGCCTGTTCGGCACCGTATGGGGCATTATGAATGCCTTTATCGGTCTGGCCCACGTCCAGCAGGCGACCCTGAACACCGTGGCGCCGGGGATCGCGGAAGCGCTGATCGCCACCGCCATCGGGCTGTTCGCCGCCATCCCGGCGGTGGTGCTCTACAACCGCTTTACCGCCCGCACCCAGACGCTGGTAAACCGCTATTACAGCTTCGCCAATGAGATACAGGGATATTTGCACCGCCAGCTACAAATCGCGGCGCATACCTCCGCTTCCCGTTCCCAGGCCGCCTGACAGGAGTCACTTATGCGCAGACCACCGTTACGCTATAGCCCGAAGGCTGAAATGAACGTCGTCCCCTATATTGACGTCATGCTGGTGCTGTTGGTGATTTTTATGGTTACCGCGCCAATGCTGCTGCAGGGCGTCAAGCTGGAGCTTCCCAAGGTAGCCAGTGAAACCTTGCCGGCCGACAGCCGGAAACAAATTCTGACGCTGTCGGTCAAGGCCGACGCCACCTACTATTGGAATCTGGCCGGCGACGTACAGCCAGAGCAGCGTGACGACTCGGCGCTGGCCGTGACGCTGGAAGAGATGAGCGCTCGGGTGGCGGGCATTATCGCCGCCAAAGGCGACACCCAGGTCTATATCCGCGCCGATCAGGCGGCAAACTACGGTAGCGTGGTGGCCTGTATGGCCGCGCTGCAAAAAAGCGGTATCGAAAATATCGGCCTGATCACCGAGGCGCCGCAATGAGTTCAATGAGTCCCCATTATCCTATCGGTAATATGCCAGCCGATGAGGCGATTGACGGCTCCGCCCTGTGGCCCGGACGTCTCGTCGCCGCGACGATTGCGCTGTCGGCCCATCTGCTGCTGGCGGCGTTGTTGCTGCAACACTGGCATATGAAAACGCCGCCGGCGCCGGTGGTCCGTCATCTGCACACCACGCTGATCACCCTGCCAACGACTGAACCCGCAGCGGTCGCGCAACCGGCCGCGCCGGAAGCGCCTCCAGCTCCAGCGCCAGCCCCCACGCCGGCAGCGCCGCCCCCCGCCGTGAGCAAGCCGCCGCTGGCAACCCCGCCCAAACCCGACAGCGCGCGGCTGGCCCGTCAACGCCAGACGCAAGAGCGTCAGGCGGAGCAAGCCCGGCATCGACAGCAGGAAAAACGGCAGCAACAGCAGGCGTTGGCGCAACAGCGCGCGGACGATGAGCTACGCCGTCAGGCGGCGCTGCAAAGCCAGGCCGCCGCCCGCGCGGCGGAAAATGCGCGTCAGTCGGCGGAGATGAGCGGGCGCCAATATCAACCGATCAGCAAACGGGCGCCGGACTATCCGGATAAAGCGCTAACCCGCAAGATTGAAGGCGACTGTACCGTGGTTTATCGGGTAAACCGGCGCGGCGAGGTGGAAGATCCGCAGGCGCAAAACGACTGTAACCCGCTGTTTGTACGGCCTTCCCTCAACGCCGCCAGAACCTTCCGCTACCAGCCGCGGGTGATCAACGGCCAGCCGGTGGATGTGCCGCAGGTGAAAAACACCTTCCACTACCGGATTCAGTAACTCAACGCGGCCCCGCTGCCGTGGGAAGCGCCGGGCGGATGCGCTCATCCTGCAGTTCCCGCTGCGGTGGGAAATAGCGTTCAATGTCGCTAAAGCCCATCGCGCCTTCCAGGGCGGAAAAGTCGCCCGACTGGTTCATGGCTTCGGCGGCGCGGATAAACGCGCCCAGCGCCAGCCGGGATAACGATGAACCGGCGCTGATACGCTTCACGCCCGCCTGTTCCAATTGCGCCATGCTGAAGGTGGCGCCCGGGATGCCGGCAATAACGTTAACCGGTTTTGAAAGCGCGCCGCACAAGGCGCGAATGGTGTCTAAATCCCGCAGGCCGGGCGCATACAGCACATCCGCGCCGGCTTGCTCAAAGGCCTGCAGCCGTCCGATGGTATCGTCGAGATCCGGCTTGCCCCACAGGTAGTTCTCGCAGCGGGCCGTCAGCACAAAATCCTGCGCCAGTGTATCGCGCGCTTCCGCCGCCGCCTGAATGCGCTCAACCGCCAGTTGAAAATCATAAATCGGCCGCTCGCGACGGCCGCTGTAATCTTCGATCGAGCCGCCGGCAAGGCCAATCTCGCCTGCGGCGCGAATGGTTTCCGCCACGATCTCCGGGCTGTCGCCAAAGCCGTTTTCCAGATCGGCCGATACCGGCAACGGCGTCGCCTCAACCAGCGCGCGGCAGTGCGCCAGGGTGGTGGCTCGATCTACGCTGCCCTCGCGCAATCCCTTGGAAAACGACATGCCGGCGCTGGTTGTCGCCAACGCCTTGAACCCCATTGCGGCCAAAATTCTGGCCGTCCCGATATCCCACGGGTTGGGAATGATGAATGCGCCGGGTGCTTCATGTAATTTTCTGAAATCGCTGCTGATATTCGCCATCGCCGTTCCCCTGTCAGCCCGCTGGCGCGGGAGTATTTTCCACCGAATGTATCGCAAAATGGCAAAACGTGCACCCGCAGTTTGCCGTGGGAGAACATATCAATGAATTGGTTATCATAAAATTTTTAGTGGGTAGCGCTGCGGCTACCCTAATAAGGCGCACATGCGAAGCGTCCTGCGCAGCACGCTAAAAATAATTGCACATAGGTGCAAACCGTTCACTGAACCGTCATAAAGCCCCGATATAGTCCTTCCCTGTCTGAAGTCAGAAGAGGGATAAGCCAGTGACATCCGAAGCCGTTAACCCAGTAGCACCTTCATGGTGGAATAAGTTACGACACCTGTTTGCCATCGCCCGCCACGAGCCGGCGAACGTCATTGGCCTGGCACTGATACTGCTATTCGCCTGGATCATTCTGGCACCGGTGCTATCCATTCTGCTGGACGCCATCGTGGTGCAAAGCGGCGACGGTCAGCGCGTGCAGGCCGCCGAAGGCGCCTTTACCCACTATTATCTGCTGCGCACCCTGACATCAAGAATGTCCGACCTGCTGCTGTGGACGCCGTTAATCAATACCCTCGCCGTCGCGGTCAGTAGCGTATTGGGCGCGCTGACGCTGGGCGTCACGCTGGCCTGGCTGGTCAATCGCACCGATATGGCCGGGCGTAAATGGTTCGCCACCGCACTGATTGTGCCCTTTATGTTGCCGTCCTGGACCTTCGCGCTAGCCTGGACCACGCTTTTCAAAAATCACACCGTCGGCGGCCAGCCCGGCTGGCTGGAAACGCTGGGTTTCCATACCCCTGACTGGCTGGCTTACGGCTATTTCCCGATAGTGACGATTATGGTGATCCACTATGCGCCGCTGGTTATCCTGATCGTAGGCAATGCCCTGAAGCGCATGGACAGCCAGTTGGAAGACTGCGCGCGGGTACTCGGCGCATCGCGCAAAATCATCGCCTTTCGTATCGTGGTGCCGCTGGTCCGCCCCGCCCTGCTGTCGGCCGCGTTGCTAATCTTCGCCGACTGTATCGGCGAATTCGCCATTCCCTATATTCTCGGCTTGCCGGTGCACTTCGATACGCTGTCCACAGGGTTATACCGTGCGTTGGGATCGCGTCAAACCGGCGTCGCCGCGGTGATTGCCGCGGTCATTATGCTGATGGGCATGATCACGTTGCTGCTGGATATGCGCATGCTGCGCGAAGCCAACCGTTTCGTGACCGTAAGCGGCAAAGGCGGCATGGATCGTCGTCGTCAGCTTGGCCGCTGGCGTTTCGTCACCGCCGGTATCGCGCTGAGCTTTATACTGTTGGGCGTCGCCATTCCGCTGCTCACCCTGTTTTTCTCCACCATCATGAAGCTGCCCGGCCGTTTTACCGCCGACAACTTTACCTTTGATTTCTGGATTGGCCACAATCTGGATACCGTGGCGCTGCATGACGGCATTCTGCTCACGCCTGATTTCTGGCACGCGGTATGGAATACGGTAATAATTGTCGGCTCCGCCTCGCTCGCGTCGGGCATTCTGGGTCTGTTGGTCGGTTATGCGGTGATACGCTGTTCCTTCCGCTGGGTCGGCGGATTTTTACGTCAGGTGACCTTCCTGCCTTATCTGGTTCCCGGCATTGCCTTCGCCGCCGCCTTCCTGTCGCTGTTTGCCGTCGCGCGCGGCCCGGTGCCCGCCCTGTACGGCACGCCGCTGATACTGGTGATCGCGCTGATCGCGGAAAAAATGCCCTATGCCAGCCGCTCCGGCATCGCCGCCATGACGCAGTTGGGTAAAGAGCCGGAAGAAGCGGCGCGCGTCGCCGGCGCCGGTTGGTTTACCCGCATCGGACGAATCGTGATCCCTATTCAGGCGGCGCCGCTGACTACCGGCATTCTGCTGCCGTTTATTTCGGGCATTAAGGGCGTCAGCCTGTTCATCATTCTGGCTATCCCCGCCACCGATGTCCTTACCACTTATTCCCTGCGTTTGATTGATTACAACTACCAGCAGGCAGCCAATGCCGTGGTGTTGATGATCGCGCTGATTTCATGGGCCGGCACGGTACTGATCCAGAAGATCTCCGGTACCGGTTTGGCCGAAGGTCTGGAGAACTGATATGCCTGCGATTACCTTGACTAACTTGACTAAAACCTACCCCGGCAGCCAGAAGCCGGCCGTGGATGCCATCAACCTGACCGTTAAAGACGGTGAATTCATGTGTCTGCTGGGACCATCAGGCTGCGGGAAAACCACCATTCTGCGCATGATCGCCGGCATTGAACACGCCAGCGGCGGCGAAATCGCCATCGGCGACAGCGTGATGGACTCCGTGGCACAGGCCACCTTTATTCCGCCGGAACAGCGCCGGGTCGGACTGGTCTTTCAGAGCTATGCCCTGTGGCCGCATATGACGGTGGAGCAGAATGTGGATTTTGGCCTGCGGTTACAGAAGGTCCCGGCTAAACAACGCGTCGCCCGTTGTCAGGATGTGATGGAAAAACTGCGCATCGCCGAGTATGCCGGCCGCTATCCGGCTCAGCTTTCCGGCGGTCAGCAGCAGCGCGTCGCGCTGGCGCGCATGCTGGCGGTCAATCCCGGCGTATTGCTGCTCGACGAACCCTTATCCAATCTTGACGCCACCCTGCGCCTGGAAATGCGCGCCGAACTGCGCCGTCTGCACGAAGCCTTTGGCACCACCATCGTCTTTGTCAGCCACGATCAGTGGGAAGCGATGACCCTCGCCACCACCATCGCGGTAATGAGCGCCGGACATGTGCAGCAGGTGGGCACGCCGGACGAGATATACGCCCGTCCCGCCAATCGTTTCGTCGCTGAATTCATCGGCACGCCAAAACTGAATATGATCCCGCTGAACCAGTCGTCCAGCCTGTTGGCATCCTATCTTCATCAGCGCTTCTCTCTGCAAAACAATATGCATATCTGCGGCATTCGCCCCGAAGAGATCACGCTGTGCGCACAGCCGCAAACCGACAGCGTGCCGATGACCATCGACAACATCATGCCGACCGGCGGCAGTTGGGTGATTGAGTTGGTCGGAGAAGGCGATCGCCTGTTTCACTCCACGCAACTGCGCCCGCGCTGGCAGGCCAATCAGCAGGTGCATTGCCAGCTGCCCGCCGATTCGCTGCACTTTTTCAACCAGCAGGGGCAACGCCAGGAGCTATCGATGCGCTAACGCGCGACAGCGGCAAACCCTATTTATTCAAGACCATCCCAAACTCGCAACCCAAGGAAATGTTATGAACCGCAAATTGTTAACGAGCCTGGTCATACTTGCCAGCTGCGTGACCGGCGCCGCCGGCGCTCAGGCGGCTCAATCCGTCGAGCTGCAAGCGCTGATCGCCGCCGCCCAAAAAGAAGCGCCGATCACCGTCTATGCCTCGACCGGCAAAATCGTTCAGCAAGCGAAGGATTTCAGTAAGCAGTACGGCGTTAACGCCGTCGGCATCAAGGCCGATGCGCCGCAGGTTATCGAAATCATCAGCCGCGAGGCGCAGGCGCGCAACGTCAAGGCCGATGTCGCCATCATCGAAGACGCCCCCGCCGGCATCGAACAGTTGCTCGACAAAGGCTATGTGCAAAGCTGGGTGCCGGAAGACATGAAGGCACACATTCCCGCGCACTATCAGGAACCGCTGACGGTAGTGCTGGCGCCGAACGTGTTCGCCTACAATACCGCGCATCACGACAGCTGCCCAATCACCAATATCTGGCAACTGACGGAACAGCAATGGCGCGGCAAAGTCGCCATGCAGGATCCGACCAGTAAGCCGGCCTACACCGACTGGTTCAGTCAGATGTCCGCCAACTACGATCAGCAGGTGCGCGACGCCTATCAACAGGAATTCGGCAAGCCGCTGAAAACCGATGAAGGCTCGGCGATGGCGGCGTTAGTGAAAGCGCTGGCGGCCAACAGTCCGCTGCTGACGCATTCCGATAACGATGCCGCCGAGGCCATCGGCGCGCCGGACGGCAAAGGCGACTTCGTCGGCCTGGTTTCTACGGCGAAATTCCGCGAAAACAAGAACGGCATGAAGCTCGGCCTCTGCCACGGCATGAAGCCGGTCATCGGCTGGAACTATCCCAGCATGGGCGTTATCGCCGCCGGCAGCCACAGCCCGAACGCCGCCAAGCTGTTTATGCACTATCTGCTGACCGCCGAAGGCATCGCGCCGCAAAGCGTGGACGGCAAAATGTCCACCAACCAGACGATAAAGCTACCGGCTGACGAAGCCTCCGGCATTGAAAAGTACCGCGATGAGCTGATGGTCTACAAAACCTCAACGGCAAAAACAGACTGGCAGAGCCGTCAGGATTGGCAGGATCTCTGGAATCTGAACTACCAAAAATAGAAGCGCGATTGCCGCCTTCATTATTATTTTCGTATCAGGAGCACACCTTGATTCAAATTAACCTGGAGCAGCGTGAAGCTGCGTTAAAACGCATTGTTCTCGACGCCGGCGAAACCGCGCTGCGACACTTTCGCGCTCGTCAGCCGGGCGCGTTTTCGCTCAAGGGTCATCAGGACTTTCTGACCGAAGCCGATACGCTGGTGGAACAGCAAATTCGCCAGGCTATCGCCGATGCGTTTCCTGGCGATGCGCTGCTGGGCGAGGAAACCGGCAGCCAGGCCTGCGATGCCTCTTGCCTGTGGGTGGTCGACCCTATCGACGGCACCGCCAACTTCGCCCGCGGCATTGAACACTTTTGCGTGGCTATCGCGTTCGTCAGTCAGGGCATCACCGAGCTGGGCGCGATTTACAATCCGGCCAGTCAGGAGCTGTATATGGCGCGCCGCGGCCGCTACGCGCAGAAAAACGGTCAGACGCTGCACGTGGCGAAAACCGATGATGTGCGTAACGCGACGGTTGAGCTGGGCTGGTCTACCCGCATCCCCCAACGCCGCTATCTTGACGTGATGACCGCCATTCTGAGCCAGGGCGCGAATGTGCGCCGCGGATCCTCAGGCGCGCTGGCGCTGGCCTGGGTGGCTGAAGGCCGAACCGACGGCTATGCCGAACTGCATATGAACGCCTGGGACTGTCTGGCGGGGCTGCTGATGGTGCGTGAAGCCGGCGGCCGTACCGGATATATTCCTACCAGCATCGAAGGCATATTCAACGGCCTGCCGGTTTTAGCGGCGGCGCCGGGCGTGGCCAATGCGCTGGCGCGTGCCGCCGGGATCCCAGTCGCCGCGGATGACGCCCCAGCAGCGGCCGAACCGCGCGATGCCGAATCGAATAAGCCGCATTACCCGCGTCCCGCGATCAGCCTGATCGAGTCCGATTTTCCCGGCTGGGGCATGGATATTTACATCGGCGGCTCCAGCGGGGCGACCGATCTGGCGCTGCTGGAGCAGCATGGCATCAAAACGGTGATTAACTGCGCCGTTAATCTGGATATCGACTGGGTTTCCTTGCCGGAAGCGAATATCGGCGCCCATTTGCTCAACCACGGCGTCGGCCCGATTCGCTACTATAAACTCGGCCTGGTCGACGGCGCCGGCAACGCGCCCGCCATGCTGCATGCGGGCTATCACCTGATGCGTTCCGCCCTGCTGCAACAAATTCCCGATAAACCGTCTTACCGCAACCCTGAAGCGGGCAATGTGCTGGTCAACTGTCGCGGCGGACGCAGCCGTTCCGTGGCGTTAGTCGCCGTATTCATGCATCTGGAGTGCCCGCAGCGCTACCCGACGCTGGCATCGGCAATCGCGCATATCCGGGATAAACGGCGCCTACACCCCGATGAATGGCATGAAACGCCGAAGCCGACGCTGATCGCGCTGGCGCAGCAGGCCATTGATATGGAACAGACGCTGCGGGCCGCCGGGTCAGGCGTTGCGTAATAAAAAATCGGCGAATCAAGGTATTTAACGATAAGAGGAAAGCGGATGGCCGCGTTGTTGGGGAGTGAAAAGTTGACGGGCAAAAGCATGTCCAGCGCGGCGGAAGTGGCGCGTCTGGCCGGGGTTTCCCGTTCGGCGGTGTCGCGCACCTTCACCCCCGGCGGCAGCGTATCGGCCGAAACGCGCCGTAAAGTGCTGGCCGCCGCCGAAGCGCTTAACTACCACGTTAACCACCTGGCGCGCGGGCTGTCCAAAGAGGCCTGCCGTCCGGTATGTATCCTCGGCGGCAATCTGAATGCGCCCTATCAGGCCAGTCTGCTTGACCAGATCACCCGGCGTCTGCATCAGGCGCAGCGCGCGGTTATGGTGATCAATACCGATGGCGGAGAAGCGAGTTCGGATATGGCATTGCGCCAGACGCTGAATTACCGCGCAGCCGCCACCATCGTGCTGTCTGGCAAGCCTCAGGCGTCACTGATTGAAACCTGCCTGCAAAGCGGCCAGCAGGTCATTTTGATTAACCGTATGGGGCAGTTTGAGGGCGCCGACAACATCGAAATCGACTACACCTCAACGATGGCGCAGGCTTACCACATGCTGTCCCGAGCGGGCTGCCGGCGTATCGCGATCGTGTCCTCCACCTCCCGCTCGCCCAGTATGGTCATCCGGGAGAGCAGATTTCTCGCCGCCGCCAGTCGGGCCGAGGCGCCGTGCCGACTCATCCGGCCGGGCACCGCGAGCTATGAAGCCGGCGCCGCCGCCGCCCGCCAGCTGCTTGCGGATCCCGCGCGGCCGGACGGCGTATTTTGCGTCACCGACCTGATTGCCTGCGGCTTTATCGACGTGGCGCGCCACGAATTTGGTTTAGCTATCCCCGAGGATATCTGCGTTATCGGTTTTGACGATATTGAACAGGCGGGTTGGGTCGGCTATCAGCTGACGACCTTTTCCCAGCCGCTGACGGATATGGCGAACGCCATCATCGAGTTATTGCTTCCCTCTCCAACGCCGCGCGTGCCGGGAAAACGGCTGTTTCAGGCGCCGCCGGTATGGCGTAAAACGGTGCGTTCAGGATGAGCGAACTCAATCGAGTTCACATTGCAGATCAAAAAGAGGGCCATCGATATCGACGGCCTGAGTGAAAATTCGACTTACCCCTCGACCGGATAAGCCGGGTTAGGTTTATCGTGGCATGGCCGTCACAACCCTTGCTTTTCCATCCAGAGCGCGAGATCGATAAGCCGGTTGGAAAACGCCCACTCGTTATCATACCAGGCGAGAATTTTGACCATATTGCCGCCGATGACCAGCGTGGACAGCCCATCGATAATGGACGAACGCGGATCGCCTCTGTAGTCGCACGATACCAACGGCTCATCGTTGTAGCCGAGGATGCCTTTCAGCGCGGCCGATTCGGCGGCGCGACGAAAGGCGTTGTTGACCTCATCCACCGTCACCGCACGCCGCAACGTCACCGATAAATCAACGATGGAAACCACCGGCACCGGAACGCGTAAAGAGTATCCCGTCAAGCGGCCGTCCAGTTCAGGAATGACTTTGCCAATCGCTTTGGCGGCGCCGCTGGAATAAGGAACGATGGAGAGCGCCGCCGCCCTGGCGCCGCGCAAATCCTTTTCCGGCTGATCGTGCAAAGCCTGACTGTTGGTATAGGCATGAGTCGTATTCATCAAGCCATGCTCAATACCGAAAGACTGATGAAGAACTAACGCCGCCGGCGCCAGGCCATTGGTGGTACAGCTGCCGTTGCTGACAACCCTATGGCGAGCCGGATCGTATTCATCATGGTTGACGCCCATCACCACGGTGAGATCGTCGTTCTTCCCGGGCGCGGAGATAATCACCCGTTTAGCCCCGCCCTGGGTGATATGCGCCTCGGCCTGAGACTTCTCGGTAAAAAAGCCGGTGGCCTCAATCACGATATCGACGCCGACGCTTTGCCACGGGATCGCGCCGGGATCGCGTTCAGAAAAAACCCGCACCGGTTGACCATCAATAATCAATGTCCCCTCGGCGGCCTCTACGCTGGCCGGCAAAACGCCGGACAGCGAATCGTATTTCAACAGATGGGCCAGAGTCTGGCTGTCCGTTAAATCGTTGATTGCCACAACACGGAAATCGTTTTTTCCTAACGCGGCACGTAAAACGTTTCGCCCGATTCTTCCGAACCCATTGATACCTACGTTGACCATATCAGCATCCTCTTTATTAACGACTGGTGCTAATTTAGGTCAGTATAGATTTGTCGTAAATGACATAAAAAGATCAATTTACGCCAAGTGGCGAGCATGAAACCGTTCACGATACTCTGTCGGAGTCAGGTGCAGGTTTCTTTCAAAGACGCGACGTAAATTAAGGCCATTGCCAAATCCGGCGGCGGCCGCGATCTGCTCAATCCCATCCATGCTTTGCTCCAGAAGCTGACGCGCCGCATCCAGACGTATCTCCGCCACGTACCTGGCGGGCGAGGTTCCGGCTTCGCGAGTAAACACCCGAGTGAAGTTGCGCGGGCTCATGGAAAGCCGTTCGGCCAGCTTATCGACGGATAAATCGCAAGCAAGGTTGTCAAGGATCCAGGATTGCAGATCGCGAATCGGCCCGGCCCGGCCGGATTGACTGAGGAGACAACGGCTGAACTGGGACTGCCCGCCGGGTCGGCGTAAGAACATAACGAGATCTTGCGCCACATTGCGAGCCAGGGTAAAACCATAATCGTTTTCGACCAGCGCCAGGGTCAGATCAAAACCGGCGCTCACCCCGGCGGAAGTCCATATCTCGCCATCCTGAATGTAGATCGGCCCGCGTTCTACTTTTACTTTGGGAAACTGCGCTTGCAGCCTGTCCAGCAGACGCCAGTGCGTGGTGGCGCGGCGGCCGTCAAGAAGACCGGTCTGAGCCAGGAGTAAAGCCCCGCCGCAGATGGAAACGATACGTTCGGCATAAGGCGCGGCCAGACGAACCCAGTCGGCGACGTCCGTTTGCTCCTGCTCGCTAATCCCGCGACCGGCAATCATGATGGTATCACGCTTCAGTTCGGGATCGAGATCCGACAAACGCTGGTCGGCCAGCAGATTCAGCCCCGATATGCCGTGAACCACATGATGCGGTTGAGTGGTGGCGATCGTCAGTTGATAGCCCGGGGAATGCGCATCGGCCGACTGCAAACGATTAGCCAGCAACAGAATGTCCGCAATACCCACGGCTTCGAACAGTATGGCCCCTTCGGGGACAATAATTAAAAATGAGCGCATGTCTTAAAATACACAAAAATACCATTTAAGCCAATACTACCCATTTACGGCATTGTAATGCAACGCCGCTTTTCGAGCGGCTGCGATTGCGGTCCTTAAGCGTGCCACAGCACCAGGATCAAGGACGCCACCCACAAAACAACCGTAGCCCATATCGCCCGACGCAATAGCCGGCGGGCGCCCAGCCAGCGTTCGGCCAGAGTACGCGTTTCGCCCTGTTTTATTGACCATAAACGGGACATTCCCTCGTCGAATGGCGCCAGATCGTCCACGCTATTCAGTAAGCGAAAAAGCCGCTCATCAAGCCATAAGCGCCAGCAAAAATAGTGGGTGAGGAAAAATAAAATAAGCAGCAACACGCTTTGCGGCGCGCACAAAAAGTTCAAGGCAATGGCTAACGGCGGCAACGTCAGCAACGCCAGGTAACGCCAGCTGGAAAGATGGATTTGCATGATACGGTTCGTCAGCGCGATGTTTGGCATAACCTTTCCTGAAATTGTTCCAGCGCGCGAATATGGGCTGGCGTTAATACCACCTGTGGGCGCTGAATGCTTATCAGCTCTACGGCCTGCTTAACGCTGGCGGCGTTGCCGCGGGCCAGTAGCCAGGCCGCGACTATCGTCGCGCTGCGGGATAAACCGAGCGCGCAACACACCAGAACCGTGTCGTGCGTTTGTCGCAAGCGACTCAGTTTCGCCACCGCGTTCGAAATACTTTGCTCGTCGGGCGCCGCTAAATCCATTAATGGATAGGCGCACCAGGGGTGTTGCGTCTGTTGATGAAACTCCGCCGTGAGATCCAACACGGCGCTTTGCCGCACCGCAGTCTCCGGGAAACTGCCAAGGTAGATGCCGTCGCCGATCGCGGATATTTTGGTCAGGCGGCGGGAAAACCAGCGCATGGAGAGTCTGGCGCCGACCAAATAAGGCAGCAGCAGGATCCGCGCGGAAAGCGAGAGTTGTCCTTGCGCGTTTTTTTGGAAAACGGCGGTGCCCAAAGCGGCATAGCCGGCGGCAACCATCAGCAAGGATAGCATCGGCCACAGCAATATCTCGCCATAAGGGATGGTCAAGCCGGCAAGCAGTAGCGCCGCGCCGCCGAACGCGTATTTTAACGATAGCCGGACAGCCTGGGCGGATGGGCGACGCCAGCGCCATTTCCCCGCTATCGGAATCGCATAGCTGATAAAAACCGCCGTAATCCCCCCGCTGATCACGTCAATAAAATGGTGTTGCCAGGTGGTTAAAACCGATACGGCGATCAGCAAAAACCAGCCGCCCAATATCACCCGCGCCGCGCCGCCGCGCAGATGATGCCGCAAACGCAGCCACAGCAGCCACGCGAGAATAATATGTAACGACGGCGCCTGATTATAAGGCAGGTCGAATTGTTCCAACTGACGAAACAGCCAGCCGAATAATCCGCCGGTTTCCGGCCGAACAAAGGTGAACTTCAACGGGAATAATAAAAATGCGCCGCAGGCGGTCAGCGATGCCGCCAGCAACCGCCATCCGTGTCGCGTCAGCTCTTGTCGTGACGTACAGATAAACAGTGAAATGCCATACAGTATATCAATGCTCCAGTACGGCACGATGGTCCACGGCATAAACGGGATCGCCTGTTCCCAGCGAAAAACCACCCAGCCGACATCCTGCCGCGTAGCGGTATAGTGGTTGACCTGCCCGTAGGTAAGAAAAAACAGCGGCGCCAGCAATAGCAGCCAGCATAGACCCGATTTCCAGCGGCTAAATTGATTAGCCGAGAGGCTCGACTCAGTCATGCGGCCTTCTCACCGCCATCGATACGGTAAAGATGCCGTACTCATCAATCAACTGTCCGCACTTTTCAAAACCGGCCTGCTCCACCAGCGAATCCATCTCTTTCTGGCTGCGAACCCGCATCATCCAGGGAATGCCGTTGCGGTGGCTGGTTAAGGTATAGGCGATCGTTTTTAACTGCGGATGCCAGGGCTGCCCGGTGTAAATCAAGACGCCGCCCGGAGGAATGGCCGCCGCAAGCCCGGTCAAAGAGGCGCTGAGCACATCATTATCCGGAAACAGCTCATACAAGCCGGAAACAATCCCCAGGGTCGGGGCCGGGTCAATTGACGCAAGGGAGTGGTAGTCAAAAGCATTGCCTATCCTGAACTGCGCGATATGGGCTAGCCCGCGCGCTTCTATCATGGCCTGACCTTGCGCGACATTCAATTCGCTATAATCCCGCAGCAGAATGCTTTCGATATCGGGCTGTTGCTCCAGCGCATCCAACACATAGCGGCCATGCCCGGCGGCAATATCCACCACGCGGATTGGTCTGTTTTTTTCTCGCAGCGTCGTCAACGCCCGTAGAATCATCTGCTGAATATGAACCTTGCGTACGCGAATGCCGCGCCAGCCAATGCTGTTGAGATACTGACGGTCAATCATTCGCCCCAGCGCGTCTTTGCCTTGCGGGGTATTGCGATAGACGTAATCAAGGGTGCTGCCGGAGTCAAAGCCGGTATCATAGCCAAGCTGCATGCCCTTTGAGCGCGTGCCGATAGTTTTCATGCCATAGCTCAATGCGGCGTAGCGCATCCCCGCCAACGAGAGCGATTTGGGCGACGCCTGCAGCTCGCGATAGGCATCGGCGCTTGGGCTCCAGCGATCTTCATGGCTATAGTCAAAGGCGTAAACCTCGCGGCTGTAGAGAGCCGAGATAAAATCTCTCATTTTATCGAAGGCGATATGACGATCTTTCTCCCCCAGGGTATCGTGGTAAAAACCCGGTAAAATATGCTGTTCTTTTATCGCGCTGCGTAAACCGGCATAAAATCGTTTTTGCGGCTTTGCGTGCACCACGAAGTCATCGCCGGAAATCAGCAGTTGGGTAGGCAGCGTGATGGCTGAAGCGTCGGCGACGATACGTTCAGCGGTTTTATAGAGATCCAGCAATATATTGACGGCGATTTGACGCGTGATCAGCTTGTCCCGCTCAAAGCTGGCGATGCGCTGCGGATCATGGCTTAGATACTTGCCTTTGACGTAAGAATTGACATAAAACAGGCCGCGAATACGCTGCAGCAACCCCAGGCCGGCGCGGGCGAACGGCACATAAAGTTTGACCTTGAACGCCGGAGACGCCAGCACCATGCCCCGAATTTTCGGCGCATAATCATGAACCCAGGTTGAAACCAGCACCGCCCCGACGCTTTGGGCGATAACAACAATATCTTCACTGCCAACCCTGGCGTCCGCCGCCACAAAACGGACGAACTCATCCACATCCTGTACCGAACGAGCAAGGCTGGGGCTGTAGCCGCGATCGCCGGGCGAGTTGCCGTGCCCGCGCGCATCCCAGGCGTAAAACTGCGTATCCGGCATGATCAGTTCATCGACCACATGCTGTAGCCGCCCCGAATGTTCATGCCCCCGATGAAATAGCACAATGACCTTGCGGCCATCGCCTTCGGTTGCCGGCCAATGGCGAAAATACAACGATGTCTCGTCGCTGGTTAAGAATGTTCCTTCCCGAAATAAACGAGCTTCCCGACTCATGGTATTTTCCTTGTGGCATGTTGTTGTAACGCAAGAAAGCGGTTTAGTAAGTTACTTTTGAAAGACACCTTATCGGCCTCAAAAAATAGCGGATCATCAATATAGATATCGATAAAAAACGGCACGGGTATTTTTTGCCCTTTGCCCATTGACCGATCCAATCCATGCATATACACGGGCACGATGGGAACCTCGGGACACTGCTGACTCAGATGCCAGATACCTGATTTAATGTCTGACAACTTTCCCGGCACGCCACGGGTTCCCTCAGGAAACAGAATGATGATTTTATTTTCAGCCAGGGCCTCAACGCAGGACTGCAACGGCCTGGCCCGATGGGCGCCGCGGTATACGGGAATGATGCCGATAACCTTAAGGGCGAACCAGGCGATCAGTTTATTCTTCAAAAAGTAATCGGCCGCGGCGACAGGCTGCACATTGACCAGGGTAGACAAAGGGAAGAGCGTAAATAACGTCAGGACGTCCAGGTGACTGTTGTGGTTGGCCACAATAATGGCCGGACCGCGAACCGGCAGTTTTTTTCTGTTGGCGATGGAAACCCCAAGCCAAACCCATACCACGGGATAGGCAATGCACAGGGTAAATAACCAACGCAACAGAGGATTCATGAGCGCGCCTTAAATGTAGAAATAGTAATAAAAATGGAAAAACAGCGGCGCGGTATAAATCAACGAGTCCAGGCGGTCCAAAATGCCGCCGTGCCCGGGCAGCAGTTTCCCGGAGTCTTTCACGCCGAAATCTCGCTTGATGGCGGACATCACCACATCGCCGCAGAATCCGCTCAAGCCGATAATCACGCCCGCCCCTAATGAGTGAAGCCAGTCCATCGGCGTTAGCAGCGGCCCCAGCACCGCCGCCAGGAGCGTCGTGGTGCATACCCCGCCGAGCAGCCCGGCCAGCGTTTTATTCGGGCTGACCTTCGGCGTCACCTTGACGTTGCCCAGCGACTTACCCCACAGGTATTGCGCGATATCATTTAATTCGGTCAGCGCGACGAGGAAAATAACCAGCAATGAGCCGGCGCTGACATCCTCCCCCGGCAACGCCAGCAAAAAGGCGACGTGGCTTAATGCAAACACGGTCGTCATCATGCCCCAGTGCATCACCGCGGCGGAATGTAAAAAGCCTTTGGTATCGCCAATGACCACCATGCGCGCGGGTAAAAATAAAAACACATAAATGGGGATAAAGATAATGAACATGCCGTACCAGGACATACCGATCCAGATGTACTGCAAGGGTATCGCCGCATACATCCACAGCAGGGGAACATGGTCGGAGCGCCGCGTTGGCGCCAGCGTCAAATACTCTTTTAAGGATAAGAAGCTGATGAAGCCAAAAAAAGTCAGCGCCAGCCACGTGGGCGAAAGCATCGCCAGAGAAAACAGGCAAATAATCACCCACCAGCTGTTAATCCGCTGCTGCAACTCAAGCCAGTCATGCTGGGGACGACGGCGTTTCAATATCAATATCGCGGCGGTCGCCAACATCAGAACGCAAAAAATGCCGCCCAGACAATAATATAAAGTTTGTGTTGTATCAGACATGCCGGCTCTCCAACGCGCTACGGCAACGGTTGATGCAGGTGAAAATCAGTAGTAATGCGGCAATGATGAGTACGGCATTGACCAGCGCCACGTACTGCGGCCATAGCGCAATCGCCAAACCTAAAGCGCCGAATAGCAATGCGCGATCGCTTTTACCCAGTGGACCGCGATAGTTTCGTTGGCCGGTCAACGTTTGCGTGATGACGCCGCAAAATTCAGCTAGCCAGGAGAGCAAAACGACCAGCACCACCAGCCAGGGCCAAACGCCGGCCAGAAAAGCGAACGCAAGGTAAAGCGCCGCATCTGAAATAATATCCCCGACTTCATTCAGAATCGCGCCCAAGGTTGTTTGTTGGTTAAATTCCCTCGCCAGCATGCCATCAATCGCGTTGAGCGCCATACGCAAAAATAAATAAACCGGCAGAGAAATAAATAACCAAGGCGCGGGAAACAGCATCAATAATCCGCCCAGCATCACCGATATCAACATCGCCGACAGCGTCACCTGGTTTGCCGATATCCCCCAACGGTGCAGTTTGATGACCAGCGGTCTTAATAGATTTTGAAACTTCGGCTTAATATCATACAGCGTCACTTGGCGACTCCTGTCGTTATTGATACTCGTTATGCTTCAGGTCGCCTGGGCGTTGGCCGTCCTGCAACTCGAATGATTTAGGGTATTGCGTAATGCAGGGCAAAAATACGCCCGGCAACCATAGATATGGCCTGCAGCCAGCTGTTTTTTAAAATTTAATCAAGTCGGGTCTACCGTGGCACTATGCCGACGGCGCCGATGGTAATCAACTGTAATATACGCAAACCCCGCCGTTTTTATCTCGCTCCCGGTATTGCGGCGCGCGTCCGCCGATCGGAGAGCGTCGACATTATCGCGCGCCGGTTAACGAGCGAGCGGAAATCAGGGATGGCGCGGCGATGCCGCCGCGCAGAGAGCAGGATAAGCTCGGCGCCATGAGCGCCGGAATTGAAGGTCTGATAGAGAAGTCGGATTATCTGCCGGCGGATAGTCCGGTCAAATCTGAGAGGAAGACGCAAGGCGCGCCATGCTCGCGTGGCGATTCATGCCTTTCGCTCGCTCACGCCGGCAGAATCGCGACGCGAGATCCACAGCAACGGAAGCTGCGCCGCCAGCGCCAACGCCAGTCCAACCCAGGGGGTTTGCTTCATAAGCGCCTGCGCCACCAGCATACCGCCGGCCGCCTCGCCCAGCGTAATGCCCAGATTAAAGGCCGAGATGTTCAGCGCCGAGGCGAAGTCCACGGCCTTTGGCGCCCAGCGTTCGGCGGTTTCCAGCATGCCCGCCTGGAAACCTGGCGACATACCGAACGCCATGATCCCCCAGACTAGCAGCAACGGCACCATCGCCGGTTTATAAGGCATGAATAACGCCAGCGCCACGAAGACCAACGCCAGACACATTAACATACGCCTCAGCGCGACCGCCCAACCCAGCCTTGCCGCCAGACGGCCGCCGATCAGATTACCGGCCAGCGTCGCGACGCCGAAAACCACCAGCAGCAGGCTGGCGCTATAAATTGAAAAGCCGCTAATATCGGTCAGGATCGGCGTGATGAAGGTAAATGCGGCAAAGCTGGCGCCGAAGCCAAATACCGTAATGCTCATCATCGCCAGAATGGCCGGCTGACATAACGCAGCCAGCTGCGTTCCAGCCCGTCCGATGGTCGATAACGATAACGACGGCATCCATAACAGAATGGCCAGCATAGCCACACCGGCCAACAGCGCCACGGCGAAGAACGGCAAACGCCAGCCAAAACTGTTGCCGATATAGCTCCCCAAGGGTACGCCTATCGCCATCGCCAGATTCAAGCCGGAGAACATCACCGCAATAGCGCTGCTGGCCTGTCCCTTCGGCGATAGCCGCGCCGCCACCGTCGCGCCAATGGCGAAAAAGCTGCCGTGCGCCACCGCGGTGACGCAGCGCCCGACCAATAGCATCGCATAGCTGTCGGAAAGCGCTGACAATAGATTGCCGATAAGAAATACGCCGACCAATAGCACCAGCACCGGTTTACGGGGTAAATGCGCCAGCCCCAATACCACCAGCGGCGTTCCAATCGCCAATGCAAACGCGTATCCCGCGACCAGTCCCCCTGCTTGCGCCAACGGCACATGAAGTTCGTCGGAGATGGCCGGCAATACCCCGACAACGATGAATTCCGCCACGCCGATGGCGAATGCCGTAACGGCCAGTGCCCAGACACCGGGATGCATGTGATAATGCCGGCTCATTGTCGCCCCCCCATAGACGCTGGCGCCGACGCCCCGGCCGACGCGTACCAATAATCGGTATAGCGCGCGCACATCAGGATAGGGGTGGCCGATATCACGATGGCCAATTGATAAGGGGTGAATAGCATGGTTCAGCACTCCTGTTGGGTTACGGGCAGCCAATTGATGAATTCAATGGCGAGATATCATCAAATGATGACGCCAACGGCATCAGTGAACTAGACTGCCTTCAGGAAAAACATTTATGAATTGAACTCATAAGGAGGCAGACATGGCCCGTCCGGACGTTAACCGATCCGGCGAGTTGGAGGTTTTTGTGCAGGTTATCGAACGGGGCGGGTTCTCCGCCGCCGCTCGCGCCTGCGCCATGACGCCCTCAGCCGTAAGCAAGCTGATCTCACGCCTTGAACACCGGCTGGGCGCCCGGTTGCTGAACCGTTCCACGCGCCAGTTGCAACTGACGCCGGAGGGCCGCGTTTTTTATGAGCGCGGCGTACGCATCCTGGCCGATCTGAGCGAAGCTGAACGCTGCGCCGGCGAGAATGCCACGCCGCGCGGGCGATTGCGGGTGAATGCCAATGTGCCGTTCGGCCACCATATTCTGCTGCCGCTGGTGCCGGAATTTCTCCAGCGTTATCCCGAGATAACGCTGGATATCGTATTAACCGATGAGGTCATTGATATTCTGGAGCAGCGCACCGACGTGGCGGTACGCGCCGGCCCGCTTAAAAGCTCCAGTCTGACGGCGCGCAAGCTCGGCGCGACGCGCATGATGATAGTCGGCGCGCCCGGCTATCTGGCGCGCTGTGCCGAGCCGGTCACGCCGGGCGATTTGATGCGGCACAACCGTCTGGGCGCCAACTATGTACGCGCTCAACCCGGCTGGCCGCTGCGTCACGCTGGCGAGAACATTATCGTTCCGGCGACCGGCAACGCGCAGGCCAGCGACGGCGAAGCGCTGCGACGTTTGGCGCTTTCCGGCCTGGGGCTGGCGCGTTTAGCGGCGTTTCAGGTGCGAGAGGATATCGCCGCCGGCCGGCTGCGGCCGGTTCTTGAGCAATATAATCCGGGCGACATCGAAGAGATCCACGCGGTTTTCGTCGGACAGGGCGGCTATCTACCGCTGCGGGTACGCGCCCTGCTCGACTTTCTCGTCGAGCGAGTCAGGATCGGCGAAGCCTAATCTTGTCGAGGGAGACAATAAACTCGGCGTCGGGGGTAAAGGCGCGACGGCGTTTAGTTGCGGCAATAGCGACGCTGATTATGGCTCAATGCTGATCGGGGTGCCGACCGGCACGCTTGCCCAGATTGCGCGCATTTCCGTATTGGTCACGGCAATACAGCCATCGGTCCAGTCCAGCCGCTGAAGCGCCGGCTCCAGCCATTGCCAACCGTTGGCGGTTCCATGGATCATGATATTGCCGCCCGTTTTCTCTCCGGCGGCCTCCGCACGCTGCTTATCATGGCTATCCGGATAGGAGATGTGCAGGCTAAGACTGAAGCGCGAATGCGCATTACGCCAATCGATGACATAATCGCCCTCTGGCGTTTTCTTGTCGCCGTCACGACGTTTCGGACCATGGTCCGCCGCCCTCCCCAACGCAATATGATAGCGAGCCAGTTCTTTTCCGTCTTTCAGCAGCAGCAGCACGCGCTCAGCCTTATGCACCAGAATACGATCGGCCAGCCGATCGGCCAGCCGATCGGCAGGGGCGGATTCCGGCGGCGTGCCGTGCCCCAGCCTGGCCATCGCCAGGGTATAGGCATACAGGCCACCTAGTATGCAAACGACGACAGCTACTCGGCGAAAAAAGAGGCGGCGTTTAACATTCGACATAGCGATAACGTCTTGTTCCATCTGTAATAATCAAAGTATTCGTGACCGGCGAGTATATCCCTAAGCCCGTCATCCCGATAGTGCGCGTCCATCCGGAGCGGCGCAAGCGCCCCGCCATTCAGCCAGACGGCGCTTCGCTAAGACTGTTATAGATGAATAAACCGCAGACGCCCGCAATCAGCCCCAGTATCACGGCAAACAGGGTGGCGCCGTTCGCCAAGCCGCATAGGTCGATGACATAGCCGGCGGCGACAGGCAGCAGACAAGCCGGAATATAGCCGCCAATGTTCAGAACCGCATTCGCTTCAGCGCGACGCCCGTCAGCCACGTGCAAACCGATCAACGTCAGCCCCCCTAACTGGCCTAATCCTTGCCCGACGCCCGCGCACAGCGCAGCCAGCACCAGTACCACAGCCAGGGAGGCATGCACGGTGATGATCAGACCGACCATTGCCAATATCGTCGCCAGCGAGCCGGCCAGGAAAATCGACTGAACCTTCCATTGGCGCACCATAAACTGCACGCCCGTCGCCGTAAGAAACATGGCGCAGGCCATGCCGCCCGCGATCATCGGACTGCTGACGTTCAGCAACCGGGATAGTACCGACGGCCCCAGCGCCAGCATAAAGGATGTCGCGGTAATGCCCGGACCGAAGGTGCCGATGCCGTAGAGCAACTGTCGACGATTATCAGCGGGAACCGTCGGCAGACGCAGGCGTAAGGATTTGGTCTCTTTTGGCGCAACAGCCCGCAGCGGCAGTAAAAAAAGGATGATTAACGCACTCATCAGAATGGCGAACTCCGCGCCAAAAATCGGCATAATGGGCGCGACTCGCCACTGGGCGATGGTTCCCGCCAGCAGCGGCCCCAGCCCGGCGCCAAGCACCATCGACACCGACGCCAGTAAAGCAGCCTGCCGCCGGCGCGCCATCCCCCCCAGATCGCCGATCGCCGCCATGCCCGCCGATACCACCGTTCCCACGGCAACGCCGGTTAACAAGCGGGCGATGGCCAAAACCGCCACTGACTGGGCGACAGCGAACAACGTACAGGCCGTCAGCGCCGCCACTACCCCGGGGATCATAATGACTTTTCGTCCGTAACGATCGGATAGCTGTCCCGCAATCAGCAGCGTACCGAGCAGCCCGGCAATATAAAAAGCGAAGATAATCGCCAGCGTGGCGGTAGAAAAATGGAGCGATTGCTGCCAGTGCACATAAAGCGGCGTGGGCAAGTTCGACAGCATAAATACCGCCGTGACCACCCATGCGGCGCTTACCATGAGAGCCGGCGATGCGCGTCCCGTCATCGCTCCGCTCCTTCGCGTTGCAACACGCGCTTGAAACAGGAGCGGACATGACCAAGCGTGATAGGAGGCTCGCTCGCGGCCAGATCGTGCCCCAGGTCGGATTCAGTTCGGGATACGCCGTGACAAGGCGTCGCAGGATAAAAAAACATCGTTTTTCCTTGTACGAAATTTTTCGAACTATAGCATGTTAGAAAAAAGTCGTACAAGTGTTATGATGTAGCCATATTCGTTAACCAGACCTATAGTTTCCTGATGAAAACAGAGCAACCGACCAATCTGCCCCCTCCGCTGGAAGAGCCGGCGGCGAAGGATTTAAAATTAGAAACGATATTTGCCGCGCTGGCCGAGCCCTTGCGCCTGACCATCATCCATAAACTGATGCTGGAGTCTGACGCCTATGATCATCCTTGCGGCTGGTTTGGATTCGATCGACCAAAATCAACCTTGACTCATCATTTTAAAACGTTGCGGGAAGCGGGTCTGATCCGCCAACGCCAATACGGATTAGAGCGGCGCAGTCGATTACGCAGAGAAGATATCGACGCGCGTTTTCCTGGCCTGCTGGCGTTGATAGAAAATTGGCCGTTACCCCGAAGTTAGCCAGAAAACCATGAATCTTCCGCATCGGCAAAATCTGCGACGCGGATACAAAACGACGGTATCACCAACCCGCGGCAAAACATTTCGGCTCAGACGGTAGGCGCCTGCAAAGTCTGCCATACAGCATAAGCCGCCATAACGGTTTCCATCTGTACGGTATGGCCGGCGATGAACGCCTCGCCGTAGATGGTTTCGTCCGGATACTCGGTGATCAGCGTCATCGGCACGTCATGCCGGTCGTCCACGGAGGACAAGCAGGGGAAGCCATTGATAATTTGGAAACCGGTTTCGCCGGCATGAATTTCGTAAAGCGCGATTTGCCGATTATTGTAGTCGAGCAGACCGGGAATGGCGCCCAGATGGCGCGTCACATGGTCCAACAGCATCTCGGCCTGTTTTTCCCAGTTCTGATGATGCCGAACGACCAAAAAGAACCCCTTGGGCAGAGTCCACATGGCGAAGTTGCGCGGCACATACCCTGACAGCGGGCGCGTCCACTCGTGCGAAGGATAGCCGTGCAGATTGACATGCAGACCGGCGCCGCTCAACGCCTGCGCCTGCAGGCGTATTTCCTTCTCGTTGAGGTAAATGCCGGCATTCTCGCGGGTGCGGTACTCCAGATCATCGCCGAGAGCGGTATAACGGGCGGCATGATGCATATGACGCGGATTATCGACGCGCAGGCGCTGATGGAGCGCGTAGCCGTCCGGATTCTCAAGCGGCGAGATGGTGAAATGCGCATTGGGTTGTTCAGCCAGCCGACGGGCGGCGCGAATGGCGCCGACGATGCCGGTCGTTTCGTTCGCATGCTGGCCGCTGCTAATCATCACCGCGGCGTCGCCGCCGGCGATATAACGAGCCGACAACGGCCGTCCTGAACGGGTTTGGGCGCCAAACGCCTGACCACCGATCCCGGCAAGCGACTGCGCGACCTGCCGCGCCGCCAGCGGCGCGACCGCCTTATCGATCGGCTGGTCGGCGCCGTCAAAAAAAGCGGTGGTTAGCGGCCGGATAGCGACGCGGACCGACACCTCTCCGGCGCGTCTGACCACCTCCGGCACGATTTGCCCAGGCCGCAAACCACGGTCGCCGAGCGGCCTGCCTGATTTCTTCTGGAAAAACTCCAGCAGCGAGAAATAGAGATCCTCATGCAGCGCCTCACGCAGACTGATCACCTCATCGCCGACGGCCAGCGGCAGATCGTCGGCCGGGTACGCCATTTGAATGTTAAGCTCTGCGAAATAAGGTTCGTCATTGCCCCAATCAGCAGCGGCGATAGCCTGAACGGCTTCGTGGAACAGGCGTTCGTAATCGGTCTCCAGCCGCCGGCCGTTTTCCTCTCCGGCCAACCTGAACCAGCCGCACGGCGATACGTTGGTTTCACCGACGATATCCTGCTGAACGTGATTCGGCGCCGCGACCTGCAATGTTTCGCGCTTTCCGCGTCGCGTCAGCGCCACATCGTAACAAAACGCGCCCGCTTTGCGGGCGATAAACTCAATCGTCCGACCGCCCACCAAAGAAGCGAGCGGATAGGCTTCCAGCAGAAAACGGTTGGCCGGCGCCAGCTCATGCACCGGATACCCTATCTGAATCGCCGTAACGCCCTCAAGGTCGATCTCCTCCAGAAACGCGCAGAGCAAGGGTTTATAGGCGCTGCGGATACGCGCCGTAACGCCTCTGGCCTGTAATTGCCGCTCCGCGGCGCGGCGGCTCGTTAAGTCATCGAACGTCCAGGCCTCGAAGGACTGGCCGGGAAGCGCGCGCGCCACCAGTTGATCGAGGCTGCGTTTAAAAGATTTTTCAAAGATTGAAGTCATGTCCCATTACCTTGAAGTTCTGCCGGTTGGATCGAGGCTATCCCGCAGCCAGTCTCCCAGCAGGTTAAGACCAAGCACGGTGAACAGAATGGCAAGCCCGGGAAATACGCTGATCCACCAGGCGGTCTGCAAGTAAGTACGGCCGTCGGCCAATATGCCTCCCCAACTGGGAATGGTCGGATCGACGCCGAGACCAAGGAAGGTCAGACTGCTTTCCAGCAAAATATTGTTGGCGATGTTGAGCGTCATCAGCACGATCACCGGACCGATCAGGTTCGGCAGCAGATGCTGAAAGACGATACGCCAGTCTTTCACGCCAATCGCCCGCGCCGACAGGATGAACTCACGCTCGCGCAGGGTCATCACCGAACCGCGCACCAGACGGGCATACTGCACCCACTGTGAGACGATCAGCAAAATAATGGTATTGGTCAGGCTGCCGCCGACGATCGCGATAAAGGTAATCGCCAGCAGGATGAACGGCATGGCGAGCTGCAGATCGGCAAAGCGCATCACCAGCATGTCCCAGAAGCCGCGATAATAGCCGGCGATCAGCCCCATCAGGACGCCGAAAATCACCGCGCCGATAACCGAAGTAAAGCCGACAAGCAGCGAAATTTTGCCGCCCGCGACCACCCGCGCCAGCACATCACGTCCCAAAGGATCGGTGCCAAGCGGATGCGCGCTGTTGGTGAAGGGTTTTACCAGCCGCGCCAGCAGATCGATTTTTTCAGCGACGCCCGGGAACAGCACGTCGGAGAAGATAACGGCGAGGCAAATAACGACGGTAAGCAACGAGCCCAGAATAAATTCCAGGTTCGCGCAGCGTGAAAAGCGAGAGGTTGTGCTAGCCATGGGCGATTACTCCGTGCGAATACGCGGATCGACAAGACCGTAGGCGATATCGACCAACAGGTTGATGCCGACGATCATCAGCGACAAAACGGTGATGACGCCCTGAAGTACGGGATAGTCGCGTGCCGCCACCGCATCGAAGGCCAGCGACCCCATGCCCGGCCAGTTGAATACCCGCTCAATAATCACGATACCGCCGAGCAGGCCGCCGAACTGCAGGCCGAAATAGGTAATCAAGGGAATGGCGCAGTTACGCAGCGCGTGCTTGTACAGCACCTTGTTTTCGCTTAGACCCTTGGCGCGCGCCACCATGATATATTGCGACTGCAGCGTCTCCAGCATGGCCGTGCGCACCAGCCGGACATTGGTCGCCGTCAGAATGACGCCCATGGTTACCGCCGGCATCACATAACTCGCCGCGCCCGACATGCCGCTGGGCGGGAACCAGCCGAGCACAATGGCGAACAGCAAGACCAGCATGGTGGCCAGCCAGAAATTCGGAAACGACAGGCCGACCAGCGAGAGGATACGTATCACCTGATCGACGAATTTACCGCGCGCCGTCGCCGCCTTGATGCCCAGAGGTATCGACAGTGCAATCGACACCGCCATCGAGATGAAAGCCAGCAGCAGAGTGGCCGGAACGGCATCGCCAATCAGCTGCGCCACCGGCGTACCGCCGGAAAAACTGCGGCCAAAATCCAGTGAGAGCATACCGGTGAGAAAGTGCCAATATTGCGCCATGAAGGGTTGGTCAGTGCCAAGCGACGCACGAATACGCGCCAGATCGTCTTCCGTCATGCTGCCGCCGCCCTGAAACATCATCAGCGCCGGATCACCCGTCAGGCGAATGGCGAAAGAAACGATGAGCGTAATCGCGATGATGACGAAAATCGCCTGTAGCAATCGTTTAATAAGGAAGCCGAGCACATTGAGTTCCTCGATGAGAGATGAGAACCTCGCCGGAATCAGCGCCGGCGAGGGGTGTTATCAGATGAAAAATCGGCTCAATCGACGCTGACTTCATTAAGTTTCAAACGGTTATCCGGCGGCGCCACGAATCCCTTAACTCGCTTGTTAATACCGAAAATGGCGTTGGCATTATAAAGCGGCAGTTCGATAACCTGCTCGGCGGCATAGGCGCCGATTTCCCTGAGGATCTTTTCACGCTCGGCAGGGGCAGTCAGCGGACGCTGCGCTTCCAGCAGCTTGTCCATTTTCTGATCCTTATCGTACGGATTCCATTTCTCGCCGGAGTGATACATGGCGTAAGCGGTGTTATCGAAATCAAAGGTCCAGCCGCCCCACTTCTGTTCGAACATGGCGCCGGTCTTGCCCTGAGGGATGATGTCGTTGATGAGAACGTTGGTTTCATAGGGCTTGATGGTCGCCGTGATGCCGACCATCGACAGATAGCTGGAAATAACCTGCGCGACCTCGTTCATGGTCGCATCGTTGCCGCGAATGTCGATTTGCAGCCTCGCCCCCGGCTTTATGCCGGCCTCGCTCAACAGTTTCTTCGCGCCGGCGGGATCGAAGGGCAGCGGCTTAAGACTGGGATCGTAGCCGAAGGACAGCGCGCTCTGGAAACTGGCGATCTCGGACGCCTGGCCGGCAAGGATGGATTTGATGATGGTGGCGCGATCTACCGCCATGACGATGGCTTTGCGAACGCGCACATCGGCGGTAATGCCGTCGCGGGTATTGAAACGCAATGCGTCGACGCTCGGGCTTGGCACACTGACGACCTCCAGTTTGGCATCCCCTTTGATGACCGGGATCATGCCGATTGGAATGGTCGGCGGGATCACCAGATCGACGCGGCCGGCCTGAAGCTCGGCAACCGCGGTCGACGGCTCGGCGATAAAGCGGTACTCCAGCTCGGCAAGTTTCGGCGCGCCGCCCCAATAATCCGGGTTGGCGACGAGCTTGATATTGACCTTCGGCTGGTAGGAGACGAACCTGAACGCGCCGGTGCCGACCGGGTTAAGGTTGAAGTTGTCCTCGCCTTTTTCCTGAATATATTTCGGCGGCACGATCATCGCGCCATAGCCCGCGAGTTTGGTCAACAGCACCGGATCGGGCGCCTTCAACTGCATATCGACGGTGTAGTCATCGATGACGTCGACGCGGTCGATCGAAGTATAGTTAGAGCGCTGGGGACCTTTGGCGCCCTGTTCGCCGAGCAGCCGTTCAAAGGTATATTTCACCGCCGCGGCGGTGAAGGGCTCGCCGTTGTGAAACTTGACGTTATGGCGCAGCTTGAAGCGGATCCGTCTGCCGCCATCCAGCTCTTCCCAGCTTTCAGCCAGGCCGGGCACCACCTTGAGATCCGGCCCGCGATAGGTCAACCCGTCGAAGATATTAGTGGCGACGCTTGCCCACTGCACCAGAAAAGTATCAACCGGATCCCAACTGCCCGGATCCTGCGGCGTCGAAATGGTCATCTTGCCCGCGGCGAAAGCGGGAACAGCGGCGAAGGCCGCGCCCGACAAAGCCAATGCGATAAAGGTCGCGGTCAGTCTCCTGTTGAACGTTGTCATTACCTGCTCCTGTTCAGATTTTGTTGATTTTTTTGCGGCTTTTCAGGCGCTTTTCGCCACAAAGTGGCCCGGATTGATTTCTTCATGAGTGAGAATGACGGGGTCTTCGCCGACGCGATGTATCGGATTGGGAATCTCGCCTTCAATCATCGCGCTATGGCGTTTAAGCGTCGGATCGGCAACCGGCACGGCGGATAACAGGCGGCGCGTATAGCTATGCGTCGGCGTTTCGAAAACCTGACGGCGCGAACCTAACTCCATGATCTGGCCAAGATAGAGCACCGCGACGCGATGGCTCATTTTCTCCACCACCGCCATGTCATGGCTGATGAAGAGGTAAGCGAGCCCCCTCTCCGCCTGCAGATCCATAAACAGGTTGATGATTTGCGCCTGAATGGAAACGTCGAGCGCGGACAGCGCCTCGTCGGCGATGATTAATTTAGGATCGGAAGCGAGCGCGCGGGCGATACAGACTCTTTGCCGCTGGCCGCCGGAGAATTCGTGCGGATAACGCCCGGCGACGCCGGCGCTCAGGCCGACACGCTCAAGCAGTTGGTCGACGCGACGGCGCACCGCCTTGCGGTCGGTTATCAAGCCATGGGTGTTAATGGGTTCAGCGATCGAAAAGCCGACGGTTTTCCGCGGATCAAGCGACGCGAAGGGATCCTGAAAGATGTATTGCACGTCCTGACGCAGGCGAAAGCATTCCGCCGCCGTCAGCGCGGCGTAGCTTTTTCCATTAAAGGCGATATCGCCGGATTTGGCCGTCTGTAATTGCTGAATCGTGCGGCCGATGGTCGATTTTCCGGAACCGGATTCGCCGACCAGCGCCAGCGTTTCGCCAGGATAAATATCAAAGCTGACCTGCTTAACCGCGCTGCATCGATGCGTCGTCCTGCCGAACAGATTCTTGCGGATATCAAAGTGGACGCAGAGATCCTTAACCGAGAGCAAGGGTTTCTCATCATACCTGGCGGTGTTTTGCACACGCTCTTCCCCCACCTCGATCGGCTTGCCGTCTTGGATTACCGTTAGCGGCATGCGCTTGGGAAAGGCTTCGCCGACCATGCTGCCGAGGCGGGGAACGGCGGAGAGTAGCGTGCGGGTATAGGGATGCCGAGGACGGGCAAAGATTTCTCTGACCGGCCCCTCCTCAACCTTGCGGCCCTGCCACATCACGACCACCTCGTCGGCGATTTCAGCCACCACCCCCATGTCGTGAGTAATGAAGATCATCCCCATACCCAGCTTCTGCTGCAGGTCGCGCATGATGTTGAGAATCTGCGCCTGAATGGTTACATCAAGCGCCGTCGTGGGTTCATCGGCGATCAGCAGTTTTGGCCGGCAGGCGAGCGCCATGGCGATCATCACGCGCTGGCGCATGCCGCCGGAGAGCTGGTGAGGATAACGATTTAAAAGCGCCGCGGAATCCGGCAGACGAACCATATCGAGCAGCCGTCGGGCCTCCGCCATGGCGCCCTGTTTGTCCAGTTTTTCATGCAGCGTCAACACCTCGCAAATCTGGTCGCCGATGGTGAAAACCGGATTCAGCGAAGTCATCGGCTCCTGAAAGATCATGGCGATATCCTTACCGCGAATGGATCGCATCGCTTTTTGCGAAGCCTGCAGCAGATCCATGCCGCCAAACAAAATGCGGCCGCCGACATAGCTCGCCCCCATCATGTCGGCAATGCGCATGGCCGACAGCGAGGTAACTGATTTGCCAGACCCCGACTCGCCAACGACGGCAACGGTTTTGCCCGGCGCGACGTTGAAAGAGAGATTATCCACCACGCGGCTGTCGCCAAACTCAACGCTTAACCCCTGGACCGATAGAAGTGATTCACTACTTTTATTATCACCCAGAGGAGTGATCATGCGCTTGTCTCCAGCCCAGCCTGTCGAACGATGTTTGAGAGAGACAGCAAGCAAAATTAATGCCATTGATCATCAAAAGCAGATTCATTGTTAGCAGGCTAAGGTTAAATTGTTGAACAATAAAGAAATGGATGTATGACAATATTGCGCAGACAAAAAAGACAGGCGATAAACGATTATTCAAATGCACTGCCGTTGCGCATAAAGCCGCCGCGCTGCACTTAAATAAAGCATGGAGATTCAAATGGTTATTGCCAAGGGTTTGCTGGCGATAATAACGGCTTTATGTGAAGATGCAGAATTCCGCCAGATTCAATCCCGGCGCTCGAGACAGGAATATCGATCCAGCAAATGAAAAAAGAGAGCAGCGAAAACCGTACCCTCAACGATAGCGTGGCCGAAGCGCTGCGCAACCGGATCACGCATGGCGAGCTGCGGCCGGGGCAACGGCTATCCGAAGCCGCGCTGAGCGAAAGCCTGGATATCTCCCGCAACACCCTGCGCGAAGTGTTCCGCATTCTGACGCTGGAAGGGTTGCTGAAACATGAG
Source organism: Brenneria bubanii (assembly GCF_022378355.1). Taxonomy (GTDB): domain Bacteria; phylum Pseudomonadota; class Gammaproteobacteria; order Enterobacterales; family Enterobacteriaceae; genus Brenneria; species Brenneria bubanii. The sequence continues at coordinate 126,362 of NZ_JAKMAJ010000009.1, forward strand.
CCGAACCGCGGGGTGTTTGTCGCCACGCCCGACATGGCCACCATCGTGGATATTTACCGGGTACGGCGTCTGGTGGAGTGTCAGGCGTTGGCCCGCGCGTATCCCATGCACCCGGCGGTGAAAAAAATGCGTCAGGCGGTGGAGCAGGCGCACGCTTGCCGTCAACGCCGCGACTGGATAGGCATCGGCACCGCCAACATGGCGTTTCATACCGCTATCGTTGAATTGGCCGACAGCCGGCGGCTCAATACCTTCTACCGCCACGTCTCCGCCGAGCTGCGGCTGGCGTTTTATCTGCTGGACGACCCCGAGCACCTGCATGTGCCCTATATCGAAATGAACGCCCATATTCTGATGCTTACCGAAGCGGGCAAAACGGCGGAATCCGCCGACGCGCTGGCGAGCTACCTCGACCAATCGGAACGGGTTATTCTTGCCGCCTGGTCGCGGCATACGGCGTAGCGAACGCTCAACGGCCGCCGCTCGAAATGGTGCACTCACCGCCGGCATCAAACCGGCGAAGACGGTATGCTACGCGTTTTCACTCAGGCTGAAACGAGAGATGGCGAAAGGCGAAAGATCATAATCCGTCGATCCGGTGGCGATCAGCTCGCTCATCACCTTGCCGACGCCCGGCCCCATCTGAAAGCCGTGAGTACAAAAAGCGAAACAGTGGTAAAGCCCTTCATGCTTTGATGAAGGCCCAATAACCGGAATGCCGTCGGGTACCCAGCCTTCGACGCCGGACCATGTCCGAACGATGGTCGCCCCTTTCATAATCGGAAACAGGCTGATTGCGGTTTCGGCTGTTGGGCGCAGGTTGGAAAATAGCACCTCCGAGAGGTTGCTGTTTCTGTCCGCGCGCCCGAGCCGACCTCCGCCGATGACCACCGTTCCGTTAGGCATCTGTTTAAAAGACAGCGGGCGCACCGCCGCCAAAACCACGGCATCGCAGAAATGCGGCAGTCGAGCGGTGACGAGCATCATCGGGGCAACGGCTTCAAGCGGTACCGGCTCACCCAGCGATGCGCAAAGATCGCCGCCCCAGGCGCCGGCCGCGTTCAAAATTTTAGGCGCGCGAAATACGCCGGCGGCAGTGGCCGCCGCCCAGCAGGCGCCTTTTCTTTCAAGCCGCAGCGCCGGAGTATTTTCACTAAAACGAACCCCCAGCGCTTCGGCCTTGCGTTTAAAAGCCAGCATGGTTTGGTATGGCTGAGCAAAACCATCCTGAAGACTGGCCAACGCCCCAACCGCATGGTCGGAAACGGCCGGCAAATATTGCTTCAGCTCACGGCGATCGAGTAAAACCTCGTGGTCATAACCCAGCTCCTGCATCAGTGCGGCGCGGGACTTCAGCTGTTGCATTTCACACTCGTTTTCAGCCACCTCAATCTGCGGCGCCAGCTTGAAACCACAGTCATCATCCAGAATGTTTTCGATATCATGCCAGATGCCCATGGACATATTGGATATCGGCAGTTCCGCGATATGGCGCTGTAGTCGTCGGACGCCGCCGGCATTGACGCCCGACGCGTGGCGACCCACGCTGTCCTTTTCCAGCACAATGACCGACATTCCGTTGATTGCGGCATAAAGCGCCGTTGCGCATCCCTGTATGCCCCCGCCAATAACCAGAAGATCGCAATGATTTGATGCCTGGGGAAAATGGTTCATACGGCGCGTCCTTCCTTTGCGCCCGGTTCGACCGCGTAGTTTTCAAGTTCGGCAAGCGGGATAGGCTTAAGTGGCGCGCGTATCCGGTAATAGCCTACCAGCGCGGGCGTTTCATGACGCTGGGCGGCGATGATGCCCATGACCGCCAGACCGCAAACCCGGCCCTGACAGGGGCCCATTCCGGTTCGAAACAACGACTTCACTTCGTTGGGTCGCACCGCGCCCGCCTTCACCGCGCGCCGCACCGCGCCCGCGGTAATTTCTTCGCAGCGGCAAACGATGGTTTCATCCGCCGGCTGAAGGATGTCAGGCGCCGGAGAGTAATAAGCCTCAAGAAAGGGGCGAATGTCGCCTTCACGGCATAGCGCCTGGCGAAGTCGCGCGCTTTCCCGCCGGTCTGCCCTGCCGGCTTGCGCCGCCAGGCTCAATCCGACCAGACGCCCCTGGAGCGCCGCGGACTTGGCGCCGCCTATTCCTGCGCTATCGCCAACGGCATAAATACCCGGCACTGACGTTTCGTAATGCTGATTCACCTCAGGGCGAAAACAGTGCTGGCTGCAGTCCCAGACATGCTTGCAGCAGAGGAGCCGGGTGACCTGCTGATTTGGCACCACGCCCTGATGCAGAGCGACATATTTCGCCGCGATTCGCTGCGGCTTTCCCTTATGCTCAAAAGTGACGGCATCGACCGCCTCCGCGCCTTCAATGGCAAGATTGGTCGCATGACGATAAACCGGCACCCCGGCACGGCGGACTTTTTGCATCAGCATGACGCCTTCGATGAGATATTCTCTCGCCCTGAGGGCTTTTAGCAGATGGGGCAGCGCGGCTTTGAACCGTCCCGGCGGTAAATTCTCGACAATGGCATTGGGCGGCACGCCGGCATCAATCATCTGGGCGGCAATCGCCCATAACAGCGGTCCGGCGCCGACCAGCACGGTATCCTCCTGAACGATACCGGCGGCTTTGAGCAGTATCTGTAAGGCGCCGGCCGTGGTCACCCCCGGCAACGTCCAGCCGGGGATCGGGCAGGGGCGCTCCAGCGCGCCGGTGGCGGAAATAATCCAGCGGGCGCGAATGCTTGTTGACTGGCCGTTGCGGCTAAATTCCACCAGCCGATCGCTGCTGATATTCCAAACGCTGGCGTTGGGAATATATTCGGCGCGGCTTTCACGAAAGCGCGCAACCAAAGCCAACCCCGAGGAATAGTCGTCGCCAAGTATTTTACGGCGCGCGCTGCCGGCGGTTTCAATTCCCCGATATATCTGCCCGCCCGGCGAAGGCTGTTCGTCGAAAACAATCACCGATAAACCGGCAGCCGCTGCTTCAATCGCCGCCGCCATACCGGCGGGACCGGCGCCGATTATCGCGACATCGACAACGCGTATCATCCTTTCACCTGTGGAAAAGCGCGCTGGCGGCGTACATTCATGCCTTCACGTACGGTCGTCATGCAGGCCTGGCGATTGGCTATTCCTTCAATCTCCACAAGGCAATCGAAGCATGATCCCATCATACAAAATACGCCGCGCGGGGAACCGCTGACGACGCTGTCGCGCAGGCTGCGCAGATTGGCGCCGACCAGGGCGGCGGCCACGCTGTCGCCGGCCTGAGCCTGAATCGTTTGGCCTTCGTAGGTAAAGGTTACGGCCGTATCTATATTCTCAATACGTTTGGGCATGACTAAATCTCCGGGTAATAAGCCGTCGAATAATGCCGCCGGGAGAAGCCGATGAACGTTTCCTCTTCAGCGTGCAATGACGACTATCAAAGCGCCCGAACGGGGATAATTCAAATGAGTTTACGCAGGACTTCCATGACTGAATATTATGCAGCGGGCGGAAAAAGATCGTTAACTCACCGGCGATAATGCCAATGCCAATGTCCCCATCCGTCGTTTAGCCTGATTCAGCCATGCCCAACTCGCGATAAAGAAAATCCCAGAATGCCTCGGTGAATTCCGAAACGAGATCGCCATTGGCGCCATCGACCGCGCTTATTTCCGTAAATCCGGCCTCAAGAAACGGCTGAAAAGGGCGGATCGTCAGACCGCGCCCCAGAAACTCATGGGCGGAAAAGGGATCCGTCACCGCCAGCCCCGCTCCCGCCATGACCATGGAACAGGCGGTGTGAGAATAATAGGTCTCGATCATTGAAGCCTTGTCGATCCCCTCTAACTCCACGCTCAGACGTTTGGAAAAAATCGAGCCCGGCTCAATGTCGATGAGCTTTTCACCAACTAAGTCAGTACGCGTCAAAAAGGGCTTGCTCGCAAGCGGATGGTCGGATGGCAATGCCACGACCGCGGCGATTGAACGATGACGACAGAGCATGCCGGCGCGATCGAATTGAAAGTCAACATACCCCAACTCGACGTTGCCCGAAGCAACCCGCTCAATAACCGTTGGCGAAGGTAATGCATCCAGCGAAACATGCAGCCCTTCCCGCTCGCGAATAAACCGGGCGAGAAAACGGGCCAGAATGCCATTGGCCAATGCGGGCATCGCAACGATGCGTAATGTCCCGGCAAAATTGCGGCCGATATCCTCTGCCGCCTTACCAATCCGGTCAAGACCGATAAACGCATTCTGCACTTCATGCATCAGGGCAAATGCCGCCGAGGTCGGCACTAAACGATTTCCTTTACGATCGAACAGACGCAGTTTTGTACTCCGCTCGAAATCGGCGATCAGGCGGCTGACCGCCGGCTGTGTCACAAACAGCAGTTCGGCTGCCGCCGTGATCTGACCGGTCAGCATGACGGCGCGAAATGCCTCAACCTGCCTGAGATTAAGTCGGTGCGACTGAAACATAACATTACCTTATGATAAAAACAGTTTGCCACTCCGCCAGCGTTTCAAACGACGCAATGCGGTCGTCCAGAGCGGGGAATCCGCCTTTCACTCGCGGAATTATGCAACAATAACGGAACTATTAGCGCCAGTAACGCGATAACTCATTAATATTAAATAAATAAAATAAAAGCATAACATTGTGTAATGCAAGGGGTTTAAATTTTAATTTTCCAGATCCCGTCATCCATTGCAACACTGCCGAAACCGCATGTGAAAAACACAGACACAAAAGGGATTCCGCGATGTCCAGTTTGCAACTATTGTCATTCGGCGAAGGAGGCTGGGGATACTTCCTGATAGCCGCATTGGGCACCACATTCTCCCTGGCGCTTTTGGGCATGATTGTCGGCACGCTATTGGGCATCTGCGGTTCGCTCGCCATGCTGTCAGGCATGCCGTTTTTCCGCGCCCTCGCCAACGGCTATGCAACCTTGTTTCGCGGAATCCCCGATCTCCTGGTGATTTACCTGTTCTATTTTGGCTCGTCGAGCGCGCTGACGGCCGTCAACCGTTTTTTGGGCGGCGAAGGGTTCGTCGGCGTCCCGGCTTTCGCCATCGGCGTCGGCGCGCTCGGAATCGTGTCCGGAGCCTATCTGACCGAAGTTTTTCGCGGCGCTATCCAGGCGATAGACAAGGGAGAAATCGAGGCGGCGCTGGCATTCGGCATGGGCATCAAGCAGCGCATAAGGCGCATTGTGCTGCCGCTGGCGGCACGCCATGCCCTGCCTGGAGTCGGCAATGTCTGGCAGATGCTGCTCAAGGAAACGGCCCTGATTTCGGTTATTGGGGTGGTCGAGCTGATGCGCCAGTCGCAAATTGCCGGCGGATCCACCCATCAGTACTTCACGTTTTACCTGGCGGCGGCACTGCTGTACCTCTGTCTTTCCTGGCTATCCGGGCGATGTTTTGAGCGGGCGGAAAGAGCTTCAATGCGTTCAATCAAACGCAGCGCAGGGCCTAACGCATGATGACCGAACTGAATTTCCTGCATGATATGTTAATGCGTCTGCTGCCGGGCATTCCGTTAACGATTCAGTTAGCTGCCTGCGCGGTATTTTTCGGCGGGATTCTCGGACTGATTTTGGCGCTGATGAGAACCTCGGCTTCTTCCCTCCTCAATCTGCTGGCCAAGGGCTACATCACCCTTTTCCGGGGATCGCCGCTTCTGGTTCAGATTTACCTGGTTTATTACGGACTCAGCCAATTTCCTGAACTGCGTTCCAGCGTTATCTGGCCCTTGCTGCGTCAGCCCTGGTGGTGCGCGGTTTTCGCTTTATCCTTGAACACCGCGGCTTACGTCGCCGAAATCATTCGGGGTTCGATTATCACCGTTCCCCGCGGACAGATTGAGGCGGCGCTTGCCTTCGGCATGACAACCAGACAGACCTATCGACGGATCATTCTACCGCAAGCCGTTGTTCGCATGCTGCCAGCCTATGGCAACGAAATCATCCTCATGGTGAAAGCGACGGCGCTGTCGTCGACGATTACCTTAATGGAAATTACCGGACTGGCGGCGCAAGCGATTTCTGAAACCTATCGTCCGGTTGAAATATTCGCCGTCGCCGGTTTGATTTATCTGACGCTGAATTTCTCCGCCGTTTACATCATTCGATTACTGGAACAACGCCTGTCGCCGACCGCCGCCGTCCCCGGACAAACGCAGAGCAGACATTATTTCTAACCACGGATTGATAGCCAATGGCATGTGGACTTCAGAATATCAATATGGCGCATGGCATTCGGCGGCGAATAAAAAAACTCGGTCAATAAGATAAAGGGGATAACCACATGATCACAGAAAAGGTCAACAATATGAGACTCGCCACACTCTCGCTGATTACCGCCGTCGCCATGACGCTCTCGGCGCCCGCGTTTGCTCAAAATAAAATACGCGTCGCCACCGAAGGGGCTTTCGCGCCGTGGAACTTCACCAACGCCAGGGGGCAGCTCGACGGATTCGAGATTGACCTGACTCACGAACTTTGCGCCCGCATTCAAGCTGACTGCCCTATCTATGCTCAAAGCTGGGATGGCATTATTCCTTCGGTCAAAACCGGAAAGTACGATGTCATCGTGGCATCCATGAGCATTACGCCAAAACGTCAGCAGGTTATTGCGTTCTCCGAGCCTTATGCCGTGGCGATCAATACTTTCCTGACGCTCAAGGATAGCGCGCTTTCCACGCTGGCCGGCAAGGGGGAAAATCTTGGACTCGAAGCGGATCGGGCCAAGGCGGACGCCGTCATCGCCGCGCTCGCCAGCCAGTTGCAAGGCAAGGTTATCGGCGTACAAACCTCCACCACCGCGGCCTCGTTTCTCGCCGACCGCTTTAAGGGCATCGACGTGCGGGAATATAAAACCATCGATGAAGCCAATATGGATCTCATCGCCGGACGCGTTGACGCGATATTGGCAAACGTAACCGTTCTGCAGGAAGCGCTGAAAACCCCCGATATGGACGGTGCGCAAATTAGCGGGCCGCTATTTTCCGGCAAGGCCTTCGGCGCCGTCGCTATCGGCCTGCGTAAAGAGGATACGGCCTTGAAATCCGCGTTAGATTCGGGTCTGAAAACGATGCGGAGCGACGGATCGCTGAAGAAGCTGAGTGAAAAATGGTTTGGTTTTGACATTACCCCCAAAGATTAGTCCCGGCAGGATTTTCATTATCGCGCGGGCGAGCATATTCGTCTCTAACATAGCCGACAGCCTACCGGTGGTAGAAATAGCCCGACTACGGCGCATTGAACGCCATGAGTCAGGTTTAGCGCCGGGCTTAAGATAAACGCCCGGTTGATTGTTTATCGGCCGGTCGCTGGCTATTTTTCCGCCACGCGCGTCAGCCATGCTATATATGCCGCATCCGCATCAGGCGGCGGATTTTGGCGATAGGCGTCAAGTTCTTGACGCATACCGAAAATTTTCCATATAAGCGGCGCCAGAGCGGCGGCCGCGCTGTTCGTCCCTTCGGCTTCGCGCAGCAGTCCCAGGCTTCGCTCCTGATATTCGGCAAGCGCCTCTGATTGATAGTCGAACGCTTTAGCCAGCCCGGAGATGTACATCAGCGTCGCGACGTCCGCCGACGGCCAATGCAAAGCCATATTGAGCGGCCAGTCCAGCATTGCCCTCTCCCCCCACATTGAGGATCGGGGTACCTTCTCATTGGCGACCAGCGTCAGCATGAAAGCCTGACCCAACGCCGTCAGATACACCGGCATCGCCTCGACGGAGGGGCGCTGGTAGAACGGATCCACAGGCTGTTCACGCGTCAGACCGACCTGGGCGAACAAACGTTGCTCAAGGTTCAGCACCAAAGCGCCAAGATCGGCATGGATTGCCTGGCCGCTTTCCGCGGCGTGTTTGGTGCGGGTGGCGCAGTCCCAAAGGCTTAAGGACAGTTGCCACTGTCGCCCATCGCCTTCGCCAGAACAGCCTATTTCACCGGTGACAAAATAGCGCATTGTCGGCGGCACGATATCGAACAGCGCGTGACCATCGACCCCGCCGCTTGATACCACCGGACCGCCGCCCTCGACGATCTGGAAATAGCAATTCGTCGCGTAGTCGCTCCAATGGTGAGCCGCTTCGGCAAGATAGAGAGGAATTGCGCGAGTCAGGCGACCCAGATCGTCTTCACGCTGGGCTTCGGCGCCCTGAGGGACGTCGGTAATTTTTGCAAGCGCAAAGAAACCTATCTTTTGCGCACTTTCCGGCTTTGGTTTAAACAACCAATCCGCCTTACGCAAACCGTAATGCCAGATCGGCTGGGTGAGCGCCAACGTACTGATCTTCAACTGGTCCGGATCGGCTGGAATACTTTTCTCGCCCTGCTCACGCATCGTCTGAAAGACCTGCGCAAACTCATCAAGATACTGTTTGATTGGCGCGAAGCCCAACGAATACAGGCGCGCAAGCAGCTTTTCGCCCTCGGCGGCGTCGCCGAGTTGCTGATAGGCGCGCAGCACATTGATGCCGGCCATGGGGTCATGCCGCCGTTCGTCATAAACCGGCGCGACAAGTTCGACGATCAGCGGAACCTGGCCATTGTTGCCAAGATCGCCGGAGATCATCATGAGCGCGCCCGCGTCGAACATGCCGCCGTTCAGTACTTCGGCATAGAGGGTCCGGGCCGTTTCGACGTCCTGGCGTTCCAGATGATGGCGCGCCAGCCACAATTTCGCTCGCCAACTGCCGGGCAATTCCGCGACGCGGCGCAAGGCCGCCAGATAGCCCGCCTCGCCTTCGCGTTCCTGATGAATGGTCGCCCACCAGATTAATCCATTGTCCTGGTTCGGATCGGCCTGGATCGCTTGCCACAGCATTTCATCGGCACGGGCGTCGTCACCCCGTTCGGCAAAAACCTTAGCCAGATTGGTCAGCAGGGTTCCCGTGGCGCCTGATGTCTCAATGCCCGCACGCAGCGTGCGCTCAGCCGCGGCCAGGTGGCCATTCTTCATCAGCACAATGCCTTCAATCACATGGGCGCGCTCAGGCACATCGTCAATTTCCACCAGACGTTCAGCGGCCGGTATCAAGTCGGCGGCGAAGCCGTCGTTCAAGCCCGACAGAATCGCATTATAAAGTTCGTCGGCACTGTTCCAATTTTGCTGTAAAAACGGCAGGAACATGCTCTCGCGCCACTCGTCGCGCGCAACATGAATTTCCCGCCCATAAGCGTCATAGGCGACAATCGGGTCGTCATTGGCGAGCGGGGATTCCGCCTCATTGGCATTCTCGGAAGCGCTGGCCGTATGCGCAGGTTTATTTTTGCCGCGTACGGCGGACAGGATACGTTTAAACATCAGTGAAATCATCATATTGGTGGAGACATAAAGCATCAGGCAAAAGACTGGCATAAAACCCAGGCTTAGTCTATGGCAGCGCATCGCGCAGTCAGTGCTCATCATCCATTCGTACCCGGCGCTAGCGGCGCGTCTGACATGCTGTTAGGCTGCTGGCATCGTTTTTAACATATCACAATGTGCGGAGCATGAAGTGGATACACCGTTAGCCTGTATTAAAAATTATTTTGCCGAAATGAAGGCGCTGGACGATCTCTATTTGCCGCTGCCAGAGGATGACGAGGAAGCCCATGCCCGGCTGAAAGAGCTGACGCCGCGGCGGACCGCGATCTATCAAAAATACTGGTGTCGTAACGATGATTACTGGCTGGATAATTCGTATGGCGGCACATCGAAATATACTTTCGATGACAGTATGGTCATCGATTCAGGCGAGAACTTTAATGATGCGGTATTTATTGTCATGAAGCGGCGCGAATACCTTATGGAACATCGTGAACTATGGCTGTTTACGTTGACCGATGATGGCTGGAAGATTGCCGATCGGCTGACATTCGACGAGCAATAGTTCAGGCGGCGCAGACAACCTTCGCGCGCCGGCATTACCGGTCCGCGGCGGCTTGTCGCGCAGCGAAAGTTGGCCATTTTATACAAAAAGATCAAACTGTTACTCTAAACGAGAATGATATTATCATTCGTCGATAGTAAGTGACGTTGACGAATCGGCTGATGATTGAATCCGTGACGGAAATGAAGGAAGCAGAATGATTAACTTGAATATTGACCGGCTGGCGTCATGTTTTATTCGCCAAATTGAACGTGCGACTTCGCTATTCTCTTCGCATGCGGAAAACCAAGCGGTTTATGCCTTCTGTCTGGATTTAGATATTGAAAACGGCGAATGTCGCGTCTCCTGGAATACGCAGCAGGCTTTCGACGCCACGCTGGCGGAATATCAAGCGCAAGAGAATCGATACGGCGCGCTGGATGTCGATAGCGTCAGCGGCATCAAATATAATTCGGGCGACTTTTCGTATCATCTGGACGACCTGGATGACGATGATGACGGGCTCGGTCAGGCGCTTGGCGAGATCATGGCGCAACTGGGCCCCTTGTATGATGAAAAAGGCGCCGAATTTTACCAGCAATATTATCAATCCGTGATCGAAAACCAGGTGGTATCCTGCGCCGCCGGGGCGATTACGCAGACGCTGACCGCGCTTGCCCGCTTTGATCAGCATGCGGATTTTATCGCTTTCGTCACCCTGCATGATGCCGATGACGAGCGTTTGCTCAGTATCATACGGCAAACGGTCGATGAGGCATTATTGACTAAAATTTTTAGCTGAGCGGCTCTTTTTATTGCTGGCTCAGCGTGCCGCGGAGCGTCGATTGATCACGTCCTTCACATAGTGATCAATCGCCATGTTATTTTCCCGGCTCACGCGCGCAATGAACGTCTGGAGAAGCGCGAACGTGGCGTGTAGCACCACCGCGACAAGGCTATCGAAGTCGCTTTGGGTAAAGCGGTCGTTTCCTTTTAGCGTCGAACGCTGCAGCAATGTGTGCGCGATGACTTCAAGAACGGCGCGCCGGTAGTCATCGGAAAGCAGGACATCCAGATCGGTCTGACGAATCTCAAAGCTAAAGCTGAAGCTGACAACCCCCGAGTCGACAGGCAGCGAGTAGATCAATCGCTCAGCTGACTGTTCGACATAGGGTTCATATCCCTCGCCCATTCGCCGTAGCGATTTCATACCGCGCTACCTTATGCCGTCAGACGGTTAATATTCCCGGATACCGAAACGCCAAGATCCGCTATCAGTGAGCGCCCGCTTTCAGCCGGCAGGGCGCTCGCGCTGATGCGATAAAAGCCGGGAGGCCAAGCGTCATGTTTTAATGAAGACGGTTGATACCTCAGCATCGGTACGACGATCATTACCACATCAAATCATCAGGCACTTTGAAATCGGCATAGGGATCGTCTTCATCCTGCTCTTCCTGACTAAGCGCACTATTTAATACAATACTGTCCGCATCCCGCTGCGCAATTTTATCGGCTACGCTCGCTGGGATAATCGCGTATTCACTCTCGCCGCCGTTACCCACCGCCAAACGCGCGATGGCGAGGCGGCCACTAATCAGCTGAGCTTGAGTAAGCTTATCCACCACTATTTTTTTAATTAAATTATTATCCGTGAAGTTAAAACCAATATCGCCTTTTGCAATGTCGATCCTGTTCATTTCAATCAGCTGTTTCACCTGAGCCTTATACTCTTTAGATAAAGCGGCTTGTTTTTGCTGATCGTTTAGCTGCTTATCACGCTCAAGTTGCGCTTTTTTATTCTCCTCTACCGCCGCTCTTGCCTCACGAGCCTGAACGCGTGATTTTTTAGCCGTTCTTTGCACTTTGGCCATTTTTTTGCTGGTCACTAATCCAGCTTTTAGCATTTGCTCTTGTAAGGTGAGTTTTGTCATCGTCGCTTCTAAACCAGTTGAATAATTTGTGGGATTATACCTGTAATTCTTGAGGCTGTAACAGGTTGCAAGATCTGATCGCCAGACTCGCCCGACGCCTCGTGGCGTTCAAAATAATCGTATACCCGCGTTGACGCTGCGATATCGATCGTCCACCGCGCGTGCCGGCGACGGCGAAAGCATCAATTTGTCTGCGGCACAAGGGGATCGGATTGCTGGCGGAGTGGATAAAAACCCTATAGCGCACAAGCGCCTGGAGGTTAGTCGAGATGCCGAGTGTCTGCTTATGGATGACGCAGAGCCTCGGCACCGGATCGATCCGAGTGATTTCAGACCTTGAGCAGTTTCACCGCGGCGTCCACGTCTATCTCATCTTCCGAGAAAATTAACGTGGTTCCCTGGAAGGTGGTGATCGCCAGTTTTTTCAGTGAGCGCATTTCACCCGGCTGGTCGGCTGATTTCGGTCTGATGCTCTCCATCAGCAGTCCCACAGACAGCACGGTATTTTCTTTATCAATACGGGTATCGGCAGGCACTTCTTCGCGGTAAACCAGGTACGACTTGATCGACGTGAGCTTAAGGCGCTCGCCCGCGATATAGATGTATTTGCTTTCCGGTACGACCTTCACGGCATAAGCCGACAGCCCCTTGTTATTGGTGGTGGGTTCGAAAGTGACCGCCGCATCTTTCTTAATCAGATCAGGGTTGGCGACTTTAATCACATGAAAATAACGATTATCGCCGTTTTCATCTTTGATAAACCCAAAACCTTTATCTTTAAACCAGGTTGTGATCGTTCCGTTCATCGCCATTACCGCCTACTTAATCGTTTATCTACTCAATTTTTACAGCGCGCAGTGTAAAGCACAATGCCTGCGCAAACCACGTCTTTGGGTTCAGTCTGGACGATAAACTTCAGATACGCGCAGGGGCGGTCAATATAAATTCCCAAAAACCGTTTAGCTTGAGGCGTCTAATTTTCTCATCTATCTTTCAGATATGGAAGCGCCCTGAAATATTCATATCCTAATGAAGAACAATAAGTTAATCATCGAAGGTACAGCAGCGAGCACCTGGCGACCTCCGCCGGATTTAAATCAGAGGCCGCCGATACAAGAAAGCTGGGCATTTTATCGAATGTTGGAAACCGATGAAAAAAAACCGTCTGACGGCGGATTAAGCTAATTTTTCATCGCGAATCGCCTGCGTTCAGGTAATGAGAAAATTCTGCCTATTCACGCGCTGATCTTGCAAAAGGACTCCCCTGTTCCCTCTGCAAAAATGGCGACTCAGTCTATCACCCGTGCTATTTTCGCCAGTGCCGTATTAAGTGCGGCTATTTAGCTATTAGCGTGTAATTTTTTTAAAAAATTATCCAAATCCAACTCCACATCATATGTCTGAGCGCCATGTTTTAATGCTTTTTCAATTAAATCTCTTGAGTTTTTATTTGTTATTACTTTTAAAAACTCGAAATACTCCATCATTAATCCTTCAACCTATCCAGACTCACTGGCGTTGACGGTAAGTTTTATCGCTTGAATACTTTCCTGCGTATACCCGGCAATTCTTTCAGCCAAAGAATCGACGAATTCATCGATCTCGTTCTCGGGAATGGCGCGATTGATATATCCATAACGCTCAGCTAACTCTGCGGAAAAATCACCCCCGCTAAGGATTACCTCTAACGCTCTGGCGCGCCCGATTAACCTCGGTAAACGCTGGGTGCCTCCACCGGCAGGTATTATTCCTATCCCTATTTCGGGCTGCGCCAGAATGGTTTTATTCGCAACGGCAAACCTCATATCCATAGCCAAACTCAATTCACTGCCGCCGCCTCTGGCCCTTCCGGCTATTTTAGCTATTGTGACCTTTGGCATGGTTCGCATTCTCTCGCCAATGGTGTGAAACAGACCAAGAGAGCGCGTCACCGTTTTATCAGCGGATAGTTTTACCAGATACTCCAAATCCGCATGAGCCATAAAGAAGTCAGGATTTGCGCTATCAAAAATAACAACCTTAATAGATGAATCCTTTTCTATTTTTTTGTTATATCATCGAGCTTCATTAATAACTTGGCATCCATAATATTTATGGGCGGATAATCTATTGTGACTCTGGCAACAAAATTATTAGTCGTAATTTTAAAGCATTTGCAATCGGAGTAATTTATTATTCAACACCTTACAAATTAAAATGTTTAATTTCACATCGCGGAGTTTTTATCGCTAACCTTATGAATTATTATTAGTTCAAGAGTGTAGACAACATTTCATAAGTCAGCAGATTATTACAAAAAAAGCAATTTTAGATCGTGACGCTAAATAGCCTTACCGATCACCTCACTGAAATGGCAACATTCGTCCAGGTCGCGGTACGAAAACTGGACACGACGCGGCATAGCGTCCAGACGATTCGCTCCACGGTCAGAGCGCGATAATTCTGACGTTTAGGCGGAAATACATGCGGTCTTGATCGGACCGCGCATACGCGTCTTGCTCCACCTTGGCGTAGAACAATGCCGGGTGGGAAGTCAGGTTCCGATAAGGGATAATGAAAGGCATTATGTTGAAAAAGACTAAAACCGTCGTCTGTTAAAAGCGAGATATCTACTGAATGACCAGACAAAGCGAGTTTGACTTTTCAAGCCGGTCAGTTATTCCCTATGCGCATGATTACAAACATGGAGATTATAAGGGCTGGCATACGCGCGGTTGCGCTCAGCTTATCCATACGTTGAGCGGCGTCATTCGTATTGAAACCCGGCAAGGGATTTGGATCGTTCCACCTTCGCGAGGCGTGTGGATACCGGCGCATATCCCGCATGCGCTGCATATTACAGGAGAGGTCAAAGCCAGAGTGCTCTTTGTCGAGCCATTGGCCAGGGCGGACCTGCCGGTGATCTGCCAGGTCTTGACCAAATACGATGTCTCTGAAAAGCGGCGCCGTCGCGTTGTATAAATGAATGGTCGCCCGATGAACGCCCCGAAGTGATTCAAAAGTTCGCGTAATCAAGTCTTCTCGTGCCTGGGTCAGCACCTGAATAGTCACACCCTGGGGGATACGTTTTCCTTCAATCAACGTCCGCACAAAATCAAAATCGATTTGTGACGCAGAGGGGAAAGCAACTTCAATTTTCCGGAAGCCATTGGCAATCAGCAAGTCCCAAAATTTCATTTTTTTGGCGCTGTCCATCGGCTCAGCCAATGCCTGATTACCATCGCGCAGATCCGTTGAAAGCCAGCGCGGAGGGCGGGTTAACCTATTATCCGGCCATTGCCTGTCAGTCAGGTTTACTGGAGGATGCGCTTGATATTTGATTGCAGGATTATTCAGCATACGGGTTTCCCTTTTAATAAAGATGCCCCAGTGTGGTGCTAAATCAGGCGGAAAACTCACCTGAAGATGACAACTGATTATTTAAAAATGACAATCGCGAATTAAATTCCTGCCTTAATCCTGCCGACATAACCTCCCGGCACCTTGCCCGTGTCTTGGCCAACGACAACCGGTATGCTTACAATCATACCGAGCCATGCCGTATTATCAGGGGCAGATAACTAGCCTCTCGTTGATGCATTATAAGGTGGAGATCAAAGATGGTCTGTCTGAGGGCAAAGAGCACACCATGCATATAGGTAAATTAAAAAAAGCAGGGATAGCGATTGCAGTAGGCATCGTGGCTATTGCGACTTTTCTGAGCAATGTGAATAGCACTACTGAGCTTATCGGCCGCGCATATGGCTATTTTTTTGGCCGCGATGACGTCAAATTATCTGTTTTAAGAGCGCGGCTAGTACCTGTTCGTCATCGGGCGGATATTAAGACGGATATGGACAATGACGCATTTGTGGTTTTGCAATTGAGAAATTACAGCAAAACGCCCTTGTTACTGACCTCTGCCAAGCTGAGCCTTTTTCAAGACCATGATATTACAACGAAAGGTTCATCAGGTGGCGGCTCCTGTATGTTATCTGAGGATCCTAATGAAAATGATTCCCCTATTACTATTGAACCAGGACAAACGAAATGGGTTGGGGTAGCCAGGGCATTGAGATTTGATGGGTTGTTACAGACGCTTTCTGCAAAAGAATTTGATGACGTTATCATCTCATACATGGCGCCACATATGCCTTATCTGGTTGCGCAGTCCAGGTATGTTGAGTTGTTAAATAAAAGAATGGCGGAGCTGTACGGTGCCGAAGCCTCTGTAAAGGTCACATATAAAATCAACCTTGATGAAGAGATTAGTTTTACTGTTCCTCTCGCTGATGGAAAAGATATTTTTTCACATAAAGGACGTTTTCAGCAGGATTGGTTTATTGCGAACTTCAAGGATCCTTCGGTCATACCTTATCTGAATCTGTCGAGTGAAGAGTGTAACTTAGATAAGGTCATGCATTTCCCCGGCTATAATAATTGACGGTCATCGTTCTCAAAAAAGCGTGCAATTCGGCGTCACGTTAAAAGACGACAGCGTCATTGCGGATAACCAGACACAGGCGAACAACATCGTTGATGAGATGATCAACGGCAAAGTTGCTATCCGTGAACAGCAAACGCTGCAAGGTGCTCAGGATATGTTGGATATCGCCACCCGCTACGGGAGTGACGAAGTGCAGTCCGGTGCACGCGACTATCTTGAACAGCTAAAGAGCGGTACTGCGCGGCCGCAGGTTGAGCTGGCCGGGATGATGGAGGCCATGAAATCCGGCAATGACATGGACTCAGTTTTCAGCACATTTGCTGATTTGATTGGTGCGACGCCTAACCCGGGCAATGCTGCGCAAACTTCCATTGATGCAGCCATGAAGCAATTAGATGTGTATAAACAGCAGTGGCAGGCATTCAGCGAAAAATATGGGTCTTAGGATCGCTAGCATCTCCATCATGCTATCAGCCGCAGCGTAACAGCAAGGAAGCGCCCCGTTCAACGACGACGATCGACTCCATGGATGCAAGCGGCGCAAAATGAGTCATGTCCGCTTTCACGAAGCGGACTGAGCTTGGGTGCATAATGCCCGCTATCGCGAAAGCGGGCATCGTTGCCCACGCCTAAGAATGTCTTGTCACAACGGTTGCGCTACAAGCTGATCGTCATTGATTATGGGAACGGGTCACGCGGTGTAGCTAATTCGACGTTGCCGGTGGTGGTTTTGATGGTCTTTTTACCGGTCAGGACCTGACCGGATTGGAGTGCTTTCAGCGCGTTGTCCTAATCGGAGGGTTGGGACATGCGCCATTCCTTTTTGGATCTATGACTGGAATGACAAAGAATTTCTAACGCTCTCCGGGGAAAAGACAAAAAAAACCGCCTGGCGGTGACTTGTCGGGCAATTACCAGCTCTTATTAGGGCTTTTTTGGATAGCGTTGCCGCCGTGTACGCTGGCATCGATGGCGTTGCGGCAGTCCTCTGTCCCGCGCGGGTTGGACTCTTTAATGCACTCCTGCATTTTGGCATCCCGCTCCTTTTCATGATCCATATACCACTGAATACTTTTTGCGCCGCCATCACAGCCTGTAAGCAGCATGGCAGCAAGCAGGCCCAGTGAAACTAGTCGCGTTTTCATGATTTCTTCCTTTTAATGAATGGATTGCGACGGCAATTATAGTCCGACAGTGCGCCGGGTTGCACGGTTCGTGCAGAATGGGCTTTTAATCGAATGTTCACTATTAAATCAAAGTACAATCGCTAACGTCCGCTCCTGGCACAGGCTGTGTATAAACTCGGTTTTTGCAGTATCTGAGGACTAACACTAGCCAGGGATGCAAGATATTCCTGATATGGGCTGTATTCGCAGTGATTTGTATGTAGAGGCAAAACGAGGCTTTGTGCTGGATATGGAGTGCTAATGACCTGTTATTAGGGGTTAAAGCGGCCACTGCCGCTAGTTGCATCGTTCTCGCAGCTTAATGGCCAGTCCTTCGGTACCCCAGATGGACATCATCCTTTTCAGGTTATAAGCCAGTACATGCAGACTGATTTCTGTGCTGACGTTTTTAAACCGTTGCGTCAGGAAGTGAGTCGCTCCCATCCACATCTTAATTGTCCCGAACGGATGCTCTACCGTTTGCTTTCGCACGACAGCTGTTTGTGGCGATGCATTAAGCCTGGCTTGCATGTCTTCCATTTCTGCTTCATGAACCCAGCGCCTTATACGCCTCGGATCGCGTTTTGATGTGGTGCACCTTGACCGCTGACTGCAATCGCGACAGGCAATATTGTTAAAGTACATTTGCTGTTCTAAACCATC
Source organism: Brenneria bubanii (assembly GCF_022378355.1). Taxonomy (GTDB): domain Bacteria; phylum Pseudomonadota; class Gammaproteobacteria; order Enterobacterales; family Enterobacteriaceae; genus Brenneria; species Brenneria bubanii. Next base: position 144,426 of record NZ_JAKMAJ010000009.1, read on the forward strand.
CTCAACCATCGTAAATCGGTTCTGAAGCTCGTTACCCATCGGGCAAATATAAATATCTTTTTCCTGGTCATATTTGAACAATGAACGATTGAAAAGACCTTTACGGTCAGCGCCAGAGGTATCGCCTTTTGGTACTAGGGCTACGGCACCTAAGTCCTGCGTTGCTTTAATATCTCCCCGGCTGTAATAACCTTTATCAGCCAGTACGGTAATATCCGCTTTGCCAACTGCTTCCTGCGCTAATTTGGTCACCGCTGTTAGCTGCCCACGGTCTGGTGTATTCGTTACTTCATGCGCAACAATCAGGTGATATTTAGCATCAACGGCAGTCTGAACGTTATAGCTCACCTGGCGGTTAACATTGTTTATCTTCATTAACCGGGAATCAGGATCTGTCAGTGACAGCTGCTTATCAGGGTGCTGCACAACGGCCTGCTGAATTTTCTTGAGTTCTTTCAGACGCTTTTGCAGCCATGCTAGTTTCGCAGTTGTTAAACATGCATTTTTTTCGGGCTCCGCAGCCTTGTCAGCTTCATCGAGCTTATTCAGGTAAAGAGCGATACTTTGCTCAACCCTTTCAATGTGGCCTTTTGTTTTCTGGGGCGTGAAATTGTTCGATTTGCTGTTTACCGCCTTGAACTTACTACCATCAATGGCAACCACCACATCGGTGAACATCTGCATCTGCCGACACAGATCAATGAAAGCGCGGCAGGCATTTTTGATGCCTTTGCCATTGTTTTTTCTGAAGTCTGCAATGGTTTTAAAATCAGGTGTTAATCGCTCAAGTAACCACATCAATTCAACGTTACGATGGGCTTCTTTCTCTAACCGGCGGGATGACTGGATGCGGTTCAGGTATCCATAAATGTAAAGCTTCAGCATGGTTGCGGGGTGATATCCAGGCCGCCCGGTTTGTTTTGCATTAACGCGCTCAAAGCCAAGTGCATCAAGCTGTAGTTCATCAACAAAGACGTCAATAACCCTGACAGGGTTGTCTTCTGTGACAAAATCATCCAGCACTTCAGGGAGCAACGTCACCTGATGTCTGCCTTGACCTTTAATATGCTGAGTCATACCTGCACCCGCTTTATTTAATCGTATGATTATAATTTTATTAAATAAAGTAGGTTTCTGCATGGGTTTATCAAGAATGGTTGATCATATAAAGCCGCTGATTAGACCAAAAAGTGAACAGTAGTTTTCACACAGCCTGGGCACTGAGCTGACAATCACCGCCGATTAAACCCCTCAAGGGTTTTCGGAGTAGGTATGAGCCAGCACAGATAAAAACATAAAGCACCATTGATCCTTTTTCGACCCATTTCGCCAATCTACGCCACAGCAAGTTGCCCCAATAGGTAGCAAAAGCCACCCTATACCCATATTGAACAGCAGAGCAATTTGGAGAGTTTGATGATGAAAAATCTAGCACAATCGGCCGAGGAAAAAAGCGCCACGAACAGTGATTCCAACAGCACATCCCCCTTGCCTGGCACTGAAGCCTACGAAGCGCTGCCACAATATTCCCGGTATTGCCCCCTTCCCTTTCGCCGGACTATCCGGCGCCAGGAGTTGCGTCAAATCGTGCCGTTATCGGATACAACGATCTACGAGATGGAACGTCGCGGGGAATTTCCACAGCGTTTCAACCTGACGCCGCGCTGCGTTGTATGGGATCTGGATGAAGTAGAAAAATGGATCGAAGCCCGCAAACAAGCGATGCCCACAACTTCAGCAAGAACGGCAATAAAGCCTGATGTCCGTTTACGAAAAACCCGCCCAGTAAGGGCGGGTTCGCATCAAAAATGACAGCCTTGGTTGGCATTAGCCAACTAAAACTTCCAGATCTCTGGTCGCAGGAGGCGGTAAACGGCGAGCTTCTTTTGCCAGATTAACCTGCATCGCTATCTCCGCTACTTCCAGCACATCTTGCGGCAATCGGTAATTCCCTCGGCTCTGCAACCAGGACAAAATATCCGCCAGGTGCCAGATTGATGCGCTGCCTTCATGAACCGGCGCTGGAAAGCTGCCCGGATAGGCCAGCATCAATTTGCGCATATTCTGCCTCGATACGCCGACAATCTCTGCCGCATCGGTCAGACCAACCAGATCCGGTGCCGCCTCGATCAACTTCGCTGAAGGCACTGCGTGTCGAACATCTGCTAGCGCACTGCATACGGCGTCCTCAGCGCTGGCGGCTTCGCGGGTAAATTCCAACGCCAAACGGCCCGGCAACCCAACGCCAACCAGAGCATCGTCGCATCCGGCCTCACCAAGACGTTCGACAATAGCATCTGGCTGACTATCGTCAGCGGCAAGCTGATATTTTAAGGTAAAGATGTATTCCATCATGACTCCTCATCGTCGAGATCACGCTGTTTACGATGCGAGGTGCAGTTATCCACTACCCGGCGCAACGCGCGCGCATGGTTGCCTGGATTCTTCGGCGTGCTCCAGACGCTGGTGATGCAAAACTCTCCGCAACGGCACTCCTGGTCATTGTAAGGACAATAGATCTTTCCCCAGGCGTGACTGCCGCCGACCTCAATTCGCCAGCCCTGCTCTTCAGCGTATCGGAGCGCTTCCTCAACCTCTTTTTTCGGATGTGAAGGACGGGTCATTTATTGACCTCCAGTATGGATTGCGATGCCAAAGTTGTCAAATGACAACCCAATAATATTGAATGCTTCATACCGATGCTCTCAATACCGGCACCGTGACATTTTCCGGCATTAGCGTTGGTACGTAGTTCCGGCCATCAATCCAGGCTTCAACCATGTTGGACCACTCTTGCAGCATATGCCGACGCTGCTCTGCATACTCAGCCTTGTTGTAGATCGATCGCGAGGAGCGACCTTCTTCATGCGCCAGGCATTTTTCAATCCAGTCCCGGTTGAACCCCACCTCGTTAAGCAATGTAGAGCCGGTGCGGCGCAAATCGTGAACGGTAAACGGGTCCAATGGTAAACCGTTGGCCTGAGCACGCTGAACCACAAGCTGCGTGACCCGATTAAGCGTGGCGTACGACATGCTGCGATGACCGTCATAACGTGAAGGCAGCACGAACCTTGAGCCGGAGGCACAGGTATGCAGCGCCACAAAAATATCCAGCATTTGTCGGGACAAATAAACGACGTGTGGGTTTCGTCGCTTCATCCGTTCTTTAGGAATGGTCCAGGTAGCGTTCTCGAAATCGATTTCATTCCAGGTGGCCTCCACCAGCTCGCTTTTACGCACCAGGGTCAACAGAACCAGACGTAAGGCCAGACGGATGGTCGGGTAAGAAGCCACAGACTCGAGTTGATGGAACGCCAAGCGGATCTCGGTTGGCGAGAGCGCCCTTTCCTTCGGCGCGAAAGTGGCAATCGAGGCGGCTTTGACCTCATCGGCCGGGTTAGTGACTTTCTCCCCATGCAAAATGGCAAAACCATAAATCTGTTTAACGATATCGCGGATATGCACTGCCGTCGCCGGGGCGCCACGCGCCTTAACCTTGTTGCACAAGGCACGTAAATCATCTGAGCTGATTTCGGTGAGTAGCCGGTTACGGTAAACCGGCAGGATATCGCGCTCCATGATGCTTTTGCGCATAGCGCGGGTGCTGTCGGCCATGCGCGCGTCCACCAGCCAGCGGGCCGCCATATCATCAAAATGTTTAGCCGCGGTCAAACGGCGTTTCTCACGCTGTTTTTCATGTGCCGGGGAACGCCCTTCGCTAATTGCACGCTTGGCATCCAGCAGCTTTTCGCGGGCCAGCGCCAAAGAAATACCGGCAGGGCCGTAGCGGCCAATAGTGAGGGTTTCGCGCCGTCCGTTAAGACGGTAATCGTAGCGGAAGGTGACGGTACCGGCGACGGATACCATGACATACATGCCGTCCCGGTCAGAAACCTTGTACGGTCTGGCTTTGGGCTTGAGATTGCGTAGTGCGGTGTCGGTGAGCATCGCGCTTTCCTCCTGTTCAATGGCGGTTTTTACCGTCAGGGGTCAGGAAGTCTGAAGATGCCCCGAAAGCCGCGTCACGTCTAGCTTTTGGCGGGGATTTTTACCGTCATGACCGAAAAAGAATCAATCATCAACGGGAAGGTCATAATCCGGGTCTCTCGATTTACCGTCGCGACTACCGCCAGCCTGTTCTGCTGGCCGGCGATAGTCACCGATAGTCGCCAGAACCTATTTAACTATAAATCAAACTGTTATGGCGATTTTTCGCTAGTTGGCGATAGTTCCTGAAAAACCTCGGATCACTCCCACTCGATCGTCGCCGGCGGCTTGCCGGAGACGTCGTAAACCACGCGGGAGATGCCGTCTACTTCGTTGATGATGCGGTTGGAAACACGGCCGAGGAAATCATACGGCAGGTGCGCCCAGTGCGCGGTCATAAAGTCGATGGTTTCCACCGCACGCAGTGAAACTACCCAATCATATTTACGACCATCGCCCATCACGCCAACGGAACGCACCGGCAGGAAGACGGTAAACGCCTGGCTAACCTTGTTGTACAAATCAGCCTTGTGCAGCTCTTCAATGAAGATGGCATCGGCGCGGCGCAGCAGATCGCAGTACTCTTTCTTCACTTCGCCCAGCACGCGCACGCCCAAACCAGGGCCCGGGAACGGATGGCGATAAAGCATATTGTACGGCAGCCCCAGCTCCAGCCCGATTTTACGCACTTCATCTTTAAACAGCTCTTTTAACGGTTCGACCAGACCCAGCTTCATCTCTTTCGGCAGGCCACCGACATTATGATGCGATTTGATCACGTGCGCTTTACCGGTCGCGGAAGCCGCAGACTCGATCACGTCAGGATAGATAGTGCCCTGAGCCAGCCATTTCACTTCATCCTGCTTGCAGGCTTCTTCGTCGAAGACTTCAACAAAAACACGGCCGATGGTCTTACGTTTCACTTCCGGATCGTCAATACCGGCCAGCGCCGACAGGAAACGATCTTCCGCCGGAACATGTACGATATTCAGACCGAACTGATCGCCGAACATTTCCAGCACCTGGTCGGCTTCGTTCAAACGCAAGAGTCCGTTATCCACGAATACGCAAGTCAGGCGTTTACCAATGGCGCGGTGCAACAGCATAGCGGTAACGGAGGAATCAACGCCGCCGGAAAGACCAAGGATCACATGATCGTTGCCGACCTGCTGGCGAATACGGGCAACCGCGTCGTCAATAATCTTGGCCGGCGTCCATAAAGCTTCACAGCGGCAGATATCACGGACAAAACGCTCGAGCAGTTGCTGCCCCTGGCGGGTATGCGTGACTTCGGGGTGAAACTGTACGCCGTAAAAACGTTTTTCTTCGTTGGCCATAATGGCAAACGGGCAGGTATCGGTACTGGCGACCGTCACAAAATCAGCGGGGATCGCCGTTACTTTATCGCCATGGCTCATCCAGACATCCAGCAACGGCGCGCCGGCGGCGCTCAATGCGTCCTGAATATCGCCCACCAGTTGGCTGTCAGTTTTAATTTCAACCTGCGCATAGCCGAATTCACGCTCACTGGAGCCTTCAACGTGGCCGCCCAGTTGCATCGCCATCGTCTGCATGCCGTAGCAGATACCCAACACCGGTACGCCGGCCTGGAATACGTACTCTGGCGCCCGCGGGCTGTTGAACTCGGTGGTGCTTTCCGGGCCGCCGGAAAGAATAATCCCATTGGGATTGAATTCACGGATCTGCGCTTCTGTGACATCCCATGCCCAGAGTTCACAATAAACACCCAGTTCACGAATACGTCGTGCAACCAGCTGCGTGTATTGCGAGCCGAAATCCAAGATAAGAATGCGGTGTTGATGAATGTTTTCTGTCATGGGAAACGTATTCCAAATACGAATATACCCCTCAAATCTCAAGCTGCCGAAGCGGCCAGGCGCTTATCATCTTGAAATCCATTGGGTATAAAAGCTAAAAAGTAATTAAACCCGGTGAATATTACCGGGTTTAACGAATTAAATCAGCCTGTAATCACCTTATGAACCCATACGGTAATTCGGTGACTCCTTGGTAATGGTAACGTCGTGAACATGGCTTTCCTGAATACCGGCGCCGCTGATGCGAACGAATTCGGCCTGAGTACGCAGCGCATCAATGGTGCCGCAGCCGGTCAGCCCCATACAGGAACGCAGGCCGCCCATCTGCTGATGGACGATCTCTTTCAGACGCCCTTTATATGCCACGCGGCCTTCGATACCTTCCGGCACCAGTTTGTCCGCCGCGTTATCGCTTTGGAAGTAACGGTCGGAAGATCCTTTGGACATTGCGCCCAGTGACCCCATACCACGATAGGATTTGAAAGAACGCCCCTGATACAGTTCGATCTCGCCGGGAGATTCTTCCGTACCCGCCAGCATGGAGCCGACCATCACGCAGGCTGCGCCCGCGGCGATGGCTTTCGCAATATCGCCGGAGAAACGAATCCCGCCGTCGGCAATAACCGGAATGCCGGTGCCTTCCAACGCGTCGACCGCATCGGAAATTGCGGTGATCTGCGGTACGCCCACGCCGGTGACGATACGCGTCGTACAAATGGAGCCAGGACCGATACCCACTTTAACCGCGCTGACGCCGGCTTCCGCCAATGCTTTCGCACCGGCGCGGGTTGCCACGTTGCCGCCGATAATCGGCAGATCGGGATACTTGGCGCGCGCCTCACGGATACGCTGCAACACGCCTTCCGAATGGCCGTGAGAAGAGTCAATCAACAGCACGTCGACCCCTGCCGCGACCAGCGCATCGATACGCGCTTCGTTGCCCTCACCGGCGCCAACGGCCGCACCAACCCGCAGACGTCCGTGTTCGTCTTTACAGGCGTTGGGTTTACGTTCGGCTTTCTGGAAGTCTTTTACGGTAATCATGCCTAGCAGATGGAATTCATCATCCACCACCAGCGCTTTCTCAACGCGTTTTTCATGCATTCTGTGCAGCACGACTTCGCGGGCTTCGTCGGCCTTTACGGTAACCAGACGTTCTTTCGGCGTCATCACCGCGCTGACCGGCAGCTCCAGGTCGGTGACGAAACGCACGTCACGACCGGTAATGATACCAACCAGTTCATTACCTTCGGCAACCACCGGATAACCGGCAAATCCGTTGCGTTCGGTCAGTTCTTTTACCTGACGCAGTGTCGTGGTCGGACTCACGGTTTGCGGATCAACCACTACGCCGCTTTCATGTCTTTTTACGCGGCTGACTTCTTCAGCCTGACGCTCAATAGGCATATTTTTGTGAATAAAGCCAAGACCGCCTTCCTGCGCCAGCGCAATCGCCAAATTGGATTCCGTTACGGTATCCATCGCAGCAGATAACATAGGAATATTCAGGCGAATGGTTTTCGTCAGTTGGGTGGTTAAATCAGCCGTATTCGGCAGGACGGTAGAATGAGCGGGAACCAGGAGGACGTCGTCAAACGTCAATGCTTCTTTTGCGATACGTAACATGGGCAATATCTCACCAAGGTGGATGTTAAGAACAGATAAAATATTGCCGTGGCATTATACAGAGCGTAACCGATTGTCTCCAGTGTTTTTTGAAAAAATGCTTGATTACCTGTAGTAGGCAGGTAGTATCAGTCAATTAAGTCTCTGTTTTAAAATTTGATCTGGCTCACAATGTCTCAATTCCCTTCTGCTGCGATTTTTACCGTTAGCCGCCTGAATCAGACGGTTCGGCGACTGCTGGAAATGGAAATGGGTCAGATCTGGCTTTCCGGTGAAATTTCCAACCTTTCTCAGCCATCATCCGGCCATTGGTACTTCACGCTGAAAGATGAGCGCGCGCAGGTACGTTGCGCGATGTTTCGCAACAGCAACCGGCGCGTCACCTTCCGCCCGCAAAACGGCCAGCAGGTGCTGATACGCGCCTCAATTACGCTGTATGAACCACGCGGCGATTATCAATTGCTGGCGGAAAGTATGCAGCCCGCGGGCGACGGTCTGTTGCAACAACAGTTTGAACAATTGAAACAGCGTCTGGCCGCGGAAGGCCTTTTCGATCAGCAATTCAAGCAGGCATTGCCAACCCCCGCCAAACGGGTCGGCGTGATTACATCAGCCAGCGGCGCCGCCCTGCACGATATCTTACAGGTGTTGCAACGGCGAGATCCTTCGTTGCCGGTAGTGGTCTATCCGACCGCGGTGCAGGGCAATGATGCGTCGTTACAGATTGTGCGCGCCATTGAACTGGCAAACCAGCGCGACGAGTGCGATGTGCTGATTGTGGGCCGCGGCGGCGGTTCATTGGAAGACTTATGGAGTTTTAACGATGAACGGGTTGCCCGGGCGATTTTTGCCAGCCGTATTCCCGTCGTCAGCGCGGTCGGCCACGAAACCGACGTCACCATCGCCGATTTCGTCGGCGATTTGCGCGCGCCTACGCCCTCGGCCGCAGCGGAACTGGTCAGCCGTAATCAGCTTGAGCTCATCCGTCAGATAGAATCTCAGCGTCAGCGCCTGGAAATAGCGATGGATTACTACCTTGCCCAGCGCAGTGGCGAATTTACCCGTCTGCAACACCGCCTGCAGCAGCAACATCCTCAACTGCGGCTGGCGCGTCAGCAAACGCAACTGCTCAAACTGCGCCAACGCCTGGATGAAGGGATACAGTTCCAGCTCAAACAGCTGTCGCGCCGAAGCGAGCGCTTACAACAACGTTTGATACAGCAGCAGCCACAGCCAAAAATTCATCGTGCGCAGCAGCGTTTGCAGCAGCTGCAGTATCAGATACGGCATGCCATTGAGCATCAGCTTAATCAGCGGAAGCAACGACTGGGCGCCGCCTGCTCACGCCTGGAAGGGGTCAGTCCGCTGGCGACGCTGGCGCGCGGCTATAACGTGACCACCACGCCAGATGGCCGGGTGTTAAAAAATATCGCCCAAGCCACGCCGGGCGATACGCTGAAAACCCGCCTGCAAGACGGTTGGGTGGAAAGCCGGATCACGATGTTAATGCCAGAAAAACCCGCAGCACCAATAGTCAAACAGCGCAAAAAAATCTAGTCATACACTGCTAAGCTATACTTACCTGTGTAAATTATTAACCGTCACACCTTTTGATCGTCTGATTTGCCGTTAGCCACCTTTTTCAAGGAGACCAAGGTATGAAGTCCAGGCCGATTCACAGCGTGATCCCCCCTTATATTCTGCATCGCATTATCGCCAATGGTTCTGAAGAACAGCGGCATTGCGCCCAGCAAACCCTGATGCACGTCCAGTCGCTGATGGTAAGCACTCACCCTAAGCCGGCGCCTCATCCCCCGGCTCCCGCCGGTCAGCCCTATCGCGAAATTTATGATGCGGAAACGCAGCCGTTGTTGCCCGGCAAACTGGTGCGCCAAGAAGGTCAGAGCCACCTCGGCGACATCGCCGCCGATGAAGCCTATGACTATCTTGGCGTTACCTATGATTTTTTCTGGCGGATCTTCCAGCGTAACGCGCTTGATAATCAGGGCTTGACCTTGGCGGGGACCGTCCACTATGGCCAAGACTATCAAAATGCATTCTGGAATGGACAGCAGATGGTTTTTGGCGATGGCGACGGCACAATCTTCAATCGCTTCACCATCGCTATTGATATTGTGGCGCATGAATTAACGCACGGCGTGATTGAGAGCGAGACCGAATTGATTTATTTAAGACAATCCGGCGCGCTGAGCGAGTCATTATCCGACGTTTTTGGCTCAATGGTGAAACAGTTTCATCGTGGACAAACCGCGGAACAGGCCGACTGGATGATTGGCGAAGAGCTGTTGGCGGAAGGGATTCACGGCACCGGCCTGCGCTCAATGTCGCAACCGGGAACCGCCTATGACGATCTGTTGCTGGGCCGGGATCCGCAACCTTCCCATATGGACGGTTATATCAATACCCGGGAAGATAACGGCGGCGTGCACCTGAATGCCGGGATTCCAAACCGCGCCTTCTATCTGGCGGCGACCGAGCTGGGAGGCTACGCCTGGGAAAAAGCAGGTAAAATATGGTATGCCGTCCTGTGTGATAAGGCGCTGCCGCCGAATGCCGATTTTGAAATATTCTCCCGCTTCACCGTCCAGCATGCGGCCGCGCTTTTTGACCAATCCGTGGCGGAAATCGTCAAGCAATCCTGGGAAAAAGTGGGCGTGGTGTCCATATTGGGCGGATAATGAACAACCTGCCGCCGCTGACCGATGACGCCATCGTCGAACTGACGCGCGAAGGCGGTATCGCCTGGATACCCAAGCTGGCTGGGCTGCGGCGTTTTACATTGGCCAGCCTGCCGGCGCCGCTACGGGATCGTATTTGCAACACCGTACGCGATGCCCTGCCGCAGGCTCGCCTGCCGGGACAGCACGACGCGCCCGGGCGCGGCGATCGGTTTTATTACCGCATCCACATCTATTTTTCCCCAGCAGAGAAAACACACCAAATTGAACAAGAGTTTTTGGTGCCGGAAGATCTGGCTCCACCGGAACTCATTACCCTATGGCGCGAAGGAAAATAACCCCGTTGTTTTCTTGTCGCCTGAACGTTATCTGCCGAGCTATTGTTTATCGATTAAACGTAAAATAAAGTCATTGCCTGTTTTTTTATAAAGACTATATATTCAATACACAGGGAGCCGCTGACTATCGCTCCCACGGCGACGTACTGTACAGAGAAAAACAGAGAATATTGCAACATCAAGCCATTATGTTTGGGGAAAAATCACTTGAATAACCGTTGCGATTCAATCGGCAGGTACAAATCCCACCCTTTTTTTCGAAATCAAACCGTGACCGTTTTGACAAAAATAATCCACCGCGCCACAGGCTTTCAATACCTGTAAGGGCTGATGACATTCAGGGCAACGAGCCTCTCGAGCGTAACTTGCGCCACAGTTTTCACAATGAAACGCCGAATCGCTGATACTCAATTCATTCTCACAACGACGACAATGATAATGCATTACCCCCTCCGCTAAATCACACCTAATGAACGTAAGAAATAGAGTCCCAGCGCAATCACAAAGAACGATCCCGCCGTGGTTAACCCAATAATATTAGCCGCCAGCGTCGGATTGCCCCCCATGGCACGGGTCATGACATAGCTGCCTGCCGCCGTGGGCGTGGCGGAAAACAGAAAAATAATACCGAGCGTAACGCCGCGAAAACCGATCAGCAATCCGCCCATCGTCAGCAACCCAGGCACGACCAATAGCTTAGCGATGGAAGACAATACGGCCACATTGGATGAACGAAACATGGTGCGCCAATCCAGACTGGCGCCGGCGCAAAGCAAAGCCAGCGGCAAAGCCAGCGACGAGATAAAGTTGCCGGTTTGATGGATAACGGCGGGCATGGATAGCTGACTCTGCGAATAAAGCACGCCAAGCAGCAAACCAAGAATCAGCGGATTAGTGATAATACTCAGCAACAGTTCACGCTTACTGATACCTCTGCCGTGCGACGCCTTGTGCAAACTGCGCGTCAGGGTAACAACCGACAGCGCGTTAAACATAATCACCGTCACAATCAAATACAGCGAACCAACGGCGACGCCCTCCTCGCCGTAGGCGTTCATTGCAAATGCCAGCCCCATGATCCCGGTATTGGAACGAAAACCGCCCTGAACGAACACCCCGCGCTCCGTCGGTTCCTTCACCAGATAAACCGCGGCAAACTCAAGCAGCAAAAAGGTTAATAGCGTACCGATAGTCCCGTAGACCACCAGCGGAAGCTGAGCCATAAACGAATGATGATTGGTCGCCACGCTAAAAAACAGCAGGCAGGGTAGAGATAAGTTAAAAACCAGGCGCATGGCCGAATCGCAAAACGCATCATTCAGCAGACCTATTTTTCGCATTGCCATGCCGAGCAGCAGCATCAACAGGTTTGGCATCGTAACGTTAAAGGCAAAACTCCAGGTTTCCCAGGACATAAATTTCCCTAGCCATTTCGCTAGGCGGGGCGAATACGCCGTATCCGCCCCGCCTGGTGATTATTTACTTTTTTTCAGATGCTTCATTAAGCGCTTACGCTTGCGCATTTGATTCGGCGTCAATGTATTACGTTTGTCCGCAAAGGGGTTTTCCCCCTCTTTAAACTGAATACGAATTGGCGTTCCCATCACCTGTAGCGAACGACGGTAATAGTTCATCAAGTAACGTTTATAGGAATCAGGTAAATCCTTCACCTGATTACCGTGGATCACCACGATAGGCGGGTTATATCCCCCCGCATGCGCGTATTTCAGCTTCACCCGGCGGCCGCGCACCAGCGGCGGCTGGTGGTCATCGGCCGCCATCTGCATAATACGGGTCAGCATGGATGTTCCCACCCGGCGAGTGGCGCAACTGTAGGCTTCAATAACCGATTCGAACAGATTCCCGACGCCGCTGCCATGCAGTGCGGAAATGAAATGGATACGGGCAAAATCGATAAAGCCGAGACGTAAATCCAGCATTTCTTTGACTTGCTCGCGGATATCCTGCGACAGGCCATCCCACTTGTTGACGACGATCACCAGTGAGCGCCCACTATTGAGGATAAAGCCCAAGAGAGAGAGATCCTGATCGGAAATCCCTTCGCGGGCATCAATAACCAGCATCACCACGTTGGCATCTTCGATTGCCTGTAGCGTTTTAATCACCGAGAACTTTTCAACCGTGTCGGTCACTTTACCGCGCTTACGCACCCCTGCCGTATCGATCAGCACATATTCACGTTCGTCGCGCACCATCGGGATATAAATGCTGTCGCGCGTGGTGCCGGGCATGTCGTACACCACTACGCGTTCCTCACCCAAAATGCGGTTAGTGAGCGTCGACTTACCGACGTTAGGACGGCCGACGATGGCCAGTTTAATCGGCAGGTCTTCGGGATTGAAGTCATCCTCTTCGGCCTCGGCGAGATCGCCGGCCTGCTCATCCGCAAGCTGTTCCGCCCAGTAGGCGGCATTCTCTTCCTCTTCCGTCAATGCAACGGGTTCGGCGTCATCCTCCTGCACAAACGGCAGCAAGGCTTTTTCCAGCAAAGAGGTTACGCCGCGTCCGTGAGAAGCAGCTATCGAATAAATATCGCCCATTCCCAAGGAGTAGAAATCGCCGATAACGGTATCCGGATCGATACCATCGGTTTTGTTGGCGACTAAAAACGTTGCCTTCTGGCGGGTGCGCAAATGCTGAGCGATGCCCTGATCGGCAGGCATCAGCCCGGCGCGGGCATCCACCATAAATAACACGATATCGGCTTCTTCAATCGCCATCAGCGACTGTCCGGCCATTCGGGTTTCCACGCCATCTTCAGTACCATCGATACCGCCGGTATCAACGATAATAAATTCATGACCTTCCACTTCAGCACGACCATACTTGCGGTCACGTGTCAGCCCGGGAAAATCCGCCACCAAAGCATCACGCGAGCGCGTCAGGCGGTTAAATAGAGTGGACTTCCCCACATTTGGACGTCCGACCAGCGCGACGACAGGTATCATTGTTACAACCTCATTACTTATGTTTCAATACGTTACAGCAAGAATGCTCGCTGACGATAAAAGACGAAACGGCTCCTGATACTGTCAGGAGCCGTTGGGGGATCAGCGTCTGCCAAGCGGCAGCGATCCAAACGTTTACCCTTAATCTTTCAAGTCGTTGGTGTGCTGACCGCATGACTCGGCCTTTGCCTGGGCCACGCCCCCTGGGGGGGCTGCGGCGAGCGGCGTTCAAAACGACAAGCTGTTATCCTGTATCTCGAAATCTGTCGGGTATATTTTTAACTAACGGGTGAAAGCGTAAACTTCGCCGTTTTTAGCCTGAATAATCAGCTTATCGCTGGCAACGACCGGCTTGCTCAGGAAGCCGGCGCTATCCACCTTCTGCTGTGAAACAAAACGGCCATCCGCCGTATTCAGCCAGTGCAGATAGCCTTCGGCATCCCCCACGACCAGATAGCCGTTAAACAGTACGGGAGCCGTCAGGTTGCGGTGCAGCAGATCGCTCTGGCGCCACAGATTTACGCCGCCATTGGTATTCAACGCCACCACGCGATCGTTTTGATCGACCAGATAAATACGATCGCCATCCACGATAAAGTCATGTACCGATCCCAGATCCCGTTTCCACAGGATCTGTCCAGAACGGAGATCCAACGCGGTCATATTGCCGTTATAGCCCAATGCGTACACCACTTCGCCGGCAATAACCGGGGTAGTGTCGACATCGTTCAGGCGATCGATTTCCGTTGCTCCGCTCGGCTGCGAGATACGCTGTTGCCAGATTAGCTGCCCCTGGTTAATCAGCACCGCATTCACACGTCCGTTGTCGCCGCCGACGATGGCCGCGCCGAAAGCAACGGTCGGCGCGGATTCGCCACGCAGTGAAAGCGTTGGCATATCCAGGTTGACCGTCCATTTAATCGCGCCGTCAGTTTCGTCCAGCGCCTGCAGCATCCCGTTGCTGGTATGAATCAGCACCACGCCGTCGCTGCTCACCGGCCGCGAAATCACTTCGCCAGCGACGTTGCTCTGCCATAGCGACGTACCGTCCTCGGCATTCAGGGCGAATACCCGGGCTTTTTCGCTACCGACATAGATATGGTTACCCGATACCGTCACCCCGCCGGATAATAATGCGGGCAGATTTGAGGATAAAAATCCGGTTTTTTCAGACAGGTCAACCTTCCAGATTTCGGCGCCGCTATTGAGATCCAGCGCCTTTACCGTCCCTTTGCGATCGGCGGCAAACACGCGGTCGCCCTGCCAGGCCGGATTCAGGTTAGAATAAAATTCGCCGACGCCACTACCTACTGACCGACTCCAAACCTTGGTTGGGGTAAACTGATTGACCACCGTCGGCAGTGGAGACATCGTGACGACATCCTCCTCGCTGTTAAACAGCGAGCATCCGCTCAGCAGGGCAGCAGAAACCAGTCCCACCAGAAGTGTTTTACGCAATTGCATGGAATTCCTCTTAGCTGGACAGGTTGTTCAGTTTCATACGCAGGAATGCTTGTAAAGCCTGCGGTGGATTTGCAGCCAGACCCTTGTTATAGGCTTCACGCGCGGCCTGACTATCCCCTTTACTGACCAGCGCGTCGCCACGAACTTCGGCGGCCAAAGCGGCCCAGCCGTCCAACTTGATGGCATCCAGCGTCTTCAGCGCGTCATCCGCCTTATTCTCTTGCAGTTGAATGCGCGCCAAACGCAAGTTTACCAGGGAAAGCAGATCGGCATCTTTGGTTTGGGATTGAGCCTGAACCAACAGTTGCCCGGCTTTGGCAAAATCTTTCTGATCGACATAATGACGAGCCAGCTCCAGCGATGCGAGCACGCCATAGCTATTTTTATTCTCGGCGGAAAACTTCTCCGCCAAGGCAACATCTTCAGCTTTGCCCGCCGCCAGACGGTCGCTGATTTGCTGATATGACGCAGATGACGCCATCGAGCTGTCGTTCTGGTGACTCAGCCAGAAACGCCACCCCACCAGCGCGCCGACACCAAGCACAACACCAACAGCTAACGCTTTCCCATTTTCTGCGAAGAAACGACGTAACGCATCAACCTGCTCATTCTCTGTGGTATAGACTTCCACGGTGTCTCTCTCCTCAATCCAGTAACGTTGCCAGTCTTGCGGCAACGTCAGCCTGTGCCAATGTATCCTGCTCGCCATTTCTCAGGTTTTTGATTACCGCCTGACCCGCTGCGACTTCGTTTTCACCGAGTACCAGCGCAATTCGAGCGCCCCATTTATCGGCACGAGCGAATTGCTTTTTAAAATTGCCGCCGCCAAAGTTGGTCATCAGTTTTAATTGAGGCAACGCATCACGCAATGTCTCGGCCAGCTTCATCGCCGCTATCTGCGTGCCTTCACCCGAAGAGATCAGATAAACGTCAACCACCGGCAACGCTTTAAACTCCGGATTGATGGACTGCACCAGCAGAACCAAACGCTCCAGGCCCATCGCAAACCCGACGGATGGCGTAGCATGTCCACCCAGTTGTTCGACCATACCATCATAACGGCCGCCGGCACACACCGTACCCTGCGCGCCCAGACTGGTTGTTACCCACTCAAAAACGGTGCGGTTGTAATAATCCAGACCGCGAACCAAACGCGGATTAACGGTATATGGGATACCCGCCTGCGTTAAAAGTTCACACAATGATTCAAAGTGGACGCGGGATCCCTCATCAAGATAATCAGTCAGTACCGGCGCATCGTTCAACAGCGTCTGAACCCGCGCGTTTTTAGAGTCCAGCACGCGCAACGGGTTGGTATACATGCGGCGCTGACAGTCCTCATCAAGCTCGTCTTTATGCTGCTCAAGAAAAGCGATCAGCGCTTCACGGTAAGTGGCGCGCGCTTCCAGAGAGCCGATTGAGTTCAATTCCAGCTTAACATGTTGTGAAATACCCAGCACTCGCCACCAGCGAGCCGTCAGCAGAATCAATTCGGCATCGATATCCGGGCCTTGCAAACCAAAAACTTCACAACCGATCTGATGAAACTGACGATAGCGTCCTTTCTGCGGACGTTCATGGCGGAACATCGGCCCGATATACCACAGGCGCTGTTCCTGATTATAGAGGATACCGTGCTCGATACCGGCGCGAACACAGCTCGCCGTATTCTCAGGGCGCAGCGTCAGGCTGTCGCCATTTCGGTCCTCAAAGGTATACATCTCTTTTTCAACCACATCGGTTACTTCGCCGATGGCGCGTTTAAACAACGCGGTCTGCTCGACAATCGGCGTACGAATTTCACTGAAACCGTAGCTGCTGAGCACCTGCTTGAGGCTGTTTTCAATCCGCTGCCACAACGCCGTATCGGCCGGCAGGTAATCGTTCATGCCGCGGATGGCTTGAATATTTTTTGCCACGTTTGTTCTCTAATCTATTTTTCAAAAATAAACCCGATTATAGGGGGATTGGCACCGCATCTTCAATGCGCAGGCCGCCCCATCGGGTTCAAGAAACGTTTTTCGGTCAATGACGACACCATAGCGCGCCGATACGGTTATTTATCAACCAGGTTAACCGTAATGCGTCGGCTTTCATCCATCATCGAAGCCTTGGCGCGAATTTTGGCTTCCAGTTGGTCGATCATCTGTTCATTATCAAAACGTTCGCGCTGACGGACCCCATCTTCATAGAAACCGCTTTTATTGTGTCCGCCGGTCACGCCGATAGTGGAAACCAACGCCTCGCCCGGCCCGTTGACCACACAGCCGATAATCGATACGTCCATTGGCGTGATAATGTCTTCCAGCCGTTGTTCCAGCGCATTCACGGTGCCGATGACGTCAAACTCCTGACGCGAGCAGGTCGGACACGCGATGAAATTGATGCCGCGCGAGCGAATACGCAATGACTTCAGAATATCGAAGCCGACCTTAACTTCTTCTACCGGGTTGGCTGCCAGCGAAATTCGCAAGGTGTCACCGATGCCTTCCGACAGCAACATACCCAAACCAATGGCCGACTTGACCGCGCCACTGCGGGCGCCGCCGGCTTCGGTAATGCCGAGATGCAGCGGTTGGTCAATGCGCGCGGCCAATAACCGATAAGATTGCACGGCCAGAAAAACGTCGGACGCTTTGACGCTAACCTTGAACTGATCGAAGTTGAGGCGATCGAGGATATCCACATGGCGCATGGCGGATTCCAGCAGCGCTTCCGGCGTAGGTTCGCCATACTTTTCCTGCAAATCCTTTTCCAGCGAACCGCCGTTAACGCCGATCCGTATCGGGATATTGTTATCCCGCGCGCAATCGACAACGGCGCGAATACGCTCTTCGTTGCCAATGTTGCCCGGATTGATTCGCAGGCAATCCACGCCGTATTCCGCGACTTTCAACGCGATACGGTAGTCGAAATGGATGTCCGCCACCAGCGGGACATTCACCTGACGCTTAATGAGTTTGAACGCTTCCGCCGCATCCATGGTTGGAACGGAAACGCGCACGATATCAACCCCGACGCGTTCCAGCGCTTTGATTTGATTAACCGTCGCTTCAACATCAGTGGTGCGGGTATTGGTCATGGACTGCACCGCAATCGGCGCGCCATCACCAATAGGCACCTTGCCGACGTAAATCCGCTTTGATTTCCGACGGGTGATGGGTGCAGCGTTATGCATTACTTCTTCTCCAAAATTGCGGCATCACGGGCGGCGATTGATTTATTCCGCAGCCAACGTCAGACGCGCAACCTGATTGCTTCTTACAAACCGGCTTAAATCGACCGGCTTACCTTGATATTGAATATGTACCGCGGAAGGCGCGCCGATTTTCAGACTGTAAGGCGCCTGACCGCTCAGGCTCAAGGAGCCGCCGTTACGCTGCATCCCGCTGAACAGTTTTTTTCCGCTGGCGTCAGTCACTTCCAGCCAGCAATCGGCGTTAAAATTCATCACCAGCGCTTGCGATGCGGCGACCGGGGCGTGCGACGCCGCGGCATCGCCAGCGGCTGGCGCCATCACGCTTTGTCCCGCATTGCCGGTCGACGAAGTCGGCGCAGAGGCTGAAGGCGAAGTCGGCGCAGCGGCGGCCAGAGGTTCAGGCTGAGTTGGCGTGGCAGACGAATGCTCCGTGTTCATCGGCACATCGAGCGGCGCGGAGGGCGCCGGTGCGGTAGGCGCGTTGTCGGAGAGCGTCGGATCTTGCGGCTCCGTATTGTCCATTAAGGGCACCTCTTGTCCTTCGGCCGGCGTCTGCATCGAAGCGGCATGATTAACCATGCTGTTAATTTCCTGCTGCTGCGCCTGATGATTTTGCCACCACCACGCGCCGGTCAATCCCAAAACGATGATGACCACCAGCCAGGTAAAGGTCATTAACCAGCCATCGCGTTTCTTGCGGCTTTTCCCCAGGGAAAAGCTCTGCATCGGCGCTACGTTGGAGGCTTTGGGAACCACATGTTTATCCAGCATGGGCAGCAGTTCGCTTTCCGATACATGGACCAACTTGGCATAAGAACGGATATAACCGCGTAAAAAGGTCGGCGCCAAATTGGCCGGCACGTTGCCGTCTTCAATTTCACGCACAATCGAAAGCTTAAGGCACAAACGTTCAGCAACGATCTGCTGAGTCAATCCCAGACGCTCGCGCGCCTGACGAAGACGTGCGCCGGGAATGGTTGATGCTGTATTATCTTGAGTGGCTTCAGTATTCATTAGCTAAGAACTGCTGGTACTGTTTAGATTGTGGAAAACTTTGCGCCAACGATTTGCCATAGCGATCGATATCGCCATCATGGCCCGCCAGCGCGGCGAAACGAATCTGTAACCATAAACTCTCGGCGCTAACCGGGAGAATATGCTGATAAACATCCAGAAGCAATTGAGCCTGCTCGTATTTTCCGGCAGAGAACTGTTTATCCGCCTCTGTTAACAACGTGAGGCCCTTCGCAGGATCATACCTCAGAGCCCGGCTTAGTACGCCGCGCGCGTTATCATCTTGCCCAGCCTTGAAAAAACAGTAACCTGAATTCTCCAACGCATCGGCAACCTGATGGTAATCGGGGAGTTGTGCAGCAGCGCTAAACTGTTGCTGCGCCGCTACATACTGCCCTAAACCACAGAGAAACGCACCGTAATTATTCATTACGCTGCCGTTTCCGGGCGCCTGGCGCAACGCAATTTGATAACGCTTTTCCGCCGACTGATTTTCACCTACCCGTTGCTCATAAAGCGCCATGCCTAACTGTGTACGGTAATCTTGCGGCGCGGCTTCCAGCGCTTTTTCAAGATTCTGGCGCGCGGCGTCAAAATTATTGCGGGCCAGATACTCCAACCCCAGTTGCAAACGGGTATACGCTGCCGCCGGATTTGTTTTTTCATGGGACGAATGACTGCATCCTGCCAACCAAAAGACGGCCAAAACCAACAGCCGTCCCCTTCCCTGTTTTAACTGTAACGTCACGAATGGCTTCCTTCCATTGCCGTCCCGGCCACACAAACCGGTGATTATGTCGACTGAATCAGTGTCTGACCGTGGTCAGCCCTGAGTCCCCCTGGATGATTGGCGCCGTGAAAACATCGTCCTATTCACTATTGCGCAGACTATCAGGTATCAGACCGTTTTAACCGAGATAGGTTCACCTGCCATTTTTTTCTTCAGCGTACGTTTGGTTCTGTCGACCACTTCACCGGCAAGCTGGCCGCAGGCGGCGTCGATATCGTCGCCGCGCGTTTTACGCACAATGGTGGTAAAGCCGTATTCCATCAGCACCTTGGAAAAACGATCGACGCGGCTGTTCGAACTGCGGCCATAAGGCGCGCCGGGGAACGGGTTCCACGGGATCAGGTTAATCTTGCACGGCGTATTTTTAAGACATTCGGCCAACTGATGGGCATGTTCCGTACCATCGTTGATATGGTCCAGCATCACGTACTCCACGGTGACGCGTCCCTGATTGGCGTTCGATTTTTCCAGATAACGCCGCACCGCGCCCAAAAAGGCTTCGATATTATACTTTTTATTAAGCGGCATGATTTCATTACGAATTTCATCGGTCGGCGCATGCAGGGAGATCGCCAGCGCCACATCGATCATGTCGCCCAATTTGTCCAGCGCGGGCACAACGCCAGACGTCGACAGCGTAACGCGACGCTTCGACAGGCCGAAACCGAAGTCATCCAGCATAATTTCCATCGCCGGCACGACGTTGGTCAGATTGAGCAGCGGTTCGCCCATCCCCATCATGACTACGTTGGTTATCGGGCGCTGGCCGGTGACTTTGAACGCGCCGATAATTTTCGCCGCGCGCCACACCTGACCGATGATTTCGGAAACACGCAGGTTGCGGTTAAACCCTTGCTGCGCGGTTGAGCAGAATTTGCATTCCAGCGCGCAACCAACCTGAGAAGATACACACAGCGTCGCTCTATCTTCCTCGGGAATATAGACCGTTTCCACTCGTTGGCCGCCAACCAGAATCGCCCATTTGATGGTGCCATCGGAAGAACGCTGCTCGGCGACCACTTCCGGCGCGCGAATTTCGGCCACCTCTTGTAATTTGGTGCGAAATCCTTTGTTAATATCCGTCATCTGGGAAAAATCATCACAGCAGTAGTGATAGATCCACTTCATAACCTGATCCGCACGGAAGGGTTTTTCCCCCAGCGACGCGAAAAACTCCCGCATTTGCGGACGATTGAGATCCAGTAGATTGATTTTCTCCGCCTCGGGCTTGGCGGACTGGAGAGCATCGGCGGACGCCGGTGAAAATTGGGAAACAGTTTGTTCAGACATAAAAACTCTTGGCCTCGTTGTTACACGTTATGGCTTGTAGTAAAAGGAGAATAAAGAAACGCCCCGGGCAAGCGCAAACTTACCGGGGCGCAGCATTGTACAAAGTTTAAAACAGCGAAGCCACCATCGGCGCATTTTTTATGATGGGCTTCCTGCCCATCCCCCTGCGGGCCGTCGCCAGCGACGTTGAAAATCGCTCCCGACGATTTTTTATGATGGGCTTCCTGCCCATCCCCCTGCGGGCCGTCGCGGCACAGCGCTACTTAGCTATTACGCGGGCAAATCTCATCCGCGCTGAAGAAATAGGCGATTTCACGCTGCGCAGACTCAATGGAGTCGGAGCCGTGCACCGCGTTTTCCGTCAGGCTATCGGCATAATCGGCTCGCAGCGTACCGGCCAGCGCGTTAGCCGGGTTAGTCGCGCCCATCATGTCACGGTTGCGCTGCACCGCATCTTCGCCTTCCAACACCTGGACCATAATCGGACCCGACACCATGAACGAGACCAGGCCGTCAAAGAACGGTTTGCCCTGATGCTCGGCATAAAAGCCTTCGGCTTGCTCACGCGTCAAATGCAGCATTTTCGCCGCGATGATGTTGAAACCCGCGCTTTCGAAACGCGCATAAATCGCGCCGATGGCATTCTTGGCCACCGCATTCGGCTTCACGATGGAAAAGGTACGTTCTATCGTCATATTGACCTCATTCAATAACTGTCTGATAACGGCCGGATTGAAAGAAGAATAATTCTGGCCAACAAAAGTGGCGCTGATTATAGGGTGGCCCTAACCGCTTGCCTACCAGATAAATAACATTTCTTTAAAAAAAAATTATCTTCTTTCCTACCTTATTGTCGCTTCTTTGCGGGCGCATTCTTTTTCTGCCGGCAGAACGACATGTCTGTAACAAATCGTCGGCGATCACAGTTCTGAGGGTTACCTGTGACATTGTGCGTTATTTGTTTTTAAAACAATAAGATAACTAGATAATCATATTCATTCACTGCTAACGTCTCACCGTACCCATCTAATAATAGCCACCAAGAGGGCTGATAATGAAAAGAGCGATCAATGCCTTACAAAATTTTGGCAAATCGTTGTACGGACCCGTGCTTGTTTTACCCATTGTCGGGCTGTTTATCGCTCTTGGCAATGTATTCGGCAATGGCAACCTGGCGGGCTATATCCCGCTGCTCAACCACCCGCTGATTCAGGATTTTGGTCAGTTGGTGTCTAAATCGGCCGTCGCGATTCTGGCGAATCTGGCGCTGGTGTTTGCCGTCGGCATCCCGATTGGGCTGGCAAAACGCGACAAGGGCTATGCCGCGCTAATCGGTCTGGTGTCCTTTATCATCTTTATCAACGCGATGAACATTACGTTGCAGCTCCAGGGCAAGCTGGTGCCGGCCGCGGATATGCGCGCCGCCGGACAGGGCATGACGCTGGGCGTCCAGGTGCTTGAAATGGGCGTTTTCGCGGGAATTCTGATCGGCGCGTTTGCCGGATATCTGTATAACCGCTACGCCAGCAAGCAGTTTAACGGCGTAATGGCTATCTATTCCGGCCACTGCTTCGTCGCGATTCTGGTGATCCCGCTGGCGATCGCTCTCGGCTTTGCGATGAGCAGTATTTGGCCTTTTGCCCAACAGGCCATCTCTCATCTGGCGTTTGCCATCAAGGGCGCCGGTGCCTTCGGCGTCGCCATCTACGGTTTTCTGGAACGTATCTTGATCCCAACCGGGCTGCATCATCTGGTTTATACCCCCTTTCTTTACACCGAGTTGGGAGGTTCGACGGAAGTATGCGGCGATCTGTATCAAGGGGCACGTAATATTTACTTCGCCGAGATGGCCTGTCAAAGCGTAAAACAGCTGAGTTCGAGCGTAGTCTGGGATGCGCGCGGCATCAGCAAAATGTTCGGCCTGACGGCAGCGGCGCTGGCAATGTATGTGACCGCCAAGCCGGAAAAACGGGTGGCCGCCAAAGCGATTCTGATCCCCGCCGCCTTCACCTCTTTTCTGCTGGGGGTGACTGAGCCGCTGGAGTTTTCTTTCTTATTTGTGGCGCCGCTGCTGTTTGCGGTTCACGCCGTGCTCACCGGGCTGGGCATGATGCTGTTTTACCTGCTTGGGGTCCACGCTATCGGCGCCAACGGCGTCATCGACTTCCTGTTGTATAACCTGCCGTTGGGCATCGAAAAATCCAACTGGCCGATGTACATCATGGTCGGACTGATCATGTCGATCCTTTACTTCTTTGTTTTTCGCTTCCTGATCCTCTGTTTCGATATGCCTACGCCGGGACGCGAATCCGACGAAGAGGAAACCCGCCTGTATTCCAAGACCGAGTATCAGACCAAGGCACGACAGCAGCTCAAAGACGACGCTCATCTTGTCGGCATGACCATCATCGCCGGACTCGGCGGCAAACCCAATATCGAGGTACTGGACAACTGCTATACCCGCCTGCGGGTAACCGTTATTGACCCCGCGATGGTTGACGATCAGCAGCTTAAAACCACCGGCGCCAAGGCGGTTATCCGTCAGGGTAACAATGTGCAGGTGGTATACGGACTTCATGTCAAAACGATACGCGAAGCAGTCGAAAACGCACTCTAACAGGAGACAGATCATGACCAACCCCCCGTTCATTCTGACTATTGCCGGCGGCGGCAGTACCTATACGCCAGGCATCGTGAAAAGTCTGATGATACGTCTCGCCGACTTCCCGCTGGCGGAAATACGCTTGTACGATATTGACGGCCCGCGCCAGGCGACGATTGCGCCGGTAGTTGAAAAAGTGATCCGCGATCACAGCAGCGAAATCGTCTTTACCATCACCACCGATGCGCAAACGGCGTTCAGCGGCGCACATTTTGTGTTTGCCCAGATGCGCGTCGGCCAATACAAAATGCGCGAGCAGGATGAAAAAATCCCGCTTCGCCACGGCGTCGTCGGCCAGGAAACCTGCGGCCCCGGCGGGCTGGCTTACGGACTGAGAACAATCTTGCCGATGGTCGAGCTGATTGATCTGGTCGAACGTTATGCCCATCAGGACGCCTGGATCGTCAACTATTCCAATCCGGCGGCGATTGTCGCCGAGGGGCTCCGCCGCCTGCGGCCTCAGGCCCGGGTACTGAATATTTGCGATATGCCGGTTGCGGCGCTGCGTAATATCGCCGCGGTGCTTGGCGCGAAGCGCGAAGCGATCAGCGTAGACTATTTCGGCCTTAACCATTTCGGCTGGTTTACCCGGATTCTGGTGGATGGCGTCGATCGCATGCCGGAACTGCGCCGGCATATTTCACGCTACGGTCTGTTGACCGCCGATGCCGCCGATACCGATGCGCAGCACGCCGATCCCTCCTGGGTGAAGACCTGGCGCAATATAAAGCCGATCATGGATCATTTTCCTGAATTTATCCCCAACCCGTATTTACAGTATTACCTGATGCCGAATGACATCGTCGAACATCAGGACCCGAACTATACCCGCGCCAATGAGGTGATGGACGGACGCGAGAAAAAGCTGTTCGCCGCCGCCGCCAGCTACCGGCAAACCGGTATATTGCCCGATGCATTTCACGTCGGCGTACATGGCGCGTTCATTGTCGATGTCGCCTGCTCGCTGGCCTTCGACCTGCGTCAACGCCATCTGGTGATTGTGGAAAACAAAGGCGCCATCGCCAATTTGCCCTACGACGCCATGGTGGAAGTGCCGGCGTATATCACCGCGCAAGGGCCGGAACCCGTGCGCATGGGCAATGTGCCGCCATTCCACCGCGCGCTGCTGGAACAGCAGTTGGCTTCGGAGCAACTGCTGGTTGAGGCCGCGATGGAGGGCAGTTATGAAAAAGCATTACAGGCATTTACCCTTAATCGCACCCTGCCCACCATGCAACACGCCAAAGCCATTCTTGATGAGATGATCGAAGCTAATCGCGAATATTGGCCGCGGTTGAAACAAGCCTATAAGAACGGCTCCGAACAGTAAGCGCCTACTTGTCGGGACAGGTAAAATCGCTGACAATGGCCGCTATGATTTCACATCGGGGCTGAATCTCTCAGCCCCTGCGAGGGGGCTCTATGTCAGCATCTTCATCCGAACCGTTTGTTTCCGCCGCCTGGCTTGCCGGACACCTCAAGGATAGCGGTATCACGCTCCTCGATGCCCGCATGTTGCCGCCGGGTGAAACCACTCGCGATATTCACGCAGAATACCGGGCCGGGCATTTACCCGGCGCGGTATTCTTTGATATCGAAACCTTATCCGACCATCGTACCGACCTGCCGCATATGATGCCCGATAGCGACGACTTTGCTCTGGCAATGGGTAAACTCGGCGTCAGCGATCGGCAACACATCGTCATTTATGACGAGGGCAACCTGTTTTCCGCTCCTCGCGCCTGGTGGATGCTGCATACCTGCGGCGTTAAGCGAATATCGATTCTGAGCGGCGGTCTGGCCGGCTGGAAAAGCCAGAATCTGCCGTTGGAGCAGGGTAATGTCGAACGCGCGGCGCAATCTTTCATCGCCCGAATGGATATGTCCGCCATCCGCCAATGCGACGACGTATTGGCGATATCGAGAAATGGGTCGGCGCAAATTATCGATGCCCGTCCGGCGCCCCGTTTTAAAGGAGAGGTCGACGAACCGCGTCCCGGCCTGCACCGCGGCCATATTCCCGGCAGCCTTAACGTCCCCTGGGGCGATCTGGTGGTGAACGGCGCGCTGAAACCGCACGACGAGCTGGAAGCGATCCTGCGCAAACAGGGCGTAGACCTGACCCAACCGCTGATCGTCGGCTGCGGTTCCGGCGTCACCGCCGCCGTGGTGGTGCTGGCATTGACCATGCTGAACGTGAGAAACGTCACTTTGTACGACGGCTCATGGAGCGAATGGGCCGGCCGTGACGATCTGCCGATTACGCTGGATTAAACGACCAGAAGCGACGCGTTATTCACCGGTTGTCATGAACAGATTCAGGAGCGGCGCGCATGGATAATCGTCTGGCCCCTTTGATGCGGCATGGGCAGGATCTGACCCGCGCCGAGTATCGCGTCCTGGCCTTTATCGCTGAGCACTCGTCGATGGTGGGGAAAATAACGGTTCGTGAGTTGGCGCAGCAAACCTATGTGTCAACGGCGACCATTATGCGGTTATGCCAGAAAATCGGTTTTAGCGGATACAGTGAGTTTATCTATCACTGTAAACAGTTACTCACCGAAAGTCCGCGCTGGTCGCCCGTATCGACGCCGCACTCGGACAGTCATCATATTCCTTTCGCTTTTCAGCGTTTTATCGACAACTATCGGCGTTCTTTTTCCTATATCAGCGCCGCGGATATGGTTTCGTTCAGCCGGATACTGCGTCAGGAGAGCCATTTTTTTCTCTACGGCGCGGGGTTTTCCCATCTGTTTGCCGAGTATCTGGCCAAAAAACTTCAGATTCTCGGTAAAAACGCCTTCTCTTCCGGACTGGGAGACAGCAGAGGCATTTTTTTGAGTAATGCGCCTAAGTATCAGGTATTTATAGCAATATCGCGCAGCGGCGAAACGGAGCAGGTATTGGATAAAGCGCGTATCGCCAGGAATATCGGGATGAAGGTGATTGCCTTTACCCGCGCATCATTGAATACGTTGGGCGAGTTGGCAGATTTACATTTTCAACTGTATGACGACGCCGTCCACTATGCGGCGGAGGCCGGCGAGATCAGTTCATTTGAATCGAACCTGGTCATGCTGATCGATCTCTTGTTATTACAGGCGACAACGCCGGACGAATAATCCCTCGCTGTCGCGAGCCTGTCGCTCAGGCGTTGCCCGAGCCTTTAAAATCGCGCAGGAAACTGCCCCACTTCCGTTCATAGAAAGGCGTAGTATGCTTCATCATATAGTGACTGACGCCCGACTCGCCCTCTTTCACCAGACATAAATCAATCGGTCGATCATCTGACAAGGTATCGCTGGCCACGCTGCCGGCGGCCCGAATAACCTCTTCCACCTCGTCGCTATCGACATCCAGTCCGATTAACAGATGCGGCGCCGGTTCACCGGCTTCATGAATTTGAGCCAGAAAGGCCCGACGGACATGCCGATGTTGGGTAAACAGCTGCGTTAATGAATCTATCATCTGCTCCGGCATTTCGGCAGGCTGGCTGAGCAATACTTCGGTATCTTCTTCAACCACCCGCTGCTGCACAAACCCATGCCCCTCGCCGGAAAGCATATGCTCCACTTCCTGCGGCAGGAATTCTTTGCCATAAGGCAGATTCGGGTTGAGAAACAGTGTCGCGCCCAGCGTCAGCTCAAACAGTGAATGCGCCGGCAACGCCAAAAACGACGCTTCCTTCGTCACCGCCATCTGTAGCGCCTCCAGCGAAGAGAAAAAAGGAATGACGGATGATCCATCGGCCTTTTCCCAGTGTTGAATCTGGACGTCGCCGCCTGCATCCAGGGTGGCCTTTTCGCCTTCGATCAGGGCGTCACTCTGCCCCAATATAAATATCCTGGCATCCATCAGCTCATTGAAAAACGCCGGCCGATGCGCCGGTTCGGTCGCCGCCAGAACCAAGAGCTCTTCCAGTTTGTTTTGCGGTGAAAAATCCATATCGGTCCTCAACCCATCGTCGACATTAAAAACCGGGTTCTCACCCGGTTTCGTTTATCCGCGCATACTCTCAGCGAGAATAGCGCCCGCTGAAGTCTGAATCATTCCGCCTTACTCAACAGCAAGTTTGCCAGCGTCCGCACGCCCAGCCCGGTCGCGCCGGTGGACCACTGTTCTACCGCCCCTTTGCGATAGGTGGCGGAGCAATCGATATGCAGCCAGCCCTGCTGATAATTCTTCACAAAGTGAGATAGAAAGGCGGCGGCCGAACTGGCGCCGGCAGTATGGGCCGAACTGGCGATGTTGTTCAAATCCGCAAAGTTCGAGGGTAAATGACCGCGATGGAACTCTTCCAGCGGCAAACGCCAGAACGGTTCGCTTTCCTGCCTGGCGCTTTGCTGCAAAGCGGCGACCAGCTCATCGTCGAAGCTAAACAAGGCGTGATAATCGTTGCCCAACGCCATCTTGGCCGCGCCGGTCAGCGTGGCGCAATCCACGATCAACTGCGGGTTCTGCGCGGCAGCATCGATCAAACCATCGGCCAGCACCAAACGTCCTTCCGCATCGGTATTCATGACTTCGACGCTCTTGCCGTTGCGGTAACGAATGATATCGCCCAGCTTGAACGCATTGCCGCTGATCATATTGTCGGCGCAGCATAAATAGAGCTTAACCCGCTGCTTCAGTCCGCGGGCGATCGCCAACGCCAGCGCGCCAGTTACCGTCGCCGCGCCGCCCATATCCGACTTCATCGAATCCATCGAGCTGCTGGGCTTCAGGCTGTAACCGCCGGTATCGAAGGTAATGCCTTTGCCGACCAGACAGGCGAGCACCGGCGCATCCGGGTTTCCCGTCGGGTTATAATCCAGCGCCAGCAGTACCGGAGAACGATCGGAGCCGCGGCCTACGGTGTAAATACCGGCATAGTTCTGTTCACGCAAATCGTCGCCTTTGGTGATCCGATAGCTGATGGTATCGCCGGCGACATCGCACAGCAGATCGATTGCCCGGGTCGCCAACTGCTCCGGCGCCAGATCTTCCGCCGGCAGGTTGATCGTATCGCGCACCCAGTCGACGATCTTGAGGCGATCGTTCAGCTCTTGCTGGTCGGCGTCGTTCAGTTCCGGCCATTCAACCGTCCGCTTGCCTTTCGGCCCGCGAAATCCTTGCCAAAAGACCCAGCAGTTTTCCAGATCCCAGCCGTCGCCGGCCAGCTTGACATGCCTGATCCCCTGCCCGTCGATTTTACGGGCCGCACGCTGAATGGCCGCTAACGGCGACGCGCCATTCAAATGGATAGTAAATCCCTGATCGTTCACACTTAACGGCGCTTTTTCACCCCAGCGCGCATCAGCTGGTTGATTGGAGAGTGATATCAGCATAGCTTCGCTTGTCATAATTCTGCTCCAGATTGTTCTTTTACCTTTGCGTCATCGCAAAAATAAGCGAGCCACCATCAGGGCAGCCCGTGTTGTCAATTCATTAATCCGCTTCGTCTAACCAAACCAACAGGATCGCTTCCAGAATTTTTTCATTGGAGGCGTCAGGAAGGTCGTCAAACGCTTCCAGCGCGCAGATCCATTGATGCATATCTGTAAAACGAACGGTTTTCGGATCGACATCAGGATATTGATCATAAAGCGCTTCGCCAATTGCACGGCTGTCCGTCCATTTCAATCCCATAGCCACTCCTGTCCGTCAGTGTTCACGCGCATGATTAATCGTGTAGCGAGGAATTTCAACGACCAAATCCTCACTCGCTATTCGTGCCTGACAGCCTAATCGGCTTTCAGGCTCAAGTCCCCAGGCTTTATCCAGCATGTCATCTTCATCCTCTGTGCTTTCGGCTAAAGAATCAAAGCCTTCGCGGACAATACAATGACAGGTGGTGCAGGCGCAGGATTTCTCACATGCATGCTCAATTTCAATTCCATTACGCAGGGCGGCATCCAGAATGGTTTCCCCGCGTTCAGCTTCCAAAACCGCCCCTTCAGGACAAAGCTCCTGATGAGGCAGAAAAACAATCTTAGGCATGTTTAAACCTCGTCCACAGAGTGGCCCGCCAACGCGCGACGAATAGAAGAATCCATGCGACGGGCGGCAAAACCCTGGGTTTGTTGATCTACTATTTTTATTGCAGCTTCAATCGCCGACGCGTCCGACTCCGGCAGCACCCGCCGTAGATGTTGCGACGCCGCCGCGATTGCCGTTTTTTCATCATCGTTGAGCAAATCAGCGTCAATGGCCAGCGCATTCTCAAGGCTTTCCAATACCCGCGCCGCCTCGACGCGTTGCTCGGCCAGCATCCGGGCGCCCACGTCCTGCTGGGCATTCAGCATCGAGTCCTGGATCATGGCCGCAATTTCCGCATCATTCAGCCCGTAAGAGGGCTTGACCTGAATAGACGCTTCCACCCCGGTTGATTTCTCCATCGCCGTCACGCTCAACAGGCCATCAGCATCTACCTGAAATGTTACGCGAATATGTGCGCCGCCCGCCGGCAACGGCGGCAAACCTCGCAACGTGAAACGGCCAAGCGAGCGACAGTCCTGAATCAACTCTCGTTCGCCCTGTAAAACGTGGATCATCATTCCACTCTGACCGTCTTTGAAGGTGGTGAACTCCTGCGCCCGGGCCGCCGGGATGGTGGTATTGCGCGGAATGATCTTCTCCACCAGTCCGCCCATCGTTTCCAGCCCCAGCGATAGCGGAATCACGTCTAACAACAGCATATCGCTATCCGGCTTGTTGCCCACCAGAATATCGGCCTGAACGGCGGCGCCAATCGCCACCACTTTATCAGGGTCAATGGCGGTCAGCGGCCTGCGGCCAAAAAATTCGCCGACCCGCTCGCGAACCAACGGCACGCGGGTGGAACCGCCAACCATCACCACTTCCTGCACCTCATCCGGCGTCACCCCCGCATCTTTCAGGGTGCGGCGGCAAGACAGCAGCGTACGTTTAATCAAGGGAGCAATCAGCGCGTTAAACTGCGCGCGCGTGATATCGCCCTGCCAGCCCGCCACCTCGATACGCGCCGATTCCGCTGAGCTTAGCGCAATCTTGGCCTGAATAGCGGCTTCCCGCAGCCGATGCCGCAGATAATGGTCGGGCCGGGAAGTCATTCCGGCCTGCTGGCGCAGCCACTCGACTAAAAGGTTGTCGAAATCATCGCCGCCCAGCGCCGAATCACCGCCGGTGGCCAGAACTTCAAATACGCCGCGGCTCAAACGCAAAACTGAAACATCAAAGGTTCCGCCGCCCAGATCGTAAACGGCGATCACGCCTTCTTTGCCGGAATCCAGTCCATAGGCGATAGCCGCCGCCGTCGGCTCATTAAGCAGACGTAAAACATGCAGCCCGGCTAAACGGGCGGCATCTTTTGTTCCCTGACGCTGCGCGTCGTCAAAATAGGCGGGAACGGTAATCACCACCCCATCCGGCGCACCGCCCAGCGCTTCCTGCGCCCGTCGCGCCAGCGCAGAGAGAATATCCGCCGAAACCTGAACCGGATTCATATTTCCGGCCCGCGTTTGTATCAGCGGCAGACCGTTTTCACTGACCTGGTATTGATAGGGCAAATGGGGATAACGCTGCTGGATATCGGCCAGAGAGCGTCCCATCATGCGTTTTACCGAACTGACGGTATTGGCGGGATCGTCGGCCGCCTTCTCGCGGGCTTGCCACCCCACCTCGCGCCCTTCGGCATGATAATGGACGACGGACGGCAGGAGCGCTCGCCCTTCGCCGTCCATCAGGGTCTGCGCCTCGCCGCTGCGCACGGTGGCGACCAGTGAATTGGTGGTGCCTAAATCAATGCCGACAGCCAAACGCCGCTGATGCGGCGCCGCGCTGAGTCCCGGCTCGCTAATCTGTAATAAGGCCATATTGAGCTTCCATCAATTGGCTGGCGGGAAACCTCGCGCGCAGCGTAAACGCCGCCGCTTTCCCTACCGGATTAAACACTTACCTATCCAGCAATTGTTCTTCGAGTTGTTCAACCTGCTGCTGGAGTTTGTCTAAAAAGCGCAGTTTACGCACGGTATCCGCGGCATCGGCCCAGGCTTCGCCGTCCAGCTCGGTGCGCATTTGCCCGCTGCGCGTCGTCAGCATGGACTGCAACCGTTCGGCAAATCCCGCCAGCGCCGCTTCGGCATCGGAACGCCGCTCAATAGCGTCCAGCTCCTCGCGTAATTCAAGCTGTTCCATCAAAAATGCGGTATCGCGTAACGTATGCTGTTCGTTGCTTAAATTGAAACCGTGCAAAGATAGCATATACTCCGCACGTTTAAGCGGATGTTTCAATGCCTGATAGGCGTTATTGATGGTTGCCGCCTGCTGTAATGCCAGCATACGCTCCCTTTCCGGGCTGGCCGCGAACCGATCGGGATGAAACTGCCGTTGCAGTTCCTGAAAACGAGAAACCAGCAGACCGCCATCCACATCATAGCGAATCGGCAGCCCGAACAACGTAAAGTAATCCATAGCGCGCTCTGAGGGTTCTGGGGTAATCGCCGCTGTTTCTCCCGGATCTGACCGGAAGAAACAGGGAAGTCTCGCTATCTTTCAAGCTGGCGGAGCATCGGGATTGCGCAGCTCGAAATCCATTGCGTCGATCAACACCCGAAGTAGTGATTAGACGTTAAAACTTTCGCCGCAACCGCATTCGCCGGTGACGTTAGGGTTATTGAACTTAAAACCTTCATTCAGCCCTTCCTTGACGAAATCCAGTTCGGTTCCATCAAGGTAGATCAGGCTTTTGCCATCAATAATCACCTTAACGCCTTTATCTTCGAATATTACGTCATCCGCATTCACGTCATCGACGAATTCCAGCACATACGCCATACCGGAACAGCCGGATGTCCGCACGCCAAGACGCAGGCCAACGCCCTTGCCCCGGTTAACCAGAAACGCGTTTACACGTTGCGCAGCGCTGTCGCTCAAAGAAATTGACATATAAAAACCTCGGCAATTTACTTGGCTTCACGTTTACTTTTATAGTCGGCGATCGCCGCCTTGATGGCATCTTCCGCCAGAATAGAGCAGTGAATTTTCACCGGCGGCAACTCAAGCTCTTCGGCGATCTGGGTGTTTTTAATCGCTTCGGCTTCGTTCAGCGATTTACCCTTCACCCACTCAGTAACCAGAGAACTGGATG
This sequence comes from Brenneria bubanii, assembly GCF_022378355.1. Taxonomy (GTDB): domain Bacteria; phylum Pseudomonadota; class Gammaproteobacteria; order Enterobacterales; family Enterobacteriaceae; genus Brenneria; species Brenneria bubanii. Next base: position 177,408 of record NZ_JAKMAJ010000009.1, read on the forward strand.
CGATGGCGGAACCGCAGCCATAGGTCTTGAAACGAGCATCTTCGATGATGCCCTCGCCGTTGACCTTAATCTGCAGCTTCATGACATCGCCGCAGGCAGGCGCGCCCACCATACCGCTGCCAATGTTTGGATCCGCGTTGTCAAAGGATCCTACATTGCGTGGGTTTTCATAGTGATCAATTACTTTTTCGCTGTAAGCCATAATCGTCGTCCCCTATCCTGCGAATTAATGGTGCGCCCATTCGATGCTGCTGATATCCACGCCTTGTTTGAACATTTCCCACAAAGGAGAAAGCTCGCGCAGACGGCCGATAGATTTGCCTACCAGCGCAATGGCGTAGTCAATCTCGTCTTCGGTGGTAAAACGCCCCAGCGAGAAACGGATCGAGCTGTGCGCCAACTCATCGTTCATGCCCAGCGCCCGTAATACGTAGGAAGGTTCCAAGCTGGCGGAAGTACAGGCGGATCCGGACGACACGGCCAGATCCTTCAGCGCCATGATCAGCGATTCGCCTTCAACATAGTTAAAGCTGACGTTAAGGATATTGGGCGCGCCATGTTCAAGGTCGCCGTTGAGATAAACTTCCTCGATATCTTTGATGCCGTTCCACAAACGATCGCGCAGCGCGCGCTGACGAGCGACATCGGAATCCATGTCCGCTTTAGCGATACGGTATGCTTCGCCCATACCGACGATCTGGTGTACAGGCAGCGTGCCGGAGCGCATGCCGCGCTCATGGCCGCCGCCGTGCATCTGCGCTTCGATACGGATACGGGGTTTACGGCGAACATACAGCGCGCCGATACCTTTCGGCCCATAAATCTTGTGACCGGAGAAAGACATCAGATCGACTTTTAACTGGCCCAAATCGATGGGCAGTCTGCCCACGCTCTGCGTCGCGTCGACATGGAATACGATACCGCGGCTACGGCACATCTCGCCGATCGTCGCAATATCCTGCACCACGCCGATTTCATTATTCACGTGCATGATGGAAACCAGAATGGTGTCGTCGCGCATCGCGGCTTTCAACGTTTCCAGGTCGATAATGCCGTTACGCTGCGGGGCCAGATAGGTGACCTCAAAGCCTTCACGCTCTAGCTGACGGCAAGTATCCAGCACGGCTTTATGTTCCGTTTTACTGGTGATGATGTGCTTGCCTTTCTTCTGGTAGAAGTTCGCTGCGCCTTTGATTGCCAGGTTATCAGCTTCCGTCGCGCCGGAGGTGAATACAATCTCTCGGGGGTCCGCGCCCACGAGATCTGCAATTTGATTACGGGCGATATCGACAGCTTCTTCCGCCTGCCAGCCAAAGCGGTGGGAACGGGAGGCCGGGTTGCCAAAGGTACCGTCCAGGGTCAGAAAATGCATCATTTTTTCAGCCACGCGCGGATCAACCGGCGTGGTGGCTGAATAATCCAGATAAATCGGTAACTTCATTGCTCATAAACTCCGTACATCACATCAAAACGTGCAAAGCGTCTTGTTATATAACGGGCTATCTTGCCCGTATCCTTTCTTTCTTCAAGCCAACGCGATGCGCTGTTAAACCTTCTTTTCGGGAAGCCTGATGACCGGTCGTCGCCAGGCGACGTTTAAAAACACTCCCGATATTTTTACCGACGGGCGATCCCTGCCCGTCGCCGCGGGCCGTCTCTGTAAATCAGGCGCGCAGATTAACGTTAATGGTATCCTGCTGGCGTCCATTGGCGGTGCGGCGGGTGTCTGTTTCCTGACGATCCGCGACGTCCAACACTTCTTTGTTATTGACTAACTCGTCCAGCGTGATGTTGTTCAGGAAATCAGTAATGCGGTCGCTCAGGTCGCGCCACAGGGTATGCGTCAGGCAACGCTCGCCGCCCTGACAGCTTTCACGCCCCTGGCAACGCGTGGCATCCACCGATTCGTCCACGGCGGAAATCACGCTGCCCACGGCAATTTCACTGGCGTGCTTACCCAGCAGGTAACCGCCACCCGGACCACGGACACTGGCAACCAGCCCATTTTTGCGCAGGCGTGAAAACAATTGTTCCAGATAGGAGAGCGAAATACCCTGGCGTTCCGAGATATCCGCCAGCGGAACCGGGCCTTCTTTAGAATGCAGCGCCACATCAAGCATGGCGGTAACGGCGTAACGGCCTTTAGATGTCAGTCTCATGATAGTGGTACCTGTAAATGAAACATGTATTATTAAAACATGTATTGGCAAACCAGAATTTGAGTCTGACATTCCCGAGTGTTTTAGTCAACTATTTAACCCAGCATTTCACTCAAGTATTATTTAAGCATCACTCATCGTGATTTTTCTGAATCGAACTCAGGATGCCGCGCAGGATATTCAGTTCCTGACTCTCCGGCCTGGCCCGCGTAAAGAGACGACGCAGCTTATTCATCACCTGCCCCTGATGCGCCTGTCGAATAAACCCCGTTTGCTGCAACGTCTGTTCAAGATGCTGATAAAAGCGTTCCAGATCGTCCACCAGCGGATAAGGCGTTTCGCCATGCTCTTCCTTGCCCGACTGCAGGCGATCCAGGTAAGCGACACGGACTTCATACGCCAGGATCTGTACCGCCATGGCCAGATTCAACGAGCTATACTCTGGATTAGCGGGGATCGCAACATGATAATGACACTTCTGCAATTCGTCGTTGGTCAAGCCGACCCGCTCGCGGCCGAAAACCAGGGCGACGGGGGCATGTTCGGCTTCCTGAGCGCTGCGTACGCCGCATTCGCGCGGCTCCAGCATCGGCCACGGCAAGGTGCGCGAACGCGCGCTGGTTCCAACCACCAGACTGCATCCTTCAAGCGCCTGATCGAGCGTATCAACCAAGGTGGCATTGCCGATAACATCGCTGGCGCCGGCAGATAAGGCAATCGCCTGTGAATCAGGCTTTACCAACGGGTTAACCAGATAGAGTTTACTTAATCCCATGGTTTTCATCGCCCTGGCGACGGATCCCATATTGCCCGTGTGGGACGTTTCAACCAGAACAACGCGAATATTGTGTAACATGCGGACTCTGTAGTACGAGGAGGAAATCGGGATATTCTAACACAAACTTAGATATTTTCATTTTCCCCTGCTATAATGCTCGCCGCTTTCTGTTCTTTAACATTCTAGTGGACGATACCATGCATCCGATGCTCAATATCGCTATACGCGCTGCGCGTAAAGGCGGTAATTTAATTGCTAAAAATTACGAAACCCCTGACGCCGTAGAAGCCAGCCAAAAAGGCAGCAATGACTTTGTCACTAACGTTGACCGAGATGCAGAGCGTCTGATCGTTGAAATCATCCGTAAGTCTTACCCACAGCACACCATCATTGGTGAAGAGTGCGGCGAGCTGGTAGGTGAAGATCAGGATGTGCAATGGGTAATCGATCCGCTGGATGGCACCACCAACTTCATCAAACGTCTGCCGCATTTCGCGGTGTCCATCGCGGTACGCATCAAAGGCCGTACCGAAGTCGCCGTTGTCTACGATCCGATGCGCAATGAACTGTTTACCGCCACCCGCGGTCAGGGCGCGCAATTAAATGGCTATCGTCTGCGCAGCAGCAACGCTCGCGATCTGGACGGCACCGTATTGGCTACCGGCTTTCCATTCAAAGCCAAACAGCACGCCAAAGGCTATATCAAAATCATCGAGTCGCTGTTTACGCAATGTGCGGATTTCCGCCGTACAGGATCCGCCGCGCTGGATCTGGCCTATGTCGCGGCTGGCCGCGTTGACGGTTTCTTTGAAATCGGACTGAAACCCTGGGATTTCGCCGGCGGCGAGCTGCTGGTTCGTGAAGCCGGCGGTGTGGTGACCGACTTCGTCGGCGGCCATAACTACCTCTCTTCCGGTAACCTGGTTGCGGGTAATCCGCGCGTCGTCAAATCCCTGCTGGCGACCATCCGCGACGACTTAAGCGACGCGTTAAAACGCTAATAAACCGCGTTGCCCGACATCATCAAGCTTGAACACGAAGCATGCCGACCTTGCGCCGGCATGCTTTTTTTAATTACTCCAGCCCTCTCCGCTCTTCCATCCCGCGCGCAATTCCATGACCATGTGATAATAATTATTAAAATCATTTCCCTTTGCCAGCAAATAAGGATGACGATCATGCTTAAGAAAGTACTACATAGTCTTTTGCTGACCACCGCGCTAATAGCTCCCTTTACCGGCCATACCACGCAATATCCGCTGACCATTACGGATATTGATGGGCAACAAATGAAAATCAAACAGGAACCCCGCCGCATCGTCCTACAGGATGGCCGCGACATCATGACGCTGGCGTTGCTCGACAGAGAAAATCCGTTTCAACGACTGGTGGCCTGGAATAATCAGCCGCGGAAATCAGATAAAGCGACATGGGCGCTAATGACGGAAAAGTGGCCGCAGGCGGACGCTATCCTGGACATGGGTCTTGGTGATATGGGTGAGATTGAACTAGAGAGCGTACTGTCAAAACAGCCCGACCTGGTAATCGCCCAACTGCGAGCCAAGCCGGCATTAACGGGCAGTGGTGTCGTCAATAAGCTGAAAGCGCTTAATATCCCGGTCATGTTTATCGATTATGAAGTCAACCCCGTGCAAAATACGGCCGCCAGCATCGATCTGTTGGGTAAGGTATTAAACAAGGAAGACAACGCCAAAGCCTATACCGACTTTTATCGCCGGCAGTTGGCGGACATCCTTAAGCAGACGACGGTGCTGCCGGTCAAAGCCAGCGTGTTCGTCGAAGCCTGGGCCGGCCGTTCCGATGCCTGCTGTTTTAGCCATGCCCATAATGGCTGGGGCGGATTGATAGAAGCGATCGGCGCACATAATATCGGTTCCGATTTACTGCCGGGCGCCAATGGTTACATCTCCTTAGAGAAAATCATCAGCATGAAACCCGATGCCTACATTATGACCGGCGCCAAGCGCGGTAGTCATAACGGCTCCGGCGTTACGCCTCTGGCATTTGGCCTCGGCGCCGATGAGAAAAGCATTGACGCGCAAGCTATTGTGCTGTTGAACCGTACAGGAGTTAGCCAGATTCCGGCCGTTCAGCAAAAACGCGCGTACGGCATTTATCATCAATTCTATAATAACCCATTCAATATCATTGGGATGCAATATCTGGCAAAAGCGATTTATCCCCAGCAATTTCCCAATCTGAATCCGGATGAAAGTTATCGCCATATTGTGCATAATTTCACCGCCCTGCCCGGCGGCGATTTCATCTTTTTCTGGAAACAGGCTAAATAACTATCTATGCGCTTAATAACTCCCCCCAAGACCGCGGATACCGCTTACGTCGCTGGAAAGTCTACTTCCGGCGACGATATTCCCGGCGGTGACGTAATGTATCGCTATCAGCACATTATTCGCCGCCGGATGACCACCCTGTCCCTGTTGGTGGTGGCGATTATCGCGTCTCTGCTGCTGGATTTCACCATGGGGCCCTCGGGGCTCACGCTCGATGTGTTATGGCAAACATTGACGAATCCCGCCAATGCCGATGCGGGAACCCGGGTGATTGTCTGGGAAATTCGTCTTCCCTATGCTCTGATGGCGATTGTCGTCGGCCTTGCTCTGGGCCTGGCCGGCGCGGAGATGCAGACCATTCTGAATAACCCGCTGGCCAGTCCGTTTACGCTCGGCGTATCATCCGCGGCGGCATTCGGCGCCGCCCTCGCCATCGTGCTGAATATCGGCATTCCCGGCATTCCGGCGCAGTGGTTCATTTCGGCAAATGCGTTTTTATTTGCGCTGCTGGCCGCATTGTTGCTGGATGGCATTACGCGCTGGACTCAGGTCGCCACATCCGGCGTGGTGCTGTTTGGGATTGCGCTGGTGTTTACCTTCAACGCGCTGGTTTCCATGCTACAGTTCATCGCCAGCGAAGATACGCTGCAAGGGCTGGTATTCTGGACCATGGGCAGCCTGGCGCGAGCCTCTTGGGAAAAGCTGGGGGTCCTGCTGCTTATTCTGGCCGCCGTGATGCCGCTATCGCTGCTGAGCTCATGGAAACTCACCGCGCTGAGACTAGGCGAAGACCGCGCCGTCAGCTTTGGCATCAACGTTCGACGTCTGCGGCTGGCCACCCTACTGCGCATCAGTATTCTCTCCGCGGTATCGGTGGCTTTCGTCGGCCCGATTGGTTTTATCGGGCTGGTCGCGCCGCACATTGCCCGCATGATATTTGGTGAAGATCACCGCTTCTATTTGCCCGCCAGTGCGTTAATCGGCGCGCTGGTGCTGTCGATGGCCTCGGTGGCCTCGAAAAACCTGATTCCCGGGGTTATTATTCCTGTCGGGATCGTCACTTCGCTGATTGGCGTGCCTTTCTTTCTGAGCATTATTCTGCGCCATAGGGGAAATGTATGAGCCGCCAGACATCATCAGGATTACGCATTTCTCATTTCCGCACCGGTTATCCCAACCGTCAGGTCATTCACGACTTGTGCGTGCCGCTGCTGCCGCGCGGAAAAATTACCGTACTGCTCGGCCCGAACGGCAGCGGAAAATCGACGCTGTTGCGAGCCATGGCCGGCCTGAATCACTCTGAAGGCGAATTATGGCTGGACGACGCGAATCTGATGCAGTTGCCCTTCGCCAAACGAGCTGAAAAAGTGGTTTATCTGCCGCAATCGCTGCCGGCGGGCGTGCATCTGCATGTGCTGGAGTCCATCATCGTCGCTCAGCGAGCATCTGGCGGCCTGCACAACGCCGATAGCCAGTCAGAAGTCCTGGCCCTGCTCAAGCAACTGGGCATTGAACATCTGTCATTAAGCTACCTCGATCAGCTTTCCGGCGGGCAAAAGCAGCTTGTGGGTCTGGCGCAGTCGTTAATCCGCCAGCCCGCGCTGTTATTGCTTGACGAACCCCTCAGCGCACTGGACCTGAATTATCAGTTTCACGTGATGGATTTGGTACGGCGGGAAACGCGCAAACGAAATATCATCACGGTGGTGGTGGTGCATGATATCAACATCGCGTTACGCCATGGCGATCATGTGCTGATGCTGCAAAACGGTAATCTGATCGCCAATGGCGCCCCAGCCGAGGTGATCAGCCCGGAAAGCCTGGCGACGGTCTATGGCGTGAAGGGGCGTATTGAGCGTTGTTCTCAGGGCATTCCGCAGGTGATTATCGACGGTCTGGTCAGCGAGCCGACCAGCTAGCCGAGCCGGCGCTGGCGAATCATCGCGGCCAGTGCCGGCAGTCAGTCTATTTACAATCAGGATTTCGCCGGCAATGTCACCCAATAACCGGGTTGGTAAGGCAGCGGCAAAAACTGCTCATGAAAGGCGCGGAATGTGGCATCCGGGTCGATATCGCTGAATAGATCAGGGTGCAACCATTTCGCCATCATCTGGATAGCCACAAACTGGTACGGACTGTCATAGAACTGATGCCAGATAGCGTGCGCATTGCCATTGGTCGCGACCGGCAAGGTTTTAAATGCGGAACGCGCCATCAGTTTTTGCAGACGCTGCAGGGCAATTTGCCGATCGGCGCCGGGGCCAACGCCGACCCAGCCGTTGGCGGTATTATAGTTTTTCCAGTTTGCCCCGGTCACAATAACGACATCCGGCCGGGCGCTGATGATTTGCTCCGGATTCAGCGTGCCGAAGGTGCCGGGAATCAGGTGCCTGGCAATATTTTCGCCACCGCCGAACACAACCATTTCTTCATTATTCCCTTTCTCCGCTCAAATCATAAGTGATAATCATTATCACAAAGAGCGAATAATATAATGATGGCGTTAAATCAGGCAACGCCTTTCCATGTCCAGCTTAATCAAGCACAGGAAAACGCGTCAGCCGGCGAAGGGGCGGATGCCTCCCAGCATGGCCGGCTGCGCGCTCAGATAGAGCAGGATACCGCTTCCCAGCAGAACAAGGCCGCCCGCCAGCGACAATACCGATCCGGCGATTCGCGGCCAGAACGAGGATGAATGCGCTTTGCCTAAACGCGCGATCGTACGGCGGCAATAAAAGACCAGGACTGCCAGCATAGAAATGGTCAGCGCCGTTCCCAGCGCCATCACCAGCGCGGAGGCAATCCCCCAGAGGAAAACCCCCACCACTTTAGAAAACAGCAATACCAGTATCGCACCGGAACAAGGACGCATGCCCATGGCAAGAACGATCATCAGGCGGGTGCGCCAGTTGCCGTCCTGACTCAGCGCTTGAGGGCTGGGAAGATGGCGATGACCGCATCCGCACGCCTCATGCGGTTCATCGTTCGCCCTCATCGTAAGCCGCGGGGCGCTCAGACGGGCATCATATCGCGCGAGCGGCGTTAAGCGCAGGATCAGGGGTTTGCGCCGCCAGAACAGGTTGCCGATGAGGCGTTTCAGCGCCCGATAGCAGAGCAGCGCGCCCAGTCCGGCAATCAGAATGAAACTGCCTTTTTCCATCAAGAAACTGCCGTTATGCAATGTACGGCTGGAGAGCTGTAAAAAGACCAACACCACCGTCACCAGCAGCACAGCCATTACGCCCTGAACCACAGCGGCGGCGAAGGTCAGTTTAAGGCTGCTTTTCAATTTCGAAGGATGAGTCGCAAGATAGGTCATGATAATCACTTTGCCATGCCCTGGCCCGACGGCATGTAATACGCCATAGACCAGGCTGAACATCATCAGCGTGGCGCCGGCCCGGTGCGGCCGCGCATCGACCATTTGCAGCAACATTGACATTTGCTGGTGTAGCGACTTTTGCCAGACCGCACTTTGCAGCACGATTTGCGGCCAGTAACCAACCGCCCAATACGCGCCGAGCCCGAGCAGAAAAATCAATACGCCGAGCGGCCACAGCGCGCTCCAGCGACGAACGGGCGACGCTTTTCGCCCAATGCCCCCCATATTCAATGACATTGCAACGTCACCCGCTGAGCAAACTGTTTTCCGAGCTCCATATCCTCGTCTGGCGCATCGGCTTTATCCAGCGACAGCGCGTAGGACTGTAAACCAGCATCGGGCTTTGGCGTAACCAGCGTGGTTTTACAGCGCGATGCTAGCGAGGGCGCCAGCCTGATGTCCTTCTCATCCACATAAGACATATCGACAAAATAGGTCGGGTCATAGGTTGAAATCAGCATTGGCTTCCCGGCCAATGGCTGTGGATGGGCCAGCGGCAAGACAAACTCAAGAACGGCCTGGTTGCCTTTGCGCGAGAGGTGATATTCGCTCGGCACCGGCGCATATTTTATCGGCTGTTTATCCCGGTAAATATCGGTGAAATAATGTTGCCCCAATACGTTCGCCATCACTTCCGCAGCCAGTTTTTTCCATATTTCAGAGTCTTTCGCCGCGTTGCCGGCATCGTACAACAGATCGGCGGACGTGATAGGGTCCATGGTCCACACCATGCGCAGTCCAGTGATATTGTCGTTCTGACTTTCAATCGTCGTTTGCATATCAATAAAACTATGTGGATGAGCGAAAACAGACTGGCAGTTGATCACCATGCCCGCGATCAGCAGCGCGGCTCTTCTGAACCAGCGCACAAAAATGTTATAATATAACATGCTTATCTCGTTGCAAAACCTCACGCTGACCTCGCTTTCGGCGGCGCCTTTGCCGTTTATCCTGTGGATATAACGCCGCCGGCATTGGATGGATACGCCCAACGCCGGATAGCCCAAACATCACCTTTACTGCCTTGTGGCGGACGGGCGTATAAATAGCGCAGGAACAGCCAATAGCGCCATCACCCAGAAAGTGCCGTTTTGCATATGTTCGAACAGAAAACCGGAAACCACGGTCATCAGCGCGATACTCCCGCCCATAGCCAATGCTGAATAAACCGCCTGCAGGCGCAATACGTCGCCATCGCCACGATCCGCGATAAACCGCATCGCCGCCAGATGACAAACGGTGAAGGTTCCGCAGTGCAATAGCTGTATCACAATCAGCCAGGGAAGCGCGACCGTAGACCCCATCAGCGTCCAGCGTACGACCCCGCAAACGGCGGACAGCAATAACAAATGTCCGGCGTTCCAACGTCGGAAAAGACGCTGACTAAAGGTAAAGATGACTATTTCCGCCACGACGCCTAACGACCAAAGATAACCGACGATAGCCGCCGAATAGCCAGCGTTCTGCCAGTAAATCACGCTAAAGCCATAGTATGCCGCATGCGCCCCCTGCAATAAGGATACGCAAAGCAAGAACCGCCATACGGACGATTCCCGCAGCAGGGTTTTCCAGGGCGTGGCTATCACCGATTTCGTTGAAGAAGCCACCGCTTTCGGCATCACGCTGGGATGAAGCAACATAGCAAGAAACATGGCCGCCAGCGCAGCGCTCAGGATAGTCAGAATCGCCGGATGCCCCCAAACCGACACCAGCTCGCCGGTGACGGCCGAGCCGATGACGAAAGCGATCGACCCCCAAACCCGCACCTTGCCGTAATCCATAACGATCTGGCGTTGCCATATCGCCGCCAGCGCATCCGTCAGCGGCACCAGCGGAGCAAAAAACAGGTTAAAGCCAATCATCACCAACAGCAGCCACAGCCAGTCATGGCCTAGCCAGAAGCCAATGGATAACACCAGCGCCAGCAGTCCCAATAATCGCAGAACCCGTATCAGTTTAGACGGATCTTTCACGCAGGGCGTAATCACCAGGTTACCAACGAAACGGGCGACCAGACCCGCTCCCAACAATAATCCGATAACTTCGGCAGACAGCCCCTCGCCTTTTAACCATCCGCCCCAAAACGGCAGAAAAACGCCATAACAAAAAAAGTAGGTGAAATAACTTAGCGCCAGCCAATATGTTGATTGCAGTACCATAGATTCTCCCTGTTCGGCTGGCTACTCTGTCAGAGAGCGACGGTCGGCGCAATCGTAAAAATTGCTGGTCGCGATGTTCAGCCTTGCCTGAAACGCCGGGTTTTCCCTGCCGGGCGCGTCGGCATTACCGGGGGCTTTTATCCTCAAAAACCAAAAACGCCAGCGCAAAGCTGGCGTTTCATCATTATTTTCCCTGCTGAAAATTATCAGGGAAATGTCTGGGGATTATGCGTAAACCGGGAAGCGGGCGCAGATATCCAGCACTTTCTGTTTGGTGCGTTCGATGGTCGCTTCATCGTTGATGTTATCCAGCACATCACAAATCCAGCCAGCCAGTTCACGTACTTCCGCTTCTTTAAAACCACGGCGGGTCGCAGCGGGCGTACCGATACGCACGCCCGAAGTAACGAATGGGCTTTTCGGATCGTTCGGCACGCTGTTTTTGTTCACGGTAATATTAGCGCGACCCAATGCGGCATCCGCGTCTTTACCGGTGATATTTTTGCTCACCAGATCCAGCAGGAACAGGTGATTGCTGGTGCCGCCGGAAACCACGTTATAGCCGCGGGACAGGAAGACATCAACCATGGCTTTGGCATTTTTGGCGACCTGCTGCTGGTAAACCTTGAATTCTGGCTCCATGGCTTCTTTCAGCGCAACCGCCTTGCCTGCGATAACGTGCATCAGCGGGCCACCCTGGCAGCCGGGGAAGACGGCGGAATTCAGTTTCTTGTACAGATCTTCGTCGCCGCCCTTCGCCAGAATCAGACCTCCGCGCGGACCGGCCAACGTTTTGTGCGTGGTGGTCGTTACGATATGAGCGTGGGGAACCGGAGACGGGTATACATCGGCCGCAATCAGTCCCGCGACGTGCGCCATATCGACAAACAGATAGGCGCCGATGCTATCGGCGATTTCACGCATTTTAGCCCAATCGACCACGCCGGAATATGCGGAAAAGCCACCGACGATCATTTTTGGCTTGTGAGTACGAGCCAGCTCGGCCATCTCGTTGTAATCAATCTTGCCGTTTTCGTCGATCCCGTAAGGAATAACGTTGTACAGTTTACCGGACAGATTGACCGGGGAACCGTGAGTCAGGTGGCCGCCGTGCGCCAGATTCATGCCCAGAATGGTGTCGCCCGGCTGCAACAGCGCGGTATAAACGGCAAAGTTAGCCTGAGATCCGGAGTGGGGCTGAACGTTGGCGTAATCCGCGCCAAACAGCGCCTTGGCGCGGTCGATCGCCAGTTGCTCGACCACATCGACGTATTCACAGCCGCCGTAATAACGTTTGCCCGGATAGCCTTCAGCGTATTTGTTCGTTAGCTGAGAACCCTGCGCCTGCATGACTCGTGGGCTGGTATAGTTTTCAGACGCAATCAGTTCAATGTGCTCTTCCTGACGCACCACTTCTTGCTGCATTGCTTGCCACAGGTCGGCATCATAATCGGCAATGTTCATTTCACGCTTTAACATCCGCATCTCCTGACTCAGCTAACTTAATATACTGGAATACAATCACCCTTTTGGGTACTGGCCTATAGTGTAAACCGTTTCTCCCTAATGAAGATAGGTCTTGACAGAGGTTTTTACGCAAACGATTAGCTACAGGCAGATCAAGGCCTGAGAGGATTTACCCCCCCGCGCCGGAAGCGGAGTTTTATTCACTTTCAACCTGTTTTTTCTTCATCCTGACGCGGCCATCGCGGCATAAATAAAACGGTGGTCAATGCAGTCAGCGAATTAATGAGATTCAATCTCACCATCAAGATGAGCAAAACAGTGGCCGAAAAAGAATAATCATTGTTGAAATAATATTTCATTTTAAATGATCGCTTAAAATATCAAGCCGTTTAGCCATCATGCTTGATACGATTCAGGCGCATAATAAAAATCAGCGCCGTTTAGCGAAGTTAAGCCGATAAGTCTTTTGGCGACGTGTAAAATTGCAAACGTATTTCTGATGCTTGCTACAAAGGATATGTTTAATCATGTTAAAACGTTTTTCGGAAGGAATGGTCTTCGCAATACTGCTTTCCGCACCCTGGTTACTGGCTCGTGCCGACGCCGCCCCGCCCGTTCATAATGCAAAACAACCAAGCGCTATCGAGGTGATACCCGCCGTCAGACTGGGAGATAACACAACGCTGACGGGCCGTGTGACGCATCGTGAAATTCATCTGCCGGCCACGATCATTATCCGCGATCAGCAAGGCCAGCGCCGGCAGGCGCAAACCGATGATCAGGGAAACTACCATATTGATATTTCCGGTTTATCCTCGCCGTTACGCCTGTTGGCTATCGAGTCCGGCGGCACCAACTGCCAGCTAAGCAATCTTCCACGCGCTATTTGCCTGAATGCGCTCGCGCCGTCGTTGCAATCCGCGCATGATAATGTTGTTAATGTTAATCCGCTGACCGACCGCATTATTTCTGACGTCGCCGTGGCCGCCGGTTACCCTGGCCCGCAACAGCTGGCTGATGATTCGACATCGCCCACGCTGGATAATGCCGCGCTGAAAAAGGCTTATGCCGCATTTCATGCAGGCTTCAATTCAGCCCTCAAGCAAGCCGGCATCGCCGCTCCGACGCGTTTTGATCCCCTGACTTACCCCATCTCCCAGCAACAATCCGTCACCGACATTATCAATGTGATAAATCACAACCGTAATTACGACAATAACAGCGGTTACTCAGGATATACCGTGCTGACGGATAGCGTTTTTCGCCCAATCGTCGGCCAGTACGGACAAGGTGACTATGAACCATTGGATTACCATTTTGCCGTCAAGCATCTTGACGCCATGCAAAAGGCCTCAACCCGCATCTTCCTGGTCGGCGACGCCACCGCGGCGAGCGCCGAAAAAAACCGTCAGCCACTCACCGGATGGGGACAAGTATTTGAACAGCTGTTTCGCCCGGATAACGGCATCGCCGTTGTCAACGGGGCTCGTCCGGGCAGCGGCTCGCGCGATTATTTCTACGACGGCTGGTTTCGGCAGATTCAACCATTGATGAAGCCCGGCGATTTTCTGTTCATTCAAATGGGCATCAACGACCAGAATTGCGACAAAACCAAACCGTTGCGCGGCGCTGCCGATGTCGCCAATCTATGCACCTATCCCAATGATGCGGCAGGTAAAACCCAATCGCCTCCCGGCAAAGCCGATATGTCGTTGCAAACCTCACTGGAACGCTACGTTAACTTCGCCCGCCAGCATCAGTTAACGCCGGTATTGCTCACGCCGACCACCCGGGTCCACGCCGCCGACGGTAAAATCGGCACGCCTGCGGTACACAATCACTTAACCAAACAGAACGCCGAAGGCGGATACGCATTTATCGGCGATTACAGCAAAACGATCAAAGAGACCGCCGTCGCCAATAAAGTCATTCTGCTGGACATCGAACCTGCGACGATCGCGCTGGCGAATCAGGGGAACAGCAATCACTGGAAACAGTACTGGCTGGCCGTCGATCCAAACCGTTATCCCTTCTACCGTAACCAGGTCGGCAGCCTGACGAAACCGGATGCGACCCGTTTCCAAAGAAAAGGGGCTATCGCCGTCGCTGTGATTGTCGCGGATGCGATTCGGAAAACGCCGGAACTAAAAACGCTGGCGGACGGGTTGATAGACAGCGGCAGGAAATAAGCCTGGGCCGCGATTATCCATGTGTTTCTATGGTGATCGAATGGAGGGGGCGGGCCAATAAAACTCTGAACAACAACCCGGACATGCCAGAGGAAGCGGAGATGCCCGGGTTGCCGAACGGCCAGCAGAAACGATCCCCGCCGACTACCGCGGGGATGACGGCAATGGGGCTCCGTCAGATGGCCTCTTCGTCTTCCTCGCCGGTACGAATGCGGATCACCCGGGCAACGTCAAAGACAAAGATTTTACCATCGCCGATCTTACCGGTCTGCGCCGTGCGCATGATAGCGTCCACACAGGTATCGACGATGTCGTCGCCTACCACAATCTCTACTTTCACCTTGGGCAAAAAGTCGACCATGTACTCAGCGCCGCGATACAGTTCAGTATGGCCTTTCTGACGACCAAACCCCTTCACTTCCGTTACCGTCATCCCTGTGATGCCCACTTCAGCTAACGCTTCACGTACATCGTCCAGTTTGAACGGCTTAATAATCGCATCAATTTTTTTCATCGAAGAACCTTTGTATTACCTATGTTGCGGCCAAAGCCGGGCATCAGCGAGAACAAGATTGTCAGAATCCGGACCGACAATCCATTAGCATTATTCTTTAAAATCGTTGGCATCCAGTTCATGACGGCCCAACAGCTTATAAAACTCCGTACGGTTACGTCCCGCCATTCGCGCAGCCTGAGTGACATTGCCTTTGGCTATCTGCAATAGTTTACGCAGGTAGTTCAGCTCGAACTGATGGCGGGCTTCGACAAACGTCGGTAACGCGGTATTTTCACCTTCCAGCGCCTGCACCACCAACGCTTCGCCGATAACCGGCGCGCTGGTCAGCGCAACGCACTGTTCAATAACATTAACCAGTTGCCGGACGTTACCCGGCCAACTCGCGGTCATCAACCGTTTCATGGCATCGGTTGAGAAAGATCGCACGAAAGGCTTATGTCTGGCGGCGGCTTCACGCAACAGATGATTAGCCAATAGCGGGATATCCTCCGCCCGTTCGTGCAGGGCGGGTAGTTTCATATTGACGACGTTCAACCGATAATAGAGATCTTCACGAAACTCGCCTTTTTCCATTGCTTTCGGCAAATCACGATGGGTCGCGGAGATAATACGCACGTCGATACCCAGATCGCGGTTGCTCCCCAACGGGCGAACTCTGCGCTCCTGCAAAACCCTCAGCAGCTTAACCTGTAGCGAAATCGGCATATCGCCAATTTCGTCCAAAAACAGCGTCCCGCCTTCCGCAGCCTGGAATAAGCCTTCCCGGCTGCTGACGGCGCCGGTAAAAGCCCCTTTCGCATGGCCGAATAATTCCGACTCCAGCAAGGGCTCGGGTAAAGCGCCGCAGTTGATGGCGATAAAGGCTTGCTTCGCTCGCGGGCTGGCCGCATGAATCGCCTTGGCCAATACCTCTTTCCCGGTACCGCTCTGGCCATTAATCAACACGCTGACGTCCGATTGGGCAACCATCCTGGCCTGCTCCAACAGCCGCAGCATTAAAGGGCTGCGGGTGACGATGGTTTCCCGCCAGCGGTCATCGCCTACCGGCGCCGACAGCGCCAAGGCTTCATCGATCGCTTTATACAACGCGTCACGATCGACCGGCTTGGTAAGGAAGCTGAACACCCCTTGCTGCGTTGCCGCTACCGCATCAGGAATCGAACCGTGAGCCGTCAGAATAATGACCGGCATCCCCGGCTGATAACGCTGAATCTCAGAAAAAAGCGCCATACCGTCCATTTCATCCATGCGCAGATCGCTGATCACCAGGTCGAACTGTTCTCTGGCTAACAGACGCAAGGCTTCCTGACCGCTTTCCGCCGTCATCACGCTGAAACCTTCGCTGGTCAGACGCATTCCCAACAGCTTCAGCAGACTGGGATCGTCATCCACCAACAGTAAGTTGGCCGCTTTGCGTGCCGTCATTATTTTTTCGGCTCCTTCGTCGTCGAGTTATCGCGCCCCGCACTACCGCGATGATCGGACTCGTTATCAGGCATTTCCCCTGATAACTGCTTGCGGGTCGAAAGCTGGCGCTCAATGTCCGTCAGGTTTTCCAACTTCTGCCTGGTGGTTTCCAGCTGATACTGTAAATGTTCCTGTTCGGTTTGCAGCGTCTCCAGCTGTTTATCCGTCGATTCCTGCAATTTTTTATAACGCAGGCGCTCGTCGGACAAGGCCAGAAACAGCGTTTGCCTGTCGCGCCAGGTGTAGATCAGCGGGCGCAGCGCGGCGGGGAAATCGAGACGAAGCAAATTGATTTTTTCCAGCACCTGCCGCCGCTCGGCCTGAGCGATACCGGCGTTATCCAGCAGAATGCTCTGCTTAAATACGCTCTCCCACTCATTGCCCGCCACCTGTCGCGCTTCTTCACGCGCCTGCGCTTGCGTCAATCGCCCGGCGCAATCCATCGCTCGCAGCCAATACAAGGCATTGTCCATTGCCTGCCGATCGTCAACTTGCCAAAGGTGTTCACACTGCGCCACTCGATAATCGGCGACCTGCTCTTTGGGGGGTACATTTCCCGGATCATCGGACAGTAAGTGGCCGCCAAGATGATGATGACAGGCAGTCAGTAACAGTATCGACGATAACAGCAAGAATGGCATCGCCGCGGCGCGCAGCGTACGGCGAAAAGAGCAATCAGGGACGGCAGGCAGCATGTGCGGCGGAAAAGGACGGGCGAACCTTGCGTTCATTATTTATTCATTCTCGGAAGTTAATGGCAATTCAATACGAAAACAGACATCAGCATAATCGACGGAGATCAGACTTAATTCACCATGCATGCGGCGGATACAATCACGGGCAATACTCAATCCGAGTCCACTGCCTTTTACCGCGCCTTTGCGCTGATGACTCCCCTGATAAAAAGGCTCAAAAATCATGCCATGCTCCGCTTCTGGGATCGGCGCGCCGCTATTGGCGACATCAATCTGCACCCGATTTCCAGTCAAACGGCTGAGGATCCAAATGTTACCGGATTCCTTGCCATAGTGCACCGCATTGGAATAGAGATTGTCGATTACGCGCATCAATAGCGTCGTCTCCGCCCAACAGTATTCGGATTCCAGTCTGATATCGGTATGAATCATTTTAGTTCGGGCGGGCAGACTATGGGACGCTATGACGATATCGACGATTTCTTCAATGCCGACCTGCTCCAGCTCGGTCGGCGCATCCGCCAGCTTACGGTTATAGTCCAGAAGCTGATCGATTAATTGCAGCAAGTGTCGGCTGCTGCTGTCCAGAATGGATACCACTTCTTTTTGATCGTCGGTCAGGGGACCGACCACTTCATCAGCCAGAAGCTCGGTACCTTCACGCAGGCTCGCCAACGGCGTTTTCAGCTCATGCGAAATATGCCGCAGAAACTCATGCCGTTGCGACTCAAGCCAGGATAATCGCTCGCTCAGCCAGATAATGCGCTGAGCTAACGAGCGGATTTCACGCGGTCCTTTAAAGGTACTGGTATTCCCCAACGAGCGCCCTTCTCCCAGGCGATTGATCATACGCTCGACGCCATTTACCGGGCCGATGATCATACGCGTAAACAACACCACCAGTATCAGACTCACCAGAAACAGCAATAGCGACTGCCAGCCGAAAAACCGGCCGCGCTCGGCTATCGCCTGCTGAAGTTGCTGACCGCGAGAAAAAACCACTTCGCGGGTCATCTGAATCATTTGCCCGTTTGCGCGAGAAAAGTTTTCCAACAACGCCGAGCCCGCCCGATCGGGCCCGCTGGCCTGACAATGCAGCTCCGACAGTTGGGTTACATATTGACGCAAGGTTTGGTAATAACGCGGATCGGGTAGAACGGCGGCATGCGAGTCCAGCATTTTAGAATACTGGTTACGTTGATTCTGGTAGAGCGTCGCCAAGGTTTGATCATCCAGCACGCAATATTGGCGATAGCTGCGCTCCATGGCTAACGCCAAGCTGGTCATGGCTTCGCTTCGTCGCGCGTCCCTGGAGGTCGTTCTATTGATCTCCGCAGCCTGCTCACTGAGCGTGTCCAGGCTTTGGTATGCCTGATAAGCCAGTACCAGTAAAGGCAACAACACCAGCAAAAATGCCATAATTACCAATTGCCGCAGGGAACGCGGAAATAAACGCCATCGTTTCAAGGAAATCATCTCGTTACCTATGGATCCGCTCTGATGCTAACCGAGTTTTATAGAATGTCAGAAGCCTTTTTAATCGCGGCATGGCGACGGTTCAAAAAAGCCGCGTGATAAACGAAGGTGATCATCAACAGGAGGGAAATACGGACTGGATATTGGCGTTCAGCGGTCAGAATTGACTATTTTTCTGACCGCTGAACTGAATAGGCGGTGCCTCACTCAACGTGTCGCCCGATGTTTGATAAAGTCAGCTTACGCGTACTGTTATCGATCTGATGGACGATAGGCACCCTTTCTTTCGGCGTCATTCCGAACGTTATGAGCGAACATCTTCTGCCAATAAGCAGCGCAATCATAACCAGTTGAATGAGCAACGCAATATATTATGCATCATTCATGCCAACTTAAATAAAATTAAAACAACAAATTGATTTTTAATGTTTTTTAAAAAAAATTTGCTCGCAAATCACGATAAACATCACTGCGAATAGCACGATAACCGGCTTTATGTCGCCAAACAAAGACGGTTTTCCTGCCCATCGATACAGTTATTAAAAATCAAATAGTTATATGTCTCTTATTGGAGACATATAACTATTTGATTGTCGCGAAAACACGACAGTGGCAAATAAATTCCATACCGGAGCCAGGGCGGCGGTAATAAATAGAAAGGGGCCGAAGCCCCTTGTCCCTCTTACCCTGTCAGAGATCAGCCGAGTTGTTTGCGCGCATTGCGGAACATTCGCATCCACGGCCCATCCTCGCCCCACGAATCCGGGTGCCAGGAGTTGCTGACCGAGCGGAAGACACGCTCCGGGTGCGGCATCATGACCGTAGCCCGGCCGCTGGTGGTGGTCACCGCGGTAATGCCGTTCGGCGATCCATTTGGGTTCGCCGGATAGTTCTCCGTCACCTGACCGAAGTTATTCACATAACGCAACGCAACCAGATTATGCTGCTCCAATGCGCTCAGATGCTCGCCATCGCGAACTTCAACCAGACCTTCGCCATGTGAAACCGCGATCGGCATACGAGAGCCCGCCATATCGTTCATAAACAACGACGGACTTTTCTCGACGGCAACCAGGCTAAAACGCGCCTCAAACCGCTCTGACTTATTCTTGACGAAACGCGGCCAGAATTCGGCGCCCGGAATCAGTTCCTTCAGATTGGACATCATCTGACAGCCGTTGCATACCCCAAGCGCCAGCGTCTGCGGACGTTGGAAAAATGCGGCGAACTCATCGCGAACCCGGGAATTGAACAAAATAGACTTCGCCCAACCTTCGCCCGCGCCCAGCACGTCGCCATAAGAGAAACCGCCGCAGGCGACCAGAGCATGGAAATCTTTCAGATCCCGACGTCCCGCCAGCAGGTCGCTCATATGGACGTCAACAGCGTCAAAACCGGCGCGGTGGAAGGCCGCCGCCATTTCAATATGGGAGTTAACGCCTTGCTCGCGCAGCACGGCGACTTGCGGACGCACATTGCGGGCGATATAAGGCGCGGCGATATCGTCCTGCGGCGCAAAGGTCAGCACCGCATTGAGGCCGGGATCGTTATCATCCTGTTTAGCGGTATGTTCTTGATCGGCGCACTGCGGGTTATCACGCAGTCTCTGCATCTGCCAGGTCGTTTCCGCCCACCAGGTACGCATGGTGGTACGGCTTTCGCGGTAAACCACATCCCCGCCATCAGTAATAATAAAGCGGGCGCCCTCTTCGGCGCGACCGAGATAGTGGACGCAATCCGCCAAACCATGCCGGGCCAGGACAGCTTCCACTTCAGCCCTGCGCGAAGCCGGAACCTGGATAACCGCACCCAACTCTTCGTTGAACAACGTCGCCAGGCTGTCGTCGCCCTGTGTGGCAATATCGACACTCAGTCCACAGTGGCCGGCAAATGCCATTTCCGCCAGCGTGACCAACAAACCGCCATCAGAACGGTCGTGATAGGCCAACAAAGCGTTATCCGCCACCAGCTGCTGCATGGCATTAAAGAAGCCGGCCAGCTGTTGCGCATCGTGAACATCCGCCGTTTCGCGCCCCAGTTGGCGATAAACCTGAGCCAGCGCCGTCGCGCCCAGCGCTTTGCGCCCCGCGCCCAGGTCAATCAACAACAGCGCATTATCCTGATCGATACGCAGCTGCGGCGTCACCGTATTACGAACGTCTTCCACTCGGGCAAAAGCGGAAATCACCAAAGACATCGGGGAGGTCATGGCGCGCTCTTCTCCGTCTTCCTGCCAGCGAGTTTTCATCGACATGGAATCTTTACCGACCGGAATAGTCAATCCCAGCGCCGGACAAAGCTCTTCGCCAATCGCTTTCACCGCATCATAAAGCCCGGCATCTTCTCCCGGGTGGCCGGCCGCCGCCATCCAGTTCGCCGAGAGTTTGACCCGCGTTAGCGGACCGATGTGGGTCGCCGCAATATTGGTTAACGCCTCGCCAACCGCCAGACGCGCGGATGCCGCGAAATTGAGCAGCGCCACTGGCGCGCGTTCGCCGATAGACATCGCTTCGCCATAGTAGCTATCCAGACTCGCCGTCGTTACCGCGCAGTCGGCTACCGGCACCTGCCAGGGACCAACCATCTGATCACGAGCGACCATGCCGGTAACCGAACGGTCGCCAATGGTTATCAGGAAGGTTTTCTCCGCCACCACCGGCAAATGCAGCACGCGTTCGACGGCTTCGGCCAGATAAATACCATCACGGTTTAGCGAGGCCCCCTGCGCCTGCGTGCGCTCGACGTCGCGCAGCATTTTCGGCGTTTTGCCCAGCAACACATCCAGCGGCAGATCGATAGGTTTGTTGTTGAAATGACGGTCATTCAGCGTCAGGTGCTGCTCTTCCGTCGCTTCGCCGATCACCGCGTAAGGCGCGCGTTCACGACGACAGATTTCATCAAATAACGCCAGCTGTTGCGGCGCGACGGCGAGAACATAACGCTCTTGCGATTCATTACACCAGACTTCCAGCGGACTCATGCCCGGTTCGTCATTTAAAATGTCCCGTAGCTCAAAGCGACCGCCGCGACCACCGTCGCTAACCAGTTCCGGCATGGCGTTGGACAAGCCGCCGGCGCCTACGTCGTGAATAAACAGAATCGGGTTCTGTTCGCCCAATTGCCAGCAGCGGTCAATCACTTCCTGACAACGACGTTCCATTTCCGGGTTATCACGCTGAACGGAAGCAAAGTCCAGATCGGCATCAGATTGACCGGATGCCATTGACGACGCCGCGCCGCCGCCCAGACCGATATTCATTGCCGGCCCGCCCAATACGATCAATTTGGCGCCGACGCTGATTTCACCCTTTTGTACATGGTCGGCGCGAATATTGCCGATACCGCCCGCCAACATGATCGGCTTGTGATAACCACGCAGTTCCGTGCCGTTATGGCTGTCGACCCGTTCTTCATAGGTACGGAAATAACCGGCCAGCGCAGGACGGCCGAACTCATTGTTAAACGCCGCGCCGCCAAGGGGGCCCTCGGTCATGATATCCAGGGCGCTGACGATACGATCCGGCTTGCCGAAGTCTTCTTCCCAAGGTTGCTCAAAGCCAGGGATTCGCAAGTTTGATACAGAGAAGCCCACCAGACCGGCTTTGGGTTTAGATCCTCGTCCGGTGGCGCCTTCGTCACGAATCTCGCCGCCGGATCCTGTCGCCGCGCCCGGCCAGGGTGAAATGGCGGTCGGGTGGTTGTGGGTTTCCACCTTCATCAGAATAGGCATATCGCCCTGATGATAATCATAATTGCCCTGGGCATCGGCATAAAAACGCCCGGCGGCAGAACCTTCCATCACGGCCGCGTTATCTTTATAGGCCGACAACACGTGCTCAGGGGTATGCGTGAAGGTGTTCTTAATCATTTTGAACAGCGATTTCGGCTGCTCCACACCGTCAATCACCCAGTCGGCATTAAATATTTTATGGCGACAGTGTTCGGAGTTCGCCTGTGCGAACATATAAAGCTCAATATCCGTCGGGTTGCGCGCCAACTTACTGAACGCGTCAAGCAGGTAATCGATCTCATCTTCCGCCAACGCCAGTCCCAGTCGGACATTCGCGTCTTCCAACGCCTGACGGCCCTGTAACAAAATTTCCACGCGTTTTAGCGGTGCGGGCTGCTGATGCGAGAACAGTTTCCCAGCCTGACGCAGGTCGTCAAATACGCTTTCCATCATACGGTCGTGCAACAACGCCCCCAGCTGTTGCCACTGCTCATCACTCAACGTCGGCGCATGAATATAAAAAGCCAGTCCGCGCTCCAGACGCAACACCTTGTTCAACCCGCAGTTACGCGCGATGTCTGTCGCCTTGGAAGACCACGGAGAAATCGTACCGGGACGGGGGGTAATCAACAGCAGACGGCCTTGCGGCTCATGTTCAGCGAGAGAAGGACCATACTTCAGCAAACGTGTCAGTTTGGCCAGTTCATCGTTGTCCAGCGGTGCGCTGACATCGGCGAAATGCACGTATTCGGCATAGATATCGCTAATGGGCAAAAAGTGCTCTTTGCACCGGACAAGCAGTTTATTAATACGAAAAGCCGACAAAGCAGGTGAACCACGCAGTATTTCCATAATCTAAAGTTCTCTCGTCTTCGATGCACTGACAGCGGTGCAGTCGTTGGGCGCTACAGGGGGGAAACGCGCGTCATTATAGAGAATCCTTCCCCAGGACGAAACCGTTTGCGTTGCTATTATTGAACATTGCCTCAGGGTACTGATTAATCATTAGGCAAATCAATAAAAGTTGCACACTGGCGCTTTGTTACGCAAAATGCCCCGACCCAGGGACTTTTCGTATAAAAAATCGCCGGAAGCGATTTTCAACGCCGCTGGCGGCGGCCCAAAGGGCGCCGGGCAAGATAGCCCACCATAAAAGATGGCCACGACAGACAAGTTGGCAAGCCACCGAGAGACAATTATTTGAAGCGTTTAAAAATAAATTATTTTTTCATTGGGGTTATTACGTTACTGCTGGCGTTGGCCTTATGGCCCAATATTCCCTGGCGCAGCAGCCAGGACGACCAACTGAGACAAATTCTTTCACGCGGCGAGTTACGCGTCAGCACCGTCAATTCGCCATTGACCTACACCAACAGTAACGGCGCCCCGGCAGGTCTTGATTATGAACTGGCAAAACGTTTCGCCGATTATCTCGGCGTCAAGCTGGTGGTTTCATCACGTAAAAATCTTGATACGCTGTTTGACGATTTGGATAACGACGATGCGGACATTCTCGCCGCCGGTCTGATATACAATCATGAGCGTTTAGGGCGTTTTCGCGCCGGGCCGACATACTATTCCGTTTCCCAGCAAATGGTATATCGCCTGGGAAACCCTCGCCCCAAAACGATGGAAAGTTTAAAAGGCCGCCTGGCCGTAACCTCGGGATCGGCGCATATCGCCACGCTACGCGATCTGAAAGCGCAAAAATATCCGCAGTTGCGCTGGGAGTCAGCCTCCGACATGACCACATCGGAATTACTAAAGCAGGTGGCTGACGGCAAGCTTGACTACACGCTGGGAGATTCGATCACCATCGGCCTCATGCAGCGCATTCATCCACAGTTGGCCGTCGCCTTCGATCTCAGTGATGAAGAGCCGGTGACCTGGTATATGCGGCGCTCTCATGACGACAGCCTGTCCGCGGCGTTACTGGATTTTTTCAGCCGCATTGTTGAGGACGGCACCCTCGCCCGTCTGGAAGAAAAGTATCTGGGCCATGTCGGCGAATTCGATTACGTCGATACCACCACCTTTCTCAGCGCCATTGACCAAACCTTACCTGACATCCGGACATTGTTTGAAAAGCACGCTACGGATATCGACTGGAAGCTGCTCGCGGCCATCTCCTACCAGGAATCGCACTGGAACCCGTTGGCGACGTCGCCAACCGGCGTTCGCGGATTAATGATGCTCACCCGCAGCACGGCGGACAGTCTGAATGTCGGCGACCGCCTCGACCCGGAGCAGAGTATCCGCGGCGGCGCGCAATATATGTCACATATGATGCAGAAAATGCCGGAGACCATCCCCGAGGATGAAAAAATCTGGTTTGCCTTAGCGGCATACAATATGGGATATGCGCATTTGCTGGACGCCCGAAAACTGACCGCAAGGCAGAATGGCAACCCGGATAGCTGGGTCGATGTGAAAATACGTCTGCCGATGCTCAGCCAGAAACGTTACTACAGCCAGACGACATACGGCTATGCCCGCGGACAGCAGGCCTATAACTATGTGGAAAACATTCGCCGCTATATGGTGAGCCTTGAAGGCTATTTACTGGAAAAGGAAGCCAAGGCAAAACTGAAACAGCTCACAGCGCAAGCTTATCCGGCCGTGGCGCCGGATAAAGTGCCGGAATGAACCATCCCGCCATTTGAACCAAAGCAGAGTCTTGTCGGCAGCGGCGCCCGCGGCCATTTCCCCCACACACCACCATCCCTACGGCAAATCCGTGCATCACGGTGGAGAGAACCTGGTGCGTTGAGCGCCGCAGACCGCGGTTATCACTTGCCAGCGTTTTTCGCTGCCGTCCGCCTTGCTTTGTGCTGCGCTCGCCGCATGCGGAAAAAGGCGCTCAGCGTGGCGGAACACGCCTCGGCCAGGACGCCGGCATCAATGGTTATCTGATGATTCATGCCGGGGTGGCGCAAAATGTCCACCAGCGACCCGGCCGCGCCGGTTTTTTCATCTGCCGCACCGTAAACCAGCCGGCCAATACGGCTATGGATCATCGCACCGGCGCACATAATGCAAGGCTCCAACGTCACATACAGGGTGGTATTCAATAGACGGTAATTCTGTAACGCCGCCCCTGCCTGACGCAATGCCATGATCTCGGCATGGGCGGTAGGATCATGGTGGCCGATCGGACGATTCCAGCCTTCACCTATCGCCTGATTATTCAGAACCAGCACCGCGCCAACCGGCACCTCGCCTTCATCCTGAGCGCGTTGGGCAAGCGTCAGAGCATGACGCATCCAATATTCATCATCCAGTTCGCGGCTCACGATTTCCCCTTGCGTGATTTCATCGGTAATTTTTGCGGCGGGCATTATATACCAAGTTGCAGGCGCACCGGCCTCATTATCGGATTCATCGCTAAGCCGCCGCCGCAATGGCGGCAAAGCCGGTTAAAATCAGTCAGGCCGAAACGAAATCACTCAAGTTGTTGCAGACTGCCGTTCGGCATCACTCGCCAGCGGTGCTCGCAGAAATAAAGCAACGGATTATCCTGCTTGCTGTCGCTATAGCCGCTATACAGCTTCAACGGCACCCCTAAGTGCCTCTCCATCTGGATGACCTTTTCCTTACCCAGACAGCGCAGCGATAATATCCAGCCGCCGCCGCCGCGCGTTATCTGGCTGCCCATCAGTCGAACGCCGGGTAAAAAAGGAGCATCATGATAGACCTGTTCAACCAGGCGCTGCGGCGACCCCGTCACCAGCCAAACCTCGGCATCGCTATCTTGTAAATACGCTTTCAGCCGTTGCTGAACCTGAGGGAATGGCGTCACCTGACGGCGAAAATCACTGACAAAGCGTTTTTCCAACCGAGCAAGGCGTTCTTCGCTGCGGCCAAAGGTGATGGCCCACAACAGCCAGCTCATGGGCCAACGCGCCGCACGGCCGTGAACCAAGAGTCCACAGACGATAATCGGTAATAAAGGAAGGACAAGAACAAGATTAAGCGGTAATCGTTTCAGCAGAAAACGTAAAAAACTACCAAACATATCCTGCTGATGCAGCGTGCCGTCTAAATCAAAAAATACAATGCGCGGTTCTGGCTTATCACTCAAAACATCACTCCTCAGTAAACCTTAAATCCAGACGATATTCGAACGTGCGAGGCAACGGGCTTAATGCCATTTTCATCATGCCAGTGTTCTCGCGCGCCATCCTGCCGTCATAGTAATCACTTTTCGTCGTCAGGAATGTACGATATTCTGCAACTCTCTATAATATAAATATAATCTAATTGATTCGCCTCCAGGCCGGTAAAAAATCGTCCGGCGGGCAAACCGAGAAACATCAGTGCTATACCATTTGCCCAAGGCATCCCGTTACAAGCGTTTGCTCATCTGCTGTCTGTTGCTGCTGCTGGCGGGTTCCCTGCGCGCAGACTGGGATTTCCCGCTAATTACCCAACGAACGGAACAACTCTACGGCCCCGCATCGCCAGAAGCCAGACGCCGAATTAATGAATGGCAGACTTTACTGACCGCCCAGCGTAATGCGGGCGAACAAAAGCAGTTGGAAGCGGTGAATCTTTTTTTCAATCAACGTTTACTGTTTCGCGATGATACCGTCATATGGAATCGGGATGACTATTGGGCGAGCCCGATAGAAGCATTGCGCCAGGGCGCGGCCGATTGCGAGGATTACGCGATCGCCAAATATTTCACTTTACGTCATTTAGGCGTGGCCGGTGAAAAACTTCGCATCACTTATGTCAAGGCGCTGCGTCTCAATAAAGCCCACATGGTGCTGACCTATTATCCGACGCCGACGTCGATCCCGCTGGTGCTGGATAACCTGACAAACAACATTCAACCTGCGACCCTGCGCAACGACTTGCTGCCGGTTTACTCCTTTAATGGCGGAGGCTTATGGCTGCCGGGAGCAAGCGGCAACCAGCGCGTGGGCGACAGCAAACGACTTTCACGCTGGCAGGAACTCTTAACCAAAATGCGTGCCGAGGGATTTTCAATTGAGGAGTAGGATGAGGCTATGTCTCTATACAAACAGCTACTGATAGCCATCTGCCTGTTCGTACTGATTATTTTCAGCGGAAGTTTTTTCGTCAGTCTGGAAAATTCTCGCGAACAGTACAATAACCAACTTCGTTCCCATGCGCAGGATGCGGCTACCGCGCTTGGCCTGTCCCTGACGCCGAATATCGACGATCCGGCGATGGTGGAGCTGATGGTAAGTTCCATCTTCGACAGCGGCTACTTTTCCAGCATCCGCGTTCGCGACGTAAAAACCAATCGCATCACCTTGGAGCGAATGGCGTCGCCGGACGTGCCCGATGTGCCGTTCTGGTTTGTCCGACTGGTCGACCTTCAACCCGGCGCGGGCGAAGCCATCATCATGCGCGGCTGGGAACAGGCGGCCAAGGTTGAGGTGGTCAGCCACCCTATGTTCGCCATTACCCGGCTATGGAAAAGCTCTTCCGCTACGCTTTTCTGGCTGCTTGGCTGCGTCACGCTGGGGGTGGTGTTTGGCGCGGTCATGCTGCGTCGTCAGCTGCGCCCGCTGGACTATATCGTCGAGCAGTCGCTGGCCATTACCCGCCGCGAGTTTCTCAGCCAGCCCGACCTGCCCCGCACGCCGGAATTCCGCCGGGTGGCGCAGGCGATGAATCAGATGGTCAGTCAGCTCAAAGCATTATTTGAGGAAGAGGCTGAACGAAGCGAGCGTCTGCGTCAGGAAGCCTATCTGGATGAGCAAACCGGTCTGGCTAATCGCCGCGCTTTCGATATCCAGTTTCAGGACAAACTCGCCGATGATGAAACCTCGCCGGGCTTTCTGCTTATGATCCGCATTCAGGATCTGGCCGGCATGAACCAGAGGCTGGGGGGACAACGCACAGATGCGCTGCTGGCCTCCATCGGACAGACTATCCGCGACAGACAAAAGCAGTATGCCAATACTGAAAGCCAGAGCGCCCGTATACGCGGCGGCGAGTTTTCCCTGCTTTGCCCCGGGCTGGTGGAAAAGGAAGCCCTGGCCCTGACAGACGAACTGACGCGTGACATTGAAAGCCTATACTTAACCGGTGAAACCGACGTCTCGCCGGTCGCCAAATTGTGTATGGTGCCCTTCCGTCCCGGCGACAGCGCGCAATCGTTGCTGATACAGGGCGATCAGGCGCTGACCAACGCCGAGCGCCATTCCGACAAGGCCACCGACGAACGCCTGCAACCGCCGTCGGCACAGGCGGAAACCGACCGCCACATGTGGTTTAACCGACTGGAGCCGATCCTGGAGCAGGAACGGCTGCAACTGTTTCTGCAACCCGTGGTGGACTGCCTTAACCCGGATAACATTCTGCATCACAAGGTGCTGGCAAGAATTGAAGACGAACAGGGAAACAGCATCGCCGCCGGCCACTTCCTGCCCTGGATACAGCGCTTTGGCTGGAATACCCGGCTCGATCGGGTGATCCTGAAACAAGTATTGAATTATTTACGTCAATATGAGGGAACGCTGGCCTTGAGCCTCTCCTGCAATACGGCCCTGGATTTGCCGTTAATGGCGCAATCGCTGGCGCCGCTGAAAAATCAGCCGCAACTGGCCAATCGTTTGATTCTGGAATTAGATGAGAATCAGTTGCCGGATTCCGTCCGGCTTGATGAATTAATCAAACTGCTGAACGAATACGGCTGCGGGCTGGGGATTCAGCACTTCGGCGGACGCTTCAATATGATCGGCAATTTATCGCAATGGGGTCTGGCTTATTTGAAAGTCGACGGGAGCTACATCCGCAATATCGATCGCGAGGCAGACAAAAAAATGTTTATTGAAACCATGTACCGGGCCACCAATAGCATTGCGCTGCCGCTTATCGCCGAACGCGTGGAAACCGTCGGAGAATTGCAGGCGCTTCAGAAAATGGGCTTGCAAGGCGCGATGGGACGCTTACTGGGCGAACCCGCCCCGGCCATAAAATGATGGAATATGCCAAGGGCGACGCCAGACTGCGTCGCCCTCGCAATGATTATGAAGCCCATGACAAGGCTCAGAACATACTGTCATCATCGTCATTAATGAGTTTATTCAATCCGCCGCCGTTTAAGGCTTCGCGCGCCTGCGCACGACCAATCAGTTTCAACTGCGCAGCCGATGGGAAGTCAGTGATATTGATAACGCCCTTATCGATAAGGGCCTGAATCAAATCCTCAAGAACCCGCACCATGTCCAGATCGCTCTGGCGCAACTGCTGTAATCCGGCCATCGCTATTTTATGACTGTCGCACCAGGCAAGCGCTTCCGTCGAGTCGTCAGCCAGTTCGCCATTCATTTCGGGAAAAGGTTGTCCCTCAACCCGGATTAAATGGCCGTTACTATCGCGCTGGATATAAAACATACGCAGAGACCTTATTAAGTATGCTTGATAAAAAAAGGAACCTCATTTCCCGAGGTTCCAGTCTATGTGATTACCCGTTAGCCATGCGTATTTTCAGGCTTACTGACCAAACTCTCCAGAGACGGCAGCGCGCCGCTGTAGTGTTCAAGCGTAATGGACACCGCCACCGTGCCGCCTTTGTCGCCGTTGAAGTTGCCTTCCGTGCTGACTTCAATCGTCGGCGAGCCATTGCCTTCCGTAATACGGATATAGTGGCTGATATCAGTCCCCTCCTCCAGTTCGCCGACCAGATCGCTTAAATCGATCCTGTCGCCTTCGCTGGCGTTGAAGTCTTTAATCACGTCATGCCCGACATCGCCAGACTGCCATTTGAACAGGTCAGCGCCCGACCCGCCGGTCAGGATATCGTTGCCTGAGCCGCCGATCAGCGTATCGTCGCCGCTGCCGCCATACAGCTTATCGTTGCCGCTTCCGCCGTACAGCGTATCGTGACCGCCCTGACCGAACAGGATATCGTTGCCCGAACCGCCATTGAGAATATCATTGCCGCCATTGGCGGAAGAGAGATCGAACTCGGCGCTATGCTCGGTGATATAGCCATGCACCTGCTCAACGGAGGCGGTGGTGTCCGCGCCCAAATGTAACTGGTTGCCGACATACTGCTGCAACGCCGGCAGGCCGTTACCATCAATGCCGTCAAACGATATCGCATCGCCGAACAGGATGTCGTCGCCGCGTCCGCCCAGCAGCGTGTCATTCCCGCCGTTCAGTGGCTGATTCGATCCCAAAATCGCCTCGGAAAGCTGGCTAGGATCGATGTGATCCATCACCACGCCGTCACTATCATATTTTTGCAGGCTCGAAGCATTCAACGAGTCTCCGACGCCGATCGCCTCCACGTTCGACACCTGATGCAACAAGGCGTAGCCTTCAGCGGAGTTGGACGTTGTCGCCGAGTTGGAGTTGTAGCCCGTTCCCGCCAGATGAGAGATCTCATAGGTTCCGTCGCCTTCGGCATGAACCTGACCAATCAATGATTTCCCGCGATTGGAGTAGTAATAAACATTACCACTGCTGTCGATGACCTCGCGGCTCCCCCCCAAAATGTTCATGTAATAGGCGTGCCCCGGTTGGTAATCAAACGAGTCGATATTCAACGAATCCGATCTGCTGACCATCACCCTATCCGTCTCGCCAGCCTGATAGAAGGTCGGCTCGCCGTCGGTGATGAAGTACGTCAGATTAGAGCCGCCGTTATGCGTCACGGTATCGCTCTGGAACCAGTTGGCCGCCGTTTTAAACACATCCTCATAGTTGGTGCCTCCGCCGGAGGCCAGCGAATTCAGAACGCCGATCAGTCTGGATAGCGCATCAGCGTCCGATAGGTTTACAGACACGCTCTGACCGACGTTCGTATCGAAGTCGGCCAGGAAGACGTTGACCGATCCCGCATGAACATTGGAGGCGCTCTTGACCAGGTTATTGAACACGTTGGTCAGCGAAGCCACCGTCTTATTAATGCTGTCCGTCGACAAACTGCCGGAGGAGTCCACCAGGAACGCAATATTGTAATTTTGCCCTTCCATGATCTGCAAACCGGAGACGTCGCCCACCATCAAATCGTTACTGTGCGTGCCGGTCAGCGTATCGTCGCCGGTGGTACCCACGGTGGCGCCGTACTGCTCGACTTCATGCGAAGAGTAACCGGTGGACGAATCGTAGTTCGCTATCTCGGTTGACGTCGCCTGCGCAATGACGTCGAACTTGCCGGCAGATACCGGAACCAACACGCTGACTTCAGACGTGAACGACTGCGCATTATTGGTATTCGGGATCAGGTAAGTTCCATCGCTACCCACGGTATAAAGCACCGTATTGCCGGAAACAATCTGCGTACCTTCCGGCAGACCGGACAGGGTAATGCCGGATAACGTTTCGCTGCCGTCGGTATCCGTCAGCGAAGCAGAAACGCTGATCGTATGCGCCTGATAACCGCTCTGGGCCGGTATCACTTCAATATTGGTGGTGCCATCGTTATCCGCCAGAACCGATGTACCGTCGCCATAGATCACGCCTTCCAACTGGTTGCCGCTGCTGATTATCTGCCCGTCGCCGTAAACGTTCACGCCATCAAACGTATTCACGTTGCTGGCGGCATTGTTGTTGGTCGAGTTGCTGACGCTGTATTTGGACGCATCGCCGTCCTGAATAAAGATATAGTCCGGCGACGTGCCGCTGGCTTCCGAACCGCCGTTACCGCTGACCTGATTCAGACCGCGCAGAGTGCCATCCTGGATATATCCAGAACCGTCATGCACCACATAAATATCGCTGTAATTGCCGCTGCCGGTAGTATTCCCCTGCGTGTAGTAAGCGACTTTGCCGTTGCCGACCACTTCCGGAACCGGATCGCCATCCGTCAGCCAAACCCGGACGCCATCGCCGATCTTGACGATCTTGCCGTCCTGAACGTCGAAGCCGCCATTTTCGCTGCCGCCGTTAACCTTGATGGTTTCCGGTATCAGCGTGGTTTCGCCGCTGGTGGAACTCAGCGATACCAGCGGCGTATCCGCTACCGGCGTGATGTTGATGCTTAACGACGCGCTATCGCCGATGTTGCCGGCGCTGTCGACCGGCTGATATGCCAATCCGCTTAGCGGCGTGCCTGCGACATTGGCTGCCGGTTCAAATCTCAAATCACTGTTATCGGCCGTAAACACTTGCCCGACGCTGACCGTTTTCCAACTGCCGTCGTCGTTGTAGTACAAGGTGCCCGCACTGGCCGGCGGCAGAGATGAAACCACGATGCTGACGGTATCGGCCGATGTGCCGAGATCGCTCCAGCCGATATGCAGCGGCGTATCTTCCGTTCCGGTAACGCTATCATCCACCGCAATCGGCGCCGTGGTGTCTTTCCACGCGTCGCTGCTATCGTGCGACTGATTGCCTGCCGGGT
The DNA here is from genome assembly GCF_022378355.1 of Brenneria bubanii. GTDB lineage: Bacteria > Pseudomonadota > Gammaproteobacteria > Enterobacterales > Enterobacteriaceae > Brenneria > Brenneria bubanii. The sequence goes on from NZ_JAKMAJ010000009.1 coordinate 210,069, forward strand.
CGGTGGCTGTGGCGTTAACGGTAATTTTTCCCTCACTCAGCGAACTGAGATCGCTTTGTACCTGCCATGCGCCATCCACAACCGGCACCGCGCCGACGGTTACGGACTTGCCGGCGGCATCGGTAAAGACCAGATCGACGGATTTTTCGCTGCTGGTGCCGCTGATAACCGTCGCGGTCAGTTCGGACTGACTGATATAGCCGTCATCGCCGGCAAAATGCGTAATGTCGATTTCCGGCGCAACCGTATCAACCGCATAGCCGTGGCTGGTATTGGCCGTGGTGATATTGCCTGCCGCATCGGCGGTAGTCACCGTGGCGTTAACCGCGGAATTCCCTGCCAAGACGCTGCCTGGAACATTGACGCTCCAGCTGTTGCCGTCGGCGTTAACCGTAGTCTGATAAGTCTCATTACCGACCGTGACGATAACCGCATCGCCAGCCTGCACGTTGCCGCCGGTTTGACCGGTGACGCTGATGCTCTGGCCGGATTCCGTCGCGTTCACTACGTTGTCCGCAGTGATGGGATCGATGGTTATCGACGCTTCCGGCGCCGTGGTGTCAACGCCGTAATCGTGGCTAGTGTTCGCCGTAGTGGTATTGCCGGCCGCATCCGCCGTAGTGACCGTGGCGGTGACAGAACCATTACCGGCCAGCACGCTGCCCGGTACGTTGACGCTCCAGCTATTGCCGTCGGCGTTGACCGTGGTCTGATAGGTTTCATTACCCACTGTCACTGTGACCGCATCGCCAGCCTGCACGTTGCCGCCGGTTTGACCGGTGACGCTGATGCTCTGGCCGGACTCGGCCGCATTCACCACGTTATCGGCGGTGATGTTATCAATGGTAATTGAGGCTTCCGGCGCCACGGTGTCAACGCCATAACCGTGGCTGGTATTGGCCGTGGTGATATTGCCCGCCGCATCCGCCGTAGTGACCGTCGCGGTGACAGAACCATTACCGGCTAAGACGCTGCCCGGCACATTGACGCTCCAGTTGCCGTCGCCATTGACCGTGGTCTGATAGGTTTCATTACCCACCGTAACCGTGACGTTATCGCCAGCCTGCACATTGCCGCCGGTTTGACCACTGACGCTGATGCTCTGACCGGATTCCGTCGCGTTCACTACGTTGTCCGCAGTGATGGGATCAATGGTTATCGACGCTTCCGGCGCCGTGGTATCAACGCCGTAATCGTGGCTGGCATTCGCCGTGGTGGTATTGCCCGCCGCGTCAGTGGTGGTAACCGTCGCCGTCACCGTCGTGTCGCCCGTCAGCGCGCTGCCCGGCACATTCGCGCTCCAGCTTTTGCCGCCATCGGCATCGGTGGTTACGGTTGCTGGATAAGTTT
>NZ_JAKMAJ010000010.1 GCF_022378355.1 Brenneria bubanii
TGGCTTCTTACTCACCCGGTAACTGCGTAATCGCTGTTGCCGTGTCAGTGGGAGCGCATTATAGGGACTTCTCGGCGTCTGACAAGCGCTAAATGCAAAAAAATGATTGAGTGCTTATTATTTACCCATAAGGCTGTTAAAGCGGTAGTTTTTCCAGCGATGCGAAGCCATAACGCTGCAATACTGGCCAGAGCGTCACCACTTTGGCCGTGATCGCCAGACAATAAACCAGATTTTTTTCCACCGAGGCTGGCGCATTTTCAAGGTTGGCGATCAGCCACGCCGTTCTTCTGGCGATAGCGGAGCCCGAATCCACCAAACGCGTTCCACTCGGCAACGCCAGGCGCAATTCTGCCGCCAATAACGGAAAATGAGTACAACCGAGCACAACCGTATCTGGCGGCTCCGGTAGTCTTAGCCATGGTCGCAAGATTTTTTGCAGATCTTCCGTGGCTATGCTCTCTCCCTGAAGCTTCGCCTCCGCCAATTCGACCAGCTCGGAAGATCCCAACGACAATATCTGGCAGTCATTGGCAAAACGGGCGATAAGTTCATGCGTATAAGGCCGCTGCACGGTCGCGCGGGTAGCCAATAACCCAACGATGCCATTGCGCGTCAGCTTGGCTGCGGGCTTAACCGCGGGTACAACGCCCACCACCGGACAAGTAAAGCGCTCACGAAGCGCCGGAAGAGTAATGGTGCTGGCAGTATTACAGGCAATGATCACCAACGCTAACTGATGACGTTGCTGAATTGCGCTAACAACCTTAAGAACGCGATCGACAATAAACTGCTGCGGCTTTTCGCCATACGGAAATGCTTCATTGTCGAACGCATAGATATAGTGAAGATCCGGCAATAGTTGCCGGATTTCCTGGTAAACAGACAATCCGCCTACGCCGGAATCAAACACCAGCACGGTAGGACGGGCTGGCAGGTCAGAAGGTATAGCTTCCGGAGAGATAGTATTCTCGTCCTGCCGTACGGTAGCCATATGCCGTCTCATACTCTTTATCAAACAGGTTGCCGATTCTACCACGAACCCTAAGCTGGGGGGTTAGCGGATATGAGGCGGAAAGGTCCACCGTGCTGTAGCTCGGCAATACTTTTTGCTGAGGATTGTAGGATGAGCTTCGATTGTCATAACGCCGCCCATAGTACTGCCATGCGATATCCATATCGACATTGAACATTGTCCAGTCCAGTTGGTATTTCGCCTGACGCTTCGCACGGCGAGGCAAGACCTCATCCGTCCGATCGTCTCGAGGATCAATATACTGTAGGGTTACGCGGTGCGTGAAAATGCCGGTATCCAGATTCCCAGTCCACTCTGCGCCCTTGATGGTGGCGGAATTGATGTTGTAGTACGCGCTGTCGCCGTAGGTAATGAGATTTTGAATCTTGTAGCGATATGTCGACAAGCGCCAGTCTAACGGCCCGGTAAGCCCTTCCAGCCCGGCTTCCCACTGCTTTGATTCTTCCGGTTTCAGGTCCGGGTTTGAAGCAATCGCTGGAGAGTATCGACTGGCGCCGAATTGCTGACCTAATGAAGGCGCAAGAAACCCCGTGCCATGAGAGAGCGTGATGCGATAGTTCTCAGCCAACGCCCAGCCTAATGCGGTTTGCCAGGTACCATGCCAGCCAAACTGCTGGTCTTTATCTTCACGGCCAGAAGCTTCCAGCGTTAAACGGCCAAACTGCTGCTGCCCTGTCAGATAGAGGCCGCTATTATCGCGTTTATAAATATCTGAGATAGTCTCATTGGACGAGGTCAGACGCTCTTGCTTCCAGTCTACGCCCGCCCCTATCGCTCCCTGACCCACGACGAAATTATTTCCCCACTGTATGTAACGCTGTTCCATATGGTCAAGCGAGGTCCCTGCTTGGTAGCGGCCGTACATACTGCTGTAGTTGTAATCTTTAATTTTTTGAAGGCTGGCGATAAGCTGAGACGAATAACTTCCTGAATTGAAATGCATCCCCGCATCCCAGGCCTGATTATAGACTTGGCGTTCCTCAGCGCTGTAAGACGGGGAATAGGGCGCGCTGCCCAAATCATAATCCGCATTATTGGCATAGCCATAGCCGCGGAAAAAACCGGTAATATCCTGATTAAACCGATGTTCCAGCCCCCCCCAGAAAGACTTGCTGCGAAACCCATCTCGATCGCTATCCGGCTCCCAGGTAGAGTTTCTTTGCACATTAAACCCTTTTGTCGTTTTGTAAGCGCCGGCCAGGGTTGCGTCCGTATCGCCAAAGCGTTGACGCAAGATCCCGTCATATTCCTGATATCCCTTGGATCCGACGCCGGCGCTAATCTCGGATTTTTCATCTGCCTTTTGAGTAATAATATTAATCACGCCGCCGATCGCTCCCGAACCATACATGGCGGAGCGGGGACCACGGATATACTCGATACGCTGTACCAATGAGAGAGGGAACTGATTTAAATCAGGATCGTTAGAGATGCCCGAGCGGGCGACAGGAACCCCGTCGACCAACACCAGCGTATGTTTCGCTTCCGTGCCACGAATATACGTCGAGGACGTCTGCCCCATTCCCCCATTCTGCGCGATATCCACCCCCGGCAGACGACGCATGACATCCGTCATGCTTTTTGCTTGCCAGCGGTTGATGTCCTCACGGGTAACGACATCCGTCGAAGCCAGCACGGAGGAGACGGGTTGAGGAAAGCGATTGGCCGTAACGACGATGTCGCCGTCACGCTCTTGACGTAAATCCGTATTATCCTGCGCCCAGACGGGAAAGGCCGCGACAGAGAACGCTGTCGACAGCAATATTTTTTTGTTAAGCATTTATTGAGCATCCAAACGATATGAAGGATGCCGCATCACCATGATGAATAGCACGCGACGATCATGGCCACTGCGACGTATACCGGCAGGTCTTCGGGCTTGGGGCCACTGTTACTCAGACTGCCGAAACATCGTTTGTCATACTCCTGCTTCGTAACAACAGATTTGTAACAACAAAGAGCGATGACTTCCCATCTTTAACAAGACAGTGTCCGCATAATGCTATCGCTCGACTACCCTTACCGCTGCGCGTCAGCTCCAGATTCACACTGGATTCCCTTTTAACTTGTAATAAAAGGCCGGATTTTCATGCTACGATCGCGCTACCCGGAGGTCTAGCCCCTAATTTCATTACAGAGTAATAACATTACGAAACTGGACTTTCCAGCCGGATCACCTGGATTTTCCGGTCAATATAGCCCTTTTGATGCCGTTCAGATGAGAAAACCATGACGCCAGAGAACCTGCCTGTTGAACAATACGACAACCAGCTAGCACAAAAAATAGAACGTCTTAGCAACATGATGGCATTATTTAATGCGCCAAAGCCTGCGGTTTTTCGTTCTCCCGTCAGCAACTACCGAATGCGCGCAGAGTTTCGTATCTGGCATGACGGCGACGATCTTTATCACATCATGTTCGATCAGCAGACCAAACAGCGTATTCGCGTCGATCGGTTTCCAGCAGCCAGCGCGTTGATAAACCGATTGATGCCTGCATTGATTGCCGCTTTACGCCCCAATCCTATCCTGCGCCGCAAACTGTTCCAGATTGATTATCTTTCCACCATGAGTGGCGAGGTGGTGGTCTCCCTGCTGTATCACCGGGCGTTGGATGATGAATGGCAACGGCATGCCAGGTCGCTGCGCGACGCGCTGCGCGCGCAGAATTTTCAACTACAGCTTATTGGACGGGCGACAAAAACCAAGATTTGTCTGGATCGGGACTATGTTGACGAACGACTGCCCATTGCCGGACGCGAGATGATTTACCGGCAGGTTGAAAACAGCTTCACCCAACCTAACGCCGCCATGAATATTAAGATGTTGGAATGGGCGCTGGACGCAACGAAAGAGTCAGTTGGGGATCTGCTTGAGCTGTACTGCGGCAACGGCAATTTCTCACTGGCGCTGGCGCGCAATTTTGATCGGGTGCTGGCGACTGAAATCGCTAAGCCGTCGGTTGCGTCCGCCCAATACAATATCGCCGCCAATCATATCGATAACGTACAAATTATCCGTATGTCGGCGGAAGAGTTTACGCAGGCCATGAATGGCGTTCGACAGTTTAAACGCTTACAGGGTATTGATTTGACGGACTATCGCTGCGAAACCATCTTCGTCGATCCTCCGCGTAGCGGACTGGATTCGGAAACGCTCAACATGGTGCAAGGCTATCCACGGATTCTCTACATTTCCTGCAACCCGGAAACGCTGTGCGCAAATCTGGAAACCTTGACTAAAAGTCATCAGATAAGCCGGCTAGCGCTGTTTGACCAATTTCCCTATACCCATCATATGGAATGCGGCGTACTGCTGGAGAAACGGCCGTAGGCGCGCGGTTACGCAGGCGGGCTAACCGCCTGCCACCGTCGACTCACACCGCCGAACCATCGCCATCGTTGGCCGAGTGCCGGGACTTCAGCTTGAAGCCAATCCACAACACTAACGCCACGCAGAGAATCGAAGGAATAAAATTCGAGCCGATGGCTGGGTATTCAACCCGCACGATAGCGCTATATACCAACAATCCCAACAGAAAACTGGCGGCCACCAGCAAAGGCGCGCTTTCGGACATACTGCGGTTCATATAACGCTGATGCAGGCAATATACGGATAAAACCAGCGCGATCAGAGGAAATATCGAAAACGGTACCTGTGCGCTGAACAACGCCAAAAATGAACCGTTGACGGATAAACCTGCGACCAGCGCCAAAATCAGCGTGCCTTTTTCCCGATAATGATGATGAGATTGTTCTACCATGGCTTTTCTCTTCTCGTACTAGTGATTTACGACGTGCTTGTTCCGCTATCCTGTTCTTTCCGATACCAGTAATAAGCGCCTTTGGAAATCATGCGCAGTTGTAGCACCAGCCGCTCTTCCAGTTGTTTTCGCTGTTCCAAACCAACATCCAGCGCTTCAGCCCCGGCACTGAAAACAATCGTGACCATCGCTTCCGACTGCGCCTCGGCAAAACTGCGTGGAATATGATTTTCGACCTCCAAATAGTCGGCCAGTTCAGCAATAAAATGCTGAATCTCTCGCGCTACCGCCGCACGAAACGCGGCGGAAGTACCTGAACGTTCACGCAATAATAGCCGAAAGGCGTTTGGGTTATTGCCGATAAACTCCATAAAGGTTGAGACGGACGTTTTAATTACGCTGCCGCTTTTGGCAATCCGCTGGCGCGCCTGGCGCATCAGTTGACGCAACATCAGCCCGCTTTCATCGACCATCGTCAGTCCAAGTTCGTCCACATCACGAAAGTGCCGATAAAAAGACGTCGGCGCGATGCCGGCCTCACGAGCGACCTCACGTAGACTCAGGCTGGCAAAGCTGCGCTCCGCGCTCAATTGGCTGAATGCCGCTTCAATGAGGGAACGCCGCGTCCGTTCTTTTTGTTGTGCTCTGACACCCATTATCCTGCCCAAATCATCCGTTTTTCTTTCCAAAAAATCACTATAGCAAACTTTATTGTCAGCATACTGAGACAAAGTTTGTCATATTAAAAATGTGATCGCAGGCCGCCATAATAAACACGGGGGTGGTTGGGTTCCCCCGGATCAAATGTTACATTGTCGTTATTGTTTTGTATGAAAGGGTTTTACAAAATGACCATGTCAAAACAGTACGATTATGATGCCATCGTCATCGGTTCCGGTCCCGGCGGTGAAGGCGCCGCCATGGGATTAGCCAAGCAAGGCGCGAAAATTGCGGTGATAGAGCGACATTATAGTGTCGGGGGAGGCTGTACCCATTGGGGAACTATCCCCTCCAAGGCGCTGCGCCATGCCGTCAGCCGTATCATTGAATTTAACCAAAACCCGCTTTACAGCGATAACTCGCGCATTATCAGCTCTTCTTTTTCCGACATTCTGCGCCACGCGGACAGCGTTATCGGCCAGCAAACCCAAATGCGTCATGGCTTTTATGAACGTAACCAGTGCGCGCTGTTTTCCGGCGAAGCCCGTTTTATTGATGAACATACCCTTTCCGTTCATTACCCGGATGGTTCTCACGACAGGCTGACGGCGGCCAATATCATCATTGCCACAGGTTCACGCCCCTACCGCCCCAGCGAAGTAGACTTCAGCCACGACCGGATCTACGACAGCGACTCCATTCTGCAACTGGGTCATGAACCACGACACGTCATTATTTATGGCGCGGGCGTCATCGGCTGTGAGTACGCCTCCATTTTTCGCGGCCTCAACGTCAAAGTCGACCTCATCAATACCCGCGATCGCTTGCTGGCCTTCCTCGATCAGGAAATGTCGGATGCGTTGTCTTACCATTTTTGGAACAACGGCGTGGTCATCCGCCACAATGAAGATTTCGATAGTATCGAAGGCCTGGAAAACGGCGTTATCATTAACCTAAAGTCCGGCAAAAAAATGAAAGCCGACTGTCTGCTGTACGCCAACGGACGAACCGGCAACACCGAAACGCTCGGCTTGGAAAACATCGGTCTGAGTACCGACGGCCGAGGACAGATTAAAGTCAACAGTCTGTACCAGACCGGACTGGCGCATATCTACGCCGTCGGCGACGTCATCGGTTATCCCAGCCTGGCTTCCGCCGCCTATGATCAGGGGCGCCTTGCCGCGCAGGCGATCGTCAAAGGCGTTGCCAGCGCCCATCTCATCGAGGACATCCCTACCGGCATTTATACTATTCCTGAAATCAGCTCGGTGGGAAAAACCGAGCAGCAGCTGACGGCGATGAAGGTTCCCTACGAGGTTGGCCGCGCGCAATTCAAGCATCTGGCACGCGCGCAGATTGTCGGCATGAATGTCGGAAGCTTGAAGATCTTATTCCACCGCGAAACAAAACGGATACTGGGGATCCACTGTTTCGGCGAACGGGCGGCTGAGATTATTCATATCGGACAGGCGATTATGGAACAAAAAGGTGAAGGTAATACCATCGAATACTTCGTTAATACCACCTTCAATTACCCAACCATGGCGGAAGCCTATCGGGTTGCGGCGCTGAATGGATTAAACCGCCTGTTTTGACGCATTTTCCATATAGAGCTGCATATGTTCACGAATGGTGTCGGCCAGTTGCTCATAACGTCCGCGCAGCGGCGAACCAGGGCGATAAACCAACGCGATGGTGCGTTTCGGTACCGGTTTATAACAAGGCAGATAGCAGACGCCATCGCGTTCACGCTCATGAGGCACGGACAGTGACGGCAACAGCGTGATGCCGCTGCCCGCCGCCACCATATTACGCAGGGTTTCCAGGCTGGTGGCGCGGAAATGCGTATCTTCATCGGCACCGGCCTGGAAACAGAACCCCATAGCCTGATCGCGCAGGCAATGTCCATCCTCCAGCATCAGTAATTTTTCACCGGCCAGATCGGCCATCGCCACGCGTTCCCGGTTTGCCCAGGGATGATCCTGATAAATCGCCAGTTTCATCGGTTCATCAAACAAAGGCACTTCAATAAAGGCTTCAGACTCTTTCACCAGAGCCAGGATAGCGCAATCCAGCTTACCGCTGTCCAACTGGGCCAAAAGCTGATGGGTCTGAGCCTCATGCAGATACATTTCGAGTTTGGGGAATGTGCGGTGCAGCATGGGAATAATTTGTGGCAACAGGTAAGGACCCACGGTCGGGATCAGGCCGATGTGCAACGGTCCGGACATGGTTTCCCCCTGCTGACTCGCCATCTCCTTCAATACTTTAACTTCACGCAGCACCGTACGAGCCTGCTCAACCAGCAATAAACCGGCTTGGGTAAACAGCACTTTCCTACTGGTCCGTTCCAGCAACATGACGCCCAACTCATCTTCCAGCTTACGGATTTGTCCACTGAGTGTTGGCTGACTAACGTGGCAAGAGTCTGCGGCACGCCGAAAATGACGATGTTCTGCGAGCGCCACCAGATACTCTAAATCCCGAATATTCATTTATTATTCTCCTTATCACGATAGCAAGTAACGATAAAACGACTATAGAAGAATGGTTATTCCTATCAAAATTCACAGTGAATAATACCTTCCATCGAAGCGTATCTGTTTATGTTTACCCAAATAAAACAACACTTTTACTATTAATCGGTCGAATCCGTATTATCAGCAGGGAAGGTAAGCAAACTTCACAAATCACGCCTCCCTACGCACCATGGCCACCATGGCGAATCGAAGTTACAACAAGCGCGCTGTTAAATGATAAAAACGTCATTACTTTCCCTTCACCAGAGGCTTTTTAACGGCCGGCTCCGCCGACCATCTGCCACGCTATAACGAGTTAGCGGGCGTATTCAAGCAATTTGGCACTAATCGCATTTCGTTTCTTGCCGCTAACGACACATCGACGGCGCAGGTTTGGGGTACGGAATTTTTTACAGATAATATCGTATTTATCCGCCACAAGAGCGACAACATGATAACAATAGGAATTAATAGGTGTGGAAGACTTAACTAACAACTTATTGCGGAATAAAAAATAACGTATCGCGACGATTTATTTCAAATGGCAGAATAACAAAACACCCTGCTCTGGCAGGGTGTTGAGATTACCGATGAAACCCGGGGCTTTTTCAGACCTTATTGCGGTACCGCGTTCGAGCCGACCACCGGACGCACGCCCAGCGTATGGCAAATCGCATAGCTCAATTCAGCACGGTTGAGGGTATAAAAATGAAAATCCTTTACGCCCTCACGGCTCAGAATTTTCACCATATCCATGGCAATGGCCGCGCCGACCATTTTGCGGGTTTCGGGATCGTTATCCAGCCCGTCAAACATTGACGTCATCCAGTTCGGTACGCGCACATTCGTCATGGTGGCGAAACGCTGCAGCTGTTTGAAGTTGGATACCGGCAGGATTCCAGGCACGATTTCAACATCAATGCCGGTAGAAACGCAGCGATCGCGAAAGCGAAGGTAGCTTTCCACATCGAAAAAGAACTGCGTGATCGCCCGATTAGCGCCGGCGTCGATCTTGCGCTTCAGGTTAATCAGGTCAGCCTGCGCGCTTTTGGCTTCGGGATGCACTTCCGGATAAGCCGCGACGGAAATATCAAAATCCCCCACTTCCTTCAGCAACGAAACCAGATCGGCGGCATACATTTCCGGTTTACCGCCGTCTGGCGGCAAATCACCGCGTAACGCCACTATATGGCGAATACCGCTCTGCCAGTAATCCTGCGCGATCTCGCGCAACTGCTCGCGGGAGGCGTCGACACAGGTAAGGTGCGGCGCCGCCTCAAGGCCGGTGCGCTCTTTAATCGTTTTTATAATGCTATGGGTGCGGTCGCGCTCACCCGAATTCGCGCCATAGGTAACGGAAACAAACTTCGGCTTAAGGGTGCTCAGGCGATCGATAGAGTTCCAGAGTGTTTCTTCCATCTCACTGGTGCGCGGCGGAAAAAACTCAAATGACACATTAATCTGCCCCTGTAATTCCGCCAGACTTTGATTCAGCGATTCTCGCTGATTTGCGTGAAAAAAACTCATACCTGCCTATCCTATTAACCAGTGCTGTTGTTATCGTTCTTCATATCCGTCTATACGTTTAGACGTCTATATAGAAAATGACGTAATCTGCCCGAAGAGTCAATATTTTTACTCAATTGCCTGCTGATGATTATTCATCGTAGATGAAAAATACTCATAATCAGCGTCATGCCTCCCAATAGGGGGCGCCTGAAAGGCCGTCGCCATGCAACCCCGCGTATGGCGAAAACCCAGCGAAAACAGGCAAGTGAGAATAGTGCAAAAAAGATGAATAGCGTGCGCAATCAACCATCGCCGCGCACGCTAATTTTCAATTAAAGCAGTTGCGCCAGACGATTCAAATCCGACTGAATCGCCCCGGCGGTAACGTCCCGTCCGGCGCCCGGACCACGGATCACCAATGAGTTATCCCGGTACCAGCGGCTCTCTATCGAAAACACGTTATCGCCCGGCAGCAGCGAAGCCAGCGGATGATCGGGTCTGACTGCCTCGACGCCAACGCGCGCCTTACCATTGGCGTCGAAGCGAGCGACATGGCGCAGAACCATACCCATTTCCTGAGCCGATTCCAGCCGCTGCAGCATCTGCTCGTTCAGCGATTCTCCGTTCTCAAAGAACTGATCGACAGACCCCTGTTCGCAGCCCGTCGGCACCAACGATTCAACCCGCACCTGACTGGGCTCAATCTCATACCCCGCCTCACGCGCCAGGATCACCAGTTTACGCATCACATCCTGACCCGACAGGTCAACACGCGGATCAGGCTCCGTCAACCCTTGCTGACAAGCCTGATCGACCAAATCCATAAAGGGCACGGAACCATCGAACTGTAGGAATAGCCACGACAGCGTTCCCGAAAAAATACCGCTGATAGCCAGAATGCTATCGCCGCTTTCGCGCAGATCGCGCACGGCAAAGTTAATCGGCAGGCCCGCGCCGACCGTCGCGTTATACAACCAGTGGCGGCCGGTTTTGGCGAATGCGTCTCGAATCTGACGATAATTGTTGCCGCCCGACGCGCCCGCCAGCTTGTTGGCGCTAATCACATGGAAGCCATAACTGGCGAAATCGAGATACAAATCCGCCACTGATTCGCTGGCCGTTACGTCCAGCACGACTAAATCATCATACGGATGTGAACGCATCCACAGAAACAGATCCTCGCCGTCACGCTCTTGCGCTTCAGCGTCGAAAAACGCCAATACCCGACTGACATCCAGACCGTCGTAACTCAGCAAACTTCGGGAACTGTCCACTACGCCGGCAAGCACAAACTCGAACCCGGTACGGGCGGAAAGGTGCGATTGTTCGCGAGCGAACAGCTCCAGCCAGCGGGAACCGATGTTTCCCTTGCCGAACAACACCAGGCCAATGCGTTTTTCCGCGCGAAACAACGAATGGTGCAGCCCGCGCACCAGGTGTTCGGTCGGGCCGAGGCGCAGCACCGCCACCAGACTGATGCCATCTTCCGACTGCCAGATGAACTCTGTCGGCTGGTCTTTCAACTGTTGGTAAAAACGGTGGCTATGCAGAGGGTTGTTGCAAACCCCGGCGCCGACCATCGCCACCAGCGCCAACCCCTCGCGCAGGGTTAACTGCGCCGACAACCCGGCCTGACTGAGCCGTTGCCAGGCGCTATCAAGCACTTCGGTGGTATAGCACAGCTGCAGGAGATTGCGATCGTGATGAACGCCCGTCGCCAGCGGTTTGATCTGCGAACGATTCAGTAACTGCTCGACGTCCTTTTGCATCTGCGAAAAGTCCTGGTCGGCAGACGCCTGAATTTCGATCAGACACACATCATCATGGCTGGTGACAATTTTGGCGCCGGTGCCCGACGCCAGCACGCGTTCAATGCGCGTAGAGCCTTGCTCAGGCTGATAGCTGCAACGCAGTTGCAGATCGATATCGCTGGCGGATACCGGCTGTAATGTACGGGTGTGCAGCACCGGCGCAGCCAGGCGCGCCAGCTCGCTCGCTTCATCCAGCCGCAGCAGCGGCAACAGACAGGCATCTTTTACCTTCCGCGGATCCGCGCTGTAAACCCCGGCGACATCACTCCAGATGGTCACCCGCTCAACGCCCGCCAGCGCGCCGATCTGGGTCGCCGAGTAGTCGCTGCCGTTGCGTCCCAGCAGTACCGCTTCGCCGGCCTCGTTGCGGCAGATAAACCCGGTAACGACCAAACGCTGTCCCGCATGCCGTTCCAAACATTGTTGCAGCAGCGGTCTGGATCGTCCCTCGTTCACCTGGGGCTGCGCCGCTCGCTCGGCGCACAAAAAATCACGCGCATCCAGCCAGGAAGATTGAATATCCATTTGGTTAAGCAGCGCGGCCATTAGACGAGCCGACCAGATCTCACCGTGACCGACGACTTCGGCATACACGGCATCGCTGATTTTGGCGTCCAGCAACCCGGCTAAACGCTCCAGATCGCGAATAAACTGAGTGATCAGCGGTTCCGCCGCCTCCGGAGGTAACAGACCGGCAATCAGGTCGCTCTGATAACGGCGTAACGCTTGTTGAACCTGATGAGCGGAAAGACGATCGCTTTGACTCAGCTTTAACCAGCTGATCAATTGGTTGGTGGTGCCGCCGGCGGCGGAAACCACCATTAAATCGCCAGGCTGGCTGTGCTCGGCCATAATACCGGCAACGCGCTGGTAACACTTCACATCAGCCAGACTGCTTCCGCCAAATTTATGCAGTTGTCGGCCCGTTACCGCTACTCCTGATGGACTCATTCTTACCCCTTCACTGCGGCCTGAAATGCACGCTCCAGATCGGCGACCAGATCGTCGCCATCTTCAATTCCGGTGGATATACGCAATAGTGTTTCTGAAATCCCGGCCGCGGCGCGCGCTTCCGGCGCCATTCCCGCATGCGTCATCGTCGCCGCGTGCGAGATCAGACTTTCCACCCCGCCCAAAGACTCCGCCAGGGTAAATAGCTCCAGCGATGACAGAAAACGGCGCAGGGTATCTTCGTCGCCATCCAGTTCAAAGCTCAGCATCGCCCCGAACCCGGATTGTTGGCGACGGGCGATCTCGTGACCAGGATTTTGCGGCAGCGCAGGATGATATAATTTTTTCACCAGCGGCTGCTGCTGTAAATACTCAACCAACTGTAGCGCATTTCGCTGCGCGGCGGCCATACGGGGAGAGAGCGTACGCAAACCGCGCAGCAACAGATAACTGTCAAACGCGCTGCCGGTAACGCCGATATTGTTCGCCCACCAGGCCAGTTCGGTCACCCTTTCCGCATCGCGGGCGATCACCGCCCCGGCGACGACGTCCGAATGGCCGTTGAGGTATTTGGTGCAGGAATGCAGCACCAAATCCGCGCCCAGCGACAACGGCTGCTGTAAGGCGGGGCTAAGGAACGTGTTATCCACCACGCTGACGGCTCCCGCTTCCCGCGCCGCCTGACAAATCGCCGCGATATCCACCACGCGCAGCAAAGGATTGCTGGGGCTTTCCACCAGAACCAGCTTCGGTTTTTCTTCCAGCGCCGCCTTAAGGGCCGCCTCATTGCCCTGATCGACAAATTTGACGCGAAACGCGCCGCGTTTGCTTAGGCTATCGAACAGGCGATAGCTGCCGCCATAGCAATCATGAGGCGCGACAAGCAGGTCGCCGGGACGCAGAAAAACAGTGCAGACCAGCATGATGGCGGACATACCGCTGCTGGTCATTACCGCCCCCTCGCCGCCTTCCAGCTCGGCCAATGCGCGCTGAACGACATCGCGGCTTGGATTCCCCCGGCGGGAGTAATCATGCGATCTTGGCTGATTGAATCCGGTGAAATTATAAGTGCTGGAAAGATGAATGGGAGGAACAACGCAGCCATACTGCTCATCATTGTTTAACCCACTACGAACTGCGATCGTTGCCTGTTTACGCGTCATCGGCTCTTTTCCTGACTGGAGGCCTAAAGATAAGGGTTAAAGAGTAAACCCAGTTAACTTGGACGTCAATACATCTAGACTTCTAAACTTCTTTGCGTATAGATTGAGAGTAAGCATAATAACCGCTAGAATCGTGGTATTTCATGACAGATGCTGTCTTCATTACGACTATTTTTAAGGTATCCCATGGCTGAGTGGAACGGCGAGTATGTCAGCCCTTACGCTGAACACGGAAAAAAGAGCGAACAGGTTAAAAAAATCACTGTATCTATTCCTCTTAAGGTATTGAAAATATTAACCGATGAGCGAACCCGACGTCAGGTTAACAATCTACGTCACGCAACAAACAGCGAGCTGCTGTGTGAAGCCTTTTTGCATGCCTTTACCGGTCAGCCGTTGCCAAACGATGAAGATTTACGTAAAGAGCGCAGTGATGAAATCCCGGAAGCCGCCAAAATCATCATGCGCGAGATGGGAATCGATCCCGATACCTGGGAGTACTGATTCCTACAGGCCTTTTTGCTATCCCCTTCATCACGACATTAGCTGGCAACGATTTAACCGCCGTTCCAGCCTAATGTCTGACCGACCGCTCGCCAAGACAGTCCAATGCCGAATGCCACGCGCCGTTGATACGGTTTTTCCTGCTAAAAGCGGATGAAATTGAGCTTGGATCAATAAGCCCTTTGTTAATTATGATAATAATTCCCACTAATCCGTTGGCGTTGATTGCTATTTTTGATATGTTATAACATAACAATAAAGCGGATTTTATGGTAACGCAGCCAGATGACCTTCTGTTTTCAACACCGCGATGTGCTGTTGCAGCTTAAGAATGTAACCGTAGCGGATGCGCATCATCCCCCACGGCTCAGCAATATCTCGTTCTCCATCAGCAGCGGCGAGCGTCTGGCGCTTATCGGCCCCAACGGCAGCGGCAAGTCAACGCTGTTACGCACCCTGACCTGCGAACAAAAGCCCGCCACTGGAAACGTTTACCTCAACGGTCGAGACATCAGCACCTTCAGCCGTCAGGAACGGGCCAAGCGCATCGCTATTCTGGCGCAAAGCGACACGCCGGATTTACGCCTACAGGTGGAAGAGTATGTAGCCCTCGGCCGGCTCCCTCACCATGGCGACTGCACGCCTGAACAGGATTATCACATCATTGAGCAATGCCTGGCGGATAGCGGCCTGCTCGCCCTGCGTCGTCGTCTGCTCGGCACTTTATCCGGCGGAGAACGGCAGCGCGCGTCGCTGGCGCGCGCCTTTGCCCAGACGCCGCAGCTACTGCTGCTGGACGAGCCGACTAATCACCTCGATCCGCTAGCCCGCGCCCACATGCTTGCGCTGGTGCGCCAGCGGGGCGTCACCACGCTGGCCGTACTGCACGATCTGCCGCTCATCGAGCCATTCGCCGATCGGGTCGCGGTACTTCAGCACGGCAGACTGGTTCGCTGGGGGACGCCTGAATACGCGCTGTCGCCGGACTGTGTGCGTTCCGTTTTCGGCTTTAACAGCTTTACCGTCACTCATCCGGTGACCGGCGCGCCATTACGTATTTTTGAAGCGTCAGAAAATAGCTGAGCGCGATGCCAAAGGAATCATCATGAAGAAACACAACCTATTGGGATTACTGACGCTGACATCCGTCTGGGCGCAGGCCTCCGGTTTTCCCGTAACGGTTGAAAGCTGCGGCCAGCCGTTGACGTTTACCCATGCCCCTCAACGCGCGGTAGTCCATGATCTCAATATGGCGGAAATGGCGTTCGCATTAGGGCTGCAAAAAAATATCGTCGGGCTGACCGGCATCAGCGGCTGGTACAAAGCCCCGCCTGAATTTAGCAGACAGCAGGGAAAGATCCCCGAGCTGGCGGCGAAATATCCGACGATGGAAAACCTGCTGGCGGCACAGCCGGATTTCTTCTTTGCCGGCTGGAATTACGGCATGAAAGTCGGTGGCGACGTCACGCCGCAAACGCTTAAAAAATATGGCGTTCAAACGTTGGTACTGAGTGAAAGCTGCATCTTCAGCACGCAGCATCGTCCGCGAGCCACCATGAACCTGCTTTACGGCGATATGCTGACGTTGGGTCAGGTGTTCGGTAAAGAGGAACAGGCGCAGGCGCTGGTCGAAGGCTGGAAAAAACAGATAGCCGACCTACAGGCGCAAATCGGCCGGCAGCCCAGAGATAAGGTGTTCCTCTATGATTCCGGGGAGGATAAGCCATTCACCAGCGGAAAATACGCCATTCCGACCGCGATGATTGAAGCGGCGGGCGGCCGCAATGTGATGGACGACATGGACACCAGTTGGGCAACCACCTCATGGGAACGCGTGGCGGCCGCCGAGCCTGATTTCATTATCCTGCTGGATTACCAAAGCGGCAACGGCGCGGCGTCGCTACAGCAATTTCTGGAATCGCACCCGTTGATGAAATATACCCCGGCGGTGCGACATCATCGCTACCTGAAGCTCCAATATGCCGAGTTAACCCCGGGACCGGCCAATATTCCGGCGATCGTCAAACTGGCCCATGCCATGTATCCGGATGTTTTTAAGTGATATCCGCCAGATCGCGCTATGCGTTAACGATATGTTGTGCGCTGCTGCTGCTGGCGGGACTGATGCTGCTTGCCATCGTCACCGGTAGTACGGCTATTCCGCTATCGCAGGTATTGGCGGCGTTGGGACTATCCTCGGCCGACGTCCCCGCAATGATTTCACGCATCGTCCTGGATCTTCGCGTTCCCCGCAGCCTGCTGGCTGTACTGACCGGCGCCGGACTGGCGATGGTCGGCGCATTTTTGCAAACGGTCTCCCGCAACGATCTGGCCGATCCATTTTTGTTCGGCCTGTCTGCCGGGGCCTCCGCCGGCGCGGTCGCCGTCATCACCCGCTTTGGGGAACGACTCGGTGATTGGGCGCTGCCGGCGGCGGCATTCAGCGGCGGTATTTTATCGGCGATTGCCGTTATCGTTCTATTTTTACTGCAACAGGCGCGTGGCCCCGAGCGTCTGATTATCTGCGGGCTGGCGATTTCATTCCTGTTTGGCGCGCTGACCAACTATCTGGTATTTTCTGGCGATCAGCGGGCGGCCAGCTCCGTTCTTTTCTGGTCGCTTGGCGGACTGGGGTTGGCTCGCTGGGACAATCTGCCGTTTGCTTTAACCAGCGTCCTGCTGCTTTTTGGCCTGGCGATCTTTCGCTGGCGTTCGCTTGATGCCTTACTCGCGGGCGGGGAAACCGCGACCTCAATGGGCGTCAATCTTTGCCGCCTGCGCATCGAAATCTTTATCTGCTGCGCCTTCGCTACCTCGCTGCTGGTTGCGCTTACCGGCGTAATTGGATTCGTCGGGCTAATGGTTCCACACCTGGCTCGGCCGCTGAGCGGCGTGCTCCATCGTCGACTATTACCGCTAACGGCTATTCTGGGAGCGATACTGATGTGCGGCGGCGACATACTCAGCCGCCAGCTGTTGGCGCCTCAGGAACTGCCGGTCGGGATCATTACCGCCGGTCTTGGGGGCGTTTTTGTGCTGGGACTCTTGGTTAAACGCCTGTAGGCGTTTAAAAACAACAAAGGCACCCGAAGGTGCCTTTGTTACCGCTAACCGGGTAAAACTTATTTTTTGCTGCCCGGTACGCTGAAACGCTTGTTGAAGCGCTCAACACGACCGCCGGTATCAACAACGCGTTGTTTACCGGTGTAGAACGGGTGGCAAGCGCCGCAAACGTCCAGGTTCAAGTCGTGGCCCACGGTAGAATGGGTTTTGATAACATTACCGCAAGAGCAAGTTGCAGTAACTTCAACATAATTCGGGTGAATACCTTGTTTCATGGGAAACCTCTGTTAAGGCCGTGTCGCTATCCAGCCCTGTTCCGCCAGACACCACACGAAAGTTGAGTTTAAGAAGTTGAATCGATCAACCATTATACAATGCAGTATAATGGCGGCGAATCATACAGAAACTAGCCACCCGATGCAATCGCATCAACACATTATCATGCGCAACATGTACACTAGCGCCTTGCATTAATTCACGCCTATACCGCGGTTGGTTAAAATCGCCATATTTCTGAACCCAGTCGGAGAGGTCATGTCTGTCGCTCAGGTCGCATTCCCCGTGCCGTTGGCACGTACATTCGATTATATACTCCCTGCGGGCGTCGAACCCCAGGTCGGCGTGCGGGTCAGCGTGCCTTTCGGCAACCGCAAGGCCATCGGCATGATCGCCGCTATCAGCGAAACCAGCGAACTCCCTCTCGAACAGTTAAAACCGATATACGCCGTTCTCGACGACCGTCCGTTGTTTCCCGCCAGTCTGTGGCGCATTTTGACGTGGGCGGTGGAATATTATCACTATCCGATCGGGGAGGTGCTGTTCCATGCCCTGCCGATATTGCTGCGTCAGGGGAAACCCGCGCACCGGGCGCCGCTTTGGCAATGGTTCGCCACGGAGCAGGGAAAAGCCACGCCGCTGGACTCGCTGAAGCGGGCGCCCAAGCAGCAACAGGCGCTGGCCGCCTTGTTCCAGGCGCCGCTTTATCGTCATCAGGTCAGCGAAACCGGGTTAACGGAAGCCGCGTTGCAATCCCTGCGTAAAAAAGGGCTGTGTGATTTAAAGGCCGCCGCGCAAACGGTACTCGACTGGCGCGATAATTTCAGCGTATCGGGCGATCGGCTGCGGCTAAACACCGAGCAGGCGACCGCCGTCGGGGCGATCCGCAGTGAAGATCAACACTTCGCGGCCTGGCTGCTGGCGGGGATCACCGGTTCAGGGAAAACCGAGGTTTACCTCAGCGTGCTGGAAAACGTGCTGGCCGCGGGCAAACAGGCGCTGGTGCTGGTGCCCGAAATCGGCCTGACGCCCCAGACCATCGCCCGCTTTCGTGAACGTTTCAACGCGCCGGTCGACGTGCTGCATTCCGGTTTAAACGACAGCGAGCGGCTTGCCGTCTGGCTCCGCGCCCGTAGCGGCGAAGCGGCGATCGTCATCGGCACCCGTTCGGCGCTGTTCACGCCATTTTCCCGACTGGGGCTGATCGTCATTGATGAAGAACATGATGGTTCTTACAAGCAACAGGACGGCTGGCGCTATCATGCGCGCGATTTGGCGGTGTTTCGCGCCAGAGAAGAGAATATCCCGATCGTGATGGGAACGGCGACGCCGGCGCTGGAAACGCTGTATAACGTACAAATTGGTAAATACCGACGCTTGAAGCTCAGCAAACGACCGGGAAATGCCCGGTTAGCCAGCCAGCATCTCATTGATTTAAAAGGGCAACCGCTCACCGCCGGACTATCTCAACCGTTAATCACCCGCATCCGGCATCATTTAGCTCAGGATAATCAAGTCATTTTATTCCTCAATCGCCGCGGCTTTGCGCCGGTGGTGATGTGTCATGAATGTGGCTGGATTGCCGAATGTCCACGCTGCGATCACTACTATACGCTGCATCAGCACCAGCACATCCTGAGCTGTCATCATTGCGATAGCCATCGTCCGGTGCCGGATCAGTGTCCGCAATGCGGCTCAACCAATCTGGTCCCGGTAGGAATGGGAACCGAACGTCTGGAACAGGTGCTGGCGCCGATATTTCCCGACACGCCGATCACGCGCATTGACCGGGATACGACCAGCCGCAAGGGCGCGCTCGAACAGCAGTTGTCTCAGGTAAGGCAAGGCGGCGCCCGTATTCTGATCGGCACCCAAATGCTGGCCAAAGGCCACCACTTTCCCAACGTGACGCTGGTGGCGTTGCTGGACGTCGACAGCTCGCTGTTTTCCGCCGACTTTCGCGCCGCCGAGCGTTTCGCCCAACTCTACACGCAAGTGTCGGGACGCGCCGGACGGGCAGGTAAAGCGGGCGAAGTGGTGTTGCAAACACACCATCCGGAACACCCCTTGCTGCAAATTCTGCTGCACCAAGGCTACGACGCCTTTGCCAGCCAGACGTTGAAGGAGAGGCAGAGCGTTTTTCTGCCGCCTTATACTAATCACATCGTATTTCGCGCCGACGATCATGATAATCAACAGGCGGCATTGTTCCTGCAACAGTTGAAAAACCTTTTGGAAAGCAGTCCGTTACGGGATGAGTCACTCTGGTTGCTCGGGCCGGTGCCGGCGCTGCAACCCAAGCGGGCGGGTCGCTTTCGCTGGCAGTTGCTGCTGCAACATCCCTCCCGGGCGTTGTTGCAGCGATTGATAAGGACGTCAATACCCTTAATCGGCACGCTGCCGCAATCACGCAAAGTGAAGTGGGTGCTGGATGTCGACCCAACGGACAGTTAGCGCGCGCCACCGCCTCGTTATTGCGAAACGCATTCAGAAACCGATATCAATCACACTTGTGATGCAAATTAAGCCGCAAAATTTGCGCGTAATCTGTTAAGACTGTGCGCAAAAAGCAGTATTCTGAAGGGCGGCGCCGAAAACCGTACCACGCAATGAATACTGTCATTGAAAATGGCAGTCTGTAACCACAGTCTGAATGCGGGAAAGCCCATAGCGATAGCGCCAGTTCAGACTGACGCAAGGAGAAAAGCGTTGGAGCAGAAGAAAGGCATCACCACAGCGACGATGAAAGACGTGGCGGATAAGGCCGGCGTGTCCACCGCCACCGTTTCCCGAGCGTTGATGAGTCCGGAAAAAGTGTCCGCAGTAACACGACAGAAAATCGAACAGGCGGTCATCGCTGTAGGATATTCTCCCCACGCCTCGGCCCGAAACCTGAAACGTAATGAGTCACGAACCATTCTGGCTATTGTTCCCGATATCTGCGATCCCTTTTTCTCCGATATTTTCCGCGGGATCGAGGAGGCTGCGGCTGAACATGGATATCTGGTGCTGATTGGCGATTGCGCCCACCAGCAGCAGAAAGAGAAAACGTTTGTCGATCTCATCATCACCAAACAGATCGACGGCATGCTGCTGCTGGGCGCCAATCTGCCGTTCGACGCGGGCAAAGAAGAGCAGCGTAACCTGCCGCCAATGGTCATGATCAATGAATTTTCCCCGGAGCTGGAGTTACCGACCGTACACATTGATAATCTGACCGCGGCCTTTGAGGCGGTGCACTACCTGCAGCAGTTAGGCCATCAGCGAATTGCCTGCATTGCCGGGCCTGAACATGCGCACCTGAGCCAATATCGTTTACAGGGTTATGTTCAGGCGCTGCGCCGCAATGGCATCGCCGTCGATAACCAATATATTATTCGGGGCGACTTTACTTATGAAACCGGAGCAAATGGCCTGACCGCGCTGATGAAACACCCTTCGCCCCCCAGCGCCATTTTTTGCCATAGCGATATCATGGCGATCGGCGCGCTTTCACAGGCAAAAAAAATCGGACTGGATATACCGCGTGATATCTCCATCGTCGGTTTTGATGATATCTTGCAATCTCAGTATTGTTCGCCATCATTAACCACGGTGGCGCAGCCTCGTTATCAACTGGGGCGCGAAGCGATGTTGCTGCTGTTAGCGCAACTGCATGGACATATGGTGCACGGCGGTTCTCGACTGCTGGCCAGCGAATTGGTGATACGCGAAAGCACAGCGCCGCTAAATTATTCCCGAAACCGGCTTTAAGACTTCAGGAGCTGGTCAAATATTTTAGTGTTCAGTAACATGGCATCCTAATTAATCTATTCAATTCACAGCGAAACGACAGTGGCACAAAGAGACTATGTCAGCCGGGGACGTTCCAATACGCGCCGGAAAAAGACAACCAGCCGGAGAAAAAGCAACGCTTCAGGCATGTCCAAAACCATGATAGCGCTGGCTGTCGCTGTTTTGGTCACCTTTGCAGGCGGGCTGTATTTCATCGCCCATAACAAACCGGCGGAATCGCCGATTTTGCCACATCAAAACGCCAGCAAAGGCAATGGTCTGCCGCCGAAGCCGGAAGAACGCTGGCGCTATATCAAAGAGCTGGAAAACCGTCAGTTGGGCGTATCTACCCCGACGGAACCGTCCGCCGGAGGCGGGAGCCAGACACCGGCGCAGCTGACCGATGAACAACGCCAGTTGCTGGAGCAGATGCAGTCCGACATGCGCCGTCAACCGACGCAGCTCTCTGAAGTGCCCTATAACGATCAAACGCAGATACCGCGCTCGCAGGTCACCATCAAACCGCCGGAACAGACGAAGCCGATCACACCGCCGCCAACGGCGCGAGCGCCGGTCACCGCCGCCCCGGTCGCGCCAAAGCAGGATACGCCGAGGCCGGAAGCGGCTAAGCAGCCTGAACCGGCGAAAACGGAAAAGTCACAGCGCTGGATAGTGCAATGCGGCTCATTCAAGAGCATGGAGCCTGCCGAATCGGTCAGGGCGCAGTTGGCGTTCGCCGGGATTGAAAGCCGGATTTCCTCCAACGGCGGATGGAACCGGATCATGCTGGGTCCTTACAATAACCGGGCCGCGGCAGATAAAATGCTGCAGCGGCTCAAGGGAATTGGCACGTCCAGTTGTATTCCGCTTGCCGGCGGGGGTTGAAAAACCCTACGCCATCCCCATTTATAAAATCAATATGCCCCGCGGTCAGTGGGGGTCTTTTTATTTGGTAACGGGGACGGACTCGTGACAACAATTGTAAGTGTACGCCGCAACGGCCATGTGGTCATCGGCGGTGATGGGCAGGCGACGCTGGGAAATACCGTCATGAAGGGCAACGTGCGTAAAGTACGCCGCCTCTATAACGATCGCGTTATTGCAGGCTTCGCCGGCGGCACGGCAGATGCCTTTACCCTGTTCGAACTCTTTGAACGCAAACTGGAATTGCATCAGGGGCACCTGGTAAAGGCCGCGGTAGAGCTGGCGAAGGATTGGCGTACCGACCGTATGCTGCGCCGCCTGGAAGCCTTACTTGCCGTAGCGGATGAAAATGCGTCATTGATCATTACCGGCAATGGCGATGTGGTGCAGCCGGAAAATGATTTGATCGCCATCGGTTCCGGTGGTCCCTACGCACAGTCCGCCGCTCGCGCCCTGCTGGAAAATACAGAGCTCGGCGCGCGGGATATTGTCGAGAAATCGTTAGGTATTGCTGGCGATATCTGCATCTATACCAACCAATTCCACACGATTGAAGAATTAGCCTCAAAGGCGTAAGGATCAACTATGTCTGAAATGACCCCGCGCGAGATAGTCAGCGAACTCGATAGCTACATTATCGGTCAGCATAACGCCAAACGCGCGGTAGCCATCGCGCTGCGCAATCGCTGGCGAAGAATGCAGTTGGAAGCATCGCTGCGCCACGAAGTAACGCCCAAAAATATTCTGATGATTGGTCCGACCGGCGTGGGTAAAACCGAAATCGCCCGTCGTCTGGCCAAACTGGCCAATGCGCCCTTTATCAAGGTTGAGGCCACCAAGTTCACCGAAGTCGGCTATGTCGGTAAAGAAGTGGATTCGATTATCCGTGATTTAACGGATTCAGCGATAAAAATGGTGCGCCAGCAATCCATAGAGAAGAACCGCCATCGCGCAGAAGAGCTGGCGGAAGAGCGTATTCTCGATGTTCTGCTGCCTCCGGCTAAAAATAACTGGGGACAGACGGAAGACAATCATGAACCATCAACGGCGCGTCAGACGTTTCGCAAGAAACTGCGCGAAGGCCAACTGGACGATAAGGAAATTGAAATCGATCTGGCCGCCGCACCGGTGGGCGTTGAAATCATGGCGCCTCCGGGCATGGAAGAAATGACCAACCAGCTGCAATCCATGTTTCAGAACCTGGCGGGTCAGAAGCAAAAAGCGCGTAAGGTGAAAATCAAAGAAGCCTTTAAGCTGCTGGTGGAAGAGGAAGCGGCCAAGCTGGTTAACCCGGAAGAGCTGAAGCAGCAGGCGATTGAATCCGTTGAGCAACACGGTATCGTGTTTATCGATGAGATCGATAAAATCTGTAAACGCGGCGAAAGCTCCGGCCCGGATGTGTCCCGCGAAGGGGTACAGCGCGATCTGCTGCCGCTGGTGGAAGGCTGCACCGTCTCAACAAAACATGGCATGGTTAAAACCGACCACATCCTGTTTATCGCCTCCGGCGCATTCCAGGTGGCCAGCCCGTCGGATTTGATCCCTGAACTACAGGGTCGGCTGCCCATCCGTGTTGAATTACAGGCGCTGACGACAGAAGATTTTGAGCGTATCCTGACGGAGCCAAGCGCGTCACTGACCGAGCAATACAAGGCATTGATGGCAACAGAGGGCGTCAATATCGAGTTTTCCGCCGACGGTATCCGCCGGATTGCGGAAGCGGCATGGCAGGTCAACGAACGAACCGAAAACATCGGCGCTCGTCGTCTGCATACCGTGCTGGAGCGTTTAATTGAAGATATCTCTTATGATGCCAGCGAAATGAGTGGCCAAAACGTTACCATTGACGCAGATTACGTACGTAGTCACCTGGATGAATTAGTAGCAGATGAAGATCTGAGCCGATTTATCTTATAATCCGTTTTCACGGATCGTCCTGTTAACAGTCAAGTGGGAGGCCAAGGCCTCCCACTTGTGTTTATGGCACTGTCGTTACAGAAATTTTATACCCAATATTTCAAGATGCGGGAAGACGGCCACCGAGCGGCGCCACAAGCCACAAGAAGGTTGAAACCTATCAGGCCTGCGCACCTGTGACTTGAAAGATGAGGGGTAGATTCATAAACAATAGATGTATCCTTACCGGGATCGTCAATAAAAATTGAAGCGCACCATGACCTTATCAACCCATAAAAGCAAAACCCAAGCCTGGCTGGACAGCTTGCGTCCAAAAACGTTGCCGTTAGCTTTCGCGTCCATCGTTACCGGCTCGGCGATTGCGAGCTGGCATAGCAGCTTTAAACCGGGCATCGCACTGCTGGCTTTGCTTACGGCCGGATTATTGCAAATTCTTTCCAATCTGGCGAATGACTATGGGGATGCGATAAAAGGCAGCGACACCGAAGACCGTATCGGCCCATTGCGCGGTATTCAGACGGGCGCGATTACCCTGGCGCAACTAAGAAACGCGCTGATAATCACCATTGCGCTGACCATCATTTCCGGCGTCTGTCTGGTGGTCGCCGCCTGTGAAAAACCCACGGATATCGTCGGATTTCTGATCCTCGGCCTGCTGGCGATTCTGGCCGCCATTACTTATACCGTCGGCAGCAAGCCATACGGTTACATCGGGCTGGGCGATATCTCGGTGCTGATATTCTTTGGCTGGCTGAGCGTTGCCGGCTCCTATTACCTGCAAACCGGCCACTTCGACAGCATCGTCATGCTGCCGGCCACCGCCTGCGGCCTGCTGGCTACCGCCGTATTGAACATCAACAATCTGCGCGATATCGATAACGATCGCATCAGCGGGAAGAATACCTTGGCGGTTCGCCTCGGCGCGCAAAAGGCTCGCTGCTACCACACCATGCTGCTGTTATTGGCGCCGGTTTGTCTCGGCCTGTTCGCCGTCTTTTACCTGCACAGTCTGGCCGGCTGGCTGTTTATTCTGGCTTTGCCTCTGTTGCTCAAGCAGGCTATTTACGTGTTACGGGAAACCAGCGCCTTCGGCATGCGTCCGATGCTGGAGAAAACCGTCAAGTGCGCGCTGCTGACCAACATTCTGTTTGCCGTGGGCGTCATACTCAGCTAACGGCAGCAAAGTCCGGCGCTATCCACAGCCTGACGCGCTGCTTTACTGACGCGAATCAAGTTAACATTTGATGATTTTGCCAACATCCGCCAGAAAGGGATATACTCACTACCCCAGTGGCAAACTGACGCAAATCCTATGAAATACGATACTTCCGAACTGTGCGATATTTATCACGAAGAGGTGAATGTTGTTGAGCCTCTGTTCTCCAATTTTGGCGGGCGTACTTCATTTGGTGGACAAATCACCACGGTGAAATGTTTTGAGGATAACGGCCTGCTTTATGATCTGCTGGAAGAAAACGGCAGCGGGCGCGTACTTCTGGTCGACGGCGGCGGTTCAGTGCGTCGGGCATTAATCAACGCCGAGCTGGCGAGACTGGCGACCCAGAACGAATGGGAAGGCATTGTCATTTACGGAGCGGTGCGTCAGGTGGACGATATCGCCGAACTGGATATCGGCATTCAGGCGATGGCGGCGATCCCGGTCGGCGCAGCCAGCGAAGGGATCGGCGAGAGCGATATTCGCGTTAACTTTGGCGGCGTCACCTTCTTCTCCGGCGATCATCTCTACGCGGACAACACGGGGATCATTCTGGCGGAAGATCCGCTGGATATCGAGTAACCCGGTTCGACAACCTTCGGGGCGAAAAGGGCGAAGGTTCGCCCTTTTCTGAAAGAGTCAGACTTCTTCCATCTTTCCTAACAGGGCACGCAGGCGCTCCTGCCACATCGTTTGCTCTTCTTTCAATTGCTCGTTTTCACGCACCAGCGCTTCGCGAGAGCCTGACGCTGCCTGAATATCTTGCGACAAGGCGTTATTTTTCTCTTTCAGCTCTTCAATTTCCATTTGTAACAGCGTAATAGTATCAATCGCTTGCTGAACTTTTGCTTCCAGCTTCTCAAACACTTCAAATGACATTCTTCAAACCCCTTTTAATCGCAAGGCATAAAAATCGGTTAACACTAGCCCAAAGCATCCGCTGTGGTCACGATACAACCGCACACCTGACACGGTGTCCGTTTAATACGCCCATAGACGTAAACCGATGGCGGGACTGACCTGACACCAGGACTGACCATAGTGGAATTGTATGTAGCCAAGGTATCGCTGTCTAGCAAACATCCCATACAACGTCGAGTGTGACATCTTTTCCTGGCAAGCTCTATCAGCACAGACTGAAAAAGCAGGTTAACAGCTTTTCGCCTCATGCCCCATGTTAATAAATTTAACGCAATGGTTAACATAAGATAGGCATCAGCAATCGTCCAAGACGACTCATTATGCGAATACGCTCATTTTCTTGACCTACAACACACATTTTGATTTCGATATTTCTCGTTTTCGAGCATTAACGATAAATTCACATCATAAACACATTTAAAGTGGCGACGTCCGTTGTTCCGGCGTCATTTTTAAGCCCCACATCGCTGTACCCTACACCGCAGGACAATAATGATGAGTCAGTCAGACAGTTCAACGCTAAAAAGCCAGTGCATCGCCGAATTTTTAGGTACCGGCCTACTGATTTTTTTCGGCGTCGGCTGCGTCGCCGCGCTAAAACTGGCCGGCGCCAGCTTCGGGCAATGGGAAATCAGTATCATCTGGGGTCTGGGGGTGGCGATGGCCATCTACCTGACCGCCGCAATTTCCGGCGCGCATCTCAACCCGGCGGTCACCATCGCCCTGTGGCTATTCGCCTGTTTTGAAGGCCGAAAGGTCATTCCCTACATGCTGGCCCAGATAGCGGGCGCTTTCTGCGCCGCCGCACTGGTCTATGGCCTGTATTACAATCTGTTCGTGAATTTTGAACAGACGCACAACATGGTGCGCGGTAGTGTGGAAAGCCTCAACCTCGCCAGTATCTTCTCCACCTATCCGCATCCACAGATCTCAGTCATGCAGGCGTTTCTGGTTGAAACCGTGATTACCGCTATCCTGATGTGTCTGATTCTGGCGCTGACTGATGATGGCAACGGTATTCCGCGAGGACCGCTGGCGCCATTGCTGATCGGTATTTTAATCGCCGTGATTGGCGCCTCAATGGGGCCGCTCACCGGCTTTGCGCTGAACCCGGCGCGTGACTTTGGGCCCAAACTGTTCGCCTTCCTGGCCGGCTGGGGAAACGTCGCCTTCACCGGCGGCCGCGACATACCTTACTTCCTGGTGCCGATTTTCGGCCCGATAGTCGGCGCCGGCCTGGGAGCATTGGGTTACCGCATGTTGATTGGCCGCAATCTACCTTGCGATGTTTGTGAAGCCGGCAGTGAAACGACAGTACGCACCGAGAGCCATTAAATTTAACGCCGCGGTGATTATCTTACGGTTTACAACAACAGGATTGTTTTATGACGCCAGAAAAAAAATTCATTGTCGCTCTCGATCAGGGAACCACCAGCTCCCGCGCCGTGGTGCTGGATCATGACGCCAATATCGTCAGCGTGTCGCAACGTGAATTCGGCCAAATTTATCCGAAAGCCGGCTGGGTAGAACACGACCCGATGGAGATATGGGCTTCGCAAAGCTCCACGCTGGTGGAGGTACTGGCCAAAGCCGATATCAATGCCGATGAGGTTGCGGGTATCGGTATCACCAACCAACGCGAAACCGCCATCGTGTGGGAAAAAGATAGCGGTAAGCCGATTTACAACGCTATCGTCTGGCAGTGTCGCCGCACGGCGGAAATCTGCGAACAATTGAAGAAAGACGGTCTGGAGGAGTATATCCGCAATACCACCGGACTGGTCGTCGATCCCTATTTCTCCGGAACCAAAGTCAAATGGATTCTGGATAACGTTGAAGGCTCGCGCGAACGCGCTCAGCGCGGCGAACTGCTGTTCGGTACGGTTGATACCTGGTTGATTTGGAAAATGACGCAAGGCCGCGTACATGTTACCGATTACACCAACGCATCCCGCACCATGCTATTCAATATCCATACGCTGGAATGGGATGATCGCCTGTTACAGGCATTGGACATTCCACGCGCCATGCTGCCGGAAGTCCACGCCTCCTCAGAGGTTTATGGGAAAACCAATATCGGCGGCAAGGGCGGGACGCGTATCCCTATCGCCGGTATCGCGGGCGATCAACAGGCGGCATTATACGGACAGCTTTGCGTTCATCCCGGTATGGCCAAAAACACCTATGGCACCGGCTGCTTCCTGCTGATGAATACCGGCACGGAGGCCGTACTGTCGAAACACGGTCTGTTAACCACCATCGCCTGCGGACCGCGCGGTGAAGTCAACTACGCGCTGGAAGGCTCCGTTTTCGTTGGCGGCGCGTCCATCCAGTGGTTGCGTGATGAGCTGAAACTGATCGGCGAATCGATGGACTCGGAATACTTCGCCACCAAGGTTAAGGACACCAACGGCGTCTATGTCGTTCCTGCGTTTACCGGACTTGGCGCCCCCTATTGGGACCCGTATGCCCGCGGGGCGATCTTCGGCCTGACGCGCGGCGTCAATGCCAATCACATCATCCGCGCCACGCTGGAATCCATCGCCTACCAAACTCGCGACGTGCTGGACGCCATGCAGGCAGATGCGGATACCCGGCTGAAGGCTCTGCGTGTGGATGGCGGCGCGGTGGCGAATAACTTTCTGATGCAATTCCAGTCCGATATTCTCGGCACCCGCGTTGAGCGCCCGGAAGTTCGAGAAGTCACCGCGCTGGGCGCCGCTTTCCTGGCGGGCCTGGCGACCGGATTCTGGAACGATCTGGATGAAGTGAAAAGCAAAGCGACGATTGAACGTGAATTTCGCCCCAGTATCGAAACGGTTGAACGTAATTTTCGTTACAAAGGCTGGCAAAAAGCCGTGGCGCGCGCCCGTGAGTGGGAAGAGCACGACGAATAACGATGCGCTTCTGCGTCAGGGCGTCGGCTTAGGCACAAGCTCAGAGGGCAATTCGGGTTTGCCCGTTACCCGGCGTAAAAATTATGCTGAGGAGGCGAAAGGCGCAGGCTTGAAACGCAAGGATGTGATTCAAGCCTGCGCCGCGTGGGGAGCTTTCCTGCATTAACCAATCAGCGCGCCTTACTCGCCATAATCTCTATAATCTGGATATCCGTCTGCTGCA
The DNA here is from genome assembly GCF_022378355.1 of Brenneria bubanii. Taxonomy (GTDB): domain Bacteria; phylum Pseudomonadota; class Gammaproteobacteria; order Enterobacterales; family Enterobacteriaceae; genus Brenneria; species Brenneria bubanii. The sequence goes on from NZ_JAKMAJ010000010.1 coordinate 29,128, forward strand.
TAGCACCGCTGGCCAGCGCGCACAAATTGACAATCGATTGGTCCACATCGTGAGCCACGATGCCTTCATTGCCGGTGACCACGCTGTCATCCAGCGCCATCAATACCGCTTTATACGCCGCGGAGACGCTGGTCGACACTTTCATCGCACAGCTATTGGATGCGCCGTCGCATATCATGCCGCTCACGTCGCCGATCATGCTGCTGATCGCCATCGCCACGGGTTCATACCGGCCGGCGATCAGCCAGGCGATCCCGGCCGCGGCCCCCATCGAGGCAGTCGTCGCCGCGCACAGCGCCGAAAGTTTGGGGAGCTTGCTATGGATATAAATCGCCGTCAGATGCGACAGCATCAGCGCACGCGCCAATCTTTCCTCGCCGCAGTTTAAATACTCCGCCGCGGCCACCACCGGCATGGTCGCCGCGATCCCTTGATTGCCCGAACCGGAATTGCTCATGGCGGGCATGACGGCGCCGCCCATGCGCGCGTCGGATGCCGCAGTCGTGCGGATCATGATATCCGAGAGCAAATCATGCGATAGCAATCCCTGTTCACGCTGGCGCGCCAGCGTCGCGCCGATATGCAATCCATAAGGTTTACTCAGCCCTTCCCTGGAGAGCGACGCGTTCAGTTCGGCCGAGTCCAGAATAAAGCGAATACGCGCAAAGTCGACCTGAGTGGAAAAATCGTAAACGTCGCGTGTCGTCGCATTTTTCAGGCAGTCGTCATCAATCGCATCATCGGCCTGACGGCCATCGTTCTGACGTTCATCGAACAGCACCTCGCCGTTTCGTTCGATGCGGATGACATGGGTGTGGCTGCCGGCGATCGTCACCGTAGCCGACGCGTCCTGGCTGTAGACGGTAACCTGTGAGTAAAGAATGTCCTCACAGGGTTGCATCATACTGACGCGCACGCCGCCTTGCGCCAGCAGTGTTTTCCCCGCTTCAATGGCCTGAGGCTTGGCGTGCCGCAGCACTTCCAACCCGGCCTGCGGATCGCCGCCGAATGCGCCGACCGCCGCGGCGATCGGCAACCCCACCATACCGGTGCCGGGGACGGCGACGCCCATGCCGTTTTTCATCAGATTGGGCGACACGCTGGCCGTCACGCGTTCCACAACCCCAGGCAGATAAGAGGCCGCCAGCGCCGAAGCCAATGCCACTGAAATCGGTTCGGTACAGCCTACCGCCGGTTTAACTTCTTGTTGTACGATGCGGATAAATGCATGCCACAACGGGTTGTTTTCGTGCTTATTCATCATTCATACCTTCAGCCCACGTGATTGTCCGATAGTTGCCGGCTTTTGCTATAAGTAATCATATTCCAGGTTGGGTAGAATTTTTTTTCAACTTTCATCGTCCATGCGGGGTTTATTAGAAAAATTTTCTCCATTTAAGTTGATTGAATTGCTTTAAATCTAACTATAAGCAAATTTATATAATAAATTATCTATCCACCCTATTTCAGAGCGTCGACGCCGCTCAGTCGGTAACGACGGCAAAACCATCGACGGTCAGCGGATTGATTGGCGACAGGCTTTCCATTTCAGCAGGCTACGGTGCATAATCGCCCCATCTCCTTCTGCCATGCCTTCAGGTATGATTCATGAAAAAACAACGCGTTACGCTACAGGATATCGCCCAGCTATCTGGCGTAACCAAAATGACGGTCAGCCGCTATCTACGTACGCCTGAAAAAGTGGCGCCGGAAACCGCGGAACGCATTGCCAACGTCATGGTAGAGGTCAATTATTGCGCGGAGCGTCAAAAGGAAAGCCAACCATCCACTTTAGCGCCGCGCATCGGCATTCTGGTACCGTCTTTCAATAATCAAATATTCTCCGATCTGCTGGCGGGTATCGAATCGATAACCCTGGCAAAAGGTTATCAAACGCTGGTCGTGAACTATGACTACGATAAGCCTCGTGAAGAAGAACAGATTATCAACCTGCTATCGTGCCAGATATCCGGCCTGATCCTTACCGACTGCGAACATACGCTACGCGCCAACAAATATTTGGCGTCGACGGAAATTCCGGTGGCGCAGGTGATGGATCTGGAAGCAATTCCCGGCCGTATCGTTGTGGGTTTTAACAACTATCAGGCCGCTTACGATATGACAGACGCGCTGTTAGCCAGCGGAAAGCGTCATGTCGTTTATTTTGGCTCGATGTCGGATAGTCGCGATCGCAAGCGTTATCAGGGCTATAGCCAGGCGATGGCGGACGCCGGCCGGTCGCCGATGCACATCACGCCGAATAAGGTTTCTTCCGTCTCGATCGGCGCCGGCATGCTGGCGTTGGTGCGCCAGATGTACCCCCAGGTGGATGCGATTTTCTGTACCAACGACGATATTGCGGTCGGGGTGTTGCAGGAGTGCCTGCGATTATCTATCGCCATCCCAGCGCAAATGGCGATATCCGGTTTTCATGGTCTGGATATCGGCAAAGCCACCACTCCGGCGGTCGCCAGCGTCGTTACGCCGCGTTTTGAAATGGGTAAAGTCGCTACCGAGATTTTAATAAAAAAAATCAACAAACTACCTACCATTGAATATGTCGATCTTCACTATCGGCTTTCACTTGGCGGCACGCTTTGATTGAGGTCAGCATAAGCGCCCCGCCAGCATCGTTATTCCCCTGCATGTTTTTTTTCGCCTGACGGCAGTACGCCGCCGGGATAATTGCAGAGGCGATCACATTACCGGTAACATCCGTTTTTAACATGATTTACAGTGATCCTAATCACAAACATGAAATCTAAAAACGGGTCTTATAGCGGCATCGATTCACTACAGGGTATGCCGTTATTTCTTGAACGCTGAAAAAGAGAATTAACCACGTATTAATACCGGGGTTATTTATTAATTTTATTTTCATAAAAACCATTGAAAATAATCATCATCAAATATTTATTTACAGGTTTTAATTTAAAAACCTGATGCTGCATTTTATCTAAAAATAAAAAATCACTTTATCTGAAATATAGATGAAATTTGGAATATATCATTTCAAATTAAACAGGTAACCATGATGACACATAAAAAACTCGCTGTTCGACGCTGGTGGTATTTAATGCCCATCATATTTATCACCTATAGTCTGGCCTATCTCGATCGGGCTAATTATGGATTTGCCGCCGCATCCGGTATTGAGGTGGACTTGGGCATTACCAAAGGAATGTCTTCTTTAATCGGCGCGCTTTTTTTTCTGGGGTATTTCTTCTTTCAAGTGCCGGGGGCGATATACGCGGTAAAACGCAGCGTGCGAAAATTAATTTTCTTCAGTCTGCTATTATGGGGCGTCTGTGCCGCCGCTACCGGGCTGGTGAGTAATATTCCCATGCTAATGGTGATCCGTTTTATACTCGGCGTGGTTGAAGCCGCCGTTATGCCGTCTATGTTGATTTATATTAGTACCTGGTTTACCAAAGAAGAGCGCTCTCGCGCCAATACCTTTCTTATTCTGGGCAATCCGGTGACGGTTCTGTGGATGTCGATTGTTTCCGGCTACCTGATTAATGCATACGGCTGGCGCGAGATGTTTATTATTGAAGGGGCACCGGCCATTATCTGGGCCTGTTGCTGGTGGATTCTGGTGCGGGACAAACCCGCTGACGTATCATGGCTAAGCGCGCAGGAAAAAGCCGATTTGCAGACGCTGATGGACGACGAGCAGAAAAACATCAAGCCCGTGCGTAATTATGGCGAAGCGCTGCGCTCACGCAATGTCGTTATGCTCTGCGCCGTACATGCGTTGTGGAGTATCGGCGTTTACGGCTTTATGATGTGGATGCCGTCGATTATTAAATCCGCCGCCGCCATGGATATCGTCGCTGTCGGCTGGCTGTCGGCGCTGCCTTATTTTGCCGCCATCGTCACCATGCTCGGCGTGTCCTGGCTGTCGGACAAAATGCAGAACCGTAAACTGTACATTTGGCCATTGCTGCTGATTGCCTCGGCGGCGTTTTTTACATCCTACTCAATAGGCAACCACGCTTTCTGGCTCTCCTACGCCTTGCTGGTTATTGCCGCCGCCTGCATGTACGCGCCTTATGGGCCGTTCTTCGCGTTGATTCCCGAGCTACTGCCGAAAAACGTCTCAGGCGTATCCATTGGGTTAATCAACAGCTTCGGCGCGCTGGGCGCCTTTTTGGGAGCCTGGCTGGTTGGCTACCTGAACGGCGTTACCGGTAATCCAAGTCTGTCATACAGCTTTATGGCCGCATCACTTTTGCTTTCGGTGGTCGTCATGGCCAAGGTTCGCGCCCCTGTTCAGGAAAATACCGTTATCTCTCATGCAGGAAAGAGCCTGCCCCAACGTTAATCGCCACCGTCCGTGCCGTTCAGGCGGCGCGGACAAGCCGCGACGACCAACGCAAGTCTTGTCATTTGCGCGTCCCGCCATCGGGTGTGATAAAATCTTCGCTCACAGATTCCCTCCCCCGGTTTAATAACAGACAGGTATCCATGAAACGTGAATTAGCCATCGAATTCTCGCGCGTCACCGAAGCAGCGGCGCTGGCAGGTTATAAATGGTTGGGACGCGGCGATAAAAACGCCGCTGACAATGCAGCGGTACAAGCCATGCGCATTATGCTCAATCAGGTCAATATCAATGGCCAGATTGTCATCGGTGAAGGCGAAATTGATGAAGCGCCGATGCTGTTTATCGGCGAGCAGGTCGGCACCGGTCAGGGTGATATGGTCGACATCGCCGTCGACCCGATCGAAGGCACCCGCATGACCGCGATGGGTCAGGCCAATGCGCTGGCGGTACTGGCCGTTGCCGAAAAAGGGGCTTTTCTGCACGCGCCTGACATGTACATGGAAAAACTGATCGTCGGTCCGCAGGCCAAAGGCATCATCGATCTGGAGCGCCCGTTGGCGGAAAACCTGCGTAACGTCGCAAAAAAAATGAACAAACCGCTCAGCCAGTTGACGGTGATTACGCTGGCCAAACCGCGCCATGACGCCATCATCGCAGAAATGCAGCAGCTTGGCGTGAAGGTGTTCGCCATTCCCGACGGCGACGTCGCGGCCTCTATTCTTACCTGCATGCCGGACAGTGAAGTCGATGTGCTGTATGGCATCGGCGGCGCGCCGGAAGGGGTTATCTCCGCGGCCGTGATCCGGGCGCTCGACGGCGATATGCAAGGTCGCTTGCTGGCTCGTCATCAGGTTAAAGGCGACAGTGAAGAAAACCGCCGTATCGGACAGGATGAGCTGACGCGCTGTCAGCAAATGGGGATTGAAGCCGGCAAAGTGCTGCAACTCAGCGATATGGCGCGCAATGACAATGTGATCTTTTCCGCTACCGGCATTACCAAAGGCGATCTGCTGGAAGGGATCTCGCGCAAAGGAAATATCGCCACGACGGAAACGCTGTTGATTCGCGGCAAGTCGCGCACTATTCGCCGTATCCAGTCTACTCACTACCTCGATCGTAAAGATAGCGCGCTGCACGACTTCCTGCTGTAATTCAGCGATTGCCGATAGCGCTTTAACCGACTGATTGTTTCACAGTTGTTAATAATTAGCGTATCTTAGGGGCGGCCGATTTAACGGCCGCTCAGGCGTTGCGTGAATCAATAACGCCCGGCGTCGAACTTCAAGCAGATACAGGAGCACAGAACGATGGCTGAATGGGTAACCGGCAAAGTTATTCAGGTGGAAAACTGGACAGAGGGTCTGTTTAGCATCCGTATTCACGCCGCTATCGCCCCCTTCACTGCCGGACAGTATGCCAAGCTGGCGTTGGATGTGGATGGCGAACGGGTTCAGCGGGCTTATTCCTACGTCAATGCGCCCAGCGATCATAATCTTGAATTCTATCTGGTCAACGTTCCCGAGGGGAAATTAAGCCCCCGGCTACACGCGTTGCGCCCCGATGATGAAATCATGATCACCAAAGAGGCCGCCGGATTTTTTGTGCTGGAGGAAATTCCAACGTGCGAGACGCTGTGGATGCTGGCGACCGGTACGGCAATCGGGCCTTATCTTGCCATCTTGCAGGAAGGCAAGGATCTGGCGCGCTTTAAAAATATCGTACTGGTTCATGCCGCTCGCTTCGCGCGGGATCTGAGCTATCTGCCGCTGATGCAGCAACTGCAACAGCGCTACAACGGTCAATTGCATATCCAAACGGTGGTCAGCCGTGAAGAACAGCCCGGTTCATTGACCGGCCGTATCCCAGCGTTAATCGCAAACGGCGCGCTTGAATCCGCCGTAGGTCTGACGATGGATACCGCGACCAGCCATATCATGCTGTGCGGTAATCCGCAGATGGTGCGCGACACTCAGCAAATACTGAAAGAAGAACGGCAAATGACCAAACATCTGCGCCGCAGACCCGGTCATATCACCAGCGAGCATTATTGGTAAATCGCTATCAGAGGGCGAATTTAACCGGTTGCGCCTGCGGTCCGAATCGATTTTCCCCTGGGGTGCCGGCAAAAACGCCGCAGTCGAGAAACACCATCATCCCGATTAATGACGGAATAAAACGCCCAACGCCCCACTGCCAAACGCCCGGCAACATATACCAGTTGCCGGCGGCAAGCACCCACGCCGCAACCAACAGCAACGCCCACCAGCCGCTTTTATTGCGATCATGTAGACGTTTTATCAAAATCGCCGCGCTAGGCCACAGCAAGGCGACCAGCCCAAAAGCCGCCGATTGCGTGTCCAGCCAGTTTTGACCGGCCAGAGTGAATAACACCGCCATCAATACCAACCAACTGCCCATCCAGATCCAGAAATCACGGCGGCCAACCCGGCCCTTAAACGAAAAACACCACTGTTGTAACGTCATTGAGTACAGAGTCCTGCGTTGTCATTTGATTTTGGCTGAGTTTACCCTAACACTAGGCGGCGCCGGCCATCTTTATGCGAATGCTAACCTGCGGGGCCGTCAGTATCGCCCGGTAAGGATCGAGCTTCGGCCAAGCCCAAACGCGCGACAAACGGGTCGGGAAGCCGGCTTACGGCAGCACGACGACATCTGAAACTTGAAAGATGCAGGGTATACCGCTTTAATCAAACGTATCGTCGTTATCGCCACGCTTGGCGCAATGTGTCATTCATCAGATAATACACCCATGATAAAAAAATACTTTGTGCCCTTATTTGCCTTGTCCACGCTGGCGCTGTACCTGCCAGGGGCATGGTCTGAACCGGTATTTCCACCGAAAACATCGCCCGCCGCCCCATACCTGTTGGCCGGCGCGCCCACATTCGACCAGACGATTATGCAGTTTCGCACGCGCTATAATCTGAGTAACCCAACGCTGCCGCTCGGCGAATTTCGGGTCGTCGATACCGGCCATAACTCCAATCTGCTGACTCGCGCCGCCAGCCGGATCAACGATCGGCTGTATGCTTCAACCGCCCTGGAGAAGGGAACCGGTAAAATTAAAACGCTGCAAATCACCTACCTTCCACAGCAGGAAGATACCGAGGCCGACGCACGACGCACGCAGGCCGTCAGCTATATGGCGGCGTTATCGCGGGTTTTCGCGCCTTCGCTGACGGAAGAACAGAGTATGCATAAAATCACCGAATTGCTGGAAAAGGGGAAAGGACAGCATTTTTACCAGCAAACCGAAGGCGCTTTGCGCTATGTGGTGGCAGATAACAACGAAAAGGGGCTAACTTTTGCTGTTGAACCGATTAAGCTAACGCTATCTGAACAGTGAGCAATGCGCTAATTAATGACGAAAAACCGAGCCACGGCCACATTTCATCTTTATACTGTGGGCAGTTCAGACTGCCGGCAGGCAGTAAAATTTTGATTCATTCGCTATTCCGTCTGGAGGAAAACAAATGCGACATCCATTAGTTATGGGTAACTGGAAACTTAACGGCAGCACCAGCATGGTCAACAGCCTGATCACCGGCCTGCGCAAGGAATTGAGCGACGTCGATGGTTGCGGCATCGCCATCGCGCCGCCGGCAATCTATGTGGATATGGCTAATCATTTACTGGCCGGCAGCCGTATCGCGCTGGGCGCGCAAAACGTAGACGTAAACCTTTCCGGCGCGTTTACCGGTGAAACCTCTGCCGACATGCTGAAAGATGTCGGCGCCAAATACATCATCATCGGTCACTCAGAACGCCGTACCTATCACAAAGAAAGTGATGAATTCATCGCTAAGAAATTCGGCGTACTGAAAGAAGCCGGTCTGATCCCGGTGCTGTGCATCGGTGAAACCGAATCAGAAAACGAAGCGGGTCAAACCGAAGCCGTATGCGCCCGTCAGTTGGACGCGGTTCTGAATACGCTGGGCGCCAAAGCGTTCGAAAACGCGGTCATCGCTTACGAACCAATCTGGGCTATCGGTACCGGCAAGTCAGCAACGCCTGCTCAAGCTCAGGCCGTTCATAAATTTATCCGCGATCATATCGCTAAACAGGATAAAGCCGTTGCTGAACAAGTTATCATCCAGTACGGCGGCTCCGTGAATGCGAGCAACGCAGCGGAATTGTTCACTCAGCCAGACATTGACGGCGCATTGGTTGGCGGCGCATCACTGAAAGCCGACGCTTTCGCCGTGATCGTTAAAGCGGCTGCGGCAGCAAAACGCGGCTAAGTCTGAGATTATTGTCATATCAATGCCTGCGAAAGCAGGCATTTTTTTTGGCGCGCCGTCGCAAGCGACGTTAAAAATCGCTCCTGGCGATTTTTTATTGCGGGCTATCCCTGCCCGCTACCCTGGGGCCGTCGCAAGCGACGTTAAAAATCGCTCCTGGCGATTTTTTATGCCATGGCGGGAATTTGCTGAGTGATACAGTGAATATTGCCGCCTCCCAGCAGAATCTCGCGGGCAGCTACGCCGCTTATCGTATAGTCCGGGAATATCCGCTGTAATAAATCGCGCGCGATATCATCCGTACGGGCATCCAGCAATGGGAAAATGATCTGCCGATTGCTGATCAAAAAATTCACATAGGATCCCGCCAAACGCGAGCCGGCGTTGCGCTCAATCGCATTCCCCGCATCCACGCCGCGGGCCTCTTCCGGCGTGGCGAACAGCGGACCAGGCGCCGGCAGTTTCCAGATTTTCAACTGACGACCTTGCGCATCGCGGACGGCGGACAAGACCTGATAGGCAGCGGCGGAACGCGCATACTGCGGATCGTTTTCATCATCCGTCCAGTGCAGCGCGACTTCGCCGGGGCGAACAAAACAGCACATGTTGTCGATATGCCCGTCGGTTTCGTCGTTATAAACCCCTTCAGCCAGCCAGATCACCGTCGAAACGCCCAGATAGTCACGCATCAACTGCTCAATCTGCGCTTTATCCAACTGCGGATTACGGTTGGGGTTCAGCAGGCACTCAGCCGTCGTCAGCAAGGTACCCTCGCCATCGGTATGAATCGATCCGCCCTCCAGAATCAACGGCGCGGCGTAGCGATCATTCCCATGATAAGCCAGCACCTGCTCCGCGACTTTCTCATCCTGGCGCCAGTCTTCATATAACCCGCCCAGTTCTCCGCCCCAGGCATTGAACCGCCAGTCTATGCCGCGACGCTCTCCCGCCGGATTCAGCACCATGGTTGGCCCGGTGTCGCGCATCCAGGCATCGTCGCTTTCCATTTCAACCAGCGTAACCTCGGCCGGCATGATGCGTTTGGCGTCATCCATACAGCGGGCGGGCACGCCCATGATCACCGGCGTTTTCCGCGAAATCGCCTCAGCCACCGCGGCAAAGGTTTTCTGCGCGGGCAAGGCGTTGTCGCGCCAGTTGTCCCGGCGATAGGGCCACAGCATCCAGACGGCGTCCTGCGGCGCCCATTCAGCCGGCATGCTAAAGCCGTCCTGATGCGGCATAGTGAGTTGTGACATCGGTTATCTCCGGGCTTTGCCGTCAGAACTGGCGATTACGCCGTACATATCAGGACGGCGATCGCGGAACAGCCCCCATGCCGCACGCTGGGCGGCGATAGCCTGAAGATCAAATTCATGCACCAGAACGGCTTCATCCGTTTTATTCGCCGTCGCCACCAACGCGCCGGTTTGGTCGGCGATGAAAGAAGAACCGTAGAAGGTCATTTCCAAACCGTCGATATACTTACTGCTTTCCGTGCCAATACGGTTGGAAGCAATCACCGGCACCAGGTTAGCGGCGGCATGCCCCTGCTGGACCCGCGTCCAGTGCGGCTGGCTGTCGATATCGGGATAAGCGGGTTCGGAACCAATCGCGGTCGGATAGAAAATCAACTCTGCGCCCTGCAAAGCCAAGCAACGCGCGGTTTCAGGGAACCACTGATCCCAACAGATACCCACGCCGATTTTCGCATAACGCGTTTGCCAGACTTTAAAACCGGTATCACCCGGTATAAAGAATTGCTTTTCCTGATACGCCGGGCCGTTGGGGATATGGGTTTTACGGTAAATATCAAGCACCGCGCCATCGGCGTCGATCACCACCAGCGAGTTGTAATAGGCGTTATTGGCGCGCTCAAAAAAGCTCAAGGGCAGAACGACTTCCAGTTCAGCGGCCAGCGCGGAAAAATGTTTAATCAGCGGACTGGTTTCCAACTCCTGCGCCAGCGCGTAGTGTTCAGGACTCTGATCAATACAGAAATAGGGCGCGGCAAACAGTTCCTGAATCAGGATCACTTGCGCCCCTTTTGCATGTGCTTGTCGCACCAGCTTCTCGGCATTCTCAATGTTTCTGGGCAGATCCCAGGAACACGCCATTTGTGTTGCGGCAACGGTAACTTTTTTCATGCGAAAACCTCGATAATCTCTTATTTATACCCGCCATATTCGTCAGACGGATATCGGCAGTAAGCACTATCACGCATCGGTCTGTGACGGAATGCCCTAACGAGTTTAGGCCAACAAACCGTCCAATGCCCGGGTTAAGGGAGCTGGTCAGGCATTCACCGGAAATGACATGTGCATTATGCCAGTTAATCGTCCGACGTTAATAAAATAAACCGACTCTTCGCGCCGAAAAGGATTTCAGTTCGTTGACAAATAAACGTTTTATGAGTGAATCGCGATTGGCGGCCAGGTCAGAGGCGCCACTTCCGGCTTGGGGGATAAATCGCTTAGCATCTTGCCTGCCCGGTTCATCAGGCAGACGACGCTCTGTTTACTCTGGCGGCTGAATATCCCGCTGTTACAGCCTGCGCGCGATAAGCGCCTGCAGGAGAGCGCTAAAAAAACAAAACCCCCGAAAACGGGGGTTGGTCGACGAGTGACGATGCCGCCTTGAGGGCGGAATCTACGCCATAGAACACAGCAAGGATCAAAACAGCTTTTTAGCCGTTTCCAGCCAATCCTTCTTGAAAGGACGCTTCATGTTTTCGATCGCATCGATGATGTCATGATGTACCATTTTTTCATTCTGGATACCGACGCAGCGGCCGCCGTAACCCTGCAGCAGCAGCTCGATTGAATACGCGCCCATGCGAGAAGCCAGAATACGGTCATACGCCACCGGAGAACCACCGCGCTGAATATGGCCCAGCACCGTAGCTCGCGTTTCGCGGCCGGTCTCTTTCTCGATATATTTCGACAGCTCATTAATATCGCAAATGTGTTCGGTAATGGCGACAATGGCGTGTTTTTTACCCTTATCGATGCCGACCTTGATTTCCTGCACCAAATCTTCCGGGCTAAATTCGACTTCCGGCAGGACGATGAACTCACAACCGCCGGCAATCGCCGCCGCCAGGGTTAAATCGCCGCAATAGCGTCCCATGACTTCAACAATGGAAATACGCTGATGCGATGAAGAGGTATCGCGCAGACGGTCGATGGCTTCCAGCACCGTTTCCAGCGCGGTGAAATAACCGATGGTATAGTCGGTGCCCGCAACGTCGTTATCGATAGTGCCGGGCAACCCGATGCAAGGGAACCCCATTTCCGTCAGGCGTTTCGCCCCCATATAGGAACCATCGCCGCCAATGACCACCAGCGCGTCAAGTCCCCGCGCCTTCATGTTTTGGATCGCGACTTCGCGCACGCTTTCTTCGCGGAATTCAGGGAAACGGGCAGAGCCGAGGAAAGTACCGCCGCGGTTGATCATGTCGGATACGCTGTAGCGATCCAACTGCACCATCCGATTCTCATACAAACCCAGATAGCCATCATAAATACCGAAAACCTCTAACCCTTCTGTCAGCGCAGTACGCACCACACCACGAATTGCCGCATTCATGCCGGGTGCATCGCCACCACTCGTCAATACTCCGATTCTTCTAATCATGACAACCTCTGGATTTGTAGATGTAATTTCGCAGGATTCTTCTATCGAAAATTGACCGTCGACTGCGTTAGCCTTTCAAGTAGGTTACTTGAAACCTACCAGATGTTATCGACAGTATCCCTCTCATTTTTAATAAAGGCATATTATAACAAATACCCACAGCTGAATTGATTCAGGTCAGGCTAAATTGCGCAATAATTTTTTCACCGCCGCCAGTAACCCAGAACAGAACCAGGCTACACATTCAGCTTCCCTCGCTGCGTTTCCGGCACCGCCGAAACCGGATCCTGATGGATAAGCACATCAGAACCAGGAAACTGTTTAAGCAATGCCTGCTCTACATCATCGGCAATCTGGTGTGACTGCACCAGAGGCAGCGTATCATCCATCTCTAGATGCAGTTGGATGAACCGGGTAGGCCCGGACCGGCGGGTGCGCAGATCGTGGGCGCCGCGGATACCCGGCCAGCCGGCAATAATATTGACGATAGCGTCGCGTTCGTCATCCGGCAATGCGCGATCCAGCAAGGATTGCACGGCTTCATACCCCATACGCAGCGCGCTATACAGAATATAAACACCAATGCCCAGAGCAAATAGAGCATCGGCATGGGTCATGCCGTACCAACTCAGAACCAGTGCGACTAAAATCGCCCCGTTCATCAGAAGATCGGACTGATAATGCAACATATCCGCCCGCACAGCCTGGCTATAGGTGTGTTTAACCACCCAACGCTGAAATGACACCAGCAGTAACGTCGACACCAGGGCGATAACCGTCACCCAGATACCGATCTCCGGTGAACTTAACGCCTGAGAGGTCACCATATGCTGTAACCCGGTCAGAATAAGAAACAACGCGGAGCCAGAGATAAACATGCTCTGCGCCAACGCAGCCAGCGACTCCGCCTTGCCGTGGCCAAAAGTGTGCTTGGAATCTGCAGGCTGAAGCGAATAGCGTACGACAAAAAGATTGACCAGCGATGCCGCGATATCGACCAGCGAGTCCACCAGTGACGCCAGCAGGCTCACGGAGCCGGTATACCACCAGGCAAACAGTTTCATCATAAACAGCAGACAGGCTACTGTTGTCGCCCCAATTGCCGCCATGGTGACAAGACGCGAGTATTGTGAATTCATAACGCTCCCATTCGAGCCTGGAACAATGCCGGCTTAGCTTTAAAAGCTTAGCCGGCAGGCGTATTTGTCGCAGCCAGTTTAGGCGCGGGCGGCGCGCAAAACCGGAGCGCAGGTAAATACCTGACAGGTTCCGCGCACTGCCCAAGCCACAAGGACGAGAGAAACCGTCCGAATAAAGCAGATGGTTAATTGATTACAGTATTGTTTAAAACCAGAGCATAGCGTCTGAAGATCAAAACGCACAATATCAGCCCAATCACGCCAATCGCCGCGCCGACGAAGCCAATATCCGACAGGGTCATATGCGTAATAACCAGGTTCCCCAGCAACGCGCCGCCGCCGATGCCGACATTGTAGATACCGGAAAACAGCGACATGGCGACATCGGTCGCGTCGGGCGCCAACGTCATGACTTTGACCTGCATACTCAGTCCTATCGCCATAATGGCGATGCCCCAGACACAGCACAGCAAGGCCATCGTGATGTTATTGAAAGAAAGCGGCAATAACAGGATCTGGCACACCGGCAACAGCGCGATAGCCGCCGTCAGAAAAGCGGTGGGATACCTGCTGCTGTAGCGACTGAATAGCATGCTGCCGATGATGCCGGCGCCGCCGAACAAAAGCAGCAGGGCGGTAATAAAGCCGTCGCTTAACATCGCCACTTTCTGTACAAAAGGTTCGATATAGCTGTAAGCGGTAAAATGCGCGGTAACCACGATCACCGTTAAACCATAAATGCAGAGCAATGCCGGACGTTTAAACAGCTCGGGCACGCTTTTTAACGACCCGGCATGACGACTAGGCAATAAAGGCAGCAGTTTTATCATGACCAGCATAACCACGCAGGCCACGATACCGATGATCGAAAAAGTCATGCGCCATCCTAAATACTGCCCAATCAGCCGGCCCAGAGGCAGGCCCAGCACCATCGCCAGCGCGGTCCCGGTCGCCAGCAAACTCAGGGCTTGCGCCTTTCTGCCGTGAGGCGCCAGACGCACGGCCAGAGAGGCCGTAATTGACCAAAAAATCGCATGGGACAACGCCACGCCGACGCGGGCAATCACCAAAACCCAGAAGTTCCACGCCACGCCGGATAACAGATTACTGGCGACGAACAGAATAAAAATCTTAATCAACAGCCCGCGTCTTTCCATTTTGCTGGAGATCAGCATAAACGGCAGCGACATCAGGCCAACCACCCAGGCATAGATGGTAATGATCAGTCCCACCTGAGCGGCGCTCATCGAAAAGCTGACGGCGATGTCAGATAAGAGCGCTACAGGGACAAATTCGGCGGTGTTGAAAATGAAGGCTGCCAGAGCAAGGCTGACAACTCGCAACCATGCGGTCGATCGAGGAGAACGAATCATATATGGATATCAAAGGTTAAAATGATGGAAGAATGCGAAAATCAGCTCTAGGTAGAGGGGATCACGCGAAGCATCAATACTACCGGCAGAGTATAACGCTGAGATTTCAAATCTGTAATCAATAACCATGCTTTTCTGACCCGCAAATAAAAAATCCCGGACGTCGTCTCCGCGCCCGGGACATTTCATGGCTATCTGATTATTTCAGCTTCAGTGTACGAATAATATTTTCCGCTTCAGTCTGAGCCTGTTGCTGGTTACCTGCCGGTAGCGTAATTTGCAATATCAGCAGTTTATCGTCCATTTTGCCCAGCACCACGGATGAATAGGCCTGCTGTCCGCTGCTGGTGATAATGCTGTCCAACTGCTGCATCTCTTTTCCGTCCACGTCAATGGACTTGTTGGTCACAACCTGTAGGTTGGCATCACGCGCGCGCTGTTGATCTTCCAGGCGTTTCGTTAATACGGAGAGCGTTTCGCTGGTGTTATCACCCAAAATGACGATCACCGCTTTTTGCCCGCTCTCGTTTGCGTAAACGTGCATATTGTTTGCCTGCGTGCCCAGCTTACCGCTTTGATCTTTCATATCCGCCGGCAGGGTAAAGGCAATATTGCCAGACATCAGTTCAATAGCTACGCCTGTTGAAGCCTCCGCCGCCGGTTGATCCTGTGCCGGCGCCGCCGGGCGCTCTTCTGTTTTGTCGTCACAGGCGGCAAGCATGACAACCAGCAGACTCATTCCAAGGTATTTAACGACATTCGGCATAGGGTTCCCTTTCGTTTTTGTTGGAACAGATTAAGGCATTATCGCACGCTATTCTGTATGTAAAAACAAGCGGTTTGTTGTCACAAACCATAAATTCAGACCTGAAGAATAGCAGTCTTTTGCCGTCCTGTTCGAACGGCGAAACAGGGTTTAGCGGCGGTTTTCGGCTGATAGATAAGGCATATCAGGCTGTTGTTCGCTCAGGCGCTTGAGCACCACATTCAGCATTACGCCATACATAGGCAGAAAGAAAATAAGGCTTATCAGCAACTTGAAAGTATAATCCACCAAAGCGATTTCAACCCAATTAGCGGACATAAAAGGGTCGGTACTGCGGTAAAACGCAATAAAGAAAAAGGCCAGCGTATCGCTGAGATTCCCAAACAGCGTCGAAACCGTTGGCGCCACCCACCAGGCATTACGCTGGCGCAGACGGTTAAAGACGTGAACATCCAGAATTTGCCCCAGGACATAGGCCATAAAACTGGCGCTGGCGATCCGGGCAACCACGATATTTACCTGCCCCAGCGCACTGAAAGATTGCCATTGCCCCTGGTAGAACAACACGGATACCAGATAGGAAACCAACAGTGCGGGAACCATAACGGTCAGAATGATGCGCCGAGCCAGCGGCGCGCCAAAAACACGCACGGTCAGGTCGGTAGCCAGAAAAATAAACGGAAAGGTGAAGGCCCCCCAGGTGGTATGAAAACCGAAAATCGATACCGGGAGCTGAACCAGATAATTACTGGAAGTAATGATCAGAAGATGAAATAACGAAAGCCATATCAGCGCCGTCAGCCGCTGTTGGGGAGTAAATCGATACATATATGTAACCTTTTTGGTTATTGGGGTAAGGGAACCCAAGAGATATTGCGGCTTTTTTGCCGGCGCGGGCGCATGATACTCAATTACGCCGGCATTGCAATGGCTGTTTTTTGCGCAAACGTTGTCGCAACTTGCGCCTGAAAATCCTCAGCGTAAACTATGGCGGCTTTTTATTATTCGCTAATCGCAGAGAACATTGATGACCGACCCATTCGCCAATCCCGATAAAACCCTTGATGCCCGGGGGCTGCGCTGCCCCGAGCCGATAATGATGGTGCGCAAGGCGGTACGCCAAATGGAACCCGGACAAACGCTGTTAATCCTGGCTGACGATCCGGCGACGACCCGTGATATCCCCGGGTTCTGCCTTTATATGGATCACCTGCTGCTGGCTCAGGAGACCGAACAGCTACCCTATCGGTATTTGCTGCGTAAAGGGGATTAATCCCCCGATAGCCCGGATACGCCTGACGTGATGACGCCCGTTGAACCGGGCGTCGGGCTATCGGGGCGGCTCAGTTCCGTTTCTGCAGTAGCCGCAGGGCGTTGGCGGTAACCAGCGCCGTCGCGCCGGAGTCCGCCAGCACCGCCAGCCACAAACCGGTGATCCCCAGTACGCTGGTAATAAGAAACAGCGCCTTTAGCCCTAGCGCAAGCGTAATATTCTGACGAATATTACGCTGTGTCGCCCGTGAGAGCCGGATCATCATGGCTACCCCATTAAGACGGCTATGGGTCAACGCCGCGTCCGCCGTCTCCAGCGCCACGTCAGTGCCGCCGCCCATCGCGATGCCGATGGTGGCCGCCTTCATCGCCGGAGCATCGTTAATGCCGTCTCCCACCATCGCCGTGGGATGACGCAGATTAAGCGTGCCGACCGCCGCCACTTTATCCGCCGGCAGCAGGCCGGCCTGGTACTCGATGCCCAATTCACTCGCAATAGATGCCGCGGCCCGAGGATTATCTCCCGTCAGCATGACGCAGCTGATACCCAGCGTCCGTAATGCATGCAGCGCGGAACCGGCATCGTGACGCAGCGTGTCCCGCAGTGCCAGCAGCCCCGCCACCTGAGTATCCTCATGCGCGACAACCACGGTTTTCCCTTCATTTTCCAATGCTTCGATACGCTGCCGCCAGTCGGCGTCCAGCATATCCGCCGGCAGCTTGGCCGGCGAGCTAACCTGAAACCGCCTGCCGGCAATCGTCCCCTCGACGCCGATGCCCGCCAGCGTTCGGCGATTGTCCGCGACAGGCAAAAACGTACTCACTTCCCGCGCCCGCTGTACGATGGCTTTGGCCAGTGGATGATGTGAACCGGCTTCTATCGCCGCAGTGCGCGTCAGCAGCGCGGTTTCGCTGAGGCCGGCCGCGGGCAGAATTTCCGTTACCTGCGGTTTTCCTTCGGTTAAGGTTCCGGTTTTATCGAACGCGACCGCGCGAATGCTGCCAAGTGATTCCAGCGCCGCGCCCCCCTTAATCAGCGCGCCCTGACGGGCGGCCGCCGCCAGACCTGACGTAATCGCCGCCGGAGTGGAAATCACCAGCGCGCAAGGGCAGCCGATCAGCAATAACGTCAGTCCACGATAGATCCACTCTTGCCAAGGCTGAGCCAGCAGCAACGGCGGGATCAGGATAACGAGTAAAGACAGCAGCATAATGGCCGGCGTGTAGTAGCGGCTGAAGCGGTCGAGGAAACGTTCTATCGGCGCGCGTCGCTCTTCCGCTTCCTCGATCAACTGAAGAATACGGTCGATGGCGCTATTGCCCGGTTGCGACACCACCCGTAGGCGCACGTTACGGTCGACGCACAGACTGCCGGCCGCCACTTTGTCGCCCGGTTCGCGTTCGACGGGCACCGACTCCCCGGTTAATGCGCTTTCATCAAAACTGGCTTCAGAGATCAGCAGTTCCGCATCGGCCGGCAAACGGCCGCCGGGCGCCACCTCAATGACATCGCCAGGCGTCAGGCCGGCGACCGGCACGCTGAGACGGCGCTCATCACGGATCACCGTCGCCTCTTCAGGCAACAGCGCCATTAACGCACTAACGCCTCGCCGGGCGCGATTGGCCGCGTAGGACTCCAACCGCTCGCCCAGCATGAAAAGCAGCAGAACGAACGTGGCTTCGGCCGTCGCGCCAATCAGCAACGCCCCGATGGACGCCACGCTCATCAGCGTTTCTATCGCGAAAGGCGTACCGGAGCGCATAAGCTGCATCGCTTTTTTCAATACCGGAATGAGACCCACGATGGTGGTCGCGATAAAAGCGATGCGTCCGCCGTCGCCGTTCAGCAGTGAAAGTCCCCAGCTTGCCGCCGCCAGCAGCGTAAAAAGGATCAGGAAACCATATTCATGGATAAAACGGGGTGAATCAGAAGAAAGGGGCGTTTGCGCAGAGAGGTTCTGCAAAGTAAAACCGATTTGCTGAACCGTTTTCTGCACCTGCGGGCGGACATCATTGCGGGCATCGACGATCAGCTTTTCCGTGGCGAACAGCACGTTGACCTGTTTTATCCCGGAGAGATTCCTTACGGCGTTTTCAATTTTTTTTGCACAACTGGGACAATCCATCCCACTGATTTTCCAGCTAAAACGCTGGCATGACGAGGGTCGGTCGCCATCGCTCCCGTCGGGGTCGTCCGAATCGGCGTTATTACCGCTTTCCGATGTATTTTGATCCGTCCCCCGCCCGGTATCGGCAACCGCGACCGGCGCATATTTTACGGCGCAGCAGCTTTTTTGCGCGCGTGACGAATGACGGGCGTGCTCACGACAGCAGGTTGATTTTTCAGTGCAGTGATGCTGATGAGAATGCATACCTTCCTCCTGTGTTGATGATAGTGATTCTCATCAGAGAATGTACACCGTCATATCGGGCTGATCCAGCGTTTCACATCCCCATCGGCATTAAAAATAGAGCGAGCGAACGATTAAGAAATGCCCGCCGAAATAGCAGACCGCCACCATGGCCTGATGCGCGCGAAAATTTATCCGGTAATGGTGAATAAACCAGGTCGCATGGGCGAGAAACAGTAGCGCGCATCCAGCCAGCAGCGAGAAGTTATAATCCGTTCCAAGGGCGAAATAACGTTCGCCAGCCACCCAGACCATGACGGTGGTCATCATGATTAACGCGCAGGCCGGCCAGCGCTGAGTTTCCAGACGACTCCAGACGATCGCGATCAGAATCATCGCCAGAAGAATGAGCACCAGCGCCAATGGCCAGAAAAACGTGAAGGCCATCTGGCTGGTGAAAAAACTGATCGTATACAGCAGATGAGAGACAAAGTAGGCGCCGAACGCATAAAGCAGGCGTTGTGTCGGCAGCAGCAGCAGCATGTCCGCCACCAGCGACGCCAGCAGCCCGACGACGATCAGATAGCCCGGAACGGCCAGCTGCGGCGTTTGCCAGGCCAACGCCAGCAATAATAACAAGGTGACGGGTTTAAACAGCCAACGTTGCCATACCGGGCCACGGTAGCTGGCATCAACGTACAGCCAACCGGAAAAAAGCACGGCAATAAACGACCAAAGCATAGATTATCCTTATTCTGTATTAAATAAGTCGGATCGAAGCCCGATAGCGGCATCCATCACTTTATTCATTCAGTGTAGGGGATCGGGGTAAGGATCAACAACATCGGGCGAGACAGATGCGCATACCGGTGCTTCATGCTATGTTATCGCCCCATTCGGACCGCAGATTGGCGCACGTAATTATCCTCAAGGAGAGTATGGTTGAATGAGTAATGAACCCGCACTTTATCGTATTCAGTTCATGAATAATGGTAAAAACTACCAGCTTTATGTGCGTGAACTGGTTTCAAGCAATCTGTTCGGTTTTATTGAAATTGCCGATTTCGTTTTCGACAGTCAATCAACAGTACTGGTTGATCCTTCGACCGAAAAACTGAAAACCGAATTTTCGGGCGTCAGCCGCAGCTTTATTCCTTTACAAGCCGTGATCCGCATTGATGCGGTAACGGAAAAAGGTAGCGCCCGCATCTCTGAATTAGGCGATAACGTTACGAACTTCCCCTATCTTCCGGGCAAGAAACCCTGACGCATGCGTGATTTTCCGCCGCTACTGATACTGGTTTTTGCACTGATTCTGATGTTGGCCTGGCGTCAATATCAGCATCAGCGAAATCAGGAAGCGCGCAATGATGCGGCGCCGCTGCAAACGATATTGGTGGAAATAAAAACCAAACGTGCATTGCCGAAGACCCGCAACCGTTCCCATGGTTATGAGGACGGAATAGAAGACATGTGTTATGAGGTTACCTTTCAACCGGTAGATGGCTGCGCCGGCATCACGCTGGACCTCAAGGCGGCCGATTACAACCAGATCGACAAAGATATGCGGGGCATGTTGCAAGTCAAAGGCACCCGCTTTATCAGTTTTGTGCCCAGGCAGGAATAGCCGCTATTTTTTGGCTGGTTTCGGCTGTTTTTTCTGCCAGGCAAGCAGTTCAAATACGCCGAACAGAAAAATACGCGCCTGAAACGCATGACTCAACGCCGGGCTCTCTTTGGGCTGGCTGGCCTTTAACAACAGCAGTTGAAAACCATGCATCAGGATCGTGAAGATCATCGCCACCGTCATAAAAATATTCAATGGTCTGGGGAAAGGCTGAATCAGGTTAAACACCAGAATCCCCCATATTCCCAGCATCAATAATCGGCCAAGATTAATCCATATCATCATGTTCCCCTTGATTCTCTTTTCTCTACGATGATTATTGGCGGATATACAAGCGATATGCCACCTGGCCGGCGACTTTTTCGCGGTGCAGTTGCCAGTTTTCCGGAATAACCAGCTGTGCATTCTCAGTTTCGGTTTCCACGTAGATCCACGCGTCTGGCGCTAACCAGCCCTGTTGTTCCAGCAGCGATAGCGTATCGTTCAATAAATCTTTGCGAAACGGCGGATCGAGAAAAACCACATCAAACGGTTCGCCGTTCTGAGACAGCCATTGCAAGGTATCAGTATTAACGACGAGGGCATTCTCCGCGCGGAGCAGCGTCAGATTTTGCGTTAATTGCTGCGCCACGATACGTTCCTTTTCCAACAGCGTGGCATGAGCGGCATAGCGCGACAGCGCCTCCAGCCCCAGAGCGCCGCTGCCGGCAAAGCAATCCAGACAGCGCGACTGCTGAATAACCGGCGCCAGCCAGTTGAACACCGTTTCACGCACGCGATCGGTGGTTGGCCTTAAGCCCGGGCTGATGGGAACAGGGAGTTTTCTGCCACGCCACTGACCACCGATAATTCGGATTTGCCCGGCGGCTGACGATGCATTTTTTTTAGCCATAGTTCACGTATTGGTCACCGTGCGGATAGCCCGCACAGCACGGTCGGGAAGATTTAAGCGTTATTCTAACGGCGCTTAAGCCATATACCCAATAGATTTATGGCGCGCCACCCGCACACCAGACAGGGCCGGCGTCACGCCGACTGCATAGAGGCGCGATTTGACATACTTCGTTACCGAGATTCTCCGCCATTGCCCCCTCTGGCTGCGTGTTGCTGATGCCAGTAAAGTGTTAAACTTGTTGTTTATCGTCACTATAGATTGGTCTTAATTATTTATTCGCCGCAGTGGACGGCGTGGAGCGCGATTGCAACATGGCAAAAGAAAAGAAAAAGCGCGGTTTTTTTTCCTGGCTTGGGCTAGGCCGTCAGGAAGAAGAACGACAAGAGCAACCGCAAGAGAAGTCTGAAATTCCTGAGACACCGGTCGCTGAAGCCGATGCCGAGACACATCCGGCCGCGGAGCAAGAAACGGAGCTACGGAAGGCTCCCGTTGTGGAAAACAATGCAGATCCCGAACGGCCGCGGCCGGAAGCAGCCGATGCGGCGACGGAAGATCTGACGCGGGAACCCGCGCCGGCGAAAGACGTCGAACCAGAAGAACAGACCGCGCAAATAGAAACAACGAGCGCCGCCAGTGAAGCTGAAACGGCTAGCGCCGCCGATGAGGATGAGAAAGAAGAACCCGCCGGTGATCACGCAAATCCAGTCGAAGAGCCGACGGAAACGGCCCTCGCCGTTGAGGATGAAGCGGACGCCGCAATCCAGCCCGTGACGGTCACGCACGAACAGGAACGGCCGACCCGGGAAGGATTCTTTGCTCGTCTGAAACGCAGTCTGGTAAAAACCCGTCAGAATTTAGGTTCAGGATTTATCGGATTGTTTCGTGGTAAGAAAATCGACGATGATCTGTTTGAAGAGCTGGAAGAACAGTTACTGATTGCGGATGTCGGCGTTGAAACCACGCGTAAAATCATTACCAGCCTGACGGAGCACGCCAACCGTAAGCAATTGAAAGATGCGGATACGCTTTTTGCCAAGCTGAAAGAAGAAATGGCGACAATACTTGCTAAAGTTGATGAACCGCTGAATATCGAGGGCAAAACGCCCTACGTAATCCTGATGGTCGGCGTCAACGGCGTGGGGAAAACCACCACCATCGGCAAAATGGCGCGGCAATTTCAGGCGCAGGGCAAATCAGTGATGCTGGCGGCGGGAGATACGTTCCGCGCAGCGGCGGTTGAACAGCTTCAGGTTTGGGGCCAGCGTAATAATGTCGCGGTGGTCGCGCAGCATACCGGCGCCGACTCGGCTTCGGTCATTTTCGACGCCATTCAGGCGGCGAAAGCCCGCGGAGTGGATGTGCTGATTGCCGATACCGCCGGTCGCTTGCAGAACAAAGCCCACCTGATGGAAGAGTTGAAGAAGATAGTCCGCGTAATGAAAAAGCTGGATGACGAAGCGCCGCATGAAGTTATGCTGACGCTGGATGCCAGCACCGGACAAAACGCGGTGAGTCAGGCGAAACTTTTCAACGAAGCGGTCGGCCTGACGGGGATCGCATTAACCAAACTTGATGGCACCGCCAAGGGCGGGGTAATTTTCGCCATCGCCGACCAGTTTAGCATCCCGATTCGCTATATCGGCGTCGGCGAAGGTATCGAAGATTTGCGGCCGTTTAAGGCTGCCGATTTTATTGAGGCACTTTTTGCCCGAGAGGATTAAAACGGATGATTCGCTTTGAACAGGTCAGTAAAGCTTATCTCGGTGGACGTCAGGCGTTGCAGGGGGTGGACTTTTATCTGCGCCCGGCAGAAATGGCCTTCCTGACTGGTCATTCTGGTGCGGGGAAAAGTACCCTGCTGAAGCTGATTTGCGGTATAGAACGTCCCAGTGCTGGTCAGATCCTGTTCGGCGGACACAATATCAGCCGCCTGAAAAAGCGTGAAGTACCCTTTTTACGCCGCCAGATCGGGATGATCTTTCAGGATCACCATTTGCTGATGGAACGTACCGTTTATGACAACGTCGCGATGCCGCTGGTTATCGCCGGCGCCAGTCGCGAGGACATTCGCCGCCGGGTTTCCGCCGCGCTCGACAAGGTAGGCCTGTTGGACAAAGCCAAAAACTACCCTATTCAGCTCTCCGGCGGGGAACAGCAGCGTGTCGGCATCGCGCGGGCGGTGGTCAACAAGCCCGCGGTTTTGCTGGCGGACGAACCGACCGGTAACCTGGATGACGCTTTGTCCGAAGGCATTCTCCGCCTGTTTGAAGAGTTCAATCGCGCAGGCGTCACCGTGTTGATGGCGACCCATGATACCGGGCTGATATCGCGACGAAATTACCGGGTCTTGACGTTGTCCAATGGCCGCATGATTGGGGGAAGTCATCATGGCGAATAATAGCCGCAATGTGAAAAAGCCTGGCACGAAGGCCAGGTCATTACGCGGCGGCTGGCAGGAACAGTGGCGTTACGCATGGATGAATACGCTGGCCGATATGCTGCGCCAGCCGCTGGCGACGTTGTTAACCATTATGGTGATAGCGATTTCTCTGGCGTTACCCAGTATTTGCTATCTGGTGTGGAAAAACGTCAGTCAGGCCGCCGAGCAGTGGTATCCCACGCCGCAGTTAACCGTGTATCTGGATAAATCCCTGGACGACAACGCCGCGCAGGCGGTGATCACTCGGCTGCAATCGGAAGAGGGCGTCGAAAAGGTCAACTATCTGTCGCGCAATGAGGCGATGGGCGAATTCCGCAACTGGTCGGGCTTCGGCGGCGCGCTGGATATGCTGGAGGAAAATCCGTTGCCGGCGGTCGCCATCATTACCCCGAAAATGACCTTCCAGAGTGCGGAAACCTTGACGACGTTGCGCGATCGAGTCGCCGCCACCCAAGGCGTGGACGAGGTCCGCATGGACGATAGCTGGTTTGCCCGCCTGGTCGCCCTGACCAGCCTGGTTGGCCAGATTTCCGCGACGATTGGCATATTGATGGTGATCGCCGTCTTCCTGGTGATCGGCAACAGCGTGCGCCTGAGCATCTTTAGCCGACGGGAAACCATCAACGTCATGAAGCTGATTGGCGCGACGGACGGTTTTATTCTGCGCCCCTTCCTCAACGGCGGCGCCGTAATGGGCTTTGCCGGCGCCGTGTTGTCGCTAATCCTGTCTCAGGCGCTGGTATGGCGGCTTGATGCGGTCGTCGCCCAAGTCGCGTCGGTCTTCGGCACCACCTTCAGGGTCAGAGGACTCAGTTGGGATGAATCCCTGCTGCTGTTGCTGATCGCCGCGATGATCGGCTGGTTGGCCGCGTGGCTGGCCACAGTCCAACATTTACGTCGTTTTACACCAGAATAATCTTTTTTTGTTATACTCTTCCCTTGTGCATCGGGCTGTATGCACAAGGGAATGCCCTTCGGCCACCGCGTTTTTTTCGTCTCCGCCGACCCATAAATTCCTCAGTGATTCATCTTGATATGTTAAATAAGATGGATGAAAATAGGGGAACTTGTGAGAGAAATCACAGTCTGAATACATTAGCTACTACGACGAATTTTCAATGAATTACCGCGGAAAGTCGGAGTAACACAGATAAATATCGCGGCTTGTTATTAACATATCGTTTTCGACAAGCGCATAGGCGATCTTCTCATTAAGAAGCATCGTATAAACCGTAGTCATGAGAGAGGTTGAATGACCAAAGATATGCAAACTTTCACCTTAGTTCCCCAAGGCAGTCTGGAAGGTTATATTCGCGCCGCCAATGCCTATCCGATGCTGACGGCGGAGGAAGAGCGGGCTCTGGCTGAACGGCTGCATTATCAGGGCGATCTGGAGGCGGCTAAACAGCTTATTCTGTCGCACCTGCGTTTTGTTATTCATGTAGCCCGTAATTATGCCGGCTACGGCCTGCCGCAGGCGGATCTGATTCAGGAAGGCAATATCGGCCTGATGAAAGCGGTGCGCCGTTTTAATCCAGAAGTGGGCGTTCGTCTGGTCTCCTTTGCCGTGCACTGGATCAAGGCTGAAATCCACGAATACGTGTTGCGCAACTGGCGTATCGTGAAAGTCGCGACCACTAAAGCGCAACGTAAGCTGTTCTTCAACCTGCGGAAATCCAAACAGCGTCTTGGCTGGTTTAATCAGGATGAAGTCGAATTGGTCGCCCGGGAACTGGGCGTAACCAGTAAAGACGTGCTTGAGATGGAATCACGCATGGCGGCGCAGGACATGACCTTTGATCCGACGCCGGACGAAGAGACGCACGACGGCAAAGCCATGTCGCCGATGCTTTACCTGCAGGATAAGTCTTCCGATTTTGCCGACGGCATTGAGGAAGACAACTGGGAAAGCCATGCGGCGGATAAACTGACCTACGCATTGGAAGGTCTGGACGAACGGAGTCAGCACATTATCCGTGCCCGTTGGCTGGACGATGACAACAAATCGACACTGCAGGAACTGGCCGATCAATATGGTGTTTCCGCGGAGCGCGTACGCCAGTTGGAAAAGAACGCCATGAAAAAACTGCGAGCGGCGATAGAGGCCTGAATCTGCTGACGGCATGCTCATGGCGCCGCACGCCACATCATAAAAATCCCCGCGCCAGCGGGGATTTTTTTACGCCCAACCAACTATAAATGCCCGTCTAAGCTAGCCAAACCGCCATGCTTTACATAGCGCCAACCGCCGGAAACCGGTGAGAAACCACAGCTGATCATGAATTTCCCCAGTATCGACTCATTAACCGTCGAGTGATCGGCCGTGACCAGCCACCACTCTTTGATCTCGGGCAAGGCCCTGAGCGTCTCTTCTACCAGGTAGCGCCCCACGCCGCGCCTTCGGGTCTCTACACGCACCATAAGATCATTCAGCTGAGCGTATTCTCCTTTTATTTCCACGAGCACACTCGCCGACAGTCGGTCGTTAAAGCGGGCAGCAAACACACG
Source organism: Brenneria bubanii (assembly GCF_022378355.1). Classification (GTDB taxonomy): domain Bacteria; phylum Pseudomonadota; class Gammaproteobacteria; order Enterobacterales; family Enterobacteriaceae; genus Brenneria; species Brenneria bubanii. The sequence continues at coordinate 55,724 of NZ_JAKMAJ010000010.1, forward strand.
TCTTTCCGGCGTAAGTTGCTTTTCCAGCAGCTCAATATGTTGATGCGGCCAGATCTTAGACAGGTCAATTTTATCCTGGGGGCTGAATACGCTAAGAGACTCAACGGTTAATTTCATTTACTAGCACTCCATTATATGAGTGAAGAATAATGTATCTGGTTTGTAGTCAAATGGTTATCCAATCAATTTGTTACCATACACAGCAAAAATGTTTTTTTGATTAACCAAATTTTCGAATAAAACGTTATTGATTAACGAGTAATGCAGCACAAATCACTATAAAAAAATTAAACACTGAACTTTAAACCTAGTATTTTATGCTGTTTAGACAGCTTGTTTTTGATGGCTTCAGTTGATTTGCAGCATAAAATTCCTGTTTAATAATATGAAAAATAAAGTCTTATTAGAAAATATTACTAATAATGACGCTAACCTATTCTTGTATATCAGGAAAAAGGTTATCTTATGGCACAGGGCAGTCAATTTTTCGACAGTATCCATAATAACGATACATGGGGTAAACGGATGAAATTTAGTAAAGGTAAAGCATTGCTGATGGGATGCATGGCTATCGCACTGAGTCAGACTGCACATGCCGAAGATATCAAAATCGCGGTTGTCGGGGCGATGTCTGGTCCTGTCGCACAGTACGGCGATATGGAGTTTATCGGCGCGCGTCAGGCCATTGCCGATATCAACGCCAAAGGGGGCGTTGAGGGAAATAAGCTGGTTGGCGTTGAATACGATGATGCGTGCGACCCGAAACAGGCGGTCGCCGTTGCCAACAAGGTGATCAATGACGGCATTCGCTATGTGATCGGCCATTTGTGTTCTTCCTCCACGCAGCCGGCGTCTGATATTTATGAAGAAGAAGGCGTGATTATGATTACGCCGGCCGCAACCAACGCCGATCTGACCACTCGCGGCTACAATCTGGTGCTGCGCACCACCGGTCTTGATTCCGATCAGGGTCCAACCGCGGCAAAATACATTGTCGAGACGATTAAACCTCAGCGTATTGCCGTTGTACACGACAAACAACAATACGGCGAAGGTCTGGCTCGCGCCGTTCAGGATAACCTGAAAAAATCCGGCGCAAATGTAGTGCTGTTTGAAGGTGTGACGGCGGGCGATAAAGATTTTTCCACGCTGGTTGCGCGTTTGAAGAAAGAAAATGTGGACTTCGTTTATTTTGGCGGCTACTACCCGGAAATGGGCCAGATTTTGCGGCAAGCGCGTCAGGCCGGCATGACGACCAAATTTATGGGGCCGGAAGGCGTGGGTAACTCATCCCTGTCCAACATTGCCGGCGCTGCATCCGAAGGCATGCTGGTTACGCTGCCTAAACGTTACGATCAGGTCCCCGCCAACCAACCGGTTGTTGATGCGCTGAAGGCGAAAAAGCTGGATCCGAGCGGTCCGTTCATCTGGACCACCTATGCCGCCATTCAATCGCTGACGACCTCAATGCAGCGTAGCGGCAGCATGGAGCCGGAAAAGCTGGCGAGCGACCTGAAGGCCAAATCCGTTGATACCGTGATGGGGCCATTGGGCTGGGATGCAAAAGGCGACCTGAAAGGGTTTGAGTTTGGTGTGTTTGAGTGGCATGCAGACGGTACGTCCAGCGCAGTGAAATAAGCAACCGAATCTGTATTAATCCCTCAATACCGATGCCCCCGTAATCGCAAGACCCGGGGGCAGAATTTAAGGTAAAGGTATGTCCGAGCAGTTCCTCTATTTTCTTCAGCAGATGTTCAACGGCCTGACGTTGGGCAGCACTTATGCGCTGATCGCCATTGGCTACACCATGGTTTACGGCATTATCGGCATGATTAACTTTGCGCACGGCGAAGTTTATATGATCGGTAGCTATGTCTCTTTTATCGTTATTGCCGCCCTGATGATGATGGGCATTGACGCCGGCTGGTTATTAATCGGCGCGGCCTTTATCGCCGCCGTGGTGATTTCCAGCGCCTATGGCTGGAGCATCGAGCGCGTGGCCTATAAACCGGTGCGCACCTCCAAGCGCCTGATCGCGCTTATTTCCGCCATCGGCATGTCGATTTTCCTGCAAAACTACGTCAGCCTGACCCAGGGTTCCCGTGACGTCGCGCTGCCAAGCCTGGTTACCGGGCAATGGACGCTGGGTGAGAGCAACGGTTTTGCCGCGACGGTCAGCACCATGCAATTAACCATCTGGGTTGTCACCTTCCTGGCAATGCTGGCGCTGACGCTATTTATTCGTTATTCGCGCATGGGGCGCGCCTGCCGCGCCTGCGCCGAAGATCTGAAAATGGCCAGCCTGCTGGGCATCAGCACAGACCGGGTCATCTCTTTGACGTTTGTGATTGGCGCGGCAATGGCCGCGGTGGCCGGTGTTCTGCTGGGGCAGTTCTATGGCGTGATCAACCCCTACATTGGCTTCATGGCGGGGATGAAAGCCTTTACGGCCGCAGTGCTTGGCGGCATCGGCAGTATTCCTGGCGCGATGATCGGCGGTTTGATTCTGGGCGTGGCGGAAGCGCTGACATCCGCCTATCTGAGCACGGAGTATAAGGACGCCGTCTCCTTCGCGCTGTTGATCGCCGTGCTGTTGGTCATGCCCACCGGTATTCTTGGCCGCCCGGAGGTTGAGAAAGTATGAAAAAGCTCAATCCCCTCAATGCCTGTATTTGCGCATTCACCCTGCTGGTGCTGGCTAGCTTCGTCATGGGCATGCAGCTTGAGCTTGATGGCACCAGACTGGTTGTGCGGGGCGCCGATCAAATCCGCTGGCACTGGATTGGAGCCGGCTGTGTTGTGGTTTTCTTCTTTCAGTTGGTCCGCCCGCTTATCCAGCAGGGTATGCAGAAGTTTTCCGGCCCATCGCTGGTGCTGCCGAGTTTTGACGGCAGTACGCCCCGGCAGAAACTGCTGGCGGGGGTGATAATTATCGCCGCCATCGCCTGGCCTTTTCTGGTTTCACGCGGCACCGTGGATATCGCCACCCTGACCCTGATTTACGTCATGCTGGGCCTGGGATTAAACGTCGTCGTCGGCCTGTCCGGCCTGCTGGTGTTAGGCTATGGCGGTTTTTACGCCATCGGCGCTTATACCTATGCGCTGTTGAATAATTACTATGGCTTGGGCTTTTGGGAAAGCCTGCCGCTGGCCGGCATAACCGCCGCCCTGTCGGGTTTTCTGCTGGGCTTCCCGGTATTGCGTCTGCGGGGCGACTACCTGGCCATCGTCACGCTGGGATTCGGCGAAATCGTACGTATCCTGCTGCTGAACAATACTGAAATCACCGGCGGTCCGAACGGCATCAGCCAGATCCCCAAACCGACTCTTTTTGGTCTTGAATTCAGCCGTAGCGCGCGTGACGGCTGGGATACCTTCCATCACTTCTTCGGACTGAAGTACGACCCCAGCGATCGCATTATTTTCCTCTACCTGGTGGCGCTGCTGCTGGTGATCCTGACTGTATTTATCATCAATCGCCTGCTGCGGATGCCGCTGGGCCGGGCCTGGGAAGCGCTGCGCGACGATGAGATCGCCTGCCGCTCGCTGGGACTCAGCCCGACGCGCATCAAGCTGACGGCATTCACCATCAGCGCCGCGTTCGCCGGTTTTGCCGGCACCTTGTTTGCCGCCCGCCAGGGATTTGTCAGCCCGGAATCTTTCACCTTCGCCGAGTCCGCATTTGTCCTGGCGATTGTAGTGCTGGGCGGCATGGGCTCGCAGTTCGCGGTGATTCTCGCCGCCATATTGCTGGTGGTGTCGCGCGAGCTGATGCGTGATTTGAACGAATACAGCATGCTGCTGCTGGGCGCGCTGATGGTATTGATGATGATTTGGCGTCCGCAAGGTCTGCTGCCGATGAAGCGCCCGCAGATGAAGCTGAAAGTAAGCGAGAAGGAAGAGCAGGCATGAGTACGCAGCCATTACTATCCGTCAGAGGTCTGATGATGCGTTTCGGCGGTCTGCTGGCGGTCAACAACGTTGAACTGGATTTAAACGCGGGAGAAATCGTCTCGCTTATCGGCCCGAACGGCGCCGGTAAAACCACGGTATTTAACTGCCTGACCGGTTTTTATCGCCCCACCGGCGGCACTATCATGCTGCGCGATCGGCATCTGGAAGGCTTGCCCGGACAGAAAATCGCCCGGATGGGCGTGGTTCGCACCTTTCAGCACGTGCGCCTGTTTCGTGAAATGACCGTGATTGAGAATCTGCTGGTGGCCCAGCACCAGCATCTCAAAAGCGGCATCTTCGCCGGGCTGCTGAAAACGCCGGGATTTCGGCGCGCGGAAGCCGACGCCCAGGCGCGCGCGGCCGAGTGGCTGGAACGAGTCGGCCTGCTGGAGCTCGCCAATCGTCAGGCCGGCAATCTGGCATACGGTCAGCAGCGACGGCTGGAAATCGCCCGCTGCATGGTGACCCGACCGGACCTGTTGATGCTGGACGAGCCGGCGGCCGGACTCAACCCAAAAGAAACCGAAGAGTTAAATCTACTGATCGCCGAGCTGCGCGATCGTCATCAGGTTTCTGTACTGTTGATTGAGCATGACATGAAGCTGGTTATGGGCATTTCCGATCGGATTTATGTCGTCAATCAGGGAACGCCGCTGGCCCACGGAACCCCGGCTGAAATTCGTAATAACCCGGATGTCATCCGTGCTTATCTGGGTGAAGGATAACCTTTATGCTGTCATTAAATCGGGTTTCGGCCCACTACGGGAAAATTCAGGCGCTGCATCAGGTCAGCCTGCACATCGAACAGGGAGAGATCGTTACGCTCATTGGCGCCAACGGCGCTGGGAAAACCACGCTGCTGGGTACGCTGTGCGGCGATCCGCGCGCCACCGAAGGCACCATCACCTTCGATGGCAAAGACATCACCGGCTGGCAGACCGCGAGAATCATGCGTGAAGCGATCGCCATTGTGCCCGAGGGGCGCCGCGTATTTTCCCGCATGACGGTGGAAGAAAACCTGGCCATGGGCGGATTCTTTGCCGAACGAAGCCAGTATCAGCAGCGAATCGAACGGGTGTACGATCTCTTTCCCCGCCTGTATGAACGACGCGCCCAGCGCGCCGGCACCATGTCCGGCGGCGAGCAGCAAATGCTGGCCATTGGCCGCGCACTGATGAGCCAACCGCGTTTATTGTTGCTTGATGAACCCTCATTAGGGCTTGCGCCGATCATCATTTTGCAAATTTTTGATACTATTCAGCAACTGCGTGAAGAAGGCATGACCATTTTCCTCGTGGAGCAAAACGCGAATCAGGCGTTACGTTTAGCCGATCGCGGCTATGTGCTTGAAAATGGTCACGTTGTACTGGAAGACAGCGGAGCAGAATTACTCGCAAATGAGGCGGTTCGTTCAGCCTACCTGGGCGGCTAACCGAATTCAGGCCGGTTTATCCGGCCTGTCGTTCTGATAAGGCAAAATAAAAATGGCAACCGAAGGTTTATTGGCGCAGCGTATCGCGCAGTTGAAAAGTTCAGCAATTCGAGAACTGCTTAAGCACAGCAAGATGGATAACATCATCTCGCTGGCCGGGGGAATACCGTCAGATAAACTGTTTGATTTTGACGGCTTGAATCAAGCAACCCAGTTAGCCATTACCGAACAGCCCAAAACGGCTTTTCAATATGGATTAACGGAAGGTAGCCCGATTTTGCGCGAGCGCATCGCCGAGCTGTGCGCCATTCGCGGGGTAAAAACCTGCGCGGAAGACATCGTGGTCACCGCCGGTTCACAGCAGGCGCTGGACCTGATAATGCGGGCGATGATTGATCCGGGCGATATATTCGTCGTTGAGCGTCCGACCTATCTCGCCGCATTACAGACGCTTGAGCTGGCGCAGGCGCAGGTGATGTCCGTTGCCTCGGATGAAAACGGTATGGTGGTCGACGATCTGGAAGCCCTGCTGCAGAAACAGCGCATCAAAGGCGTGTATATCGTGCCGAACTTTGGCAATCCGAGCGGCGTCACCCTGAGTTATGAGCGGCGCAAGCAGCTGATCAAGCTGGCGGAACGCTATGGTTTCATCATTGTTGAAGACGATCCGTACGGAGAGTTACGTTTTACCGAAGAACGTCACCCAACCCTGTTTCAACTGGCTCAGGACGAATTGGGCAATACCGAAAATGTGCTCTATACCTCCACATTTTCAAAGATCCTGGCGCCGGGCTTACGTCTTGGCTGGGCGATCATGCCGGATTGGTTGCTGCATAAAGTCGCCATCATTAAGCAGGCGGCCGATTTGCACGCCAGCGCGCTGTCGCAGAGCATTGTGGAGTGTTATCTGGGTCTGGGACGTCTGGAGGCTCAAATTGAAAAAATTCGCTATTCCTACAAAGAAAAAAGCGAACTGTTGGCCGGCCTGATCGAAAAAGAGCTGGGCGACGTAATGACGTTCAATCAGCCTAAAGGCGGTATGTTCCTGTGGGCTCGATTCCGCCAGCCGTTTAATACCACGCAGTGGCTGAAGCAGACGCTGGATCACGGTGTGGTGTTCGTGCCGGGCGAATTCTTCTTCTCCGATGCGCCGGACTATTCAACGCTGCGCTTTTCCTATGCGACCGCAACGGAAGCGCAGATGCATGAAGCCGTCGCACGGCTGCGCCGCGCGCTGTAATCCCCCCAGCCAGACAAAGGCCGCGAACGCGGCCTTTCGTTTTATCACATCCCCCGGATTCCGATCGCCATCTTGCTCTCCACAGGAAAGAGGATGGTCGGACTTTTCAGCGGTCGCGCCGTAAAGCCAGAGTCACCGTTTAAAACGCGTCCCAGTCTCTGTCGAAGGCACTCGCAAGTTCGGGCTGAGCCGGCGTGTTTAATCGCATAGCGGCGCGGGCGGATTGTTCCACCAGCGCCGCCTCCTGTATTACCGGGTCGGCGAATCACTCAGCCTGGATCAGAATGATTCCCAGTTTTGCGGGCCTGACGATGTTCCACTCGCCAACTTCAAGGTTTGCACCGGCGATGACCCCGCTTTGACCGCGGATTTACCCGCGTAGGTAGCGCTTAAACGGAAAAGGCTCATCAGCTCGACAAGGCGTTTAGCCTGGTCGCTTAAACTGTCTGCGGCTGTAGCGGACTCTTCCACCAACGCGGCATTCTGTTGCGTCACTTCATCCAACTGGTTAACCGCGTCATTGACCTGAGAAATGCCCTGTGACTGTTCACGGGTCGTCACGCCAATTTCACTAAGCAGTTCGGCAACGCGACGCACCTGCTCGACGATTTCGCCCATCGTCGTACCCGCCTCATTGACCAGGAAGGAACCTGTTTCCACCTTTTCCACACTCTCGCCTATCAGATCCTTGATCTCTTTCGCGGCGGAAGCGGAACGCTGCGCCAGCGAACGCACCTCGCCGGCGACAACGGCAAAACCACGCCCCTGTTCGCCGGCACGCGCCGCTTCCACCGCGGCATTCAACGCCAAAATATTGGTCTGAAACGCAATACCGTCAATAACGCCGATAATATCACCGATCTTGCGTGAACTGGCGGTTATATCCCCCATCGTGGCGACGACGTCATTCACGACGTTCCCGCCCTTAACCGCCGTAACGCTGGCGGAATTAGCCAATTCCGATGCCATATGGACGGTATCGGTATTCTGCTTGATGGTGGTGTGCATCTGTTCCATGGAAGCCGCGGTCTGTTGTAAATTGGACGCCTGTTCTTCCGTCCGCTGGCTCAAGTCAGTGTTGCCGATCGCAATTTGCCCCGCACCAGTGGCGATGGACTCGCTGCTCTGGCGTACCTGGTTCACCGTTTCACTCAAACCGTCGCGCATCGCCGCCATCGCCGCCAAAACGCTGGCGGTATCCCCGGAACGCAGCTGAATCTCCAGCGCCAGATTGCCCTGCGCCACCTGCTGCGCGATATCAACCGCATATGCGGGTTCGCCGCCCAATTGTTTCTTAATCCGATGAGTAATACTCCAGGCGACCAATCCCCCCAACAGAGCGGCCAGCGCCGCAATGATCAACATTAACCTACCGGCCGAAGTCGCCCGCTGTTGCGATTTTTCAGCGGTTTCAATGGTCAGCGTCGTCTGATAGTCAATCATTGCATCCAGGGCATTGAAAATGCCATTTTGCGCATCCCGCAGATCGCCGAACAGCACGGTCCGGATTTGTGTCGAGTCGCCCGACATGCCCGCGTCGACCGACCTATGCACGGTTTCAAGATAAGCCGGTATGAGTTTTTCCAGATTCTGCGTCCGAGTGCGCGCTTCCGGCGAGATCGTACGTTGGCGAATTTGCGTAAACAGTTCGTCGTTACGCGCCTGCAACTGGATGATACGGTTTCGTTCACCCTCCATTTCCTGCCGATCGTCCATTAGCGCGATGTTTCTGATCACCCGGGACAGGGTATTGATATTATCTTTCACTTCCTGCATCAGCAGCAGGTTGTTGATACGCACCTGCGACAATTGAATATTGCTGCCCAGCTCGGCCAACTGCATACGGCCAAATAAGGAGACCAGACAGCCAATCAGTATGATTAGGGCGAAGCCTGATCCCAACATGGTTCCCAACTTCATGTTTTTAAAAATAGTCATAATATTCCTTGGTATTGAATATCAGCCGGCAAATCCGCTGGCCGCGATAGGTTTGTTGATTTTTTTATGTAAAAGGCGACGCCAAACAAGCCATTGTTAACAACTTGTTATTGTTCGATTCACTCAGGTCGAGAGTGATTGAGTAGTATATGAGGAGGAGGAATAAATCGATTGTCGGATAAATGAACAAAAACACGCCTGATTGTCGTCATACAATAGTGAAAAACTTTTCATGTTAAATTATTGATCGCCGCTAGCTATTGTTTACATCAATACTTTTCGCGCGCGATTTCCCTTCCCCCTATCTCGATTCACCGGCCTGTCATTGTACTGTCATTTTTCAGTTATTTTTTTGTCATGTGCCCATGTCATGTTACCTCGCGAATAAAAAAGCGCTCTCTGATCAAATCAGACTCAAATTCCAGGAGACAAGCATGCTTAATCCTCTATTTCGTAAGGCGCATGTCATGAGTAAAACCGTGGCCTGTGTTGCATTGGCGCTGGCCTACAACGCTAATGCGCTAGCCGTTACCGAGATTCCTTTCTGGCATTCGATGGAAGGTGAGTTGGGAACCGAGGTTAATTCACTAACCGCGCGTTTTAACCAATCGCATAGCGATATCAAAATTGTCCCTGTCTTTAAAGGCAACTACGAACAGAGTCTGGCGGCCGGGATCGCTGCTTATCGAACCGGCAACGCCCCGGCGATTTTACAGGTCTACGAAGTCGGCACCGCCACCATGATGGCCAGCAAGGCAATCAAGCCGGTTTATGAAGTATTCAAACAGGCGGGAATCAATTTCGACGAATCAGTCTTCGTCCCTACGGTTTCCGGTTATTACGCCGATGGCAAAAGCGGACATCTGCTGTCGCAACCGTTTAACAGCTCAACCCCGGTGCTGTATTACAACAAAGATGCCTTCAAAAAAGCCGGGCTGGACCCTGAGCAACCGCCTAAAACCTGGCAACAAATGGCCGATTACACCGCGAAACTGCGCGCATCCGGCATGAAATGCGGCTATGCCAGCGGTTGGCAAGGCTGGATTCAAATCGAAAACTTCAGCGCCTGGCACGCTTTGCCGATAGCGACTAAAAATAACGGTTTTGACGGCACGGATGCGGTACTGGAATTCAATAAACCCGTTCAGGTCAAGCATATCCAGCTGCTTGAAGACATGAATAAAAAAGGCGACTTTACTTACTACGGACGTAAAGACGAGCCAACGGAAAAATTCTACAGCGGCGAATGCGCCATCACCACGGCGTCTTCCGGTTCGCTGGCGAATATCCGTCAGAATGCCAAATTCAATTACGGCGTCGGCATGATGCCCTATGACGCCGACGTGAAGGAAGCGCCGCAAAACGCCAGCATCGGCGGCGCGAGCCTGTGGGTGATGAACGGCAAAGATGAGGCGACCTATAAGGGCGTCGCCGAATTTATGCAGTTCCTGGCGCAGCCTGACATCGCCGCGGAATGGCATCAGAAGACCGGCTATCTGCCTATCACCACCGCCGCCTATGAATTAACCAAGAAACAGGGCTTCTACGATAAGAATCCAGGCGCGGATATCGCCATTCGTCAAATGTTGAACAAACCACCTTTGCCATACACCAAAGGCCTGCGCCTGGGTAATATGCCGCAAATCCGTACCGTGGTGGATGAAGAGCTGGAAAGCGTCTGGACCGGGAAGAAAAACCCGCAGCAGGCACTGGATAGCGCGGTTGAACGCGGAAACGCGCTGCTGCGCCGCTTTGAGCAGTCGACCAAATAGTCACACGCCCCATCCCGCCCTCCCCTTTGCCGGGGAGGGAATCCGCATCACCCGTTCATTCCGTCCCAGGTGATGAGCGACGGCATGGGGTTAAACGCTCTCCATCATCTCTTTTAAATCTGTAATGAGTGACGCATGACATCGTCCCGCCCTGTATTTGGCTGTAGCTGGTTACCCTATGCGCTGGTGTTTCCTCAGCTGCTGATCACCATCATTTTCTTCATCTGGCCCGCCGGTCAGGCGCTGTGGTATTCATTGCTAAGTCTGGATCCGTTTGGACTGTCCAGCGAATTCGTCGGACTGGAGAATTTCAGACAGCTATTTAGCAGCAGCTATTATCTGGCGTCGTTTTACACCACGCTGCTATTCAGCTTTCTGGTTGCCGGTTTCGGTCTGCTGGCTTCGCTGTTTCTGGCCGCGCTGGTCGACTACGTCTTGCGGTTCAGCCGCCTGTATCAAACGTTGATCATGCTGCCATACGCCATCGCCCCGGCGGTAGCCGCCGTGCTGTGGATGTTTTTGTTCAATCCCGGATTGGGTTTGATCACCCATTTTCTCGGAACATTGGGGTATTCATGGAACCACGCGCAAAACAGCGGACAGGCGATGTTTCTGGTGGTGCTGGCCTCAATATGGAAACAGGTAAGCTATAACTTCCTGTTTTTTCTGGCGGCGTTGCAATCGGTTCCCCGCTCGTTGATCGAAGCGGCGGCCATCGACGGCGCCGGGCCGGTGCGCCGTTTTTTCAATTTGGTGCTGCCTCTGATATCGCCGGTGAGCTTTTTCCTGCTGGTGGTCAATCTGGTATATGCCTTTTTCGATACTTTCCCCATCATCGACGCCGCCACCGCCGGCGGCCCGGTTCAGTCCACTACCACGCTGATTTACAAGATTTACCGAGAAGGCTTCGCCGGGCTGGATCTTTCCAGCTCCGCGGCCCAGTCGGTGGTGCTGATGCTATTGGTTATCGGATTGACGGTGATTCAGTTCCGCTTTGTTGAACGGAAGGTGAACTACCAATGATTGAAAATCGTCGCGGGTTGGATATTTTCAGCCACCTGATGCTGATCGTCAGCATTATCGCCGTGTTATTCCCGCTTTATGTCGCCGTGGTTGCCGCGACCCTGGATAACGAGCAGGTGTTTCGAGCGCCGATGACGCTGATCCCCGGCACGCATCTGTGGGAAAACCTGCGGAATATCTGGCTGCACGGCGTGGCGAACAGCAACACGCCTTTTGGACTGATGCTGTTTAACAGCTTCGTGATGGCGCTGACGATCACGGTGGGCAAGATAACCGTATCCATCTTATCCGCCTACGCCATCGTCTATTTCCGCTTTCCGTTCCGCAATCTGTTTTTCTGGATGATCTTTCTCACGCTGATGCTGCCGGTAGAGGTTCGAATTTTTCCGACGGTAGAAGTGATATCCAACCTGCATATGATAGACAGCTACGCCGGCCTGACGTTTCCATTGATGGCATCGGCCACGGCAACGTTTCTGTTCCGCCAGTTTTTTATGACGCTGCCGAACGAGCTGCTGGAAGCGTCGCGCATTGATGGCGCCAGTCCGATGCGCTTCTTTTTCGACATCGTTCTGCCGCTGTCGAAAACCAACCTGGCGGCGCTGTTCGTCATTACCTTTATCTACGGTTGGAATCAGTATCTATGGCCGCTGCTGATTATCAGCGACGCCGACCTGGGCACGGCGGTCGCGGGAATCAAAAGCATGGTCGCCTCTGGCGATAGCGCCACGCAGTGGAATCAGGTGATGTCGGCGATGATACTGACGATGTTGCCGCCCCTGTTGGTGGTGTTGCTGATGCAGCGCTGGTTCGTGCGCGGTCTGGTTGATAGTGAGAAATAATCCGTCAGGCCGGGCGTCCAGCTCGACGTCCACCGACTGCCGCCGCGCGGCGTTAACATGTTTCCCGGAAAATTTTTATGGCGGACAGGCTGTTCGCTCCACTTCGGGCCGTCGCAAACGACGTTGAAAAACACACGGGGTGTTTTTTTATGGCAAGTTTAAAACTTCAGGCCGTCACCAAATCCTATGACGGCAAAACGCAGATTATTCACCCGATCGATCTTAACGTGGCCGATGGTGAGTTTATCGTGATGGTCGGCCCTTCCGGCTGTGGCAAGTCCACGCTGCTGAGGATGGTCGCCGGTCTGGAACAGACCACCAGCGGCGATATTTATATCGACGACCGCCGGGTTACCGAGTTGGAACCCAAAGATCGCGGCATTGCGATGGTGTTCCAGAACTATGCGCTCTATCCCCATATGAGCGTTTATGACAACATGGCGTACGGGTTGAAGATCCGCGGGTTGGGCAAAGCGCAGATTCGCCAGCGGGTGGATGAAGCGGCGCGGATTCTTGAACTGGCTCCGCTGTTAAAGCGCAAACCGCGCGAGTTATCCGGCGGACAGCGCCAGCGAGTAGCGATGGGGCGAGCCATCGTGCGCGAACCCGCGGTATTTTTATTTGATGAACCGCTGTCAAATCTCGACGCCAAGCTACGGGTGCAGATGAGGCTGGAGTTGCAGCAGCTACATCAGCGCCTTAAAACCACCAGCCTTTACGTCACTCACGATCAGATTGAAGCCATGACCCTGGCGCAACGCGTCATCGTGATGAACAAAGGCGTAGCCGAACAGATTGGCGCGCCTGCGGATATTTATCGTCGCCCAGCTTCGCTGTTTGTCGCCAGCTTTATCGGATCGCCCGCCATGAACCTGTGGTCGGGCAGCATCAGCGATGACGGCTGCCGCTTTGAGATAAGCAGCGACTTGTCCTTGCCGTTGTCGACGGCAAAACCGCAGTGGCGCGGGCGCAAGTTGACGCTGGGGGTAAGGCCGGAGCATATTCAATTGGCGACTAACGAGAATGGCGGCACTCCGCTGCAAATCTCGACACTGGAGCTGCTGGGCGCGGACAATCTGGCGCATGGACAATGGGGCGGGCAAAATGTCATCGTTCGTTTGTCCTATCAACATTGCCCGGCGGTAGGTTCAACGCTTTGGCTGCACCTGCCGGAACAGTCATGGCATTTGTTTGATTCGCAAAGCGGATTACGGGTGGAATAATGATAACGCAATGGCCTTATCCGTCAATTGTCGCCCATCGCGGCGGCGGTGCTCTGGCGCCGGAAAATACCTTGGCCGCAATTGATGTCGGCGCCGAATTCGGTCACAAAATGATCGAGTTCGACGCCAAACTCTCGCAGGACGGGCAGATATTCTTACTGCATGACGATACCCTTGAGCGCACCAGCAACGGCGCGGGGATTGCCGGCGACCTGCCGTGGGACGAACTGGTTACGCTGGACGCCGGGAGTTGGTACAGCGACAGGTTTGCCGGCGAGCGCTTACCGCTGCTGGCGGACGTCGCCAGGCGCTGTAAACAATATGGCATGGCGGCCAATATCGAAATAAAACCCACCACCGGCCTCGAGCGGGAAACCGGACGGTTGGTGGCCCTGGCGGCGCGCGGACTGTGGCAGGATCACCCCATGACGCCATTGCTATCGTCATTTTCAGTACCCGCGTTGGAAGCGGCCCGCCTGGCGGTTCCCGAACTGCCGCGCGGCCTGCTGCTGGACGAATGGGATGACGACTGGCAAAACCTGACCCAGCGTCTGGCGTGCGTATCTCTTCACCTTAATCACGCGTTGCTGACGGCGGAACGTGTCGCGTTACTGAAGGACGCCGGGTTAAGGATCCTGGTTTATACCGTCAACCAGTCCGAGCGGGCGGAAACGTTACTCAACTGGGGCGTTGACTGTATCTGTACTGACCGGATAGATTTAATCGGGTCAGATTTTGCTACCGGCTGAAATCTGCCCTTCCCGCCAATAAAATCGGTGCCGGTTGATTAAGGAAGTGGTGCGATGCCCGCATTTATTATTTCCCTTTGGCACCAGATTTTTCTATCTCTCCCCCTGTTTGTTCTTATCGCGCTGGGTTACGGTCTGATCCGTTATGGAAAGTGGCCGACAGCCATTACCGATGGCATGAGTCGCTTTGTTTTCTCGGTGGCGATGCCTGCCATGCTATTTCGCCTGATGAGCGACTTTTCCAAACGCCCGGTCGTCGACGCCCGGCTGCTTATCGCGTTTTTTGGCAGCTGTCTGGTGGTCTTCATACTGGGGCGCATGGTGTCGCGCAAAGTTTTTCATCTGGATGGCGTATCCGGCTCCATTTTCGCGCTGAGCGGTATCTTTTCCAACAATGTTGTTCTCGGACTGCCGATCGCCGCACTGATGCTGGGTGAAGAGGCGATACCTTCCGTCGCGCTGGTGGTGGTGTTTAACGGGCTGATTCTCTGGACGCTGGTGACGGTATCGGTAGAGTGGGCGCGCAACGGCGCGCTTTCTCTGCAAGGCTTTAGCAAAACCGCACTGGGGGTACTAAAAAATCCGTTAATTATCGGCATCTTGTCCGGAACGGCGTTCAGCCTGACCGGCCTCCCCCTGCCGTCGTATGTCGACCAGCCGCTGAGTATGTTGGGGCAAATCGCGATGCCGCTGTCGTTGATTGCGTTGGGAATGGGGCTGGCGGAATACCAGATTCGCGATGGCCTGCGAATCAGCATCGCTATTTGCCTCATCAAGCTGCTGGTGCAGCCGCTGGTGATTTGGGGTCTCGCCGTCGCCATCGGTCTGCCGGAAATGGAAACGCGCGCGGTGGTCTTGCTGGGTTCGATGTCGGTGGGCGTAAACGTTTATCTGATGTCGCGTCAGTTCAATGTGCTGGGGGGGCCGGTGGCGACCAGCCTGCTGTTGTCGACGGCGCTGGCCGCATTAACGACGCCGCTGATCCTGACCCTGATGGGCGTCCGATTATAGCGGCGCGATCAACAGCCTTAAGGCGTCTGTTGCTGAACGCTGCGTTGTTTCTGCTGCTGTAACTGCTGTTTTTGCTGTTGCTGCAACTGGCTATTGCGCTGCTGCAATTGCTGATTCAACTGCTGCTTCTGCACCTGTTGATTTTGCTGCATACGTTGCTGTAACTGCTTCTGGCTGTTGATGCCGTTTTCGTACTGCTGCTGTTGCACCGATGGCGCCTTCACGGCGTCGGCCAACGTCACCAGCGGCAGAGACAACAAGGCAAAAGATAATGCCGTCAGCTTGATTGCGTGTTTCATTCGGTCCTCCACGGCACGGAATGTGCCAAACCGTCCATCTATTCGGAACCGCCCGCATTCAGTTGAATGTGCCCGGCGCCGTTAAAATCAGTGTAATCGCTGCCGATGGAAACGTCGTGCAGAGTTATCTGTATTCTGTGTCCGTCAGTTTTTGGGTCGCTCGCCGGGAATGTTATATACTGCGGCTGAATTTTTCTTTGCGATTAAAGTTACCCCATGTTTCATATTGCGCTCTATGAGCCACAAATAGCGCCGAACACCGGCAATATTATCCGTCTGGCCGCCAATAACGGCTGTACGCTTCATTTGATTGAACCGCTGGGCTTTGATTTTGAAGAGAAGAAGCTGCGCCGGGCCGGGCTGGATTATCACGATCTCGCCAACGTCAACCGCCACAAAAACTATCAGGATTTTCTAGCGGCAGTCGCGGGACAACGCATTTTCGCCTGTACCACAAAAGGCAGCCGGCCTTACGATCGCCCAGACTATCAGCCAGGCGACGTACTGCTGTTCGGCTCGGAGACCTCGGGCCTGCCGAATGCGATCCGCGATGGTTTTTCGCCGGATTTCCGTATCCGCATTCCCATGCAGCCGGAATGCCGCAGCCTCAACCTGTCGAATGCCGTCGCCATCATCAGCTATGAAGCCTGGCGGCAGAACGGTTTTGGCGGACGAACCTGACATTGCCGTCGGCGCTTAGGGTTTCTTCCGCAAAGGATTGACCAGAAAAACGACTTCTCCCCGGTAATAAGGGGACGCCGCAAGACGCTGCTGCCATAGGCTATCCCATTTACCGTGCTGCACCAGTCCCAGCCGGAAAGGGATCGTCAGCTTTTGCAAGGCCGGCAGATAGTCGGCGTAATTGGTCACGGTGCTGCGTCCCTGATAGGTTTGGACCACCAGTTCATCAATGCTGCCGCGCAACCGGTTCAGCTCGGCCACATCGCCGGTCTTTGACCAATCCAGCAATCCGGTGATGCTGATCCGGCAATCATCCGGCAGCCGATGACGCAACTGCTGTAAAAACGCCGCATACTCGCCCAGTTGGTCGTTTTTGGCGTCAAAATCCAGCTGAATACCGCTGACCTGATTGCCGTGGCGGCGCCAGATTTCGCCGAGCCTCAATATACGCCGCAGGTGTTCATCGGACAGCGATAGCGTCGTCATCCGATAAGACAGCCACAGGTGGGCGACGCGTAATTTGCTGGCGGGGATCCCCTGACGCAAAAAAACCACCTTTCCTTGTCGACGGGCGATCTCCCCCTGATGCAGATAGAGAGTCTGGGCATGATGCAGCGCCGGCTGCGGCCGTACCGCCGCCCACAGCCAGAAAGCCTGATATTGCCCGGCATTGACGCCGCCGGTCGGAGCCGCTGCGCCGCTGCATAACGGCCAGGCCAGCAGTATTAGCCAGGTTACCAGTAATATTTGAGCCGGTTTGCCCACAGGCTGCCTTTAAACTCGGTTTTCAGCTGGGTAAACCAGGCCTTGCGCGTGTCTTTACCGATATCCTGCTCGCCGCAATCGTTAAATCCGCTGGGCGCATAGCAGTACACCGCCCGGAAAAGCGCATAGCTTTTATCCTCCGGCGGCGCGTCAGGATCGGCGATAACCCGCATATATCCATCCAGTCGGTTATATTCTTTGCCCTTGAACTGCGTCGGCGCATTGATTAACTCGTCCAGCATATTGCTCTCCCCCCAGTCAAATCCGACGGTGTCGCCGGTTCGCAGGAAGAATTCGCCGAGACAGTTAATGGCTCGCGCATCATTCGGCCGCTGATTGAGCGTATCAACCACGCGATCCAGCGCTGGGCATTGATACCCCGCTTCGGTATCGCTGCCGTCCCAGTCGAAAACCGCCAGATCGTCCAGCGTCCAGTCCATGTTATCCGTATCGGCCAACGGCGGAATCGCTTTTCTGAGCGCGCCGTCCTGCAAATAGCCGGCATAGTCCGCGTGCGTCAACGATTTCGTTAACAGCGTATGCAGGGCGATGGCCCGTTCTTCATGTGTTTGCTGCGGCGCCGTTTGCTGGCGTAGTAAGTCGGCGCTGGCGCTGACTTTCAATACCGCGGAGCGAAAACGCAGGTTTTTAACCGGACTGTCGGCGGCGAATATCTTTTCCGGATGACCGAATTTAGCCAGCGTTTCAGCCAGCGCGAGCTGCAGGTACTGCTGCTGGGTGTAGTCGGTATCCAGAGTTAACAGGTGACGCCAGTGCGCCTCCGCTTCATCCCATCTCTCTTGCTGGCGGAGCGCCTGCCCGCGTAGCACCTGCAGGCTAAAACGCGTGCTATCGGTAAGATCCCGATCGTGCGTCTGCGCGACGCCGTTCACCACCGCCGCATAATCTTTCTGCCGGTAAAACAGCCAGGCAGTCTGTAAGTAGAGAAACTCATTCTTCATTCCCGCCTGGTCGAACAGGGCTTGCTGTCCGGCCAGCTCTTGAGCGGATAACTCCGGAAAACGCCCCCAGCCGCCATGAACCCCGCGCAGCCGTTTAACATCCTGCACCAGCGCCAACAACGGGCTATCCGCCGAAGCGGTAAACGTTTCCCGCTCCAATAGCTTGTTGTCGATTTCATCGCTCAGCGCCTGTAGATCTTCGGCGTTATCGACGCGATCCAGAACCTGCTGATAAATTTTGGGCAACGCATCCAGATCGCCGAGGATCCAATACGCGCGCCGATGGAGCCCTTTCGCGGACTCGGCGTATCTGCCCTGCGGATACTGTTTGAGATAGTCATCGATACGCTGTATGGCGGACTCTGCCATGCTTTTATCGGCTTTGCCGGCATCGAACATATTGTATTCGTCCAATGCGGATTGCATTGCGGCGTTAATCGCCACCCGAATCAGCATGTAGCTGGACGTTTCGGCAACCCACGGCTGCCCGGCCCGCGTCAGCGTCTGAAAACCCGCGTTAGCCTGCTCGAACGCCCCCTGATAAAAGGCCTGCGTATTAATCAGATAGCGTTTAAGCTCTCCCGCATGTCCTTCATCCGGCAGGCGGCCAAGTTCGGTCGATAACGAAGAAGGGGAATAATCCTCGGACAGAATGATTAAACGCGCCACGGCAAGCGGCAAACGCTGGTCATCGCTTAACGCGGGGTCGGCCAGCAACACATCAAAAAAATCTTCAACCGTCGAGAGGTCGTTGGATATTTGCCGCCCTTCGCCATCGTTGGCGGTCAGCGTCGCGAATTTTTCCTGTATCGCCGGCGATAGCTGCAACTGTCCGGCTTTCTTTAACAGCGAACTATCACCTGCCGCGACCGGTGTCGTGGAGCTATTGTCCGTTGAAGGAGCCGGTCCTTCCGTTGCCGCCAGTCCCATAACGCGATAGGCGGTAAAGGGATCGATCCGCGAACGCGTCTGGTCAGGCAAAGGCTGGGGCACGGGCAACGCAATGTGTTTGCGACTGCTCTGAAGCAGCATCAAATTGGTGCGGGTATCGTTGTCAGGCAGCAGATAAGGAAATGCGGGCATCCCGCACTCTGCATCGGAGAAACCGCAAATTCCATCAGTAGAACTGAAAGCGTGCCAGCTAAAGAAGGTGGTCAGCAGACCCGCCAGCAAAGTAAATCCTTTCATGTACATATTCCTATAGGAATGAATTTCAGGCCGTCTTTATGTTGCCGGCTGGCGGTTTTCCGCTATCGCCCTGGATATCACCCTGTCCCGACGCCAATAAGCTTAGCCGATTGGCTCAGAAAGATGCGGCGGGCGCCGATATTCCCTTATAGCTCAAGCCGCATGGGCTTTCCTGCCACTCGAACCGTGTCGTGTACATAGCGCACCCGCAGAGGATAAAGCCGAAAAGAATGACCTGACCGCCTGTTATCTCTGGTCTAATGGTAGCCAGATAACCAACCGTAATCCACCCAGCGGACTGTCTTCCGCTTTTACCCAGCCCTTATGCTGCGAGATCGCCGTTTCCACGATGGCCAGCCCCAGGCCGGTGCCGCCGGATGCCCGATCGCGCGCCTCATCCGTACGGTAAAACGGCCGGAAAATCTGCTCCCGATCTTCCGGGCTCACGCCTGGTCCATCATCGTCCACCTTGATGGTAATGCCCTGATTATCAACGGAGAAAGCGACTTCAATGTGATGATGAGAATAGCGCAGCGCGTTGCGGACAATATTTTCCAGCGCGCTGTCGAGCGCGGAAGGATTGCCGTACAGCGTCCATGGTCCCGGCGGATAGGTCACCTGCAGCGTTTTACCCACTTGCTCGGCTTCAAAGCTGGCGTCATCCAGTACGTCGCTCCAGAGCTCATCGGCACGGATAAATTCCCGGGTAAGTTCATTCTTGTGCTGAGTGCGCGACAGAACCAACAGATCGTTGATCATGCTGTCCAGCCGCTGCGTTTCGGTCTCAATACGGTTTAGCTCATTTCCCTCGCCCTGACGCCTGCGCAACAGTGCGGTAGCCAGTTGCAGACGGGTGAGCGGGGTTCGCAGCTCATGAGAAATATCAGACAGCAGCCGCTGCTGCGCCGTGACCATACGTTCCAGCGCGCTGATCATCTGGTTAAAGCTGACCCCGGTCGCCAGAAATTCCTGCGGTCCGGCTTCCAACTCAGGGTGCTGGCGCAGGCTGCCGCGCGCCACTTCATCCGCCGCGTTTTTCAACTTACGCGCCGGCTTGGCCAGACTCCAGGCCAACCACAGCAGGAGCGGCGAACTGATCAGCATAGTAAAGATCAACAACAATAATGGCCGGTCGAACAACAGGTTAATAAAATCCGACTGCAGACTGTTGGCCGGGCGAATCAGGTACAGTTGGTAATTATCTTCACCATCGCGGATAGAAAAGGGCCCCAGTAATTCAACACGGCCATATTTTTTCTTTTGCGGATGGTCGGCATTATCGGACAGGCCGATAAAATTACGCACGATTTGCGTTTCATTTTTCTGCGCGCCAAGCACCCTTCCCTCGCTGGTCACCAATAAAAGGCGCTGGCCCGGCGGCGCCCATTTATCAATCACCCAAAATAGCCGCAGCCACCAGCGTAGATCGTTGGCGGGGGTCACCGCCAGATCGGCTTCAATATGTTGTTCCAGCATGATCCCTTGCCGCTGCTCGCTTTCCAGCAATGCCGTCAACTGGCGGGAATCAAGCTTGGGCACCATCAGTACCAGCATGAGAACCAGCGCCAGCGTCAGCCAAAAAATCGCGAAAATACGCGCAGTCAGGCTATTAATCATGCAGCAGACACCATCAGATAACCTCGACCACGCAACGTTTTAAACCACGGCAAACCATCTTTTCGCTCGGGTAACTTACGACGCAGGTTGGAGATATGCATATCAATGGCGCGGTCGAACGGCGTCAACCGTTTTCCCAGCACTTCCTGACTCAGGTGTTCACGCGACACAACCTGCCCCAACCGCTGCGCCAGCAGGTACAGCAACGTGAATTCGGTGCCGGTCAGATCCAGCACGGTTTCGTCAAAACTGGCTTCCTGCCGACCGGGATTAAGCCGCAATCCGTCGACTTCCAGCGTCGGCGCGCCGTTTTCACCGGACTGTTGCTGATCCGTCCAGTTGGATCGCCGTAAAATAGCGCGGATACGCGCCACCAGTTCACGGTCGTTAAAAGGCTTCGGCAGATAGTCATCCGCGCCTAATTCGAGACCGAGAACGCGATCCAGTTCGCTGCCGCGCGCCGTTAACATAATGACCGGCGTCTGATGCTGCTGGCGCAATTCCTTTAACGTATCGATGCCGTTTTTCTTCGGCATCATGACATCCAGCAATAGCAGGTCAACGGTGCTATCCAGTACGCTTAACGCCTGTTCGCCGTCGTAGGCGACAACGACGTTAAAACCTTCCATTTCGAGCAATTCTTTCAATAAAGACGTGAGCTCTTTATCGTCATCAACCAACAGGATCTTGTTCATATGTTCTCTACCTCCACGGGCAAAATACGTCATAGATTAGCGCTATTCCATGACTTTACGTAGTTTTACATCCTCTGACGCATGTTTGCAGCAGGACGATTAGACTCATCTCCATTGATTCACAAAACAGCACACCAAAACAGGGAGTCATTGATGCCGCAAGTCACAACGTTATCTCTTGCTTCACTGCTGATGCTAAGTTCTTTCACTGCATTCGCAGCAGGTATTGAAGGTGTGTCTGTGAGTGGATGGCATAAGGATGACTCTGCAACGAAACCTTTCTCCGGTCAGCCGGGGATGTTCGACGGTGTGAAGTTAAGCGAGCAACAACGGCAACAGATGCGCGATTTAATGCATCAAGGCCGTCAGGACGCGCCGGAATTTAATGCTGAAGATGTTGAAGCCATGCATCAATTGGTTATCGCGAATCAGTTTGATGAAGCGATGGTCCGCGAACAGATAACCAAGATGATGCAAGTGCAGATTGAGCGCCAGGTGCAGATGACCCGGGTACGCAACCAGATGTATAACTTGCTGACAACAGAGCAGAAAAACGTTTTAGAGCAAAAGCATCAGCAGCGCATGAAAGAGATGCGGCAACAGATTTCAATGCTTAATCAGATGTCCACGCCATAACCGGATATCGCCGAGTTACCCTGAGTAGTGTGCGTGTAGTGACAGTAATACCCTGTGAGTAGAAATACCCTATTTTCCTTGCCATAGACACCATCCCTGTCTTTTGCCCTCCATGAAGGAGGGCTTTTTTTTTGCTGTTTACCGACGGTCGATCTTTCATATTAAACGCCCAGCGCGGCGTTTTTCCCGGCGATGCGACCGAAGACGATGCAGTCGGTCATGGCGACGCTGCCAAGCCTGACGGCGCCGTGTACGCCGCCGACGGTTTCACCGGCGGCATACAGGTGCGGGATCGGTTTCAAATCAAAACCGATGACCTGCGCCTCTTTGTTTATCGCCAGACCGCCCATGGTGTGGTGTACCCTCGGCCACAAACGCGCGGCGTAAAACGGCGGCGTAACGTTCGGCAGCGCATCCTTGAAAATCATACAGTCGAGATCGGGGTCGCTGCGCCGGCCGATAAACTCGTTCCAGCGATTAACCTGTTCGACAAACGCCGCCACCGGCATCTCGTATGCCGCCGCCACCTCTTCCAGCGAGTGATAAGCTTTTAACGATCCGTTGTTTAATGCGCCCTTCAACTGTCCGGGGTCGACCATATTGGCGACGTTGCGTTTATCCGCCATGATAACGGCGGGATGGCCCAGTTGAATAATCGCATCGGCGCGCTCCTTACGATTACCGGTTTCCTTGAAGAAGCGTTTTCCACTGGCGGGGTCAACCATCAGGCCATAACCGACGATACGCTCGACAAACTGCGGTATATAGCCGAATCCCTGCTCATCGGGGCTGGTCCATGGCCCCAGTTGGATCCAATCCATCTGCGTGTCCAGCGCGCCAATCATGCAGGCCGCCATAATCGCCTCGCCGGTCGCTCCCGGATGGTTGGTCGAGGAGAACGCCTCCGTCAGTCTGGGATCGTACATTTGTCGCAGCGCCACGCCCTGAGAAAAACCGCCGGATGCCAGCACCAGTCCCTTTGTGACTCGAATATAGGCGACCTCGCCGGAGGCTTCATCCGCAAACCGGTAGCGTCGTCTGACCTCGGCGCCGATAACGCCGCCATTCTGATTGATAATCAGCCGCAGCAGTTTGGTTCTCAGTTCGATAACCGCGCCCAGATCTTTGGCCTTCTGCTGCTGTTTCATGATCAAACCGGAACCGGAGCGCTGCGCCAGTTGATGCGCCCGCTTCACGGAATGGCCGCCGTGATAGTTGACGACGTTAAACTCCGCGCCAAGACTCTGCGCCCATTCCAGCGCGGCCACCGAATGATCGGCCACCGTGCGGGCAAGCGCCGGATAATTGAGCCAGTTGCCCGCTTTCATCATGTCCTGATACATCAGCTCAGGCGAATCTTCGATCCCCTGCTCTTTCTGCATGCTGGATCCGGCGGCGGAAAGATCCCCACCGTTGAGCACAGAATTCCCGCCCAACAGCGGCATTTTATCAATCACCAGCACGCTGGCCTGTGCATTTCGCGCCTCAATAGCGGCCGCCAGCCCGGCGAAGCCGCTGCCGATAATCAAAACATCGACGGTGGTGTCCCACTTCTCCGGTATCGGCGCCGGAAAAGGCGCGGCCTGCGCCGGACGGGTGAGCGCCGCGCCGCCTAATGCGCCAATAACCATGCCGGTTGATTTCAAAAAATGACGGCGACTTTTCGGATCTTGCGTTGGCTTGTTGCTCATTGGATTATCTCCGTGTCCAGAAACCGTAAATCACAATAAAGAGGAAGTAACCAGGGATAGCGCGAAAGATGAGGCGGGTGATAAATGCAAGACTAAACACCTGCCTGCATTTCAGCACAAAGGAAAAGGGTTAAACGTGAGTCCACTCGCACTGCGGTTATTGACTGGGCGCGGCGAGGAATAAACAATGAACGGAGAATCAAGCCCGACGGATTTACTGGATATGACGATGGCTCAAATGCCACGTTAGCAACAGGCCGCAAAGCCCCAGCAACGCGGCCGCCAGATAAATGGAGGCGATACCGGTATAGCCCATCAGCACGCCGGCCGCCGGACCAACCACACCCAGCGACAGATCGAGGAAAATGGTATAGGTAGCCAGCGCGCTTCCCTGGTTCTGCGGGGAAACCACCTTCACAGCCACGACGCCCAGCGCGGGAAAAACCAGGGAGAATCCGGCGCCCGCCAGCAACGCGCCCAATTCCGCCATCATGGGCTGCGTGGCGCGCCACACCAGCAATAATCCGGTGATTTCCACCACAAAACAGATGAGCGCCACGCGCAGGCCGCCAAACCGATTAATACTATTCGGAAACAGTAACCGCGTCCCGACAAAGGCGCAGCTGAAAATCGTCAGCGTCAGCGCCGCGCCCTGCCAGCTTCTATCCGCATAGAACAGCGTGATAAAGGTTGCTATTACCCCAAACCCCGCCGACGCGAACGCGAGAATCAGGCCATAGAGCCAGACTTTCCCCAGCACTTCCTTAAACGGGATTTTCTTACCCGGCGTCACCTTCACCGTCGGGCGGCGCAAGGCGCAGACAATGGCGATGGCCGCCACCAGGATGATAAAGGCAGACAACAGCGCCAACCCGCCAATGTGGTTTAGCCACACGCCCAGCGGGGCGCCAATCGCCATCGCGCCATAGGTGGCGATCCCGTTCCATGAAATCACCCGGCCGATGTGGCGCGATCCCACGACGCCCGCTCCCCATAAGGTGGCGCCGGTACCGGCAAAACTCTGCCCCGCACCGAGAATCAAGCGCCCAACGCACAACAGCAGCAATGCAAGAACGGGAGAAGCCTCATTCCAGGCCGCCAACAGATAAAAGACGCCGCTTAGCAAGGTGCCCGTCAACCCCAACAAGACCACATTTTTAGGGCCTTTCTCATCGGCATAACGTCCGGCGTGAGGCCGGGTCAACAGGGTGGAAAAGTATTGCAGGCTAATCACCAACCCCGCCCAGAATGCGCTATAACCCATGGCATCATGTACATAGCCGGGTAATACCGCTATCGGCAAACCGATGGTCAGATAACTGGCGAAGTTGAAAATAACCACAGAGACGATACGCAAATTCAAACGTAATGCGCCAACGGCAGGCTCAGATGAAGATGAAACAGGCATGGGGGCTTTTACTCACTTAATATCATCGCGTAAGGCAAAAACATTAACCACAGCGCATAATGCAGAGTCTGAGTATAAGCATGCTTTTCCCCGCTTTCACACTCAAATGATGCTAAATCGTAACGTTCTCATCTCGTTGGTTATAATTAAGCGAATCATGCGACCTAAAATCCAAACACAGGAGAAGTTCAATGCCAGTACCGGCAGAAAAAGAGCATCACTCTCAGCCGGCCCCCGCAGAAAAAACAGAGGGCAAACCATCATCGCAGTCCCGGACTGTGCTAACCCGGGGCAAAGGTTGGGTAAAACGCATTCGGGCTATCCCCAGCGTGGCGCATCTGATCCGTGCCGGAGAACGATTTAATGACCGGATGGGGAATCAGTTTGGCGCCGCTATCACCTATTTTTCCTTCCTGTCGCTGATCCCTATCTTAATGGTGTCCTTTGCCGCCGTCGGTTTTGTACTGGCTTCAAACCCGGACCTGCTGACGGAGTTGATTAATCGGATAGTCAACAGCATCAGCGATCCCAACCTGGCTAACACGCTGAAAAGTACGGTGAATACCGCCATTCAACAGCGTACGACGGTTGGCATTACCGGGTTGCTCATCGCCCTTTATTCCGGCGTCAGCTGGATGGGAAATTTACGCGAGGCGATCCGCGCGCAGTCACGTGATGTCTGGGAACGCAATCCGCAGGATGAGGAAAAAATTTACTTTAAGTACACCCGCGATTTCTTGTCCCTGACCGGACTGATGGTGGCACTGGTTATTACGCTGTTTCTGACTTCCGTCGCCGGCACCGCGCAGGCCATGATCGTCAGGGCATTGGGTCTGGAAGGCATTGAATGGCTGCGCCCGGCAATGACCCTGATCGCGTTGTCGATCTCAATTTTCGCCAACTACCTGTTATTTTTATGGATATTTTTTGTACTACCGCGGCATAAGCCCAAGCGTAAGGCGTTATTTCGCGGCACGTTACTCGCCGCCATCGGTTTTGAGGCGATTAAATTTGCCATGACCGTCTCACTGCCCAAACTGGCAAGTTCGCCTTCCGGCGCCGCTTTCGGTTCCGTTATCGGTCTGATGGCGTTTTTCTATTTTTTCGCCCGCCTGACGCTGTTTTGCGCCGCCTGGATCGCCACGGCGAATTATAAAGGCGATACTTCAAGCGATCGCCATCCGGCGCAAGAGAATGCGCAGCAATGAAGCGCGATGCTTAATTAGCCCTTACCACCACCAATACCTGGAGCCGCTATGCCCTACGTCAATATAAAAATCACCCGTGAAGGCGCGAGCGCCGAGCAAAAAAGAACCCTCATCGCCGGCGTCACGCAGCTTCTTGTCGAGACGCTGGGGAAAAACCCGGCCACCACCGTGGTGGTGATCGATGAAGTGGAGACCGACAACTGGGGAATCGGCGGGGAAAGCGTCACGAATCTCCGCCGTCAGTAACCCTTCCGGTCCAGAGCCTTGCCGACAACAGGGACCGGAATCATTTTCGTTTTCCGATCTCTGTCATAAAAAATAAAACATCATTTCAATACTATTGACTCCGCATCCCGTTATGTTGAGACTGACGGTATTTTCTGCGTTTTACTGACTCCCTATTTTTCAAACAGGCCAGCGTTGATGACAACTAACAACATTGCCGTAATCGGCGAATGCATGATCGAACTGTCGCAAAAAGGTACGGATCTAAGCCGTGGATTTGGTGGCGACACCCTGAATACCGCCGTGTATATCGCTCGTCAGGTTGCGCCCGACGCATTAGGGGTTCATTACGTCACCGCGCTGGGAACCGATAGCTTTAGTCAAGAAATGACCGCCGCATGGCGGCAAGAAGGGGTGCAGACCGGTCTGATCCAAAATCTGGCGCATAAGCTCCCCGGCTTATATTTCATTGAAACTGACGATCGCGGCGAGCGCACATTCTACTACTGGCGTAACGATGCCGCCGCCCGCTACTGGCTTGATAGCGCCGATGCGGAAAAAATCAGCCGGCGCCTGACGCAGTTTGATTACCTTTATCTGAGCGGCATTAGCCTGGCGATTCTCAACGAAGAGAGCCGTCAGCGTCTGTTCGCTTTATTAAGCGCCTGTCGCGCCAACGGCGGTAAAATCATTTTTGATAACAACTATCGCCCGCGCCTGTGGCAAAGCAAGGAAGAGACGCAAAAAGCCTATCGCGGCATACTGTCCTGCACGGATATCGCGTTTCTCACCCTGGATGATGAAGAGATGTTGTGGGGCCCGCAACCGGTGGCCGAGGTGCTTGAACGCACCCATGGTTTGGGCGTGACCGAGGTCGTGATTAAGCGCGGCGCGGATTCCTGTCTGATCTCACAGCGGGGGCGGGAATTGATCGACGTCCCGGCCGTGAAGCTGGCGCCAGAAAAAGTGCTGGATACCACCGCGGCGGGCGATTCTTTCAGCGCGGGCTACCTGGCCGTGCGTCTGACAGGCGGCAGCGTGCAGGACGCGGCGCGGCGCGGACACCTGACGGCCAGCACGGTTATTCAATATCGCGGCGCCATTATTCCGCGCGATGCGATGCCGGCTTAATCGGCAATCGCTGCAGGTCATACACAGAGAACGGGCCGCGACTCAACGGCCTGCTCTGCTATATGTCGGCAATAGCGGCCGTTGCGCGCTGCCCCGCCAGCTCAGGCATGCATAACGGCTACTCTGCGGCAGGCTCAGGCTTGTCATCCGCCGCCTCAGATGCCGCCGCTACGCTATCCGCCGTCGGCGTCATAATCCGGCTATAGGCTTCCTGAAGCTCCTTCATATGCGCTTCCGGCTCGCCCGGCTGCTGTATCAGCATCAGGGTGGCGTCTTGTGAAAGCCACTGATGCAACTCCTGATTCAGCGTATCCAGCGTCAACTCGGACAACGACGTCTGGCGCAGTTTTTGGTATTGCTCCGGGGCAATATCCACGACGCCATTTTGCTGTGACCCTAAGCGCTGATCCATCAGCACGTCAGTGCCGGTGCGGGCATAGGTCGCAAACAGCTTGCCCAGCTCATCCGTTTTACGCGCGACCAGGGCATCAAACTCCTGCTGCGTCAGCCCGGATTCCCTCAGCTCCGCCAGTTCCCTGGCCAAAAACGTCATCGCCGGCATCACGCCCTCGATAGCGGGAACATCCATATGAATGGCGCACTGCGCGCGGGTATATAAGACATTACAGTTAAAGCGCAGGTTATCGCTTTTCTGCGAACTTTTCTTTAGCGCCTGCTGCACATGCCAGAACAGGGCTTCCCGCGCCAGGTCGCTTCGCCAGTAACGAGATAGCGCCCGATCGTCCCGAATCGGGTGCCAGGGCGTATCCCAGATCAGCGACAAGGTATCCTGCTGAGCGGCGGGATTGATCAGGCTGATAGCCTGAAGCGGCAGCGGGCTTAACGTCGGCAGCGGAGCCGGCTCTTTACGCTTGCCTTGCAGCGGTGAAAACGCTTTGCCGATTTGATCGACAATGCTGCGGTGGTCGACATGGCCGACAATATAAAGCGTCATGGCATCCGGCGTGTACCAGTCTTTATAAAATTGCTGCAGCTGCTCACCGCTTAGCGGCGAGGCGACCGCCTGACCGGGATCGTGGGCCAGCAGCGTCGAGCCCTTCAGGCGATATCGCCAGGCGGGATCTTGCGGGTCGGCCGGGAAGGTCGCCACTTTGTCGGTTGAGTTCAATGCCGTGCTGATGCGTTGATCGTTGATGGATAGCTGCCCGGCCGTTTCCGACAGCCAATTTAACGCTTCTTTCAGCAGATCCGGTCGGTTATTCGGCAAACTCAGATTGTAAAATGTGAAATCATAGGACGTAACGGCCGGCGGCAAAAAATGCGTATTTTTCTCTGTTTGTTGCCATAGAGAAGAGAGTTGCGTCGCCGAAAAGCTATCGGCGGCCGTTAACGCCAGGCGGGGAATAAAATGAGCGAATCCTGATTGCTGCGCGCTTTCCGCCAGCGAGCCGGTATTCACCATCAAACGTAACTCGACCCTGTCACCCGGACGCTGCGGGGTTGTGAGTAACTGCCAGGTAAAACCATTATCAAGTTTACCCTGCTGCCAGGCAGGATCGGGTTGTAGTGTTTCAGCCTGCACGTTGCTGCCGACAACCGCCAGCAACATTCCACCAACTAAAAGTCCTATTTTGGTGCCCTGCATGTGAACCCCTACTTAAATAACCATCCAACATTCATGTGGTTGTTGTTGATAATCACAGTGGCCTTGCGCTTGCCACCAAACTCTCTCATGAATACATCACGGAAAATGGAAAGGCGAAGTGTACCATTCCCTTTGACCACACGCTTTCATCTATGTCACTTCAACAGACTAAATAATATTCAAAAAGGGGAAATATCGGGGATTGACCTGGCCGCAAGAGATGCGGTGGTGGAGATTGCGCCGTGTTACAACAACCGCGTCACGCAAGGCGTATGCAAAATACGCCGCCATTTTTACATCAAGGTTCAATATGTTTCTCGTGGCCAACACGCCAAACGTCGGCGGATAGGTACAGCCGGGCATTTGACGACGATTATTTACATTTTCTCCTTAATTTTTCCACGATTCGTTAAACATTAGCGGATAAAGTGATTTACGGCGGTCATGCCGTAGTAGTCATGATTCAAGCTTTAATATTATTCGGTCAAACATTGAAGTAATCAGGACGATCGCCGGGGAAGACAACCATTCCTATCGAGAGTCGCGTATCCGCCCGCCTGGGCTAAGGCGTATTTTGCTGGATAGCATTTCCTGTTACTGATTCTGATTGTTCATACATAGCGTATAAAACTCTGCTGAGGAGCGGCATTTCAATGGCGAATTTTTTTATCGATCGCCCCATTTTTGCCTGGGTATTGGCAATTTTACTCAGCTTGTGCGGTACTTTGGCGATCGTTTCGCTGCCTATTGAGCAATACCCCGATTTGGCGCCGCCCAGCGTGCGGATCAACGCCAACTATCCCGGCGCTTCCGCCCAAACCATTGAAAATACCGTAACGCAGGTTATCGAGCAGAGTATGACCGGGCTGGATAATCTGATGTATATGTCCTCAAACAGCAGTAACACCGGGCAAGCGAGGATTACGCTGAGTTTTGATGCCGGCACCAACCCCAATGAAGCGCGTCAGCAGGTGCAGAATCAGCTGCAGTCGGCGTTGCGAAAACTGCCGCAGGCCGTACAGCAACAAGGGGTGACGGTCAGTAAAACCGGCGATACCAATATCCTGATGATTGCCTTTGTTTCCACCGATGGCAGCATGGATAAACAGGATATTTCAGACTACGTCGCCAGTAATATTCAGGAGCCGCTCAGCCGCATCAACGGCGTGGGCGGCGTCGACGCCTACGGTTCGCAATATGCGATGCGTATCTGGCTCGATCCGCTAAAGCTGACGGATTATTCGCTCATCACCGAAGACGTGGTGTCGGCCATCGAATCGCAAAATAGCCAGGTTTCCGTCGGCCAGGTGGGAGGAACGCCGTCGGTGGATGACCAACTGCTGAATGCCTCCATTAACGCCCAATCATTGCTGCAAACGCCGCAGCAGTTCAGAGACATCACCCTGCGCGTCAATCAGGACGGTTCCGCGGTCACGCTGGGCGATGTCGCCGAGGTCGAACTGGGCGCGGAAAGCTATGACTACCTCAGCCGCTATAATGGTCAGGCGGCATCAGGGTTGGGGTTAACGCTGGCATCCGGCGCCAATGAGCTGGAAACGGATAAGCTGGTGCGCGCCCGTATCGAGGAACTGTCGCACTATTTTCCCCGCGGGCTGGAGGCCAAAATCGCCTTTGAAACATCGCCCTTCGTTAAGGCTTCTATTACCGATGTGGTGAAAACGCTGTTTGAAGCGGTACTGCTGGTGTTTCTGGTTATGTATCTGTTCTTGCAGAATTTTCGTGCCACGCTGATTCCCACCATCGCCGTTCCGGTGGTGTTGCTGGGCACCTTTTCGGTGCTTTACGCCTGCGGATTTAGCCTGAATACCCTCACCATGTTCGCCATGGTGCTGGCGATTGGCCTGTTGGTGGATGACGCCATTGTGGTGGTGGAAAACGTCGAGCGCGTCATGAGCGAGGAGGGACTTTCCCCGCGCGAAGCGACGCGAAAATCGATGCAACAGGTTCAGGGCGCGCTGGTGGGGATCGCGCTGGTGCTGTCGGCGGTATTTGTTCCGATGGCCTTTTTCGGCGGTACCACCGGCGCAATCTACCGTCAGTTCTCGATTACCATCGTTTCCTCCATGGTGCTGTCGGTGTTGGTGGCGATGATCCTCACGCCCGCGCTATGCGCCACCCTGCTTAAACCCGTCGCCAAAGGCCATCATCACGGCCGCAAAGGGTTTTTCGGCTGGTTTAACCGCAATTTCAACCGCACGGCGTCACGTTATGAACATGGCGTCGCCAGGATCCTGGTCAGAAGCGGCCGCTGGATGGCGGTCTATCTTGGCATCATCGGCATGATGGCGTTTCTGTTTATGAAGTTGCCTACATCATTTCTGCCGCAGGAAGACAAAGGCGTGTTCATGACGCAGGTACAGCTGCCGCCCGGCTCAACACAGCAGCAGACCTTAAAAGTGGTGCAGAAAATTGAACAGTACTACCTCACCAAAGAAGCGGAAAATGTGGTCTCGGTGTTCTCTACCGTCGGTTCCGGACCGGGCGGGAACGGACAGAACGTAGCCCGTCTGTTTGTGCGATTGAAAGACTGGGATGAACGATCGGGGGCGGACAACAGCGCTTTTGCCATTATTGAGCGCGCCACCAAGGCTTTCCGTAATATCAACGAAGCGCGGGTGATTGCCAACAATCCGCCCTCCATCAACGGATTAGGCAACGCGGCCGGCTTTACCCTGGAATTACAGGATCATGCGGGGTTGGGCCACGACTCGCTGGTGCAGGCGCGCGATCAGCTATTATCGATGGCCGGCGACAATCCGGATCTGACCCGGGTGCGCCACAACGGCCTGGATGACAATGCGCAGTTGAAAATCAACATCGACCAGCGCAAAGCGCAGTCGTTGGGCGTCGCCATCGACGATATCAACAGCGTGCTGCAAACCGGCTGGGGTTCGACCTACGTTAATGATTTTATCGACCGCGGCCGGGTGAAAAAAGTCTATGTCCAGGCGGCGGCCAAATACCGCATGCTGCCGGACGACATCAGCAAATGGTATGTCCGCAACAGCAACGGCGGAATGGTGCCTTTTACCGCCTTCGCGCACACTTCATGGGAGAGCAGCTCGCCGCGTCTGGAGCGTTATAACGGTTATTCCTCGCTAGAAATCGTCGGAGAAGCCGCGCCCGGCGTCAGTACCGGGACAGCCATGACCCTCATGGAAAAGCTGGTGAAGCAATTGCCGGAAGGTATCGGACTGGAATGGACGGGCATGTCCTATCAGGAGAAACTGACGGGAACGCAAGCCCCGGCGCTGTATGCCATCTCGCTGCTAGTGGTTTTCCTTTGTCTGGCCGCGCTGTATGAAAGCTGGACCGTGCCTTTTTCCGTGATGCTGGTGGTGCCGCTCGGCGTATTGGGCGCCTTGATCGCCACCTGGGGACGAGGGCTGGAGAACGATGTCTATTTCCAGGTAGGGTTGCTGACCGTGATCGGCCTGGCGGCGAAAAACGCCATCCTTATCGTCGAGTTCGCCAATGAGATGAATCAACAAGGTCGGGATCTGGTTGAGGCGACGCTGGAGGCATCGCGCCAGCGCCTGCGGCCGATATTGATGACGTCGATGGCGTTCATTTTCGGCGTTCTGCCGATGGCCACCAGCAACGGCGCCGGCTCCGCCAGTCAACATGCCGTGGGGACGGGCGTTATCGGCGGCATGGCGTCCGCGACGATCCTCGCCATCTTCTTCGTCCCTTTGTTCTTTGTGGTGGTGCGCAGACGCTTCCCGCTGAAATCGAAGCGGCAGTGACACCTTAAAAGAATTGAAAAAAACGCGCAGGGGAAAAATTAGCCGCCTATATATAGAAAATGGATATAAGTAAGAAGAAACCATCATAGAAAATAAACGACCGTCGCGATTAAAGTAACCGATTACTGTCTGAAGAAACGGATTCAGGGTAGCGGGATGACGGCATTACTGGATATACAGGGGTTGAGCATTCACTTCCCCGGACATGTGGCGGTGGATAATCTCGACCTGCGTATCGCCAAAGGAGAAATGCTGGCGCTGGTGGGCGAGTCGGGCTGCGGTAAGTCCACGACGGCGCTGAGTATTATGCGTTTGCTGCCGGCACAGACAAAGATCAGCGGCGCCATGACTTTCGGCGGCAAAGATCTGCTGCGTTTGGGAGAACGGCAGCTGTCCGATGTGCGCGGCAACGATATCTCCATGATATTTCAGGAGCCGATGACGTCGCTCAATCCGGTGATGACCATCGGCCGCCAGGTCGAAGAGGCATTGACCCTGCATCTGAAGCTAACCCGGCGCCAGGCGCGCTCACGCGCGATTGAACTGCTGAATCTGGTCAAGCTACCCAGTCCTGAGAGCCGCTTTGACGATTACCCCCACCATTTATCCGGCGGACAACGCCAGCGAGTGATGATCGCGATGGCGATTGCCTGTCAGCCCGAACTGTTGATTGCCGATGAGCCGACAACGGCGCTGGATGTCACCATTCAGGCGCAGATCCTGGCTCTGATCGACGATCTGCGGCGAGAGTTGAACATGGCCGTGCTGCTGATCACGCACGATCTGGGCGTGGTTTCCCAGTGGGCCGATCGCGTAGTGGTGATGCATAACGGCCGCAAGCTGGAGGAAGGCCCCGCCGATCGGATATTAATCCATCCGCAGCACACCTATACGCAAGGACTGCTGCACGCGTCGCTGCATCTGGAACAGGATGCGCACTATCGCCGCTCGCGGCTAGCGGAAATTCGTTACGGCGACGAACAGGGCTTCACCCTGTTCCGGCCCCCGGCGCGTACGGCGGAAATGGCTCCGCCCGTCGCCGCGCCTCAACCGCTGCTGTCGGTCGGCAACCTGACGGTGGCCTATGAATCCGCTCAGGGCGATATTACGGCGGTAAACGATGTTTCCCTGCGGCTGCATGCCGGGGAAACGCTGGGTCTGGTGGGCGAATCGGGCTGCGGAAAATCTACGCTGTCGCGCGCCATCATGCGGCTGGAGCAGGCGCAGAGCGGTCAGCTCGTCTTTGACGGACAGGATCTGCTGACGCTGTCGCGCCGCCAGCTGCTGCCCTGGCGCAAGCGTATCCAGATGGTGTTTCAGGATCCTTATGGTTCGCTCAATCCGCGCCAGCGTATCGATGAGGTCCTGGGCCATGCGCTGGCTATCCACGGCATCAAAGACCGGCGCGAACGCGAGCGGCGCATCGTACGTATTCTTGACGACGTCGGCTTACCTCAGTCGGCGCGTCAGCGCTACCCGCATGAATTCTCCGGCGGACAACGTCAGCGTATCGGCATCGCCCGGGCGCTGGTTTTGCGTCCGCAACTGCTTATCTGCGATGAACCCGTTTCCGCCCTCGATGTTTCGGTGCAGGCGCAAATCATCAATCTGCTGGTGGACTTAAAGACCGAACTGGGGCTGACCTATCTGTTTATCTCCCACGACCTGGCGGTCGTGCGCTATATCGCCGACCGCGTTCTGGTAATGAACGACGGCCGCATTGTGGAAGAAGGCGATCATGAACGCATCTGGCATCACCCCCGGCATCCCTATACCCAAACGCTGCTGGATGCCGTGCCGGGACGAAAAAACCGCGGGCCGCGGCCATCCGCCGCGCCAGATAGCGCGGTTAGCCCGTTTTGATTTTATTGACAGACACAGGGGCAATACATAATGAATAAACCTCCATCAGACAGCAATATCGACGCGCTGGTTGAGTACGAACTTAACCGCCGCAAGTTTTTGGGCATCTCCGGCGCCATCCTGGCATCGGGGGTATTCGGCGGCATCTGGCCGAGCGAGAGCGCGGCGGAAATCGGCAGCCTGCCGAATACCGTGTCGGGCGCGGTACGCGGCGGCACGCTGGAAGCGGTGGTGCATCCCGAACCGCCGACGCTGGCGTTCTTTATCAACACTTCGACGCCCGGCCGTACCGTCGTCAGCAAGATCTTCGACGGCCTGTTCGACTACGCGCCGGATCTGACGCCCCGTCCCCAACTGGCGGAAAAGGTGGCGGTATCGGATGACGGGCTGATCGTCACCCTGTCCCTGCGCCGCAACGTGCTGTGGCACGATGGCCAGCCTTTCAGCGCGGCCGACGTGAAATTCTCGGCGGAACATGTCTGGCGACAATACTCGCCGTTCGCCCGCCGGGTGTTCCAGTACCTGTCCGCGGTGGAGACGCCCGACGAACATACCGTGGTTCTGAGGCTCTCCAAACCGACGCCGGTGGTGCTCAACGCGCTGGACGTGGTGGCGACGCCTATCCTGCCGCGTCATCTGTATGAAGGCACGGATATTCCCAACAACCCGTATAACAATAAGCCGGTCGGCACCGGACCTTTCGTGTTCCGCGAGTGGCAGCGCGGCAGCCATATCGCGCTGGAGCGATTCGATAAATACTGGCAGCCAGAGCGCCCATTCCTGGATAAGCTGCTGTTCAAAATCATCCCCGATGTTTCCGGGCGCGCCACCGCCTTTGAAACCGGCGCCATCCAGTACGGCGAACGCAATCCCGTCACGTTCGCCGATGCCGCCCGTCTGGCGAAGCTGCCGAATCTGACGCTGGATACCGACGGCTATAATGGTTTCGCCACTTCATTCTGGCTGCTGCCCAATCTGCGCGATCCCATTCTGAGCAATCTGAAGGTGCGCCAGGCTATCGCCCATGCCGTCAATAAGGATCTGCTGGTCAGAACCGTGTGGGGAGGCTACGCCAAACCGGCGACCGGACCGGTATCCTCGCAGCTCAGTACCTTTTATACCGCCGATACTCAGCAGTATCCGTTTAATATCAAAAAGGCGCAGGCACTGCTGGATGAAGCGGGATATCCGAAAAAAGCGGACGGCTGGCGTTTTAAGCTCAATCACGATTTCATTCCGTTTGGCGACGACTATCGCCGCACCGGCGAGTTCATCCGTCAGGCGCTGCGCGCCATCGGCATCGACGTCACGCTGCGCGCGCTGGATCTGGCCACCTGGACGACCAACGTCTTCAAAAATTATGACTACCAGCTTGCCAGTTCCTGGGGCGTGAACTGGACCGATCCGCAACTGGGCGTTGAGCAGCTTTACTGGTCGAAAGCGGAAAGCAAGGGGACGCCCTGGACCAACGCCTCAGGCTACGCCAGTCCGGAAGCCGACGCTATTATCGAGGCGGCGCAGATCGAAGTCGATCCGCAAAAACGTCTGGCGCGCTATCACGATCTTCAGCGCATAGTACAGCGCGATCTTCCCCAGATTAATCTTTTTGAATTCAAATGGTTCGGCATCTGGGCCCGCAATCTGCGCAACGTAACGGATACGTTCAACCACAGTCAGAATAATTTTGCGCAGGTATGGCTGGATAAAAAAGGCGCCTGAGCGAGAGGCGTAACGCAATGACAGCACGTATTTTATTCCGTTTGCTGCAACTGGCCGGGGTGGTTGTCAGTATCGCCACCCTGAATTTCTTTCTGCTTAAGGCGCTGCCCGGCGATCTGGTGGACGTCATCGCCAGCGAAAGCGGCAGCGCGACGCCGGAATATATTCAGCAGC
The DNA here is from genome assembly GCF_022378355.1 of Brenneria bubanii. Classification (GTDB taxonomy): domain Bacteria; phylum Pseudomonadota; class Gammaproteobacteria; order Enterobacterales; family Enterobacteriaceae; genus Brenneria; species Brenneria bubanii. The sequence goes on from NZ_JAKMAJ010000010.1 coordinate 92,543, forward strand.
TTCGCGAGCTTTACGGTCTGGATCGCCATATCGCGGCGCAGTGGGCAGCCTATTTGTTGCAGCTGGCGCAGGGCGATCTGGGCTTCTCATTTCGCTTTGGCGAACCGGTATTGGCGCTGATCGTCGATCGGCTGCCGGCGACCCTGCTGCTGGTGGGCGGCGCCCTGCTGCTGTCGGTGGCGGGCGGCATACTGCTCGGCGTGGCGTCGGCGCGTCGTCCCCACGGCATCGCCGACTCGGCCATTTCCGTACTCTCGACCATCGGCTACTCCGCGCCGATGTTCTGGGTCGCGCTGATGTTGATCGTGCTGTTCGCCGTCAAGCTTGAGTGGCTGCCCGCCAGCGGCTGGCAGGATATCAACGCCGGTCATTCGGGGATGGATAAACTGCGGGATATTGCGGCGCATCTGGTGCTGCCGGTGCTGACGCTGACCATTTACTACATGGCGGTTTACGCCCGGATGGCAAGGGCTTCAATGATTGAAACCCTATCCGAAGATTTCATCCGTACGGTGCGGGCCAAAGGCGCGCGCGAAGGGCGCGTGATTTTCATCCATGCGTTGCGTCCCGCCGTCATTCCTGTGATCACCATGCTGGGGCTGCAAAGCAGCGCCTTGCTGGGCGGCTCCATCGTGGTGGAGACGGTTTTCGCCTGGCCGGGACTGGGGCAACTGTCGTTTGAAGCGATCAGGAATCGGGATATCCCCATTTTGCTCGGCGTACTGCTGTTCAGCAGCGTACTGGTGGTGGTGTCGAACCTGCTGGTGGATATGGCGCACGCCGGGTTTGACCCGCGGGTGCGCACGGCCAACGGCAAACGAAGAAAAACCGTAATAAGGAAAGAGAGGTAATATGCGTCGCTGGTTATTACAGCCGTCCGCGTTGATTGGCCTGGCCGTGTTGACGCTGCTCGTCGTCGCGGCCTGCCTGGCGCCATGGATTTTTCCGGACGACCCGATGAACATGGTGGCGGAGCCTTATCTCTGGCCGGGCCAGGACCCCCAGTTCCCGCTGGGAACCGATCTGATGGGACGCGATCTGCTGGCGGGCTTACTGCACGGCGCGCGCGTGTCGCTATTGGTCGGCGTGACGTCGACCCTGATCGCGCTGGTTGTCGGCATCGCCGTCGGCGTACTTTCGGGGTTTTATGGCGGCGCGGTGGATCGGGCGCTGACCGGCGTTACCACGCTGTTTCAAACCATCCCGGCTTTTTTGCTGGCGATTATTCTGGTGGCGGTACTACAGCCCGCCATCAGTACCATCACCGTTGCGCTCGGCGTCACCTCCTGGACCAGTATCGCCCGTCTGGTGCGTACGGAATTTCTGTCTCTGCGCCAACGGGAATTCGTGCGCGCCAGCATTTCACTGGGAGCAAGCGATATGCACCTGATTTTTCGTGAAATCCTGCCCAACGCATGGACGCCGGTAGTCGTTTCCACCGCCCTGCTGATAGCCAACGCGATTCTTTCCGAAGCCGGGCTGTCTTTCCTCGGTCTGGGCGATCCGAATGTGGTGAGCTGGGGCTCGATGGTGGGGGCCGGGCGGGATGCGCTAAGAACCGGCTGGTATATGACGGCCATTCCAGGCATTGCCATCATGCTGGCGGTGATGGCGCTGAATTTGTTGAGCGATGCGCTGCACACCGCGTTGAACCCGCGTTTGCGCCGCCGGCGTTCGCCATTTTTCCTAGGGTAAATCCGGCGCCTTGTGCTGAAAAAAAACGTTCCCCGCCGCACAACAGTACGCCGGGGAACGATGGTAACGGGCGGGCAGACAAAGATTATGACAACGTCGCCGCTTTATCGCCGTTTTTTCCGGTATCGCCTTTATCGCCTGAAAGTACCGCGTTCATCTGCTTTTCATCCAGCTCATGGCAGTATTTCGCCACTACGATGGTCGCTACGCCGTTGCCGATCAGGTTGGTCAGCGCGCGGGCTTCCGACATGAAGCGGTCAATTCCCAGAATCAGCGCCAGGCCGGCCACCGGCAGATGACCAACCGCCGAAAGCGTGGCCGCCAGCACGATAAACCCGCTGCCCGTCACCCCCGCCGCGCCTTTGGAAGAGAGCAGCAACACTACCAGCAGCGTAATCTGATGCCAGATATCCATATGGCTGTTGGTGGCCTGAGCAATAAATACCGCGGCCATCGTCAGATAAATCGAGGTGCCGTCCAGATTGAATGAATAGCCGGTGGGAATAACCAGCCCCACCACCGATTTTTTACAGCCGACTTTCTCCATCTTCTCCAGCATGCGCGGCAGCACGGATTCGGAGGAGGATGTTCCCAACACGATCAGCAGCTCTTCCTTGATATAACGGATGAATTTGAAGATGCTGAATCCCGTGGCTTTGGCAATACTGCCCAGAACCAGGAAAACAAACAGCAGACAGGTGACATAGAAACAAATAATCAACTGGCCCAACTGTACCAGCGAACCTACGCCATATTTCCCGATGGTAAACGCCATCGCGCCGAACGCGCCCAGGGGAGCCAGACGCATGATCATATTGATGATGCCGAAAATGACCTTGGAGAAACTCTCGATTACGTCGAATATCATTTTTCCTTTGTCGCCCAACCGATGCAGCGCAAAGCCAAACATGACCGCAAAGAGCAAGACCTGCAGAATGTTTCCGCTGGCGAACGCCCCGACCGCGCTGGAGGGGATTACGTCCATCAGAAATGGAATCAACCCTTGCTGCGATGCCTGCTGGGTATAAACCGCCACGGCAGAAGCGTCCAGCGCCGCGGGATCGACATTCATACCCGCGCCCGGTTTTACCAGGTTGACAATCAGCAGGCCGATTATCAGGGCGATCGTACTGACGATTTCAAAATACAGCAGGGCGGCCGCGCCGGTTTTGCCCACTGATTTCATGCTTTCCATACCCGCAATACCGGTCACCACCGTACAAAAAATAACCGGCGCGATGATCATTTTAATTAGTTTAACAAATCCATCGCCCAGAGGTTTCATCTGCTCGCCAATTTCCGGATAGAAATGACCCAGCAGAACCCCTACCGTAATAGCAACAAGCACTTGAAAATAAAGACTTTTAAAAATAGATGTTTTCATACTTATGTCCTATGGTGGGGAGACACAGGTAGATAATGGCGTACGTGTAGGGAATATCACCTGTGATTGCGCCGGAAAGTAACACCGCAATAACAGTCTGGAAATGTTTTCTAACTTTAGTTTGTGAACGAATGGTTAAAAATAAGAGGAGAATCGCTTCAGCAAACATGAAAATTAAACATCATGGCAATTTATTGGCAACAAACAACCATTTCAAGCAACGCGAATAACCCCGCTAAAAAACGTAGAGGGGAGTCAGACACTGAAAGCGAACAACCCTCAAGATAGAGAGAGGGCTGAGCGATAGGCTACTCATTTATAAAGCAATGAACGCCGTCTCCCCGCGCATCGCGGGCCAATTGCATGGCGAAACGCGCCTGTGCCAGGAGAAGGGGAGCGCCGCTGGTTTCGTTTAACCCCGGCGCATTAATGTTGATAACGCCGACGCAGACAGTCAGTGGCGCGAAGGGAGCATGTGTTGACCCGGCTGACGCGTTTATCTGAGAAATGACGTTCCGCAACCAACTCCGCATCGCGTCTTCCCCGGTCCACGCACCTGCCAACAGCGCAAACTCACCATTGTTGAGACAAGCCAGCAAAGCGCGCGCCTCTTCCGCCAGTCCATCCACGGCCGATTTCAGTTGATTCACCAGATTAAGCCGCGTATCGGCAGAGCGGCCGCCGTTATCCTCGGATTGCGGCGCAAGGCCGAACACCATCAGGCTAAGCGGCACATTTTCTGCCCGCCGCTGCTCCAGTCGGAGAATAAAATCAGCGTCGTCCGCCAAGCCGTAGCGCGAGGCAGGCGAAGCCAGAGACTGCGCCAACAGCTGCTGATTGCGGTTATAACTGCGAACCAGCATGCCGAGCTCATCATCCTTATGCCATTCCGGCAGCGTTAGCTGATGATGAGAGATTTTTTCCACGGTCAGACTTTGTAATTCAGCAATGATCGCTCGCAGCGGATGCACCATCAGCCGATTCATGCACCAGGTGATGGAGATGGATAAAATAAGCGCCAACAGTAGATAAGTCGCCAGCATGGTTGAAAACGTGCTGACGATAAACTGAAACATACGATAAGAATCCGCCTGCAGGACCAGATGCGCCAACGGCGCCGAATTTTGCGTCTGCGGCGGAGAATATAACGGCACAGAAATGCGTATCGGCAGCTCAAAGAATCGGGCGACCCAGCGCGGCACCGGACGCTCCGTCGGGAAATTAGCATGCAGCGTCTGAAATTTATCAGGCAACATCACTTCAGCCCGGCTCAGAAAGCCGACCGGCAGCAAATTATTCAGAATATCTTCGGCCGGTTGTACTTCACCTTGCAGTACCGCCTCCGTCAACGGCTGACGCACGGAATGAGCGACGATCTCCAGTTGCCTGGCATAATCGTCACGACGTTGGTCCACGAAGTGAAAAAGCTGTATCACTATAAAAAGACTGATGGTAACCAGCGCCACGGCGGACACGGCGGTCATCTGCTTAATAGTTAACGAACGTCTAAGCCGCAAGCACTTTCTCCGTCAATTCCGTATTGCTGCCGTCTTTATCAAACACATCGCGAGCATACCCGCTATGGGTTTGAAATACTTAAATTTCCGTCTCTCATCTCCGACGTCCGGCATAGTATAAAGCAGCTTATCTTTGCCCCAATGCTGTTTTCTTTCTGTGTCTTCAGGATTTCATCTTAATCTTAAGCCGTTGGTGATACCGAATCCACATCCGTGATCCCGATAATCAGGCCCGTCATGGACAAAAAATAATGAAGCAGGATGAAAGATTGATGAAGGCGGGAGAGATGCGGAAAGCGAGGATGGAGGCGGCGTCGGACTGGCCGGAGGGTAAATAACCGGGCGGAGGCATGAACCTCCACCCGGAGACAGATTAATTACTGAGGATAAGGCACCCATTCGCCGCCGTTCAGACGAATATAGAATTTACCCTGATACGGCATGACGACCGCGCTTTCATTTTCCGAAACGGCGTCCGTTTGCGGTAAATCTTTTGCCAGTGCCTGCCAGTCGATCGCCGGCGCAGAAAAGACCTTCCCGTCCACCATGCGTGATACCAATTCCGAAATGGCCAGGTAGCTGCTTTTCGATTTAATCTCCAGCGGACCGCTCTGTGCCGGCGCCTGAATGCCGAACAGCTTCACCCCGACGGGGACGTGCGTGATGCTTGGACTAGGTATATCACGCAGCCCCGACATCTGCATTTTATCACCCACTAGCGCCGCGCCGTGTTCGGGCACGACGACGACCATCACTTTTCGCCCTGACTTTTGCAGCGCATTGAAGAAGGTATCCAACTGATCGAACATGGTCTTCGCGCGAGGCTTGAAGTCAGCCGATTTGTTGGTGCCGACAAAACGGTTGCCGTCATGCAGCGAAATCAGGTTAAAGAAGGTTGCGCTACTTCCCTTCCCTGTCGTATTCCGATTATCCAGCCAGCGGTTAAGCAGCTCAAGATCGTTATAAATCGGTTCGCCTTCGAACGACGTCAGTTGATGACTGATACCGACCTGCGACATCATCGGCGACTGTAGATTACCTTCGTCATGTATCCCTTTCAGGTAATTCCCCGACAAACTGGACACGCCGGAATGATCGAGCATCAACAGCTTTTCAAAGCCAAGATTAGCTAAATTATCAAAAAGATAGCATTGCCTGTTGGCCGGTTGATACAAATCGTGGTGCGACGCCTGTCCACAGCTGGCACGCAGTAAACGAATCGCCGCCGGTCCGCTGTAAGCCGTTCCCGAGTTGAAATCGCTGAACAGCAGATCGAACTTACTCCACAGAGGATGATTCATCAAATCGCTTGCTTCCATATCCGACCATGAAAGCGAACAGATATTAATAATCAATAAATCAAACGGTTGAGAATCAGCCGGCAGGGAAGCAGGGAAAGACGTCGACCGCTCTTTTTCCCGGGAATAAAACTGGTTGAGGTGCGCGATTAAATTCTCATTCGTGGGCGGAAGGCCGACGGCCGCCGTCGACGACGACGGCTGCGCCTCGCCAGATGAACGATTGGATACCACCGCCGCGACGTCCGGGGCTAAAGAGACCATCGGACCGGCGAGATTAACTAGGTTCAGCCATCCCAGGATGGCGACGGTAAACACCGTAATGCGAATCCATTGGGAGAAAAACAGATAAACCACCACCAACACCAGCGCTACGCCAACCATCTCCCAGTTGATAAATCGGTTGATCAACTCCAACAGATATAACGTATCAAAGTCCGCGAGGTTGCCTCCCTGATTGATGATCGTATTGACGCCGGGCAACCAGGTGTCGTGATAGAACAACCCAATCCCGATAGGAATGGCAATGATATGCCGACAGCGGTGCAGCCAAAGGGGAGGAAGCGGAATCAACAAAAACGCCAGAAATACCAGGTTGAGTAAAGGGTGAAAATTAAGGTAACCAAACCATAGCAATGCGAATTTAAACAGGAAATAGATATTCCAGGCGCTAAGTCCACGCCAGCAGCGCCACACGTTTTGGCTTTGTTGCGCGCGTGTTTTTTTCTCGTTCATTTTATTTCTTAATTTTTGATGAAGAACCGTCACGCATCAAAATGCCTGCGGGTTTCAGATAGCACGGTGATAACAACCGATTTTTCCAATATTTAATCCACCGGTGGATATAACGGTGGGAAACATAGCCAAGGGTAAAAAATATTACCGCGCTCAGCAATACCAGTTGAACTATATCGTTCAGATTCAGCATGTATTTTCTCTTTAATCGCCAGCGAGTAACGTAATGGCGACAGGTTGACGCCGAGCCCTCGGTTCTTTTTGTTCCGATCGATCTTTATGCTCATTACCGTAATAATTAACCGGCGGTATTATTTCTTCCTCGCGAATTTCTGATAATACTTTAATTTCAGATATAATTTGTAAATCCTGCGCCCATACCGCGCGATCACAAAATATTTCGTTTATCGGCAATGGAAAAATTGATTTCAGCGCCGTATCCAATTCATTAATGCGGCAGGTGGAAAGAAACAGGAACAGGCGTCCTTGCGACAGGGTGACGATATCGCCGAAACGTCTTAAATTACAGATTGTTAATGCCTGAGTGGTCAGTAACCTGGCCACCGGGCGCAGCGCGACCAACAGGCCTTTGCTTCCCTCAGGGATCATCGTATTGCTCATCAGCTGCTTGACTGACTGAATAAACCGATCTGGGGGCAAATAACCTTTGACTTTCGAAGGCCGCATCATGGTCAACAGCGTCTCGACATCCGTGGACACATGTTTGGTGAACTGCTGGCCTTGCACGCTTTCAAGACGGGAGAGGAAACGGGAAAGCGGTTCGGAATGCGCCACGATGATATTGGCGCCGCACGCCAGCAGCAGGCGTTCATCGCTGGACCGCAGAGAGGCGCTCATTTCCCGCACCACAATTTTTATCATGTTGCCACGCTGGCTGCGCAAACCATGAATCTGTCTGGCCAGATCGTCGACCTGACGCGTTGAGTTAAGCGAAAAAATCAGCGTCGCGGCGTGAGCGGACATCCCCCGAGCCGTCAGCGCGCGATTGTCGGCAAAAAGGCGCCAGCTCGCCGATAAGGCCGGCGCGCCTTCCAAAACGCTATTCTCCGCCAGATATAACCCCTCGTCATTCAGGAAAGGCGTCGGCGCCGACGCTTCATCATCGACAACCCGCCACCCTCCGGTTTCAGGCAGCAACTTCCGCACCTGATTGGCCGCCATGCCGTTTTCCGAACTCCACCAGGAGATTAAATATTGCGCGCGATCCTGCTGCCAGTTCAGGCTGGCCAAACCATACAAAGCGCGGTGCCGGGCAATAAGCCGGTTTTCCAGTTTATCAACGCCGTTGCTATGGCTGAGAATAACCAGCGTGCATTCCTGTTGCTGCAGCCATGCGCCGACTTCCGTCACCCAGCGCTGTATTCTTTCCTCGGAGATATCGCCCCAAAGACTGGCCGGCGCATATAGAATTAATAATCGTTTTTCCGGTTTTAATGTGCGCATTAAATCATCAGTAAAGCTAAAAAGCGCCGCTTTCTTTTCGGGTAAGAAATAGTAAGGTAATTGTTTTAATTTAGTTAAAAACAGTGAATCAATGAGTGACTCATCAGTTTCGCCGCAATATATTAGCGCCGCGCGGGCATCCTCAGCCTGAGCGGAAATTATTTGCTGACAGAATAAGGCGGCATCTGACTGACGTGCAATATTAATCCAATAAAATCCTGACAATTGCAGTAATGAGAGTTCATTCCAAAGTTTTTGAATACCTAATGAAAATGACTGCGTCATATGATAATTTTCTTTTCCAGCAATGACATTGTGATCTATCATTGAATAATAATAGAATTTCACACTCTATCACTAATCCATGAGATCTCAACCTTCAGATAAATAAATAGGAATATTCTCTAATAATTTATTTACATATTAATAAGTTCAAACAACAGGAAGGCATCGTTACTGAAAGCTTCTATGGTATTATATTAGTATAAGTAAATTAAATGGAAAATAAAGTATGCCGCAAACCGATTTAAACGCGTTCGGTAGCGGTTTCCACAAGGTCCCCCCCCCAGATAATGACTGGGTAATCCGTGCCTGAAGCGGGTGCGGATATAATTGTTGCTTTCTACAATTATCATCAAAAAAATAAGCTTGTTTTTCAGAGAAATGGGATGAATGATAAAATTGAGTACGCGCAAACGGTAGTCTATGCCGAAATGCACGATGATCTCCGCGTATTAAGGCAGGCTTTTTCGTTGCCGGAAATAAACTATATAGACATATCCCGCCAAACCCGTTTAATCCAAATGGTGGAACGCTGGCCATTACTGGCCGAGCTGAAAGCATCGACGGGGAGCAACTGAATATGCCGGTAGTGGTATTGCAAGGTATTCGCGGCGGTTTGGGAACAACATCCATCGCCGCAGGACTGGCATGGGCGCTACAGCAGTTAGGCGAGCGCACGCTTGGCATCGACTTTTCACCGGATAATTTTCTACGTCTCCATTTTAATATGACGTTCGCGCAATCACGCGGCTGGGCTCGGGCGATGACGGATGGCGAGCGTTGGCAGCAAGGTGCGATGCAGTATGTTCCCGGCCTTGATTTCCTGCCGTTTGGCCAGCTCAATCAAACAGAGATTGATGCGCTGCAACAGCGTTGTATTCACTCCCCCACGTTCTGGCAGGATAACCTGGCGCAGATTATCGCGCACGGCAAACACCATTGGATCCTGATTGATGCGCCGGCAGACAACAGTCCGCTGACCCGTCAGGCGTTGGCCGCCGCGGACGCGGTGTTTATGGTGCTTACACCCGATACCAACTGTCACGTGCGATTACACCAGCAGGCATTGCCGGATCGGCGCTATTTCCTGGTGAATCAGTTTTCCACCGTCAGCACGATACAACAGGATTTGCATCAGCTATGGCTGAACACGCTTTCACGCTTGCTTCCGCTGGTGATACACCGCGACGAAGCCTTGGTGGAGTCGCCGGCGGCAAAACAACCGCTGGGAGAATATCGACCGGAAAGCGTTGCCGCGGAAGAGCTCATTACGCTGGCAAACTGGTGTCTGATTAATCTGAAGAAAGAGGCGATATGAATCTGATATTGCGCTTTTTCCTCGTGCCGCAGGCTTATCTGGCGGTGCGGCAACGCTATCATGGCTGTCTACGACAGGGCTGTTCCATTTTTACCGCTTACCTGACGACCACGCTAATGATACTCGGCTGGATGTTTCTGCGGCTGGAGTCCGATAGCTGGCGTCAGGTCCTGAGAGCCCGCCGTCACTGGTTTCCACATATTTCAGCACGGCGGCCCAGACCAGCCGATCTGCTGCGCTATCTGGTGCAAGGGCTATGGTTGCTGATCGTCAAAAACGGGCGTGCACCGGCGCCGCGCAACCATTATGTTTCCCGGCTGCTACGCTGGCGGCAGCGTTGCTTTGACGAGCTGCAGCGCCTTCCCCGACATTTTAAACGCGGCGAGGAAGGCGAATCCGGCGAGTCCGGTAAGGAAAAAAGTTTTCAAGCGCTGTGGTTTACCATACTCAGCCTGGTATGCGCTACGTTGGCGGCGTTATGCATCACTCAACCATTCGAGCTTTCATCACAGTTTATTTTTATGCTGCTTCTCTGGAGCATGGCGATGATTTTCCGCCGCATACCGGGACGTATGCCGACGCTGATGATGATCGTCCTGTCCTTCACCATTTCCTGCCGTTATCTGTGGTGGCGCTATACCGCGACGCTCAATTGGGACGATCCCTTCAGTCTGGTGTGCGGTTTGCTGCTGCTGGTAGCGGAAACCTACTCCTGGGTGGTTCTGGTGCTGGGCTACTTTCAGACTATCTGGCCGCTTAACCGCCACCCGGTCTCTTTGCCAGCAGACATTACGGAGTGGCCGGAGGTGGATTTGTTCGTGCCGACCTACAATGAACCGCTGGAGATAGTGAAACCGACGGTTTATGCCGCGCTGGGCATGGACTGGCCGCAAGATAAACTCAACATCTACATCCTTGATGACGGCGGACGTTCTGATTTCAAAGCGTTTGCCGAAGATGTCGGCGTAAACTACATCGCCCGCACCACGCATGAACATGCAAAAGCCGGGAATATCAATCATGCGCTGAAACAGGCTAAAGGCGAGTTTGTCGCCATCTTCGACTGCGACCATGTTCCCACGCGTTCATTCCTGCAATTGACGATGGGATGGTTCTTTAAAGATAAAAAACTGGCGATGCTGCAGACGCCCCACCACTTTTTCTCTCCCGATCCCTTCGAGCGCAATCTTGGTCGTTTTCGCCGGACGCCCAACGAAGGCACGCTGTTCTATGGTTTGGTGCAGGATGGCAATGATATGTGGGATTCCACGTTTTTCTGCGGCTCATGCGCCATTTTGCGCCGTAAAGCGCTGGATGAAGTTAAGGGCATCGCCGTCGAAACCGTCACCGAAGACGCCCATACCTCGTTGCGTCTTCACCGGCTCGGCTACACTTCCGCCTATATCCGTATTCCGCAGGCCGCCGGTCTGGCGACAGAGAGCCTGTCTGCGCATATCGGGCAACGCATCCGCTGGGCCAGGGGGATGGCGCAGATCTTCCGGCTGGATAACCCGCTGTTCGGCAAAGGACTGAAGCTGGGACAGCGACTATGTTACGCCAATGCCATGCTGCACTTTCTGTCCGGCATTCCTCGCCTGATTTTCCTGACCGCGCCGTTGGCCTTTCTGTTGCTGCACGCCTATATTATTTTCGCTCCGGCGCTGGCCATCGCCCTGTATGTTTTCCCGCATATGGTTCACGCCAGCCTGACCAACTCCCGTATTCAGGGGCGTTACCGCCACTCTTTCTGGAGTGAAATCTACGAAACCGTGCTGGCGTGGTACATCGCCAGGCCGACGACCGTGGCCCTGTTAAATCCGCACAAGGGGGAATTCAACGTCACCGCCAAAGGGGGGCTGGTCGAAAAGCAGCACGTTGACTGGATAATTACCCGCCCTTACCTGATTCTGGTGTTGTTGAACATCGCCGGACTGGCGGCCGGCGTATGGCGTCTGTACTACGGCGCGCCGGAAGAGATCATGACCGTTATCATCAGTTTGCTGTGGGTCGGTTATAACATGACGATCCTCGGCGGCGCCGTGGCGGTTGCCGTGGAGACAAAACAGGTACGGCAATCACACCGGGTGGAAATGTCGATGCCGGCGGCGGTTCTCTGCGCTGACGGTCACCTTTTCTCTTGCATAATGAATGACTATTCCGACGGCGGGGTAGGTATAGAAATACGAGAGCCCGGACTGTTGCAGGAAAACGATAAGATTTCCCTGCTGTTAAATCGCGGTCAGCAGGAGTACGCCTTTCCGTTTCAGGTTACCAGGGTCTTCGGCAATAAAATCGGCCTGCGCATGATGGATCTGACAACCAAACAACATATTGATTTTATTCAATGTACCTTTGCAAGGGCGGATACCTGGGCGCTGTGGCAGGACAACGTCCCCGAAGACAAACCGCTCGAAAGCCTGCGCGACGTACTGATGCTCGGCTTCCGCGGTTACTTACGAATGGCGGATTACGCGCCCCCGGTTATACGCAACATTATTGTTGCTTTCACCACCCTGATTACATGGGTGCTGTCGTTCGTTCCACGTTACGTAGGGAAAAGCCTGGCATGAAACCTCCAATAAAAATGCCGGCTCACGCCCCGCTCGCAAAGCCGTAACGCTCTTATTCCCTCTCGCTAGCGCGAGATAGGCTTTTAATATTGATGATGACATGATGACGAAAAAAATTATCTGGTTTACCGCATTTGCTTTAGGCATCAGTTCGTTGTCTCAGGCCGCCATTACGCCGACCACTGAGATGGCTTCCCAGCCCGCCATGAGCGCGCCGATACCTATCGCGCCGGAGATACCACAAGGAAACCACGCGCCAGTGCGCGATGTGAAGCTGCCTTTTTCACAAATCGCGCCCGCGCCGGGCTCTTTTTCCCTGCGCGGCATCAACCCCTATGGACAGATAGAATTTGGCGTGCGCGGCGATGAGGTGGTTACACAGGCCGCGCTCGATCTGGAGTTCACACCATCACCGTCGCTGGCGCCCGTCGAGTCCCACTTCAAGGTTTATCTGAACGACGAACTGATGGGGGTAACCAGCCTCACCCAGGATCGTTTGGGAAAACCCAGTCGCGTCAGGATACCGCTCGACCCTCGTTATATCAGCGACTTTAACCGTGTACGCCTGGAGTTTATCGGTCATTACACCAACCTTTGCGAAAACCCGGCTAGCACCACGCTCTGGCTGGACATCAGCAAATCGAGCTCGCTTGATTTGCAGTTCCAGACATTGCCGCTGAAAAATGAGCTATCGCCCTTCCCGGTGCCCTTTTTTGATAGCCGCGACAATCGGGCGCTGACGCTACCCATGGTATTCAGCGGCCAACCGGACCTGACGCAACAGCGTGCGGCCGCAATTCTCGCGTCCTGGTTCGGCAACAAGGCGCAATGGCGTGGCCAATCCTTTCCGGCGATATTTAACCAACTGCCGGACCGACACGCCGTCGTGTTCGCCACCAACGCGCAACGCCCGGACTTCCTGCATGATTTACCGCCGGTCAACGCTCCAACCGTTTCCATGATCGACCACCCGGACAACCCGTATATCAAACTGCTGTTGGTACAGGGGCGGGATGACAACGATCTGATCACCGCGGTGAAAGGCATCGTACAAGGCAATATCCTGTTTCGCGGAGCAAGCGTCACCGTGGATAAGGTTGAGCAACTGACGCCGCGTCAGCCTTACGACGCGCCGAACTGGGTACGGACCGACCGTCCGATGACCTTTTCCGATCTTCAGCAATACGAAGGCCAACTTCAGACCAGCGGTACCGTGCCCTACCCCATTGCGCTGAACCTGAACCTGCCGCCCGACCTGTTCCTGATCCGCAGCCAGGGTATCGATATGAAGCTGAAATATCGTTATACCGCGCCGCAGCTTAAGGACGGTTCGCGTCTGAGCGTGCGGTTGAATAATCAGTTTGTTCAGGCGTACTCGCTGGTGCCGGAGCACGATCAGGATTCGCTGCTGCTGCGTCTGCCGATAACGCAGGGATTATGGGATTCGGATAAGAACCTGAAAATTCCGGCGCTGAAGCTGGGCACCACCAATCAGCTGCGCTTTGATTTCGACTACACGACGCTGCTTGCCAGCGGCGCGGCCGGACGATGCGAAACCTATAGCCCCATCATCAACCATGCCGTGATCGACGGCGGTTCGACAATCAACTTTTCCGGCTATCGTCACTTTATGCCCATGCCGGATCTGCGCGCCTTTGTGAATGCGGGCTACCCTTTCAGCCGGTGGGCCGACTTGTCGCAAACGCTGGTGCTCATCAACAAGCAACCCACGCCCTCACAGGTCAGCACGCTGCTGAATGCGTTGGGAAGCATCGGCGCACGCGTCGGCTACCCGGCGTTAGCCATGCAGCTGAGCGATGACTGGGTACAGGCCAGCAAGCAGGACGTTGATATTTTGATGATCGGCGCCATCCCTCCCGAGCTGCGTAATGATGAAAAAATCAACCTGCTGGTGAATGCCGCCCAGAGCTGGGTAAAACAGCCGACCCGCCAGGCCTCAATCGTCGATGACAGCACGCTGGATGATGACGCCAAGCCAGACACGAAAACGACCATCAGTTCTGAAGCGCCGATGTCCGCCATTATCGGCATTCAATCGCCCTATCACGATCAGCGCAGTATTGTGGCGCTGCTGGCGGATAGCCCGCAGGGCTACGTATTGTTGAATAATGCGCTGACCGATGACGGCAAACGCGCGGCGCTGTTCGGCTCGGCGGCGGTTATCCGCGATTCCGGCGTCAATAGCCTGATGGTCGGCGATATTTATTATGTCGGTCATCTGCCCTGGTGGGAGCGTATCTGGCATGCGCTGGCGACGCATCCGGTACTGCTGGCGGTCATTTCCACGCTGACCGTTATCATCGTTGCCTGGTTGCTGTGGCGCGCGCTGAAAATAGTCAGCCGTAGCCGCCTGTCTCCTGCTGAAAAAGATTAAGCCTCATGAGGATACTGGAATACTTCATTGCCAGCCGCCGCCGTCCTTTGTTGGCCGCTCAGGAGCGGCTAATGAACGGCAGTCAACTGCGCTGGCTCAGCCTGTTACCGCTATGCCTGGCTGCGGTTCCGATAGCGCAGAGCGCGGAGGCGGTTCCCCCCAAACAGTTTCTGATAGAACAGATACGTCTGGGAGAAGCCCGCTACAAAGACGATCTGGTGCGTCAGTCGCTTTATCGTCTGGAGCTGATCGATCCGAATAATCCGGAGATACTGGCGGCGCGGATACGCCTGGCGCTGCGTCAGGGCGATCAATCGCAAGCGCGTCAGCAGTTGGAAAGGCTGAAAGCGCTGGCGCCGAACTCGCCTTTTTATCGTCAGGCGGAAATGAACCTGGCGCTGACGCAACAAGACGTACGGCAAAAATTACAGCAGGCCCGTTTGCTCTCCACCGCCGGCCGTTACGCCGAAGCCAAAGCTCAGTACGACGCGCTGTTTCACGGCGAACCGCCGACGATTGAACTTGGCGTGGAATACTGGCGTCTGGTGGCGAGGTTGCCCAACCAGGAGCCGGTGGCCATTAAACAGCTGCAGGCGCTGGATCAGCGTTATCCCGGCAATGTATCGCTACGCATCATGCTGGCGCGTCTGTTGTTTAGCCAGCATCTTAACGAACAGGCTTACGGGATATTGCAGCAGTTGGCCACGGATCCCTCCGGCGCCGGCTCCGCATCCTCATTATGGCTGGAAATCGTCGGAAGAATGGACGTCACGCCGCAAAGCGTCGACGCATTACAGCGCTATATGACCGTGTTTGGCGAAGCCAATCAGGGTGAGTCCGGGCGCAGAATGCTCGATAAACAGCTGGCGATGCTGGCCGATCCGTCATATCAAGCCCGACTCCGCGGCCTGGAGAAAATCGACAGAGGCGATGGCGGCGCCGCCGTTATCGGCGAGCTAAATAAAGCCCTGGCCGCATCGCCAAACGATCCGGAACTTATCGGCGCCATTGGCGTCGCCTACCTGCGCGCCGGCGAGCGGGAGAAAGCGTTAACCCAGTTTCAGCTGGCGCTGAATGCCGATACCAATCACCTTAACTCCGACAAATGGGAAAGGCTGATAAAGAGCACGCGTTACTGGCAACTGCTCAACGAAGGCGACAAAGCGTTAAAAAACAACCGCCCAATGGTTGCGCTGCTCAAATATAATCAGGCCCGGGCATTGGATGACACCGATGCTTTCGCCCTTATCGGCCTGGGCGATGTCGCCGTCGCCACCCAAAACGACGCGGCCGCCGAAACGGCCTATCAGCAGGCGCTGCGCCTCTCGCCCAACAACACCAGCGCGTTGCGCGGACTGGTGAACATCCATCTGCGCCAATCGCCGGAGAACGCGCTGGCCTATATCAACGGCCTGCCGCGCGCTCAGCAAAATATGCTGCGCACGACGCTCAACGGTTTGCGGCGCGACATTGTCAAACAGCAGGCGGACCGGCTTTTCGAACAGCAGCAGTGGATGCAGGCCGCCGACAAATATCGTCAGGCGCAGCAGCTCGACCCCGACGATATCTGGATGGACTATCGCTATGCCCTGACCTTGCGCCGTCTCGGGCAGGCCGATCAAGCGGATAGCATGTTGCAACGCGCCGCCGCGCAGCCCCCCGCCAATGCGGAGAAAAACTATGCCTACGCGCTTTATCTCTCCTCGACCGATCGAGATACCCAGGCGTTGGCATACCTTGATACGTTGCCCACCGCGCAGTGGAACAGCAACATGCATGAGCTTTCACAGCGTCTGACGCTGCAACGGGCGCTGGCTCAGGCGCAAGCGATGCGTGATGCGGGGGATGAGCGCGGCGCGATAGCCTATCTGCGCCAACAGCCGTCGAATCCGCGCCTTGATCTTGAACTGGCGGACTGGGCGCTGGCGCGTGGCGAATACGATGAAGCGCTGGCGGCCTATCAACAGGTCAGCATAAAGGAACCGCAAAATCCCGATGCGCAGCTGGGCGAAGTCGAGGCGTTTATCGCGCAGGGAAACGAGGATGAAGCGCGCCAGCGCTTACAGCAGCCCGTCGCTCAAACCGACAACACGCTCAACAGCCGGCGCAGGATCGCCAACGCCTGGCAGGCGGTCGGCAATACTGAACAGGCGGCGACGCTGTTTCAGCGGCTGAGAATCGACGCGGGCAAAGCCGCCCCCGGCCCGGATCAGGCGTTGGTTTACCGCGATACGGCCCGATTTGAACGTCAGCGGCTACAGCCTGATCAGGCGGCGCAAGATTACCGTCAGGCCATGGTGGCCAGCGGCATCACGCCGGTTTTGCCGCAGGATAACGACGCCTATACCCGACTGACGCGTAATCATCCCTCGGATGACTGGCTGAAACGCAGCATTCGCGCCGAAGCCGCCGATACCTACCGCCAGCAGGATATTAACGTCACTCTCGACCATGATTATTGGCAATCCAGCGGTACCGGCGGCATTTCCAATCTGAAAGCGCACGACACCATGTTACAGGTGGATATGCCCCGGAACGACGGACGCGCATTTCTGCGCACCGATACCATTGAGATGAATGCCGGGTCGTTTTCAACCAATAACGCCGGCGCCTACAGCAATGTATTCGGCACCTGCTCAGGGCAGCCGAATGGATGCGTTAATGGCAAATCGCAGAAAGCCACCGGCACCAGCGTTGCCGCAGGCTGGAAAAACGACCGCTGGGCGGTGGACGTCGGCACCACGCCGATCGGTTTTGAAGTGGTCGATGTGGTCGGCGGCATTAGCTACAGCGGCGACTGGAAGAACATCGGCTGGACCACTACCGCCTCACGCCGCCCGATATCCAGCTCATTACTGGCATTCGGCGGCGCCAAAGATCCGGGTACAGACACCACCTGGGGCGGCGTTCGAGCAAACGGCGCCGCTCTGGCACTGAGCTACGACCAGGGGAAAGCACATGGGGTTTGGGGGGATTTCAGCGCTTATCAGATCAGCGGGAAAAATGTCGCCGATAACCGCCGTCTGCGCGCCATGGGCGGCTACTACTACAAAATCGTCAATCAGGACAACCGACGGGTTACCATCGGCGTCAATAGCATGCTGTGGCATTATCAAAAGGATCTGAGCAGCTACTCGCTGGGCCAGGGCGGTTATTACAGCCCGCAACGGTATTTCTCGCTAGGCGTGCCGGTTAACTACCGGGAACGCACGGAAAATTGGTCGTGGGAACTGGCCGGCTCGGTGTCTTTATCGCACTCGACCACCCAAAATCAGCGGCGTTATCCGGTATACAACCTGGTCGACAACGCAATCAGCGACAGCGGCGATATCGAACAGGGCAGCAGCAGCCACGGCGTCGGCTACACCGTGCAGGCGATCATCGAGCGCCGGCTCAGCTCACACTGGACGTTGGGGGCCGGCATCGATATTCAACAGGCAAAAGACTATACCCCCAGCCACGGTATGCTATACCTACGCTACTCCGCCTCCGGCTGGCAGGGCGATCTGGACAGCCCGCCTCAACCGCTGACGCCCTATGCCGATTTTAAATAGCGCTATTCGGCTCGGCTGATGCGCCGCTTCGGGGGTCCCCCCGGCAAGGGGAACCCCGGCCTGTCCGAGCAGCGGTTTATTCGGCCATCCTGACGCAGAAGACGACGGCGCCGCGCTGGAAACGGAAACGGCCGATGCCGGGCGACGGCGACTGGAGCAAGGTCGCGCCAGGCGAAATTTTCTCCTTCGCTGGCTCAAAAGACAACAAAAATGTTGCGTTAAACAACTTTAACGCTATTCTTTTATCGATTTCAATAACTCGAAGGTGTTATATGTTCAATTACCCGGTATCAGTGAGTTTTAATGAAGAGTCAGGAGAGTATGAAATTCTTTATCGGGATTTCAAAAAGTTAACCTCCGCTGCATTCACAGAAGAAGATATTGTTCTGGAAGCGGCCCATTGGTTAACCGACATGATTAGAGAATACATTGATGCAAGGATACCGATTCCGAAGCCGTCGACGTTGCAGCGCGATGAAATACGTATTCACCTTCCCGTCCTGGTCAACCTGAAAGCGGCGTTACATAACGCAATGATCCAGACCGGTACGCGAAAAGCGGATTTGGCGCGAAAACTGAATCAGAAAGGGCCGCAGATAGACCGTCTGCTGGATGTGAAGCATGCGTCAAAAATTGAAACATTAGAGCAGGCGTTATATTTACTCGGCTACGAAGTTTGCGTTTCCATTATGGAATTAGATTCTTAATTCATTGGATAATCGCAATAAAATAAATTTCGCCGGCTAAATTACCTATTGTTTTAGGCATTACCGTACCTTCTCTTTCTCATGATCGATATTTTTTACTTTGCGCGTTGCAGGCATGTCGGCGACCTGAACGCCACGTTACAAGGCGCACTAATGCGCCTTGTCGCTGTACGCGCGGGCCTCTCGGCGGATTGGCCTGCCGCCATAGGTTTTATTGGCTATATTATAAACATGATTGATTTTATATATAAAATACCGCGTTATAAAGGCCGCAATCCGTGAATCGCCCTTTGTTCACGCTTTATAGTCCACCGATAAACGGCTCTCTTTCAAAATGGCTTTCATGGCTTGAGTCACAAAATAAAATACCCCCGCCTCGCTATACTGCTCGAATATGAAAAATAAATTAAACGCTTTTTGCTTAACATAACTGGAGCAAATATCATGTTTAAAACTTTATTTGAGCCTAAGAAAATAAATCAGTGCGTTATTCCCAACCGATTGATTGTTACCGCCATGGTGGCCAACTATTGTCATGCCGACGGCACCGCCTCCGATCGGTATATCGCCTATCACGAGGAGAAGGCGAAAGGCGGCTGGGGATTAATTATCACCGAAGACTATGCGGTCAACGAACATGCCATGGGATATCAATATATTGCCGGCTTATGGCACGACGGTCAGGTAGCGAGCCACAAAAAATTAACGGATACCGTGCATCGCTATGACAGCAAGATTTTCGCCCAAATCTATCATGCGGGCCGCCAGAGTTGCCGCGCCGTCAACGGCGGAATGCAGCCGGTCGCCCCTTCCGCCATTCCCTGTCCCTGGTTAAAAGAGATGCCGCGCGCACTGTCGGCGGCGGAGATTGAACAGTTGGTCAGGGATTTCGGCCAGTGCGCGCGGCGGGTCAGGCTGGCGGGGTTTGACGGCGTCGAAATTCACGCGGCTCACGGCTATCTGATCGCCGAATTTCTCTCCCCCTATGCCAATAAACGCGTCGATAAATACGGCGGCTGTCTGGAAAATCGGGTGCGGTTTTTAAAGGAAATCTATCAGGAGGTTCGACGGAACGTCGGCGCGGATTTTCCGGTGATCGTGCGCTTTTCCGCGGACGAGGGCTTCATCGGCGGTCGCGATATCGCCGAAGCGCGGGTGCTGGCGCAGCTATTTGCAGAGTGGGGACTGGATGCGCTGGACGTGTCCGTCGGCGCCTATGGCGATCACAATAAATACGGCACCGTGGCCCCCATGTACGTCGGCCATGCCTGGACGACGCCGCTGGCGGAAGAGATAAAAAAACTGGTGAACATTCCGGTAATTACCGCAAACCGCATCAACGATCCACGGATGGCGGATACCCTGCTGACGATGGGGAAAGCCGACTTTGTCGGTATGGGGCGGGGTTCGCTGGCCGACCCGCATTTACCCCGCAAGGCGCAAGCCGGCGAGCTGACCTCGATTCGCTACTGCATTGGATGTATGCAGGGCTGTACCGGCAGTTTATATCTGGGCGAGCCGCTGAAATGTCTGGTCAATCCGTCGCTGGGAAGGGAAGGCGTACTGGACTACGGCCAAACCGCGACGCCCAAAACCCTTTATATCGCCGGCGGCGGACCGGGCGGCATGGAGGCGGCAAGGGCGGCGGCGATGCGCGGGCACCGCGTAACGCTGTTTGAGAAGCGCAGCCAGCCGGGCGGACAATTTCTTTCCGCGGCCTATCCGCCCGGTAAAGGCGAACTGGCGACCTATACCTCATGGATGATTCAGGAGTTGGCAAAGCTGAACGTGGTCATCAAGTGCAATACCGAGCTGACAACAGAGATGATCCGCCAGGAAAAACCCGACGCGGTGATTGTATCGACCGGCGGCAGACCGGCTATTCCGCCGATTAAAGGCGCCAATCTGCCTCACGTTGTTTTAGCCGAGGAGGTGCTATTAGGCAACGTGACCACCGGAAATCATGTCGTCATCGCCGGCGGCGGCGAAGTGGGCGGAGAGACGGCGGCGCACCTTGCCATGCAGCAAAAGCACGTCACCATTATTGAAATGCGGGAGAGTCTCCTACAAGAGCTGGACGGCGTGAGTAAATTGCATGTCTTAAAGCTGCTCGACGAATTCAGCGTTAAGCAATACCTGAATACCAAGCTGGTCGAAATCGCCGAACGGCATGTGGTGGTGGAAAATCAACAAGGACGCATGCATATCGCCGCGGATACCGTGGTGCTGGCGCTGGGCTATATTCCCGTCAATCAACTGGCGAAACAGCTGGATGAATACGGTGAAAACCTGGCGGTAATTGGCGGGGCGGTGAAGACCAGCAATGCGCTGGTGGCTATCCGCGAAGGATTTGACGCCGGAATGGCGGTGGTTTGACGTCGCGCGTCAACCTCCCGGCAATCATAACGGGGCGAACCGCCGTACGCCCCGCCGCCGTAGCGTCAGACGACGGCCTGCTCATGAAACGAACAATCCGCCAGGGACAGGCCGCCTTGTCGCTTATCAGGCGGCGCGCCAGCAGCGAACCTCGATGGCCTGCGCCGTCGGCCGCATCGCCTGACGCTGCTCGCAGCCGGCCGTCGCCTGCGGGCAGCGCTCGCGGAAAAAACAGCCCTGCGGCAACACGCGATTGCCCGGCAGTTCGCCTTTCCGGTCCTCAACATCGCCGTCCAGCGAACGATCCACGCGCGGCACCGAATCGAGCAACAGCCGGGTATAAGGGTGTTGCGGCGCAGTGAGAACCTGTTGCGCGTTACCCAATTCGACGATTTGCCCCAGATACATTACCGCCACCCGGTCGCTCATATGACGCACCACCGACACGTTGTGCGAAATCAGCACATAGGTCAGTTGGCGCTGCCGTTGCAGTTGCACCAGCAGATTGAGAATTTGCGCCTGAACGGAAATGTCCAACGCCGACGTAGGTTCATCCAGCACGATGATATCGGGCTGCGACGAGAGCGCGCGGGCGATGGAAATTCGCTGCCGCTGTCCGCCGGAAAAAGCATGCGGCAACCGATCCAGATATTCCGGACGAATGCCGACCAGTTCCGCCAGCTCCACCGCCAGTTTACGGCGCTCACGCTCGCTATTGTGTTTCTGCAGCCAGACCGGTTCGGTAATAATGCGCCACACCGGTAAACGCGGATCCAGCGATGACAGCGGATCCTGAAACACCATCTGCATCCCGCTGCCCAGCCATGAGGTCGGGATGCGGGCGCGAACGCACTCGCCCGCCGCCGGTTTTAGCATGCCCATCAGTAACTGAGCCAGCGTGCTTTTCCCGCAGCCGGACTCGCCCACAATCCCCAACGTTTCGCCACGGGCGATTTGCAAATCCAGACCATTTAGCGCGTGCACCTGTTCAGTGACTTTTCCCCGCCAGTTTTTGCGGGCGGGAAAGTTGACATGCACATCCTGTAGTTCAAGCAAAATATCAGACATGTTCTGCCTCCAGTTGCGGATGCCAGCAGGCGGCGTACTGTTCACCGGCCCCGCAGGGCGTTAGGGCGGGCTGCTGCCGACAACGCTCGTCGGCGGCAAAACAGCGTTCACGGAACGCGCAGCCAACCGGCAGCGACGCCAGATTGGGCACGGTGCCGGGTATCGCGGGCAGCGGCGCGCGCGGTTCCGCTTCTTCCGGCGCGCAGCGCAGCAGTCCGATGGAGTAAGGGTGGACGGGATGGGCAATCACATCCCGCGTCGCGCCGTTTTCAATCACCGTTCCGGCGTACATCACATACAAACGGTCGCAAAGCTGCGACACCACCGCCATATCGTGGCTGATAAACAGCACCGACGTGCCGCTGGCGCGCGCTTTGCGCTGCAGCAGTCGCAATACCTGCCGCTGCACGGTGACATCCAGCGCCGTGGTCGGCTCATCGGCAATAATCAGCGCCGGGTCGCAGGAAAAAGCCAGCGCAATCACCACCCGCTGACGCATACCGCCCGACAGTTCAAACGGGTAGCGATCCATCACCCTGGCGGCGTCGGAAATCTGCATTTCATTCAGCAGGCCGATGGCTTTCTGAATGGCCGCTTTGCGCGAGATCGGCTGGTGCTGGCGGATCACGTCGGTCATCTGCTGTCCGATACGCCGCGTGGGGTTGAGCGCGGTCATCGGCTCCTGGAAGATCATCGCCACTTTCGCGCCGCGCAGTTGCCGCATCTGTTTTTCGCTGGCATTCAGCACATCCTGACCCAGCACGGAAAGGCTGCCGCCGTTGATGCGATAACTGCCGGGGGGCAGCAAACGCATCGCCAGCATGGCGGTAACCGACTTGCCGGAGCCGGATTCCCCCACCACCCCGACAATTTCGCCGCGTTTTACCCGCAGCGACACGTGATTAAGCGCGCTGACTTCGCCGTTATAGATGGGAAAACTCAGCTGTAAATTATCGATATTCAGAACGTCGTCGTGCATTAGTGCCTCCCTCCGCTTTTCGGGTCGAGCAAGTCACGCAGCCCATCGCCAAACAGGTTAAATCCAACGGCGGTAATTAAAATCGCCAGGCCGGGAAAGGTGCAGTACCACCACTGGTCGAGCACGTAGTTACGGCCGTTGGCCACCATCGCGCCCCACTCCGCCGTCGGCTGCTGTGCGCCAAGGCCGATAAATCCCAGCGTGGCGGCCATCAGGATGGCGGTGCCGATATCCAGCGACGCCTGCACAATCAGCGGCGGCAGCGCGTTGCGCAAAACATGCCAGCTAATCAGATGCCAGCGGGTGGCGCCAAAAATTTTCGCCGCATGGATATAGGCCCACTGACGCACCACCAGGGTTTGTCCGCGCGCCAGACGCACGTAAAAAGGAATGCGCACGATGGCGATCGCCAGCATGGCGTTAAACAGACTCGGCCCCAGCGCCGCCGCCAGCGCCATGGTCAAAACCAGCGAGGGAATCGACAGCATGATGTCCATGATGCGCATAATCAACGCATCGGCCCAGCCGCCCAGCACGCCGGAAAAACAGCCAAGCAGCGAACCAATAATGCCGGAGAACAGCACCACCGCCAGTCCGGCGGCCACCGACTGCTGGCTGCCGATCAAGACGCGGCTAAACAGATCGCGCCCCACTTCATCGGTGCCGAACCAATGCTGCGCCGAAGGCGCCTGCAAACGGGCGGCCAGATCGATGGCGTTGGGATCCTGCGGCGTTAACCACGGCGAGAAGGCCATCAGCAACAGCATGACCAGCATAATGACGCCGCCTATCAGCGTCAGCGGACTGCTTTTCAACAGCCAGAAACGCTTCCCCCAGCGCTGCCGCCCTTCGCTTTTGCGCGGCGCGGCAAGAGTTTCGTTGATTGACATTATTCAGTCCCTCCACGTCCAATACGCGGGTCGATCCACAAATAGAGCAGATCCACCGCCAGATTCACCACCACATACGCCAGCGACACCACCACCGCAAAGCCCATAACCGCCGGGAAATCAAGCGACTGAATCGACGACACCACGTAAGCGCCCATGCCGGGCCAGGAAAAAACGGTTTCCGTCAGCACCGCGCCATACAGCAGATCGCCCAAAGCCAGCCCCAGAACGGTAACGGACGGGATCAGCGCATTGGGCAACGCATAGCACAGGATGACGCGCCAGCCGGGCAAGCCGCTGGCGCGCGCGGTGCGAATATAATCTTCGCTAAGCTGCTCCAGCATGGCGGAGCGAATTTGGCGCGCCACAATGCCCAGATGCACGAAGGCCAGCGTCAGCGCCGGCAAAATCAAATGTTGCAGGCTATTCCAGAACGCTTCCCAGTCCCCCGCCAGCAATGAGTCGATGGTATAAAAGCCGGTAACATGGCGCGGCGGGTCAAGCCAGTCATCAAGGCGTCCGCCGCCGGGCAGCAGATTAAGGTATCCGTAAAACAGCACGATAACGCCCAATCCCAGCCAGAACGCCGGGGTGGAGATACCGGTGATCGCCAGTAAACGCACCAGATGATCGAGCCAGCGGTTGCGGTACACCGCCGACAATACGCCGAGCGGCACGCCCAGCATCAGCGCCAGCATCAGCGCGAAAAAGGCCAGCTCCAGCGTGGCGGGAAAGAAGGTGCGCAAATCATCCAGCACCAGACGACCAGTGCGAATGGACGTCCCCAGGTTGCCATGCAGCAGCTCGCCGACGTAGTGATAAAACTGGATATACAGCGGCCGATCCAGCCCCAGTTGCTGTCGAATGTGCTGTACGATCTCGTCGCTGGCGCGATCGCCCGCCAGCAACCGCGCCGGATCGCCGGGGATCAGGTGGGAGATAATAAAGGTGATGACGCAAACCCCGGCCACCACCAGAATTAATCCCCAACAGCGCTGCCGTAAAATACTCCAGAAGGTCATGTTAAAGCCCCCAGTTAAAAAAGGGCCAGCGGCCTGACCCTGTCTAAAAATCTTGCTTCAGTTCATTAACCAAGCGCGTTATCAGAGCGCGCGAAATTTCGGGCCGTCGCGGCGTCGGCCGCCGTTATGCCCGAGCTGTCGGCAATCTCGCGCTTTTTGTTATTTACTCATGTTCGCGACGTTAAACACCTGCTCCAGCATCGGATTGAAAACAAAGCCTTTCACTTCTTTGTTCATCGCGACCTGATAGTTTTTCTGGAACAGATAAACGTAGGCGGCTTCATCGATAACGATCTTCTGCGCCGCCTGATAATCTTTGGTTCGCTCGGCCTGATCCGAGGTCGCAACGGCTTTTTTCAGCAAGTCATCGACGGTTTTGTTGTCATAAAAAGAACGGTTGCCCGGCAGGCCTTTTTTATCCGACTCGAACCAGTAGTTCATAAACATATAGGGATCGGCAAAGTCCGGGCTCCAGTTGCCGATGGCGATGTCGTAGTCCCCTTTGCCGACGCGGTCGCGCATGGTGGCGTTGGCCAGCTTTTCCAACCTGACGTTAATGCCCAGACTTTTCAGGCTCGCCTGGGTGGAAATGGCGATCGGCTCCCAGCTGGGGTCGCTGTCCGAATAGAGGAACGTCAGGCCCTGCGGCTTGTCGGTAACCTTGTCGTAAGCGGCTTTCGCCTGCGCCGGATCCAGCCGGTACTGCATGGCCTGCGCGTCGTAGCCCCACATTCCTTCCGGGATCGGACCGCGCATCTGTTTGCCGTTGCCGCCGAGAATACCGCTCACCATGCCCTGATAATCGGTTGACCAGGAGAGGGCGCGCCGCAGATCGACCTGATTCATCGGCGCTTTGCCGTTGTTGAGGTAGAGGTAGGTCACGCGCAGCGACGGATATTCATCAATGGCGACCGCCCCCTCTTTTTTCAGCGCCGCCAGCTGATCGACAGGCAAAGATTCGGCAATATCAATGTCGCCGCGGGAAAGCTGCAAACGGCGGGACGCGCTCTCGCCGATGATCTTGATGGACACTCGCTTGAAGGCCGGTTTGGCGCCGCTGTAGTGCGGGTTGGGAACCAGCACCAGCTGCTGCCCTTTCTGCCAGCGCTGCAGCATGTAGGGGCCGGAACCGGCGGTGTTTTCCGCCAGCCAGCCTTTGGCATCATCGGCGCCGTGCGCTTTCATCACCTCGGGGTTAATAATCGCGGCGCCGTCGTTAGCCAGCGTATACAGGAACGGCGCGAAAGGCGTGCCGAGGGTAAAGCGAACCGTCAGGGGATCGACGACGTCGACTTTTAAATCTTTCGGATAGGCTTCCGACGGCCCTTGCCCGATTTTTAGCAAACGCTCAAACGAGAATTTCACCGCGTCGGCGCTGACCGGCGTACCGTCGGCAAACTTGACGCCGCTTTTTAGCTTAAAGGTCCAGACTTTCCCATCGTCGGAAGCCTGCCAGCTTTCGGCCAAATCGCCTTCCACGCCCGTCGAGCCTTTGCCATTTTCCGTTTTATACTGCACCAGACGCTGGTAGGCGGGATAGGTAACCGTCCAGTCGTTATTATCGATGGTAACGGCCGGATCGAGCGTCTGTGGATCGGCGGCTTTACCGATCACTAACATATCTTTCGGCACCGCCGCCAGCGCGGGAGCGATACTGATGGCGATCGCCGCGGCGATCAACGCCGGTCGAAACAATGAAACTGCGCTAGTAGTTATCTTCATGACAGTGCTCCTGGTTTCAAAGTGGGGCTGTGGTGTACGTCGGGTGTCTTGATGTTTTGCGGTGCGATGCAGTCAAACCGGTCGCTCAATAGCGGATAGTCGGAGGAAGCGGGCAATTCAAAGTGCCACCATTCACTGGCGATGCCGATAAAACCGCCGCCAAACATGATGGCGTTCAGCAACAGACGGTTACGCTGCGCCGCAAGCGGCACATCGGGGTGGTAAGGATGCGAGCGTTCATTCATCTCATCAAAGCCGGTGCCCATATCCAGAACCTGACCCGTCGCGTCGATCAGCGTGACGTCCACCGCGGTGCCGCGGCTGTGATTGGAACCCAGCGAGACGGCCATCACATACTTCGGGTCTGGACAGGCCAGCCACAGATACTCTTGCGCTTTCTTTGGCCGATAGGCGTCGTAAATCAGCAGCGTAAAGCCGGCCAGCGCGGCGATCTCCACGCTGCGCGTCAGGGCGTTGGCTGCGTCCGGGTGCAGTAAACAGCGATTTTCGCTGTAGATGCTCTGGCCCGTAATGTTATCCGGCGTGGCATATTTCATGTCGATGCCCACCTGCGGCAAAATGGCGGCAACATCAACCAATTCAATCTCTTGATTCATATAACCAATCCTGTTTAACGTTCAAATTGTCCAAATTCCTGTTGCAGTTGGCGGTTTAATGCCAGGCGGGGTCCCAAACGCTCGCCGAGCTGCTCCACGACGGCTGAAAGCAGCAGGTTGAACAGGCAACTGAGCGGCGCCAGTGAATCCCAAAAATGGCCGGTATCGGTGTGTACCTGCAATAAATCCATCGGATAATCGCGCGCCCACGGACACCAGATGTCGGTAACCAGCGCCAGCGGCAGATTGCGTTCGCTGGCGGCGCGGCAATACTGTCGGGCGACGGCGGAATATGCGCGAGTGTCGGTCACCACCAGATAGGGCCGTTCAAACTCCGAGTTGAGCGACTCCACCCAGGTGCCCGATAGACCGTCGACATAGCTGACGCGCGGGCGCAGATACTCCAGGTGGCTAAAAAATGCGTTGGCGATACCGCGCGTGGACTGAATGCCCAACACAAATACCGCCTCCGCTTCCGCTAGCTGCCGGCTGACCCGGGCAAAGGTTTCACTGCGCGCCAGCTGGTAAACCCTGGTGATGGCATCCACCTCAAGCTGAAGCGACTGAGCAAGACGGTCGGGGAGAGCATGTTGCTGCTGCCATGAATCAAGACGGTCGATAACGCCCCAGGGTTTGTAAGGAATCTCCGATGCCGTGCGCAAACAGCTTTTGGCATCTTCCAGATTGCGATAGCCGAGCTTACGTAAATAGCGCCCCACGGTAATACCGCTGGTGCCCGTCGCTTTGGCGATGCTATCCGCGGTTTCAAACGGAACCTGATTGATATGGGTGAGCAACCAGCCGGCAATACGCTTGCCGCTGGGCGTTTGCTGGCTAAAGCTCGCTTCAATCTTCGCGATTAATTCCGTTTTCTCCGCCATTTTTCGCCCCAATGTTATCTCTCTGTCATTTAGATAAATGATGTTATGAAAATAACAATGCAGGGGTCGTGCCAAGTTTTATCAGCGGTAGAAAGCGTTATCTGGCGGGGTTGGTGAGGAAAAGCGGGAAGATAAATGGAGATAAAAGCGCAAAAATCGTGCGCGGACGATCAATTACAGTGCAAATCAATAACTGGTTAAGTATTTCTGCCGCTGCTGCATCTTCATCCACCAGGAGCGGACAGGGCGCGGAACATTCCTGTCCCGCGCAACGTCAAGCGCGGCGAATGGGTCACGCCTGCGCCAGTTTCTCCGCGAGTTGCGTTTTATTCAAGGGCACGCAATAACAGGGCGTTCCGCGCTCAAAACGCCAGCCTTGCGCCAGCGCGCCGGCATCTACGCAATCAAAACCCAGCTGATCCAACAGCTCGGCCACCTGCTGCCTGGCCTGCGCGTCGTCGCCGGCAATCGGCAACGCCCGGCGATCTGCCGCTCCCGCCGCTCTGGCGTCACTCAACAGATCGCGGGCATAGATGGCATTGAAGGCTTTCACCACCTTGGCCTCGGGCAGCATACCCGCGAACATTTCACTGGTCGTCGTTTCATGGTTGTCGAGCTGAGGATAGCGCCCGTCCCGATCCGGATAATAGTTGTTGGCGTCCATCACTACTTTCCCTTTCAGGATATCGCCTGGTATCTTCGCCAACTGGTTGAATGGTATCGCCACCAGCACCAGCTCGCCAAATGCGGCGGCCTGCTCTACCGTCCCTCCCTCGCACTTCAAGGCGCTCAGCGTGCTGAAAATACTGTTCGGCCCGCGAGAGTTGCTCAGCATCACCTTATGCCCGGCTTTTATCGCCAGCTCCGCCACGCCGCGACCAATAAATCCAGCGCCAATTATTCCGATGTTCATTTCTCACCTCTGATAAATAGGTTCTGATTGAGTGTAATAACAATATTTGATTACGAATCATGAATAAATAGACCTTTATTTACGACAGTAGAAACGATAAGTTTCTAATCGCATATCGTTAGCAGAGGAAACGAAATGGATAGGCTCACCAGCATGGCGGTCTTCATTAAGGCCGTCGACTGCGGTTCGTTTGCCGCGGCGGGTAACGTACTTAATCTCTCGCCGCAAATGGTGGGTAAACATGTATTGGCGCTGGAAACGCAGGTCGGCAGCACGTTACTGCACCGCACCACCCGCCGCCAGAATCTGACCGAGGCCGGACGCCTTTACTATCAGAGCTGTAAACGGGTGTTGCAGGAAGCCGAGGAGGCCGACCGGCTGATGGAATCCATTCATGCCGAACCTGCCGGGCTGCTGCGGGTCAATGCGCCCGTCACTTTCGGTTCCTGTAGCCTGATGCCAGCCATCACCCGCTATATGCATCGCTATCCGCAGGTTCAGGTGGAGTTGACGCTCTCGGACCAGTTTGTCGATTTGCTGGAAGAGGGTTATGAAGCGGTATTCCGTATTGGTCAACTCAGCGACTCTTCGCTGATTGCGCGCGCATTGGCGCCTTATCGCTGCGTGACCTGCGCTGCGCCGGCTTATCTCGCCGAACGCGGCATACCGGCCAAACCTGCGGATCTGTTGGAACATGAATGCCTGGGATTTACCTACTGGGCATGTAAGCCGACCGGAAACTGGGTCTTCGCCAAAGACGGCAAAACCGAGCATGTGAATATCAACAGCCGCCTGCAGATTAACGATAGCAAAGCCATGCTCAGCGCGGCGTTGGAAGGCTTCGGCATTGTATTGGGCGCGGAAGTACTGCTCAACGAGGCGCTGGCGCGGGGAGATTTGGTGCGCATATTGCCGGACTATGAAACGCCCTCACGTCCGATGCATCTGCTGTTTCACGGCGATCGCCATTTGTCGCCGCGTCTGCGCACTTTTGTTGATTTCATGGTGCGGGAATTCGGCCCTCATCCACAGGCATAATCGATAACATCCTCTTGCGCTTTACCCTCGGATCAGATTCTTTTTGCCGCACAATAAAAGTGCAATGGTGCACTACTATCCGACAAAAAGATCGCCTTTCCTTTCCCGCATCGCCTTTCCCCGTCGCAGCAGTAGCACTGAAAATCTTAATAATCAATTTAATAACAATAAGATAGTTATTATTCCCCTCAAAGCGACAGACTGGCACGGTTCATGCTTTTGTAATTTCATGCAAGTTACTTGAATAATATGAATACTTCTTTCACCAGGGGAATACCATGATACGACGCAAGTTCACCACCGCCTTTTGCGCATCCGCCTTGTGTGTCGCCAGCGCCTTTGCCTTTCCCGCTCACAGCGCCGACCTGCTGGACAGGATCAGCGCAGATAAGACCATTACCATCGCCACCGAAGCCCGCTACGCACCGTTTGAGTTCGTGCAGGATGGAAAAATCATCGGTTACGACGTCGATCTGATGAACCATATTCTGCAAAAACAGCTGCCGGGCGTGAAGGTGAAACAGCTGGATCTGCCGTTCCAGGGCATTCTGCCGGGGCTGGACGCGAAAAAGTTTGATTTTGTGGTGACCGCCGTCACCGTTAACAAACAGCGCATCGCCCATTTTTCATTTACGGTGCCGATAGCCGAATCCACCGTCGCCCTGCTTAAACGCAAAAGCGATACGACCATCACCTCGCTGGACGATCTTAATGGCAAAGTGGTCGGTTCTCAGGCCGGCTCCGGTCAGCTGCAGATTTTGCAGTCGTTCAACGAGCAGTTGAAAGCCGGCGGCAAACCCGGCATCAAAGAAATCAAGCAGTACGTTTCTTTTGACGAAGCCTATGCGGATTTGGCGAACCGCCGTCTGGACGGCGTCGCACAGTCGCTGGCGAATCTTGGCCCGCTGATTAAAAGCCGCCCCGGCGTCTTCAGCACGCTTGAACCCATGGTTGGCCCCACCACCTACTTTGGTTGGGTTGGGCGTAAAGATAAGGACAGCGCCAGAGTGGTGAAAATGTTCAGCGACGGCATTGCCGAAGCCAACCGCGACGGCACAATGAAAGCGCTGCAAGAGAAATGGTTTGGTTTCTCGATGAGCGTGCCGGCGGATCAGATGCCTGTACCCAGTCTGTAAGGAAGGCGTATGGCGGACTTTTTCGCACAGTTCCTCTCCTGGTTGCCCGCTCTGCTCCACGGCGCCGTCACCACGGCATCGCTGTGCCTGACCGCTATCGTCGCCGGCTTTTTCGTTGGCGTGGGAATCCATCTGATGGAGCGAAGCCGACAGCGCTTCTGCCGGGGGATCGCCCGCGCCTGGATCAGCCTGTTTCGCGGCACGCCGGTACTGGCGCAGATGCTGCTGTGCTTTTATTTACCGGGCGAGCTGGGGCTGGAGATCTCCGGCTATCTGGCCGCCGTTTTAGCGCTGACGTTAAACACCGCCGCCTATCAGTCGCAAATCCTGCGCAGCGGTTTCGCCGCCATTCCGCCCGGTCAGTTGGAGGCGGCGGCAATCTGCGGTCTGAGCGCCCGTCAAAGCCTGTGGCGCATTCAGGTGCCGCAGGTGTTGCGTCTGACCCTGCCGTCGCTGATCTCCGAACTGATCGACGTGGTGAAGGCCTCCGCCGTGGTGTCGATCATCGCGATTACCGATCTGATGCGCGTCGGTCAGCAGCTAGCGTCGTCAACCTATCAGCCGCTGCAGGTTTATATCGCCACGGCGCTGGTCTACCTGCTGTTAACCAGCCTGCTGGCGCTGGCGGGACGCTATTTTGAACAACGCTGGGTCAAGGAAAGCGCATGAACGAATTGCTTCTCTACCTGCCCGACTACCTGCGCGCGATGGGCGTCACGCTGTGGATCAGCGCCTGCTCGGCCATATTCGGCGCACTGCTTGGTTTTATTCTGCACGGGATAAGCCGCAAACAGCCGGGGCTTTATGCGGCGTGGCGCGGCTATGTCTGGGTGATTAGAGGCACGCCCTACCTGGCGCAGTTGGCGGTCATCTATTTCGGCCTGCCGTCGGTCGGCATCATGCTCAGCGCCGTCGAAGCCACCATTTTATCACTGACGTTATACAGCGCCGCCTACTTCAGCGAAATCTTCCGCGCCAGTTGGCAGAGCATTACCCGCGGTCAGTTGGAGGCGGCGGCGGCGCATAATATTTCGCCATGGCGGAGTTTCTGGCATATCCAAACGCCGCAGGCGCTACGCTTCAGCCTGCCGATGCTCGGCAATCAGTTCATTCTGACCATTAAAGAGAGCGCGGTGGCATCGGTGATCACCGTCCCCGAACTCACCATGACGACGGGACAGATTGTCGCGAATACCTATACCTATGTCCTGCCCTATGCATTGCTGATCCTGAGCTACTGGCTGCTGGCGCAGGGCGTCAGCCTGAGCGTGAGCCTGCTCGGTCGCAGGCAAACCTCGAAAGGATAACCCTATGGCAGAAACGCTTATCGAACTACGCGGCGTCGGCAAATCATTTGACGGCAATCAGGTGCTGAAAAATATCAACCTGACCGTCAAGACGGGCGAAATCGTCACGCTGATCGGCCCGTCAGGCTCCGGAAAAACCACCGCCTTACGCTGCATGAACTTTCTCGAAGCCTATGACGAAGGCGAAATATGGATTAAAGGTCAGCTGCTGGGCTACAGCGGCCCGGGACGCGAACCGCGCCACCGCGACAGCCCGGCGCTGATCGCCGAAGTCCGCCGCCCGCTGGCCATGGTATTTCAGCAGTTCAATCTGTGGCCGCATATGACCGTGCTGGAGAACGTGACCGCGCCGCTGGTGCTGGGGAAAAAATTACCGCGTCAGGAAGCGCGCCGCCGCGCCGCCGCCGCGCTGGCGCAGGTGGGAATGGGCGAAAAAGCCGATGCCTGGCCGTCACGGCTCTCCGGGGGACAGCAGCAGCGTGTAGGCATTGCCCGCGCGCTGGCGCTGGAGCCGGAACTGCTATTGCTGGACGAGCCGACGTCGGCGCTCGACCCCGAACGGGTGGAAGAGGTGCTGGATGTCATAAAAGCGCTGGCGCAAAGGGGGATAACCATGGTGATGGTTACCCATGAAATGTCGTTTGCCGCGCATATCTCGTCACGCATCGTGTTTATGGCCGACGGCGGCGTGGTGGAAAGCGGCGCGCCCGGCACGCTGTTCCGCGCCCCGCAAACCGAACGTCTGCGCGCCTTTTTGGCGCCCTGGTTTCAGCGTCCCTTACAACTTGATGAGCCAGGGTGCGCCGATGGTCAGTGAACAAGGAAAACGGGCCGCCGACGGCGTCAGTCAGGCGCATTTGCTCGACAATCTGGCAGCGCTGTCGCGCTTCGGCGCGCTGCCGGACGGCGGGGTAAACCGTCAGGCGCTCTCCAGCGACGATCTTGACGCGCGCGCCTGGCTGATCGAGCTGGCGCGATCGCTGGGCTGCGAGGTCGCCACCGATGCGTGCGCCAATCTGTTTATCCGCCGCCCGGGGCTGCAGGATCTGCCGCCGGTGGTGACCGGCAGCCACATCGATACCCAACCGTGCGGCGGTAATCTGGACGGTTGCTACGGCGTCATGGCGGGCATCGAATGCCTGCGCGCGCTCAATGAGGCCGGAATAGCCACCCAGCGGCCGCTGGAGGTGGTGGTCTGGACCAACGAAGAAGGCAGCCGTTTCGCCCCCGGCGCGATGGGCTCCAGCGCTTTCGTCAATCCAGAACGTTTGGCCGGCTATCTGGATAGTCGGGACCGCGATGGCGTTACGGTCGGCGCGGCGCTGGCCGACTGCCACCGTCGCTTCGCCGATCTGCCGCGCCGCGACAGATACCCGATGGCGGCCTTTATCGAGCTGCATATCGAACAGGGGCCGGTA
Organism: Brenneria bubanii; assembly: GCF_022378355.1. GTDB lineage: Bacteria > Pseudomonadota > Gammaproteobacteria > Enterobacterales > Enterobacteriaceae > Brenneria > Brenneria bubanii. The sequence continues at coordinate 126,829 of NZ_JAKMAJ010000010.1, forward strand.
CTGGAGCAGGCCGGACTGTCTCTGGCCAGGGTAGCCGGCATTCAGGGCGTCAGATGGTATCAGATTCGCTGCATCGGCCGGAGCGCCCACGCCGGCACCACGCCGATGAATCGCCGCGCGGACGCCATGACGCTGGCGCGCCGTTTGGCGGACCGCATCGAACAGGCGGTGGCCGATGTGCCCGCCGACCAGTTGCGCTTAACCTTTGGCTGCTGGCAGGTGACGCCCAACGCCGTCAACACCGTGGCGGCCGAAGTCAGCTTCACCATTGATTTCCGCTACCCCGACGCCGAGGTGCTGACCCGCTTTGATGCGGCGATAGCCGGGCTCGCCGCGGATAATGTGCTGATTACCCCATCATTGCGTCAACCGCCAATCGAGTTCGATGCGCGCCTGCTGGCGCAACAGCAGGCATGCTGCGACGCGTTGGATATCCCGACCGCCAACCTGGTTTCCGGCGCGTTTCACGACGCGATGTATCTGGCCCGGCATTGCCCGACCAGCATGTTTTTCGTTCCCAGCCGTCACGGCATCAGCCATAACCCGGCTGAATATACCGACCCTCATTCGCTCTGGCTTGGCGCCAGAGCTCTCGCCTGCTGTCTGACAGAACTGGCAAACCCATTAACAGGAGTCCATTCATGAGCACAATCAACTACCCGGCCAGCTGTGAAAAAGATAACGGTACCGCGCTGGGCACCAATGCCACCGCCACGTCGCCGATTTCCGCCGACGGCACGCCGACGTTCGGCGAGCTGTATACCGTACCGGCCCGCTGCGGCCGCGCCGTACGTCTGCAAAAAGGGCAGGTTATCCGCATAATCAACACGCCGGGAAGCCAGGTGTGCGATACCTGGCTGTTCAACAGCGATGATCTGAGCGAGTTCTCCTCCATGGAACACACGCGCGCGTTCATCGACAAAATCATCCCCAAGCCGGGCGACGTCTTGGTTACCAACCATCGCCGCCCTATCGGCACGCTGCTGACCGATACCTCGCCGGGCGTTCACGACACCATGATCGCCGCCTGCGATCTGTTCCGCTACAGCAACATGGGGATCACCGAATACCATGACAGCTGCGCCGACAATATGCGCATGGCGCTTAACGCCATCGGCCTGCGCGCCCGCGAAGTGCCGCAGCCGCTGAACCTGTGGATGAATACCCCGGTCAACCCCGATTACACCATCTCCTGGCTGCCGACCGTCAGCAAGGCAGGGGATTATGTAGAGATTCGTGCCGAATTGGACTGCGTCGTGGTAATGTCTGCCTGCCCGCAGGACATTGTGCCAATCAACGGTTGTGATCCTCAGGCTATTCATTTTAGTGTAACCCAATAACCAGCCATGCTGCCCGCGGTCAGGCGGATAACGGGCAGCGCTTACTTTCAGCATCGATAACTCGTTATGAAAAAAAACGGCGATACCGGCAATACTGTATTATCCAATCTGGGCATGCGGCTACGGCATGCCCGCCTGGCGCAGGAAATGACCTTAAAACAACTGGCGGGCAAGGTGAAATGTTCTGAGAGCCTGCTATCCAAACTGGAAAACGAAGTGGCGGCGCCGTCTCTGGCCATGCTGCACCGTTTGGCTCACGCGTTGGAGACCAACATTTCTGACCTGATGGCTGAGAACTGGGTGGCGGACTCGCCGGTGCTTAAGCCCGAACAGCGGCGGCGAAAACGTTTCCTGCACCGTAATAAGCAAGGCGGCATCGAGCTGGAAAACCTGACGCACAATCATAAGGGCGGTCTGCTGCAGGGCAATATCCATATTATTGAGCCAGGCGTCGCCAGCGATGGTCTGATTGAGCACCACGGTGAAGAAATGGGGTATGTGTTATCCGGCGATATCGAATTGTATCTGGGCGAAATGACCCATCGTTTGACCGTCGGGGACTCTTTCTATTTTCCCAGCCACATCCCCCACGGTTATTGCAACGTTGGCAAAACGCCGGCGCACGTGCTGTGGGTCAATACGCCGGTCACCTTCTGAGTCGTTGAGCGCGTTTCACGGCGCCCTCCGTCTGACGGCCGGCAAGAGCGACGCCGGCTTGAGGCTTCACATTTAAGATCAATAGCCGACAGCGGCGCCGGCCGGGCGACGGATATCGTTAGCGCCGTACAGATAGCCTTCGCGTACTTTACCGGATACGGCGGCGTCATTGCCGGAGCTCGACGCCGTCACGCCGGCCGCGCCCGGCAAGCCGACCATAATCAGTTCCGCCGCCCCCCAGGGGGTTTGTTCAACCATCCGGTATCCGCGCTGTTTCAGCAACGCCAGCGTATCCGCGGAAAGCCCGCGCTGTTCATAATAAACCGCGTCCGGCAGCCACTGATGATGGATACGCGGCGCATCCACCGCTTCCTGCGGCGCCATGCCGTGATCGATGACGTTAAGCGCCGTTTGCAGCGTAATGGTGATAATGCGCGAACCGCCCGGCGATCCCAACACCATGAATATTTTTCCGTCTTTGGTCACCAGCGACGGGCTCATTGACGATAGCGGGCGCTTACCGGGGGCAATGACGTTACGTTCTCCCTGAACCAGTCCATACAGGTTTTTTTCCCCGACTTTAGCCGTGAAGTCATCCATTTCGTCGTTGAGGAAAAAACCGGTGCCCGGCGCAATCACCACCGCGCCAAAGCGCCCATTCACCGTATAGGTGGTGGAAACGGCATTACCCTGATTATCCACAATCGAGTAGTGGGTGGTTTCCGGCTTTTCATGCGGACCGACGCCCGGCTGCACCTGCTGCGACGGCGTGGCGTTTTCCGGCGCTATTTTACCGCGGATCTCAGCGGCATAATCTTACTCAACAATCGATTCAACGGGTTATCGACAAACTCCGGATCGCCAAGATAGGTGTTGCGATCCATATAGGCGTGACGCATGGCTTCCGTCAACACATGTACGGACGCCGCGGAGTTAAATCCCATCGCTTTGATATCGTAGCCTTCGATGATATTCAGGATTTCGCACAGAGTTACCCCGCCGGAGCTGGGCGGCGGTGAAGAAACAAATTTATAGCCGCGATAATCACAGCTTACCGGCGCCGTTTCGCTGACCCGGTAATTGGCAAAATCAGCCGCCGTCAAAATACCGCCGCCCTGTTTTGCCGCCCGCGCCACCGCCTGAGGAATATTCCCTTTATAAAACGCATCCGGCCCCTTATCGGCAATGGCCTGCAAGGTCTGCGCCAGGTCGTGCTGCACCAGCTTATCGCCGGGCTGCAGCGGGCTACCGTCGGGACGCAGGAAAATGCGGGCCGCCTCAGGATCGTCTTTGAAACGCTTGACGGTGGTGTCCAGAATATCGGTATCCGCCCGCGTCAGTTCAAAACCATTGCGCGCCAGCCCGATCGCGGGCGCCATGACCTGTTCGCGGCTCAACTTGCCGTACTTTTTCTGCGCCGTATCCAGCCCCAGTACGGTTCCCGGTACGCCCGCAGCCAGATAACCATACAGGCTGGCCCCTTTTTTCACGTTGCCTTGCGCATCAAGATACATGTTGGCGCTGGCGGCGGCCGGCGCGGTTTCACGAAAATTGATAAAGGTATCTTTACCGTTGGCCAGATGGATAGTCATAAACCCGCCGCCGCCGATATTGCCGCAGCAGGGATTAACCACCGCCTGGGCATATCCCACCGCGACTGCGGCATCAACGGCGTTGCCGCCCATCTTCATGATATCGACCCCAATCTGCGAGGCCAGATATTGTGAGCTGACTACCATGCCCTGTTTCGCTTCCACCGCCGGTGCCGAGGCGGCCTGCGCCGACCCCACGACCAGTAACGCCGCCGCGCTCAAACACCTAAGCCATTTTCCTTTTGTCATAATAATGCCTTTAATGCTGTTGATTTAATTTGAAAAGCCGTGGGGTTTTCATTGCAAGGTTCACGCCAGAAATGCACTGCACAGGAAGTGCGCGTTTTATTGGGCAAGTAATGGTAATCAGGTGGAAAAGAGCCGGTGAATGGCCAAGAGGCGGTTGATTTTTGTCTGGCCGCACAATAAAAGCGCCCCGTTTAAGAGCAAAAACCCGGATAAACCGCCTCTCAGGCCAGCGTCATACTAGGCATGTCTTAGCGGACGCAGCGCCCACAGGCGGGCGCCAAACATATTGATTAACAGCCCCAGCATAATCATCAAGGCGCCCGTTATCTGTAATACAGAAAGGGATTCATCAAGGAGCAGCGCGGCGCTGATTAGCCCGACCACCGGCACCAGCAGGGAAAGCGGAGCGACGCGCCAGGTTTCGTAACGCGCCAGCAGGCTGCCCCAAATGCCATAACCGACAATCGTTGCGGCGAACGCCAGATAGAGCAGCGACAAAATGGTGGAAAGCCGAATATTCACCAGACTGGAAATAATCTGCGTTTCGCCCTCGAACAGCCATGAACAGACGAAAAAAGGCAAAATAGGAACCAGCGCGCTCCATACCACCAGCGACATAATTTTCACGTCGCCGTTCCGATTCATAATCAGCTTGTTGCTGATATTGCCGAGCGCCCACGACAGCGCGCCGGCCAACGTAAGCAGCAGCGTAGTCAACGTCATGCCTGAAGCCGTCTGCGTATCCAGCCGCCCCTCAGCCAGCACGACGATCCCCGCCGCCGCCGCCAACATACCGACGATGTGGTTCCAACGGAGTTTTTCCGCCAGCAGCATCGCGCCGACCAGCAGCGTAAAAAACGCCTGCGCCTGAAGAACCAGCGACGCGATGCCCGCCGGCATGCCCAGCTTGATGGCGCTGAACAGAAAAGCGAACTGGCCAAAGCTGATGGTCATACCGTAGGCCAGCAACCAGCGAAAAGGAATACGCGGCACGGGCACAAAAAAAATCGCCGGTAGCGCCACCAGGGAAAAACGCAGCCCGGCGAGCAGGAACGGCGGCATATCATGCAGCCCGACTTTAATCACCACGAAATTCACGCCCCATAAAATCACGACGCAGAGGGCCAGCAGCCTATCTTTTACCAACACGATGATTTCCTTACTCAATTACTGAAGGCGGCGTCATCCCCCATCCGACAGAATCGCGGGCGATAACCCAAGAGTCATCAGGCTACGCGCAACAGAACAGGATGGATATAAACAGTTCGGCGCGATTTGAGGTGCGACAGATCGCTTCAGGGGCTTTCAACAGCCGGTCATTCGGGCGCGTGGACTGAGGGGTAAACAGCGCGTTAACGCATCCTTTTCGGATCGATCTTGATAGCTGCCAGCTATCACAATATTAATATTATTCGATTTTACCTATAACAAAACAGGCTCTAGGATGATTACAGTTAGCAAACGCATCGACCGGCAGCTGATCCGCCTTGACGCCGCCCGGATATGCCGTTCGATGAAGAATAACGCGGCGGCTCTGCTGACCAGACGCAGGCTGCCAGAGCGTATAGCCCATATTATAGCCGAGTGACAGGCCGGTGATAAAAAACAGAGGCATCACGCAGCGTCGTCAACAAAAACATTGTCGTGCCCGGCACCAGGGAACCGACAACCCGGATAGCTGATTACTGAAGAATAGAGGTAGGGATATTATGTCAACTGAAGCGAAATGCCCATTTGGCCATGGCGCCGCCAACAAACAAAACGCCGGCGGCGGCACCACCAACCGCGACTGGTGGCCGAATCAACTACGCGTTGATCTGCTGAGCCAGCACTCATCCCGCTCAAATCCGCTGGATCAGGCGTTCAACTACCGCGACGCATTCAAGAAGCTGGACTATCAGGCGCTGAAAAACGACCTGCGCAAGTTGATGACCGATTCGCAAGATTGGTGGCCCGCCGACTTTGGTCACTATGGCCCGCAGTTTATCCGCATGGCGTGGCACAGCGCCGGCACCTATCGCGCTGCGGACGGGCGCGGCGGCGGCGGGCGCGGCCAGCAACGTTTCGCTCCGTTGAACGCGTGGCCGGACAACGTCAATATCGACAAATCCCGCCGCCTGCTGTGGCCTATCAAACAAAAATACGGCCAGGCTATTTCCTGGGCCGACCTGTTTATCCTGACCGGCAACGTGGCGCTGGAAACCATGGGGTTTCGCACCTTCGGTTTCGGCGGTGGACGCGAGGACACCTGGGAACCGGATCAGGACGTTAACTGGGGTTCCGAAACCAGCTGGCTGGGTCACCGGCCGGCCGATAAACTGGACGATCAACTCGGCGCCACCGAGATGGGCCTCATCTACGTCAATCCGGAAGGGCCGAATTCCAACGGCGATCCGCTTGCCGCCGCTTACGCCATCCGCGTGACCTTTGCTCGCATGGGGATGAACGACGAAGAAACCGTTGCGCTGATCGGCGGCGGACACACCTTCGGCAAAACCCACGGCGCCGCGCCCGAGTCGCATAAGGGCGCCGATCCTGAAGCCGCCGCCCTGGAAGCGCAAGGCCTCGGATGGGCCAGCGATTATGGCAGCGGGCATGGCGGAGACGCCATCGGCAGCGGTCTGGAAGTCGTCTGGACGCAAACGCCGGCGCAGTGGAGCAACTACTTCTTCGAGAACTTATTCAAATATGAATGGGTCCAGACCCGTAGTCCGGCCGGCCTGATCCAATGGGAAGCCAAGGACGCCGACGCGATCATTCCCGACCCGCACGATCCGTCGAAAAAGCGTAAACCGACGATGCTGACGACCGACCTGTCGCTGCGTGTTGATCCGATCTACGAAAAAATCTCGCGTCGATTCCTGGAGGACCCGCAGTCTTTTGCCGAAGCATTCGCCCGCGCCTGGTTTAAACTGACTCACCGCGACATGGGGCCGCGCGCGCGCTACCTCGGCCCGGAAGTGCCGGCGGAAGCGCTGATTTGGCAGGATCCGCTGCCTGCCGTCGCTCATCCGCTGATTGACCAGGCGGATATCGCGACGCTCAAAAGCAGAGTGCTGGATGCCGGTTTAAGCGTATCCGAACTGGTTGCAACCGCCTGGGCCTCGGCCTCCACCTTCCGCGGCGGCGATAAACGCGGCGGCGCCAATGGCGCGCGCATACGCCTGTCGCCGCAGAAGGACTGGGAAGTCAACCAGCCTGAAAAACTGGCCAGGGTGCTGAGCGTTTTAGAAACCATCCAGCGCGAGTTCAATCAGGAAGCAGACAACGGCAAACAGGTTTCGCTGGCGGATCTGATCGTGCTGGCCGGCAACGCCGGCGTTGAGCAGGCGGCGAAGTCGGCGGGCTATGCCGCGACGGTGCCCTTTACCCCCGGCCGCACGGATGCCTCGCAATCGCAGACCGACGTCGACGCATTCTCCAGGCTTGAGCCGGCCGCGGACGGCTTCCGCAGCTACGAGATGTCTGGACTAAAGACGCCCGCCGAAGTGGTGCTGATCGATAAAGCACAGCAGCTGACGCTGACCGCGCCTGAGCTAACCGCGCTGATGGGCGGCCTGCGCGCCATCAACATCAATGTCGACGACGCCGACCACGGCATCTTTACGGATCGTGCGGGTATGCTGACCAACGATTTCTTCGTTAACCTGCTGGATATGAGCACCACATGGAAAGCAGATCCGACCAACGCAAACCTGTATCAAGGACGCGACCGCGTGACCGGAGAAGTGAAGTGGACCGCCACCCGCGCCGATCTGGTGTTCGGTTCCAACGCCCAGTTACGCGCGTTGGCGGAAGTGTATGCCAGCGCCGACGCCCAGGCGAAGTTGGTTCAGGATTTTGTCGCCGCCTGGCATAAGGTGATGATGCTGGATCGTTTTGACCTGGCGTAACACATCAGGCTAGGACGCGCCTCCCCTCGCCCGGTGTGGTTTCACACCGGGCGTTTTTGTTACCCGCCGAAGCGCGCCGCTAGTTGGCCGCCAATCGACGATAGCCTACGCAAACCGCGCCCGTCACCGGCCCTACATTAGCCTCCCAATAAAAAAGCGCCCTGATAACCATATCATCAGGACGCTTTTCTGCCACGGGTACGTTAAAAACCCTTTTACATCACATCACGCGCATCAACGCATGGTAACGAACTCTTCCGATGCCGTCGGGTGGATGGCCACCGTGTTGTCGAAATCCTTTTTGGTGGCGCCCATCTTCAGCGCCACCGCAAAGCCCTGCAGCATTTCGTCCATACCAAAGCCGATACCATGGATGCCGACAATCTTCTCTTCCTTGCCGACGCAGACCAGCTTCATACGACACGGCTGGCGATGCTGCGTCACGGCGGTGTACATGGCGGTGAAAGAAGAGGTATAAACCTTCACCTTATCCTCGCCATACTGTTCACGCGCCTGCGGTTCGGTCAGCCCAACGGTGCCGATGGGCGGATGGCTGAACACCACGGTGGGAATATTGCTGTAATCCAGATGTTCATCAGGTTTGTTATTGAACAGACGCTCTGACAAACGGCGGCCTGCGGCGACGGCGACCGGGGTCAACTCCACCGCGCCGGTGTTGTCGCCCACGGCGTAAATGCCCGGCACATTGGTGTTTTGGAAGCGATCGACCCGGATATAGCCTTTGTCGTCCAGCGTCACATCGACGGCGCTCAGGTTCAGCTTATCCGTTGCCGGCTCGCGGCCGATGGCCCAGATCAGGCAATCAACGGTGTGTTCTTTGCCGTTTTCCAACTGCAGCGTCAGGCTGCCGTCGGCATTTTTCACCACCGCTTTAGGAATCGACTCGGTATGCAGCGTCGGCCCTTCGTTGTTCATCACCTCAACCAGCGTCTCGACAATCAGCGGATCGAAGCTGCGCAGCGGCGACTGTTTGCGCACAAACAGGTGCGTTTGCGAACCCAGCGCGTTTACCACGCCGGCAATCTCGACGGCGATATAGCCGGCGCCGACGATAGCGGTGCGTTTCGGCAGCGCGTCCAGTTCAAAGAAGCCGTCGGAATCAATACCGAATTCGGCGCCGGGAACGTCAGGCCGTACCGGGCGGCCGCCGGTGGCGATCAGAATATGATCGGCGGTAATTTTTTCGCCGTTGACCTCCACCATGCGCGCATCGACAAAGCGGGCGAATCCGCGAATGACATCCACCTTGTTTTTGCCCAGCACGTTATCGTAAGACTGGTGAATTCGGTCAATATAGGCGCTACGATTTTTAATCAGCGTCCCCCAGTCAAACCGGTTGACCGTGGTATCAAAACCGTAATCCGGACCATATTGGTGAATCGCTTCGGCGATCTGCGCCGCATGCCACATCACTTTTTTCGGCACGCAGCCAACGTTGACACAGGTACCGCCCAGATATTTGGCTTCGATCAACGCACATTTCTTGCCGTACATGGCGGCACGGTTAATGGAGGCAATGCCGCCGCTGCCGCCGCCAATGGCGAGATAGTCATAATGTTTAGTCATTGGGAGATCCAGCTTGTGTGAATAAAAAGTTATATAGAGTGTAACGCCAGATATCTTATTCCGGCAAAGATCGTAGCCCGATTGTAGTCCGAAATGCTAAGCGCCCTGCGGCGATTTTTGAAATCAATTCAATAGGCGAGGCCGCTTTACCGGGCCTCGCGCAACGTCAAACGCCGGTCAGCACGGTCTCATACAGCAGCCGATCCAACGCGGCGTCGAGGCGTTCGTCCTTTGCCGGTGGTGAGATGGCTATCGCGGTTTCCAGCGACTGCGCGATAAACGCGTGGATATGCGGTTGCCGCGCCACCACATCGGCCTCTATCGCGCTGCATTTCATTTTCAGCAGCGCCCGAACCTCTGCCAGCAGGGCGGGATCCGTCACCATCGCGTTCAGCAACACCTCGAACTGCATAGGCGGCGCTCCCCTCCCTTCGGCAATCCACTGCATCGCCAGCAGCGAGCGCAGCACGTAAAAATACTTTTTCAGCCGCACGCGCTCATCCTGCAAATAGCTGCGAAAGTTTTTACGCGCGATGGAGAGGTAATGATGACTCGCCTTGAGCGCGGAAAAACAGCCGGGGATCAACTGGCGCAGCCGGTCCGTCGCGATATCGTCCTGCCGGTAGACCACCGGTGAGTCCAGCCATTCGATAAGCGTGGGGTTGCCCCGGTTCAATAGCGCCAACGCTTTGCGCAATTCCCAGCCGCAGACGTCCAACGCCGCCGTCAGCGGACGTTCGATCACGTCAGGCTGCGGTTCAACCCGCAGATACCACTGCGGCGGATGAACGTAGATGAATCGGACATCATAATCACTGTCCGGCGAGGCGAATCCCCAGCCGCGGCTGCCGGACTCGCAGGCGTACAGAATGCGGACATCGAACGCCTGTTCCACTTCGTCCAGCGCCGCGTTGATCTGCTGTTTCATTACTTCGCTGACGCCCTGAGATGCCTGTGTCATATCCTTTCCCTCCCGTTCGGTGCGTCGCCGCTGCCTGCAGCAGTTACGCCCCCTTTAAATTCACTAATCCGTTCAACACCTGATCCAACCCGCCGAACACGGAAATTTTATCGATGCGTTCCGCCACGCGCTCCAACGTTTCCAGCTCCTTCAAGCGCAGCGCGACCGGGTTGTTTTCCATCACTTTGGCGGTATTCAGCAGGGAACGCGTCGCCGACGTTTCTTCCCGACGTCGTATCACGTTGGCCTGCGCCGCCTTTTCCGCCTCCACCACCTGAGACAGGATGGTTTTCATATCGCCCGGCAGCACGATATCCTTCACCCCCAGAGAAACCACGTCGATGCCGTAACCGGCTATTTTTTCACGAACCTGCGCGTTGACCCGTTCATCGATGAACTGCTTGTTTTCCAGCAGTTCATCCAGCGTGCGGGTTCCCACGGCTTCACGCAACGCGAACTGCAGCTCGCGGTACAACGAATCCACCGGTTTGGTTAACTGGCCGAAGGCCGTTAAAACGTCGTTATAGCGCCAGTTGGCCACCAGATTGAGCCGCAGGTTGACCTTATCGCGCGTCAAAATTTCCTGCCCGCTTACTTCCAGCGCCTGCTGACGAGTGTCCACCATTTCCAGCTCTACGCTGTGGTTAAAACGCCAGTAGCCGCTGACGCCGGGCGGCAACAGCTCCCGCGCCGCGCCATCGACCTTCAAGAGGCCCAGATGCCATGCCGGCACCTGCGCCAGCAGGACGCCGGCATGTCCGATCACCTGTCGCTGACGCAGCTTCGGCTGCAGCAGTGCCGACACCAGCGCGTCCGGCACCCGGATGTCCTCGGTTTTCACCTGTTCGACGCGCTGATGTTCATCCTTACGCCAGTAAAGTCGACGCGTGGCGGGCGGCAGAATTTCCTGCAGCACATCATGATCGTAGCGAAGCCCGATCGTCTCTTCCGGCAATACCACATCCAGACAAAACTGCTTTACCCATTCCGGATGGTACTGGCGCAGGTAGTCGTCCAAAGGCGCCAGCACTTCAGAACCATCCAGAGACACGACTTCAATTTTTTGTCGATTAAACCAACGGGAAATACGGTGCCGACCCGCTTCCAATACCTGCAGGTAGTCGCCGTCTTTGCTCACCAAACCCAGCTGACCTTTACGAATTGTTATGAACTTAAACATTAATCTTTTTCTCCTGATGACCCCTCCGGCACACGAGGAGACGAACGTCGGGGCGAAGCCGCAGGGGGAAAGCTCAGGGTTCCTGATGGAACGCATCAGCCTTCTGCCTGCCGCCCGGCGCGTCGGTCAGTCTCTCGTGAGGCAATCGTCAACTTCCCGGTTGCGGGAGGGTTATTTTTTCATTACCAATATCAAGGTGCGATGTTCGGGATTCGAACCCGAATTAACCGGTTATCAAGTGTTCGACGCCTGACGGAACATTCACAGGAAAGCGGCGACAGGCCGCTCCTGGAATGCCGGCGTGGTGCTGAATCACAGCAAAACCAACGCGTCGACGAGAGAGGTAATGCGAAAGGCGTGCCAGCAGCAAGAAAACCACGAATAAAAATTATAATTCACTGATAATTAATATATTTTACTGAATTCACTTAAAGCTATACTGTTCAGGCCCGCATGAATAAACTATCTTTAAAGATAAGAATTTATAAATTAGGATAAACATGAAACGCAGAGTGGTGATTGGCGCGCTGGGCACCGTCCTGGATAAACGCGGCAAACGGGCCAACCGCTGGAATAAATGGCGGCCGACGGTCGCACTATGCCAACAGCCGGAGATGCCGGTGAGCCGGCTTGAATTACTGTACCAATCGCGCCACATCGGTCTGGCGGAACAGGTTCGCGCGGACATCGCCGCGCTGTCGCCCGCAACCGAAGTACGTCTGCATGCCGTCGATTTGTTGGATGCCTGGGATTTTGAGGAGGTCTACACCGCGTTTCTCGACTTCGCCACCCGCTACACGTTCGACACCGAGAACGAAGAATATCTGGTACACATCACCACCGGCACCCACGTCGCGCAGATCTGTTGGTTTCTGCTGACGGAGGCGCGCTACCTGCCGGCCTGCCTGCTGCAAACCAGTCCGTCCCCCCGGCATGAAGACGCCCCGACTCCAGCCGGCGTCTATTCGATTATCGACCTGGACCTCAGCCGCTACGCGACGCTGACGAGCCGCTTTCAACAGGAGCAGCAGGCGTCGGCCTCGTTTTTGAAAGCCGGCATTGCGACGCGCAACACGGCGTACAATGCCTTGATTGACCAAATCGAGCGCGTCGCGCTGCGCTCCGCCGCGCCGTTGTTGCTCACCGGGCCGACCGGCGCGGGAAAATCCTTTCTGGCGCGGCGGATCTACGAATTAAAAGCCGCTCGCCATCAGGTTTCAGGCCGCTTCGTCGCCGTCAACTGCGCGACGCTGCGAGGAGACAATGCGATGTCGACGCTGTTCGGGCACGCCCGGGGCGCGTTTACCGGCGCGCAGCAGGCGCGAACCGGACTGCTGAGGGAAGCGGACGGCGGCATTCTGTTCCTGGATGAAGTCGGCGAACTGGGTCTGGATGAACAGGCTATGTTGCTGAAAGCGATTGAAGAAAAAACCTTTTTTCCCTTCGGCTCAGATAAGGAAGTCAGCAGCGATTTTCAACTGATCGCCGGTACGCATCGCGATATGCCGCGCTGGGTCGCGGCCGGCCATTTCCGTGACGATCTCTACGCGCGCATCAATATGTGGACCTTTCCCCTCCCCGGCTTGGCGGCGCGGCGTGAAGATATCGAGCCCAATATCGACTTTGAGCTACAGCGTTTTGCCGAGACGCAGCTGCTGCAAGTCCGCTTTGACCGCGAAGCGCGCCAGCGATTCCTGGGATTCGCCTGCTCGCCGCAGGCGCCGTGGCACGGCAATTTCAGAGAATTAAGCGCCAGCGTCGTCAGAATGGCGACATTGGCCGATAATGGCCGCATTACCCTCGCGCTGGTCGACGAAGAGATTTGGCGCCTGCAGCGGCAGTGGGCGCCCGGCGACGCCGAGCAAGCGCCTCTACCGGAGCGCGTCGGCGACTGCGATCTGTTCGACCGCCTCCAGTTGGAAAGCGTGCTGAACCTGTGCCGTCAGGCCGGCAGCCTGTCGGAAGCGGGCCGCCGGCTATTCGCCGTCTCACGCCTGCAGAAAAAAAACCCGAACGACGCCGACCGGCTGCGCAAGTATCTGGCGCGGTTCGATCTCAGATGGGATGACGTCAAACACCATTAATTGATCGGAGCGTTTCACCATGGAACTGATTTTTTTAGGCACCAGCGCGGGCATCCCGACGAAAGAACGCAACGTGACCAGCCTGGCGCTGAACCTGCATAACCCGCATCCCGCCTTTTGGCTGTTCGACTGCGGTGAAGGTACGCAGCATCAGATGCTGCACACGCGTTTAAGCGCCAGCAAGATCGAGAAAATCTTCATCACGCACCTCCATGGCGATCATCTGTTTGGCCTGCCCGGCCTGCTGTGCTCCCGCTCGATGGCCGGTTGTCAGGCGCCGCTGACGCTCTACGGTCCTGCCGGGCTGAAAACGTTTATCGATAACGCGCTGAGCCTGAGCGGCTCTTATCTCACCTACCCCCTGGAGGTGATCGAAGTCACCTCCGGACCGGTTTGCGAAGACGAGCGCCGTGTGGTGACGGCCTATCCGATGTCGCACACGCTGACCTGCGTCGGCTATCGCATCGAAGAGCGGCCTAAACCCGGCGCGCTGGACGTCGCGCGGCTAACGAACGAGAGCATTCGCCCCGGCCCCTGGTTTCAGCAATTAAAACGCGGCGAATCCGTCACGCTGGAGGATGGGCGTACCCTAAACGGCGCCGACTACCTCGGACCGTCCACGCCGGGCCGATCGCTCGCGATATTCGGCGATACCCGCCCGTCGGAAGCGGGACGTATGCTGGCCGCCGGGGTGGATGTAATGGTGCACGAAGCGACGATGGAGGCCAATATGGCCGAGAGCGCCAACGCGCGCGGCCATTCCACGACGGAACAGGCGGCGACGCTGGCTCGGGAAGCGGGGGCGGGACGTTTGATTATCACCCACGTCAGCGCGCGATATGGTCAGGAAGACAGCAAGCGGCTGCTGGCGGAGTGCCGGGCCATTTTCCCGGCCACGAACATGGCTACCGATCTGGCCACCTTCAGGGTGTAGCGCGCTCCCAGTGCCCTGCGCCGCAGGGCACGAGCGCCGCCGAAGTTACTCCGGCACAATCTGTTCAACGCTGATGTGCCCGGTGCCTGCCGGAACCAGCGCCTGATGCAGCCAGGGCAGCACGCTTTCCATCTGCGCTTTCAGCTTCCACGGCGGGTTGATCACCACCATGCCGGAAGCCGTCATGCCGTGCCGATCGCTGTCCGGCAATACCGCCAGCTCGATCTGCAAAATATTACGGATGCCGGTAGCGTCCAAATCTTTCAGTAGCCGTTTGATTTGCTGGCGCAGCACGACCGGATACCACAGCGCATAGACGCCTGTCGCGAAGCGGCGGTAACCTTCGTGAATCCCCTTCACCACCGCCTGGTAATCCGTTTTCAATTCATACGGCGGATCGATCAGCACAAAACCGCGACGCGACAGCGGCGGCAGCTGCGACTTCAGCTGCTGGTAGCCGTCTTCGCGTAAGACTTTAGCGCGGGCATCTTTCTGAAATTCATTGCGCAACAGCGGAAAATCGCTCGGATGCAGCTCCGTCAGGTGTAATTTATCCTGCTCGCGCAACAGCTGACGGGCAATCAGCGGCGAACCGGGGTAATAGCGCAGTTGAGCGTTGTGATTATAGGTGCGAACCGCCTGCATATAAGGCTCAAGCTCGGCAGGGATATCATCGCGCTGCCAGATTTTAGCGATGCCGTCCAGATACTCGCCGGTGCGTTCCGCATGCTCGCCGCTCAATTGATAGCGCCCGGCTCCCGCATGGGTGTCCAGATACAGGAAGGGTTTTTCTTTTTCTTTCAGCGCGGTGATGATCAGGCTCTGAACGGTGTGTTTCACCACATCGGCATGGTTGCCGGCGTGAAAACTATGGCGGTAACTTAGCATAGCGACTCTTGCTTTCCGGTGAGATATTTTATGAGAAAAATCAGTTAATGCTTTTTATTCCCCCATGTCGGCCCGTAGCGACCTCAACGCGCCGGAAAACACAGTAAACAGGAAAGAAAAGCCATAGCGCACAGTATAAACGGTCTGCCGGTAAAAATATCCTCACAATGCGGCCTCCGTGCCCTACCGAGGGTAAACCACCGGCTTCAATATGATTTTTATTACTTTTATTTTAAACATTGCCGCTTTTAACGTATAGAAAGCTACCGATATTCATCAACATGAAGTACGCTTTTCCTCCACAAGCGATGAAATGGAACATTAACTGACATGTTACCTGAAAATGAGCGTTGGTTACTGGCGCTTTCCGCACCGATGGTCGCGCTTAATATCCAGTGTGGCGCCAATTACCGCGACCATTCCTTTTACCCGCCCGGAATGGATGCTGAGATTGACCGCTCCTGGGGGATCGATAACCGCGAGGCGTTGATCGCCATGATCAACCGCATGACCGATAACGGTCATGCTGAGCATCTGGCTTACCACTATTTTCTGTGGCATCACATTTCACTGGCCGACTGGCAGGATTACTGCGCTCATCAATCGGCGGAAGAACAGGCGGTGATGACGCTGGTAGGCGAGACGGCGGCGCTGTGCGGCGAAGGCGGCATACGCGCCTGGGATTTGGGCAGGATGAGCTTTCTAAGCCGAGTCGGCCTGTTAAACGGATGGTTGAACGAAACGGAAAGCCTGTGGATCCATACCCGGTTGGCCGACCGCGCCCGCTACTACTACCGCAGTTGGCAGAACTATTTCGCCGCCTTTTTCGTTGGACGCACCTTCTGGATGGCCTCGGATGAAGAGGATCCAACGCTACAACGTTATGCCCATAGCCATTACACCGAGATGCCCAGATACATCGAGCAATTCTGTTCGCTTTACACCCATCCCGACAGCCCGGTGCATAACCTCGAGTGGGATATGGATATCTTACAAATAGACAAACCTGAGTCGCTATCGGGAGCAGAAATATAATGGATACCCAGTGCTGGCAATTATTAGGCATTGAGCCAACGCAAGACCTGGACATTATTCGTCAGGCTTATCGGCAAAAAGTGCCGCAATTTCACCCGGAAACCGACCCTGAAGGCTTCAAACGGCTGCGTCAGGCCTACGATACCGCCAGCAGGCTGGCGCAAACCCCGCCCGACGAAAATCGCGCGGAAGAGGCAGCGAAGCCCGCGGAAGAGGATAGCGAATTAACGCCGCTACAGACCGCCTTCGACCAGTTGCTGAGCAATCCGGCGCAGCGGTGCGACCCGCAACATTGGCAACGTTATATTCACTTACTGAACCAGCACAGCGTAGACGTTATTGACCGTATTCGCTGGCCCCTGCTGCAACGTCTTTCTCAGGAACCCGGTCTCGCAAACCGCTGCGCGCAAATGCTGGCCGAGCGTATGCGTTGGCAACAGCGTCTGGACGAGCTGGCCGATGCCCCGAGGGAGGAAATCAGAGACTTTCTGGACTCGCTTGAACAAGACGACCTGTTCGATTTTTCACTCTTATCGCACCTGAGCCTGCCGGCGCAATTGCAAACGATTTTCTACTTTCAGCAAGCCAATGGGCTGTTCTGGAACCGTCCGTGGTTTGCGCTGAAAGCCCATCTGTGCATCGCTACCACCATTTACTGGCCCGATACCCCAGACTTGATGCGACGGTTAGTCCGCTGGCACAGCCATGCGGAACAGCCCTGCGCGCAGTTGCGGGATTACTGTCTGCAACAGATGGCGGAAAAACCGGAAGATGATGACTGGCTGTATCTCGCCGCCCGCCACTGTTCGCTGTGCGATGATCAACAGCAGGCATTCGCGCTCTGGTTCAGACTTTATCAGCGTAACCGCCATCCTCAGGCCGAACAGTGGATTCTAGACTGGTGCGCCGCTCATCAGGACGATCTGCTGCCTTTGCTGATTCAGTCACTCAATCATACGCCGGCGCCGGATCTGTCCGGGCTGCCGGTTGAGGCGCCGCAACAATCCTTTTTTATCTCGCAACACAATACGCAAATGATGGCGCGCTGGGGAATGGCGCTACGGCAGTCGCTTCTCCCGCAGGCGCAAGATTTTATCCTGTGGCGACTGGGTAAACAGGACATATCGGTCATCTACCGCCACCTGTTGCAAAATCACGGCGGCAGCGCTCACCAGATGCTCTATTGGCACGCCTGCATGCTGACGCTGGGCGATGAGCGCCTGTTGCAGGACATACTCGACCAGCCTCAACCGGAAGATCCGCTGCACGCGCTGATCCTTCAGGGGTTACAAACGCAGGCGGCGCAACGTCTGTCATGGCTGGCCTCATCGGCGATTATTCAGGTTTTCACCCAATGGCTGGCGGACCCGGCATCGCCGCTGCCCGAGGCGTTCACTCAGGAAGACTCCGCGAGTTGGCATCAGGCTCAGGCCTGGCTGCGGCAATTTCGCGCCTTGCCGCCGGACAGCTTGCGGAAACTCTATGACGCCGGATTGCCGCAGCAGCGGATTGAACCGATAAAAGATTGTCTGGCCGATCTGTTGCCCGATATCACGCTTGATCTGTCCCTGAACGAAGACAATACCAGCGCCCGTGACGCGCTACGGCAAGCCATACTGCTGGCCGTGATGCTGGACGATCCGCTGGATGACCTGATCACCACCGCCCGGTCGACGCTGCCGCCGCCGACGTCGGCGCACCCGGCTCATTCGCTCTTCGCGCTATTCGATGGGGCGGATGCCTGGCAGGAGGATACCGCCACGGCATTGAAACAGCGCTTGACGTTGAGCGACCCGCTGCATTACCGCCACTGGCTGAAGCTGCCGGTATCGATAGAAGAGTACGTCGATAATACGCAAAGCGTCAGCTTTTTAGCCGCCGACGAATTCTACCGTCGTAATCGGCGTTGGCGAGTAACGCTGGCGCAATCTCCGGCTATTTACCAGTTGTTCTTCCATGCCTTTTACGCATTACTGAGCGCGGGGGAGCCGGCCGAGCGGCATCGTCATCACCTCGAACAGCTGGAGGTTAATACTGAACTCGAGGAGCAAATCAGACATGAGCTGCTTAACGGGCCGTCGGAAGCATTACCGAAGCTGTTAACACAGCTTTCCAGCGATAAGCGGATCACCGAGACGGGCTGCATCATTAATGATTTAGCCAAAAAAGACAGTAATTTGCCCGATACCAGCGAAGGGGATTTTCTGCTCGAATACGTCAACTATCCGCATGAAAATATCACCCTGCGGCTGATAGCGAAAACCTTACTGCAACTGGCCGAGCAACGGGAAAGTCATTTCAGAACGACGGCTCCGGCCAAGGCAAGCCACGTATGGCAGTTCTGGCGCCTCAATAGCCGCATTAACCGCGTTGGCTACCTGCTTCAGGCGGGACTGGGCAGCATGATCATCCACTACGCAAGCCACGGCATCCCTGCGTCCATACCCTATCACCACCTCATACCGCTGTTGCTGATAGTAGCCAATGTCTTTATCGCCACGCGCCGACGATTTAATGATATGGGGCATAGCGCGCCGCAAAAAGGGGCGATCATCACCATGCTGTTGCCGATATTGCTGCTGTTGCCGTTAATCGGGCCGGGCTCAAAGGGCTGGAACAAATTCGGGCCGCCGCAATAACCGGCAAACCGTAAAACATCCGCAAGCGGTACAGCCATGTACCGCTTTACCGCATCACCGCTGTACTTCATCCAGGCGCTGTTCAATACGCCGGCGCGTCTCTTCGATGGCCGGCGTGTTCTGCGCCGCTAGCGTCTGCTCGAACTCACGCAGCCAGTCGCCGATCAACGCCCGCTCATCCGAGCGGGATTGCGCCCAGGCCTTCTCCAGTCGGGCCAGCAGGTTACGGTTGACCAAATTGTCTCTGGGATGAATTTTCAACGCCCTTAAGCGCTGACGGCTGGTCTCCCGCTGCTGCTGACTGAGTCCGTTAGGGCTGCGATCAATCACTTTGCTGAACGCGTCTCCGCTATCGGGCAGGCTGACGTCCACTTCAAGCAATCCGTTGATGTCATAGCTAAAGCGAACATCAATAGACTGTTGATAATCCTGTGGTTTTATCGACATATCAAATTCATCAAT
The DNA here is from genome assembly GCF_022378355.1 of Brenneria bubanii. Lineage (GTDB taxonomy): Bacteria > Pseudomonadota > Gammaproteobacteria > Enterobacterales > Enterobacteriaceae > Brenneria > Brenneria bubanii. Next base: position 146,330 of record NZ_JAKMAJ010000010.1, read on the forward strand.
AAAAACATTATTGGCGACGTAGGGGCTTTCCCCCTGATAGATGGCGATACAGATACTGTCCTGACCGGGTGAAGAGGTGCTGAAGGTCTCTATCCGAGACGTCGGCACTACCGTATTTCGCTCTAATATCGGCGAGAAAAGGCCGTTCCGCGTATCGTTTGCCGTTCTGATGCCGAGGGTATACGGGCAGACATCGGTCAGGATCACTTCCTCAATATCCTGTTCACGCAACCGACAGGCGGCCTGCGCCGCGGCGCCCTGGGCAACCACCGTGTCGGCATTCAGATGTTGATACGGCAGCTTGCCGAAGAGCCTGACGACCAGCTTCTGAATAACGGACATTTTCGACGCCCCGCCCACCAGCACCACGTGATCCAGCTGTTCGGGCTTCAAACGCGCATCATGCAACGCTTGTTCAATCGGCGCGCGTATTCGGTTCAGCAGCGGCAACCAGGCCGTCTCTATCGATTGCTCATCCGCCGCCATAGGCCAGTCTTGCTCTCGCCAGCGCCAAAGCATGGCGTTCGCGGCGGCAGGATACCCCGGCTGGCACTTCAGGGCTTCGGCATGACTGTACAGTCCCGCCAGATCCTGCGCCGGAATATCTCGCTCATCCAGTTTCCACTGCTGCAAACAGGCTTTTACTATCGCCTGAGTAAAATCCTCGCCGCCGAGGTAATTGTCTCCCGCCGAGCTATGCACCTCAATCAGGGGAAACGCGTATTCCAGCACCGTAACGTCAAAGGTTCCGCCGCCCAGATCGAATACCAGAGTCCGCCCCAGATCCTGGGTGTGCAGACCGTAGGCCATCGAGGCGGCGGTCGGTTCGTTAATCAGCCGTACCGCATTCAGCTCAGCCAGTTCCGCCGCAAAACGCGTCTGCTTGCGCTGCTCATCGCTAAAATAAGCCGGAACGGAAATCACCACATCCTTGACGGCGCAGCCAAGAAAACTTTCGGCGTCCGCCTTGAGTGATTTTAATACCATGGCCGAAAGCTCGGTGGGGGAAAACGTCTGCTCGCCCAGCCGGAACGACTTTTGACTGCCCATATAGCGTTTGAACAGCGACGCCGACAGCTGGGGATGCGTCGTCAGGCGAGACACCGCAGGTTTGCCGACCAGAATGCTGCCGTCGTCGTCAATACTGATCGCTGACGGCGTGGCGTATTCCCCCAACGCGTTTGGGATCAGCTCGGCTTTCCCGTTCCGCCAGACGCAAATCAGGCTATTGGTGGTTCCCAGATCGATACCGATGGCCAGAGAGGCCTGCTGGGAATGAGTCATGCTGTAGTTCCTCTCTTTTCTTCCATTAAACCGATACGCAGAAATAGGTCGACACCGGAGCAGCAACATTGAAGATTGCCCTGACCTCGTCTGGCGACAGGCCGGCATTATAAACCACCGAATCATGAAAGCGATCGTTGTGCTTATTTTTACTCGGTTATGGCCGTTTATGCGGGGTCGAATCGGGGGACAAGAACAGAAGTGATAACGCGTGGCGGCGACGGGCGTCGGTGGCGCAAGACGCAGAAGGCGACAATATTCGCCGCCTTCTGCGGATCAGGTTAACGCGTTAACCCCAAACCTGGTCGGCGATGGCCTTCACCAGCGCGATTTTCGCCCACTGTTGCTCTTCCGACAGAATGTTGCCCTCTTCCGTGGAGGCAAAACCACACTGGGTACTGAGGCACAGGCGCTCAAGCGGGATATAGCGTGTCGCTTCGTTGATACGATTAATCACCGCCTGCTTATCTTCCAGTTCGCCCAGCTTCGAGGAGATCAGCCCCAGCACTACCTGCTTATTGCCGGAAACCTGCGCCAGCGGCGAAAAATCGCCGGCCCGTTCGGTATCAAACTCAAGGTAGTAGGCAGAAACATTTTCACGGGCAAACAGGATATCGGCCACCGGCTGATAGCCGCCGCTGGCGGCCCAGGATGAGTGGTAGTTGCCGCGGCAAACGTGGGTAGTCAGCGCCAGATCCGCGGGCGCGCCTTCAATCGCGGCATTGTTGACCTTTAAATACAACTCGGCCAGCGTATCAACTTTGCTATTCTTCGGCACTTCGCCGTGGGAATGACCACAGCCGCAGCCGCCATCGGTGGATTTCGGCGTATCCGCCGCGCCCGCGCCGGCAAATTTCGGATCGACCAGCATGCCCCAGGTACAATCATCCAGTTGAAGATTGCGACAACCGGCGGCATAAATTTCTTTGATAAAGGTCTGGTATGCGCTGGCGATATCCGCCACCAGCTCGTCTTGCGTCGGGTAGACCTCACTCGTCAGCGCCTTATTGTCCGGACGTTGAAGTTCAGCCAGAAACTGAGCCGGCGAGGGAACCGTCATGCGCGGCACGATGCCCGGTTCGGCAAACTGGAGCAGGAATTTGAAATGTTCGACAAACGCATGGTTCCCGCCGGAAATTTTTCCGGTCAGACGGGCGGTTTCCGCGCGCGTCTCTTTGTCGGCAAAGACGTATCCCTTGGAGATAGCCGCTTTTTCAACGCCGTTCAACGCCCACATGAAGTCCAGATGCCACCAGCTGCGACGAAACTCGCCGTCGGTGATCACCTGTAATCCAGCGCGTTTTTGTTTCTCAACCAGTTCGCTAATCGCCTGGTCTTCAACCAGCGTCAGCTGCTCGGCGGACAGTTCGCCTTTGGCAAACTGCGTGCGCGCATCGTGAAGATACTGGGGACGAAGGTAGCTGCCGACAACGTCGGCACGAAAAGGAGGGATTTGCTGTTGTGGTGCGCCCATATTGATTCGGTCTCTGTTTTTCATTTTAAGATGATGAAAAGAGACTATCACGTAACATTCGCTCGCTGAGCTGAAAACTCTTCACCCGGCGAGCTCAACTTGAATTTTTTTCATCATGCCGCATAAGGCGTCGTCGGGAAACCCTATCCATCGCGGCGGATTATTCATCGACTCAAACAGGCGCTAGCACGGGTATGCGATGATGAATTCACGCCTATCGCGCCTGCCGCCATTGATTTTAACTATAATTGACCTCATCTTAACGGTTAATCAGCTATTTATATCAGCCTTGTCGGTCGATTCGGCCCCACAACATCAGGACTGCGCCATGACGAATCCATTACTGTCTCCATTTACCCTTCCCCCTTTTTCCAAAATTAAAACCGCAGACATCGTCCCGGCGGTAAAAGCCGCGCTGGAAACGTGCCGTCAGACCGTTGAGAATGTGGTGGCGCAGCCCGGCCCCTTTACCTGGGATAATCTCTGCCAGCCCCTGGCCGACAGCGGCGACCGCCTCAGCCGTATCTTTTCGCCGGTCGGCCACCTGAATGCGGTAAAAAACAGTCCGGAGCTGCGCGGCGTCTACGAGCAATGTCTGCCGTTGCTGTCCGAATACGGCACCTGGGTCGGTCAGCATGCCGGACTGTATCAGGCATATCGTAGTCTGAAAGACGGAGAACATTACGCCGCCTTGAGCGTGGCGCAGAAGAAATCCGTCGACAATGCGCTGCGTGATTTTGAACTGTCCGGCATTGGCCTGACGCCCGAAAAACAGAAGCGCTATGGTGAAATTTCCGCCCGCCTGTCCGAACTGAGTTCGCTGTTCAGCAACAATGTGCTGGATGCCACCATGGGCTGGAGCAAAACCATTGCCGACGTTTCCGAGCTGGAAGGCATGCCGGAAAGCGCCTTGGCCGCCGCCAAAGCGCTGGCGGAAGCCAAAGGACAGGAAGGCTGGCTGCTGACGCTGGATATGCCGAGCTATCTGCCGGTAATGACCTACTGCGCCAATCAGGCGCTGCGCGAAGAGATGTATCGCGCCTACACCACGCGCGCTTCCGACCAGGGGCCAAACGCCGGCAAATGGGATAACAGCGAAATAATGACCGAGAAGATGACGCTGCGTCATGAACAGGCGCAACTGCTCGGTTTCAAGAGCTATGCCCATAAGTCCCTGGCGACTAAAATGGCGGAAAATCCGCAACAGGTGATTGATTTTCTAACCGATCTGGCCAAACGCGCCCGTCCGCAGGCGGAAGAAGAGCTGGCGCAACTGCGCGCCTTCGCCAAAAAACATTACGGCGTTGAGGCATTGCAGCCGTGGGATATCAGCTACTACAGCGAACAGCAGAAACAGCATCTTTATTCCATCAGCGATGAGCAACTCCGCCCCTATTTCCCGGAACAACGTGTCGTCGAGGGGCTGTTCGAAGTGGTCAAGCGCATCTATGGCGTTACCGCCAAAGAGCGCAAGGATGTGGACGTATGGCATCCGGAAGTGCGTTTCTTCGATCTGTTTGACGAAAACGGCGAACTGCGCGGCAGTTTCTACCTCGATCTCTACGCGCGCGAACATAAACGCGGCGGCGCCTGGATGGACGACTGCGTCGATAACCTGCGCAAAGGCGATGGCGAGCTGCAAAAACCGGTCGCCTACCTGACCTGCAACTTCAACCGTCCGGTCAGCGGTAAGCCGGCGTTGTTCACCCATGATGAAGTCACCACGCTGTTCCACGAGTTCGGCCACGGTCTGCACCACATGCTGACCAGAATTGATACCGCTGGCGTCTCCGGCATTAGCGGCGTGCCGTGGGACGCCGTCGAACTGCCGAGCCAGTTTATGGAAAACTGGTGCTGGGAGCCGCAAGCACTGGCCTTTATCTCCGGGCATTATGAAACCGGCGAGCCGCTGCCGCAGACCATGCTGGACAAAATGCTGGCGGCGAAAAATTACCAGGCGGCGCTGTTTATCCTGCGTCAGCTTGAGTTCGGCCTGTTTGATTTCCGTCTGCATGCCGAGTTCGACCCGGCCAAAGGCGCGCAAATTCTGCCGACGCTGGCCGAAGTCAAAGCGCAGGTGGCCGTGGTGCCAAGCCCAAGCTGGGGACGCTTCCCGCACGCCTTTAGTCATGTCTTCGCCGGCGGTTATGCGGCGGGCTATTACAGCTATCTGTGGGCTGACGTGCTGGCGGCGGATGCCTATTCCCGTTTCCAGGAGGAAGGGATTTTCAATCGCGCCACCGGCCAGTCGTTTCTGGAGAATATCCTGTCGCGCGGCGGCTCTGAAGAACCGATGACGTTGTTCAAACGCTTCCGGGGCCGTGAGCCGCAGTTGGATGCCATGCTTCACCACTATGGCATTAAGGGATAATTGGCGCTAAAGGATGAAGATCAGCCTATTAGCGGAGGAAGGGGCCGATAGCGCCGCGCTGGCCTCGCTCGCCGCGCGCTGGGGATTGACAGCCGATCCTCAGGCGGTCATGGCGCTGGCGCTGACGCCGGCGCGTCTGGAACTGCGTAAACAGGATGAGCCGCGCCTGGGCGCCATCTATGTCGATTTCGTTTCGGGGCCGATGGCGCATCGTCGCCGTTTCGGCGGCGGGCGTGGTGAAGCCGTAGCCAAAGCGGTGGGAATTAAAAAAGATTACCTGCCTGACGTGGTCGATGCCACCGCCGGGCTGGGACGCGATGCGTTTGTCCTCGCCTCACTGGGGTGCCGGGTACGTATGCTGGAGAGGAATCCTGTCGTGGCGGCGCTGCTGGATGACGGACTGCGGCGCGGCTATCAGGATGCGGAGATCGGACCGTGGCTGCGCGAACGACTGACGCTGCTGCATGCCTCCAGCCTGCACGCATTGTGCGATATATCTCCGGCGCCGGACGTGGTGTATCTCGACCCCATGTTTCCGCATCGGCAAAAAAGCGCCTTGGTGAAAAAAGAGATGCGCGTATTTCAGTCATTGGTGGGAGAGGATGACGATGCCGACGCATTGCTGGCTCCCGCCCGACGGCTGGCCAAAAAACGCGTGGTGGTGAAACGGCCGGACTACGCGCCGCCGCTGGCTGGCGTGCCTGCGCAGTCGATGCTTGAAACCAAAAGTCATCGCTTCGATTTCTACCTGCCGCAACCTCAGGAATAACGCGTAAGCGAGGATTGACTCGCCATGGCGACAAGCCGGCACAACCTGCCGACCTGTCGCCATTAATCGCATTTTACTTCTCTTCGTCCTCGACCTCGTCGTCATCGCGCAACGGTACAATCAGCATATCGATGTGTACCGTATTAATCAGTTGACGGGCGGATGACATCAGCTTGCTCCAGAAATCCTGATGGTGGCCGCACAACACTAAATCCATATCGTATTTCTTGATGGCATCAACCAGAATTTGCCCTAAATCGCCGCTGCCGCTCAACGTCTGCGTAATGGGATAACCGGCGTTTTGAGAAAGCTCAAGCAGCGCATGCTGGGTTTCCTCGGAGATTCGTTGCTGCATGTCACCCAGGTTGACATCGATAAGCCCGGTGTACAGATCGGAGTAATTCACATCAACATGAATCAACGACACTTTCGCGTTGTAGGGTTTGGCCATAGAGACCGCTTTTTCCACTAACACTTTGCTTTCCGGGGAAAGGTCGACAGCAATAAGAATATGTTTGTAAGCCATAATAAGACTCCTTCCATAAAGGCCAAGATTAGGTCAGCAGATTTTCTCCTGCCAATCTAACACTTAATAGTGATTTATATGATAGCACTTCGCCGCGTCACGGTATGTTCAGCAGATCACAACGACATATTTCGACAAAAAGACATAGGAAATAATCGGTTCAACGGATAGCTAACATCTTGATTCTTCCATTAAAGACCTATTTTAAATCCTGTCAATATTATGAGCTAGTTTAGTATAAATCGCTTAAATTCACGGATGGCATGCATGGTTTATGCTTCTAATGAGGCCATTAAGATAGAGAAAGTCGTCTAATGCGTCGATTTCACTGAATCTGTAGAAAAAAGCAGCGTTCCTCTTCTACAATGGAAATCAGGGAGTCGGTGGGTCAGACGCCCTGGGGAGAAGGAACAATAGGGTTAACCGTGATGCATTGGTGTCATCCGGCCACACGATAAAATCACCTGAAAAGCGTGTGGCATCACTATTCTCAGCTGCACGATGGGTTTTACCACTGACGAATATGACACTTAGCGGGAGGGGAGCATGATCAGTACATTTGCGCTTTTCTGGGCTTTATGTGTTGTCTGCATCATCAATATGGCGAGATATTATTCCTCATTACGTGTATTACTTCTGATATTACGTAATTGCGATCCCTTGCTTTATCAGTACGTGGACGGCGGAGGATTTTTCACAGCACATGGTCAGCCAAGTAAACAAATAAGGCTGGTACGCTATATCTATGCTCAGCGCTATCTTGATCACCATGATCCTGAATTTATGCGCCGCTGTGAAAGGGTGCGGGGTCAGTTCCTGCTGACGACCGCCTTGTGCGGATTGGTGCTTATCAGCCTGATAGCGATGTTGATTTGGTATTGAACAAATGAATGGCGATAAAAATTAAAAAGGCGATCCGTCAAGAATCGCCTTTTTTATGTTGCCCCGGTTGCCGTTTACGGTCGCGAATGCCTTGTTAAGCATTCGTCATCAACCGGCCTTACAGGCACTAAATCAACTTTAATGCCAGCCAGTACAGCGAACCCGACAACACCAACGAAACCGGCAACGTCAGCACCCAGGCCAACAGGATATTTTTTACCGTCTTACCCTGAACGCCGCCGCCATCGACAATCATTGTCCCGGCTACCGCGGACGACAACACATGCGTGGTGGAAACCGGCATGCCGGTATAACTGGCGACGCCAATCGACAACGCGGCGGTAACCTGCGCCGATACGCCCTGCGCGTAAGTCATTCCTCGTTTACCGATTTTCTCGCCAATGGTGGTCGCCACACGTTTCCAACCCACCATGGTTCCCAAGGAAAGCGCCAGCGCCACGGCAATGATGATCCAAATCGGCGCATACTCGACGGTCTGCAACAGATCCTTACGCAAGTTGCTCAGGTAGCGTTTGTCCTCTGTCTGGGTTTCCGGCAGCTTGATAATCCGATCCATGGTATCGGCGATACACATCAGCAACCGGCGAACTTTGCCGCGATCGTCCGCATTCAACTGTTCGTAGCTTTTCAGGTTATTGAGCAAACCCAGCGTCTGATCAATGGCCACCATCACGCGGGAGCTATCGCAGTAGAATTCCGTCGCGCCGTTCTCATCCGCCGGAATGGTTTTTTCCGCCGTCGGCACCAACGGCGGCGACAGATCGATAACATGTCCCAGCGCCGCGCCATGCTGGTGATAATATTCCTGCAGGTTCACCACCGAATCGCGGGTACGGCTAATGTCATAACCGGACGCGTTCATGTTGACGATAAACCCGGCCGGCGCCACGCCGATCAAGACCAGCATAATCAAACCGATGCCTTTCTGGCCGTCATTGGCGCCATGAGAAAAGCTGACGCCAATAGCGGATAAAATCAGCGCGGTTCGCGTCCAGAACGGCGGCTTGCGTTTGCCGTCCTGCTTTTCACGATCGTTGGGCGTAAGGTGTACGCGTTTACGTTTTTTACTGTTGCTCCAGAAACGGCGTAGTAAAAAAACCATGACGCCCGCAATAATCATCCCCACGATCGGCGACAGAATCAACGACAGGAAAATACTGACCATTTTGGGAATGTTAAGCGCATCCACCACCGAAGTGTCCGTCAGCAAGGCATTGGTTAAGCCAATACCGATGATGGCGCCAATCAGCGTGTGCGAGCTTGAAGCGGGGAGCCCGAAATACCAGGTGCCAAGGTTCCAGATGATGGCGGCAAGCAGCATGGAAAACACCATTGCCAGACCATGCGCTGAACTGACATTCAGCAATAGATCGGTAGGAAGCAGATGGACAATGGCGTAAGCAACGCTTAGCCCGCCCAGCAGCACCCCCAGAAAGTTAAATATGCCCGCCATAACAACAGCGAACTGCGCTTTCATTGCACGGGTATAAATAACGGTAGCGACGGCATTGGCTGTATCGTGAAAGCCATTAATGGCTTCATAGAACAATACAAACAACAAAGCCAGTATCAACATCAGGCCGGTGTAATAATCCAGTCCGGCAAATAAATGTAGCATAAGCGTTAGGCCATTTAGTGGTCATGAACGCGGCGCATTATCTGCGACAAGCAGGGGCGGGGAAAAGCGAAATATGACATTTTTTTGACTTAGCGTATTAGCCAACCTAACACAAACAACGATTAATCTATAATAATCAAATAATTATAAATATTTACCAAAGCGAGTAAATTGTTACGCTAGTATCTCATTGAAACGAACACTACAATTTGCCTCCCTAAGGCCGCCGGCCCTGCGCATCAGAGTAGAAAAAAACCATAACCGGAGAATTCATTGTGGAACAGTTTGACGTTGTCATCATTGGCGCCGGCGCGGCGGGGTTATTCTGCGCCGCACAGGCTGGGCAACGCGGGCTGCGCGTTCTGCTGCTTGATAACGGCAAGAAACCCGGACGTAAAATTTTGATGTCTGGCGGCGGGCGCTGCAACTTCACCAATATGTATGCCGAACCCGCGGCGTATTTATCCGAGAATCCTCATTTTTGCAAATCCGCTCTGGCGCGATATACCCAGTGGGATTTCATCAGCCTGGTGAATAGCCACCATATCGCTTACCACGAAAAAACCCTCGGTCAGTTGTTCTGCGATGATTCGGCCCAACAGATCGTCGATATGCTGATTAAAGAGTGCGAGCAGGCTAACGTCACGATGCGGTTACGCAGTGAAGTGACGATGGTGGAGAAATCGAACGGCGTATTTACCCTGCAATTAGCCCATGGCCAAACGCTGCGCAGCGCCGCGCTGGTGATTGCCAGCGGCGGCCTCTCCATGCCGGGTTTGGGCGCGACGCCTTTCGGTTATCACATCGCCCGGCAATTTGGGCTGAATGTATTGCCCACGCGCGCCGCACTGGTGCCCTTTACCCTGCATAAACCGCTGCTGGATCATGTGCAAACGCTCTCCGGCGTATCGGTGCCGGCGACCATCACCGCTGAAAGTGGCGTAACCTTTCGTGAAAACATACTGTTCACCCACCGGGGTCTTTCTGGTCCTGCGGTGCTCCAGTTATCCAGCTACTGGCAGGCCGGTGAATTCGTGACGCTCAATTTGCTGCCGGATCAGGATATTGCATCGCTGATTAATGATGAACGCTTGGCTCACCCCAATCAGAGCCTGAAAAACACGCTGGCGCAGTGGCTGCCCAAACGGCTGGTAGAATGCCTGCAAACCTTAGGGCAGATACCCGATGTCACGTTGAAGCAGCTCAATAGCGCGCAACAGCAACAGGTCGAGAAGAATATAGGGCAATGGCGGGTTCAGCCGAACGGCACCGAAGGCTACCGCACCGCGGAAGTCACCCTGGGCGGCGTGGACACACGCGAGTTGTCGTCAAAAACCATGGAAGCCAGCAAGGCGCCGGGGCTATATTTCATCGGCGAAGTGGTGGATGTGACCGGCTGGCTTGGCGGTTATAACTTCCAGTGGGCCTGGAGTTCCGCCTGGGCCTGCGCGCAGGCGCTGCCCGCGGCGAAACGGATCGGATAATGGCGATGGATTGATAATATGCCCCGCCATGATTGGGGAAGATAACCGTCTGCGCGGGCGACGGATTGGTAGCGGACGATAAATTAGCAGTAAAAACAGTATTTTTTAAAGGTTATACAGGCTTGCCACCGCTGGCGACTCACGTATTCTCATCCAAGGTATTGGATCCGCGAAAAAGGAGATGCGGATGATTTCCAGACATGGCAAGAAGCACAAACGTCATTGGTCTCTATTACTGACCGCCAGTATGTTGCCACTACTGCTTGGGTTGCTGTTTACCTTCATCGAATCCCGGTTGATGGTAAAGCGAGACCTTGAATCTACTGCTCAAATCGTCATGTTTCACGCAGAACACATTGCCGCGCAGGCATGGTCGATGGTGGCCGAGCTTAATTATTTAGCCGGTCAGCCATGCAGCGCAATCAGCAATGACCTACAGCATCTGGGGTCGGTGTTCTCCTATTTTCGCACCATAGGCGTCATGCGAAACGGCAGGATTTACTGTTCATCGACACCGGGTCATATCGTAATACCAATGGATATGGCGGCGTCAGCGCCAGAACAATGGAGCCGGTCGGTTAACGAGGTTTCCAGCGCGAAAACCTGGCCGGCCATCCTCTTCGTGCAAACGCAGTCCCGGGGTTACGGATCTTATGTCGCCATCGATGCCCGCCATCTGACTGATCTGATGAATGCCGTCGGTCAGATGCGCAAATATCTGCTGACGCTGACCGTCAACCAGGGGTATCCCATTCAGGTTGGCCGTCCGATCTTCCCGGTATCTGGGATCTTCCCCACGATGGATTTAATTCTGAAATCAAATCGGTATCCGATCGTGATACGCGTGATGGCGCCGACTTCAGAGTCGATAAGGATTTGGAAAAAAACCTGTGTGACCTTCCTCCCTCTCGCCGTCATACTGTCGCTGATCTTCACCGTCATCATATGGCGCAAACAAAAACGCAAGCGCCTGCGGCAGGATGAAATCCGCAAGGGCATCGCGAAAGGCGAGTTTTCCGTTTACTACCAGCCGATTTATGACACCCGGTCACAAAGCTGCATAGGCGCGGAAGCGCTGTTGCGCTGGCGCCGCAGCAACGGGCAATGGATCAAGCCGGATATCTTTATCGCGACGGCGGAAACGGAAGGCATGATTATCCCCCTCACCTTACACCTGTTCGATCTTGTCGCGTCGGACATCGCCGGCTGGAAAGTCAGGCCGGGATTCCGCCTCGGCCTCAATGTCGCCGCAGATCATTTACAGCATCCGAACTTCGTGACGGATGTCCGCAACTTTGCGGAAAGGGTCGTTTCGCATCAGTTGAACATCACGCTGGAGCTCACGGAGCGTACGCTGATAAGCAATGGGTCAGACGTGATACGGCGCTTGCAGCTGGTGCGTAGGGATGGAATCTCGATCTCTATTGACGATTTCGGCACCGGTCATTGCTCCCTCTCCTACCTGCAAAATTTTCCGGTGGACTTTCTGAAGATCGATCGAGGTTTCATCCGTACCCTTTCATCGCCGGATGAAGAAGCGCCCATCCTTGACGCCATCATTAACCTTAGCCACCGCATGAAGCTGGGAATGGTGTCGGAAGGCGTTGAAACCAAGGAACAACTGACTTATTTAGAACAGCGAGGCGTTATTTTTATTCAAGGATTTCTTTACGCCAAACCCATGAGCAGCGAATCTTTCATCGTCTGGTTTCACTACAACGGCGACCGATCGCTGGCGAGCGTTGCGCGCAAGCATGATTGCGCCGAGCCGCGACTGATAACCTAATGTAACCACGATTGATCTGAAACTGAAAAAAGAGAGAAAAACAGGAAAGGAATTGGTCGGTGAGAGAGGATTCGAACCTCCGACCCCTTCGTCCCGAACGAAGTGCGCTACCAGGCTGCGCCACTCACCGAATGCGGGGCGCATATTACTGCTAGCCCATTGAAGCGTCAATCCCTTTTTAGAAAAAGGCTGATGGCTGGTGGTAAAGTATCCAGCCGCCGATTTTACGCCCTCTTCCTATTCCGCACCACGTTGCGTCTGGCGGATTAGGGTCTGAAACCGCGTGTTAATACGGAACCGGCGAACAAGACTTGAACGACACAACCAGTGACGTTAAGGTACTCGCTTATTATATATCCCGGTTCATCCCCATGATCACTATAGCTCTCGTTGACGATCACCTTATCGTTCGTTCTGGTTTTGCCCAACTGCTGGCGCTTGAGCCGGATATGCAGGTGGTCGGCGAATTTGGCTCCGGCCGCGAGGCGCTGGCCAGTCTGCCGGGACGCTCGGTGCAGGTCTGCATATGCGACATATCCATGCCCGATATTTCCGGTCTCGAACTGTTAAGCCAGTTGCCGACAGGGATGGCGGTGGTGATGCTGTCGGTTCACGATAGCCCGGCGCTGATTGAACAAGCGCTGCATGCTGGCGCGCGCGGATTTCTCTCCAAGCGTTGCAGTCCGGACGAACTCATTGCCGCGGTTCGCACGGTGGCGTCCGGCGGCAGCTACCTGACCCCGGACGTCGCGCTGAAGCTGGCCTCTTGCCGGCAGGATCCGCTGACTCGCCGCGAACATCAGGTGGCGGAAAAACTCGTACAGGGAATGGCGGTAAAAGAGATCGCCGCCGAACTCGGGCTATCGCCCAAGACGGTACATGTCCACCGCGCCAATCTGATGGAAAAACTCGGCATCAATAATGATGTCGAGTTGGCCCGCCGACTGTTTGATGGTTGGCAATGAACCCGTTACTTACCCGCTTGCTCTCGATTGTCGCCAGCTGTTTTATCTTCTCCGCCGCATGGTTCTGCCTGTGGGGCATCAGTTTGCATCTGGTGGAGCGCCCGGAGCTGGCCGCCTTGCTCTTCCCATTTGGCCTGCGTCTGGGGTTGATGCTGCAATGTCCGCGCGCTTACTGGCCAGTATTGCAGGGCAGCGAATGGCTGCTGCTGGTTTGGCTATCGCGGGAGGTCGCCCTGCTTCATCTGCCCTTATTGATGATCGGAAGCCTGCTGTCGCTGCTGCCCGTCGCGTTGATCAGCCGCCAGCATCGTCAAAATGACTGGCACATCCTGTTATTACAGGGCGGCGCCCTGATTGCGGCTGCGCTTTTACAGTCGCTGCCATGGATTGGCGACGGGGAAAATACGCTTACCGTTCTGTTGCTGACGCTGACCGGCGGCCTGACGCTGGCGCCAACCTGTCTGGTCATCTGGCACTATCTGACCAGCGCGACCTGGCTGCCGCTTGGTCCGGCGCTGGTTTCACAACCGATCAACTGGCGTACCCGACATCTGGTCTGGTATCTGCTGTTGTTTGTGGTCAGTCTGTGGCTACAGCTGGGGCTGCCTAACGAGCTGGCGCGCTTTACGCCGTTTTGTCTGGCGCTGCCGATTATCGCTCTCGCCTGGCATTATGGCTGGCAAGGCGCGCTGATCGCGACGCTGATGAACGCCATCGCGCTGATAGCCAGCCAGACCTGGCACGATCATCCTATGGATTTGCTGCTCTCGTTGCTGGCGCAAAGTCTGACGGGACTGCTGCTGGGCGCGGGAATTCAGCGATTGAGAGAACTTAACCTGTCGTTGCAAAATCAGCTGGCCCGCAACCACCGCCTGGCGGAACGCTTGCTGGAAACCGAAGAGAGTGTGCGACGAGAGGTGGCGCGCGAACTGCACGACGATATCGGCCAGACCATTACCGCCATTCGTACGCAAGCCGGCATCCTGCAACGTCTTGCGCCGGACAACGCCGGCGTGAGGCAGAGCGGCGCGTTAATTGAAACGCTGTCTCTCGGCGTGTATGACTCGGTGCGCCGCCTGCTGGGCCGTCTGCGTCCACGCCAGCTAGACGATCTCGCCCTTGAACAGGCGGTGCGTTCTCTGATGCGTGAAATGGAGTTGGAATCATACGGCATCGTAAGCCGGCTTAGCTGGAAAATCGATGAAGTGCGGCTCAGTGAAAGCCAGCGAGTCACGCTATTCCGCGTCTGTCAGGAAGGCCTGAACAACATCATCAAACACGCCAATGCCAATACGGTAATACTGCAATGCGGATATCACCATGGCCAACTGAGACTGGTGATTGAAGATGACGGCTGCGGACTGCCGCCGAATTCGGGACAGTTGGGCCTGGGTCTGGCCGGCATGCGCGAACGCGTCTCGGCTCTCGGTGGTTCGCTGCATATTTCCTGTACCCACGGCACTCGAGTCACCGTCAATCTGCCGCTGCGTAATCAATAAGGATCGTCATGTTTGGTTTTCTGAAAATCCCCCCCGGGATGCCGCCGCTTACCGACCGGCAAACCATTGACGATACGTATCGCTACTGGCGACGGCATATTCTGCTCTCTATCTACCTGGGCTATGCGCTGTTTTACTTTACGCGCAAAAGTTTTAACGCCGCCGTGCCGGATATCCTCGCTAACGGGATTCTGACGCGTACCGACATCGGCCTGCTGGCGACGCTGTTTTACGTGACCTACGGGCTGTCGAAGTTCTTTTCCGGTATCGTCAGCGACCAGTCTAATGCGCGCTACTTTATGGGGCTGGGACTGATTGCCAGCGGGGTGGTGAACATTCTATTCGGCTTTTCGTCATCGCTGTGGGTGTTTATTGTGCTGTGGATTGCCAACGCCGTCTTTCAGGGCTGGGGGTCGCCGGTGTGCGCGCGCTTACTCACAACCTGGTATTCGCGAACCGAGCGCGGCGGCTGG
The DNA here is from genome assembly GCF_022378355.1 of Brenneria bubanii. Lineage (GTDB taxonomy): Bacteria > Pseudomonadota > Gammaproteobacteria > Enterobacterales > Enterobacteriaceae > Brenneria > Brenneria bubanii. Next base: position 161,482 of record NZ_JAKMAJ010000010.1, read on the forward strand.
TGGGCGATCTGGAATACCGCGCATAACGTGGGCGGCGCGTTGATCCCCATGGTGGTGGGGGCGGCGGCGCTGCATTACGGCTGGCGAGCCGGACTGATGATCGCCGGCGCGCTGGCCATGCTGGTAGGGCTGATTTTATGCTGGCGGCTACGCGATCGCCCGCAAACACTCGGCTTGCCAAGCGTAGGCGAATGGCGCCGCGATGCGCTGGAAATCGCTCAACAGCATGAAGGCGTAGGGCTGTCGCACCGGGAAATTTTGCATAAGTACGTGCTCACCAACCCTTATATCTGGCTGCTGGCGCTGTGCTACGTATTGGTTTACGTCGTGCGGGCCGCCATCAACGATTGGGGCAATCTGTACATGTCAGAAACGCTCGACGTCGACCTGGTTACCGCCAATTCGGCGGTAACCATGTTCGAGCTGGGCGGATTTATCGGCGCGTTGGTCGCTGGCTGGGGATCGGACAAGCTGTTCAATGGCAACCGCGGACCGATGAACCTGATTTTCGCCGCCGGCATCCTGCTTTCCGTCGGTTCGCTTTGGCTGATGCCGTTCGCCAGCTATGTCATGCAGGCAGCCTGCTTCTTTACCACCGGATTTTTTGTGTTCGGTCCGCAAATGTTGATTGGCATGGCGGCGGCGGAATGCTCGCACAAAGAGGCTGCCGGCGCCGCGACCGGTTTCGTCGGGCTATTTGCCTATCTGGGCGCGTCGCTCTCCGGTTGGCCGCTGGCGCAGATTATGGATATCTGGCACTGGACCGGTTTCTTTGCGGTGATTGCTGTCGCGGCCGGCGTTTCTGCGCTGCTGCTGCTGCCGTTTTTGAATGCGCAGGCGCCGCGCGATAAAAAAAATCGGCCTTCAGAAGCGTGACCCGCTTCACCTTTTTCCACCGAAAAGCCTAAAACCGAGAAAATTTCTTAGTTCTGACTGGATGATATCCTAGGCCAGCAGCGGCCTTACTTCCTTACAATGCAGCCATTTTCCAGCGTTCGCAAGTAAGAGGAGATAACCATGCTGGCCTTTCTTAATCAGGTGCGCAAACCGACCCTGAACCTGCCGCTCGAAGAGCGGCGTAAAATGTGGTTCAAGCCCTTTATGCAGTCCTATCTGGTGGTCTTTATCGGCTACCTGACGATGTATCTGATCCGCAAGAACTTTAATATCGCTCAAAACGATATGATCTCCACCTACGGCTTGAGCATGACTCAACTGGGGATGATTGGCCTGGGATTCTCCATCACCTACGGCGTAGGAAAAACCCTGGTTTCCTACTACGCCGATGGAAAAAACACCAAACAATTCCTGCCGTTTATGCTGATTCTGTCCGCCATCTGTATGCTGGGCTTCAGCGCCAGCATGGGGGCCGGTTCCGTCAGCCTATTTCTGATGATTGCCTTCTATGCGTTGAGCGGATTCTTCCAGAGCACCGGCGGGTCATGCAGCTATTCCACCATCACCAAGTGGACGCCGCGCCGTAAGCGCGGAACCTATCTCGGCATGTGGAATATCTCCCATAACCTCGGCGGCGCAGGTGCGGCAGGCGTAGCGCTGTTCGGCGCCAACTACCTGTTCAACGGCCACGTAATCGGCATGTTCATCGTGCCCTCGATTATAGCGCTGGTTGTCGGCTTTATCGGCCTGCGTTATGGCAATGACTCGCCGGAAGCCTATGGTCTGGGTAAAGCGGAAGAGTTGTTCGGCGAAGTAATCAGCGATGAGGACAAAGAAACAGAAGAAAATTCGATGACCAAATGGCAAATCTTTGTCGAGTACGTGCTGAAAAACAAGGTCATCTGGTTATTGTGTTTCTCCAACGTCTTCCTGTACGTGGTGCGTATTGGTATCGACCAGTGGTCCACCGTATACGCCTTCCAGGAGCTAAAGCTGTCGAAAGAGGTTGCTATTCAGGGCTTTACCCTGTTTGAGGCCGGCGCGTTGGTCGGTACCCTGCTGTGGGGATATCTATCCGACCTGGCCAATGGTCGCCGCGCGTTGGTTGCCTGTATCGCGCTGGCGCTGATCATCGCCACGCTGGGCGTTTACCAACATGCCAGCAACCCATACATCTACCTCTCCTCATTATTTGCGCTTGGCTTCCTGGTCTTTGGTCCGCAATTGCTGATTGGCGTCGCCGCCGTAGGCTTTGTTCCGAAAAAAGCGATCAGCGCCGCTGACGGCATCAAAGGCACCTTCGCCTATCTGATTGGCGACAGCTTCGCAAAACTGGGGCTGGGAATGATTGCCGACGGTACGCCGATCTTCGGTCTGACCGGTTGGGCGGGCACCTTCGCCGCGCTGGATACCGCCGCTATCTGCTGTATCTGCCTGATGGCGATGGTCGCCGTGATGGAGGAACGTAAAATCCGCCGCGAAAATCGTATTCGCAAACAAAAAACTGCGTAACGAATTGACAAAAAGCGCCCGGCGCATACGCCGGGCCTCTCCATCAGCTTCCCTTGTTGCACCAGTTGTTTTTAGGATTGATGCCGCCGTCCGGCGAGGTATAGCCAAGACATCCCAATATCGAGTCAAACAGCTCCTCATGACGGTGCGTGTTTCCTATCCGCTGTTGGGCCTTGAGCCGATCGAAAGCATCCAGGTTATCGGCGTCCGTCAGGAATTTATCCGATGCCCATACCATCATCGGCGCGCGAAACTGTTCCGCCGGCGCCATTTCGCGCGGCGTACCGTGCAGATGAGAGTTTTCGCCAATGGATTCGCCGTGATCGGAGGCGTAAAACACCAAAGCCTTCTTATCGCGCACTTGGTTAATCACGTTGTCGATGAAGCTGTCGGTATACAATACGCTGTTATCGAATGCGTTAATCAACTGCTCGCGCGAACAGGAGGCGTCCACGCCCATACATTCCGGCTGATAACGCGCGTAGCTGCGGGGATAGCGCATGGAATAGAGATAGTGAGACCCCTTGGTATGCAGCACAATCAGATGCTTGCCTTTAGGATAGCGCGCCAGAGATTCTTTCACTTCGTCCACCAACAGCATGTCGTCTACGGATTTGCCATCGTTGCTTTTTTCCGACGCGATCATTTCACGAAAAGAGTAGTTATTCGCCTCAATGCTGTTATAAAACCAGACTTCACTCTGCATCGCGAATAGCTCCGACGTGAACCCCAGTTCCTTTAATACCGCAAAGATATTCTGCTCTTTCAACGTCCGTTGCGGGTTGTCTTCCGTTCCGCCTTCCCGAACAAACATGCAGCGCATGGAAAGTTTGGTCGAGGTATCGCAGGATTGTCCGCGGAAAGCCACCAGATTCTTTTCTTTCGACAGTTTCGGCGTGGTATCGCGTTCATAGCCAAGCAGACCCATATGATCCCAGCGGGTGGTTTCGCCAATGATGAATACCACATAGGTATCATCAATCCCTTTTGGCGGAAGATAAGTGAAATGCTTGCCGGGATCGAAAAGATTATCCGCATCCTGATTTTCGTCATATTTGGTATAAGCGAACAGCCCCAACGCAGACAGCCAGTTTGACGGCAGATAAGAGTGGGCGACCACCCCGCCATAGCTGGGTAAATCAACGTTAGAAGACTTCTCAGAGATTGACTGGGCTTCACCCATATAGCGAATAGGTAACCAGACCAGGGCAACCACCGCCAGCAACACCAGTATCGACGACAGGCGTTTTCCCGGCGACTTCAGCTGTTCAATCAGGGTATGGCGTAATGCGCTTTTCCAAATCAGCAGCAGGGGCAGAGCGCTCACCAGCACCATCCACAGAATAAACCGGAAACCAATCACCTCTTTGGACAGATCGATATCCGTGGTCATCACCGCGGCGATAATGCCGTAGCCAATAACGACATTAAAAAAGGTCATGTAGTAGCTGGCTGCCACTGAAATAAGCACCAGCAGCGAGGCGATAATCCGGTAAAAAAGCCGTCCACCCAGCGAAATAATACGCATCAGGAAAAAGGTAAAAAAGATACAGGCGCTCAGCTCAATCATCATGGGTATGAACTTTGATATCTGCGTACCTGCCAGCATCGAAAAAGAATCAAAACGGCGATGAAAAACAGAAAGATTAAGAAAAAACCCTATATATATTGCCAGTATGAACGATAACTTGGTTTGTGAAAAAGAAGGGCTAAACTTCATTGCGACGAATGCTCCGACAAAACTTTATTTATTATCTGAAGCTATAGGACAACAACGTCATGCCAGAGTTCAGACTCGGAAAATAAGTCGTTATCTTTGTAAAAAGAAGTATTGGGCCATTTGTCCGTTTAAAAAACGCGTTAACGTCACCAGCCGAATCAGCGAAAGGAAAAAGATATTTATACTTAAACATCAAAAACTTAAAAAATTTATTCAGAACAGGCACGACTGCCGCCTGTTTTTGGGTTAATTAAACCACGCTTTATTTGTGGATATATGTGGTTAATCAGTCAATACGTTAAATAATTAAATTTATTTTCCTTAGCCTGGCTCGATTATTTCACGATACTCATGTTCGGAGCTATTATGCCTCTTGTTTACGTACCAATACATAACCTGTTGATTATTTAGAATATGGATCTAACACCTATCCCTTCGACATCTTTGTTTCTAATCCTATTAAGCAGCCCAGGGACCGCATGAAAATTATGTTTTAACGCCTTCCTGGTCTATTCCGGCAATAAGTTCCACAACGACCGGATGGCGCAAAAACGCCATAATTTCCTCAGCGAGTGTGGCGCCGATTCCCGGAAACTTTCGCCACTGCGACAATGTACGTTGTTGTAACTGTAGCCAGTGCATATTATCCAACGCGCCGCCGGCAGAACGAGGCAGTGGCATCCCCAGAGCTAACAGCCAGCGCGATAGAGGCTGCCGCCGGGCCTGCTGAAAACGTTGGTAGAGGTTATCAGCCAGCTTATTGCCTACTCCCGGTACGTCTCTTATTTGCTCCCGGGTCAGCGACAACCAGGATACGACATCGCTCAGGGCGCCGTGTTGCATCAGCCGCCGCCACACGCCCCCGCTGACGCCTTGCAGGTTGAGCCCCTGTTTACCGCTTAGCCAGGTTAATCGCGAAAGCATCTGTTGCTGACAGGAAATGCTGTACTTAAAGCAGCTAAGCTGATGATAGTCGCTGGCACTCGGCTGCGTTATCGGTGAACGTTCAGCCGCACGCCACACCACATTATCCAACCGAGGAATCCCCTGTCCCGCCAGACTGATGCTTACCTGATCGCCCGGCAAAACATCCCATTGACGCCAGCGCGATAATGACCCGACGTTTACCCGGCGCACAGACTTGTCATCCATCTGTAATGAATAGAGGCTTAAGACAACATTTATCTTTCCGGTACGCCCAATAGAGAAATCGACGCCCTTGACTTCGGCCACCCGCCGCACTGGCGGATATTTCCAGGCAATGGCCCAATCGGCAGGGGCATTTCGCCAAAGGCGCCCCTGCGGTTCTTGATCCTGACGGATCACCACGCCGTCGGTAACGAAAGGCAGAGGTTGGCGATACCAGCGATCTCGCCAGCGTTCAGCCTCTGCCAGCGAGGAGATGCGATGCGTATAGTCAGCCGTCATGGCGAATCCCATCGTTTGCAATGCCTTAAGGCGCGCTGACAGCCGGGCCGGCCCGTCGGGCCACGCCCAGATAAAGATCCCGATACGCGGCAAAATGGATGAGGGCTGATGGCGACGCATCTCACCTGCCACAACCGATCGGGCATTGATTCCGCCACGCAGATTTTGCTGATGATCGTCCACCTTGAGAAATAGCTCGCCTTGCAGCACCACCGTTGCCGGCACGGCCGTCAGCTGCTTGGGAATCGTCGCTATGGCAAGCGCCTTTTTCGTCCAGTTTTCACCTTGCAAACCGTTACCCCGGCTTGTCGCCGATATCAGCCGTCCCTGCCGATACACCAGGGTTACCGCTACGCCGTCAACTTTCGGCTGGATCCATAAATCCTTATGCTGCCTTATCCACTGCGACACCTGTCCGCGTTCAGCCAGCTTTTTCAACCCGGTATGGGCAACGGCATGCTCCTGTTTGCCGCCGCTCGGCAGCTGAATGGGGAAATCCGGTTCATCCGGTAAAAAACAGCGGCGCCAGTGGTCAAGACGACTGCGCAGTTGATCATAAACCTCATCCTCCACCAGGCTGGTGCCGGCCTGGTAGTAGGCCTCATCCCATATCGCCAGCTGCTGGCGCAGCATCGTCATCTCTTTTTGAGCGCGCTCGATAGGCCACTGGGGGCAAGAAGAGCCCGCCATACACGCCCCACTGACGACGCCGGCCAAAAGTGCGGTGGCGCATCGTCTGAACCAGCAATTCATGCATTTTCTCCCCCTTAAGCTCGGACTGAAGACAGTACAGCGCGCTAACCGATAGAAAACGAGGGAGAAAGCGCCACGATGCAAAGCGCTGCGCAAAGTTTTTTTTCATTTGCAATCTGCATGAAAAATAAAGGGAATCCGTTGCGCAACACACAATTATGCGGCGGGCGGCGCGCATTTATGCTGGCATAACAATAAAACATTCAACGATGATATTTATCGCAACGCGACTGATGGCGTATCGCCGTGTATAATGTGAGGAAATGCACGCTCGGCGGCATCTATACCAATAATCAATCGCAATTAATAAAACTTCAACTTCACTATGGCTCAAGGCACGTTATATATCGTTTCCGCTCCCAGCGGGGCAGGAAAATCCAGTTTGATCCAGGCGCTATTAAAAACGCAGCCGCTTTACGACACTCAGGTATCGATTTCTCATACCACCAGAGCCAAGCGTCCGGGGGAAAACCACGGCGAACATTACTTCTATGTCTCGGCTGATGAATTCAAGCGTATGATTCAGGAAGAGGAATTTCTGGAATATGCTGAAGTTTTCGGTAATTACTACGGGACTTCCCGTACCGCGATTGAGCAGGTATTGGCAACGGGTGTAGACGTATTTCTGGATATCGACTGGCAGGGCGCCCAGCAAATCCGTAACCAGATGCCGCAGGCTCGCAGCATTTTCATCCTGCCGCCGTCGAAAGAAGAGCTGGCACGCCGCCTGCGAGGCCGGGGTCAGGACAGCGAAGAGGTGATTGCGCGTCGCATGGCGCAAGCCGTGGCTGAGATGACCCACTATGCCGAATATGATTATTTAATCGTCAATGACGATTTCGATTTGGCGTTGCTCGATTTAAAAACCATTATTCGCGCCGAACGTCTGCGCCTGAGCAGACAAAAAGTACGGCATGATGCATTAATCACCAAACTATTGGCAGACTGACGGCTCTTTCAGTATGATGCCCAGTCATTTTATTTCCCTGTGGAGTAGCACATTATGGCACGCGTAACTGTTCAAGACGCTGTAGAGAAAATTGGTAATCGTTTTGACCTGGTGTTGGTCGCTGCTCGTCGCGCCCGCCAAATCCAAACCGGCGGCAAAGACCCGTTGGTTGCGGAAGAGAACGATAAATACACCGTGATCGCGTTACGCGAGATCGAAGAAGGTCTGATCAACGCCCAAATTCTGGACGTTCGTGACCGTCAGGAGCAGCAAGAGCAAGAAGCCGCTGAAATTCAAGCGGTTAGCGCGATTGCTGAAGGCCGCCGTTAAGTAGACTATGAGTCGCCCTTGTATCTTTTTGAAAGCCTGAATCTGCTGATACAACGTTATCTGCCGGAAGAGCAGATTAAACGTTTACGGCAAGCTTACCTTGTTGCACGTGACGCTCACGAGGGGCAGTCGCGCTCCAGTGGTGAACCTTATATTACTCACCCTGTCGCCGTGGCCTGTATCCTGGCCGAGATGCGTCTCGATTATGAGACGCTGATGGCGGCCTTGCTGCACGATGTGATCGAGGATACGCCCACCACCTACCAGGATATAGAACAGCTTTTCGGCAAGAGCGTGGCCGAACTGGTGGAAGGCGTCTCCAAGCTGGATAAGCTGAAATTTCGCGATAAGAAAGAAGCGCAGGCTGAAAACTTTCGCAAAATGATTATGGCGATGGTGCAAGATATCCGCGTCATTCTGATTAAACTGGCCGACCGTACCCACAATATGCGCACGCTGGGCGCGCTTCGCCCGGACAAGCGTCGCCGCATCGCGCGCGAAACGCTGGAAATATATAGCCCTCTGGCGCATCGTCTGGGTATCCATAATCTGAAAACCGAGCTTGAAGAGCTGGGTTTCGAAGCCCTTTATCCTAATCGTTACCGCGTGATTAAAGAGGTGGTTAAGGCCGCCCGCGGCAACAGAAAGGAGATGATTCAGAAAATCCTTGCCGAGATTGAAGGCCGCCTGACCGAAGCCGGCATCGCCTGCCGCGTTAGCGGTCGCGAAAAGCACCTTTATTCCATCTACTGCAAGATGCACCTGAAAGAGCAGCGTTTCCATTCCATTATGGATATCTACGCGTTTCGGGTGATCGTTAAAGAAGTCGATACCTGTTATCGCGTATTGGGTCAGGTTCATAGCCTGTATAAACCGCGCCCTGGCAGGGTAAAAGATTATATCGCCATCCCCAAGGCCAACGGCTATCAGTCTCTTCATACTTCACTGATTGGTCCGCACGGCGTGCCGGTGGAAGTGCAGGTCCGTACCGAAGATATGGATCAGATGGCGGAAATGGGCGTGGCCGCTCACTGGGCGTACAAAGAAGGCGAGAGCAGTACCACGGCGCAAGTTCGCGCGCAGCGTTGGATGCAGAGCCTGCTGGAATTGCAGCAGAGCGCAGGCAGTTCGTTTGAGTTTATCGAAAGCGTCAAGTCCGACCTTTTCCCTGACGAAATGTATGTGTTCACGCCGGAAGGCCGAATTGTGGAACTGCCGGCCGGCGCGACGCCGGTCGACTTCGCCTATGCCGTACATACCGATATAGGCCATGCCTGCGTCGGCGCCAGGGTCGATCGCCAGCCCTATCCCCTGTCTCAGTCGCTGAACAGCGGACAAACCGTCGAGATCATCACCGCCCCCGGCGCCAGACCGAACGCCGCCTGGCTCAACTTTGTCGTCAGTTCCAGGGCGCGCGCCAAAATTCGCCAGATGCTGAAAAACCTCAAGCGCGATGACTCCGTCAGTCTTGGTCGACGCTTGCTCAGCCACGCATTGGGCAGCGGCCGTAAGCTTGCGGATATCCCGCAGAAGAGTATTCAGACTGAGCTGGATAGAATGAAGCTTGCCTCGCTGGACGATCTGATGGCGGAAATCGGACTGGGCAACGCCATGAGCGTGGTGGTGGCGAAAAATCTGCTGAATGAACAATCTCAGTTGGATAACGCCGGACTGCACAAATTGCCGATCAAAGGCGCGGACGGCGTGATGATCTCATTCGCCAAATGCTGCCGCCCGATCCCCGGCGACCCGATTATCGCGCACGTCAGTCCCGGCAAAGGCCTGGTTATTCACCACGAGTCCTGCCGCAATATCCGCGGTTACCAGAAAGAGCCAGAAAAATTTATGGCTGTGGAATGGGATAAGAGAGCGACCGAGCAAGAATTTATCGCCGAAATCAAAGTGGATATGTTCAACCATCAGGGCGCATTGGCGAATCTGGCGGCGGCGATCAACACCGCCAACTCAAATATCCAGAGTATCAATACCGAAGAAAGAGATGGCCGCGTATACAGCGCCTTTATCCGTCTCACAACGCTCGACCGCGTACATCTGGCGAATGTTATGCGCAAAATTCGCGTAATGCCGGATGTGATAAAAGTTAACCGTAACCGAAATTAGCCGTTATGACCCCTCAACGCTATGCGCGCATAAGAGAGATGCTGACCTGCCGTCAGCCCGATCTGACTATTTGCATGGAGCAGGTGCATAAGCCGCATAACGTTTCTGCGGTTATCCGTACGGCCGACGCGGTTGGCGTTCACCAGATCCATGCCATATGGCCCACCCGCAAAATGAAAACGCTGGTGTCTTCCGCCGCCGGCAGCAATAGCTGGGTGCAGGTCAAGACGCACCGCTCGATCGACGAAGCGGTCGGCCATCTCAAAGCATCGGGCATGCAGATTCTGGCGACCCACCTTTCCGATCAGGCCGTCGATTTTCGCGACATCGATTACACCCGCCCGACCTGTATTTTGCTCGGTCAGGAAAAAACCGGTATTAGCGCCGACGCGCTGAAGCTGGCCGATCGGGACATTATCATCCCGATGACCGGCATGGTGCAGTCGCTGAATGTCTCCGTCGCCTCGGCATTGATTCTGTATGAAGCGCAGCGCCAACGTCAGCTTGCTGGAATGTATCAGCGGGCAAACAGTCCGCTGTCGGAAGAAGAACAGCAGCGGCTATTGTTTGAAGGCGGCTACCCGGTGCTGGCGCGCGTCGCCAAACGTAAAGGCCTGCCTCGTCCTTATATTGATGACAGCGGTCAGATCGTTGCGGATACGGCCTGGTGGGCATCAATGCAATCCTCGGAGTGCTGATGAAAGGCCGCCTGCTGAATACTCAACCGTTAAGCTCGCTTGCCGGGGTGGGTGCCAGTCAGAGCGCCAAACTTGCTCGCATCGGGCTGGAAACCATACAAGATTTACTGTTCCACCTGCCGCTTCGTTATGAAGACCGTACGCACCTTTACCCCATCGGCGATCTTCTTCCCGGCATGTATGCCACGGTGGAAGGTGAAATACTGCGCAATGACATTACCTTCGGCCGCCGCCGCATGTTGACCTGCCAGATAAGCGACGGCAGCGGCATGCTGACCATGCGCTTCTTTAATTTCAACGCCGCCATGAAAAACAGCCTGGCGCCGGGTCAACGGGTCACGGCTTATGGCGAAATTAAACGGGGCAAAATCGGCGCGGAGATTATTCACCCGGAATACCGCCTGCAGGGCGATAACAGCCAGATCGAATTACAGGCATCCCTGACGCCGGTTTATCCCACCACCGAAGGCGTGCGCCAGGCCACGCTGCGTAAGCTCACCGATCAGGCTCTGGCGCTGCTGGATGCCAACCCGATAGATGAACTCCTGCCGGAAGGCCTAAGCCGGTCGCTTATCAGCCTGCCGGAAGCTCTGCACACCCTGCATCGTCCGCCGCCCGACATGCAGCTCAGCGAACTGGAACAGGGAAAGCACCCGGCGCAGCAGCGCCTGATCATGGAAGAGCTGCTGGCGCACAATTTAAGCATGCTGGCCGTTCGCGCCGGTGCGCAAAGCTATCGGGCGTTGCCCCTGTCGGTCAATGACGATCTTAAGCAACGTCTGCTGGCAACCCTGCCTTTCTCGCCGACGCCGGCGCAGACGCGGGTTGTTGATGAGATTGAAACCGATCTGGCAAAACAGGTGCCCATGATGCGTCTGGTGCAGGGCGATGTCGGTTCAGGAAAAACGCTGGTGGCGGCATTGGCCGCGCTGCGGGCGATAGCGAACGGTAAGCAGGTGGCGCTGATGGCGCCGACCGAGCTGCTGGCTGAACAGCATGCCCATAACTTTCGTCTGTGGTTTGAACCCTTGGGAATAGAGGTAGGCTGGCTGGCCGGCAAGCAAAAAGGCAAAGCCCGCCAGGCCCAGCAGGAAGCCATTGCCAGCGGCCAGGTATCCATGGTGGTGGGCACGCACGCCATCTTCCAGCAGCAGGTCAAATTCAACGGACTGGCGCTGGTGATCATCGATGAACAACATCGTTTCGGGGTGCACCAGCGGCTGGCGCTATGGGAAAAAGGCGAAGAGCAGGGTTTTCATGCGCATCAGTTGATTATGACCGCAACCCCCATTCCCCGCACGCTGGCGATGACCGCCTACGCCGATCTGGATACCTCGGTCATTGATGAATTACCGCCGGGCAGGACGCCGGTGACAACGGTCGCCATCGCGGATTCGCGCCGCAACGAGGTGATCCAACGGGTCAACAACGCCTGTCGGCAAGAGGGACGTCAGGCCTATTGGGTCTGTACGCTGATTGAAGAATCGGATCTGTTGGAGGCGCAGGCGGCCGAAGCGACCTGTCAGGAACTAAAAGCCGCACTACCGGACATCAGCGTCGGATTGGTGCATGGCAGAATGAAAGCACAGGAAAAGCAAGCCATCATGCAGGCGTTTAAGCACGGCGAGCTTCAGCTATTGGTGGCGACGACGGTGATCGAAGTCGGCGTTGACGTACCGAACGCCAGCCTGATGATTATCGAAAACCCGGAGCGTCTGGGACTGGCTCAGCTCCACCAGCTACGCGGGCGCGTCGGGCGCGGCGCCGTAGCCTCCCACTGCGTGCTGCTGTATAAAACGCCGCTCAGCAAGACGGCGCAAAAACGGCTTCAGGTATTGCGCGACAGTAATGACGGCTTCGTCATCGCCCAGCGCGATTTGGAAATTCGCGGGCCGGGGGAATTATTGGGCACGCGTCAAACCGGCAACGCCGAATTCAAAGTCGCTGATTTAGTGCGCGATCAGGCCTTGATCCCTCAGGTACAAAACGTCGCCCGCCATCTACATCAACGCTATCCGGAACATGCCCGCGCCTTGATTGAGCGCTGGCTGCCGGAACGCACCCGCTATACCAACGCCTGAGGATGCCCCGTCGCGCACCGAGGCCATTTATATCCCCCTAAATAATAAGGGGTTATCAGCCAGACATATTTCATATTGGAAACGCCGTTCCGCAACCGTTTGCTTTTATAGGGCGGCGCATTAAAATGCCCTCTTTGTCGTTTTGGAACGCCAACTATTATGACCACCACCACGGATATTCCCCAGACAGAACCGGCTGCGGCCGCCGGCGGCAGTGAATTGATCTACCGCCTGGAAGACAGACCGCCACTGCCACAAACCCTGTTTGCCGCCTGCCAGCACCTGCTGGCGATGTTTGTCGCGGTAATTACTCCCGCGCTGCTGATTTGTCAGGCGCTCGGCTTACCGGCGCAAGATACGCAACACATCATCAGCATGTCGTTGTTTGCCTCCGGACTGGCCTCAATTCTGCAGATAAAAACCTGGGGGCCGGTGGGGTCGGGGCTGCTGTCCATTCAGGGCACCAGTTTTAACTTCGTTACGCCGCTGATCATGGGCGGACTGGCATTGAAAAACGGCGGCGCCGATACTCCCACCATGATGGCGGCGCTGTTCGGTACGCTGATGTTCGCCTCCTGTACTGAAATCATTCTCTCCCGCTTCCTGCACCTTGCCCGCCGCATCATTACGCCGCTGGTATCGGGCATAGTGGTGATGATTATCGGCCTGTCGTTGATTCAGGTCGGCCTGACGTCCATCGGCGGCGGTTATGCAGCGATGAACAATCACACCTTTGGCGCCCCCAAAAACCTATTGCTGGCCGGGCTCGTACTGTTGGTTATTATTCTGCTCAACCGTCAGCGTAACCCTTACCTGCGCGTCGCCTCGCTGGTGATTGCCATGGCCGTCGGTTATCTGGGGGCCTGGCTGATGGATATGCTGCCCGCCGGCGCGCCGGCGGAACAGCGTTCATTAATCATGGTGCCAACGCCGCTCTATTACGGCCTGGGTTTTGACTGGAACCTGCTGATCCCGCTGATGCTGGTCTTTATGGTGACCTCGTTGGAAACCATCGGTGATATCACGGCGACGTCCGATGTCTCGGAACAACCGGTCAGCGGCCCTCTGTACATGAAACGACTAAAAGGCGGCGTATTGGCAAACGGGCTGAACTCATGTTTATCCGCCATCTTTAATACCTTTCCCAACTCCTGCTTCGGACAGAACAACGGCGTGATTCAGCTTACCGGCGTCGCCAGCCGCTACGTCGGCTTTGTTGTGGCACTCATGCTGATTATCCTGGGTTTGTTCCCTGCCGTCAGCGGCTTCGTGCAGCATATTCCTGAGCCGGTGCTCGGCGGCGCAACCATCGTCATGTTCGGCACCATCGCCGCTTCCGGCGTGCGCATCGTATCCCGCGAACCGCTGAATCGCCGCGCCATCATGATTATCGCGCTCTCGCTGGCCGTAGGACTAGGCGTTTCACAGCAGCCGCTGATTCTGCAATTTGCGCCTGACTGGATAAAAACGCTGCTCTCTTCCGGCATTGCCGCCGGGGGGATTACGGCGATTGTGCTGAATCTGGTTTTTCCGCAGGATGATAAATAATATCTATTTACCTCAATAATTTCTGATATGCGTGATAAAAGCGACCGAGGATGCAACAGCGGTCGCTTTTTACTGTCTGTAACGGCATTATCTATTGAGCCGTTAAGGTAATTGCGGCATAAAAACAGATATCCCTGACGATTGGCATGGACTGACACGATGAGATTTCTCGGGAAATTATTGCTGACCATTCTGCTGCTGGCAGTGCTGGCGCTGGTTATATTGTATGTATTACTGCAAACCACCTGGGCTTCAGGCCGGATCAGCAATTGGGTGAATCAAAATACCGACTATCAGGTATCGTTGGGGAAAATCGACCACAGCTGGTCTGAACCCGATCATATTCAGTTGAAAGACGTCACCTTTGGTCATAAAAATCAGCCGCCGACGCTCACCGCCAAACAGGTTTCCGCCGGACTTGGCGTGCGTCAGATAACCGAACCTCGCCATTTCTCCAGTCTGGATCTTGAGGGCGGCACGCTAAATTTGTCGCCGTCGGCTGCCACGCTGCCTATTGAGGCCGATGTGTTACAACTGCGGACGATGGCGCTTCAGGCTAAAGACGACAACTGGAATTTAAACGGTCAACAAATCAATGGCGGCATCACGCCCTGGCAGCCGCAAGAGGGATATTTATTGGGCAAGCAGGGACATTTTCAACTCAGCGCCCGTTCACTGCGCTTAAATGATGTTCCCGCCAGTCAGGTGTTCGTTCAGGGTGAAATTAACAATAACCAACTTACCTTGGGCAATTTCGGCGCCGACGTGGCGCAGGGCCAGTTAACCGGCAATGCCAGTCGGGCGGAAGATGGAAGCTGGCAAATCGACAATCTGCGCCTGAGCAAGGTTCGTTTGCAAACGCCAAAAACCATGCAGGAATTCTGGCAACCGATCACCGCACTGCCGTCTGTCGCCGTTTCTCGTTTTGATTTGATCGATGCCCGGATTGAAGGGCCGGGGTGGGCGTTTATCGATCTTGACGTCACCTTGCGGAACGTGACGTTCAAACAGGACGATTGGCAAAGCGACGATGGCGAACTGTCGTTCAACGCCACCGATATCGTCAACGGCAATATGCATCTGATCGACCCTATCGTTAACCTTGGACTTGCCCGGAATGGGGTTGAAATCAAACAGTTCACTACCCGCTGGGAAGGGGGGTTATTGCGTACCAACGGTAGCTGGCAGCGCAGCGATCACCGTTTGCAATTGAATGAATTTGTTGTGGCCGGTATGGAGTACACGCTACCAAGCGACTGGATCCAACGCTGGCAAACAAGGTTGCCGGACTGGATGGCGGAAGTGAACGTCAAAAAATTCACCGCTAACCGCAATCTGCTGATTGATATCAATCCCGATTTCCCGTTCCAGCTTACCGCTCTGGATGGATACGGCAGCGATCTGCTGCTGGCGCGTCATCACCAGTGGGGAGTCTGGGGCGGCACGCTGAATCTTAACGCCAGCGATGCGACCTTCAACAAGGTTGATGTCCGTCGTCCGTCATTGGCGTTAACTGCGAATGACAGCCTGATAACGCTGACCGATCTCAGCGCCTTTACGCAAAACGGCCTGCTGGAAGCGAAAGCCACTATCGCCCAGAGCCCCAGCCGAGACTTTTCAGTTACCATGAACGGGCGCGCCGTTCCCGCGGATATTCTGACGCGTTGGGGATGGCCGGCTCAGGCGCTGACCTCATCAGGCGATACTAACCTGCAATTACAGTTGAACGGACAGCTGGCGGTCGATACCCCATTGAGAACCACGTTAAACGGCGCACTGCAGGGCGTTGGTCCTGATGGCCAGCCCATCAGGCAGCAACTTCAGCAGGGCGCGGTAATAACGGCGCCGCGATAGAGACTGAATGCCGATCGATTTAACCCTGGCGACGGCCTGAATTACCGCAATAAGGCAACGGGGTGAGTGACGGCGGCGCCATCATTTTATTTCAGCGCTATCCGGCTCCAGAGGGGCTGTCGGCGTAGCGGGTAATACAATATAGACGCCCTCGAACAACGAACCTTTTTTCTCGTCGCCGAACAGGCTCACATTCAATTGCACCCTGGCTTTACGCCCTCGGGCCAGGCGATCCAGATCGCCGCTCAACGAGCCGAGATCGGCGACGGCGCTGGGCCGGCCGGTGACCGGCGTGCTGTAGCGAATGTGGGCGTCGGCCAGAATAATGGTGCCGCCTAAATGTCTTTCCCGCAGCAACAGCCAGATCAATCCCCATCCTGTCAGAGTGGCGAGAGAAAACATGCTGCCGGCAAACAGGGTATGGTGGGGGTTCTGATTTCCATTTTCCGGCATGGTGGTGATAAATTTCCGACCGGTATACTGACTGATTCGCACCCCCATCTTTTCACTTAACGGAATGTGCTCGTACCAGGCTTGCTGCAGCTGCCCGCACCAGTCAGGCCGATGCAGAATATCATCCAGCGTCTCTACCGGTTTAATCATCAGAAAATGCCGAATTGGCGTGGTTTGCGGCGCGCTGATCTCCCCCTGATTAATAAACCCCAGCTTGGCGAAAAACGTCATCGCATCCTCGCGAGCGCTGCATACGACGCGCTTTGCGCCCTCCTGGCGCGCCACGGACTCCAGCGTAATCGCCAGCAAGGTTCCCAACCCTTTTCCCTGTACACCTGGGTGAACGGCCAGAAAACGGATTGAGGCTTCGTTGTCGGCATTAATGGATAATCGGCCAATCGCCACCAGCCTGCCCTGTTCATCCACCACCGTCTGATGATGCGCCAAAGCATCATAGGCATCGCGCTCAGACCCCAGCGGTTGATGCAGTGGTTTACGCAGCATTTCCCAACGGAATTGATAGTACGCATCAAGTTCTTCTGCGGTTTGCGGTACTCTCAGGTGATACATAAACAGGCCTCATTAAAAAGTGACGGGGCTTTTATTCGTAATCAGTTGAATATCAGGTGACATGCTGCGCCATGAGCAACGCCAATAAAAGTAACGTAATGATTTAAAATAGATTTTATACTTGCAGCCAGAACGTCACCGGGCCGTCATTAACCAAAGACACCTTCATATCAGCCGCAAAACGCCCGGTTTCCGTATGAACACCCTGCGCACGGCACTGTGCGACAAAATACTGATAGAGGCGGTCGGCCTCCACCGGCTGCGCGCCACGGGAAAAACTGGGACGCATTCCCTTGTGAGTATCCGCCGCCAGCGTAAACTGCGATACAACCAACAGGCTCCCGCCAGTCTGACGAACATTAAGGTTCATTTTGTCATTGTCATCACTGAATATACGGTAACCGAGAACCCGCTCACAAAGACGGGTCGTTTTCTGCTCATCATCGCCCTGTTCGACGCCCAGCAACACCAAGAGTCCGGCGCCGATTTCCCCAACGATGTCACCTTCAACCTTAACGCTAGCGCTGGAAACTCGCTGAATTAACGCAATCATCGAATATTACAGCTCCTGTGTTTATTGTTTAGCCCGGTTGATAGCGATCATTGCCATCAACCCGATGTTTTCATTCACTCACTGAACGCCGCGGTTTGTGAAGCAAAGAATTCCGGCACGACCTGCCGATCATTAACCAGAATACTGCGGATGCCCAGCGCCTGAGCAGCGGCGACATTAGCAGGGTTATCATCAAAAAAGACCGCCTGGTTGGCCGGAATCCCTTCATGGGTCAGCACATAGTGATAGATGCTCGCCTCAGGCTTGCGCGCCCCGATATCCTGTGAGAGATAAAGGCGATCGGCGGCGTCTTCCACCTCAGGAAATAGAACCGGCCAATGGGCGCAGTGCAGACGGTTGGTGTTGGAAAGGATTACCACCCGGTGCCCCGCTTTACGCAGTTGATGCATGATATTGATGACTTCAGGGCGAAGTTCCACAAAAATAGCCTGCCAACCTGCGGTAAACTGTTCAAAACTCAGGGAGATACTCATCTCATTGCATAAACGTTCGGCAAAGGCTTCATCACTGATTTCGCCTCGCTCATGCTGTTCAAACGTCTCCCCCATCACAAATCGCTCTTTCAACGTGGCTAATGGCGCGCTGCTCAACTTGCTCCATACGCCCAATACACGGTTGAAATCAATATCAATGACAACATTGCCCAAATCAAAGATATAAAGCATGGCATTTTCCTTCTGCTGTAAGCGTAGGAATTCAACTGTAACGGGAAATGGCAAAACAGAACAGAGGGGAGATCAAAGCGAGGCGTAACAGATAAAACTCAGGGCGCCCGAAGGCGCCCTGTCGTAAGCAAGAATAGCTGGAAAATCAGCCGTCTTTAACCACCGCGGTTCGCGCGCTTACGATCATTTTCCGTCAGATGGCGTTTACGCAGACGGACAGACAGCGGCGTGACTTCCACCAGTTCGTCGTCATCAATAAACTCCAGCGCTTGTTCCAGAGACATTTTGATTGCCGGAACCAGCGTCGTCGCTTCATCCGTACCGGAAGCACGCATGTTGGTCAGTTTCTTACCGGTCAGACAGTTTACCGTCAGATCGTTGGAACGAGAGTGAATACCGATGATCTGGCCTTCATAAACTTCCGCGCCGTGACCCAGGAACAGTTTACCGCGATCCTGCAGGCCGAACAGCGCAAACGCGACGGCTTTACCCTGACCATTGGAAATCAGCACGCCGTTCTGACGTTGACCGATATCGCCCGGACGCACGTCATCATAATGGCTGAAAGTGGAGTACAGCAGACCGGTACCCGAGGTCATGGTCATGAATTCGGTACGGAAGCCAATCAGGCCGCGCGCCGGGATCAGGTAATCCAGACGGATACGACCCTTGCCATCCGGGACCATGTTTTTCACATCGCCCTTACGCTCGCCCATGGCTTGCATCACGGCGCCCTGGTGCTGTTCTTCAATATCCAGCGTTACGTTTTCAAACGGTTCCTGATTACGGCCATCGATAACGCGGTTGATAACTTTCGGACGAGATACCGCAAGTTCAAACCCTTCACGACGCATGTTTTCAATCAGCACGGACAGGTGAAGTTCACCACGGCCAGACACGCGGAACGCGTCCGCGTCTTCCGTTTCTTCAACGCGCAGCGCAACGTTGTGGACCAGCTCTTTTCTCAGACGTTCAAGAATCTGACGAGAGGTCACGAACTTCCCTTCTTTACCGCAGAACGGAGAAGTGTTGACGCAGAAGAACATGGTTACCGTTGGTTCATCAACCGTCAGCGCCGGCAATGCTTCAACCGCATTAGGATCGCAGATGGTATCGGAGATATTCAGCTCGCCCAGACCGGTGATGGCGATGATATCGCCCGCTTCCGCCTGCGTGCTTTCAATACGCTCCAGCCCCATATGACCCAGCACTTTACCGACTTTACCGTTACGGGTTTTCCCTTCGCTGTCGATAATCGTAACCTGCTGGTTCGGTTTGACCATACCGCGTTTGATACGGCCAATCCCGATAACGCCAACATAGCTGTTGTAGTCCAACTGGGAGATCTGCATCTGCAAAGGACCGTCACGATCGACTTTCGGTGCATCAACATGTTCGACAATCGCTTCAAACAGCGGCGTCATGTCGCTTGCCATGTCGTTATGATCCAGGCCGGCGATACCGTTTAATGCGGAAGCATAAACGATGGGGAAATCCAACTGCTCATCGGTCGCATCCAGGTTCACGAACAGGTCGAACACCTGATCGACAACCCAGTCGGGACGCGCGCCAGGACGGTCAACCTTATTGATTACCACGATCGGCTTCAGACCATTAGCAAATGCTTTTTTGGTCACGAAACGTGTCTGCGGCATCGGGCCATCCATTGCATCAACGACTAACAGCACCGAGTCAACCATCGACATTACACGCTCAACCTCACCGCCGAAGTCGGCGTGTCCAGGGGTATCCACGATGTTAATGCGGTAGTCTTTCCAGTTAATGGCGGTATTCTTGGCGAGAATGGTTATCCCACGCTCTTTCTCCAAATCGTTGGAGTCCATTACACGTTCGGTTGCTTCAGTACGTTCTCCGAAAGTTCCGGATTGTTGCAACAACTTATCGACCAGGGTGGTTTTCCCATGGTCAACGTGCGCAATAATGGCGATGTTACGCAAATTTTCGATCACAGCTTTGCCTCAGGCATTTAGAAATAGCGCGCTATTGTACACGTATTAATCGAGAGACTAAACAAGATCACAAGCATCAATCATAAACAACCTGATACTGCCTACTTTGTGATCCCTTTCACGGTGCAAAAACGCCACAAGCGAACATTATCGCACCATATTGGTGCGATCATTCACAGATAAAGCACCACGATGGTGCTGTAAGCTATAATGGTGCAGTCGAGCTTCCGAGGGAAAGCCCCAAGTGGCAACACATAGCACTAATTTAAAAAGTTGGCACACTTTTAGCTTTAGTCTACTCACGGTAACAACATCAATCCACAACGATATTCGTTCCACGACGATAAATGACAATCGGGAGAACCAAGTATGTCCGCAGAACACGTTTTGACGATGCTGAACGAGCATGACGTGAAGTTCGTTGATTTACGCTTCACTGATACCAAAGGCAAAGAGCAGCACGTCACCATTCCGGCTCATCAAATTGACGATGACTTCTTCGAAGAAGGCAAAATGTTTGATGGTTCTTCGATTGGCGGCTGGAAAGGTATTAACGAATCCGACATGGTACTGATGCCAGACGCCAGCACCGCAGTCCTTGATCCTTTCTATGAAGAAAGCACGCTGATCATCCGCTGTGACATTCTGGAACCAGGCACCATGCAGGGTTATGATCGCGACCCGCGTTCTATCTCTAAACGTGCTGAAGACTTCCTGCGTTCTTCCGGTATTGCCGACACCGTACTGTTTGGACCGGAACCTGAATTTTTCCTGTTTGACGACGTCCGTTTCGGCAGCAGCATCTCCGGCTCCCATATCGCTATCGATGATATTGAAGGCGCCTGGAACTCCGACAAAGAGTATGAAGGCGGCAACAAAGGTCATCGTCCGGCGATTAAAGGCGGTTACTTCCCGGTTCCTCCGGTTGATTCTTCACAGGATATCCGTTCCACCATGTGTCTGACCATGGAAGAAATGGGTCTGGTGGTTGAAGCGCATCACCACGAAGTGGCGACCGCTGGTCAGAACGAAATAGCAACCCGCTTCAACACCATGACCAAAAAAGCGGATGAAATCCAGATTTACAAATACGTTGTTCATAACGTTGCGCATGCCTTCGGCAAAACCGCCACGTTCATGCCGAAACCCATATTCGGCGATAACGGTTCCGGCATGCACTGCCATATGTCTTTGTCCAAAGACGGCACCAACCTGTTCTCCGGCGACAAATACGGCGGCCTGTCTGAAATGGCGCTGTACTACATCGGCGGCGTCATCAAACACGCCAAAGCCATCAACGCGCTGGCTAACCCGAGCACCAACTCTTACAAACGTCTGGTCCCAGGCTACGAAGCGCCGGTAATGCTGGCTTATTCCGCCCGTAACCGTTCCGCGTCTATCCGTATTCCGGTAGTGGCCAGCCCGAAAGCGCGCCGCATTGAAGTTCGCTTCCCGGATCCGGCGGCTAACCCATACCTGGCTTTCTCAGCGCTGCTGATGGCCGGCCTGGACGGCATCATCAACAAAATCCATCCTGGCGATGCAATGGATAAGAACCTGTACGACCTGCCGCCGGAAGAAGCGAGTGAAATCCCAACCGTCGCCGGCTCTCTGGAAGAAGCGCTGAATGCGTTGGATGCAGACCGTGAGTTCCTGACCCGTGGCGGCGTATTCACTAACGACACGATTGATGCTTACATTGAACTGCGTAAAGCAGAAGATGATCGCGTTCGCATGACGCCGCATCCGGTTGAGTTTGAACTGTACTACAGCGTTTAATCATTACAGCGCTTAATAATACGGTAAGGCAGTAGCTCGAGCGTGCTGACGTTCAGGCTACTGTCGGAATAGTGATCGATGTTTTGTTTTTTGTGACGGACTACCCATGTTCGTCGCCCCAATAGGGGCCGTCGCGGTGCGACGTCAAAATTTTTCCTGAAAATTTTTTGTTGCCGTGGAAACTTTTCAGCCCATCTCATGATGGGCTTTTTTCTCCACAGGCTCTGATGTTGCTACATCATATCCATCATCGACAATACTATGCACTTATATGGTGCGGGAGTCTGCGTTATGGCAACAGGCACGCTGCCCGATGCTGGGCAGATCCTAAATTCTTTAATAAACAGTATATTGTTACTGGATAACGATCTGGCTATTCATTATTCAAACCCAGCGGCACAGCAATTACTGGCTCAAAGCTCCCGTAAATTATCAGGTACGCCTCTGCCGGATTTACTGGGATATTTTTCTCTTAATATAGATTTAATGCGCGAGAGTCTCGATTCGGGGCAAGGTTTTACAGATAACGAAGTCACCATTGTTGTAGACGGTAAAGCGCACATCATGTCGCTCACGGCCCAGCGGATGCCGGATAATTTCATTCTGCTGGAAATGGCGCCGATGGATAACCAGCGCCGTCTTAGTCAGGAGCAGCTCCAGCAAGCTCAACAGCAAGCCGCCCGCGATTTGGTCAGAGGATTGGCTCACGAAATTAAAAACCCGCTTGGTGGGTTACGTGGCGCCGCGCAACTGCTGTCAAAAGCATTGCCGGACCCGGCATTGACCGAATATACCAAAGTGATTATCGAACAGGCGGATCGCCTGCGTAACCTGGTTGACCGTCTGCTTGGCCCGCAGCAACCCGGCCTGCACGTGACTCAAAGCATTCATCAGGTTGCAGAACGAGTGTGCCAACTGGTTTCACTGGAAAAACCAGACAACGTCACGCTGGTGAAAGATTACGATCCCAGTCTGCCGGAACTGACTCACGACCCGGATCAGATTGAACAGGTTTTGCTGAATATTACGCGTAACGCGTTGCAGGCTTTAGGAAAGGAGGGCGGCACCATTACCTTGCGCACCCGAACTGCATTTCAGCTCACCTTGCACGGTGTTCGCTATCGCCTTGCGGCACGTATTGATATTGAAGATGACGGTCCCGGCGTTCCGGCTCATTTACAGGATACGTTGTTTTATCCGATGGTCAGCGGATGCGAGGGAGGAACGGGCCTGGGATTGTCGATTGCTCGCAGCCTTATCGATCAACACTCCGGTAAAATTGAATTTAACAGTTGGCCAGGCCATACCGAGTTTTCGGTTTACCTGCCCATTCGCCAGTGAGGTTCACAATGCAACGAGGGATAGTCTGGATTGTCGATGACGATAGCTCCATCCGTTGGGTGCTCGAACGTGCGCTCACTGGGGCGGGCTTAACCTGCGCCACTTTCGATAACGGGAATCAGGCCTTGCACGCCCTGGCGACGCAAACGCCAGACGTGCTGTTGTCCGATATCCGGATGCCGGGAATGGACGGGCTGGCGTTATTGCAGCAAATAAAACAGCGGCATCCGATGCTGCCGGTAATCATTATGACGGCGCACTCCGATCTTGATGCCGCCGTCAGCGCTTATCAACAGGGCGCTTTTGATTATTTACCAAAACCATTTGATATTGATGAGGCGGTCGCGTTAGTTGAACGCGCCATCAGTCACTATCTGGAACAGCAGCAACCCGTGCGTAACCAGCCGATGAATGGCCCGACAACGGACATCATCGGCGAAGCGCCGGCCATGCAGGATGTATTCCGGATCATCGGCCGTCTTTCACGCTCCTCCATTAGCGTATTAATCAACGGCGAATCAGGTACCGGTAAAGAGCTGGTCGCTCATGCTTTACATCGCCACAGCCCACGCGCCAAGGCGCCGTTTATCGCATTGAACATGGCGGCGATTCCAAAAGATTTAATTGAATCTGAATTGTTTGGTCATGAAAAAGGCGCGTTTACCGGCGCCAATCAAATCCGCCAGGGGCGATTTGAGCAAGCGGACGGCGGTACGCTGTTCCTCGATGAAATCGGCGACATGCCGCTGGATGTTCAGACGCGTTTATTGCGCGTACTGGCCGACGGTCAATTTTATCGGGTTGGCGGCTACGCGGCGGTGAAGGTAGACGTACGGATTATCGCCGCCACCCACCAAAACCTGGAGCTGCGGGTACAGGAAGGCAAGTTTCGTGAAGACCTCTTTCACCGTCTGAATGTTATTCGCGTCCACCTGCCGCCGCTGCGTGAACGCCGGGAAGATATTCCCCGTCTGGCGCGCTACTTTTTGCAGGCGACCGCCAAGGAGTTGGGGGTTGAACCGAAAAACCTTCATCCGGAAACGGAAACGGCGCTCACCAGGCTGCCGTGGCCGGGCAACGTGCGCCAGTTGGAGAACACCTGCCGTTGGTTGACGGTGATGGCCGCAGGCCAGGAAGTGTTGATTCAGGATTTACCGCCCGAACTCTTTGAAACAACAGCGCCTGATGCCACGGTACATATGCTGCCGGACAGCTGGGCCACCCTGCTGGCGCAGTGGGCGGACAGAGCGCTGCGTTCCGGTCATCAAAACCTGCTGGCAGAGGCTCAGCCGGAGATGGAAAGAACGCTGCTCACCACGGCGTTGCGTCATACCCAGGGCCATAAGCAGGAAGCGGCACGCTTACTGGGCTGGGGACGAAATACCCTCACGCGCAAGCTAAAAGAGCTGGGTATGGAATAAGCGGCGCTGAATTTTCCGTTAGCGGAAAATGAGATAAGCCGCCCCGAAAATGATAATACCGGCAGCTTTAAGGGAAAACACGGTGACGGGCTTCCGGTCTGGACGGCTCGCTCCGTGGTCATCCCGGTATTTAATCCCCGACCGAACGCGATTATCCGGAATAGAGGGGGAAAAAATACAAGCTAACGCACGACATTGTCGTTAATTTACACTTTACATACCCCAAGTCAGCAGTATGATCGTGTCGCTGATTCGGGAGGAGTACTATGCTGGATTCATTAATTTCCGTGGTGACGCACGGCGCTGAAATAAGCTCCGCGGCAAGCCATACGCCGCAGACGGCCGTTGCGGCGATACTATGCGCCGCGCTGATTAACTTCTTTAGTTAAGACGTCGAGGGTCGCTATGCCCCTCAGTTTGACTTGATCATGCCCCCGGCTATGTCGGGGGCATGTTTTTTCCGGCCATCATCGACGTGTCGGCATCGCATCCAACACGCGACGACATCATTTTTTCTCCCCTCCGGGATGCGGCACCGGGTAATCATAATCAACCCGCAGTGATTGCGCATACTCGCTGTTCCAAAGCTGAGTGTATAAAGCATCAACGCGGCTAGTCATCACCGGGTTCTGCAACACGATCTCCAGATTGCGCGAGTTATCCAGATAACCGCCCGCCCAGTTACTGGTGCCAATCCAGGTTTTTTGCTCATCAATGGTCATCAGCTTGCTATGAATCACGCGGGCAAACGGAATAAATCCGCTGCTTGCCTCTGGCAACGTCACAACCTTAACCTCGATATTAGGCAACACCTGCAGGCTTTTCAGGTAGTCAATATTCGGCTTTTTGGTGTACCAGTTCGCCACCATCAACTCCACATGAACCCCGCGCGCCGCCGCGCTGCGTATGGCGTTATCAATCACGGCATAATAAGGCCGCGTACGATTTGGACCATAAGAGAGCGGAACATAATCCATGACCTGGATGCGAATGCGCGTCTTCGCCTGAGCCAGCAGGCGCGGCAGTTCTTCCTCGGAGTTGATAATACCCGGCGGCGTAAAGGCTTTCGGACTGGCGACAAGGTAGTTGTCGGCGCGGGCACTGTCGGACGAGCGCGTCTCAGCGATGGGACTGACCTGCAACCCTTGCGCCAGAGCCGCCTGGGTCTGCCAGTCTTGTTCAAAGATGGCGTATAGCTGGGCGACGACGGTCGGATCGTCGATCAATAATCCTGTTTCATGTATATGCTCCAGCGAACGCCAGTCAAAGTTCTGACTGCCGACATAAGCGCGCTTACCGTCCACCAGCATATACTTGGCATGCACAATTCCACCGCTTAATTTGCCGAAAGGGATCACGCGCAGCTCCAGATTGGGAATGGCCTTCAGCTGTTCGATGGTTTCCGGCGTTGAAAGAGCGATGCCCTTCTCCTCCAGCAGAAAACGAATACGCACGCCGCGTTCTCCCGCCTCGCGAAGATGTTGCAGCACCGCATCCAGCCTGGACCCCTTTTTATTGGCGACGTAAAACTCGCCTAACGCCACCGTATCCCGGGCGCCGGCAAAAAGCGCCGACCACACCGCATCCGGCTGACGCAAATCGGGCGCGCCGAGCGAGGTCTCCGTCGGCGAAGTGTACACCAGCTCATAGCCGGGAATGCTAAAATCGGCAAACGTCATTTGAGAGAAAAAGTACAAACAAAACCCGAGGCGAGTCCATGCCCGCCCACCATAAACGCGCGGGCTACGCATAGCGTTTAGCCCCATTTTCCGCGGTAGAAACCTTCTTGGCGGCTTGACGAGTATGCGGCATACCGGCGCGCAGCAACAGCACTTTCAACGCTTCACTGATATGCTCCATGCGACTTTGCAGAAAGTTATTACCCAGCAGACAGATCAGCGCAATGGCGATCCCCAATCCCGTAGCGTAGAGCGCGGTACCCATCCCGGCGGAAACCTGGCTCGGATCCGAAATACCGGCGGCGGAGAGCGCCTTAAAGGTTTCGATAATCCCCATGATAGTGCCCAGAAGTCCCAGCAGCGGTGCGGCGGTAACAATGGTTTCCAACAGCCAGATGCCACGGGTCAGTTGCGGTTTGCTTTGCAAGTATTGGGTATCGATCAGGTCATTCATCGTATCGCGATCGCTGGTGGATGCCTGCGGCAACAGCGGCGCGATCAGCGTAGCGGGAAGGCTGTTGCGCTGACCAAGATCGACGGGCAGATCCTGAAGATGGTGAATATCCGCCGTCAGCGCGTTTTGCAGACGCTGCGTTTGACGGCGCGTGTAAGCAAAATACACGCCCCGCTCGATAATGATGACCAGAGCGGCGACGAGTGAGGCATACATCACATAGAAAATAACGTCATGCAGATCGTTGGCGTTCATAAGATTCTCGTTCTCCTTCCAATACGCGTCGCCCGTGATGGCGGCGACGCTAGTCCCCGGTGGTTACACCACCGGGAAGGCATGGCCATTGGCCGTTAGTTAGAAAGTGGCGTCAAGCGATACGCTGAACGTGCGTTCTTCACCGACATTGTAATAAGGCGTGCTGGCGTTAACGCCGTTGTAAGACTTGGCGTTGAATACCACCGTACGCGTGGAATCCAGGTATTCCTTGTCAAACACGTTGTTGACATTGAAGCGCAGCGTGGCGCTCTTGATAATCTTCTTGTCTACCGGCAGATAGATGCCCGCGTTAAGATCGACCACGGTGCGCCCGCCAATCTTCTCATCGTTGGTCATATCGCCGTAGAACGCGCCGGTATAGCGACCGTTAACGCCGCCGTAGTAGCGGCCATCGTCATAACCCAAACCGAGATTGACCATGTTCTTCGGCGTATTGGCCAGGTTTTTCCCGCTGGTCGGCAGAGTGGAGCCGTTGGTGACGATATCCTCGCGCTGTTTGGAGTCGGTGTAGCTGTAGGAGGCAAAGTAATTGAAGTTGTACGGCAGTTTGCCCGACAGCTCCATCTCTACCCCTTTATTCTCCACCTTACCGGCGTTGACCATTTCATATTCGCCATCCACATTGCGGCTGGAGACCTGACGATTAGTAAAGGCGATGTAGAACAGCGAGGTGCTCAGCATCACGTCCTGCCCCTGATAGCGCCAGCCCAGTTCGTGGTTCCAGCTCAGCTCCGGTTTGGTATTGATGGAATCGCCCAGATTGTAGAGCGCATAGTTAGGCGGGGTGCGCATGTTGCGCGTAAGGCTATAAAACACCTGGTTTTGCGGGGTGATTTTGTACGCTGCGTTGAAGCTCGGCAGAAACTCTTTGTAGGTACGCGCCTTTTTGTCTTCCACCGCGCTCAGGCTACCGAGATCGTGCCCGTCACGTTTAACATGCTGCCAGGCCAGGCCGCCACTGATGGTCCAGGATGGCGAAAGAAACCAGGTATCTTGCAGCCAGAATTTATGCACCGGCGTTACGGTAAACTGGTTACGGCCCTGAATCACCTTGCCGTTGGCGTCTGTCACCAGGTGCGAACCGTCCGGCTTACCGGAGAGATCGATCGGATTGCCGTCAGGCTGAATGCCGATATAAGGCTGGGTTTGACGCTGGCGGGCACGTTCAAACCAGTAGCCGATATCCAGGCTATGTTCGTCGTTGAGATCCCACTTCAGCGTATTGGTGATCCCCGGACGCCAGGTTTCGGTCCATGATGGGCGGTAGTATGTGTTGCTGCTCAGGTTGCTTAGATCGTAGCCGCCTGATTTGTCTGTAGTGGCGGACGAAAGCG
The DNA here is from genome assembly GCF_022378355.1 of Brenneria bubanii. Lineage (GTDB taxonomy): Bacteria > Pseudomonadota > Gammaproteobacteria > Enterobacterales > Enterobacteriaceae > Brenneria > Brenneria bubanii. The sequence goes on from NZ_JAKMAJ010000010.1 coordinate 189,889, forward strand.
TATAGGCGGACTGGCCGCTGAAGCTGCCGCCATTACCCCAGTAGTAGTACGGCTGCAGGGTGAGCGACAGATTATCGCGCAGTTGCAGCTTTTGCGTGAACGTGAGGTCCAGGCTTTCGAACGGATTGCGGTTCAGCTTGTAGTAGCGTGACAGCTGACCACGGCTGTTGTACACCGGCTTGGTGGGGTAATCGGTATAGCGTCCCTGCGTCAGGAAGGTGCTTTTACTCAGCGTATTGTAGTTGTTCATGTCCTGTTTGTTGTATTTGAGGATCAGGTTGCTGCTGTTGCCGTTGTCATCCTCATACAGGCCGTTCCATTCCAACTTGTTTGATCGCGCAACCCCTTTACCGCGCCATTTGTCCGCGTCGGTATAGGAGTAGGACATCCAACTGCTAAAACCGTTATGCTCGCCCGTATCCAAACGGATAAAAGATTTGCTTAGGTTATTGCTGCCGAAGGTTTGCTTGACGAATCCGCCAAACTTTTTCGCCGGACGATTTGTCACCAGGCCGATATTGCCGCCGCTGGAGCCGATATGCGGGCCGCTCATTTCCGAAGATCCCTGGGTCACGAAAATTTGACCGAGGTTTTCGGCGTCGCCCATCTGATTGGCGTAGACGCTGTAGCTGCCCGAATCGTTCATCGGAATACCGTCCACCGAGAAGCCGATTTGGTCGTTGCTCATGCCGCGCATGGTGTAGTCGATGCCGCTCAGGCCGCTGGAGTCGTTACTGCTGACGTTCAGACCGGCGGTGTATTTCAGCTTGTCGATCGCGTTGCCGGTTGCCGGCATCTTGTCCATCGCTTCTTTGGTGACCGTCGATCGCGATTTGGCGCTCTCTTCCTGAATCATCAATCCATCGCCCAACGGCGCGCCTTTGACCTGTATTGCGCCAATATCCGTCGCATCGTTCGCCATCATCGCGCCCGACCATACTGCTGTCGCGACAGAGAGGGATATCCTTGAAACTGTTGAAAATTTCATTGCTGTGTTCACCCTAGTGCCATGTTGTTAACGTGCGCTTACTGCGCCTGATAGTGGAATGTGGCTAAAAAGCGTTTGGTGTTCTGCCCGGCGAATGCGTCCGCCGGAAACGGTTTAACCTGTGTAATGCTTTGCAAGGTACTGGTCGCGGCGCGATTGAGCAGCATGCTGGCGGCTTTCTGGTTGATGCCGCTATTCAGTATGCGACCGTTACGATCCACCTCGAGCCAGACTTCGACCTTCCCTTCAGGTCGTTCAAGGGAAGCCTGACGTCCGGTCGGGTAACGCTTAAGCTGTTCAATCTGTCCGCGCAGCGCCTGGATGTAGCCGTTCTCCAGCGCCTGCGCGTTCACCTTAGGCGGCGCGATAGCTGGCGTCGGCGCCGCGACGGGTTTAGACGAGGGCGCGTTCACGGCGGCAGTCTGCCGATTGGTCGGCGGCGTCACCGGTTTGGGGCGCGGCGTCGGCTTGGGTTTGGCCTGCGGCCTGGGTTCGGGTTTCGGTTCCGGCTTGGGCGGCGGCGCAACGATCGGCTCGGGCGTTTCGATCGGTTCGGGGGTAACCACCGGTTCAGGTTCGGGTTCCGGCAATTTTTCCACCGGCGGCGTTTCAGGTTCGGCCGGCGTCGGGTCGGCAAGCGACAATTCAATGGCGCTCTCATCATAGTGAGGTTGCACCTTGATCGAACTCTGTTGCGTAACCACCATCAGGCAAGCGGCGACCACAGGCAGCGGCAACCAACTGATGGCATGTCGTGAACGATAAAGCCAATACATATCACTGCTTCCGCGTTGCAATTGAAACTGAGGTAAACCCGCCTTGACGCAGGGCATCCATCACGGCCACTAACCGTTCAACCGCCACCTGCTTATCGCTGTTGACGATAATGGAGGTGGTCTCTCCTTCCTGCTGTTGCTGTTTCAACGTATTGGCCAAGTCCGCCAATGCCAGAGGCATGCCGTCCAGCTGCAGTTGATCCTGCTCACCCAGGGTGACGATGGCTTTTTTCTGCGGTTTCAACGGCTGAGCGCTGCTAGCGGATGGAAGTTGGGTCTTTAGCCCGGTGGCGGGAAGGACGTTGATACTGATCAGGACGAAAAAAACCAGTAAGAACATCATGACGTCGATCATTGGGATCAGTTCGATATGCGCCTTATTTTTTTTAGGTTCGTTCCAGTTTCTCATGTTCTCTCTCCCCATCATTATGGTGTCGCGATAGCGCGCACGGATGGTCGTTGCGCAAAGATGAATAGCGACCAGAATGGTTAGTTAGCTAGCTAAACAAAGCGGCTAATATAGAGAGTTCATGTTTAAATTTTTTTACACTTATGTGATTATTTTTTCATTGGGACGTATTTTTTTATATTATTTTTTCAATACGAAATAAGTTTGATAATCTTTTTTCATGAGAAGAAAAAACTGACCGGACGCTAATACATAGAGATTCATCGCTGCCATCCTGAAAATGGCAGCGCAAGGAGGGAGAAAAGTGGGGAAATAGCGGTTAAATCACTTTAGAAAATTGCTTCATGCGCATTTTGTCACGCAGATAGGTGTCAAAGCACATGCAGACATTACGGATCAGTAAACGCCCCTTCGGCGTAACGTTAATTCCCGAGGCTTGTATCTCCACCAGCCCATCGGCGGCCAACGGCGCCAACTGCTGCAGATCCTCTAAAAAATAGGATTTAAAATCAATGGAGTAATCGCTTTCAATTTCGTCATAGGCCAATTGAAAATTGCAGATTAACGTTTTAATGACATCACGCCTGATGCAGTCATCCCGCGTCAGTTGTAACCCGCGCCACAAAGCATTTCCCTTGTCTCTGACCTGAGCATAATAGTGCTTCAGCTCTTTCTGATTTTGAGCATAACTATCACCGATCATACTAATCGCCGATACGCCCATGCCTAACAGCTCGCTATCCCCCTGCGTCGTATATCCCTGAAAATTACGATGCAATTTTCCGGCTCGCTGAGCAAGCGCCAGTTCGTCATCCGGACGAGCGAAGTGATCCATACCAATGAACTGATAACCCGCTTCCGTCAGAGAGCGGATAGTTTGCTGCAATATTTTCAGCTTTTGCTCTGCTCCCGGCAGATCCGCCTCTTTTATTTTACGCTGTGCGGCAAATAAACTGGGCAAATGCGCATAGTTGAATACGCTGAGACGGTGAGGATTCAGTTCAGCGACGCGTTGCAAAGTAAAAGCAAAACTCTCCGGCGTCTGTTTTGGCAAACCATAAATCAAATCAATATTGGTTGAGGTGAATCCAAGCGACTTGGCCCGCTCAATCAGCGCGAAGATAAACGCCTCGTCCTGCTCGCGGTTTACCAGCTTTTGCACTTCTTTATTGAAGTCCTGTACGCCCATACTCAGGCGATTAAAGCCCTCGGCATGCAGATGGTCGATGATATCGAGTTCAATCTCCCGCGGATCAACCTCCAGAGACATTTCAGCCCGATCCGAAAAGGAAAATTGATCGCGTAGCAGCGACATCAGCCTGCCGATCTGCGATTTATTAAGATAAGTGGGCGTACCGCCGCCCCAGTGCATCTGCGTCACCGTTCGCCCGGCAAATAACGGCGCACGCTGACGAATCTCCTGCTCCAGTACGTTCAGATACTCATCCGCTTTATGCTGCTGACGCGTTACCAATTTATTGCAACCGCAGAAGTAGCACAGACGATGACAAAACGGGATGTGGATATATAACGAAAGCGGCCGTTGCGGATAACGCACGATAGCCCGTTGAAAAGCGGACTCATCATAGCGTTCGTTAAACTCTAACGCGGTAGGGTAAGACGTGTAACGCGGCCCGGAATAATTATATTTTTGAATCAGCTCCAGGTCCCAGTCGACTTTTTGCTCAGGCATACTGCTTACTCCTTCCAGTGTTTTATGGCGAACTCTTCTGCCCGCTCTCTTTTTAAACGTCGCTTGACGACGTTTTTTACTCGTCTCATCCATGAGACTCGACTAGGCGCGCCGCCGCTGGAGGCGTTTTTTCCCCGCGGAACGCACCACCGGCAACTGCCGACCGTTGAAAACCAAACGGTGCAGCTGGGCTTTTCGCTTTGTCAGAAGCCATAATTTGACTAACAGGCAACAGAGACAAAGCGTAACCAGCAGCGCCAGCAGCAGAAACACCAGCTTCATTGCTTAAAAATCTTCTTTCGAGCTATTGCGCTTCAACAGTTGCAGAATATCTTCTTTTGGCTCTTCTTCGTCGTCGTCACCCAATTCAATACCGAGCTGTTCCATCAAGACATCAATACGATCCAATGTTTCATCTACCCAGGTTTGATCTTTAGCGCTCAGCGTCTCACCGTTATCCAGACGATCCAACAGTTCATCCAGGCGAGCATCGCTTTCCAACAAGGTGAGCTCTTCTTCTGGCGCTAACGCCGTCGGCTTCACCGCTGGCGCGACGGACTTTGGCTTGGGTCTGGCGACAGCTTGTTCTGTTATTCCTAAAGGAATCGGTTTTTTGCTGCCAATACGGGGATCGGCGAGCTTACGCTGCGCAGCACCCTTGCCGGCATCACCACTCTCCTGCGCACGGCTTCCCGCCACATGACCACGATGCTTTTTCTGTCTCTTCCTATCGCGCGCTTCCTGATTCAGTTCTTCACGGCTTTTTCTTTTCATTTTTGGTTTGGTGGCATTACCACCAGAGCCTTTAACGGGTCGGTTCATAATGTTGCTCTCAGGTACACAGATACAGATGAAGGTAATTGCGGCGGAATCTAGCAGAAAGCCCGGCAATAAAAAAGAGCACATATCAACCAATGGCGCTTTTCGTTATTCCAGGGGCAGTTCCAAACCAGCCCATAGATTTCAAGGTAACAGTATAGACCTCTCCCCTGCGGTACAGATAAAACCGCCTTTATCCTCAGTTACAGGTATAATCCCCTACCAGACATAGATCCAGACAGAGATAATCATTGTGACCCAGCAATATAATTACCACATGACGCATTTCGTCATCAGCGCCCCGGATATTCGCCACCTGGCAACAGATAGCGGTATTGAAGTTGCCTTTGCTGGGCGCTCTAACGCCGGTAAGTCCAGCGCGTTAAATACGCTGACCAATCAAAAAAACCTCGCGCGCACCAGTAAAACGCCCGGAAGAACGCAGCTAATCAACATGTTTGAAGTCGAGGAAGGCGTTCGTTTGGTCGACTTACCCGGCTATGGCTATGCCGAGGTGCCGGAGGAAATGAAGCTCAAATGGCAACGAGCATTAGGGGAGTATCTCCAGAAACGAGATAGCCTGAAAGGATTGGTGGTGCTAATGGACATTCGTCATCCCTTAAAAGATCTCGATCAGCAAATGCTATTGTGGGCGGTCGACTCGCAAATTCCCGTTTTAATTTTACTGACCAAAGCAGACAAATTGGCTTCCGGCGCGCGCAAGGCGCAGCTCAATATGGTGCGTGAAGCCGTACTGCCGTTTATGGGTGATATTCAGGTAGAAGCGTTTTCTTCATTGAAGAAATTAGGCGTCGATAAACTTCGCCAGAAACTGGATAGCTGGTTCAGCACGTTGCCGAAGTCGGAAGAAGATAAACAGGATAACGTATAATCAGATCAAAAACGGCGGGGCCACCTCGCCGCTTTATTGATTTATCAGATCATGGTTTCGAAAACCGCTCGCTATTCCACCACCCGTACGATGGAAATTAGCGTGAACGCTTTCAAACGCGCGTCGCCACGACCTGAAGGAAGCGGATATTACCCACAATAAAAAACGCCCCAGTCAAAAATGACCGGGGCGGCTAACATTCAGCCAAATCCGATTACGTGAAGTAAAAGGTCTGAAAGATAGAACATCTTACCTCTGTACCCTACATCTTTAACTCTACCCTATTTTTTCATGATAAAAAAGGGGTTTTTGTTGTTTACTTTCATAAAAAACACGCACAAATGTACAAAGTTAAACCAGCTCACAAAATACTGTTGTTTAATTACATAAATCGACCACATTCACTCTTTAGTGCGCCTGGTCCCAGTTAATCCCGGTTCCGATATCGACGCGAAGCGGCACGTTAAGCAGCATGCACTCTTCCATTAACTCTTTGATTTTTCTTTTAGATTCGTCTAACACAGAATCATGAACCTCGAAAACCAGCTCATCATGAACCTGCATAATCATCTTCACTAACGGCTTCTCTTTTTGTAGCCAGTCATCAATAGCGAGCATTGCTTTTTTGATGATATCGGCCGCGGTTCCCTGCATCGGCGCATTAATCGCCGCCCGTTCGGCGCCCTTACGCGCCATCGCGTTACGCGATTTAATCTCCGGCAGGTAGAGGCGCCGCCCATCCAGCGTCGAAACGTAACCCTGTTCGGCGGCATGCTGCCGGGTGCGTTCCATGTAGTCCTGAACGCCCGGATAGCGCTCAAAATAGAGATTCATATATTTCTGTGATTCACTGCGTGGAATGTTCAGCTGGCGCGATAACCCAAAAGCGCTCATGCCATAAATCAAGCCAAAGTTAATGGCTTTGGCGCTGCGACGCTGCTCGGATGTGACTTTATCGAGTTCAAGACCAAAAACTTCCGCCGCGGTAGCGCGGTGAATATCTTTTCCTTCAGAGAAGGCTCGCAGCAGGCCTTTATCACCAGAAAGATGCGCCATGATGCGTAACTCAATCTGTGAATAGTCCGCCGCCACGATGCTGTACCCTGAGGGTGCAATAAATGCCTGCCGAATACGGCGACCTTCATCATTGCGCACCGGAATATTTTGCAAGTTGGGATCGCTGGAAGATAAGCGTCCGGTCGCCGTTATCGCCTGGTGATATGACGTATGAACGCGTTTGGTCAACGGATTAATCATCAGGGGCAGCTTATCGGTATAGGTCGATTTCAACTTCGCCAGACCACGATATTCAAGGATCAGCTTCGGCAGCGGATAATCAAGCGCCAGCTCTGCCAATACTTCCTCATTGGTGGAAGGCGCGCCTTTAGGCGTTTTTTTCAGCACCGGCAGCTTTTGTTTCTCATAGAGAATGCCCTGCAGCTGTTTGGTTGACGACAAATTAAACGCTTCGCCAGCCAATTCATATGCCTGCGTTTCCAACTCAGCCAGACGAATGGTGATCTCTTTCGAGTGTTCAGACAATATATTGGGATCAATCAGAACGCCGGTTCGCTCCATGCGGGATAACACCGGAACCAGCGGCATATCGATGGTTTGAAAGACCTTACGTAACGCCTCATCCTGCTTTAGCTTGTTCCACATTTTCTGATGCAGATACAAGGTGACATCGGCATCTTCCGCGGCATAGGGACTCGCTTCCTCCAGAGCAATCTGGTTGAAGGTAAGCTGATTTTTACCTTTGCCGGCAATTTCTTCGAATTTAATGGTTTTATGACCAAGATAACGATCGGCCAGGCTGTCCATATCATGACGCCCGGCAACGCTATTCAGCACATACGACTCCAGCATGGTATCAAAGGCAATCCCCTGTAATTCGATGTCATAACGTTTCATTATGCCTTTATCGAATTTGAGATTCTGACCAACTTTCAACAGCGTTTCATCTTCCAGCAGCGGTTTAAGCAGCGCCAGAACGCGCTCACGATCCAGTTGTTGCGGCGCATCCAGATAATCATGCGCCAACGGCAGATAGGCGGCTTCTCCCGGCGTTACGGCAAATGACATTCCGATAAGGTTGGCTGTAAGAGTATCCAGTCCATCCGTTTCAGTATCAAAAGCGAAAACATCCGCTTTTTTTATGCGCTCAACCCATTCCAGCAGCGTCTTTTCATCCAGGATAGTGACATAGCCTTCCGAAGAGAGGGCGACGGTGGCGTTTTCCTCGCTGTCGGAACTGTCTTTCGCCGCGGTCATAACTTTCTGCGACGGTTGGCTGCTCTTTCTACCCTGCAACCAGGTGCCGGATTCGACATCCGACAGCCAGCGTTTGAATTCATAACGGGAAAATAGGCTGTGTAGCGTATCCACATCCGGCTCGGTAACGGTTAGCTGTTCACAGGTCAGCTCCAGCTCAACATCCCTTTTAATGGTAGCCAACTGGTAGGACAGGTAGGCGATATCCCTGTGTTGCTCGAGTTTCGGCGCCATGGTCTTGGCGCCTCGGAACGACAACCCGGCAATCTTATCCAGATTGCCATATAGCGTATCCAGACCACCCAGACCTTGTAGCAAAGCCTGCGCCGTTTTTTCGCCAACACCGGGAACGCCGGGAATGTTGTCGGAGGAGTCGCCCATTAATGCAAGAAAATCGATAATCAACTCAGGGCCGATGCCGTATTTCTCGCAGACTTCCTGCGGCCCGAGAACGGTATTATTCATGGTGTTAATCAGCGTGACGTTTGGCGTAACCAACTGAGCCATATCTTTATCACCGGTGCTGATTAATACCGGAATACCCGCTTTTTCCGCCTGTAGCGCCAGCGTACCAATGACATCATCGGCTTCAACGCCGGATACCGCCAACAAGGGCAGTCCCATCGCTTTTACCATACGGTGCAGCGGTTCAATTTGCTCGCGTAAATCATCCGGCATCGGAGGACGATGCGCTTTATAGTTTTCAAATAACTCGTCGCGGAATGTTTTGCCCTTGGCATCAAAGACAACCGCCACGTGGCTGGGATGATATTGCGCCAGCAAACTACGCAACATATTCAATACGCCATACATTGCGCCAGTCGGTTCTCCGGCACTGTTGGTCAAGGGCGGAAATGCGTGATATGCGCGGTATAAATAGGAGGAACCATCCACCAGAATTAAGGGGTTTTCTGCAATCTGAGCCATAGCCTGTTATGATCTTTGTCGTCTGCCATGCTGCTAAGCATGCCATAGCTGAGGGAAAGAGACGATGCTTAACGCGAGATATTCGTCGTTTTTTGCGTGGATATTCGCAGGATCAATCTGTGGATAACTTTGTGAATAGAAATAACAGATTAATTATCCATGATCGCCATCAACATGGTTTTTATTTTTATATCTATATTTTTCATACAATTATAATATATTGATTATTTTTTATGATCGATAAAAGACAATTCCGGTTTGTGGATATAAATTAACCCGTCAATATAAGCGTAAAATCATTTTCACCGTCTAAACAGGTGATTGCGGTAGATGAATACAACCACGCCGATATAGCCAGCGTGGTTTTGTCTCAAGAATGGCCTATTTTTTATCAAGCAGGAATTTTACAACATCGGCATACTGTTTTACGTAGTTATCCATTGAGCTGGTATCAAGCCCATCGCTCTTAATCATATATTTCCCGTTAATAAACATGGCGGGAACGCCGCGTAATTGTAAATCCGCAGCGGCTTTTTCCTGCTGAACCACTAATGATTTCACCACAAAGCTATTTAATGCACCGTCATATTCTTCAGCGCTGACGCCGGCGCTAATAAATACGTTACGAATATCTTCCGACGTTTGTACTGTTTGTGTTTTCTGAATCCCATCAAACATCAAAGGGCTTACTTTATCTTCCACTCCCAGCGCCATGGCCACAGCCCAGGCTTGAGTCAGTTCTTTTCCTAATGAACCTAGGAAATCAACATGATATCGCGTCAACTTCGTTCCGGCCGGCAGTGCCTTTTCTACCGCATCGGGTATATGGTAGACCTGTGAAAACTGGTAACAGTGCGGACAATAAAATGAGAAAAACTCAAGAACCTGCGGTTCCTGAGTGGCACTCTTGTCTAATTCAACATATTGTTTACCATTAGAAAAATCGGCTGCCGACGCGCTAAATGCCATCACTACGCCAATCAGTGCAAACCATAGTTTCTTCATAAAATGCTCTCTCTATTCAATTTCAGTACATTGGCGTCAGCTGTAAAGGAGGCTCTTGCAGCAGCTTAACCTGTTCGGTAAATATGGATATCTGTTTAAGCCAGAAATCGGCATCCCTTATCCAGGGAAAATTTTGAGGAAAAGCCGGATCCTCCCAGCGTCGTATAATCCAGGCTAAATAATGAACCTGCCGCATCGCTCGCAGAGGTTCAATTAATGCCAGCTCTTGATCCTTAAATTCGGCAAACTCGCTGTAAGCCTCCAACAGAATATCCAGCTGAATTCGCTGTTCACGGCGTTCACCATGCAGCAACATCCACAAATCCTGTATGGCCGGACCATTGCGTGCATCATCCAGGTCAACAAACAAAGGACCATCACGCCATAAAATATTACCCGGGTGGCAGTCCCCATGCAGACGAATAGATTGCCAGTCTGTATTCCAATAATCCTCTACAATAGCGATCAGCTTACTGGTCGCCTGTAAAAAAGCGTTTCGATGCGTTTCCGGTATGAGTGAAGAGCGCGACAATAATTTATAGGGCTCATACAGATATTCATTCAACCCTATTGTCGGCCTGTCCAAAAATGAAGAACGACGGCCTACCTGATGAATCCGGCCCAAAAAACGGCCAACCCATTCCAGCTGGTCTTCATTGTCCATCTCATATTGCCGTCCGCCAACACTGGGAAAAACAGCAAAATGAAAACCCTCATAACGATGAAGCGTATGGCCATTAAGCTCTAGCGGTGCGACGACCGGCACCTCATCGTCTGTAAGCTCACGCGCAAACGCGTGCTCTTCCATTATTTGTTCAGTACTCCACCGCTCTGGCCGATAAAACTTAACCACAAGACGCTTCCGGTCCTCATCAGTAAACTGATACACCCGGTTCTCATAGCTGTTTAAGGCTGTCAAACCAGAGTCCACACGAATCCCTGCGTCCAGCAATGCATCCATTATCAACTCAGGGAACAGCGTCTGAAAATTAAAAACCGAACTGTTCATAACACCCACTACCAGTAACTGCGATGTAAGATAAGTCTCGACATCTAAAAATTAGGCTATGCAAACCGGGGCCTACACGCTTATCTGCATCAGTCCTTAATGACGCCACGAGCGCGAAGTAATGCGGTTTTAAAATCTTCTTCATAATCTTTTTTAAGACCAGGAATAACCCCTTCCTTATCTGAATCACGCATCTTCAGATGATAAATAAGGATATCATCAGTCAGCTCACTAAACTGCCCCTCGAACCCCGCCTCCTGTGCAAGTTTTTGTAAAAATTGGACAAGGTTTAAATCCGGCTCTTTCTGCCAGGCTGGGTGTAACAGTTCAACCAATTCATTAACGCGATGACATTTCATTTTTGATCCTCAGATGTAAATATGCCAAATAGCTTTCGAGATGCAGGAAAAACGTTGTCGTTTTTGAACAACGCAAAGCGTTAGCCCTTCAGGCAAGGCTCATTCATGTTCATGAGTCTTGCGACGCGGCAAGCGGATGACCAATTCGTGGTAAACGAATTTGATTCGGTGCGAGACAGAATATCTCACATTAATACCTAGGAGCTTACACCAGTAAGAGACCCGGGTGAATAACACCGGCCAGCGCGTCTGCAACTTGCAAGATGAAGGATATACAATGACAAAAATAACGGACTGATTAAATGTGGGTTTCGATAAATGTTTTCAGAAAATAACTTATGGCGCAAATACCGAGGCGAAAAATGATCACTGGCGTGATTCTGTCTGGCGGGCAGGCAACCCGGATGGGCGGCAACGATAAAGGCCTACTGACGTTAAACGGGCTACCCTTATATCAACACGTGCTGGCACGTCTAAGGGATCAGGTTGGTGAGATCATCATCAATGCCAATCGTAACCTTCCTCTTTACCAACAGAGCGGATATCGCGTCATTAGCGACCCGCAAAATGGCTTTTCCGGACCTTTGGCGGGCGTTCTCACCGGAATGTATTACACAACCGCAGAGTGGATCGTTTACGCTCCCTGTGATGTTCCAGCTCTACCACAAGATCTGGTAAAACGGCTATGGGATGGGCGAAAAGGGAAAAATGCCGCTTATGCCACCGACGGTAAACGCGAGCATCCCACCTTACTATTGATCAATCGCTGCTTATTGACGGCGCTGGAGGATTATCTAGCTCGAGGCGATCGTAAACTAATGATGTTCATGGAACAGGTTGGAGCAACGGCAGTTTCGTTTTCTGATCAGTCCGAAGCATTCCGCAACATAAACTTTCCGGAGGATCTCTCATCCCTCCAAAGGCAGCACGATGAATCCTGATCATCCTCAATTACTTGCTATCACCGCCTACAGCGGCACCGGAAAAACAACCTTGCTAAAAGCAGTCATCCCTATTCTTAAGCGCAGCGGTATTCGGGTTGGCTTAATCAAGCATACCCACCATAACATGGATATTGATACACCCGGCAAAGATAGCTATGAATTGCGTAAGGCTGGAGCAGAGCAAACCATGGTGGTCAGTAACCGACGATGGGCCCTGATGACGGAAACTCCCGACCAGCGCCACCTTGATTTGCAAGGGTTAGCGGCAAAGATGGATAGCACCAGTCTCGATCTTATTCTGGTGGAAGGCTTCAAACAGGAGAAAATTAACAAGATCGTCCTGTTTCGTCAGGCGTTGAAGCGTCCGCTGGGTGATTTATTGGACGAGCATGTCATCGCTATTGCCAGCGACAGTCTGCTATCAACATCACTGGCGCAGCTGGATATCAATCAGCCGCAGCAAGTGGCCGATTTTATTCGTCAGTGGCTTAACCGGAGCTGAGGTTGTCAGTCAAGGCCTACGGAAGTGTAACCAAAAGTCAGAAGAAGGGCTTCCAGGCCGTTGAACAAGCGCGGATAAAACAAAAGGCCCAGTCTTTCGACTGGGCCTTTCATCTGATTTGATGCCTGGCAGTTCCCTACTCTCACATGGGGAGACCCCACACTACCATCGGCGCTACGGCGTTTCACTGCTGA
>NZ_JAKMAJ010000011.1 GCF_022378355.1 Brenneria bubanii
TGTCCTGGGCAGTCAACGTGCGCGTAGTGACGGGTCGGGGTATCGTATTCAACGTGAGAGGTGTTGATGGTGATACCACGCGCTTTTTCTTCCGGTGCGTTATCGATCTGATCGAATGCACGGGCAGCACCGCCGTAGGTTTTAGCCAGAACGGAAGTAATGGCGGCAGTCAGCGTTGTTTTACCATGGTCAACGTGGCCGATAGTACCGACGTTGAGGTGGGGTTTTGTACGTTCAAATTTTTCTTTAGACACGGCGATATTCCTTACTCTAATGCTCTCCCCCTATGGAGAGAGCACGGTTCAATGTTTTAAACCCGGATATTATTTACCACGGGCTTCAATAACGGCCTGAGCCACGTTGTTCGGCGCTTCAGCGTACTTCAGGAACTCCATGGAGTAAGAAGCACGACCCTGAGTCTGCGAACGCAGATCGGTAGCATACCCAAACATTTCGGATAACGGTACCTGGGCACGGATAGTCTTACCTGTTGCAGTATCTTCCATACCTTCGATGATACCGCGACGACGGTTCAAGTCACCGATTACGTCACCCATGTAGTCTTCAGGCGTTTCAACTTCAACCTTCATGACGGGTTCCAGCAGCACCGGCTTAGCACGTTTAAATGCTTCTTTAAACGCGATAGACGCTGCCAGTTTAAACGCCAATTCAGAGGAGTCGACATCGTGGTAAGAACCAAAATGCAAGCGGACGCCCAAGTCTACTACCGGATAACCGGCCAGCGGGCCTGATTTCAGCTGCTCCTGCATCCCCTTATCAACGGCAGGGATATACTCACCAGGGATCACACCACCTTTGATATCATTGGTAAATGTGTAGCCTGGGCCACCCGGCTCCAGCGGCATCATATCGATAACGACATGACCATACTGACCACGACCACCGGACTGTTTAGCATGTTTACCTTCCACGTCCTTAACGGTTTCGCGGATGGTTTCACGGTAAGCAACCTGAGGTTTACCGATGTTGGCTTCTACGTTGAACTCACGACGCATACGGTCAACGATGATTTCCAGGTGCAGTTCGCCCATACCGGCGATGATGGTCTGGTTGGATTCTTCGTCAGTCCACACGCGGAAAGACGGGTCTTCTTTAGCCAGACGACCCAGAGCCAGACCCATTTTTTCCTGGTCAGCTTTGGTTTTCGGTTCTACGGCGATGGAAATAACCGGTTCAGGGAATTCCATACGTTCCAGAATAATCACGTTATCCTGATCGCACAATGTATCACCAGTGGTCACATCTTTCAGACCGATTGCAGCAGCGATATCGCCTGCGCGGACTTCTTTAATCTCTTCACGTTTGTTTGCGTGCATCTGAACGATACGGCCGAAACGTTCGCGAGCGGATTTCACCGAGTTCAGCACGGTATCACCGGAGTTAACCACACCGGAGTACACGCGGAAGAACGTCAGGTTACCCACAAACGGGTCGGTGGCAATTTTAAATGCCAACGCAGAGAACGGTTCTTTATCGTCAGAATGACGTACCGCCGGCGTATCTTTGCCATCGTCCAGAATACCGCTGATTGGCGGAACTTCGGTCGGTGACGGCAGATAGTCAATAACGGCATCCAGCATTGCCTGCACGCCTTTGTTCTTGAACGCGGAACCACAGGTAACCAGAATGATTTCGTTGTTCAGAACGCGCTGACGCAATGCTTTTTTGATTTCTTCTTCGGTCAGCTCTTCGCCGCCCAGGTATTTGTCCATCAGCTCTTCAGATGCTTCAGCCGCGGACTCAACCAGATTCTGGTGCCATTCTTCAGCCAGATCCTGCATTTCAGCTGGGATTTCTTCGTAGTTGAAGGTGATACCGTGGTCAGCTTCATTCCAGTTGATGGCTTTCATTTTCACCAGGTCAACAACGCCGGTGAAATGCTCTTCAGCGCCGATAGCCAACTGAAGTGGTACCGGATTCGCACCCAGACGGGTTTTGATCTGATTAACCACTTTCAGGAAGTTCGCACCCATGCGGTCCATTTTGTTAACGAACGCAATGCGTGGCACTTTATATTTATTCGCCTGACGCCATACGGTTTCAGACTGCGGCTGAACACCACCGACCGCGCAGTAAACCATTACTGCACCGTCAAGTACACGCATGGAACGTTCTACTTCGATAGTGAAATCAACGTGTCCCGGGGTGTCGATGATGTTGATACGATGGGGTTCATACTGCTTGGCCATACCTGACCAGAAAGCAGTTGTCGCAGCAGAAGTAATGGTGATCCCACGCTCCTGCTCCTGCGCCATCCAGTCCATGGTAGCTGCGCCGTCATGAACTTCACCGATTTTATGGTTCACACCCGTATAGAACAAAATACGTTCTGTCGTGGTGGTTTTACCGGCGTCGATGTGTGCACTGATACCGATATTGCGGTAGCGTGCAATAGGTGTTGTACGAGCCATTTGTTTCCTCTATATCCTAGGACGTTCAATCAGTTAACCCAAGCGGGTTGGCTTGTTGAAGCGCCCGCCTGGTTAGCATAACTACAACGAAGGGATTACCAACGGTAGTGAGCGAACGCCTTGTTGGCTTCTGCCATACGGTGAACGTCTTCACGTTTCTTCACAGCAGTACCTTTGTTTTCTGCTGCATCGGAAAGTTCGTTCGCCAGGCGTAGAGCCATGGATTTATCACCGCGTTTACGAGCAGCTTCAACGATCCAACGCATTGCCAGAGCATTGCGGCGAACCGGACGGACTTCTACTGGCACCTGGTAAGTAGAGCCACCAACGCGACGCGACTTAACTTCGACAGTCGGACGTACGTTGTCCAGAGCTACTTCAAAAGCTTCCAGGTGGTCTTTACCAGAGCGCTGAGCCAGGGTCTCAAGCGCGGTATAGACGATTGCTTCAGCGGTAGACTTTTTACCATCTACCATCAGGATATTTACAAATTTGGCCAACAGCTCTGATCCGAACTTAGGATCCGGCAGGATTTTACGTTGACCAATGACGCGACGACGTGGCATGGAAATACTCCGTTGTTAATTCAGGATTGTCCAAAACTCTACGAGTTTAGTTTGACATTTAAGTTAAAACGTTTGGCCTTACTTAACGGAGAACCATTAAGCCTTTGGCTTCTTCACGCCGTATTTGGAACGGGATTGCTTACGGTCTTTAACACCGGAGCAGTCCAGCGCACCGCGAACGGTGTGGTAACGAACACCTGGCAGGTCTTTAACACGACCGCCACGGATCAGGATCACGGAGTGTTCCTGCAGGTTATGACCTTCACCGCCGATGTAGGAGGTAACTTCAAAACCGTTGGTTAAGCGAACACGGCAAACTTTACGCAGTGCGGAGTTCGGTTTTTTCGGGGTGGTGGTATATACGCGAGTACATACTCCACGTTTTTGCGGGCATGCTTCCAGCGCGGGAACGTTGCTTTTAACAACCTTCAGAGCGCGTGGTTTGCGTACCAGCTGGTTAATTGTTGCCATTAATAAAGCTCCTGGTTTTTGCTTCGTAAACACGTAATAAATCATCTCGTACTTGCGCAGGGCAAAGTATGAGGACGCAGAATTTTAGGGCTGGCAGTGGAAGGAGTCAAGAAATATACAAAAATTCAGCGCTACCAAGCCAGATGCTGAGAGTATTTAACCGTCAATTGGACAAACTGATTATAGCCAATTAACTTGAAATTGTCTGAAATTTGTTCAGTCAATCCCCTTGCATCCGTGTCATTTTTCAACACATACAATGGGATAGAGGCATCACGCAGCCGATTTCCCACAGCGGAATCAGCCAATGCGGCGAGAATACCGTCCTGCAACAACACTAATGCGTCTTCTGGTCCCAGACAACGTATCAGCGTATCGATATCGCAATGATAAGGAGAATGGGAAAGCGTATGTAACATGGATAAATACTCGCCGCTAAAATGAGAGTACGGAATGGTAATGCGCCAGCCGTTGAGTCAAGGCGTCAGGAGGCAGAAGCTCCACGTCCAAAACCCAATCGGCACCGACAGCGATACCCCGCTGCTGAAGAGATTCCATACAGACATAGCAATGTTCAATGTCATACAGCGGAAGCACGCCAAATGTCGAAATATAATCACGCATCAGAATTTTTTCCGGTTGCTGGCCCGGCAGTAATTGCAGTACGCCATCGCCGATAAAAAACACGCCGATGTCTTCAGTCAGAGCGGACATCGCGAGCAGCGCATCCAGCCCCTCGCGGCCAGACGAGCTTCCGTGAGGCGAGTGAGTAAAAACAAACGCGATACGCTTCATAACGCCGCCTTTAAATCGTATTAGAACTGGATGACCCGATCGCAGGTCAGAACCGATCGCGCCAGTTCGCCAAGTCCGCTTAGCGTAAAGCCATCCTGCAAGTTTGCCATGCCCAGATTTAATTGTTCAGCCTGTTGCCGGTCGACCACCCCACGACGCAAGGCGGCCGCGACGCAGACATTCAACCTGACATGATGTTCCTGCCCCAGACGTTGCCAGGCTCGAACCAGATCAAACTCATCATTCGCCGGCGAGGTAAGCTGATTGGCGTTCAACACGCCTTCGCGATAGAAGAAAATACTTTCCAACTTGTGGCCTTCATCCAGTAAAGCCTGAGCGAACTGTAACGCGCTGCTTGCTTGCTGCGTACCATAAGCCGGACCGGTAACCAGCAAACAATACGTCAGCATCAGCGATCGTGCCCTATGAAGTCACCGCTTTTGAACTGGCGGATATAGAGATACACGGTATGTTTAGATATATTCAGCCGCTCGGCGACCTGATTTATCGCGTCTTTAATATCAAAAATACCTTTTTCATACAGACTCAGAACAATTTGCCGGTTTTTTGCATTGTTGGACACATTCCGGTCTGCATTAACTTCTTCAATGGAGAACTCCAGCGTTTGCGCCACCAGATCGTCAACTGACGAAGCGAAGTTCACAGAGGAGGCGACCTCATGCGTCTCTGGCGGAATAAACGTTTGTACTATCTGAGAGAAAGGCACATCCAGGTTCATATTGATACAGAGCAATCCAATCACTCGCTGCTCGCGGTTGCGAATCGCGATAGTGACCGACTTCATCAGCATGCCGCTCTTCGCGCGGGTAAAATAAGCCTTCGAGACGCTACTGTCCTCGCCAGCCATATCATGCAGCATTCGTAATGCAAGGTCTGTAATCGGCGAGCCGATCTTCCTGCCGGTATGTTCTCCATTGGCAATCCGAACCGCGGAACATTTCAAATCATCAAGCGAGTGCAGCACGATTTCGCAATGCCCACCGATCAACATGGCCAGGCCATCAACCACCGCTTCATACGATTTCAGGATCTCATAATCCGTTTGACTAAACGGACGTTCATCCAGCAAATCATGGTCATAAGATTCGCTAGACACAAGCGAACTAGACATGGCAGACACCATCCTCAACGTCATTTATTTATTTGTCTCGACAGAAGTTACAGTCTAGCAAATGTCCTCTCACTCGTCCCTGAAATTAACATTCCCAATCTTAAGGTTGAATTAATTTAACCCCGCTAGAGCCTGCCCCCTGCCGATACGGCGATGCCTCATGAAAAACCTGCTCAAGATTGGCAGACCTCGCTGGAACAGCATAATCTTCGTGCTGGTTGTTGCCGCCTTTATCACATTTGCACAGAACATCGCCTACTATCGGCAAACGCTGCGCCTGATCGATATCGATATGGCAAGCTGGCCCAACGCTCTTTTCTTTCTTACCATGTCTGTCGTAATTTTCGCCGTGCTTAATATCATTTTCACGGCGTTCGCTCTTCTGGATAAAAATAAAATCCGTCAGGTTCACGCCAATGTAGATCGGCGCGCGTATTATCAACCTTGCAGGTTCGCTGTTTGCGTTCTTATTGATCACTGTGGTGTTTTATAAAAATTACGCATCGCTTATGCGCAATAACAAAGAGCTGGTGAAATCCATTATTCCCAGCAATATCGTCGCCGCCAATTTGGCTTATTACAAACATAATGCGCAGGCTCACTTGCCACTGGCTCCGCTCTGCTCTGACGCTCATAAAAAAGCAGGGCAGCTCAGCGCGGATAAAAAGAATCTGGTCAGACTCGTGGTTGGCGAGACATTCCGCGCCCAGAACTTCTCAATGGGCGGATAAAAAATTTCCTGGAGAAGCCTTATAGGCGATACGGCGACGCGACCCAAAGAACCAGCGCCAGAAATGGCCGGGCACAAAAAAACCGCAGACATAGCCTGCGGTTTATCGCTTTTCATTCAACCAGTATATTACTTCGCGCTTTTCTCTTCAGCAGCAGGCTTTTCAGCTTTTGCATCATCGGCGGCTTTCACATCAGCAGCGGATTTGATGTCCAGCAACTCAACGTCAAATACCAGCGTAGAGTTGGCCGGAATTCCCGGAACGCCGTTTTCGCCGTAGGCCAAAGCCGGAGGAATGACCAGCTTGATCTTGCCGCCTTTCTTGACGTGTTTTAACCCTTCAGTCCAGCCGGGAATCACACCGTCAAGGCGGAAAGAGAGCGGCTCGCCGCGTTTGTAGGAGTTGTCGAACTCGCTGCCGTCAACCAGGGTGCCCTTGTAGTTTACGACAACGGTATCGCTATCTTTTGGCGCACTGCCGTTGCCTTCTTTCTCAACCTGATACAGCAGACCGGATTCGGTTTTCTTCACGCCTTTGTCTTTGGCGAAAGCGTCACGATACTTCGTGCCTTTATCCGCGTTGTCTTGCGCATCCTGCTTCATTTTGGTTTCAGCCGCCGCCTTCACGCGGCCTTCGAAACCTTGCAGCGTTTTTTCAATTTCTTCGTCGCTTAACTTGCTCTTATCGGCAAACGCATCCTGAACACCGGCAATTAACTGATCTTTATCCAGCTTAATACCCAGCTTTTCCTGTTCTTTAAGGGAATTATCCATGTAACGCCCCAGAGACGCGCCCAGCGCATAAGCCGCAGCCTGCTCATCATTCTTGAATTTGGCTGTCGTAGCCGTATCAGACGCCTGCGCCGTTTCCGCAGCCAGAGCCTGACCAGCGTTCAGAGTCAGAGCCATCGTCGTTGCTAACAGCGTTACTTTAAACAGTGATTTCATCCATTTCTCCAGCATCTGGAGCAACACGCTCCAGCCATCATTAAAAATAAATCCGCAACTACTATAACTGCGCGCACGAAGACAACACAACGACACACGCGACAATTAAGCGTTTCTTTAGCGCCTATTGCGTCCTATTCCGACCTTTTTTACTACCAGAAGTTTCCGCTTTCTGACAAACTCATGGGGAAATAGGAAGTAAGAGGAAAACCAATGCCACCGTCTTTATTTGAAGAACGGCTCGAACTGCTGGAAAGCCGACAGGCTTTTCAGGAATTAACAATAGAAGAACTGAATCAGACGATTATCCAACATGAACGGGAAATCAGCCGCCTGCGCGAGCAACTGCGCCTGTTGACGGAAAGATTGCGTACCCAGCAAATCTCATTAGTCGCCCCGCAGTCCGAAGAAACGCCGCCGCCGCACTATTGATCCCGAGCGCTAGAAAGACAGCAGTCAGGATACCGTCATAAAAAAACATCAGGGCACAGCATCGCTCTGCCCTGATGTGATACATCAGATAAACTTACCTGCCATTAATCAGAACACGGCATCCACCGGCCATCAGGCCGAATGAATTAGTGGCAACCGCATCCGCCATGACCGCCGCAACCGCCTTTGCCATGCTCATGATCGTGGTCATGATCGTGACCGCCGCAGCACCCGTCGCCGTGTTCATGATCGTGCTCGCCGTGAACGTGACCATGCTCCAGTTCTTCCTCGGTCGCGGCGCGAATCGCGACGACTTCGACGTTGAAGCTCAGGTTCTGACCGGCCAGCATATGGTTACCATCAACCACGACGTGTTCGTCTTCAACTTCGGTAATTTCAACCGGTACAGGCCCCTGATCGGTTTCTGCCATGAATCGCATCCCCACCTGCAGTTCGTCAACGCCCATAAAGACATCTTTAGGCACGCGCTGAACCAGGTTTTCATCATAATTGCCATAAGCATCATTAGACGCGATATTAACGTCAAAATGATCACCCACAGCACGGCCTTCCAATGCGTTTTCCAGACCGGAAATCAAAGAGCCATGACCATGCAGATAGTCCAACGGCGCGCTCACCGGTGACTCATCAACCAATACACCGTCTTCTGTTCGTACCTGATAGGCCAGGCTGACCACCAGATCTTTTGCTACTTTCATGATATCTCCTACCGTTGGAAATCAAACTGGCGCAAATTGTAGCTGAAAAAAATCCCTATGTACCGCCCGGAATAAAAAAACGTCGGGAGCCCGTTTTAACGGCGCGCCTGAAGATCCAACGGGCAACGCCAGAATGGAACCCGTTTCCATCAACCAGATAACGTCACCACGCCTATTCTGGATGAAAAATGCCGATAATTTCATCCGACGATCTCCCGCTGGGCTTATCCGGCTCCGGCGAACGACTCTGGCGATAGCCGCACTTGACGCACACCACCACTTCCGTTCGCTCTTCATAGCCGACAGCCAGCGTATCCAGCGTCTGACATTCAGGGCAGATCGCCCCGGCGATAAAGCGTTTACGCATATTGTCCCGACCTATTTCAGCTTAGGCATTATTCAAACTCATCCCAATCATCCTGCCGGCGACGTTCATACAGCATTTCCCGTTGGAATATGTCCTCCAACTCGCTTCGGGCTTCTTTCACCCGGGATATGTGGGTCCCTTCGCTTTGTAACTGAGGCATCAGTTCTCGCAACATGCGCATATCCAGGCGCCGGAAATGCTGCTGGGCGCGATAAGCCTGATGAGGGTGCATACCCAGCGACATTAGCGCCTTGCGCCCCAGCTCCAGGGCGCTGGAAAAAGTTTCACGGGAAAATTGTTTAACCCCGGCCTGCAAAAGCTCATGCGCTTCGACACGCCCGCGCGCCCGCGCCAGGATTTCCAGATGCGGGAAATGCTGCTGGCACAAATGCACTATCGCCATCGTGTCTTCCGGGGTATTGCTGGTGATGACGATCGACTGCGCCTTTTCCGCCCCCGCCGAACGCAGCAGTTCCAGCTCCGTCGCATCGCCATAGTATACTTTATAACCATATCCGCGCATGAGGCTGACGGCGCTGATATCTCGCTCCAGAACCGTAATGCGCATTTTGTTGGCCATCAGCAGGCGGCCGATTACTTGCCCGAAGCGTCCGAACCCCACCACAATCACCTGCGGCTCGTCATCTTCAACGTAGGGCTTCTCGTCAGGCACCTCCTGTGTGTTGTAGCGGCGAATCAGGATCCGATCGATAACCTGCATTAATAGCGGGGTCGTCATCATCGATAGCGTTACCGTCACCAACAGCAGCGGCAGTTGGTCGCCCTGCAAAACGTTGTACGTCGAAGCGGCGGAAAACAACACAAATGCAAACTCACCACCCTGGCTCAGTACGCCGGCAAACTGTAAACGCTCCGAGCGACGCATCCGGTTAATACGCGCCAGCACATAAAGCACCGTGCCTTTGACCGCCACCAGTACCAGTACGGCAATCAGTACCTTAACGATATGGATATAGAGCACGCCCAGATTCAACGCCATACCGACGGAAATGAAAAACAGTCCCAGCAGCAGCCCCTTAAACGGCTCAATAGCGATTTCCAGCTCATGCCGATATTCGCTTTCCGCTAACAGTACGCCGGCGATAAAGGTGCCGAGCGCCATCGAAAGCCCTAGCGCCTCCATAAACAGAGCCGATCCCAATACCAGAAGCAAAGCCGCAGCGGTAAACACTTCCCGTACGCCGGAGGCGGCAACGAAACGGAATAGCGGGCGCACCAGATAGCGGCCGCCAAGCAGCATGCCGGCAAATGCCGCCACCTTGATCGCCACCTGGCTCCAGTCATTCGTCTCACCCTGCGCGCCCGACAAAATAGGCACCAGAGCAAGAGCGGGAATAACCGCCAAATCCTGAAATAGCAGGACGGAAAAGCCCAACTGCCCGGACTCGCTGCGATTCATGCCTTTTTCACGCATTAGTTGCAGCGCCATCGCCGTCGACGACATCGCCAGCCCTATCCCGCCAATCAATGCCGACTGCCAGGAAAAGTCCGTCAGATAAAGCGCGCCCCCTAATACCAGCGCGCTTAGCCCAACCTGTGCCGCGCCTACGCCAAAAATCGATCGCCGTAGCGTCCACAGCTTTTTCGGATTAAGCTCCAATCCGATGATAAACATCAGAAAAACAACGCCAAGCTCGGAGAAGTGAAGAATGGCGTCAACGTCGCGAATAAAGCCCAATCCCCAGGGACCGATGGCGATCCCGGCAATCAGATAGCCCAATACGGCGCCAATACCGATGCGCGCGGCAATCGGCACCGCGACGACCGCCACAAACAAGAACAGAACGCCTGCGGTAAGCAGTGTAGAACTTTCCATATCAGCGTTCCTCGTGGGCGAAAGGTGAAGCCAGCCATTGGGCATAAGCCAGCTCGTGGCTGGACAATACGTCGGGCGGCAGTCGGCGCGCCCAATAAACAATCATCGGTTTAATCCAGTGCATGCGGCACAGGGACGCCGTCATTTCGAACGGCCGCAAGAAATCCTCCATCGGATAGCGGCTCTTGCCGCCAATCCGATAGGCTTCCTCCGGTTCGCCGGTGGTAATCACCGAACGCCAGTGTTTTCCCGCCAGCGCGTTGCCGCCGGCCCCATTGGCGAAACCACGCGATAACACCCGATCAAGCCACTCTTTTAATAAAGCCGGGCAGCTGTAGGTATAAAACGGGTGCTGAAACACGATGACCTGATGTTCACGCAGCAACTGTTGTTCATGATAAATATCGATAAAAAAATCAGGATAATGTGCATACAGATCATGTACGGTGACATTATCCAGCTGTTGTGCCGGTTGCAGTAAAATCCGGTTTGCTACCGAATCTTGTGATTCCGGATGGGCATACAGCAGCAGAATCTTGGGTGGCTGCGACATCATTCCCCTCCAAAGCGTCGTCATGGTTGTCATTTTCCGCTACCATGCAGCGCAACGACTAAAAAACAGGGCACAGTTGCTCCTGATATCAAGTCAATAATTTAACATACTCTGAACATACGGCGCTTTATGATTGTTTTCTCCTCGCTGCAAATTCGACGTGGTGTACGTGTTCTGCTGGATAACGCAACGGCTACGATTAACCCGGGCCAGAAAGTGGGTTTAGTGGGTAAAAACGGCTGCGGCAAATCGACCCTGTTGGCATTACTGAAGGGGGAAATCAGCGCCGACGGCGGCAACGCCACGTTCCCTCAGGGGTGGGCGTTGTCCTGGGTCAACCAGGAAACCCCGGCGCTTGATGAGCCGGCGCTTGATTACGTTATCGATGGCGACAGGGAATTTCGCCAGCTTGAAGCGGAGCTGCAACGCGCCAATGAAAACAACGACGGCCATGCCATTGCGACGCTGCACGGCAAGCTGGATGCCATTCAAGCCTGGACGATTCAGGCCAGAGCCTCAAGCTTGCTTAATGGACTCGGCTTCTCTCAGGCTCAGCTGCAACAGCCCGTCAGCGCCTTTTCCGGCGGCTGGCGCATGCGCCTCAATCTGGCCCAGGCGTTAATCTGCCGTTCCGACCTGCTGTTGCTCGATGAACCTACCAACCACCTCGATCTGGATGCGGTCATCTGGTTGGAGAAATGGCTGAAAAGCTACCCGGGAACCTTGGTGCTGATTTCCCATGACCGGGATTTTCTCGACCCTATCGTTAATAAGATCTTGCACATAGAGCAACAGACGCTGAACGAATATACCGGCAACTACAGCTCTTTCGAGCGGCAGCGAGCCACGCGACTGGCCCAGCAACAGTCGTTATATGAACATCAGCAGGAACGCGTCGCGCATCTGCAACACTATATCGACCGCTTTCGCGCCAAGGCAACCAAAGCCAAACAGGCGCAAAGCCGAATAAAAATGCTGGAGCGGATGGAAATGATCGCGCCCGCGCACGTTGACAACCCTTTCCGCTTTAGTTTCCGCACACCGGAGTCGTTGCCCAATCCGCTGCTGCGCATGGAGAAAGTCAGTGCCGGTTATAGCGACAAATTGATTCTGGAATCAATCAAGCTGAATCTGGTGCCAGGCTCGCGCATCGGCCTGCTTGGCCATAATGGCGCGGGGAAATCCACGTTAATCAAGCTGTTGGCGGGAACCCTTGAACCGATTCAGGGCGAAATCGGCCTGTCTAAAGGCGTCAAGCTGGGTTACTTCGCCCAGCACCAGTTGGAGTTCCTGCGCGCCGATGAATCGCCGTTACAGCATATGGTGCGGCTGGCTGAACGGGAAACCGAGCAGCAATTGCGCGATTATCTGGGCGGCTTCGGTTTTCAGGGCGATAAGGTGACGGAAATCACCGAACGATTCTCCGGCGGTGAAAAAGCCCGGCTGGTTCTGGCGCTTATCGTCTGGCAGCGGCCAAACCTGTTGCTGCTGGATGAGCCGACCAACCACCTGGATCTCGATATGAGACAGGCGCTGACCGAAGCGCTGATCGATTTCGAGGGCGCGCTGGTGGTGGTATCACACGACCGACACCTGATTCGCTCCACCACCGACGACCTTTATCTGGTCCATGACCGCCAGGTCGAACCTTTTGACGGCGATCTGGAGGATTACCAGCAATGGCTGGTGGATCGGCAGCGTCAGGACAATGCCGCCGGCGACGCGCCCAAAGAGAACGCCGCCAACAGCGCCCAGGCCAGAAAAGAGCAAAAGCGCCGGGAAGCGGAACTAAGAGCCCAAACGCAGCCGTTGCGAAAACAAATCTCTCGGCTCGAACAGCAGATGGAAAAACTCGGCGCGGCACTGGCAACCGTTGAAACCCGTCTGGCCGATACCGGGCTTTATGATATCGGCCGCAAAGCTGAACTTACGGACTGCCTGCAGCAGCAGATAAAGGCGAAAGCGGCTCTGGAAGAAACCGAAATGGCGTGGCTAGAGGCGCAGGAACAGTTAGAGCAAATGAATCAGCAACGCCAGGCTTAATCACCCTTATTACCCTCGGCGCAGGTCGGCAGGTGGATCACCGACCCGCGCCAAATGGTCAATGCCAAATCAACAAAACGCAGGCTGCCGTCAGCAATCCCATAGAAACGTTAAAGATGATCCAGGCCTTTTTGCTGCGCAGCAGGCGGCCAATCAAGGTGCCGAACCCGAGCCATATCACGCCCGCGACCAGATTCACCAATACGATGCCAAAACTTATCGCCATCACCGAATGATTGTATTCGCTCCCCGGCAGGCTAAAGCTGGCTACCGCCCCCAGCGCCATCAGCCAGGCTTTGGGGTTGAGGAATTGCAGCAGCCATCCCTGATAAAATCGGATGGGCTGCGGCGGCGCGTCCAGCGTATCCAGTTTTTCATAAGCGGCGGTGGCGACTTTCCACGCCAGCCAAAGCAGGTAGAGACTGCCAAGCACCTTTAGCGCGAAATGCAAAGAGGGATAAACCAGGATCAAACTGCCGACGCCAAAGGCCACCAGCAATAAAATACTCTGCATGCCGAACATAATGCCCAGCATTAACAACAGAGAACGAAAAAAACCAAAATTGGCGCCGGATGTCGTCAGTAACATATTATTTGGACCCGGCGTAATAGCGGCAACCCAGAGAAAACCCAGCATCGACAGAAACAAGCTCAATTCCATGTAACGGGTGCCCCTCACCCTGAAGCGTTTTTGCGGTATAGTTGGTAAAGAATGAATGGTTAAACGGCAGCATTGAAGCTAACAGTGTGATATTAATCGCACAAGTTCGGACAACAATATTTTTCTTCATTTTATGAATCGCGCTTTCCGACCGCTCGCCGCGCTTCCCTGTCTATGCAAACGCTGCAACGCATTCACGTTGATGGGCGCCAGGGTTATTCTGTGCCGCCGCCGAATCTTGAATATCGCCAGGCATACCGCGGCGAGCATATCAGTGACGTCGACGGCGGGTGATCAGCAATGGCGAATATGGCTTGAAAAGCGTATTTCGGCCTGGCCGACTCAATTTCTGGACAAACAATCGTGCTAATTCCCTGGCAACAGCTCGAACCTGAAACACTGGAAAATCTCATCGAATCCTTCGTTCTCAGAGAAGGAACCGATTACGGCGAACAAGAGCGGACGCTGCCACAGAAAGTGGCGGACGTACGCCGGCAATTGGAATCAGGCGAAGTCGTTCTGGTATGGTCTGAGCTGCATGAAACCGTTAACATCATGCCGCGCGGCCAATTGAACGCGGGCGAATACCATCATAGCTAAGCGCTGGCGAAGCTATACAAGAAGGTGTATCGGTATCACCCATGCCGGCAATGATGAAAATATCGAGGTTGACGACATGCGCCGTTTCAGTCAGATCGAGAGGAAACAGGCGTGTTGTCCCCCTGACACTCGTCACCATAACGGAGTAAATCGTCTTATGTCGCATAAGCATCCGATTATCGCAGTGACCGGCTCCAGCGGCGCGGGAACCACCACAACCAGTCTGGCCTTTCATAAAATATTTCATCAGCTAAAAATGCGCGCCGCCCAGCTTGAGGGCGACAGCTTTCACCGCTATACCCGGCCGGAAATGGACATGGAAATTCGCAAGGCGCGGGATCTTGGCCGTCATGTCAGCTATTTCGGCCCGGAAGCCAACGACTTTAGCCTGTTGGAACAATCCTTCATCGAATATGGTCAACAGGGGCGAGGGAAAACGCGTAAATACCTTCATACCTATGACGAAGCCATTCCCTACAATCAG
Source organism: Brenneria bubanii (assembly GCF_022378355.1). Lineage (GTDB taxonomy): Bacteria > Pseudomonadota > Gammaproteobacteria > Enterobacterales > Enterobacteriaceae > Brenneria > Brenneria bubanii. Next base: position 14,771 of record NZ_JAKMAJ010000011.1, read on the forward strand.
GTGCCCGGTACCTTCACCCCCTGGGAGCCGATGCCCGAACCGACCGATGTGCTGTTTTACGAAGGGCTGCACGGCGGCGTCGTTACGGAACGGCACGATGTGGCGAAACATGTCGACTTACTGGTCGGCGTGGTGCCCATCGTCAACCTGGAATGGATGCAAAAATTGATCCGCGATATAAACGAACGCGGACACTCGCGCGAAGCGGTAATGGATTCGGTAGTCCGTTCCATGGAGGATTACATCTCATACATTACGCCGCAGTTTTCACGCACTCATATCAACTTCCAGCGCGTTCCCACCGTGGATACATCCAACCCATTCGCGGCAAAATCGATCCCTTCGCTGGATGAAAGCTTTGTGGTGATCCATTTTCAGGGACTGGACAGTATTGACTACCCTTACCTGCTGGCGATGTTGCAGGGATCGTTCATTTCCCATATCAACACCCTGGTGGTGCCTGGCGGGAAGATGGGACTGGCGATGGAGTTAATTATGGCGCCGCTGGTACAGCGTTTGCTGGAAGGAAAGAAAATCGAATAGTCGCGCGAAAGCGGCTCGGCATCATCCACCAGGCGATACCGCGCCGATATAGGTTCAGGGCCAGCCGGCGCGATTAAGCCGAAGCCCTGACTTCATGACTGTGGGTTACCTCTACCGCTTTTCCCAGCATCAACGCCACGGAACAATACCGCTCCGCGGACAGGGCGACCGCTCGCTCTACGCTTTTTTCGCTGAGCCCTTTACCCGTCACGATAAAATGCAGGTTGATATGGGTAAACATACGCGGCGCCTCCGATCTTCGTTCCGAGGTCAGTCTTACCTCGCAGTCGGCAACGTCATTACGCCCTTTTTGCAGTATGGACACCACATCAATCGCGCTGCATCCGCCCACCGACATCAATACCATTTCCATCGGACTTGGCGCTTTATCCCCCGAATTCCCATCCATTAAGACCTGATGTCCAGATGCTGATTCACCCAGAAATGTTAAGCCTTCAACCCACTTTACCCGAGCCTGCATGGTGCCCTCCGCTAAAAATTTTTTGAAAACTTATATCGTTACTGTACAAAATCATCTTATAACCGGAGCTTTGTCATGCTGAAGCGAGACAACAGAAGACACGTCCTTCAAGCTGTGTTAAAAACAAGAACAGAATCTGCCTTATTCTGGACAAACTCAGATACCGGGGAGATGATGACGTCGCCAGATAAAGGCTCCAGTATATTCCCTGACGTCGCTCTGCCTACACTGAATTTGAACTTTAAACAGTAAATACGCCGTACAGGGAACTCTGAGCCCTGTGATTTGCGCAGTGACTGACAACAGAGGATGATATCGAATGGTTCTCGGCAAACCGCAAACAGACCCGACTCTCGAATGGTTCCTTTCTCATTGCCATATCCACAAGTATCCATCGAAGAGTACGCTTATTCACCAGGGTGAAAAAGCAGAGACGCTTTACTACATCGTGAAAGGCTCTGTCGCCGTGCTGATCAAGGATGAAGAAGGCAAAGAAATGATTCTTTCTTATCTGAATCAGGGCGATTTTATTGGCGAGCTCGGCCTGTTTGAAGAAGGTCAGGAACGCAGCGCTTGGGTTCGGGCAAAAACGGCTTGTGAAGTTGCTGAAATTTCTTATAAAAAATTCCGACAGCTGATCCAGGTAAACCCTGATATTCTGATGCGTCTGTCAGCTCAAATGGCCAGCAGATTGCAAGTGACGTCGGAGAAAGTCGGTAATCTGGCGTTCCTTGATGTAACAGGGCGTATTGCTCAGACCTTGTTAAACCTGGCGAAACAACCGGACGCCATGACCCATCCAGATGGTATGCAAATAAAAATCACGCGTCAGGAAATCGGTCAGATAGTGGGTTGTTCACGTGAAACCGTAGGGCGGATCCTAAAAATGTTAGAAGACCAAAACCTGATCTCCGCACATGGTAAAACCATCGTGGTGTACGGCACTCGCTAATCCGCAGATTAACTATCCGTCAGACAACAAAAAAGCGTGAGGGGAATCTCACGCTTTTTTTATCCGATATATTGATTGGCAAAAATAATTTTATTCCCCCCCCCTCAACCTGAGCGAATTCATTGAACCGCCCGGCGTTATCGGGAAAGGGAGCAATACGTATCAGGGCAGGACTTTGGCTGATTGAATCACAATCGGCTTGGTGGGCACATTCTGATAAGGGCCGACATTTTCAGTTTGCTCCTGAGCAATTTTATCCGCCACTTCCATACCTTTCACTACCTTGCCAAACACCGCATAGCCGAAATCTCGCTGACCATGATCGAGAAACGCATTGTCCGCCACGTTAATAAAGAATTGGCTGGTGGCGCTGTCTTTTTCTGCCGTACGCGCCATAGAAATGGTGCCGCGCAGATTGCGTAATCCATTATCCGCTTCATTAACGATCGCCGGATTCGTCGTTTTTTGCTTCATGTCGCTGGTGAAACCGCCACCTTGAATCATGAAGCCGGGGATCACCCGGTGAAACGTCGTCCCGTTATAAAAACCGCTATTAACGTACTCGACAAAATTCTTCGCCGATACCGGCGCTTTTTGATTATCCAACGCCAGTTCGATGTTCCCTGCCGACGTGGTCAGTAAAACGTGCGTTGTGCCGGAAGCGGCAAACGCCGGGGAAAAAGCCGTGAGTGAGATAAAAGCTGCCGCCGCAACCAGAGTACGTTTGAGCATGAGAATTCCTTTTTGAAGAAATCGACTACATAAAGCGTAGTGATTGTAAGTATCCGTCCTCTTTAGCGCCACCCATTTACTTTTTTTTACGTACGGAATACCAATTGTCAAAAACGATGCCGCTTGCCGCCGCTCTGATCGCGCCCAAAAGAATGCCGGACCAGACAAGTCTCTTCGTTTTATCGGCCAACCAGACGCTCAGCCATATCGATACTGTGAATATATGAATTATTGGTCACCAGTGCATTGAAAAAAAAGCATTTTTCCCTATATGATGGACGCGGTCTGCAGCAGAAAGCCTAATCCGTTGCGGGAGATGACATTCAGGATAAAGACGGCAATGTGTCACTGAAACCTTATCCATCGCCGGCAGCAGTGTCGTGACATAGGCTATCGACATGGTTTTTCCGTATTCTGTCCCGGCGGCAGGCGGTTTTATTAACCCTAATTCACCAAGAGGCATCACATGGAATTCCTGCCAATATTCTGTCAGTTACGCGATAAGCATTGTTTGCTGGTGGGAGGCGGAGAAGTGGCTGAACGTAAGGCCAGATTATTATTGGATGCCGGCGCCATGCTTACGGTCAACGCCCTCAGCTTCAATGAAAAATTTATACGCTGGCAGCAAGAAGGTTTGATAACGCTGGTTCAGGGTTCCTTTGATTCCTCGCTATTAAGCGGCGCATGGCTTGTTATCGCCGCCACTGACGATCGCGAAATCAACAAGCAGGTATACCGCGACGCCAGTCAACAGCAGATTTTCTGCAACACCGTTGACGACGCTCAGAACGCAAGTTTCATTATGCCCTCTATTATCGACCGCTCTCCTCTGATGGTTGCCGTGTCGTCCGGGGGAAGCGCGCCGGTATTGGCGCGTATACTGCGAGAAAAACTGGAAAGTATCCTGCCGCAACATCTTGGCAAACTGGCCGCCTTCGCCGGAGAACTGCGCCAGCGCGTGCAAAGCCGCTTCAGGAAAGCGGATACCCGACGCCGTTTCTGGGAAAAGCTGTTTATCCATGATCGTCTGGCCCAATCGCTGGCGAATAACGACGCCGCCGGCGTCCAGCGACTCACCGAGCAGCTTTTCTCCGAACCCCTTGATGACAGAGGCGAAGTCGTGTTGGTCGGCGCCGGTCCTGGCGATCCTGGACTATTGACCTTGAAGGGATTACAGAAGCTGCAGCAGGCCGATATTGTGGTTTACGACCGTCTGGTTTCAGAAGGGGTACTTAACCTGATAAGGCGCGACGCCGAGCGTATTTTTGTCGGTAAGCAGTCGGGGCGCCACTGTATTCCTCAGGAACAGATTAACCAGCTATTACAGGAAAAAGCGCTGGCCGGGAAACGGGTTGTTCGACTGAAAGGCGGCGATCCTTTCATCTTTGGCCGCGGCGGCGAAGAGTTGGAACACCTGCAACAGGCAGGCATCCCTTTTTCAGTGGTGCCTGGAATTACCGCGGCTTCCGGCTGTTCGGCCTATAGCGGCATCCCATTGACGCACCGCGATTACGCTCAGGGCGTACGGCTCATCACCGGCCACGTTCAACATGACACTGAACTCGACTGGGCCAGCCTGGCGGCGGAAAAACAAACGCTGGTGTTCTACATGGGGCTTCAGCAGGCTGATTATATTCAGAGCAAGCTGATAGAACAGAAACTCCCTCGGACGGTGCCGGTGGCGCTGGTGGAAAATGGCACCTCGACGAGGCAACGAGTATTCACCGGGCAGCTTTCCCAGCTTGGGGAACTGGCGAAACAGGCCGTCAGCCCCAGTCTGATCATTGTCGGCAACGTTGTCGGACTGCGAAAAAAACTGAACTGGTTTGTTCTGCCGTCAGAATAACTGGCGGGCGATTTCTTTTTATCCGGTGACCCTTTGTTCACCTGAGTCAGGCGGTGAACACCGCCTCGACGCACCAAATAAAAGCACAAACCCAAAATGGTGCACAGCATGCACCATTTTGGTTAATTCCTGCGACAAAGGCTGCCCCTTTTGCCCTAACTCCATGCCCTGGCTGTCATTTTCTGATTAAATTCATATTAATTTATAAGCAAAATATATGAATAATTAATCAGTCTCCGGATAAATAAAAAGTGGCCTGGTTATTGCTTAGTTACCTAAGTACTTCAACAGAATCGCAAATCGATATCTGGCTGGCATGCGACGGCACAAGGCCCGGTCATCTAGCGCTGTTTGCCTCTGAAGAAGCTACCTATCTGCATCGTCGTTCCCGAACAGGGTAAGCGGTCCTCTGATCACAAAAAGTTTCTGAATCTATGCGCTATCGATATCAGAACAATAAATTGTTGGGAGCAATCTGTGGAAGAAGTGACTTTCTGGCAACTCATCAGTTTTGGTGAAAATGGCTGGGGAAAATTATTACTAATTGGTATGGCAATGACGCTCGCGCTGGCGTGCGGCGGATTCCTGCTTGGGGCGCTTATCGGTACGCTGGGCGCCTGGGCGAAAATCTGTGGCAACCGCCCCATACGCTATCTTGCTGATGCCTACACCACGGTCGTACGCGGCGTGCCCGACCTGCTCATCATCTATTTGCTTTATTTTGGCGGTAGCTCGGCATTAACCATGATCGCCAAATTATTCGGCAGTAACGAGTTTTTCGGGCTTCCCGGATTTGTCGCCGGGGTCATCGCCGTCGGCGTCTCTTCGGGCGCGCAGCAAACGGAAGTATATCGCGGCGCGTTTTATGCGGTGTCCAAAGGCGAGATCGAAGCGGCCAAAGCCTGCGGTATGCCGACCATGCTGCGTTTAAGACGCATCATCATACCGCTACTGCTGCGTCATGCGATCCCCGCGCTGGGCAACGTCTGGCAATTGGTATTGAAGGCGTCGGCGCTGGTATCCGTCACCGGCGTTGCCGAATTACTCAGCCAGGCTCAGACCGGCGCAGGCTCGACAGGCAAACCGTTCGACTTCTTTATGGCGGCGGCGGTGCTTTATCTGTTCATTTCTATCTGCTCCGGCTGGCTAATGCGCCGGTCTGAAGCTTATTATTCCCGGGGTGTGAAACGCTAATGGATTTTTCTTTTATTTATGAAACGTTTCTGGAAATCATTCCCGGCATTCCGTTAACGCTGCAGTTGTCGCTCGGTTCCGTCTTTCTGGGTTTTTTTCTGGCGCTGGGGTTAGCGTTGATGCAGATTGGCGGTCATCCGATACTGCGGGGCGTTGCCCGCCTGTACCTTCTGTTTTTTCGCGGTACGCCGTTATTGGTGCAGCTGTTTCTGATCTATTACGGACTGGGGCAGTTTGCCAGCGTCAGGGAAAGCTTTCTCTGGCCATTACTGCGCGAACCCTATTGGTGCGCATTGTTATCGCTCAGCCTGTGTACCGGCGCTTACGCCAGTGAAATTATCCGCGGCGGATTACAATCGGTTCCTTCCGGGCAGGTGGAAGCCGCCCGCGCCAACGGCATGTCGACGCTGATGATTTTCCGACGCATTATTTTTCCGCAAGCGTTGCGGCAGGCGCTGCCTGCTTACGGCAATGAATTGATCTCCATGATCAAATCCACTTCATTGGCGTCGATTATCACGCTGATGGAGATTACCGGCATCGCGGCGCGCATCATCTCTGAAACTTACCGGGCGCTGGAAGTATTCCTGATTGCCGGTGCAATCTATTTATTTATCAACCTTATTCTGACACGTCTGCTGATGTGGGCTGAATACACCGTCACGCCTCATCTACGTGCGCCTGTCGCGCAGCCGACGGCAAAAAAAATCAAGAAACTGGGAGACATCCAATGACCACGCCAGCGATTAGCCTGCGTAACATTCACAAAAGCTTCGGCTCTCTGGAAGTGTTGAAGGGGATCTCTTTTGATGCCAGCCAGGGAGAGGTGGTTTCCATCCTCGGCTCATCCGGATCGGGGAAATCCACCTTGCTGCGTTGCATCAATATGCTGGAGGTTCCCGACCAGGGCGAAATCGTCGTGGATGGGGAAGCGATTGAAATGCAAATCAACCGCAAGGGACAAAGCCGTCCATCCAACGCCAGGCAGATAGAGCGTATGCGCTCACAGCTCGGTATGGTATTCCAGAACTTCAATCTGTGGTCGCATAAAACCGTGCTGGAAAACGTCATTGAAGCGCCGGTTCACGTACTAAAACGTTCTCATGCGGAATGCGTGGAACACGCCGGCCACCTGTTAGAGAAAGTGGGGCTGGCCGACAAGCAGCACTATTATCCCGCTCACCTGTCCGGCGGTCAGCAACAGCGTGCCGCTATCGCCCGCGCATTAGCCATGGAGCCGAAAGTCATGCTGTTTGACGAACCGACCTCCGCACTCGATCCAGAACTGGTCGGGGAAGTGTTACGCGTCATGCGTACGCTGGCCGATGAAGGCATGACCATGCTGGTCGTCACTCATGAGATGGACTTCGCCCGTGAAGTTTCTAATCGCGTGGTGTTTCTACATCAGGGCGAGATTGAGGAGCAAGGTACGCCGGAGCAGGTTTTCACCGCCAGTCAATCCGCTCGTTTCCGTCAGTTTATCGCCAGTTGGTAATCCAATACATTAATTGTTAACCACGTTTACACCAGGAGAAGACCTTTATGATGAAATCAAAATTAAAAATGATCGCCTGTTCGCTATGCCTGGCAAGCACGCTGGTTGCGGCATTCAGCGCGTCTGCGGAAGAGAAAAAATGGACGACGGTACGTCTCGCCACCGAGGGAGCATACTACCCTTATAACTTCACCAAGCCAGACGGCACGCTGGATGGCTTTGAAATCGATCTGTACAAAGTCCTGTGCGACAACATGCATGTGAAGTGCGAAATGATGGTGCAGCCATTTACCAGCTCGATTCCTGCGCTGAACGCAGGTAAGTTTGACGCCATTATCTCCGGGATGTCCGCCACCGACAAACGTCGTGAAGTGATCGACTTCAGCCAGCCATATACCCAGGCCGGACAAACCTTTGCAACCTTGAAATCCAGCCCGTTGGCCAAAGACATGCCGGATATGGGCAAACGCTTCTCGATGAAACCGGAAAACGAAGCGGCGACATTGGCGGAAATTGAAAAACTGAAGCCGCTGCTGAAAGGCAAAACCATCGGCGTACAGTCCGCTTCAATCGCCAGCACCTTCCTGGATAAATATTTCAAAGGCGTAATGACCGTACGTGAGTATAAAACCACGCAAGAGCAAGATCTCGATCTGAAAGCAGGACGCGTGGATTTGGTGATCGCGTCTGCGGCTTATCTGACCGGCGTCACCCAAAAACCGGGCAACGAAAGTATCGCTCTGCCTGGACCACAGTTTGTTGGCGGCATTCTGGGCAGCGGCTCATCGGTCGGCCTGCGTAAATCCGATCCGGAATTAACCGCCCTGTTTAACTCGGCGATTGAGAAAGCGAAAAACGACGGCACGCTGAAAACGCTGAGTGAAAAGTGGTTTGGTATGGACACCGCGCCGCTCTGAGTTCTCTCAGCGATCGCACAATCCATATTTATTACCCAGCGAGAAAAGAGTCTACCTAAATGAATTCGACACAAACTGAAGAGACACTTCCGCCGATCGACCAGAGCACCGTAGAGGAAATCTGCGGATTGATTACGGCCAAACGGCAACAGTTCTGCACGCTCAGTGACGCCATCTGGGATACGCCAGAGTTAAACTATCAGGAGCTGCGCTCCTCCGCCCAGCACGAGGCGGTGTTGAAAGCGGAAGGATTCCGTCTGACAACCGGCATTGCCGGCATGCCTACCGCGCTACTGGGCGAATTTGGCTCAGGGTCGCCGGTCATCGCCATTCTGGGTGAGTATGATGCATTGCCGGGCTTAAGCCAGGAGGCGAATGTCGCCGAACCCAAACCGTTGGAGAACGGCGGAAACGGACATGGCTGCGGACACAACCTGCTTGGCAGCGCGTCATTGCAGGCGGCGACCGCCGTTAAAGATTATCTGGAAAAACATAGTCTATCGGGCACCATACGCTTCTACGGCTGTCCGGCTGAGGAAGGCGGTTCATCTAAAGGGTTTATGGTAAAAGCCGGCGCGTTTGACGATGTGGATATCGCCATCTGCTGGCACCCGGCGACCTTTACCGGCGTCAACAGTCCGGTATCGTTGGCCTGTAACGAGCTGAATTTCTATTTCAAAGGCCGAGCCGCCCACGCCGCCAGCAGCCCGCATCTGGGACGCAGCGCGCTGGACGCGGTAGAGTTAATGAACGTCGGCGCCAACTATATGCGCGAGCATATGCCCTCTTCCGCCCGCATCCACTACGCGATTACCGATAGCGGCGGTCACGCGCCTAACGTGGTGCAGGCCAACGCCACCGTTCGTTACCTGGTGCGGGCCCGGCAGTTGCCGGAACTGCATCAACTGGTGGCTCGAGTGAAAAAAATCGCTGAGGGCGCGGCGCTGATGACGGAAACCGAAGTCAGTCATGAGGTGCTTAGCGGCGATGCCAACCTTCTCGGCAACTCCCCGCTTGAACACCGGATGCATGAGCATTTGCTGGCGCTGGGTCCGATTGCCTTCGACGAACAGGATCGCCAGCTCGCGGCCAAATTCCAGGGCGCGATGACGGCGGAAGATATCGCCAACTCCTACGCCCGCTTTGGGTTAAAACCTCAGCCGGGACAGGTACTGCATGAAGGCATTTATCCGCTGTATAGCCCTAACCCGGCCTTTATCGGCTCAACGGATGTAGGGACGGTAAGCTGGGCGGTACCGACCGTACAGATCCGCTGCGCGACTTACGCTATCGGCACGCCGGCCCACTCTTGGCAGTTGGTTGCGCAGGGTAAAGCGGCGGCGGCGCATAAAGGTATGGAATATGCGGCTAAAGCCATGGCGTCGCTGGCGATAGACCTGTTCATGACTCCGGAATTAATCGAGCAGGCCAAGGCCGACCTTCAGGATCAATTACGCCAAACGCCGTTTGAAAACCCCATTCCGGATGGCGTTGTTCCACCGTTGCCAGAATAACTGCATACGAGGACAGGATCTGGAGCGAGCCTCCAGACCCTGCTTACCGTTACGGACGACCGACAAACCCAACGGCATCGTACACTTTCTTCAGCGTTTCCTGCGCCCGGGCGCTGGCTTTCTCCGCACCATCACGCATGATTTGCTGCAACAAGGCTTCGTCATTGCGGAAACGATGATAGCGCTCCTGTAATTCTGTCAGCATGCCGGATACCGCATCGGCGACCGCCCCCTTCAGGTGACCATACATCTGGCCACTGAATTCCTGTTCCAGCTCGGCAATGGTTTTACCCGTGACCGCGGAAAGAATATCCAGCAGATTGGAAACGCCCGCCTTGTTCACCACGTCATAACGAACGACAGGCGGCTCATCCGAATCCGTCACCGCGCGTTTGATCTTCTTCACCACCGATTTGGGATCTTCCAGCAAGCCGATGACGTTATTGCGATTATCGTCCGATTTGGACATTTTTTTGGTCGGTTCCAGCAAAGACATCACCCGGGCGCCCGACTTGGGAATAAACGGCTCGGGAACCCTGAAAATATCGCCATAAAGCGAATTAAAGCGCTGGGCGACATCACGACTTAGTTCCAGATGTTGTTTCTGATCTTCGCCCACCGGCACCTGCGTGGTCTGATATAACAGAATGTCGGCCGCCATCAGCACCGGGTAATCGAACAGACCGGCATTGATATTCTCGGCATAACGCGAAGATTTGTCTTTAAACTGCGTCATACGGCTCAGTTCACCGAAATAGGTGTAGCAGTTCAATACCCAGCTCAGTTGGGTATGCTCAGGGACATGCGACTGCACGAAGATCGTGCTCTTCTGCGGATCAATGCCGCAGGCCAGATAGAGCGCCAGCGTATCCAGCGAGGCTTTTCTCAACTGTTGCGCATCCTGACGCACGGTGATGGCGTGCAGGTCAACGATACAATAGATGCAGTCGTAATCGTCCTGCATATTGACCCACTGGCGTAACGCACCCATGTAGTTACCAATGGTCAGTTCACCAGATGGTTGTGCACCGCTAAATACAATGGGCTTACTCATACTAATGCTTCCTGATTTTTTAAAAATGACGGCCCGACAATGGGCAACAGATCGGCAAAACGCTCCAGCACAATATGCGGATGACTCAACGCTATCGCTTCACCATAGTTATATCCATAGGTCATACCGACGCAAGGACAGCCGGCAGCCTGGGATGCTTGAATATCATTACGAGAATCGCCGACGAAAAGCAATTCACTCGCGCGCAAGCCTAACTTGCCCAGCACCAGATACAGAGGCGCCGGATGCGGCTTTTTGGCGATGACGTCATCACCGCCGATAATAAGGGAAAAATAGGCGTCAATACCCAGCGATGCCAGTAAAGGCGCAACGAACGGCGTCGGCTTATTGGTCACCACCGCCATCGGGAATCCCTGCGCGACCAGCGCAGCCAGCGTATCTTTAACCTCGGGGTACAACTCGCTGCCGTTATCGACCGTTTGCTCATAAAAGCGGTCGAACGCCTCACGGGCATCGCGGACTCGTTGCGGCGACGGCGCTACGCCGGCCCAGCTCAGAGCCCGCTCCACCAAAACATCGGCGCCGTTGCCAATCCAGGTGGCGACCCGGGCTTCGCCAGCGGCCGGAAGGGATTGCGCCTGTAACGTTAAATCGATCGCGGCGGCTAATCCCGGCACGCTGTTAATCAACGTGCCATCCAAATCAAACGCCAGTGCGCGAATAAGCAAAGAACTAGTCATTCGTCACCTTTGCCAGTTCACCACGCATTTGCGCGATCACCGCACGATAGTCAGGCTGGCTGAAAATCGCGGAACCCGCGACGAACATATCCGCGCCCGCCGCAGCAATAGCGCCGATATTATCGACCTTAACGCCGCCATCCACTTCCAGACGGATATCATGGCCGCTGTCGTCAATCAGCTTACGCACCTGGCGCAGTTTATCCAGCGTGGACGAGATGAACGACTGTCCGCCAAAACCGGGGTTAACCGACATCAACAAAATAATATCCAGTTTATCCATAACGTAATCAAGGTAGCTGAGCGGGGTCGCCGGATTGAAAACCAGACCGGCCTTGCAGCCCTGGTCTTTGATCAGCTGCAGAGAGCGATCGACGTGATCCGAGGCTTCGGGGTGAAACGTAATGAAACTGGCGCCCGCCCGGGCGAAGTCAGGAATAATGCGATCAACCGGTTTCACCATCAAATGAACATCAATTGGCGCCGTAATGCCATAATCCCGTAAGGATTTCAGCACCATCGGGCCCATCGTCAGATTTGGCACATAGTGGTTATCCATCACGTCGAAGTGAACCACGTCGGCACCCGACGACAACACGTTAGCGGTATCTTCACCAAGCCGGGCAAAATCAGCCGACAAAATAGACGGGGCGATTAAAAACGGTTTCATTCGCTTCTCCAAACGATAAGGTCTGAATTCCTGCTTCCTGAGATGTCTGTTTATGCCTCATCCCGTTCAGCGATGGTTTTTTAAGATACCCGACGCCTTCAGGCTCCAAGCGCATCAGTTTGCCCGCAGCTTGCGATTTATCGGGTATCGGCGCTTTTGAACAACCTGCTTCCAGCCGATCTCTTTATCTTGTTATGACACGGCCTAGCTTACAACCGGACGCGGTATGATTCACATAACCGCGATCAACAATACAGCGCTAACAGCTCGTTCACTTTACTGCGCCCCAGAATATTACGGCTGATGGTCCGACGCGCTTTCACTACATACAAAGAAGCACCCTGATACCATTCGCGGGTCAGCAGCGTATCGTGATTGGAAATCAACACCGGGATCTGGCTCTCAACCGACAGGCTATGAGCCAGCTGGGCCAGGTTCTTCTGATCCGCTGTATTAAAATTATTCGTGTGATAGGCGGTAAAATTCGCCGTAGCGGATAATGGCGCATAGGGAGGATCGCAATAAACAACCGAACCGGGTTTGGCGTTAATCAACGTCTGTTGATAATGCTCGCAAACAAAGGTGGCGCTTTTGGCCTTGAAAGCAAACCAACGGATTTCTTCTTCAGGGAAATAAGGCTTTTTATAGCGGCCAAACGGCACATTAAATTCGCCGCGCATGTTATATCGGCACAGGCCGTTATAACAATGCCGGTTCAGATAGAGAAACAACACCGCGCGCCGGTAGGCGTCAGTGCAAAGATTAAACTCTTCGCGCAGCAAATAAAAAACGTCTGAGGTATTAACTTCGTCAGTAAACAGTTTGCGGGAATCGCGAATAAAATCGTCGGCGTTCGACTTGACGATGTTATAAAGATTAATGAGATCGCTATTAATATCGGCCAATATATAGCTGTCGTATTCCGTATTCAGAAATACGGAACCCGCACCAACAAACGGCTCAATCAGGCAGTCTCCTGCGGGTAAATAGCGACGAATATCTTCCACCAGCGGATATTTACCACCAGCCCATTTTAAAAAAGCGCGGTTTTTTTTCATGCCGTCGTTAGTTACTCATACTTTTCAGAGCCGCGGATTGTACTCTGTGTCAGACAGCACATCAGGGCTAAAATTGGTGTTACTTATTCAAGTCCTGCTTCACCTGACGGATCGGCTTAACCCATGGTTTTTTCGCTTGTACATCAGCAGGTAGCGTTGCTATCGCCTGCTTTGCTTCTGTAGAGGAAGCATAGACTCCAGTCACTAACACATACCAGGATTTTCCGTCGCGTTTAGTTTCGTAAACCCACGAATGGGCCAGATTATGTTGTTTCGCGTAAGCCTTTAGCGTATCCGGGCGAGAAGCGCCGCTCAACTGTAAAGTAAAATGATTAGCGGGCGCATTTTGAATCGAACTCCCCGTCCCGGCAGAGGCGGATACGGCAGGTCGATTCACCGCGGCTGAAGGCGCTGCCTTCGGCGCATTCGTTACCGGCGTTTTACCCGTCGCATGACTGCTGCGCGCAGAGGGGTGACCGCCGATATCGCGGGTAGGTTTACCGGTCGGCGCAGGCGCTCTAGCCGACGGCGCGACGGTGGCAGGCGCTGTCGGTAACGTTGAGTCTGTTACCGCGCCTTGTGAAAGATCGTTAACTCGGCCCTGTTGCTGTGAAAGCGCGTCAGTGATATTGCCAGGCAACTCAATGCGTTGCTGACCGCTTACCGGAGGTTGAGGCTGAGCTTCCGTTGGCGTCCCGGCAATAGACGGCGCGCTCAGCGTTTGCGGCGGCTGTCCGGCAGTGCCTGGGGCGTTCTCAATCGGCGTTGAGGCTTCACCCCCCTGGGTCATGGGCGTTGATGAAGAGAGGTCGATATTTTTTTCACCGCCAGATTGGCCTTGCGACTGGGGCGTTTGCGGATGAGAAGGCGCCTGCAAAGCGGAACCGATACCGACGATCAGCAACAACAATACCAGCACCCCGATACCAATCATCAGGTGTTGTCTGGAAAGCGTGATTTTCGGTACGGAAAAATTGCTGCCTCTTTTTTGCTGTCGCGTTGGTCGACGGTCACTGGTATCAGGCTTCAGCTCATCTTCCGGCTTAAACTCATCCATTTAAAACCCCCCAACTGAAAGGCTAAAATTCGCAACCTTGTCCCCGAAGCGAATTATCAATTCATAACGCATTGTATTTTATTAACCATAAACCATCAGCACTTATCTGTCGTTAACACATTCGCCGTTAACAAAAAAGAAAAGCGCTTAAGCAAGACAATCAGTTATTGACGCCAGCACAAGATCATGTGCCACGCCACTGCGGATCTCGGCGCGACCGATAGACGTTGGCAGCACAAGGCGTAATTCGCCGGCCAGCACCTTCTTATCACGCATCATGTGGGGAAGATAAGATTCCGGCGACATCCGATCGGGGCCGTTAACCGGCAGACCGGCCTGAACCAACAGAGAAGTGATACGTGCAATGTCGTCGGCAGAAAACAACCCTAGACGTCGGGCCGTGTGCGCGGCCATCACCATACCCGCGGCCACCGCTTCGCCGTGCAACCAGTTGCCGTATCCCATTTCCGCTTCAATGGCATGACCATAGGTATGCCCAAGATTGAGCAATGCCCGCATGCCGTTTTCGCGTTCATCGGCGGCAACCACCGCGGCTTTCAATTCACAGCAGCGGCGAATGCAGTAAGCCAGCGCATCATGATCCAAGGCCCTCAGGTCTTCGATGTGCGCTTCCAGCCAAAGAAAGAAATCGCTATCCAGAATGATGCCGTACTTAATCACTTCAGCCAGACCGGACGAGAGTTCCCGCGCGGGCAACGTTTTCAGGCAGTTTACATCAATCACAACCGATGCCGGTTGATAGAAGGCGCCGATCATGTTTTTACCCAGCGGGTGATTCACCGCGGTTTTACCGCCAACGGAAGAATCAACCTGCGCCAGCAGCGTCGTCGGCACCTGAATGAAACGAACGCCGCGTTGATAGCTGGCTGCGGCAAAACCGGCCAGATCGCCTATCACGCCGCCGCCTAACGCGACAATCGTCGTATCACGCCCATGGGGTTTGTTCAGCAACGCGGTAAAAACCTGATCCAGAACGTCCAGGGATTTATACTTTTCGCCGTCGGGCAAAACAACCTGATCGACATGCACGCCGCTTTGCTCAAGCATGCGGCGAACATGTTCAAGATAGAGAGGAGCCAATGTCTGGTTGGTCACCAGCATGGCCTGTTCCCCGGCTTTCAACGGCATAAAAGAAGCCGAATCATTAAACAATCCGGCGGCTATCGTAATAGGATAACTTCGTTCGGCTAATGTTACGGTAATTCTTTCCATGCTCGTTTAATAACCTGTTCAAAACCTGCATTACGCAGATGATGCATTACATTTAGTTACTTTCCAGCATATTGATAATCTGGTTAGCAACGACCTTAGCGCTTTGTTCGTCGGTTCGAATGGTGATATCGGCGATCTCCTCATACAACGGATTTCGCTCTCTCGCCAACTCCTCCAGAACGGCACGCGGAGGCGCTTCAACTTGAAGTAACGGACGTTTCTTATCGCGTTGCGTGCGGGCCAGCTGTTTCTCAATCGTCGTTTCCAGATAAACGACTACCCCACGCGCCGAAAGACGATTGCGTGTTTCACGTGATTTGACAGAACCACCGCCTGTCGCCAGCACGATGCCTTGCTTTTCCGTCAATTCATTAATGACTTTCTCTTCACGATCGCGGAAGCCTTCTTCGCCTTCCACATCGAATACCCAGCCCACATCAGCCCCGGTGCGTCGCTCAATTTCTTGATCGGAGTCGAAAAACTCCATATTGAGTTGCTGAGCTAACTGACGGCCAATAGTGCTTTTGCCGGCACCCATAGGCCCAACCAGAAAGATATTGCGTTTCTCTGCCATGTTTTTTGGTATTACTAAGACAATTCGTTAATGATAACCCGCCCCGCCAATCAACCCAGCGACGGGACCTAAACTGAAACCTCATGAGCGATAGTGCGAGAATCAGACAAAAAATTATCTCAATACTCTGGGTAGTTTGGCAACCGAATAAAATGCCACACGCCACCTCAGGTGGGAAATATACCGCCATTATTCGCATTGCATCCCTATTGACTAACGCCCTCACGCCAGGCGCATCGCGGACTCCGCGCCTGAGGATTGGTTTGTTTGCCATCTGGCTGCAACATCGATTATTTCGGATATAGCGTATGTTTTATCGACATTTTCGGTGGAACAACACTTCTGTGCTCAATTCGCTAACCCTTGTAAGCTAAATCTGCCGCAGCGTCAAACTTAGAACACAGGAATCAATTAAAATATTGCGTCGATTTCATGAAAATTTTGCTATTTTTTACCTTTTAGTTTGATGGAATCAGGGTCGGCGTAATAAAAATAACCAACTCTCGTCGGCTATCCTGCTGCGTACTGTTTTTGAACAAATGACCGAGCACGGGAATATCGCCTAATGCCGGAACCTGGCTGTCGGTGCGTTTTTTCTGCTGCTGGAATATCCCGCCCAGCACAATGGTTTCGCCATCAGCCACCGTGACCTGCGTCTGAATCTCCTGCTTGTCGATCGCCAGCGCCTCGCCATTATCGCTCTGTTTTATCGTCTGCCCCGGCATGTTCTGACTGATCTTCAGATTCATTGTGATCCGCCCAGTCCGCAGGATGCTTGGCGTGACTTCCATTCCCAACACCGCTTCCTTAAATTCAATCGATGTGGAACCGCTGGCGCCGCTGGAAACCTGATAGGGAATTTCCGTACCCTGTTTAATGCTGGCGGTTTGCTGATGCGCGGTAAGCAGCCGGGGGCTGGCAATGATTTCCACCTGGTTTTCCTGTTCTAACGCCATGAGCTCCAGCTCAAGCAGACGTCCGTTGAGCCGCGCAAGATGAAAACCCGCATTGATCGCCGGCGCCGCTATCGGCAAGCTGATATTAAAGTTATTCAGGCGCAGCGCTTTATTCGTCTCTTCGCCCGTTTCCAGCCCCCAATTGACCCCCAACGCCTGTAGATTTCCGCTGCTGATCGTCACGATATGCGCCGCAAGCTGCACTTGTGGTAGCGGCAAATCCAACTCACTCACCCACAGCTTGAGCTGTTCCAGCGCCGCGGCCGTATCGCGGATCAGTAACGAATTGGTGCGCTTATCCACGGTGACGTTCCCCCGATCGGTAAGCAAAGCGCCGAGTTGAGCCTGGATGCTGACGGCTATCTCCTCCGCATCGGCATACTGCAACGCGACGGAGAGATTCTGCAATGGCTGATGTTGCTTCTGCTGAGCCGCGCGATCCACTTTTTGCTGCCGCAATATTTCCAGGTGAGACGCGGGATAAACCAGCAGCACATTACCGTCCTGCTCCACCTCGAGCTGCCCCATCTGTAAGACGATATCCAATGCCTGCCGCCAGGGCACTTCCGCCAGCCGCAGGCTTATCGTTCCGTCCACGCCGGGCGCCACAACCATATTTAACTGCTGATGATCCGCCAGAGCCTGCAATACCCGTTGGATGGGCGAATCGTCAAATGCCATGGAAACCGGCGCATCACTCCTCGCCTGCGCCGCGATGGCGGCAACGAGCGACAAAGCCAGGAGCAGTATCTTTTTTACTATATCCATCCTCATCACACTCCTTGTCCTTGATGCGTTAGCCTATTGTCCGCCCGGTTGATTAACAAAGGGCGATAGCAAAGCAACCTCCGCTGGCGCGCCCTCGCACCCCTTATCTCGCTCAACCGCCGCTAACATCGCGCCGTGCTTATCCACGCGGATAACCTGCCAGTCTCCGGGCGAAATCACCGTTCCCGCGGTTAATCGTTGCCATCGGCTTTCCGGTTGAGCCAACCATCCGACCCACGAGTTACCGGAGCCAATCACGCCTTTTAACCGCCAGGACTGCATCATCTGACTCGGCGCGCAACGCAGAGCAAATAACGGTTGAAAGGGATCACGGCTCACTATTGCGGCATTGGTTGATGCGGCGCCGGGTAAGATGAAGGCCAGGAGCAAGCAGTCTAATGCCGGTTTATTCAATTTCCGTTCTCCGCTCCGCCGCCGGTTTCACCAGATTCATATCAATGTGCAATCCCCGCTCGACAGACTTTATGACCAGGCGATCGATCCGCAACACGCTAGGCAGTGCGGTAAACTTGCGCAGCACCTCCAGCAGCCCTTGATAATCGGCGCTGAAGGTCAACAACCAGGCATTATGGCTACGCTGATCAATCAGCGGTTGCCAGGAAAGCAGCGATGTTCCAGGTTGCGACAATGGCGCGGAAACCAGCTGTGAGGGCGTATCTGCATGAAACGCCGACGTGGCCGTTTTCTGCTCGGCTAATTGCATCCTCAATCCGGCAATGGAAGGCATGGCGCCTAGCTGCTGTTGAAGATGGCGTATCGCGACGCGGTGTTCCGTAATCATGTGGTTAACCTGCATTATTTGTCGCCTCTCGGCCGTTAGCGTCACCATGATGCCGAACAGTGTAAAACCGCCGACCAATACGACCTGTGCCGCCGCCAGCATCCATCGCGGTTTGCTCCCCCACCCCGCCCAATTAAGCATTGAACTAATCATCGGCCTGATCATCCTTTGTTGCGCGGCTAAACGCCCAGTCAGCCTGAAGCGAAAAGCGCAACAACGATTGCGCATTCTGCTGGCGCAGCGCCTGACGCACCCGGCTGCGCGCCAAATCAGGATGACGAGCCAGTGAGCGGTTCAGGGCCACAATATCGACATAGTTCTCACTCTGTCCGGAAATCAGCAGGTGATCGCCGCGGTCGATAAGCTCACTCAGCCAAAGACGCTGAGGCATCATTGATGCCATGCGCTCCAGCAGATTAAGGTAGCGCTGATTGTGCCGAAGCGCCGCCGCATCGGCGTCACGCTGTGCCTGATATTCGCGCTGCTGACGCCACATCTGATGCGTTTGCTGATATTGCCGCGTTAATCGTCGCTGGTGCGCCGAGAGGTCGTTCAGTTCATGCTGCAACAGCAGCCGCTGCTGATGCCAGGCACCATAAAAGCAACCGAGCGCGGCGGAGACCACTATCAGCTGCAGCAGCAATAGGAGCAACCAGCGGCACGCTCGCCGGCGTATTCGTTGTTTACGCCAGGGTAAGAGATTAACCAGCAACATCGTCGTCATCTCCAGGGCGCAGGGCCAAACCGCCGGCGATGACAAACGCCGAGGGAAAATCAGGTAAGGGCGGCTGCATTTGATCGAACGCCGCAAGTGGCGACCACGGGATAAAAGCATCAGATCGCCGACCAATCGGTTCAGGCAAGGTGCTGCTGTAGTAGACGGCCCCTTCGGCAGCGTCAGGGCAATACGTGTTCGCCATCGATGAAAGATCGGCTTCCGCGTTGAATTCATCAGGGTCTAGCGCACCGCACTGAAAAGCATGGTTCAGCGGCGATATCCATAACCAACTGTCGGTCAGTCGATGCAGGAAAAGATGGTTATCTTTCAGTCCCGCAGCCTGCGCCATACAGCGAATGGCGCAGGTCGAGACCTCGATAATCTCAGGCTGCAAATCCGCACGACGCAGACAATCAAGCCAGCTATCCAGCTCCAGCCGCCGGGCGGCCGTAATCAATAGCGCGCCAGGCGTATAAGGGTCTTCCCGGTAGTCGATCGCCAATGAGTCGCTGCTTATTGGCAGCCTGCGGGCAGCCATCGTTTTGATGTATTCATGACGCTCGGGTCCCCGCAGTCGGCTGTCTGGCATCGGCAGACGCTGTTGCAACACCAACTGCGCGGGAAAACCTACCCGTAAAGAAATATGACGGGGTAACAACCGGCGCCATTTCAGTAAGGTCTCACAAAGCGCCTCAGTATGGTGTAGACTACCCGCGCGCAACGTGTCGTCTGGTAGCGGAAATTGCCACCAGCAGCGAAGCTGCCAGCCATAACGACGGCGTTGAACCGCCAGGGCGCGCATGAAGCCGTTTTGTATATCTAATCCAACCCGCCAGATGTGATAAGCCATGTTCAAGCCGATTTCCTTATCAATTAAAAGAACGTATCCACAGTGCTGGCTTACCTTTATACTAGCGCGCGATTGTTTATAAACTGTTCAAACACTACCGAATGGAAAATCTCAGGTGAAGTTCGTAAAGTATCTACTCATCCTTGCAGTGACTTGCATCCTGCTGGGAGCCGCCTCGATATACGGTTTGTACCGTTACATCGAACCACAGTTGCCCGATGTCGCTACGCTGAAAGACGTCCGGTTACAAACGCCTATGCAGGTATACAGCGCCGATGGAGAACTGATTGCCCAGTTCGGCGAACATCGCCGTATTCCGTTGAAGCTGGATCAAATCCCGCCGGTATTGACGCAAGCGTTTATCGCTACTGAAGATAGCCGTTTCTACGAGCACCACGGCGTCGATCCGGTGGGGATTATTCGCGCCGCATCGATTGCGTTAACCTCTGGTCATGCATCCCAGGGGGCCAGTACCATTACGCAACAGCTGGCCAGAAACTTTTTCCTTAGCCCGGAACGCACTCTGATACGAAAAATCAAGGAAGTCTTCCTGGCCATACGTATCGAACAGCTTCTTACCAAAGATGAAATTCTTGAGCTGTATCTGAACAAGATTTATCTGGGCTATCGCGCCTATGGCGTTGGCGCGGCCGCGCATGTTTACTTTGGCCGGCCGGTCGACCAGCTCACGCTAGGCGAAATGGCCATGATCGCCGGTTTACCCAAGGCGCCTTCCACCTTTAATCCGCTCTATTCATATGATCGTGCAATAGCCCGACGTAATGTGGTTCTGGCTCGCATGAAAGATGAAAACTACATCACTCAGGAACAATATGACCAAGCGCGCAACGAAAAGCTGGAAGCCGACTACCATGCGCCGCAGATTGCCTTCTCCGCGCCTTATGTAGCCGAAATGGTGCGTCAGGATATGATCGCTCGTTATGGCGACAATGCCTATAACGATGGTTACAAGGTCTACACCACGATTACCAAGAAATTGCAGCTAGCCGCGCAGGATGCGTTGCGCAACAACATCCTCGCCTATGACATGCGTCATGGCTACCGAGGCCCGGCCGCCGTAATGTGGAAAGTTGGCGAAAGCGCCTGGGATCGTACGCGGATCGTGGCCGAACTGAAAAAGCTGCCGGTTTATGGTCCGCTGTTCCCGGCGGTCATCACCAATACCGACGGCGATAAGGCCATTGCGATGATGGCTGACGGCAGCAATGTTTCATTGCCGATGACGGGCATGCGCTGGGCGCGTCCTTATCGTTCCGATACGCAGCAAGGTCCGACGCCCAAACGAATCATCGACGTGGTGCAGGCCGGCCAGCAAGTTTGGGTGAGGAAAGTTGATAACGACTGGTGGCTTGCTCAGGTGCCGGATGTAAACTCGGCGCTGGTGTCGCTCAATCCAAACAACGGCGCCATTGAAGCGCTGGTGGGGGGATTCGATTTCAATCAAAGTAAGTTTAACCGCGTGACGCAGGCGCTGCGTCAGTTGGGTTCCAACATCAAGCCGTTTCTCTATACCGCCGCGATGGATAAAGGCCTGACGCTCGCCAGTATTCTCAATGACGTGCCGATTACCCGTTGGGATCCAGGCGCCGGCTCAGACTGGCGGCCCAAAAACTCTCCCGCGACGTACGACGGTCCTATCCGTCTGCGTCAGGGCTTAGGGCAATCCAAAAACGTGATGATGGTTCGCGCTATGCGGGCAATGGGCATTGATTACGCCGCCGAATATTTGCAGCGTTTCGGCTTCCCGAAACAAAACATTGTCCCGACGGAAGCACTGGCGCTGGGCGCCGCGTCCTTCACGCCGCTGCAAGTGGCTCGCGGCTATGCGGTCATGGCCAACGGAGGCTATCTGGTCGACCCCTATCTCATCACCAGGATAGAAACTGAAACCGGCGCCGCCGTGTTTACCGCCACGCCGAAAGTCGTGTGCGATACCTGCAATTTACCGCTGGTATATGGTGAAACTCGGCGTGATACGGTGTTGTCCGCGGATAGTATGGAAAATGTCGCGACATCCAGAGAAAACCCGGCGCCGGGTACATTGCCTCAGCCGGAATTGGAGTCAATTACGCCGCCGCTCGCGCAGCAGAATACCGACCAGCCTCATGCCCCGCACGTTATCAGTACGCCATTAAGCTTCCTGATTAAAAATGCGCTGAACAGCAACATTTTCGGCGAGCCAGGCTGGATGGGAACGGGCTGGCGTGCAGGAAAAGTACTGAACCGCCATGATATTGGCGGTAAAACCGGTACAACCAACAACTCCAAAGATGCCTGGTTTTCAGGCTACGGTCCGAACCTGGTGACTTCCGTCTGGTTTGGTTTTGACGACCACCGCCGCGATCTGGGCACCAGCAGCGCATCCGGGGTCATTAAAGATCAAATCTCGGGCTACGAAGGCGGAGCGAAAAGCGCGCAACCGGCCTGGGACGACTTTATGAAGGCCGCGCTGGACGGCGTGCCGGAACAACCGATGACGCCGCCGCCCGGCATTGTCAGCGTCACCATCGACCGCAGCAGCGGCAAGTTGTCCAACGGCGGGGGCAATAGCCGCTCTGAGTTCTTTATCGAAGGAACCCAGCCGACTGAATACGAGGTGCATGAAGTCGGCACGACCTTGATGGATAACGGGCAAAGTCAGGAACTGTTCTGATCGCGGCTTCAGCCGCGTGAATACCTAAAGGCGCAGATTCTGCGCCTTTATTATTTGTGGCGCCATGAGGATAAAGGATTTACTGACGGCGCAACCAATCCTGAGCTAAAAACAAAGCGCTGACATTGCGCGCTTCCCGGAAATCGGACTCTTGCAGCAACGACATCATTTCTTTCAACGGCCAATGGACTTTGGGCAGCGGTTCAGGCTCATCGCCTTGACGACTCTGTGGATACAGCCCCCGCGCAACGACAATATTCATTTGGCTGGAAAAATAGGACGGCGCCATCGTCAACGTCGCCAAGAGATCGAGCTGCTCCGCGCCAAACCCAGCCTCCTCCATCAGTTCGCGGTTGGCGGCCTCGAATACCGTCTCGCCGGGATCAATCAAACCCTTAGGGAATCCGAGTTCATATTGCTCAATGCCCACGGCATACTCACGGATTAGCACCAGTTCATCATCGATAATCGGTACTATCATCACCGCTTCCCGCCCGCTTGGGCGCATTCGCTCATATACCCGGCGGGCGCCGTTGCTGAATTCCAGATCAATGGCTTCGACATTGAATAAACGCGAACGAGCAACCGTTTCTACCTTGAGTATTTTGGGTTTTTGCAGGTTATGACTCATAATGGCCTCATAGAGAAATTACGACCAGGACGACAACTTAGCCCAACCCGAATGACGGTCATATTTACCTTCACCATAGATACGGCGTGTCGCGGGATAAAATGCGATCGTTAATATTCTTTTAGATCTTGCAAGATTTTTGATGTTGCGCACATTGTGCGTTAACAGCGCGCTTCGCCGCAACCATGACTATTATTAATTTACTTGTTAATAACATTAGATACACATTACCCGTATTGGCTATTTAAATAAAAAATAAAAAGTCAATAATGCCCCCAGAAAATCAGATTTTCCTCATTTTAGACACTCCGGCTGATTGTTACCATCCTCTCCTTGCGTAGATAATTTCTGTTACTTTTTAGTTATTAACTTAATAAAACAAAACCATGCAGGTTACCATCGATTGTACAAGTTTGTTAAAATCCGATACGAACAGGGAGTACATCACTTAGGGATGGAGATGACATGAGCACAATATTCACCGTATTGGCTATATTGCTCGCCAGTCTGCTCGCTATCGGTGGTTTTATTGGCTACCGACTGCGCCGGCGTCCGTCCTTCGTCACTCCTTTACCGGTAGAGCTGGCTTTACTGCGTCAACTGACGCCCGAAGAGCATGTTGCCGTTGAGCGCTATCTTGCTCAGGAACATAGCCAGCAGCCAACGCCGCTTGATATGCCGAATACGCAACCCAGGCTGCCCCGCTCATTGCAAAGCAATCAGGTCTATCCGATCACCCACACCATCACGCGTTATGGCCTGAGTACCGACTCTCAAAACAAGTGGCGCTATTATATCGACACGCAGGAAATTCACCTGCCGCCCTGTTGGGAACAGTATATTACTGAAAATAATACCGTTGAGTTGATCAAAACCGCCACTATTCCGTTGGTTATCTCACTCAACGGCCATTCATTGGTGGAGTGCGTCAACAGCGACCATCAGATGGTTCCCGTTGCCGAATATCCCATGCCGAACGCCTCCATTAGTCACGAAGAAAATGAACATGCGGAGCTGGTGAGCATTCGCAAGGAAACCAGAGAAGAACACGCGCTAGGTCATGCGAAGGGACTGAAAGAAGCCGGCGTAATGTGTCTGGCGTTTCTGCTGTTGTTTGTCAGCCTGAATAGCCCGATAGCGCTACTGCCCTGGCTGATCAGCACGGCCGCGCTGCTTGCCGCCTGGAGCATCTGGCGGCTTTTCCGTTCGCCATCGGGGCGCGAACTACAAGACGTCCACTGTATCTCCGGCACGCCGCAAGGTCTCGGTCTGTTCGGCGAGTCGAATCAAGGGCAGTTCGGTAGCGTCTCGCTGGGTAATATCGATCTGATTTATCCTCCCCACTGGCATCCGTACATCGCGCTTGATTTAGGGAAAAAAACAAATGTCGATATTTACCTTAACCATCAGGTCATCCGTCAGGGGAAATACCTGTCTCTGCATGACGAAGTCAAAAAATACCCGCCGCAGCGATGGGGTAAAAACCTGATATTGTCTGTCGGCGCGCTGCTCAGCCTGATCCTGTTGCTGGCCTATGTTCCCCTCGAACTGCCGTTTAAACTCAGTATGGCCTGGTTACAGGGCGCGCAGCATGTCCAGGTCACTCAGGTTGATGAGTTGAACAAGATACCGCTGCAAATCGGCGACACGTTGAAAGTACAGGGGGCCGGCATGTGCTATGTCCCGGCGGATATCAACATTTCGAACAATTCGCCCTCCTATGCCTTTGCGCCTTTTGACTGCTCGGCTATTTACTGGAATAAAGCCGCATCATTGCCGTTGCCGGAATCCGAAACCATTGAAAAATCCTCGGCATTGCTTAAAACCGTAAATGATCAGTTACATCCGCAAACCGACGCAGAGGGTCAGATGAATGCTCAGCTGGCTTCGGCCATTCAGAAATCGGGCATGATTTTGCTGAATGACTTTTCCGATATCGTACTGAAAACGCAAGATCTTTGTGAGCAGGAGAAAGATTGTCCCCGCCTGAAGAATGCGTTGATCAATCTGGGAAATGTGAAGAACTGGGATACGCTGGTAAAACAAGCCAGTTCAGGCTCGCTTAAAGGAATGAACGTCCTGTTGCGCCCGGTGAGCGCAGGAACCCTGGAATCACTCGTCGACAGCGCCACGGATTACTTCTTTCAACAGGAAGTCAATAATGCGGCTGATTCGCTCAATAGTCCCCCGCCGGGCGGCTTTTTAATTCGTAGCGATGAAGGACGCCAGTTTGTCAGCTACCCATTACCGGTAACGCCCTTGAATGAATACCACGCCGCCGACCAATGGAAAGAGCTTCAGCGGTTATCGTCGATGTTATTGCACACGCCATTTAGCGCATCGGGCGTCATCACCAATCTCAGCACCGATGCCAATGGCACACAGCATATCAGCCTGCATAGCGAGCCAGACGTTATCACGCTGTGGCGTTATCTTGGCAGTTGCCTGCTCCTGTTGCTGTTTTCCGTTACATTACTGGTCAACGTAACGTTATTGGGCATCCGGATAGTCAGGAACAAACAGCGGATAGACCACATTCAACAATATTACGCCTCTCTTTTTGGCTCCACGCCGCTGCTGATAGACAGGCGCGCACACCCGTTTTGATCATCGAAGCGCCGCGTGGTTATGTTATTCTGGCGGCATTGCCGTATTTATACGCCGTAGACGGCAAGGGAGTTATCTCCAGGCAACCCGACGTATGGCGAAAAAACGCCTTTATCAAATAAACCTCGTCCACTCATTCGGCATCTGCATTCTGTATCTGGAGTATTTATGAGTCCTCACTTTAACTGGCGCGATATTGATACCGTGATATTGGATATGGATGGCACGCTGCTTGATCTGGCCTTTGATAGCTACTTTTGGCTACAGCTGGTACCGCAGTCGCTCAGCAATAAGCGCGGCATCAGTCTCGAACAGGCGCAACGGCTCATTGCCGACGAATATCAGGCGGTGCAGCATACGATGAACTGGTACTGCTTCGATTACTGGAGTGAAAAGCTGGGGCTGGATATCTATCAGATGACCACCGATATCGGCTCCCGCGCCCGCCTGCGGGAAGATACCGAGCCATTTCTGAGCGCCTTGCGCGACAGTGGGAAACGAACGATCTTGCTGACGAATGCGCATCCGCATGGTCTGGCGGTTAAAATTGAACACACCGGCTTAGACAAACACCTTGATTTATTACTTTCCACCCATACCTATGGGTATCCGAAAGAAAATCAGCGGTTATGGCGGGCAGTACAGCGGCAAACCGGCTTCGAGCCGGCCAGAACGCTATTTGTCGATGACAACGAAACCATTCTGGACGCTGCTAAAACCTTCGGTATTGGTTACTGTCTGGGCGTCAGCAACCCTGACTCCACTCAGCAGGAAAAATCATTTCAGCAGCATCCGGCAATGAATGATTATCTTGGGCTGTTACCGTCATTACAGCGTTCGGTAAACCTCCGTTAATCAAAAGAGGTCATGATGAAAGCAACCGAGAAGTCTGACGATATTGTCCGTCTGGACAAATGGCTTTGGGCCGCCCGTTTCTATAAAACCCGGGCCATTGCCCGCGAAATGGTTGATGGCGGCAAGGTGCACTACAACGGGCAACGCAGTAAACCCAGCAAACTGGTTGAGCTGAATGCCGAAATCAAGCTCCGTCAGGGAAACGACGAGCGCACCGTGATTGTCTGCGCAATCAGCGGACAACGCAGAACGGCGACGGAAGCACAGGCGTTATATCAGGAAACCGCCGAGAGTATCGGGAAGCGGGACAAGCTGGCGCTGGCGCGCAAGATGAATGCGCTGACGATGCCGCACCCGGATCGTCGCCCGGATAAGAAGGAACGGCGGGATCTGATTAAATTTAAATACAGCGATCAGGAATAACCCCGGCAGATTTCAGAACGTCGTCGCCCGATGCGCCGCCGGCGGCTTGAAAATGAAGCGAATAACTGTCACCACAGCGAGAAAATATTATGTCCATCCATGACCAACTGCACCGTTATCTGTTCGAAAATCACGCCGTCCGTGGCGAGTTGGTGACAGTCAGCGACACTTACCAACACATTCTGGCGAACCATGATTATCCGGCGCCGGTGCAAAAGTTGCTTGGCGACATGCTGGTCGCCACCAGTCTATTGACGGCGACCTTGAAGTTCAGCGGCGATATTACCGTTCAACTTCAGGGGGACGGGCCGCTGAAACTGGCCGTGATCAACGGCAACCATCAGCAGCAGATGCGCGGCGTAGCCCGTTTGCAGGGTGAAATAGCGCCGGATAGCTCACTCAAAGAGATGGTCGGCAGCGGTTATCTGGTCATCACCATCACCCCGACAGAAGGCGAACGTTATCAGGGCGTGGTCGGATTAGAGGGCGACACCGTTGCCGATTGTCTGGAAAACTATTTTCTACAGTCCGAGCAACTGCCCACCCGGCTATTTATCCGCACGGGTCAACATGATGACAGAATGGCGGCGGCGGGCATGCTGCTGCAGGTATTGCCGTCGCAAAACACCGAGCAAGATGATTTCGAACACCTGACGCAGCTCACCGCCACGGTCAAGCCTGAGGAGTTATTCTCGCTTGCTGCTAATGATGTCCTCTACCGCCTCTACCATCAGGAAGCAGTGACGGTATATGAACCGCAGCCGGTGACTTTCCAATGTCACTGTTCGCGTGAACGTTGCGCGCAAGCATTAATGACGCTTGCCGATCAAGAAATTAATGAAATGCTGGAACAGGACGGCGAGATCGATATGCATTGTGACTATTGCGGAAATCACTATGTTTTCAACGCCGAAGACGTGCTGGCGCTAAAACCGCATTCACCTGATAATCAGTTGCATTAATTCAGCCGCGGGTACGCTCTCGTACCCGCTTATTTTCCTGCATAAAGACCCTGCAATTCTATCCTGCCTAGCCGCACAACATATTGAATAAGCAAAGTTATTAATTAATTTATTTAATTTTATGATTGTCATCGCGGTTAAAATAAACTCACGCTCTACAATAATATCAGTACAACCCTACTACCCGATAAGTTTCAAGATGCAGCCAGACGGCAACTGAGCGGAACCTCGAAAACGGCGTCAACGAAGTGATAGAGGTTGTCAGAAACAGAGCTGAACGCGACAGGCGGCGGCCCCCGTAAAAAGGGCGAACCTCGGAAAGGGAACCCTATCGCTGTAACTGGAAAAATAAGGGGAATAACAATTGAGGAGTAGCAACATGCAGATTAAAGGTATAACGCCAAAGGCTCTTGCGTCTTATGGAATCCAGGATGTCCGCGATATTGTCTACAACCCCAGCTATGACCTGCTTTTTCAAGAGGAAATCTCCCCATCCCTTCAAGGTTACGAACGCGGCATAGAAACCCGTCTGGGCGCCGTGGCCGTCGATACCGGTATTTTTACCGGCCGCTCCCCAAAAGATAAATACATCGTACGCGATGACGTCACCCGCGATAGCGTTTGGTGGTCGGATCAGGGGAAAGGAAAAAATGATAACCATCCTCTAAATCAGGAAGTCTGGACGCACCTCAAGCAGCTCGTCACCAGACAACTTTCGGGTAAACGCCTGTTTATCGTTGACGCATTCTGCGGCGCCAACCCAGATAGCCGGCTGAAAGTCCGCTTTATTACCGAGGTCGCCTGGCAAGCGCACTTTGTCAAAAACATGTTTATCCGTCCAAGCGATGAAGAGCTAAAGGATTTCGAGCCTGATTTCATCGTAATAAACGGCGCGAAATGCACTAATCCGCAATGGCGGGAACAGGGGCTGAACTCTGAAAACTTCGTCGCCTTTAACCTCACGGAGCGCATTCAGCTGATCGGCGGCACCTGGTACGGCGGTGAGATGAAAAAAGGGATGTTCTCTATCATGAACTACCTGCTGCCGCTTAAAGGCATCGCTTCGATGCACTGTTCGGCCAACGTGGGCGAACAAGGCGATGTCGCCGTCTTTTTTGGTCTTTCCGGCACCGGTAAAACCACGCTGTCGACCGACCCCAAGCGCCAGCTGATCGGCGATGACGAGCACGGCTGGGACGATGACGGCGTTTTCAACTTCGAAGGCGGCTGCTACGCTAAAACCATCAAGCTGTCGGAAGAAGCGGAACCGGATATTTATGGCGCCATCAGGCGCGATGCGCTGTTGGAAAACGTCACGGTACTGGCTGACGGTACGGTAGATTTCAACGACGGCGCCAAAACCGAAAATACCCGCGTATCTTATCCGATCTACCATATCCAGAACATTGTCAAACCCGTATCCAGGGCTGGGCATGCGACAAAAGTCATTTTCCTGACGGCGGATGCATTTGGCGTATTGCCGCCGGTCTCGCGCCTGACGTCCGATCAAACGCAGTACCATTTCCTGTCTGGCTTCACCGCAAAACTGGCGGGCACGGAACGTGGCGTGACGGAACCGACGCCGACCTTTTCCGCCTGCTTCGGCGCGGCTTTCCTGTCGCTGCATCCCACACAATACGCGGAAGTGCTGGTAAAACGCATGGAAGCGGCAGGCGCCCAGGCATATTTAGTCAATACCGGCTGGAACGGAACCGGAAAACGTATTTCGCTTAAGGATACGCGCGGGATTATTGACGCCATACTGAATGGCAGTATCGACGATGCGGAGATGCAGACACTGCCGATCTTCGATCTGGCGATTCCCAAATCATTGCCGGGCGTTGATTCCGGCATTCTCGATCCGCGCGATACCTACGCCGACTACGGTCAATGGCAGGCGAAAGCGCAAGATTTGGCCCAGCGTTTTATCACCAACTTTGATAAATACACCGACGCCCCCGCAGGCGCCGCATTAGTTACGGCGGGTCCCAGACTGTAAGCCGGTCATTAATATAAAAAAGCGCGGATTGCCGCGCTTTTTTTATTGCTAA
This sequence comes from Brenneria bubanii, assembly GCF_022378355.1. Lineage (GTDB taxonomy): Bacteria > Pseudomonadota > Gammaproteobacteria > Enterobacterales > Enterobacteriaceae > Brenneria > Brenneria bubanii. The sequence goes on from NZ_JAKMAJ010000011.1 coordinate 45,089, forward strand.
GGGTAATACGTTTTACACCGATAATAAAAAATGGCTGTAGCGAATATGGCCTTGAAATTATAAAGAAAACAAAAATATTAATGAATTTTAATAATTCAGAATAACCAGAATTAAAAATACCATCCGCTTTAGCGCGTTTTAATAAATGGCCGCCATCATCATAAGTTTGTGATGGCGGTAATATTCAGCGATAGCTTTGTGGAAAAAAACAATATACACACTGGCGGCGCGACAAATCAAAATTACCAAGTCGGTAAACAGCCATAGCCGTTTACTCTTTTCCCGCCCCGCTGTCTGCCGCAGTGATATCAAACGGCAATGGTAAATAGGCTCGAACGCAGAGTCCGCCGCAATCGCTGACGCCGACATCAAGCACGCCGTCATGAGCATCGATAATTCGTTGAACAATCGCCAGACCCAGCCCGGTGCCGCTGGTGCTACGCGCACTGTCGCCCCGAACAAAGGGCTGGAAAAGGTGTTTGAGCTGAGCGGGCTCAATGCCCGGGCCATCATCTTCAACCTGAAACCAGACGCGTTGCAGTTCCCGGCCGGTGCTGACCTTTATCCATCCATTACCGTAGCGCGTGGCGTTGACCACCAGATTCAACGCGGCACGCTTAATCGATAGCGGGCTAACGCGAACGATGAGTTCGCCATCCGAGAATTCGCTGTCAATCTGACGTTCATAACCGCTTTCATCGGCCACGACCTCGCCCATAATGGCGTTAAGATCGGCAATTTCCGTCTGCATTTCCTGACCGGTGCGCAAATAGTCGATGAATTGCTCAATAATCGCATTACACTCTTCAATGTCCTTATTGATGGACTCAGCCAGATAGTCATCGTTCTTGTTCATCATTTCCGTCGCCAGACGAATGCGCGTCAGCGGCGTACGCAGGTCATGGCTGACGCCGGCCATCAACAGGGTGCGATCGTCCGCCAGCAGCTTCACGCCGGACGCCATCTGATTAAAGGCGCGGGTAACCGAACGCACCTCCGAGGCGCCGTATTCACGCAACGGCGGCGGAATAATGCCCTTCCCGACCTGTAAGGCCGCATGTTCCAATTCAACCAACGGACGGTTTTGTACGCGGATAAACAGCCAGGCGCCGCCAATCACCAATAGCATGATCGCCAGCGTATAACGGAAAAGCGGTGAAAAATCGCCCTGATGAATTTCAGTTAGCGGCACCCGCACCCAGATATCCGGCGATAGCCAGGTTTTCAACCACACCACCGGAGTATTTTTACTGACTTCAACCCGGACATCGGTCGGACCGCCCAGCTGCTGCGCCATCTGCTGACTCAAAAATTTATAATGCTGAGCCCAGCGTAAGCCGCTCTCCGCCGCCGCGGCATTGGTATATAACGAAATACCCAGCTCACGGTAAATCTCACGCCGGAACGCGGGCGGCACCTCCAGAGTGGAGCCGTCCTCCAATTGCAGGCTATCGGTCATCAGCATTCTTACTTCGTAAGCCAGCACCTTATTAAACTGCTGCAAACTGGGTAAAATGGCGAAATTCAGCACCACCAGATAGGTGGTCACCAGGCTGACAAACAACAACGTGACAATCAGTAATAACGTCCGGGCAAATGAGCTGCGCGGAGAGAAGCGCCAGCGCCTCATGCTTTACTGCCGTCCGGTACAAAGACGTAGCCCAGGCCCCAAACCGTTTGGATATAACGCGGGTGCGCCGGGTCTTCCTCCACCATACGGCGTAAACGGGAAATCTGTACGTCGATGGAACGCTCCATGGCGCTGTATTCGCGGCCGCGCGCCAGATTCATCAGCTTGTCACGCGACAGCGGTTCGCGCGGATGGCTGACCAAGGCTTTAAGAACCGCGAACTCGCCGCTGGTTAACGGCATGGGTTCATCATCACGGAACATTTCACGCGTTCCCAGATTCAGTTTGAATTTGCCAAACGCGATAATCGCCTCTTCCTGTGACGGCGCGCCCGGCAGTTCATTAGCCTGGCGACGCAGCACCGCGCGAATGCGGGCCAGCAGTTCGCGAGGGTTAAAGGGTTTGGGAATATAATCATCCGCGCCGATTTCCAGGCCGACGATACGGTCGACCTCTTCCCCTTTCGCCGTCACCATGATGATCGGCATTGGGTTGCTTTGGCTACGCAGACGACGGCAAATAGACAGGCCGTCTTCACCCGGCAGCATCAGATCCAGCACCATCAGGTGAAATGACTCACGGGTTAATAAACGATCCATCTGTTCAGCATTGGCAACGCTACGTACCTGAAAACCCTGTTCGGTCAGATAACGTTCTAACAGCGCACGCAAACGCATATCGTCATCTACAACCAGAATTTTATAGTTCTCTTGCATTCTCTCTCTCCAAAGGCGTGATAGCCGCCGATGCCGCTATTGTTCAGAAACATACGGATTACTGACAGCCGTTTCTGGTATACATTCTAGGCGAAATTGTTACAAAGCATATTAAAACACGTATAATCAACTAGTTCGTTCATTACCTTGTCGCTACCTTGCCATAAATCCACCGCTATTCGCTATGTGAAGTCATCGTCCCGACGTTATAAAGATCCCAAAATCTGTTAAATTGCGGCAAAACCTCGCTAGCCGATGAATTTCAAAGCGCACTGGCGGCTATCCGAACGCTCCGGGGAGCCAATACATCGGCAAGACTTGTATAATGACCGTTAGTTTCCCCAATTGCATGAGATTGAGAACGAGTGAAGACAAAATTGATCACCCGGGAAGGATACAACCAGCTTAAAGCAGAGCATGACCATCTCTGGAACGTAAAACGGCCGGAAATAACCAAAATTGTATCTTGGGCGGCCAGTTTGGGCGATCGATCTGAAAATGCCGACTACACCTACAACAAGCGCCTGTTGCGCCAGATTGACCGACGCGTCCGATACTTAAGAAAGTGTCTGACTGAACTACAAATTGTCGACTATTCTCCGCAGCAGGATGGGAAAGTCTTCTTCGGCGCCTGGGTCGAGATTGAAAATGAAGACGGTCAGGTAAAACGCTTTCGTATCGTCGGCCCGGATGAAATTTATGGCGAGTCAAAGGATTATATTTCCATTGACTCGCCAATGGCGCGCGCGCTGCTGAAAAAAGAGGTTGATGACGTGTTCAGCGTCGCCACGCCGGACGGACTCAAAGAGTGGTTTATCAATACCATCAGCTACCCCCAATACCAACAGGAGTAGCGTCGGGAAATCCAGGCATTCCACCAGCAAATTTGCGCTGATTCGACGTAAATAATGGGTGGAATAATCTGAACATTATTTCTACACTGACATAAATGTGTCACCTCCATCCCTTACTTTTGGCAACGGTGGGCTACGGAGAACTCCTTATGTTTAGCTTAGATGCCATTCTTCAAGACATTGCGCCTCATCGCCACACGCCGTCCTGGCAACGAAATTTATTACGCGCCCTATTATTCGAAAACAAAATCCAGCAATTCTCTCAACGCTACCCTTATCTGAAGGGACTGGATCTGGTTGAGCAAATCCTCGGGCACTTCAATTTCAACTGCGAGACGGTCGAAGGTGATTTGGAAAACATCCCCAGTCAGGGGCCAGTGGTCCTGGTGGCGAATCACCCTATCGGTTCGCTTGACGGCCTGGCGCTGCTGCGTACGGTCGCCAGCGTCAGACCCGATGTTCGTATTGTCGCCAGTCAGTTGCTCGCTTACGTTGAACCGCTGAAAAACCTGTTCTTTTCGGTGGATAACTTCAATAACCGCACCAAACGCCAGCAAATTACCGCCATACAGCAGCATTTGGATCATGACGGCGCGATCATCGTCTTCCCTGCCGGCGAGGTTTCCAGAATCAGCCTGCAGGGGATCCGCGACGGCCACTGGCACAGCGGTTTCATCCGCATGGCCGCTAAAGCCCGCGCGCCAATCGTCCCCATACATATCAGCGGACGTAACAGCGCCCTGTTTTATCTCTCCTCACTGATCTACCGACCGCTATCCACGCTGCTGCTGGTCAGAGAAATGTTCCATCAGGCCGGGCAGCGGCTCAAAATCCGTATCGGCGCGCAGATCCCCTATGCGACCTGGAGCCAGGGCAATCTACAGACCAACGATCTGGCGGCGCGTTTCCGCCGTCATGTTTACCGGCTGGGACAAGGGAAATCAGGCTGTTTTATCGGGGAAAAACCTATCGCGCTGGCTGAAGATCGCGTACTGCTAAAGCATGCGCTGGCCGATTGCGAAACCTTAGGCACCACGCCGGACGGTAAAAAGGTGTATCTGTATCGCCGGGGCACAGAGGATTATTCGCCGCTGCTGCGCGAGTTAGGACGGCTGCGGGAAATCGCGTTTCGCGCCGTGGGCGAAGGATCGGGTCAGCGACGCGATCTGGATAGCTACGACGACGACTACCTGCATCTGATTCTGTGGGATGAGAGTGAACTGGAGATCGTCGGCGCCTATCGTTTTATTCCAACGGCGGAGCAAATCGCCAACAGGGGTAAAAATGGCTTGTACAGCCACAGTCTGTTCCATTATGGCGAGGAGATGAACCCGATACTGGCCTCCGGCATTGAACTTGGGCGCAGCTTTATCCAACCGAAATATTGGGGAAAACGGGGGCTGGACTACCTCTGGCTGGGCATCGGCGCTTACCTGGCGCGCTATCCGCAGTGCCGCTATCTGTTTGGCCCGGTATCCCTGTCCGGTACGCTGCCGCCGACGGCGCGGGATTTGCTGATCGCCTTTTACCGTCTGCATTTTGCTCCCAGCCAGCAGTTGGCCCACTCACGACGCCCCTACCCCGCATCGCTGCCCGATGTGCTGCAACAGTTTGAAGGCACGGATTACCAGCAGGATTTAACCCGGCTGAAGAGCATGCTCAGCAATATGGGATGCGGTATTCCCACGCTTTATAAACAGTATTCTGAACTGTGCGAGCACAACGGGGAACATGGCGGCGTACAGTTCGTTGATTTCGGCATCGATCCGGACTTCAATAACTGCATCGACGGACTGGTGCTGGTCGATCTTCAGCAGCTAAAACCCTCCCGCTATCAGCGCTACATCGCGCCTTTTATCCAGGCCAACGACGCCGCGGCACAGGCGCAACCCTAACGCTGAACAAGATGCCGCCGCTTCGGTTGAGCCTGATGGCCGCGCAGGCTCAACCGGCGCTTCTCCAGGCAATGCATCGAATAATTAAACGCAACCAAGGTACCGGCAACGTGCAAGATGCAAGATGCAAGATGCAAGATGCAAGATGCAAGATGCAAGATGCAAGATGCAGGATATACAGGCTGCCGCCATTAATCTCTCGAAATAAAAACACAAATGATGGATCATTATATTTATTTTCGCATCAATGCTTATTAGTAAACCCCAAACACGGCAAAGTCATAATTATTCATTCATCGCCCGCCGACTGCATTAGCAAAAAAAATGATAAGCAAACACCAAATTCATTGTTTTCAATGAAATCACGTCATGTTTGAATCCTCAATACAGTTATTATCAGGTTAAGCCTCTTACTGATAAAACAATATCCATTATCTTCCAGGAAATTAAAAAATGAATTGGCGTGTTCCCATCTTGTTCTTATCTGCCGTTAGTTTGGTATTTTCATTTTCCGCTCTGGGGGCTGAATCCGGTAAAACGCTAAGGCTGGGATTCAACCCCGGCCCTTATAAAGAACAGTTTGCCGAGGGAGTGGCGCCCTATTTACAGCAGAAAGGATATAAAATTGAATATCTTGATTTCAGCGATGGTATCCAGATCAATCATGCGGTCAATACCGGTGATATTGACGCCAATATTATGCAGCACCCGGTCTATCTTCAATCGGTCAACGAGCGTCTGGGTATTGAGAACGTCGGTATTGTGCAGGTGCCTACCCCGCCAATGGGGCTTTACTCCCAAAAACACCAACGGGTGGATAGCCCGGCGCCCGGCACCGTTATCTCTGTTCCCAATCAACCATCGAACGAATATCGGGCGGCGCTGTTGCTGCAGGATCTAGGCTGGATCAAAATTGCGGAAAATGCCGAGCCGGCGACGTTCTCACAGAAAAGTATTCGTGAGAATCCTTATAAAATCATTCTGAAAGAAATGGATAACGCGCAACAGGTACGAGCATTGCCGGATGTCGACTATGGCGCGATTCAGGGAAACTTTGCGGTCTCAAGCGGAATCAAGCTGCATTCGGCGCTGCAGCTGGAGAATCCGACACAGGGTTTTATTAATGTGGTGACGGTTGCAGGGAAAAATCAGGATGCCCAGTTTGCAAAGGATATTATTTCCGGCTATCACTCGGCCGAATTTAAAAAATATATTCAGAGCCATCCACAATATGACGGTTATCTATTGCCTGATTATTTAAAATAGTCTTACAGCAAGCATTCATGAGTGACAATAATGATTGAGCTGAGAAATATAAGTAAGACTTTTCAGCGTAAAGGGATAACCGTTAACGCTTTACAGGATATTCATTTACGTATAGAGAAGGGCGATATATTTGGCATTATCGGCTACAGCGGCGCGGGGAAAAGCACCTTACTGCGAATGATTAATCGGCTGGAAACCCCAACGGTTGGCGAGGTTCGCATCAACGACCTGTCGTTGGACGCCTTGAACCCGCGCCAGTTAAGCTCCCTGAAAAGGGATATTGGCATGATTTTCCAAAATTTCAGTTTGCTGAAGTCAAAAACCGTCTTCCAGAACGTGGCGATGCCGCTGGTTTTGGCGGGGAAGAGTAAAGCATCGATCCGTCGGCGAGTTGAAGAACTGTTGGCTTATGTCGGTCTCGACGATCGCGCCCGCAGCTATCCGAACGAGCTATCCGGCGGACAGAAACAACGCGTCGGCATTGCCCGCGCGTTGGCCATGAACCCGTCGATTCTGCTGTGTGATGAGGCGACTTCGGCGCTGGATCCGCAAACCACCGCGCAGATACTCTTATTGTTAAAGCGAATTAACCGTGAATACGACATCACGGTGGTGCTTATCACCCATGAGATGTCGGTTATCCAGAAAATCTGCAACAGGGTCGCGGTGATAGAACAAGGCCGGGTCATTGAACAGGGCGCGGTGATTGATGTGTTCGGCCGTCCCGCCCACCCCACCACGGTGAATTTCGTGCGTACGGTGCTTCAGGATCGTTTGCCCGATAGCCTGGCGCAAAGGATAAGCCAGGCCAGCGGCAAGCTGCTGCGCCTGGAGTTTGTCGGACCATCGGCCAGCCGGCCGGTGATCGCCACCGCCATCAAACAGTACGATGTGGAAATCACCATACTGTTCGCCAGCATGTCTGAAGTTCAGGACACCACGCTCGGCTTCATGATGGTGCTGTTAAACGGCAGCGGCGCGCAGATAAAACAGACCATGGATTATCTGCGCGCCGCCGGCGTGATGATTCAGGAGCCATAGCCATGTTTGAAACCGCCATCACCGCCGATCAATTCATTCTGGCGCTATACGACACGCTGGTTATGGTTAGCGCCTCTCTGACGCTCGGCTCGCTGTTCGGCATCCCGCTCGGTATTCTGCTGGTCGCCACCCGTCCTGGCGGGCTGCGGCCAAGCCCGTGGCTGTACCGCATGCTGAATCCGCTGGTAAATATCATCCGCTCGCTGCCGTTCATCATCCTGCTGATCGCCATTCTACCGTTAACCCGACTCATCGTGGGCACCACGATAGGGACGCCGGGCGCGATTGTGCCGCTGATCATCTTTATCGCCCCTTATATTTCCCGTCTGGTGGAAAACTCACTGCTGGAGGTTGACGAAGGCATTATCGAAGCGGCTAAAGCGATGGGCGCCACGCCATTACAGGCGATCCGGCACTTTATGCTGCCCGAAGCGCTGTCATCGCTGATTTTAGCGCTGACGACCGCCGCCATCGGCCTGATTGGCGCGACGGCCATGGCCGGCACCGTCGGCGGCGGCGGCATCGGCGATCTGGCCATTACCTATGGCTACCAGCGCTTCGACACCTTTGCCACCGTCACCACCGCGTTGGTCCTGATCGCGCTGGTCCAGCTTCTGCAATCGTTAGGAAACCATGTCGCTCGCCGCATTCGCCGTGAATAACCGACGGCATCAGACATCGATTGACATCCAATGCGCGCCGCTGCGAGGACCAGTACCCTAAAGCGCAAACATCAATTCACAATTTTACCGCCCCCCTTCCCCTCTCATCGCGCTTAATGCGTGTATGCTTTTTTCTGTGTATCCCATTCATCTTTCACACTGCAGATGAACTGGCCGCGTCGAGTGACGCGGTTCATGAATAAGACTCGACCGTCAAGGATCAACGCTCGGCGTTGTCCAGAAACGATAACGTTTTTCCCGCAATTCGAAATCTATTGGCGATAGCTATTCGCCGGCGGGAACATGTTCATGTCATCAGAAAGGAGCGAAAAAGTATGAAACAGTCCGTTGCCGCTTTAGTGGCAAAAACGTTGGAAAGCGCCGGCGTCAAACGTATCTGGGGCGTAACCGGAGATTCGCTTAATGGATTGAGCGATAGTCTGAATCGGATGGGCACCATCGAATGGATGCCAACGCGTCATGAAGAGGTGGCGGCATTTGCCGCCGGCGCCGAAGCGCAAATTAGCGGCCAACTGGCGGTTTGCGCCGGCTCCTGTGGACCGGGAAACCTGCATCTGATTAACGGCCTGTTCGATTGCCATCGCAATCACGTTCCGGTGCTCGCCATCGCGGCGCATATTCCTTCCAGTGAAATCGGCAGCAACTACTTTCAGGAAACCCACCCGCAGGAGCTGTTTCGTGAGTGCAGCCACTACTGTGAGCTGGTCTCCAATCCGCAACAGCTTCCCCAGGTTTTGGGCATCGCAATGCGCAAAGCGATTCTCAATCGCGGCGTCTCCGTGGTGGTTCTTCCCGGCGATGTGGCGCTGCAGCCCGCGCCAGAAGAAGCATCATCCGACTGGTATCCGCCGCAGCAACCCCTGGTACAGCCAAACGAAAGCGAGATGCGCAAATTAGCCGACCTGCTGAATGGGGCCAAAAATATTACGCTGATGTGCGGCAGCGGGTGCGCCGGCGCGCATGATGAAGTGATGCAATTGGCCGCCGCGCTGAAAGCGCCGGTCGTGCACGCGCTGCGCGGTAAAGAACATATTGAATATGACAATCCGTACAGCGTCGGCATGACCGGGCTGATTGGCTTCTCATCCGGCTACCATGCGATGATGAATGCCGATACGCTGGTGCTACTGGGCACTCAGTTCCCTTATCGCGCCTTTTACCCGGCCGACGCCGCTATCGTTCAAATCGATATCAATCCCGGCAGCCTCGGCTCGCACTGCCATGTCGACATGGCGCTGGTCGGCGATATCAAGACAACCCTGACCGCGTTGCTGCCTCAGTTGGAAGTAAAAACCAATCGTAATTTCCTCGACAAAGCGTTGAAGCACTATGCCGATGCGCGTAAAGGGCTCGACGACTTGGCGACGGCCAATGATAAGCAGGCGATCCACCCGCAGTATCTGGCGCAGCAAATCAGCCGCTATGCCAGTGAAGACGCCATTTTCACCTGTGACGTCGGAACGCCGACCGTATGGGCCGCCCGCTATTTGAAAATGAACGGCAAACGCCGTCTGCTCGGCTCGTTTAGTCACGGTTCCATGGCCAACGCCATGCCGCAGGCGTTGGGCGCACAGGCGATCAATCGCGATCGCCAGGTTATTTCGATGAGTGGCGATGGCGGATTCAGCATGCTGATGGGCGACTTTTTGTCTATCGCGCAGCTCAAGCTGCCGGTGAAAATCGTGGTGTTCAATAACAGCGTGCTGGGCTTCGTCGCCATGGAGATGAAGGCCGGCGGTTACCTGACGGACGGCACCGAGTTGGCGAATCCGAACTTCGCGGCGATAGCCAATGCCTGCGGCATCAAGGGCATTCGCGTGGAAAAAGCGTCCGAGCTGAACGCGGCGCTGGAAGAGGCCTTTGCCTTCGACGGCCCGGTTTTGCTCGATGTCATCACCGCCACCGAGGAACTGGCGATGCCGCCGCAGATCAAACTGGATCAGGCAAAGGGCTTCAGCCTTTACATGCTGCGCGCCATTATCAACGGTCGCGGCGATGAAGTGATTGAGCTGGCGAAAACCAACTGGCTGCGCTAAAACCGCATCGGCGCTAACCGGAACCGCTCGCCCTGGCGATAAAGCGGCACCCGGTCAGCGCATAAATCAACCGGGCTGGGCGCCGTGGCGTTATTTATTCAGTTGCGAAACATAATCCCGGCGCGGCTGTCCGGTATAAATCTGGGTGGGGCGATAAATTTTAAGATCCTGCTCATGCATCTCATTCCAGTGGGCAATCCACCCGATGGTACGGCCAACGGCCGAAACCACCGTAAACATGGATGACGGCAGGCCCATCGCCTTCAGAATGACCGCCGTGTAAAAATCCGCGCTGGGATACAGCTTATTCTCCAGGAAGTAGGCGTCGGTGATGGCGATGTGCTCCAGCTCAACGGCCACCTGTAGCAGGCTATCCTCCATCCCCAATTCACTGAGCACGTCATAACAGGTTTTACGCAGGATGGCGGCGCGCGGATCAAAATGATGATAAACCGAGTTGCCGAATCCCATCAGCCGCAGCGATTTCCGCCCTTCTTTTGCGCGCTTCACAAATTCAGGAATACGATCGACCGTTTTGATCTCTTCCAGCATGCGCATACAGGCTTCGTTCGCGCCGCCGTGCATCGGCCCCCACATTGAAGCCAATCCCGCCGCGATACAGGCGAACGGATTGGCGCCGGAGGAACCGGAAGCCCTGACCGCCATGGTGGATGGACACTGGCCGTGATCGGCATGCAAAATCAGGATTTGGTTCATCGCGCTTTCCAGCACCGGATTCACCTCATATTTTTCCGCCGGAACGGAAAACAGCATATGCAGGAAGTTGCCGGTATAGGAAAGGGAATTACGCGGATATACCGCAGGCTGTTCGATAGAGTATTTATAACTCATCGCCGCCAGAGTCGGCATTTTCGACAACAGCCGGATCGCGGCCAATTCACGGTGTTCCGCGTTATCGATATCCAGCACATCATGGTAGAACGCCGCCAGCGCCCCTACCACCGCGCACATCAGCGCCATCGGGTGGGAATCGCGGCGAAATCCGCTGAACATTCGGCTAATTTGCTCATGAACCAGGGTATGGCGGGTGATGTTATTGGCGAATTTGGCATACTCGTCCTGCGAGGGCGCGTCGCCGTGCAGCAGAATATAACAAACCTCGGTAAAGTCGCACTGATCGGCCAGTTGCTCAACAGGAAAGCCCCGATGCAACAACAGGCTGTTGGCGGCATCGATGTAGGTAATGGCCGACTCGCATCCGGCCGTATTGGCGAATCCGGGATCGTAACTGCATAATCCCCGCTCACCAAATGGGCGGATATCCACGCCATTTTTTCCTATCACCCCGGAACGAATATCCAGCGAAACCTCTTCCTGTCCGTCTACTCTCAGGGTGGACTTTATTGCTGTCATTAATCTCTCTCCTGACCGAGTTAGTCATCGTGGTTGTTATCTTTTGCCGGGGCGTAACCCGCCATAGAACAATGCTATTTAATACGCTAAAAACACCGCGGGGTTATCATAATCTGACGTAACATTGATTCAGATAAAGTTTATCCTGCCCGCTTCCCCATTACCGCTGATTTGACGAGCAGAGTATTTGAAGCTACCACAATAGGGCCTCCTTGTGGGAACGCCGTTTCCCCTTTTTTCGCAAGCGGCTACGGCTGGTATTTTCCGCCGTCAATCCGTATAACTGTCCTCCAGCTATTTAATCCATTAAATGATGACTATCGATATCAGACCTATGAATGATTCATTAAGCCAGATCATCGCCCGCGAACTGCAGGCCAGAACGGCGCAGGTTGACGCCGCCGTGCGCCTGCTGGACGAGGGGAACACCGTCCCTTTTATCGCGCGTTACCGTAAGGAAGTCACCGGCGGGCTGGATGATACCCAGTTGCGTCAGTTGGAAACCCGCTTGAGTTACCTGCGTGAACTGGAAGATCGTCGCCAGACTATTCTGAAATCCATCGACGAGCAGGGCAAATTGACCGACCAGCTCGCCACGGCCATTAGCGCTACGCTGAGCAAAACCGAGTTGGAAGATCTGTATCTGCCATACAAGCCCAAACGGCGCACGCGTGGGCAGATTGCGATTGAAGCCGGGTTGCAGCCACTGGCCGACGGTTTATGGCAGGATCCCGGTCAGGAACCGGAGCAGGCGGCGCTGGCTTATGTTGACGCCGACAAAGGCGTGGCGGATGTGAAAGCCGCGTTGGATGGCGCGCGTTATATTCTGATGGAGCGTTTCGCCGAGGACGCCGCGCTGCTGGCGAAGGTGCGTCATTATCTGTGGAAAAACGCCCATCTGGTTTCGCGCGTAATCGAAGGCAAAGAACAGGAAGGCGCCAAGTTCCGCGACTATTTTGATCATCACGAACCGATATCCCAGGTGCCTTCCCACCGAGCGCTGGCCATGTTCCGCGGCCGCAACGAGGGCGTATTGCAGCTCTCGCTGAATGCCGACCCGCAGTTTGAAGAAGCGCCGCGTGAGAGCTACGGTGAGCAGATCATCATCGACCACCTGAATCTGCGCATCGGCAATGCGGCGGCGGACAGCTGGCGGCGGGCGGTCATCAGTTGGACCTGGCGCATCAAGGTTCTGCTGCATCTCGAAACCGAACTGATGGGCAGCGTGCGTGAAAAAGCGGAAGATGAAGCGATCAATGTCTTCGCCCGCAATATGCACGACCTGCTGATGGCCGCGCCGGCGGGCATGCGCGCCACCATGGGGCTGGATCCGGGTTTGCGTACCGGCGTAAAGGTCGCGGTAGTCGACGCTACCGGTAAACTGGTCGCTACCGATACAATCTATCCCCATACCGGCCAGGCCGCCAAAGCCGCGGCCATCGTCGCCGCTCTGTGCATCAAGCATCAGGTCGAACTGGTGGCCATTGGCAACGGCACGGCATCACGCGAGACCGAACGTTTCTTCCTGGACACGCAAAAACAGTTCCCTGAGGTCAAGGCGCAGAAGGTCATCGTCAGTGAAGCCGGCGCATCTGTCTATTCGGCGTCAGAATTAGCCGCACAGGAATTCCCTGATCTGGACGTTTCCCTGCGCGGCGCGGTTTCTATCGCCCGGCGCTTGCAGGATCCGCTGGCCGAATTAGTGAAAATAGACCCGAAATCCATTGGCGTCGGCCAATATCAGCATGACGTCAGCCAGAGTTTGCTGGCGAAAAAACTGGATGCGGTGGTGGAAGACTGCGTGAACGCCGTCGGCGTCGATCTGAATACCGCCTCCGTCGCTTTGCTGACCCGCGTCGCCGGCCTCACGCGGATGATGGCGCAAAACGTTGTCGCCTGGCGCGACGAAAACGGCCGTTTTCGCAATCGGGAACAGTTGCTGAAGGTCAGCCGGTTAGGGCCGAAAGCCTTTGAACAGTGCGCGGGCTTTCTGCGCATCAACCACGGCGACAACCCGCTGGACGCCTCAACCGTTCACCCGGAAGCCTATCCGGTGGTGGAACGTATTCTAGCCGCCACGGAACAGGCGTTACAGGCGCTGATGGGCAACCCCGGCGCGCTGCGTAACCTGAAAGCGGCGGACTTTACCGACCAACGCTTTGGCGTGCCGACGGTAACCGATATTATCAAAGAGCTGGAGAAACCGGGACGCGACCCGCGGCCGGAGTTCAAAACCGCCAGCTTCGCCGACGGCGTGGAAACCATGAGCGATCTGATGCCGGGCATGATTCTGGAAGGCGCGGTGACCAACGTCACCAACTTCGGCGCCTTTGTCGATATCGGCGTCCATCAGGACGGACTGGTGCATATCTCTTCGCTGGCCGATCATTTTGTCGATGACCCGCACAAGGTGGTGAAAGCCGGGGATATCGTGAAGGTGAAGGTGATGGAAGTAGACCTGCAGCGTAAGCGTATCGCGCTGACCATGCGGCTGGACGAACAGCCGGGCGACGCCGCTTCGCGTCGCGGCGGAACACGCGAGGCCAATGCGCCCGCCAACCGTCCGACGGGCAAGTCCCGCCCCCGTCAGGACAAGGCCGCAACGGCGGGTAACAGCGCCATGAGCGACGCGCTGGCCGCGGCGTTTAAAAAACGCTGAGCCTATCCATCCCGCCCCCCTGTCTGGGGGGCGTCATCCGCCAAATTTATCGCCCCGGCGACTCAGACGCCCTCCAGCCCCGGACAAATTTAGCGGTTATTCCCCTCGCAGCGACGTAGCGGGCGACTGACGGTACGACAACATGGCCGGAAGCGTGAGTACCGCCGCCGCAACCAGCAGCAGCAGCAGAACAAACTTCAGGTCATCCTGCTCCAGCGTAATCGGCAGGACAAAACCGCTTTTCTCGCTCATGACCACCGCGATGGCGCGCGCGGCGGCATATCCCAGCCCCACGCCCAGTAGCACCCCGGCGCTGACCAGCGACATCAGCCCGCACCAGATAAGTGCGAAAATACCATAGCGCGGCGCGCCGAAAGCCCGCAACGCGCCGATTTGTCGTTGTCGCTGTTTAAGATGAATCACTGCCACCATCGCCATCGCTACGCCAACCAGCGCCTGTGTTCCCAGCGAGATGTACGCCAGCAGTTGCCGAATATCGCCCAGAATGGAGTACAGCTTCACCAGCACTTCACCGGGAAATACCGCCAGCGTGGTATTACTGCGGTAGAGCGAACGCAGTTGGTAAGCGCCGGCAATCGTCTTGGGCTTCACCACAATCGCCGGCACGCCCGCCGGATGATGATGTTCGTCGGCGTGTTGCGCGTCGCCTTCGTGCTGCGCTTCGTCGCCATCATCATCGTCGTGGCGTGCATCAACCGCCTGAGGATGCGCATCGGCATGGCCATCATGCTCATCGCCATTCTCGTGCGGATGTATACCGTGCACCAACCAGACCGCGTTAACCGGCACCAGAATCGCCTTATCCCAGGCGCTGCCGTCCGCGGGTAAGATCCCGACGACGCGATACTTGACGCCTTCATGGGTATGCGCGCCTTCCGTACTGATTTGCCCGTGCACCGGACTAAAGACGTCCCCCAGCGCCAGGCCGGTATTCGCCCCCGCCACCGCTTCGAAATTCTGATTAAAAACCCGACCGGCCAATAGCTTGCGTCTCCCGTTATCCGTCACCAACGGCGGCATAGTGCCGATAATCGGCATTCCCCGATAGAAGTCGCCAAACGCCACCGGCGCCGCCCAGGCAACCAGCGGATTTTTCGCCAGATCGTCCAGAACCTGTGCCGGAATCAGCGTCAGAGCCGAGGGTTGCAAAAAAACCGACGACAACACCAGTTGGGTTTCGCTTCCCGGCGCGCCGATCACCAGATCAAAACGCTCCGCCGCCTTGGCGCTGCCCATGCGCAGCGCCCTTTCCTGCAGGCCGACGGAGATGCTTAGCGCCGTCGCCGTCGCCATCAGCAACACCATCACCAGCACGCCAGGCCATAGGCGACGCCAGTCAACCCAAATCAAACGCCATGGGATCATTATTTCATCTCCTGTCGCGCGCTGTCCGCAACCAGCCGCCCTTTATCCAGTTGCAGACAGCGCGTCATCTGCAATGCCAAACGCCGATCGTGGGTTATGGCGATCAGCGTGGCGTTATTCTTATGCGCCAGGGTGGCCAGCAGATCGGCGATTTGCTCGCCGCTGCGCGCATCCAGACTGGCGGTTGGCTCATCCGCCACAATAATTTCCGGCGAGCTCAATAGCGCTCTGGCTACCGCCACCCGCTGTTTCTCGCCACGCGATAGCACTTCCACCGGGCGCTTACCGGTGGCCACCCCAACCTGCGACAGCAAATCAATAGCCCGCTGTCTTAACGCCGCCGGGATACGCCAATGATGGAAGTGCGCGGGCAACAAGACGTTGTCCAACGCGCTCATACCGGGAAATAAGTGGAAATCCTGCATCACCAGTCCTACGTGTCCGGCCCGCCAGCGGTCGCGCCCGGCTTCATTTAGCCGCCGGATATCCTGCCGCGCCCAACACACGCTGCCCGCGCCGCGGTTATCCATGCCGGTAATGGCGTTCACCAGGGTGGTTTTTCCTGAGCCGGAAGGCCCCATTACCGCCACCAGCGAACCCGCGGCGATATGCAGTTCCGGAATATCCAGCACGGCATCCGAGGTATCAGGGAAAGTGACATTAAGCCCCTGAATCAGTAACTCAGACATATTTTCTCCTACAGACTATCGAACGTCGCGTCACGCATCCGCAATAGGCTGACAAAACCGGTTTCCGGATCGGTCCATGAGCCGTACTCCAGCACCCCTTCCACTTCAATCATGGTGTTGTTCTGGACAAAGGTTTGCCGTTTGGACAGATAAATCACGACGATGTCTTCCGGCCAGTCGGCATCGGACGAACAGAAAGGACACAACGCCATCGGCATCTTGGTTAACACGAAGAATTGCGACTCGGCCTTCAATGGCGGCGCCATAAAGCCGCGCATCGTTACCCGCTGACCGGATAACGCTTTTACTTGATTAGAAAATTCCAGGCCCAGTACGCCATAAGACGAATAAAGCTGGTCGAAAGAGAGTGCGGGCGGGGCGGCTTTGACTGGCAGAGTGCAAACCAGCGACAGCAGAACCAACAGCGTCCGCAACCAGAAAGAGAAAGGCGGGGTCTCCCCCGCCAGATTGCCCTCGAGCTTAATCATACCGATCAATTACTTCTTATC
The DNA here is from genome assembly GCF_022378355.1 of Brenneria bubanii. Lineage (GTDB taxonomy): Bacteria > Pseudomonadota > Gammaproteobacteria > Enterobacterales > Enterobacteriaceae > Brenneria > Brenneria bubanii. The sequence continues at coordinate 61,827 of NZ_JAKMAJ010000011.1, forward strand.
CTGCGGCTTTACCGCCAGGGCATCCACGATCACGCGGAACAGTTCGGTGTTATCCATGTAGCCATGGATCCGTTCCGCGCCCGGCCCGCTGGCCTGAATCACCATATCGTCTACCGAGTGAACGCCGGTATCGACGGAACGCGGCAGAATGCCTTCGCGGAATACGGCGCCGGGCACTTTTTCATACGCTTTATTGGCAACGTATTGGTCTTTTTCGTTTTTAATCGCCGGCACAAAGGTGCCATCCAGTTTCGGCCGGAAGGTTTCGTAATAATCAGGGTAGTTATTAAAGAACACCGCCAGACGTTTGGATACGTTCACATCATCCGGATAGCCGTCTTTATTGGCGTCCTGATAGTTCGGATAGCCGGCATCTTCATACACGCCCACTTTCTCGCGCATTTCCGTACCCGGTTTGCCGTCATCCACCGTGCCGATAATGGAGATACCGTGCGTATGGTCGCCCGTTACGATGATCATCGTATCCGGGTTCTTCTCCACAAACTTTTTGGCGATCGCCACCGACTGATCCAGCATGATGGTGTTATAAAACGCGCGTTCCCAGTCCAGCGGGTGCGACGCTTTGTCAATCAGCGCGGATTCCACCATCAGGAAGAAACCGTCCTTGTTTTTAGACAGCACATCCAGCGCCGCCTGGGTCATTTCAGTCAAATCAGGCTGGTTGGGGAATTTTTTGGTGACGTCGTTCTTCAGGAAACGACGATCCAGCACGCCATCCATGTTGCCGGTATGGAACAGGCCCAGCAGTTTGGTGGCCTGGGTCGCGTTTTTCTTCAGCGTATCCGCGTCGGTCACCAGCGTATAGCCGTCCTGCTGGAATTTTTCCACATAGTTGTTTTCGTCTTTACGCTTAGAGCCAGGCGTACTCTTCGGCAGAAAATATGCCGAACCGCCCCCCAGAATCACGCTGGGTTTCACGTTGTAAAACATGTCGACGATTTCTGCTTTATCCGCGCGGCGACGGGTATGGGAAACCACGGCGGCCGGAGTGGCGTCTTCAAGCTCGGCATCGCTGACCACGCCGACGGACATTTTGGTTGAACGGGTGATCAATTCGCCCAGCGTTTCCTGTTTCGGATGCGCCAGCGAGTTTTTACTGCGGCTGATATACACGCCCAGCGCATTAACGCCGGATTTGTGACCGGTCATATAGGCGCTCATGGTGTTGGCGCTGTCTGCCGCGATAGAATCGGTGCTCGAGGTGCCGCCGAACGCCATATATTGCAGATCGTCAATCGCCAGGCGGCCGTTGGCCTTCCCTTCGGTAATGCCTTTGGAGAGGATACGAGCGCCGGTGCGGTGCGCCACCGACAGCCCGTCGCCAATAAACAGGATCACGTTTTTGGCCTTGCGCTTATCAGGCGTCTGGTAAACGTCCCACGTCACTTCCGACGTTTTGCCCTTGGCCTGCGCCGCTACGACATACTTCCCGGCCTGCGGCAGGTTTACATCCCGCAGCCAGACGGTGGATACGTTTTCACCATCTTCACGCTCTACAAAAGTGGCCGATTTTCCGAATACCTGCTGATAGTCTTTTCCGTTGATCAGGATACGGATATCTTCCGGCTTTAATACTTCGTCAAACTCAACTTTAAAATCGAATTTTCCACCCGCCAGCATTGTCGCGCGGTCAATTGGGTAAATGGCTTGTGCCTGAAGCATTCCCGGTAAAGCGGAAGCAAACAGTAAAGGCAGTAACCAACGAGCTTTCATCGTGATGTCCTTGAATTGCAGAATTAGCAGGACATAACCTAGTTACCTTTTTTTACAGTTTAATGAAGGTTGATATTGTTTAAGGCGCCTGTTCACGCCTCTCCGCTGACATCCGCGCGTCGGCTGAACGCCATAATCTGCTCGACGACCACCTCAGGATGGGAAATAAAAGGCGCATGCGCGGCCTTCGGGATCACGACTGAAGAAGAGCGCGGCCATAGCCGATCCAATAACGCGGCCACTTTACGCGGCACCAGGCCGTCCAACGCGCCATACATTCGCAGCAAAGGCAATGTCAGCTCGGCCATCGGTTGGCGCAAATCCGTCTGACGCAGAATCTCCAGCCCGCCATTCAACACCTCGACCGCGGGCATCGACTGTTCCAGCACCACGCGCTTCAGCAAGCGGGCGTCCTGCCGCGCGGTAACCGTTCCCAATGTTTGCAGCGCCAGAAAACGCTCAACGGTGCGTTGAAAGTCCTCACTGAGCTGCTGTTGAAACCCATGCAACACCTCCGGTTTAATTCCGGGCCAGGCCGCTCTGGCGCTAAAACTGGGAGAAGAGGCAAGGGTAATCAGCCCACTCGCCCGCTGCGGCGCGCTTAATGCAATCCGGCTGGCAACCAGTCCGCCCAACGACCACCCCAGCCAGATCGCGCGCGCCGGCGCCTGAGCCAGCACCGTCGCCGCCATATCCTCCAGCGACATCGCCCCAAATCCCTGGCTTTTGCCATAGCCGGGTAAATCCACCAGATGCAGACGAAAATGCGGCGCCAGCCGCGGCGAAATGCAATGCCAGACCTGCGCATTCAGTCCCCAGCCGTGCAGCAACACAAGATCGGTTTTACCTACACCCTCAGTCTGCCAATACAACGCGTTCATCAATTATCATCCTGCCTCAGGGAAAAATATTTCAGGGAGGCCTCTATGTTAACCATCGCGGCACACTGCTGGCTATGCCGACTGCCGCTTTATCACAGCCGGCACGGGATTTGCTCTTTCTGCCAACGTCATTTGCCGCCGCGGCCGCCATGCTGCCCGCGCTGCGGCCTGCCCACCGGCGATCCCGCCAGACAGTGCGGCCGTTGTCTGCAACGTCCGCCGCCCTGGCAAACCCTGACGTTTGTCAGCGACTATATTCCGCCGCTGAATACCCTGGTAAAGCTGCTGAAGTATCACGGAAAAACGGAACTGGCGCCGGTGCTTGCCAGACAGCTCTTATTGCGCTGGCTGAGCGACTACCGCGAGCACCCGTCGCTATTCCCCCGGTTACGGCCGGATCGATTGGTGACCGTGCCTTTGCACAGACAGCGTCACTGGGCGCGCGGTTATAATCAGGCGGAGCTGTTAGCCCGGCCGCTGGCACGCTGGCTATCCTGTACTTATGAACCTCGGGCGCTGCGACGCCTGCATAAGACCCGGATTCAACAGCAGCTTGATGCGAATGAACGACGTAAAAACCTGAAGGGCGCCTTTGCCTGTGATGCCATATTGACGGGTAAACAGGTGGCGTTGCTGGACGACGTCGTGACAACCGGCAGTACGGCGGCGGAAGTGAGCCGGACGTTGCTGGATCAAGGGGCGGCCGGGGTGCAGGTGTGGTGTTTGTGCCGAACCTTGTAGTTCGCAGGAGGATGGGCGTATTATAACCGATAGGTATGATCAACATTGAGTCTAACATTATGATCCGTATTACTGACGCAGCTCAGGAACACTTTTTAAAATTGCTGGCGAAACAGGAAGAAGGCACGCAAATCCGTGTTTTTGTCATCAATCCCGGCACGCCCAACGCGGAATGCGGCGTGTCCTACTGCCCTCCTGATGCGGTCGAAGCCAGTGACGCAGAACTGAAATTCGAAAAAATTTCAGCTTATGTAGATGAACTCAGTGCGCCGTATCTGGAAGATGCCGAAATCGATTTCGTCACCGATCAGCTGGGTTCCCAGCTCACGCTGAAAGCGCCCAACGCCAAGATGCGCAAAGTGGCCGAGGATGCGCCGTTGATTGAACGCGTGGAATACGTGCTGCAATCGCAGATCAACCCGCAGCTGGCAGGCCACGGCGGGCGCGTCACATTGATGGAGATCACCGACGACGGTTTGGCGATTCTGCAATTCGGCGGGGGCTGCAACGGCTGCTCCATGGTCGACTACACGCTGAAAGAAGGCATTGAGAAAGAGCTGCTGGAAAAATTCCCTGAGCTGAAAGGCGTCCGGGATCTTACCGAGCACCAACGCGGCGAGCACTCCTACTACTGATTCTTGCCGGCTATTCTCCCGGTCATCTGTCTGTCGTCAGGTGGCCGGCGCCTGAATCAGGCGTCAGCGCGGCATCGGCATCACGATGTGCCGGCACGACTATCCCTTGTGCGGTATCAGGTGAAAATGTTTGTTCGCGCGCGCGTCTTTCATCGCATATAGCAATTCAGTCAGCGTATCCAATCGATCGATGATTTTCATACCTAAATAAAAGTAGCCATAAATCTGATTCTCCACCGCCAAATTCTGTTGCTCTTCATTTTCCGGCAGGCTGGACGTGATTTTTTTCAGCTCAATCATGACCTCATTTTTAAACTCTCGATAATGGAATTTTTTTATTCCTTCCCTATCTCTGACATTATCGCGAATAAATGACTCCAGCATCACGAAACGATACTGGATGGCGTTATTAATCTGTGCGGACAGCGAAGACTTATTAATTATGTTATGGCTAACGTCACACTCCCAATATGCCATTTCAATCAACACTAAATAAGAGGTTAGATCCTGAATACACTCCTGAACGCTGGCATACGTCGCTTTGGCGTGTTTGGTTTCTTTTTGCGCCGGAGCAGATAACTTAATAATATCTGCGACTATTTTTTTATTTTTCACATTTAACTGACGCAAATCGAGCTTAGTAAAAATGTTCCTCGATAAATTGGCGGCATAAAGCAGGTGCAAATTCGATATAAGTTTAAAGAGTTCAATATCCCAATGAATACTCGCTTTATGTGGGAATATGCTGGAAAAGATGACCGCAATCAGGCAACCGATAAATATATCGGATATCCGCCACAGAGCGATATCCAGATTGCCTTCCGTCGCCGTCACTACCACCGATAACGAGATACCGATAAGAATCGCGGCATAAGGCACTTTACTTAACACCAGATAGCCACAGGTGAATATCCCCATGGCGATAGGTATCAGCGCCAGGAAGGTATTATATTTCCCGACATAAAAAGAAATAATACTAAAAACAATCCCTATAAACGTACCCAGCACGCGTTGGATAGCCCTGGGATATACACTGCCTTTATAGGACATAGGTCCCATTATCACGACCAGCGTGATAAATATCCATGATACATCTTCTATGGTTTTAATTTGTGAAAATATCAGCAAGCAACAAATAAATGCCATTGTTAATCGAGTAGCATGAGAAACCCGATAATACTTATATTGTATGTTTTTTATTTCACCTTCTATTTTCATAACTTTTTTCTTTTAAAATTAAAACAGCAATAACAATCAAAGATGCAATTGAAACAATTGCGATAAATAATGAATCACCCGAAAAGAAATGATGATCGTATTTAATCATCACTAAAGACAACGCCAGTAGAATACAGGCGATGAACTTTATACATTCCTTTGTAAAATTAGTTTTCTTATACCTCAGATCGGATAAACAGTGCGGACAGGTAGATTGTTTAAGCGTAACCAATCTGCCGCATTTCGGACAACAATGATATGTCATAGTTATTACTCCGGTCTATCCCATCATTCCTTAGCGGATCAAACATATTCCTTATGAAAATGATGTGCCATTTGGCGCATGTAATCAAACGTAATTTTTTATTTCATTTTCTCATCGCTCTTTATTTCGTACGCAAAACAATCATGTAAAGCCGTTATCCGCCGCAAAGCATGCGGTGTGCCGGACAGAATGCCAGACTGCGAATGGATAATCCTGTCCGGCGCAATGCGGCGTAGCGACTTGCCGGCCGCATCATCAGCGCACGCATGTCATTTGATCGGCGCGCCGCGTCGCAAATCGACGTCGCGAATCAAACGTTCAAGATAACGGTCGGTGAAGATCGATTCCAGCGTACGGCTCAGCTTCCGCCGCCAGTTCGGATACTCCCGGTTGGTGCCGGGCACGTTTACCGGCGCCGACATATCCAGCCAGTCCTCCAGTTGAAATCCCACCAGGGCGCTGGCGCTGTCCGCCATATAACGCTGAACTCCCCGGTTGAGCGGCGCGCCCATGGCCGTCAGCGATGAATTCCGTCCTACCCTTTGCGGCAAAAGCCCCTGCTGATGCAGGGCATTCAATAGACCCTGCTTCGCTTTTTCGCGGAAACGAATCTGCTGATGTAACAACTCGGCGCTCGGGTACAGCGCCAAATCCCTGCCCAAGGATAAATCCACCGCCTGCCAGTAGCCACGCAGCGTGGGAAGATCATGAGTGGTAATTGTCGCCAGCGCCTGCCGGGGATATTTTTCTGGCGCAAGGAACCGATATTGTTCATCGTGCTCAAAGAACAGCACTTTATAGGAATAAATGCCAAAATCATGCAGCTTAGCGACGATATCCAGCGGCACTGTTCCCAAATCTTCGCCGATCACCAGGCAGCGGTGCCGCTGGCTTTCGAGCGCCAGTATCGCCAGCAGGTCGTCCAGCGGGTAATGCACATAGGCGCCGTTAGCGCACGGTTCCGCTTTAGGTATCCACCATAAACGCATCAGCGCCATCACATGGTCGATACGCAACGCGCCGCAGCTCGCCATATTGCTGCGTAGCACATCAATAAAGGGCTGATAACCGCGTAACCGCATCATATTGGGATTCATCGGCGATAACTGCCAGTTTTGCCCCTGCGGACCCAGCGGATCCGGCGGCGCGCCGATAGAAGCATCCAGACAATACAGCAACCGCTCGTCCCAGGTTTCCGCGCCGCCCTGCGCCACGCCGACCGCTAAGTCTCGATACAGCCCAATAGGCAGGCCAAGCTGCTTACTGTGCGCAAAACACTCCGCCAACTGTTCATACGCCACCCATTGCAGCCAGCAATAAAAGGTTATCTCATCGGCGTAATCATGGCGAAACGCCTTAACCGTTTCACCGTGTACGTCACGATAGCAGGCGGGCCATTGTAGCCAATCCGCATAGTTTTCCCCCTGACGCTTCAGATAAGCCTGCAGCGCATCGTACGTCGCCTGCAGTTGTAAACTCTGCCCGCCGTTGACCACGAACTGACGAAAAGCGCTGATGCGCGGGTCCAGCGCGCTGCGGGTATTGAAATAGCGGAAGGCCAGCCGTAATGCGCTCAGCTTGAGCGTAATGACCTGATCATAATCCACCCAGCGCTCCGCACGCAGCGCCGATACCCTGTGTTGCGTATCATCCTGCAGCCACCAGAGCTGCGTTTCAGCGCTCTGTTGGAAATCATCCACCCGGTTGACGTCGATATAAATGATATTCAGCCAATGGCGGGAAGAAGGGCTATATGGACTTGCCGCTTCGGGAACCGAGGGATAGAGCGAGTGAACCGGATTCAGCCCCACAAAGGCTCCGCCGCGTCGGGCAACCTCCTCCACCAGTTGGCGCAGATCGCCGAAGTCGCCCACGCCCCAGTTATTTTGCGAACGCAGGGTATAAAGCTGCACGGTCACGCCCCACCATCGTTTGCCCTGCAACAGCGCTTCCGGCTCGAAACAACGATGCGGAGCGATAATGATTCGGCTGTTCCAACGCTGCTCGTCTTGCGTTAGCGTGAGGTGATGGTAGCCCAACGGAAGCTTGGCGGGGAGCGTCAGGCACGTGCCGCCGGTTACCCGGCCCTGAACCTGACCGCCGTTTTCATACATCAGCGTCCAGAGAAACTCCCCGTTGCCAACCAGCCTGATGGCGGCATCCTGTCCCTGAAGAAAAACGCTTACCGGCGGCAACGGTGCATTGCCACTCCCGGCGACATCCATCATCGTCAGCAGCCTGTCCCGGATCGACGCGTCAACAATGTGTTCATTGCCATAAGCATCCGTGTATTTTTCTGCAATACCCATTGATTGGATTGTCGATTTATCCGCCTTGAATGCCATCTTACTTTTCCTTAACAACGCACTTGCCAAATGCGTTTCTGGTAATCATGAATCGCCCGATCCGAGCTGAACATTCCCATCCTGGCCGTATTGAGTACACAACGGCGAGTCCATTCTTCCGGTTCACGATATTTCGCATCCACGCGCTGCTGCGCCCGGCAATAGGGCGCGAAATCAGCCATCAGCAGATAAGGATCCCCCTCTTTCAACAAACTGTTCAACAAGGGGTCAAACGCTCGCTTATCTCCCTGACTAAATGCGCCGCTGCCCAGTTCAGCCAATATTTCACCCAGTAAAGGGGTCTCGGCAATATAGTCGGACGGACGGTATCCCTGCGCCTGTAGCGCTTTAACCTGCTCAACCGTATGGCCGAAAATAAACAGATTCTCTGCGCCGACCTGCTGAGCTATCTCGACATTGGCGCCATCCAGCGTTCCCACCGTCAGCGCCCCATTAAGCGCCAGCTTCATATTTCCGGTACCGGAAGCCTCTTTGCCTGCCGTGGATATTTGCTCGGAGACATCAGTAGCCGGGATTATCAACTCAGCCAACGATACGCGGTAATCGGGAAGGAATACCACCTTAAGGCGATCGTTGCAGCGGCTATCCCGATTAATCTTTTCTGCTACCTGATTGATGGCGTAAATGATATTTTTCGCCAGCTCATAGCCCGGCGCAGCCTTTGCGCCAAACAGAAAGACGCGCGGAACTATATCCAGATGCGGGTTATCACGCAATTGCCGATAAAGAGAAAGGATGTGCAGCAGATTCAGGTGCTGGCGCTTGTATTCGTGCAGCCGCTTGATCTGCACATCAAACAGCGCGTGCGGATCGAGCCTTACCCCAAGATATTGCTGCAAACGATCCGCCAGCCGAACCTTATTGTCATACTTTATCCGCCGGTAACGTTCGCGGAACCCGGCGTTATCAGCGTAGGGCTCCAATCCTTTTAGCGCCGGCAGGTTGTTGACCCACTCCGTCTCTAAAGCATCGTCAATCAACGCGGACAAGGCCGGGTTACATTGCTTCAGCCAGCGGCGTGGCGTAATACCGTTTGTCACATTGTGAAATTTATTGGGCCATAGCCGGTGATATTCGGGAAACAGGTCTTTCACCACCAGCTCGGAATGCAACGCCGCCACGCCGTTTATCGCAAAGCAGCTCACCACGCACAAATTGGCCATGCGAATTTGCCGCTGATGGCGCACCGCCAGCTTCGCCCACATCCGGCGATCGCCGGGCCACTGCCGCGCCACCTGTACCTGAAACTGAGCGTCGATTTGCTTAATGATCGCCAGATGGCGCGGTAGCAGCCGGCCAAACAGCCCTTCATCCCAGCGCTCCAGCGCTTCCGGCATTAAGGTATGGTTGGTATAGGCGAATGCGCGCCCGGTTATCGACCAGGCTTCATCCCATTGCATATGGTGCTCATCCAACAGCAGCCTCATTAGCTCCGGGATCGCCAGCGTCGGATGGGTATCGTTAAGCTGAATAACCTCATAGTCGGCAAGCTGCGCCACGGCTCTTCCCGCCCGCTGATGACGGCGCAAAATGTCGGCCACCGAACAGGCGCACTGAAAATATTGCTGCATCAGCCGCAGGCGTCTGCCCGCTGCGTGGCTATCGTTCGGGTATAGCACGTTGGTCAGGCTGGCGGCCGTAATCCCGGCCTGCTCAGCCTGAAGGTAGCGCCCCGCATTGAACAACCGCAGGTCGAATGGATGACGGTGGGTCGCCCGCCACAGTCGCAGCGGCAGGCCGACGCCATTGCGATATCCCAACACCGGCAAATCGCTGGCCTCGCCGCGTAAATAGAACGCCGGCAGCCATCGCATATCGCCGTCATCCTGTGATTGCAGGCGGCCGCCGAAACCGACATCGACCGCCAGTTCCGGGCGGTGAAAGAACCAGGGATAGCCGTCACGATCCCAGTTATCGGGGGTTTCCTGCTGCTGCCCCTGGGAAAAATGCTGGCGGAACAGGCCATACTGATAGTTAAGGCCATAGCCGGTTGCCGGCTGCCCGACCGTCGCCATCGAATCCAGAAAGCAGGAGGCCAGCCGGCCCAGTCCGCCATTGCCCAAACCGGGATCGGTTTCCTGCTCCAATACCTCGCTCAGGTTGATCCGCTGCGCCGCCAGCACCTCGGCGGCGGCATTATACCATCCCAGATTCAACAGGTTATTGCCCGTCAGGCGGCCAGGTAGAAACTCCATCGATAAATAATTGACATGCCGGCGGGCCGGCTGATCTGACGCGTCATAAGGCGGGGAGGTAAATATCGCGTGGGCGGCCAGCTGTTCGGCCAGCGCGGCGCTAACGGCGCGCCAACACTGTGCTGGCGTCATCAGGCTTAAAGAGGAAACACCGAGGTATTGCTGTTGACGAAGCAATGCTGACGCAAACTGTGTCGGGTTAAACGCAAACTGCGACATGGTGCCTCTCCCTTATAGTCCGCCACGGAAAAGGCACCTCTGGATCAGCACAACTCCAGCTGCACCTTATATTGTTCAATAATTTTCATTACGCTAGGTGGCGGTAGTTGATCGGTAAAAAGATAGTCGATCAAATCCATGTTGCCCAGATTCACCATGGCGTTGCGACCAAACTTAGAATGATCCGTCACTAACATGACACAACGGGAGTTTTCGATGATTGCCCGTTTGGTGCGTACTTCATGGTAGTCAAACTCCAGCAATGAGCCGTCCATGTCAATGCCGCTGATACCCAAAATACCGAAATCCAGACGAAACTGAGAGATAAAATCCAGCGTAGCCTCCCCCATAATGCCGCCGTCCCGACTACGCACTTCGCCGCCGGCGAGGATTAAACGGAAATCCTCCTTCGCCGTCAGCAACGTCGCCACGTTCAGGTTGTTGGTCACCACACGCAGATTTTTATGCTGCATCAGCGCATGGGCGACCGCTTCCGGCGTGGTGCCGATATCAATAAATAACGTCGCGCCATCCGGGATCTGGCTGGCGACCTGACGGGCGATACGCGCCTTCTCTTCCGACAGCATCATCTTACGGTCAGTATAGGCGGTATTAACCGAACTTGAAGGCAGCGCCGCGCCGCCATGATGGCGGTGAATCTTATTCTGCGCAGCCAGGTCATTGAGGTCACGACGAATCGTTTGCGGACTCACCAAAAAATGCTCGACCAGTTCTTCCGTGCTGACATACCCCTGACAACGCACCAGTTCAATAATGGCTTCATGACGTTGTGTTTGCTTCACGTTCATCCCCTAAACATTGCGGATCTACCGGCGGACGGTTTTATTATAGGTATCCCAAAAGGCCATCGATAACCCGACGACTAATCCCGCCACATGCGCGGCATTGGCTATCGACATGCCTAAAATATCGAAATATCCGGCGATCAGCCACAGTAGCGCGAAAATCATCATGCCCCGCGGCATAAATAAATGACCGTCCGGCTCCCGTTCTCCCCGCAGCCAGACATATCCCATCAGCGCATACACCACGCCGGACAACCCGCCAAAATAGATACCGCTGAACCAGGATTGCGCCCAGCCGCTCGCCACCGAGGATATCAGCGTAATCATGAGCAGTTTTCGGGTGCCGAGCGTTTTCTCGACCGGCCCGCCCAGGTACCACCACCACATCAGATTAAACAGAATGTGTAGGGCGGAAAAATGCAATAAGGCATGGCTGAACCAACGCCAGAGCTGTAGTTCCTGCCCGGCATCCGGATAGGACAACCGCGCCATCACCGGCCCATAACCCAAAGCCTGCATCAGCAGGTAAACCGCGATGGCGGCGACCATCACCAATAGCGTCAACGGCCCGGCGTGCTGCTGTATGGTTTGCAGATAAGAAAAAGATTTATATTGGATACCGGCATCGGTCGAGCCCGTCGACCAGCTTGCCGCCTGATAGCGCGGGTTGAGCGGATCCTGCAAAAACACCGCCAGCGCCTGCTGTACTTTCGCCAGTTGCTCATCATCAGCCAGCCACAGCTCGGCTTCCTGCCCCGTTACACGCATTTCCAGCATGACATTCTGCGTATGCATGTAATCAATAAACGCCTGGGCAAGACGCAGGTTGGAGAACGTAATAATTTGGATTGCCATAGTTTGATTTATCACATATCTGTGGGTGTATTGCGCGTAAAAATATCATATATCCACAAGGTGAAGGCGCGAGAATATACTTTTTCCACAATGGACCGCCTTTTGGCGAGTGTCCAGGGGGAGCAGAGGAGAAATCAGCTCCCATGCAGTGTCAGGAAGTTCGTCATGACCCATAACCGTATCTGCATGAAAATCACGTGCATATGATACCAAAATCTATTGCAGGACGGCTTTGTTGAATAATAAAAAGCCGAAAGGATGGTTGGGATCGCTTCCGGCTTTTATTTACTACTGAGGCATCTTTTCTGTAAACAGAAAATTTTCGATCATTTCGATAAACTATAGCCTGGATTTGGTTTTTTTAGTTCCAATAAAATGCTCATTTTGTTTGCTTGTAAACAGTTGGATAAAATCCAAAACAAATTCACCATTAGGATCACCTTCTGGCTCAAATTTTGAATCAAAACATAATCCTTTATTATTATTCCCGCTAATCAAAACTGATCCACAAAACCAATCTCTATTTTCCGAGGAGGGTTCTAAAGAATAAAAGTTATTTACATCGATAGACCAACCACTTGCCACACGCAATGGCTGCATGCCTTTCCAGACAGTAACCATTATAATGCTCCCGTAATATATTTACTTACTTGATCTAATGATGCTGGGAAACTATGTATTATCGGAATAGGGGAATTTTTCATTTCAACACGAACCCAACTTGTTAATTCCCCACCAATATATCCCACCGCCCTGTAGGTTTTTTATAGAACATAAACCGTGTTCCACCATGTTCAAAAACTTGACCGTCTTTTATTGCACTATAGGCCGCCTATTTTTCAAACCCAGTAGCTTTTTTGGCATATTCCGGCAAATAAGAAGCTTCCGGTCTTCCATCCAAAGATCCTTTTCCTAAACTTAACTCTCTTGCTTGGCTCTCATTTCTGGCTTTTACATTTAGTTGCATGACGTCCTCCAGGACGCTGTGCGTTATATACATCTGTTCGTAGCTGTTTACGGGAATAGTAACCATTATATGCACACCCAGCCAACCCAAACGGATCAACCCAACTAATAGGATTTAGTGCGTAAGCATAGTTATTATCGCTTCCCAATCCCCCTATCGGGTCCAGATGCGAATTCTGTTCATCCGTCGGATCGTAATATCAATTTCGGTTGTAAATCACCCAACGATCCGCTTCATCGTTCATATACTACCGCCCTACCTTGATAGTTTTACCTGCACAAAGTTATTGTAAATTACACGGTAATATAAATACAGACTGATTGAGACACAGAAACATCATCTATATTGGCGTCAACTGGATACGGGATAACGACGAGCTCTATCTGATACTGGCCCATATACCACCAGACCTTCACGCGCTTTGCTGATCCGACCTCCGAACATATCGTAGCTATATCGCCGCCGCGCTCCGTCCGATAGGCTTACTCGCCGCAACCGCTCCTGCGAATCCCATTAGTAACCAGGCGGTTACGACTAGAAGTGAATAGGTTGAAACAGAACGTTACTATACTGCAGGATATGCTGTGCAACTCGGCGATTGGCCATAAAGGCCGCTGGCTTGCAAAGTCGGAAGGATCGTAATATCGCGCCTGAACTTTATTTTATAAAAACGCCATCGATGAACCGCCTATTCCTTTAACAGATAGACCTGAGAATTTAATACCAATGCCGTGCTCTGTATCTCCGCCCCATCTAAATACAAAACCAAATTCATCTTTGACATCAGGAAAAATATAAATTTTCACCAATTTGAAAAACATATCTTTAGATTTATAAATCTTATAAACATATGAATGTATTGCACTTACCGATAATTTAAAAAAAACGTCCTGGTTTTTAACTATAAAATTAATATCATTTAGCACCTTTTTATCACTAGATTCTGATTCCAGATAAATGACTTGTACCTCAGACTCATTAAATACATCAAATATAATATTAACCGAAACACCTTCATCATCTTCATAAAAATAAAAATTATCGCCATCCATTTAAACCTCTCGATTTCTGTTTGCAAACCTTAGGTGGTTTGGGTTTATTCATTTCTTTAGCAATACGTTTAGCGTCAGGTGATTCAGATTCCACAACACCATGCGTCTCAAGCATGAGCTGTCCATGAAATTAGTTCCACCTCATTATAATGCCGGATTGTAACGAGGCACAAGATCCCTTTTATCTGTAGTAGTAAATTATTGGTGAATATTTTCACCATCGTCTTTTTTTCCACCAAAAGGTACCAATATCCCCGGATAGTCGAAGATAATTATTCCGTTGAAATCAACGTCAATATTTATTGTCTTAACCACATTTACCTCCTGAGGTCTTACTATCTTGTTTATTATTGAATCATTGCAATAATTTGGGGTGTGGCTCAGTAAACCCACCGGGTCCAGATGCGAATTCTATTCATCCGTCGGGTCGTAACATCAATTTAATCACCCAACGCTCCGCATCATCGTTCATATGCTACCGCCCTACCTTGATCACCAACGAACTCCTTGTCTTCAAGTCCAATAAAAAATTCATCAATATGTGTTCGAGGTATTCTTTCTTCACTTCTTTAATATCATGATCAATTAACACATTAAACCCTATTTTTTCAAATAAACCCAACCCATTAAGCTGTTTCCCGCTTACATCACTAAATCGAAAAGAAATAATTTGATAACAATCAAAGTTAAACTTTACTTTCACATTGTTATTCATCAGTAACATTTTCCGTTATAAACATGGTCATATAAATTTTAATATTTTTATTACTTAGAGAAGCCACTTCGCCATTTTTATTTTTCTTGCCAGTATTAAAGCCGGAAGATTTAGTATGCGGTGCCGATTGCAGTGAGGCCACCTGACCTTCGCGCACCTTGCTGACCGGGCGTCCGAACGCATCGTAGCCATAGCACCACCGCGCGCCGTCCGGCAGGCTCACCTGCCGTAACCGTTAAAACGAAAATACTGCTCGCCCCAGTGGGTATCTTCCATCCCCACCAGACGGCCTAAATTTCAGATGGTGATTTGAATGCGACTATAAAACATGCTGTATAAAAACGATTATAAATAAATAGTTTTATTGGTTTATATATCTAGTTAAAAACACTATTATTTATTACCATCTGCACTCGGTTTAAATTCGAAATACTCCCCCATGAACCTAATCACTTCTGCCAAATCGAAATTCAAAAAACCTAATACCTCTATAAACCATGATAAATGCTCACTTATATTTTCACAGCGCTCTTCATTCATAGATAAAAAACAAATCGCTAAACGAGACATCAACAAAGATCTATCTTTGGAATTCCTGATATTTTTATCGTCTATCGAACCCCACCAATATGATAAAGCTAATTCTCTGTCTTTATCATTTACAAGACCATTTAAATAATCTTTAGTTATTACGATAGGGTTATTTTCCCCATCGAAATTTATGTTTAACAGATCAGCCACTTCAATTAAAAAATTGAGATATAATCTAACTGATAAAGCTTTATTTTCTGGCCACTTAATCAAACCAATACTGATAGTCACTTAGCAATAACCCCAAAATGTTCAAGTATATCGTTACAAAATGTACATACTGCTTTTGCTGTAAGATGTCCAGATCCTGAAGCACCAATATTAATAGCCCTAAATAGCGGTGCGGAATAGTAGATCACGCTGAGGGAACTTCGCCCGAATTGTGCGATCTGATCAATCGCTGAATATGCCAAATCACCAACCGGACTGAGCGATACCGATCATAGCACCTATACCCCGAATCGAACGACGCCTTATGCAGAAAACTATCCACAAAACGAGAGATAAAAATCATGCCCGCAGACTCACCGCCATGCTGATGCTTCATCGGGGGGCGCAGGGCCGCACCAACCCTGCGTATCCGTGCCCCACACAAGGATGAAAAGATGGCGCTATACATAAAGCGCTGGACGAATACAGTGCAGAACATCCGGTCTTTTATGAGGATGAAGCGGATATCCATCTCAATCCCAAAATCGGCGCAGACTGGCAGCTTCGCAGACAGCAAAAGCCAATAGCCACACCGGGACAAAATGAAAAATACTATCTGCCCGGGGCGTTACACAGCGGCACAGGAAAAATCAGCTACGTTGGCGGTAACGGTAAAATTTCAGCGCTGTTCATCAGCTCATTCCCCGGAGGGGAACATAGGCTGGAAAAAGTGTAGCGGTATTAGGCGCAGCTATTTAAGCCAATTTCAATTTTTTCCCCCATCAATATATGCTGATATTACATCAATGTTTTCCGGGATAAATATCAACCTGGATAGTGCGAGTTGCTCCAGACCAGTGGCCTTATATTAGCCGCTGTGCCGGGCTTCGGTCTGGACTTCTCGGTACTGCGCGATGCGGTCTATGGCGAGTTGGAAGACAATGGCAACCTGCGCGCGGTCCCCACTAAGGATTGACCACCTCGGTAATCGGCAAGGTTTTTCCATCATGAAGGTATTCATCAGTATCGCCATATTCACGTTAATTCGCTTTATGAGATACCCAGGCAAAATATCACAAGGTGAAAAATTTTATGCAAACCGTTGGCTGACGTGCATAACGGTCATCAGCCAGTAGCGCCAATAACCGCGCTACTGGCTCAACAGATACCATCTCAAATCTGCGTCTGAACACTCTGAGGATAGCGGTTCTGCCAGGCTTCGAAACCGCCGTCAATACTGCAAACCACATCAAACCCCAGACCGAGCAAATACTGCGCCGCACTGCGGCTGCTGACGCCGTGATAGCAAATGACCATCACCGGCGATTCAAAATCGGCCTCGCGTACAAATTCAGGCAGGGTCTCATTGCTCAAGTGTATGGCGCCAGGCACATGCGCGGCCGCAAAGCTCTGCGGATCGCGGATATCGACGATAACCTCCCCTTGTTGCCAGCGTGAATAGGCATTTTCAATGTCAATCGTTTTAAATTGTTCCATTAGGGATGGCGGCCTTGTCAGTCACGGAAAACGTTAGCATGGCATATTATGGCATAACCTATCGATTGCAAAGTGCGGCAAGATGGCAACCGGATGAAGAATTCGCCGGCAACGCCGACGGGGTCGCCGCCATTTGCCACGCTGATATCGGCAAGCGGTATATCACCGCAACCATGATGCGCACGCCGGCTATTTTGGCGATATGCCCTGCCCCCGCGCGTTGACTGCACTGGTCGTCGACGAGGAATATGAAAAAATACCGGTATCATCACTGCGCCTTTCCCTTTGTTTTTACCCTCGATAACCACTCTTTCTATATGACAATTATCATCAAATTGTTACCTCCATCACGCATAAATGTTTTTATTAGGTTAATTATTGTCTGCCTTGATTGTTTCCGATTATTATAATGCTCGAAAACGAACATTTACTCTAATGGTGGAGGCAATACGTGGAAACCAAGGATCTGATTGTGATCGGCGGCGGCATTAACGGCGCCGGCATCGCCGCCGATGCCGCAGGACGCGGATTATCCGTTCTGCTACTGGAAGCGCAGGATCTGGCCTGCGCCACTTCCTCCGCCAGCTCTAAACTGATTCATGGCGGTTTACGCTATCTGGAGCATTATGAGTTTCGTTTGGTCAGCGAAGCGCTCTCCGAACGTGAAACCCTGCTGAAAATGGCGCCCCACATCATTTTCCCCATGCGTTTTCGCTTACCGCACCAGCCGCATCTGCGCCCGGCGTGGATGATCCGCATCGGCTTGTTTATGTATGACCATATCGGGAAACGCGTCAGTCTGCCGGCCAGCAAAAGCGTGAAGTTCGGTGCGAATTCCGTATTGGCTCCTCAACTGACCCAGGGCTTTGAATATTCAGACTGTTGGGTGGATGATTCACGTTTGGTGGTATTGAACGCTCAGGAAGTCGCTAAACACGGCGGTGAAGTACGCACCCGCGCCAGGGTCGTCAGCGCCCGACGTGAACAGGGTCTGTGGGTGGTTGAAGCCGTCGACGCGCTCAGCGGCGAAAGGCTCATCTGGCGCGCCAAAGGCCTGGTCAATGCCACAGGTCCGTGGGTAAGGCAATTTTTTGACGATGGCTTACGGCTGAAATCACCTTATGGGATCCGACTGATCAAAGGCAGCCATATTGTGGTGCCTAAAGTTCACGATCAGCCGCAGGCTTACATTCTCCAGAATAAGGATCACCGCATTGTCTTTGTGATCCCCTGGCAGGATGAGTTTTCCATCATCGGCACCACCGATGTGGAATATCACGGCGATCCCCATCAGGTACAAATCGATGAAAGCGAGATCGACTACCTGTTAGCGGTTTATAACGATCACTTTACGCAGCCGCTTACCCGTGATGATATCGTCTGGACCTATTCCGGCGTACGGCCCCTGTGCGACGATGAATCCGATTCTCCGCAGGCCATTACCCGCGATTACACGCTGTCGGTCAGCGATGAACAGGGTCAGGCTCCTCTGCTATCCGTATTCGGCGGCAAGCTGACCACCTATCGTAGGCTGGCGGAACATGCGCTGGATAAATTAGAGAAATACTATCCTCAGGCAGGAAAAGCCTGGACCAAAGGCGCCCTGTTGCCCGGCGGCGATATTTCCGGTTCGCGTGACGCGTATGCGGCCGCCCTGCGCCGTCGTTTCAACCTGCCGGAGGCGCTGGCTCGGCGCTACAGCCGGACATACGGCTCACACAGCGAGTTGATTCTGGCGAATACCAACGGGCTAAGCGATCTGGGCGAGCATTTTGGCCATGATTTGTACGAGGCGGAACTGCGCTATCTGGTGGAGAAGGAGTGGGCTGTCGCGCTGGATGATGTGATCTGGCGCCGTACCAAGTTGGGTATGTGGTTGACCGAAACGCAGCAGCAGCGCATCCGCGAGTGGCTAGAGGCTTACCACCATCAAGTGGCGAAAGTCAGCTAATTCATCCGCCACCAGCAACAGGCTTACCTTCAGGTAAACCTGTTGCTTCACAGACGCAATTCCCACGCTTTGTGTGATTTATCAAATGCGCCGCTCAAGCGAGGAAAGCCTTTAGGCCGGACTCTCGCCGTTACAAACGTATCGGACTGATGTTCCAAATCTCTTCGGCATACTCGCTGATGGAGCGGTCGGAAGAGAAATAGCCCATGCCGGCGATATTGTGCGCGGTGCAGCGCGTCCATTCATCCTCGTTACGGTAGAAATCATCCACCCGATCCTGGGTATCAACGTAGCTGCGGTAATCGGCCAGCAGCTGGTAGTAGTCGCCGAAATTAACCAGTGAATCAAAAAGATCGCTATAGCGTCGGCTATCATCAGGACTGAATACGCCGGTGGCGATCTGCGTGAGCACCCGGTGCAGTTCATCATCCTTATCGTAATACTCGCGTGGGTTGTAACCATTCTGGCGCAGCGCCTCCACCCGCTCGGCGGTATTACCGAAGATAAACATGTTTTCTTCGCCGATATGCTTCAGCATTTCCACGTTCGCCCCGTCCAGCGTTCCAATGGTCAATGCGCCATTCAGCGCGAACTTCATGTTGCTGGTGCCCGAGGCTTCCGTTCCGGCCAGAGAAATCTGCTCGGAAAGATCGGCCGCCGGAATGATGATCTGCGCCAGACTGACGCTGTAGTTCGGGATAAAAACCACCTTCAGCCGATCGCCCACGACCGGATCCTGATTGATCGCCTGCGCCACATCGTTGATCAAATTGATGATGTGCTTGGCCATGTAGTAAGCCGAGGCGGCTTTTCCGGCAAAGATTGCGACGCGCGGCACGCGTTCGGCGGAAGGCTCGTCCTTAATGCGGTTATAAAGCGTGATAATGTGCAGCACATTGAGCAACTGACGTTTGTATTCATGAATGCGCTTGATCTGCACATCGAACAGCGCGTTGGGATTGACGACAATACTTAGATTTTCCGCGATATAGTTGGCCAGACGCGCTTTATTCTCCAGCTTGGCCTGGCGGATGCGCTGCACAAACGCTGGGTAGTCAATGTGTTGCTTTAACTCTTCAAGCTGGCTCAGATCGATACGCCAGGTCTGTCCGATGGTCTCGTCCAACACCTTGGCCAGCGGGCGGTTTGCCAGCGCCAGCCAGCGCCTCGGCGTAACGCCGTTCGTTTTGTTGCAAAAACGGTTGGGGAACAAACGCGCAAAATCGGCAAACAGCGATTGCACCATCAGGTCTGAGTGCAGTTCCGACACCCCATTGACTTTATGACTGGCGACGACCGCCAGCCAGGCCATGCGTACCCTGCGCCCGTTGGTCTCCTCAATAATGGAAACCCGCGCCAGCAGATCGTTGTCGCCGGGGAACGCTGTCTGCACGAATTCGAGAAAGTGTTCGTTAATCTCGAAGATCAGTTGCAGATGACGCGGCAAAATTTTACCCAGCATGTCCACCGGCCAGGTTTCCAGCGCCTCCTGCATCAGGGTATGGTTGGTATAGGAAAAGACTTTCGTGACGATCTCCCAGGCACCCTGCCATTTAAACTTATGTTCATCAATCAGCAGTCGCATCAGCTCGGGGATCGCCAGAACCGGATGGGTATCATTCAGGTGGATGGCAAACTTTTCCGCCAGATTATCGTAGGTTTTATGCATCATCCAGTGACGGCTGAGAATATCCTGCACCGTGGCGGAAACCAGGAAATACTCCTGCCGCAGACGCAGCTCGCGGCCTGAATAGGTCGAATCATCGGGATAAAGCACCCGCGACACGTTCTCCGAATGGTTTTTATCTTCTACCGCGGCGAAGTAGTCGCCCTGGTTAAACTTGCCCAGATTGATCTCATTACTGGCCTGCGCGCTCCATAAGCGCAGGGTATTAGTCGCATCCGTATCAAAACCGGGAATGATCTGATCATAGGCGCAGGCGATAACCTCTTCGGTTTCCAACCAGCGCACCTTGGCGCCTTCCTGCTGGATACGGCCGCCAAAGCGCACTTTGTAGCGCGTGCTGTGACGCGGGAATTCCCATGCGTTGCCGTATTCCAGCCAGTAGTCCGGCGATTCAGCCTGCTGTCCGTTGACGATGTTCTGTTTGAACATGCCGTATTCATAACGAATGCCGTAGCCGCGCCCCGGCAGCGCCAGGGTAGCGAGCGAGTCCAAAAAACAGGCCGCCAGCCGCCCCAGACCGCCGTTGCCCAGACCGGGGTCGTTCTCTTCCTCAAGCAGGTCGTCGAGCTCCAGCCCCATACCGTCCAGCGCGGCGTTTAAATCGTCATACAACCCCATCGCCAGTAGCGCATTCGACAGCGTGCGCCCCAGCAAAAACTCCATCGAAAGATAATAAACCTGACGTACATCCTGCGACAGCTGCGCCCGGTTGGATCGCAGCCAGCGCTCAACCATACGATCGCGCACCGCCAACAGCGTGGCATTCAACCAATCATGCTTGGTGGCGATAGCCGGATCTTTGCCCACCGCGAACATCAGTTTGTAAGCAATCGAGTGTTTCAGCGCTTCCACGCTGAGCGTTGGTGAAGTATAGGTAAACGGCGTGTTCATGATATTCATTCCCCAGTGAGTGTTACCTACCCGCTATCCCTCAAGACGCCGCCTGAGCGCGGCCCCGACGCAATCAGGCAGAGAGGCGTTGATATAGCGCACGATAAGCCTGCGCGGCTATCTGCCAACTAAAGTCCATCGCCATCGCCTGACGCTGTACATAGCGCCAGAGCGTCGGGCGCGCCCACAGAACAAATACACGACGAATTGCCCGGGACAGCGACACAACATTGCAATCGTGAAACACAAAACCACTCGCCAGACCATCCGCCAGATTTTCCAGCGAACAATCCGCCACCGTGTCCGCCAGTCCGCCGGTGCGACGCACCAGCGGCAGCGTGCCGTATTTCAGCCCATAGAGCTGCGTCAACCCGCAAGGTTCAAAGCGGCTGGGCACCATGATGACATCCGCCCCACCGATAATGCGGTGCGAAAAGGCCTCGTGATAACCAATCTGCACCCCGACCTGACCGTGATATTTTGCCGCCGCCGCCAGGAACCCCTCCTGCAGCGGGGCGTCGCCTGCCCCCAGCACCACCAGTTGCCCGCCCTGATCCAGCAAATCAGGCACCGCGCTCAGCGCAATATCCAACCCCTTCTGGCTGGTAAGACGGCTGACGATGGCGAACACCGGCGCCTTTTCATCCAGCCGCAGTCCCATTGCCGTTTGCAAATGCCGTTTATTCTCCGCCTTGTTGACCAACATATCCCGGTTGTAATGACTGGTCAGTAAAGGGTCATGCGCCGGATCCCAGATGGCATCGTCGACGCCGTTGAGAATGCCGGACAGGCGTCCTTCCTCCTCTCGGGTTTTAAGTAACCCCTCCATGCCATAACCGTATGCCGGCAACGTGATTTCATGCGCATAGGTCGGGCTGACCGTCGTCACATGATCGGCGTAATACAGACCCGCTTTGAGATAAGAAATCTGCCCGTGAAACTCCAGCCCATGAATCTGAAAGAAATCAGGCGGCAGTTGAATCTCTGCCAAATGGCGGGCGTCAAACAGGCCTTGATAGGCTAAATTATGGACGGTAAATACCGATTTTGCCGGTCTGCCGCGCGCGGCCAGGTAGGCGCAGGTTAAACCGGCATGCCAGTCATGAGCATGCACGACATCCGGCCGCCAGTGAAGATCGAGTCCGCAGGCCAGCTCACAGCCCATCCATCCCAATAACGCAAAGCGTAAATAGTTATCCGCATACGCGTACTGTTCGGGATTGTGGTAAGGGCTACCGGCGCGCTGGTACAGCGTCGGCGCGTCGACCAGATAGATGCCGACGCCGTTGAAATAGCCATACAACAAGGCGACGCGTCCGGCGAACGTATCCAGCTCGCGGACGATTTGCGTATCGGCAATCCCTTTCTTCAGGTCAGGGAACGCAGGCAGCATGACACGGGCATCCATGCCGGCTTGAATCTGCGCCGCCGGCAATGCTCCGGCGACATCCGCCAATCCGCCGGTTTTCAACAACGGAAACAGCTCTGAACAAACATGTAATACCTGCATTCTCACTCCTGCATTGTTCCAACGTCATTACCTGCCGTTGCCCGACGCTCCCGCGCTGGCGGAAATATCCTGGATCCCGGGCAGCCAGCGAAAGCAGACCGCCAGTCTGGATGGCAAACTGAGATCACAAGCCTGAGGTCCCCGCTGACAGGGCCTCCAGCATCGCCCGCGTCACCAGTACGATCCCTTCGTCCGAGCGGTAGAACCGACGGCTGTCTTCCTCCGCGTTTTCGCCGATAATCGTGCCGTCCGGAAGTCGGCAGGCGCGGTCGATAATGCAACGCCGTAAGCGACAGGAACGTCCGACGGTGACATCCGGCAACAGCACCGATGAGTCAATGCTGCAAAACGAATTAACCCGGACGCGGGGAAACAGCACCGAGTGCGTCACCACCGAGCCGGAAACAATACAGCCGCCGGAAACCAGCGAATTCATGGTCATACCGTGGCTGCCGGAATGGTCCTGCACAAATTTGGCCGGCGGTAACGACTCAATCGCCGAGCGGATCGGCCAGTTGCGGTCATACATATCCAGTTCAGGCGTGACGGACGCCAAATCGAGGTTCGCCTGCCAGTAGGCTTCCAAAGTGCCGACATCGCGCCAGTAAGGGCGATCGTTGTCGCCGGACGTGACGCAGGACAGGGTAAACGGGTGCGCCCAGGCCGATCCCTGAGCGACGATTTTGGGGATCAGATCCTGACCAAAATCATGCTTGGAGTCGGTCACGCAGACATCGTCTTCCAGCAGGTGATAGAGATAGTCCGCGTTAAAGACATAGATACCCATGCTCGCCAGCGCCATATCAGGGTTGCCCGGCATCGCAACCGGCTGCGACGGTTTTTCGGCGAAATCGAGAATGCGATGCTGCGCATCGACGCTCATGACGCCAAACGCGCCGGCCTCTTTCAGCGGCACCGGCAGACAGGCCACGGTGCACTGCGCCCCTTTTTCGACGTGGTCGATCAGCATGCGCGAGTAATCCATTTTATAAATATGATCGCCTGCCAGTATCACCACATATTCCGCCCGGTAGCGGCGGATAATGTCCAGGTTCTGGCAAACGGCGTCGGCGGTGCCGCGATACCAGTGTTCAGTGGCGTTACGCTGCTGCGCGGGCAGCAGGTCGATAAACTCGTTCATTTCCACATTCAGGAAAGACCAGCCGCGCTGGATATGCTGCACCAGCGTATGCGACTGATATTGCGTAATCACCCCGATGCGCCGGATGCCGGAGTTAAGGCAGTTGGAGAGGGCGAAATCAATGATGCGGAATTTTCCTGCGAAATGAACGGCCGGCTTGGCTCTTAACGCCGTCAACCCTTTCAGGCGGGTTCCCCGTCCCCCCGCCAGAATGAGCGCCACTGATTTCAACGGCAGCTGTCTTGCCAGCATCAGGGGGTCGTTTTTATCGTTACTCACCATGGCTAACTCCTTCTTATTTTGTCAGGATGCAGACCGCCGGTGCATGCCCTTGCCATACCCCCTCGCTGATGCGGTACGCCGTTTCATCAAACGGAGGCCGCACCTTCCACTGTCCTGGCGGCAGGACGAAATCCACCACGTTTTCGCTGGCGTTAATCACCAATAACCACGCTTGCGAAAGCAAAATTTGTAGCTGGGGGGCGCCCTGCTCCCACTGTTGCGGGGTCAATGGCCGCCCTTTTATATCCAGCCATTGCACGACGCTATCGTCTTCCGGCCACCACCCTTCCTGTTGCAATGCCGGTATCGCGCGACGCAGGCGTATCAACCCGGCGGTGAACTGCATCAGCGTCTCATCGGCCTGCTCCCAGTTCAGCCAGGCCAGCTCGTTATCCTGGCAATAAGCATTGTTGTTGCCCTGCTGGCTATTCCCCAGTTCATCCCCCGCCAGCAGCATCGGCGTGCCCTGTGAAAGCAGCAGCGTCGTCAACAACGACCGCTGGCTAAGCTGACGGCGCCGTTGCGTCGCTTCATCGGCCTCCAGCCCTTCCGTGCCGTAATTGTTGCTGAAATTGTTGTCGGTGCCGTCGCGGTTATCTTCACCGTTGGCCTGATTATGCTTATGGTTAAAACTGACCAGATCGCGCAGGGTGAAGCCATCATGCGCGGTCAGCTTGTTCACCGAGGCGTAAGGCAGGCGATCGTCGTGTTGAAAGAGATCGCTGGAAGCGGCAAAACGGCGGGCGAAAACGCCTGGCGAAATATCGCCATGCAGCCAGAAACGGCGCATATCATCGCGATAGCGGTCGCTCCATTCGGCGAACGGCGCCGGAAACCCGCCCAGTTGGTAACCGCCGGCCCCCAGGTCCCAGGGTTCGGCGATCAGCTTGCATGCCTGAAGCTGCGGGTCGTTTTTCATCGCCAGAAATAATGGCGCCGCGGGGTCAAAATCCGGCGTGCGCCCCAGCACCGTCGCCAAATCAAAACGGAAACCATCGACGTGGCAGGCTTGGCGCCAGAAACGCAGACAGCTCATCACCCAATCGACAACCGGCGGATGGTTAAGCCGCAGTACGTTGCCGCAGCCCGTCCAGTTATGGTATTCGCCCCGGTCGTTAAGCCAGTAGTAGCTAGGGTTATCGATGCCGCGCAGCGAGAGCGTCGGCCCCGCCGCATCCAGCTCGGCGCTGTGGTTAAACACCATATCCAGAATGACCTCGATGCCGGCCCGATGCAGCGCTTTTACCGCATCGCGAAACTCGTTCAGCGCATCGTCCGCGCACGACAGGCCGTTATCCACCGCAAACGGCAGCAACGCGTTATAGCCCCAGTAATTACGCAACCCCAGTTGCTGAAGCCGCGGCTCATCGGCATGTTGCTGAACGGGCAGCAGTTCCAGCGCAGTGATCCCCAGACGTTGTAAATAGTCGATCATCACCGGATGCCCCAGCGCCTTGTAGCTACCGCGAATCGCGGCCGGGATGCCGGGATGCCGTTGAGTCAGCCCGCGCACGTGCGCTTCATAAATCACGGTCTGACGCCAGGGCGTTTGCGGATGGCGATCGTTATGCCAGTCGTACGCCTCATCGACGACCACGCATTTGGCCATGGCCTGCGCGCTATCGCGCTCATCGCGCCGTTCAATGCCGCCCTGCAGACTGGCGTCATTCGGGATCCGGCCGTCCAGCTGACGGGCGCAGGGATCCAGCAGCAGCTTATGCGGGTTAAAGCGCAGACCTTGCTGCGGCTCAAATGGCCCATCGACCCGAAATCCATAGCGCAGCCCCGGCCCGGCGCCGGGCAGATAGCCGTGCCAGATATCCCCGCTGCGCGCGGTCAACTCAAGCCGCTGTTCCTGCTGGTGCGCATCGAACAGACATAGTTCCACCCGCTGCGCCTGTGCCGAAAACAGCGCGAAATTGACCCCTTCGCCATCAAAGCTCGCCCCCAGAGGGGCGGGGCTGCCCGCCTGCAGTGCCGTCATTCACGCCTCTCTCGCCAGGTATAACGTTGCCAGGGGAGGAAGCGTCAGCGCCAGCGACTGCGGTCGCTGATGGCTGCCGATATCCTCGCTGTGAACCGCCCCTTCATTCCCCTGATTGCCGCCGCGGTAATAACAGGAGTCGGTGTTGATAATCTCCCGCCAGCGACCGGGCTGATTAATGCCGATGCGGTAGCCGTAGCGAACTACCGGGGTAAAATTACTCACCACCAGAATTTCATTGCCCCGCTCGTCCCGGCGTACAAAAGCGAAGACCGAGTTTTCCCGATCGTCCACCACCAGCCATTCAAACCCCTGCGGTTGGAAATCCAATTGATACAGCGGCGGCTGTTGGCGGTAGCAATGGTTGAGATCGCGCACCAGATGCTGCACGCCGCGGTGCCAGCCCTGCGGTTCATCCAGCAGATGCCAGTCCAGGCTGGCGTCGTAGTTCCATTCACGCCCCTGGGCGAACTCCCCGCCCATAAACAGTAACTTTTTGCCGGGATAGGCCCACATAAAGCCGTAGTAAGCCCGCAGGTTGGCGAATTTCTGCCAGGCGTCGCCGGGCATCCGGTCGAGCAGAGAACGTTTGCCGTGCACCACTTCATCGTGGGAAAGCGGCAGGACGAAGTTTTCGCTGTAGGCATACAACATGCCGAAAGTCAGCCGATCGTGATGATATTTGCGGTGAATAGGATCAAGTTGCATATAGGACAGCGTGTCGTGCATCCAGCCCATGTTCCATTTGTAATGGAAGCCCAGCCCGCCGCAGTCAGGAGGAAGGGTCACGCCGGGATAGTCGGTCGATTCTTCCGCCACGGTAATGGCGCCCGACGCGGCGTGACCCAGCGTCTGATTGGTATAACGCAGGAACGCGATGGCCTCCAGGTTCTCTCTGCCGCCATAGTGGTTCGGCAGCCACTGCCCTTCATTGCGGCTGTAGTCGCGGTAGATCATGGAGGCCACCGCATCCACCCGCAGCCCGTCGATGCCGTAGTGCTCCATCCAGAACAGCGCATTTCCCGCCAGATAGTTGCGCACCTCATGACGGCCATAGTTATAGATCAGGGTATTCCAATCCTGATGATAGCCCTCGCGGGGATCGGCATATTCATACAGCGCCGTGCCGTCAAACTGCGCCAGGCCATACTCATCGGCGGGAAAATGTCCCGGAACCCAGTCCAGCAGCACATTGATGCCGGCGTCGTGAAAAGCGTCGATAAACCGGCGGAAATCCTGCGGCGTGCCGAAGCGGCGCGTCGGCGCGTACAGCCCGAGAGGCTGATAGCCCCAACTGCCGTCAAACGGGTGCTCATTAATCGGCATCAGCTCGATATGGGTAAACCCCATCTCCTTTATATAGGCGATAAGCTGTTCCGCCAGTTCCTGATAGCTGAGCCAGAAATTGTTATCCGCATGTCGTCGCCAGGAGCCGAGATGCACTTCATAAATCGCGATCGGCGCCTGCAGGCCATTGGCCTCCCGCCGCGCTTCGTTGATTGCCACCCTCTCCGGCAGCGCGGCAATCAACGAAGCGGTATCCGGGCGCATCTGCGCTTCAAATGCATAAGGGTCGGCTTTCAGACGGACGTCGCCGCGGCGGTCGATCATCTCATATTTGTATAATTCGCCCTGCGTCACGGCGGGCAGGAACAGCTCCCAGACGCCGTTCTCCTGGCGCAAACGCATGGGGTGACGCCGACCGTCCCAGAAATTGAACCGGCCGACGACGGATACCCGCTGCGCATTCGGTGCCCAGACGCCGAAACGGGTGCCGACCACGCCGTCCAGCGTTGCCACATGCGCGCCCAGGCGTTCATACGGACGTAAATGCGTCCCTTCCGCCAGTAGCCAGATATCCAGATCCTGTAACAAAGGCCCGAAGCGATAAGGATCCTCAATCAGATACGTCTCCTGTTGCCAGGTCACCGCCAATTGATAGTGAAAAACATTTTTTCGGCGCGGCAACCTGGCGCAAAAAAAACCGCGTTCGTCATAAGGTTCCATCTGCGCCACTTTACAACCGCGGCGTGTTTCTACTACCCAGACTTCCTGAGCATCAGGCAATAACGCGCGCACCTCGATTCCATTTGAAGTTTTATGCATACCCAATAGAGAAAAGGGGTCGGCATAATGCCCGGCAATAAGTGAATTAATCGCATCAGAAAACTCCCGCACGGTATTCATCCTCTGATTAACCATTTGAATTAAATAACTATGTTATATAAACAACTCACAGTATTGCGGTTAAACCCCTTCGAAACCTTTTAAACAAAAGACAATAAAAACAATAAAATAAACACAAAAAAACAAAATAAAACGGATGAAAAAAAATAATTCGTGGAGCGAAATAATTTATTCAATAACGATGACCTTTTTAGCGTAGACAATTAAGCGAAAAATATCTGAGGCGACATCGAACTTTTGTGTTTCTATTTATACAAATAAGTTATGCAAGAGAGGTTTTAGCACATATTGATTAAAATAATCATGGTGCGGAGAGAGAGAAAATTTCATTTAAAAATAAATTTAAATACCACCGATTAATTAAGGTATTACGAAAATTAACCACCTGAAAAACCCGATTAAGGCGAGTGTTCGGGTCACCATCGCCACGTCGACGGAAATACGAAAATAACGATTAGCATCGACGCTCGCCAAGCTGCGAACGGCATGCGCAGGGCAGAAAAGCCTTTCGTCTTGTCGATCACGCACACCGGCAGCCAGCCACCTTATCATCATCACAGCCGGGTGCGCTGCGCCTTGGAGGAGGAACGCAGCAGGTCGCGTATCGCGCGAATCAAGACTTCCTTGCTGCGCCCGCGGCGAAAGATCAGTGAAAACGGCGCCTGATAGCCATAGTCGGTCGGCAACAGCGCGCGCAGTCGCCGCCGCTGCACCCAGGGCAGCGCATAATGCTCAGGCAAATAGCCGATATATTTTCCCGACAGGATCAACAGCAGCTGCGCCTCCATGCTTTCCACGGTGGCGGTGCTGTGCTTGAAACCCCGTTTGCCCAAATCCGACGAACGCCAGTAGCTGCGCGTCACCATTCGCATCTGGGCGACATGCGCCGCTTCGGGATGCGCCACTGCAAACAGCTCGTGCTGGTCGCTGCAATACAGCCAATGCTGTTCACGATATAACGGATGAGCGATCACGCTGTTGCCCTGTAGCGGGAAATTACCGACCGCCACATCCAGCTCATTGTCCAGAATATCTTGCAGCAGCACATGCGGGCTTTTGATTTGCAGATTGATATGCACCAAAGGAAAACGGTCGCTGAAGCGCCCGATAGCGTCGGCGATGGAGAGCACCGGATCGGTAGCCGTAGCGTCAAGCACGCCGAGGCGCAAAATACCGCCCTGTTCTCCCTGGAGCGTGGCGCTGTAGCGATCGAAGTTTTCCAGATTATTCATTAAAGACAGCGTCTGCTGTAAAAAGGCTTCGCCTTTGAGCGTCAGCGCGAACCCTCCCCGGCCGCGTTGACAAAGTACGAATCCCAGTTTCTCTTCCAATTCGCTCATGTAGTTGCTGATGGCGGAAATCGTCAGGTTGAGTTCCTGCTGGGCGCGGGCGAACCCCTGATGTTTCGCCACAATGGTGAAAATATGCAGCAAGCGCAGATTAGGCAGTTTTCCAATCGACATCGTATTGTTTCCACATGGAAGAGGGACAATTAGTTTTCAAATTACTGAACTGATTTTTTGTATTCTGCTATTTTTCCCCGCCCGTCGTCTACCGCACTATTTTCCCACTAATCCGTAGCCGGTGCGTACCCGGCCGCAGTCGACATGGGAAACAGTGACAATGGAAAAACAGTACCAGCAACCCCAGGGCGGCAACGAGATGCCGCGTTTCGCCGGACGCGCCACCATGATGCGTCTGCCATACAGCGACGGTCCGCAAGGTCTGGATGCCGCCTTTATCGGCATTCCGCTGGATATCGGCGCGTCCCAGCGCGCCGGCACCCGCTACGGGCCGCGTCATATCCGCAGTGAATCCGTGATGATCCGTCCCTATAACATGGCGACCGGCGCCGCGCCGTTCGACTCGCTGCAGGTGGGCGATCTGGGCGATGTGCCGATCAATACCTACAGCCTGCTGAAATCGGTGGATATCATTGAGGACTACTACACCGCGCTCAACGACTGGCCGCTGATCCCGCTGACGCTGGGCGGCGACCATACCATCACCCTGCCGATCCTGCGCGCATTGACGAAGAAGCATGGTCCGGTCGGCCTGATCCACGTCGACGCCCATACGGATACCAACGATGAGATGTTCGGCGAAAAAATCGCCCACGGCACCACCTTTCGCCGGGCGGTGGAGGAAGGTCTGCTGGACTGCCGGCGCGTGGTGCAAATCGGTCAGCGGGCGCAGGGCTATACCAGCGAAGATTTCCAGTGGGGCGTCGATCAGGGCTTTCATCTGATTCCGGTGGAACAGTGCTGGCACCGCAGCCTGACGCCGTTGATGGCGGAAGTGCGCGCGCGGATGGGCGATGGTCCGGTATATCTTTCGTACGATATCGACAGCCTCGATCCAGCCTGGGCGCCCGGCACCGGAACGCCGGAAGTGGGCGGATTGACCTCGGTGCAGGGGCTGGAGATTGTACGCGGCTGCCAGGGGCTCAATCTGGTGGGCTGCGATCTGGTGGAAGTCTCTCCGCCCTACGACATCAGCGGCATGACCGCCCAGATGGGCGCCAACCTGCTGTATGAAATGCTGTGCGTGCTGCCGGGCGTAGCGCAACGATGAGCGCGGCGTCAGGGCGGCGGACAGAAACGCGGCCCTGACGACCACAAGCGCCTGCCGGCCCGTCACAGAAATCAGCCGTCCGTCACGCGGTACGACGCGGATCTTGAAGCTATAAGAGGCGATTATGTCACCTTCCCCTATGACCATTGAAACCTTCGGCATCGAGCAGATACCCGACGATCGGCGCGATGCTTCGCCGCTGGATCTTTTCCGTCTCACCTTCGGCGGCGCCAATACTTTCGCCACGTCGGTGCTGGGCAGTTTTCCTATTCTCTTCGGACTCTCTTTTCAGGCCGGTTTCCTGGCGATAGTCATCGGCGTCGTCGTCGGCGCGTTGATCCTGGCGCCGATGGGCATATTCGGCGCGCTCAACGGCACCAATAACGCCGTGTCCTCCGGCGCCCATTTTGGCGTTCATGGCCGCATTGTGGGGTCTTTCCTATCGCTCCTGACGGCGGTGGCGTTTTTCTCTCTATCGGTCTGGAGTTCAGGCGATGCCCTGATCGGCGGCGCCCACCGCCTGCTGGGCCTTGCGGAAAACAACTTCACGCTCGGCCTGGCCTACGCCATGTTCGCCATACTGGTTCTGATTGTGTGTATCTACGGTTTTCGCTTCATGCTGTGGGTCAACAAAATCGCCGTCTTCGCCTCCAGCCTGATGTTCCTGCTTGGCGTATTCGCATTCAGCGGCTCGTTTGATCCCGGGTTTGCAGGCCGTCTGACACTGGGCGAGGCCGGATTCTGGGCCGCGTTCATCGGCGCGATACTCCTGACCATGAGCAACCCAATCTCCTTCGGCGCCTTTTTGGGAGACTGGTCGCGCTATATCCCGCGGCGCACCCCCAAGTTCCGCATCATGACGGCGGTATTCGCCGCGCAGCTAGCCACGCTGATCCCGTTCCTATTCGGGCTGTGTACGGCATCGGTGGTGGCAACCTATGCGCCGCAGTATGTGGCGGACAACAACTACGTCGGCGGCTTGCTGGCCGTCTCTCCGACCTGGTTCTTTCTGCCGGTATGCCTGATCGCCATCATTGGCGGCATGTCCACCGGCACCACCGCGCTCTACGGCACCGGACTCGACATGTCCAGCATATTCCCACGCCTGCTCAGTCGCGCCCGGGCGACGATCCTCATCGGCATAGCCGCAATCGCCTTCATCTTCATCGGCCGCTTTGGCTTTAACCTGGTGCAAAGCGTCTCCACTTTCGCGGTGCTGATCGTCACCTGTACCTCGCCCTGGATAGTCATCATGATCATCGGGCTCATCGTACGTCGGGGCTTCTACCACGCGGATGATCTGCAGGTGTTTACGCGCGGCCAGCGCGGCGGCCGCTACTGGTTTCACCATGGCTGGAACTGGCGCGGAATCGGCGCCTGGATCCCCAGCGCGCTCGCCGGATTGTGTCTGGTCAATATTCCGGGCCAGTTCGTCGGTCCGTTTGGCGACGTCGCCGGCGGTATCGACGTCAGTCTGCCGGTCACGCTCGGCCTGACGTCACTGCTCTATCTGACATTATTACGCGCATTTCCAGAGCCTTCGACCGTATACGGTCCTGACGATTTACGCCCGCCGACCGGCGTAAAATGGTGAATAGTAACGACATCAAACAGCGACATATTTCTTAACTCTCGGGAGCAACGCCATGAAATCATCCATTATTCTGCGCCGACTGCGCGCAGCCGTTCTGTTATCACTGACGCTGGGCGCAAGCGCCCTGTCGTCATCCCACGCCGCAACCGTCCCCCCTACGCTGGCGCCGGGCGTGTTCAAAGTCGGCATCGAGGTCGCCTATCCGCCGTTCGAATCCTGGCAGAACGGGCAGGTCGTCGGGTTTGATGCCGAGCTGGCCGCCCTGCTCAGTAAACACCTCGGCGCCAAGCTGGCGCTCGCCGATACGCAATTTTCCGGTCTGATCCTCGGGCTGAACGCCGCCAAACACGACGCGGTGATTTCCGCCCTGTATGTTACCGCCGACCGCACCGCGCAGGCGGACGCCATTCCTTACGCCGATACCGGCGCCTACATTCTGGCGCGCAGCGACAGCAAGGTTATCCCGCAGGATGAAAAAGCGCTGTGCGGTCTGACTGTCGGCCTGCAGCAGGGATCCGTATGGGTGAAACAGCTACGGCAACTCGCCGCCGATTACTGCCAGCCCAACGGCAAGCAGACCATCACCGTCAAAGAATACCCCACCGCGCCGGAAACCTTGCAGGCGCTGCTGGCGGGCCACATTCAGGCTCAGGTGGAGATGGCCGGCGCGGCGCGGATGTTCGCCGAGCGCAGCCGCAGACGGGCAACCATAGCGTCGCCGCAGATCATCTACCCGCAGACGCTTGGCATCTACGTGAAAAAAGGCAACCAGGCGCTGTTGAACGAACTGCAAGCGGCGCTGCAAAAGGTCCGCGACAACGGCGAATATGCGGCACTGCTGGAAAAATACCGGCCTTACGGCATTACCGACACCGCCGCGCGCTAACAGACGGCATCCGATCTCATACGCTAATACATTCAAGCTGCAGGACAAAACGCATCACGTATTGAACAGCGTTTACGGCGGCATAACGGGGCGAGGTCCATGGAAGGACCTGGCAACAAAGCCAACGCACAAGCAACTTGAAGTTTGACGAGCTTATTCGCTCAGGGAGTGGTACTACCGCCATGATTTTCGACTGGACCTACTTTTTTTCTCTGTTCTCAATGCGGGCGTTCTGGCAAGCCAGCATCACCGTGGTAGAGCTGAGCATCCTGTCCTGGCTCATCAGCCTGATGCTCGGCTTCATCGTCGCCAGCGCCCGCCAGTCCGGCCCCATTTGGCTGCGCGGCGCATGTCAGGCCTATATCTGGCTATTTCGCAGCGTGCCGCTGCTGGTGCTGGTGGTGTTCGTCTACAACCTGCCGCAGATGCTGCCGGCGACCGGCGTGGTGCTCGGCAACGCGTTTTTCGCCGGGCTGCTGGCCACCGTACTGGTGGAAACCGCCTATATGTCCGAAATTCACCGCGGCGGCTTGCTCTCGGTGGCGAAAGGACAGCATGAAGCCGGACATGCGCTCGGCATTCGCTTTCTCGGCGTGCAGCGTCTGGTGGTGATCCCGCAGGCGTGGCGAATTTCGCTGCCGGCGCTGGTCAACGAATTCGTCACCATCGTCAAGCAGACCTCGCTGGTGTCGGTCATCTCCCTACCGGAACTGCTAATGACCGGCCAGCGCCTGTATGCGGAAAATTTTCTGGTGATGGAGACGCTGGCTGCGGTGGCGGTGTACTACATTCTGATCGTCTCTCTGTTCACCCTGCTGTTTCAGTGGCTGGAGCGGCGGGTGAACATTCAGACCCGCACGCCGGGTACGCTGGCGGAGAGCGAACTGGCCGCACTGCGGCGGCAGGCGAACGCGCCGGTATTCCGTCAGCCGACGGCGCGTCCCGGCGAGCCTAACGCGCTGCTGATAAAAAATATTCATAAGGCTTACGGCCGCCATCAGGTACTTAAAGACATTACGCTGACGGTTGCGCCCGGCGAAGCGATCAGCATCATCGGGCCGTCAGGATCGGGCAAAACATCGCTGATCCGCACCGTCAACGGACTGGAGAGTCTCGATCGGGGCGAAATCATTCTGTTCGGCGAAACGTTTATCGTCGCGGGCGGTCCAAAGGAGAGCGGCACCCTGCGGCAAGGCATCCGACGCGTCGGCATGGTGTTTCAGAACTTCAATCTGTTTCCCCACTACAGCATTCTGCAAAACGTGATGCTGGCGCCGCGTTACCACGCTCAACCCGACGATGCCGTCACGCGGCGCTCGCAAGCCCTTTACCTGCTGGATAAAGTCGGATTGCTGGCCCATGCGGAAAAATACCCGCATCAGTTGTCCGGCGGACAGCAGCAACGCGTGGCGATCGCCCGCGCGCTGGCGCTATCGCCGGACATCATGCTGTTTGATGAGCCCACCTCGGCGCTCGATCCGGAACTGGTGAGCGACGTGCTGAAAGTCATTGACGCGCTGGCGCGGGAAGGCATGACGATGCTGATCGTCACTCACGAGATGGAATTCGCGCTGGCGATTTCCGATCGGGTGGTGCTGATGGAGCATGGAAATATACAGGCGGACGCGTCTCCGGCGGCAATCCGCGCAGGCGGACAGGATCCGGCGCTGCGGCGCATCCGGCAGTTCATGGGGTTAGACGACGCGGCGCGTTGACCGCAGGCGACATGGCTGGTTAAATCATAAGAAAAAAATATTACTGTTCGTTTATCCCGCCATGTCAAATAGATAGCGGTATTTTAAGCAAACGAGCGTATCGACATGGTTAGCAGCGACAACGGTAATGCGGTCACAGGGGATGAAACATCGGCAGGCTGGCGCGCGTCGCTTTACCTCGGGTTGCGCCGCCATTCGGCGCGAACCCTGGTCGCCGAGCGCCGCCATAGCGGGCCGCTGCTGATTCAGCGGCCGTTTTATCCCGAAGGCGAAACCTGCCACGTCTACCTGCTGCATCCGCCGGGCGGCGTGGTGGGCGGCGACCGGCTCAGCACGGAGATCCGCCTGGAGCAGGATGCGCGGGCGCTGATCACGACGCCGGGCGCCACCAAGTTTTATCGCAGCGCGGGCGAAACTTCGCACCTACAGCAAAGGTTTCATCTGGCGCCTGGCAGTTGCCTTGAATGGCTGCCGCAGGACACGATCGTGTTCCCCGCAGCCAAAGCGCGGGTCGACACCTGCTTTTACCTTGAGGACGATGCCCGGCTCATCGCCTGGGAAACCCTCTGCCTCGGCCGCCCGGTTATGCGGGAACGCTTCTCCAGCGGTGAACTGAAAACGCGGCTGCGCGTACTGCGCAACGGCGAGCTGATACTGCACGAAGCGCTGCGGATTCTCGACGGCGACCTCGACTGTATCGCCGACTACGCCCTGACCGGCACCATGATAATGACCCCCGCCGGACCGGAAACGCTGGAGAAAGCGCGCCAGTTGCTGGCTTTCAGCGCCACGCCCGCCGGGGCCACGCTGCTGGACGGGTTGCTGATCGTCAGAATGCTGGCCGGCGACAACCGGCAGATGCAAGCTCTCCAGCAAGCGCTTTGGTTCGGTCTGCGCAGCGATATCATCGGTATACCGCCGCTGCCGCCGAGAATATGGTCTACGTAAAAGGATACAATTTTGGAACTCACCCCCAGAGAGAAAGACAAGCTGCTGCTGTTTACCGCGGGTTTGGTGGCCGAGCGCCGGTTGGCGCGCGGTCTGCGCCTCAATTATCCGGAAGCGGTGGCGCTGATCGGCTCAGCCATCATGGAGGGCGCGCGCGATGGAAAAAGCGTGGCCGAACTGATGGAGTTCGGCAGGCATATTCTTCGGCGCGATCAGGTGATGGACGGCATCGCCGAACTGATCACCGACGTACAGGTGGAGGCCACCTTTCCGGACGGCACCAAACTCGTCACCGTACACAATCCAATTGAGTGAGGCGCACATGATCCCTGGGGAAATACAGGTCGCCGACGGCCGTATCGAGTTGAATTCGGGGCGCGAGCGCATCAGCATCGTGGTGGAAAATCACGGCGATCGGCCGATCCAGATCGGCTCGCACTACCATTTTTATGAGGTCAATCCCGCGCTGGTATTCGATCGCGACGCCTCGCGCGGCTACCGGCTGGATATCGCGGCCGGCACCGCCGTGCGGTTCGAACCGGGTCAGGCGCGGGAAGTGACGCTGGTGGCGTTGGCCGGCCGGCGTCGGGTGTTTGGCCTGCGCGGAGAGGTGATGGGCAAACTGGATGGACAAAACGATGACTAGCATTTCTCGTCAGGCATACGCCGACATGTTCGGCCCCACCGTGGGCGATCGGGTACGGCTCGCCGACACGGCGCTGTGGGTGGAAGTGGAACGGGATCTCACCGTCTACGGCGAAGAGGTCAAGTTCGGCGGCGGCAAAGTGATCCGCGACGGCATGGGGCAAGGCCAAATGCTGGCGGACGAAGTGATGGATCTGGTGTTGACCAATGCGCTGATTATCGACCACTGGGGCATCGTAAAAGCGGATATCGGCATCAAAGACGGTCGAATTCGGGCCATCGGCAAGGCCGGCAATCCGGATATTCAGCCGGGGGTGGATATCCCCATCGGCGCGGCGACGGAGATCATTGCGGCGGAAGGTAAAATCGTTACCGCCGGCGGCATTGATTCGCATATTCACTTCATCTGCCCGCAGCAGGCGGAGGAAGCCCTGACCTCCGGCGTCACCACCATGATTGGCGGCGGCACCGGTCCGGCGACTGGCACCAACGCAACCACCTGCACCCCCGGCCCCTGGTATATCGCGCGTATGCTGCAGGCGGCCGACGCGCTGCCCGTCAACATCGGGCTGCTGGGCAAGGGCAATACTTCGCGGCCGGAAGCGTTGCGCGAACAGGTGGCGGCGGGCGTTATCGGCCTGAAGCTGCATGAGGACTGGGGATCGACGCCGGCGGCGATTGACTGCTGTCTGAGCGTGGCGGAAGAGATGGACGTGCAGGTCGCCATTCATACCGATACGCTGAATGAAGCCGGTTTCGTTGAGGATACGCTGCGCGCCATCGGCGATCGCGCGATCCACACCTTCCATACCGAAGGCGCCGGCGGCGGCCATGCGCCGGATATCATCACCGCCTGCGCTCGACCAAACGTACTGCCGTCATCCACCAACCCTACGTTGCCCTACACCGTCAACACCGTCGACGAGCACCTCGACATGCTGATGGTCTGCCACCATCTCGATCCGAATATTCCGGAAGATATCGCGTTCGCCGAGTCGCGGATTCGCCGCGAAACCATCGCCGCCGAAGATATTCTGCATGATATCGGCGCCTTCTCCATGACCTCGTCCGATTCCCAGGCCATGGGTCGGGTGGGCGAAGTGGTGCTGCGCACCTGGCAGGTGGCGCACAAGATGAAGATGCAGCGCGGCACGCTGCCGGAAGACAGCGAACGCCACGATAATTTTCGCGTTAAGCGCTACATCGCCAAATACACCATTAACCCGGCCATCACCCACGGCATCGCGCACGAAGTCGGCTCGGTCGAAACCGGCAAACTGGCGGATCTGGTGCTGTGGGCGCCGGCGTTTTTCGGCGTGAAGCCGGCGTTGATCATCAAAGGCGGCCTGATCGCCAGCGCGCCGATGGGGGATATCAACGCCTCCATCCCCACGCCGCAGCCGGTACACTATCGCCCGATGTTCGGCGCGCTGGGCGCGGCGCGTCATCAGACGCGCATGACGTTTCTTTCCCAGGCGGCGATCGAACGCGACGTCGCCGGCGCATTAGGACTGCAGAGCCTGATCGGCGTGGCGCGCCAGTGCCGCACGGTGCGGAAAGGCGATATGGTGCATAATGACGCGCTGCCGGATATTCAGGTCGATTCGCAAACCTATGAAGTCAGCGCCAACGGCGAACGCCTGACCTGCGAACCCGCAACCGAGTTGCCGCTGGCGCAGCGCTATTTTCTGTTTTAAGGAAGATTGATGAAGCTACTCACACAACGTCTGGATCAGGCTGAAACGGTCACCGCCTGCGCCACGCTGGATTTGGCGACCCGGCTGAAAAGCCGCGCCAGAATCACCCTGGATGACGGACGGGAAGCGGGGCTGATGCTGGATCGCGGTCAGTTGATTCGCGGCGGCGATCTGCTTGGCGACGACACGGGGCAGGAAATTGTGCGTATCGTCTCCGCCGACGAGCAGGTGTCGCAGGCCGAATGCGCCGATCCGCTGCTGCTGGCCAAGGCGTGTTACCACCTCGGCAACCGCCACGTTCCGCTGCAGATAACCGCCGGGCTGGTGCGCTATCATCACGACCATGTGCTTGACGACATGGTGCGCCAGCTGGGGCTTCAGGTACGCGTCGTCATGGCGCCGTTCGAACCGGAAAGCGGCGCCTATCAGGCCGCGCCGCATGCGCACGGCCACCATCATGCCCACGATCATTAAAGGCCGAGATGAAGGCCCCATACAAGCGATAATGCGATTCATCACGGCGGCATGCATCGCCGTACGGGAGGTCTGATGCTTGCCGATCTGCGTCTGCCGCGCCTGCTGCAGCTGGCTAGCGCCACGCTGCCGGTCGGCGGATTTACCTATTCGCAGGGGCTGGAATGGGCAGTGGAAGCCGGCTGGGTGCGCGATGAAGAGGGTTTTCGCCGCTGGCAACGCCAGCAAATGACGCACACGCTGGCGCACTTTGACTGGCCGCTGTTGCAGCGCCTGTATCATGCCTGCGAACGACGCGACCTCTCCGCGCTGCGCCAGTGGCGCGATCTGCTGCTGGCCGGGCGCGAAACCAGCGAGCTGCGGGCGGAAGAACGTCAGCGCGGCCAGGCATTTATGCGTATTCTCGCCGGTTGGGGATTCGCCGAAGAACTTGACGCCGACTGGCGCGATGCGTTGACGCACAGCCAGCTGTGCGGCATGGCGTGGCTGGGGCCGCGCTGGCAGATTCCGCTGCCGGAACTGGCGCTGGCCTACGGCTACAGTTGGCTGGAGGGCGCGGTCATGGCCGGCGTGAAGCTGGTGCCGTTCGGCCAACAGTCGGCGCAAAACCTGTTGCTGGAGCTGGGCGCGCAGTTGACGCAGCTGCTGCCGGCCGCGCTGGCGCTTAACGATGACGAGATAGGCGCGGGGCTGCCGCTGGCGGCGATCGCCTCCGCCCGTCATGAAACACAATACACCAGACTTTTTCGTTCCTGAGAGGCGCTATGTCAGATTACAAACAACCGCTGCGCGTGGGCGTCGGCGGCCCGGTAGGCTCGGGGAAAACCGCATTGCTGGAAGCCTTATGCAAAGCCATGCGCGACACCTGGCAGTTGGCGGTGGTGACCAACGATATTTACACCAAAGAAGACCAGCGTATTTTAACCGAAGCCGGCGCGCTGGCGCCGGAACGCATCATCGGCGTGGAAACCGGCGGTTGCCCGCATACCGCCATCCGTGAGGACGCCTCAATGAATCTGGCGGCCGTCGAGGATCTGGCGCGCCGCTTCGGCAACCTGGACATTGTTTTCGTGGAGAGCGGCGGCGATAACCTGAGCGCTACCTTCAGCCCGGAGCTGGCCGATTTGACCATTTACGTGATCGACGTAGCCGAAGGCGAAAAAATTCCCCGCAAGGGCGGGCCGGGCATCACCCGTTCGGACTTTCTGGTGATCAACAAAACCGATCTGGCGCCTTACGTCGGCGCGTCGCTGGAGGTAATGGAACGCGATACCAATCGCATGCGTCCGCAACGTCCCTGGACGTTTACCAATCTGAAGACCGGCGACGGGCTGCAAGCCATTATCCGCTTCCTCGAAACCGAGGGTATGCTGGCGGTATGACGACGCGCGCGTTTCGCACGGCATCGCTCCCCGGCATAACGGCCTATGGATGATTATCCGCACGGTGCGTCGAGGATCCATGCCGTGCGGGAAGGAGGCGAATAGCCGGTTCGATCGCCGCCATGGCTTTGCAATCAGCCACCGCCCGCAAGATGGCTATTTTGATATAACCGATTAATAGTCAAGGCGTAAGGCTAAATAGCCTTGCCCTCTGTTTTAAATAATTTTAACGGCCGGGAAACGGCAATAACGGAATATGACGTACGGCGAACAGGAATTATCATCGGTAACGCCCGAGGCGACGCGGCAGGGGCCGGTTCGGCCGCATCAGTCTAGTGCGCGGATCGGGGCGATGTTTCTCTTTCAGAGAACGCGCTACACTAGCTCAACCACGCGGCAAGGCGTATCTTCTTATGATCAATCAGGTTGATTTGATTCTTTCTTTACTGCAACAGATGTGCGTTTATCTGGTCATCGCTTATCTATTGAGTAAAACCCCTTTATTCATTCCGCTGATGCAGGTCACCATCCGCTTACCCCACAAGCTGGTGTGTTATCTGGTTTTTTCCGTGTTCTGCATCATGGGTACCTATTTCGGCCTGCATATCGATGACTCCATTGCCAATACCCGCGCTACCGGCGCCGTATTAGGCGGTATGCTGGGCGGCCCCTCGGTCGGTTTTCTCGTCGGCCTGACCGGCGGGCTGCATCGTTATTCGATGGGCGGCATGACGGCGCTGGCCTGTATGCTGTCGACTATCGCCGAAGGTCTGCTGGGCGGCTTGCTGCACCGCTATCTGACGCGGCGCAACCGTATCGATCTGCTG
Organism: Brenneria bubanii; assembly: GCF_022378355.1. Classification (GTDB taxonomy): domain Bacteria; phylum Pseudomonadota; class Gammaproteobacteria; order Enterobacterales; family Enterobacteriaceae; genus Brenneria; species Brenneria bubanii. The sequence goes on from NZ_JAKMAJ010000011.1 coordinate 103,089, forward strand.
TTTCAGCCCCTGGTGGTCGGTTTAACCGCGCTGGTGGCCGAAATTCTGCAGATGGTCATTATTCTGCTGGTTGCCCGACCGTTTGATAACGCCATCGCGCTGGTGAGAGATATCGCCCTGCCGATGATGATCACCAATACCATTGGCTCCGCCATGTTTATGCGTATTTTGCTCGACAGGCGCGCCATTTTTGAGAAATACACCTCGGCCTTTTCCGCCAAGGCGCTGAAAATCGCCGCCCGCGCCGAAGGTACGCTGCGCCAGGGTTTCAACCAGCAGAACAGCATGCGCGTCGCCCGTATCCTGTATGAGGAGCTGGGCGTCGGCGCCGTCGCGATTACCGACCGGGAGAAATTACTGGCGTTTATCGGCCTGGGCGACGATCACCACACCGTCGACTCCCCTATCACCTCCCGCCACACCCATCGGGCGATAGAGAAAAATCAGGTGGTGTACGCCGACGGCAATGAAATGCCTTACACCTGCTCCATTTCCCCCAACTGTAAGCTGGGCTCAACGCTGGTGATCCCACTGCGAGGCGAAGAGCAACGCGTCATCGGCACCATTAAGCTGTACGAGCCCAAGAACAAGCTGTTTTCCAGCATCAACCGGACGCTGGGAGAAGGGATAGCCCACCTGCTTTCCGCCCAGATTCTGGCCGGGCGTTTCGAACGGCAGAAACAGCTGCTGGTACAGTCGGAAATCAAACTGTTGCATGCCCAGGTTAACCCTCATTTCCTGTTTAACGCGCTGAATACCTTATCCGCCGTGATACGCCGCAACCCCGATCATGCTCGTCAACTGGTGCTGTCGCTGTCGACCTTTTTTCGCAAAAACCTCAAGCGCAGTAATGATGAGGTATCGCTGAGCGACGAGTTGGAACATGTGAACGCCTATCTGGAAATTGAGAAAGCGCGTTTCGCCGATCACCTGACGGTGGATATCACGCTGCCGGACCAACTGCTGGAAGCGCGCTTGCCGGCATTTTCTCTGCAACCCATTGTGGAAAACGCCATCAAACACGGTATCTCACAGATGCTCGACGTCGGTCACGTTCATATCAGCGGACGTTTGCACGCCAATACCCTGGAACTGACGGTAGAAGACAACGCCGGCATGTATCAACCGCCCAGCGGCGGAGATGGTTTGGGGATGAATCTGGTGGATCGGCGCATCAAGGCCCGCTACGGTACGCACTTTGGTATTACTGTGATTTGCGAAGCGGACAGCTTTACCCGGGTAGAGGTCCGCGTTCCCTTTATTTCACCCAAAAAGCCGCTCAACGATCGGCATCAGGCGGCTTAGCTCAATATGTTTCGCGCTTAAAAGCCGCTCGCTCACACAACGAGCAGGCCGGCGCGATCGAGACAGGTTAGAGATTTTTCTCATTTCTAAAACAAAGAATAGTGATGTTATACTCAGCCCGGTCTATTTAATTATGCGAATTTAAGGTACAGGATGTCCTCTATCGACATAAAGCTCACCAAACCTATCGGTATTTTTATCATTATCGAACGTTTGTATGCCCGCGATGGGTTAGCGCCGTCAATCGGTGAATTAGGCCCTTCATTGACGCAAATACACCGGACCGTTATACAGTTAAGAAGAAAGCAAGACATGTATATGGACGGCGCCAAATTAGCCCCCAGAGATATCAGCTTATGGCAACGCATTAAATATCTCACCGGATCCGTCGTCACCACCAAAGACACCGATGAACTCGTTTATACGCCAGAGTTTATGGGGTCTCTGTTAGCGGCAACACCGCTTGCCAATGTCGACTACAAAAATATTCCCCGCTTTTTAACCACCGAAGGCATCTATTCCTTACCTAAAGTGATGGCGTTCGGCCGGGATCCTATTCCCGACGTGCTGCTGTATGGCAAAAGCAATACGACCTTTTTCGTCGACGACGGCGGCAGAGGAACGCCAACGGCCATCGCAAAATATAATCAACGGACAAAAGATCTGATGATGATCAATAATCAGTCGGATGTCGCCAACATCATGAAAGACCTGATAGCGAAAGAGGTCAAATTATGAAGACGGGAGTTAAGGTTTCTGGCATCCTATTACTCGTCATCCTTTCTTTCCTGCTAGGTTTAAATACCTATTATCCTTATTTATCCTGGTACTTCGGTACAGATTCGCTTTCAGTTTCCAGCGTAAACGCCATGATGCTTAACGACTTGATCAACGGCGCGCTATTTGCACTATCCGGCATCGTTATTTTCATTATGAGCACTAAATTCAAGAAAACGCCGTTGCCGACGATTAAAGCGCTGTTTACCTTTATCATTGTGCAGTTGGTGGTGAACTTCCTATTATTCAGCGCGTTTATTGGTTTGCATAAGGTTTATAACCAGTTTTATTACAGCGACCTGCATAATATCGATATTACAAATATATATTTTGTCATCGAGATAATATCAAGTGCGATTATCAGCATTATTTTTATGAGCGTATTTTATGATAAGCTTTTTTATAAAAACCATAAAAATGGGATATGTAAGAGCGTTTGACTGTTCTGGATGCGACAGTAAACTGCAATACTTCTGTATTCTATCGTTCCAGCTGTGCTGGTTTTTGTTTTATCTGTGGATCCCATATCGTAGCGATTATGCGATCCTTATTTTCCTGATCTTCTTTTTGCCCGTAATCTCCAGCAACACCAGGTGTATCAACCACGCTGGGTACTCTCGCGCCTGGTGTTTTGTATGGCTTATAGCCCCGTATATCATGCTGCTTCTGCCTTTCTTCTTAAAGAGAAAGGGGGCAACGGGGTAACCCCATCATTAGCCTCAAGCCGCGACACAGGCATAGCCACCCGCGGTTGAGAGTCAGGGACGGCCAACAGCAGGCATCGCCATAAGTTCACCCCGGTTAATGGGCGGGGTGATAAGAGGCGGCAAACGCACCTGCAAAATGCAGGATATAAGACCAACGCCAATATCCCTTTAGTTTTTACCATCTCCGCCCAAGACATCGCGCAGAAAATCGCCCAGATAGTTAAACGCCGCCACCACCAGCACAATGGCTATGCCGGCGGGCAGCATCTGCTCCGGATGTACCATCAGGATGTTTTTCGCTTCGCCCAGCATCGCGCCCCACTCCGGAGTGGGCGGCTGCACGCCAAGTCCGATAAAAGACAGTGCCGATAGCAGCAGAATCAGCGCGCCGCTGTCGGTAGTGGCCAGCACCGCCATTTCCGCGGCGCTCACCGGCAGCAGATGCCGCAGGATGATATAAGTCGGCTTGGCGCCGATCAGCCTGGCGTAATGAATGTAGTGCCGATCGCTATATTGCAGCACGATGCCGCGAATCATCCGGGCATACCAGGCCCACTTCACCAGCAGCACCGCCAGTATGATATTGCCCAGTCCCGGCCCCAGAATGCCGACCAAAGCAAAAATCATCACTTCGCTGGGAAACGACAGCATCACATCGCACATGCGCATTAATACGGCGTCGACGCGACCGCGGAAATACCCCGCCAGCATGCCGATCAGCATACCGAACGCCAGCGTGACCGCCATCGCCAACAGCGAGACAAACACCGTGGTGCGAATGCCGTACAACAGACGGGAAAACAGGCAACGCCCCAGATGGTCGGCGCCCAGCGGATAATCCATGCCGATGGCGTGATATTTATCGCGCCACGAAACCAGCAGCGGATCATGCGGCGCAATCCAGGGCGCCAGCAACCCGGCCAGCAGCACCAATGCCAGAAAACACAGGCACCACAGCGCCAGTCGGTCCTGTTTCAGACGCAGCCAGAAGTGCCGGCTCATACGGCGATACCGCGCCGCAAACGGGGATCCAGCCACATCTGCAATAGATCGATGATGAAATTCATCGAGACGAACAGCAGCGCCATTAGCAGGACATAAGCCTGGATCACCGGATAATCACGGTTAAAAATCGCCGTCACGCACAGCCGTCCCAAGCCGGGCCAGGAGAAAATGTTTTCGATAATCAGCGTACCGGCAATCAGGCGGGGAATGCTCATGCCCAGCGCCACCAGCGGCGAATAGAGGGCGTTGATCAGCACATGCCGCCAGAGGATACGCCGGGCGCTCAGGCCGCGCGCCTGCGCATAGGCGACGTAGGGCTGGCCAAGCTGGCCAAGCATATTGCTGCGCAACAGGCGAACATAGGTGCCGAGATAACCCAGCGCCAGGGTTAATGCGGGTAATATCACCGCGCCCGGCGCCTGCATACCGCCGACGGGCAGCCAACCCAGTTTGACCGACAGCAGCCAAATCAGCAGCAGGCCCAGCCAATAATTCGGCATCGCGGTAAGTAGGAAAAGCAAGGTACGCAACCATTTATCCAGCCAGCGGTCATGGGTTGCCACACAAAGCATGGCGAATGACAGCGACCCCAGCAAAATCATGCCAAACGCGCTGGCGGCCAGCCGCAACGTGGCGGGCAAGGCCGTCATTAGCGCCTGCCACACGCTGGTTCGGCTGACGTACGAGTCGCCGAAATCCAGATGCAGGCAACGTTGCAGCCAGGAAAGGTATTGGCGCCAGAATGGCAGGTCCAACCCCAGCTCATGACGCATCGCCGTGACGGCCTCGTCGGTCGGCACGACCATATTGACGCGCAGCGCCGCTTCGGCGGGATCGGACGGTGAAAGCCGGATCAGCGTAAAGGCGATCAGAGATATCGCCAGAATCAGTGGCATCATCAACAATAGCCGGCGAAAGCAATAGCGCGTCATCCGTTCTCCCGCCGCTTAACGCCAATACATTTTTTCAAAAGGGATCTCATACTGGGAAGGATTAAACGTCACGCCTTGCAGGTCGGCGCTGAAAACGGCCTTGGTGCGGGAATAGGTCAGCGGTATATAAAGCGCTTCCCGTGCCAACATCTCCCATATCTGTCGATACAGCGCCCGCCGCTGCGCCTCATCCGGGGTAATCAGCACCTGGCCAATCAGCGCATCCAGCTCAGCCTTGCCCGGCAAGCCTTTTTGTCCCTGGTAATCGGCATGCGCCGGGAGCCGAAACGAAGAAATATACGACTGCGGATCGTATGGCTTCCCCCAGGAAAACGAGTATTGCAGGTCGAAATCACCGGATTTCTGCCTGTCCAGATAAGCCTGTTTTTCCTCTCCGATAAGCACGACGTCCACGCCGACCTGCCGGAAATTGCTTTGAATCACTTCGGCGATGGCCCTTTCCCCGGCATTATTGGCGTTGTAAGAGAAGACCAGCCGCATCGGCTCGCCCTGCTTCTCGCGGATGGCGCGCCCGGCCGGGAGCCGCCAGCCCGCATCATCCAATAACGCTTGAGCCTTGGCCATGTCGTAGTGATAACGCACCGGTTCGGCAACGTCGGCATAAGGCAGGTTCGGCGCCAGCAGCGTATCCGCCACGCTTTCGCTGCCCGCCATCACGCCTTCGGCAATCGCCTGCTTATCCACCGCATACTGCAACGCGCGCCGAACCTGACGATCGGCGGTAATCGGCCGGCTGCTGTTCATCACCAGCGCGCGTGAGGCCACCGGTTCGCTCACCGCCGTGTGAAACCGGCGATTCTTCTGTAATGCCGTAAAGCTATCGCCGTCCATCATGTCGCCGTCCGCGCCGAAAACCAGCTGAATATCGCCTTTTTCCAGCGCCAGCAGCATGCTCTGACGCTCGGGGATTACATGCCAGATCACGCGCTCAATCCGCGGCGGCGTTCCCCAGTAGTGGGGGTTGGCGCTAAACCCGGCGTACTGATTTTTCACATATTCCGTCAATAGCCACGGCCCGGTTCCGGCATAGGCGCTGACGCCGTTTCGGGTTTGACCGTCAATAAAATCCTTCGGCGAGATGAAGCGGAAAGGCCGGGTTAGGCCAAGCTCCACCAGCGTGGGGTAATAGGGGTTTTTCAGATTGAGGGCGACGGTATACTCATCCACCACCTCGACGTTATCGATCTGTTGAACCAGCTCAAGCCAGGCATGGCGCTGATAATTCGCCAGTACCGCCGCGATATTCAGCTTAACCGCCCCGGCATTAAATTTTTCGCCATCGCTGAAGCTCACGTCATGACGCAGATGAAAGAGATAACGCTTACCATCCGGCGAAACGTCCCAACTTTGCGCCAGCCAGGGCCGCACTCCCTGCTCGGTATTAATCACCAGCGGCTCAAACACCATATTCTGCGCGGCCATCTCACCGCTATAGAGGTGGGGATTGATATCGCGGATATCTTTGGTGCTGGCGTAGTTTAATCGCGCACGGCCGGCGCTGGTTTCCGCCGCCAGTCCGCTCGAGGTCGCCGTCACGGTCATCGCCAGGCATAAAACCGGAAGATAGCGGAAAAACCGCGGCGTCCGCGCTGTTTTGATGGTCGGCATATCTCCCCCGATGGCTACTTTTCCGCACAGATCAAAAACATCGGCGTCGAGGCGTAATTCACCTTTTCGGTTTCATCCCACAGTTCATCGCCGACACGGATATCCAGCGAGACCTTACGGTATCCGCATTTCAGCAGCGCCTGCGTGTCCCACTGCGGGCGACGCTCACGGCTGAGCGGCAGCTGGCGAGCGATGTTTTCCATCGCGCTGGTATCGGTATTGACGTAGTGATCGTCCAGCCCCAGATAGCGGGCGTTCGCCCGATCTTCCAGATAGCCGAGGTGGCTTTGCTCATCAAACAGTTGCAGATACCAGTTGGCGTCAAAGTTAATCAGCCGTCCGCCGGGAGCCAGCACCCGATACCAGTCTTCATAGGCCGATTGCGGCGCATCCAGATTCCAGGTCACATTGCGCGTTACAATCAGGTCGAAGCTTTCATCCGCAAACGGCAATGAATGCACGTCGGATAATACGAAATTCACCTCGACGCCATAGCGCGCCGCATTGCCGCGCGCCTGATCCAGCATCGCCTGCGTGATATCGACGGCCGTTACCTGATGTCCGGCCATCGCCAGCGTGACGGCGAAGAAGCCCGGCCCGCTGCCGATATCCAGCACCTTCAATACCGTTTTTGACGGGGCGTATTGGTTGATTTTTTTCAACCATGCGGCACGCTTGGCATTGGCCAATTCGGTGGCATTCAGTTGGCTGTAGCTGACGGCGCGGGTTGTCCAGTAGCACTGCACGTCACGCAATAACTCACGGCTTTCATTTTCGACAAGGCATTGGCTCACGCGGATCTATCCTGTAAAAGCGTTCAGGCCGGCGGTACCCTCGCGCCGCGCCGGTGGTGAACGCGAAAGAAATGCTTTCGCAAAGCGACGTTGAAAATCGCTCCTGGCGATTTTTTATCGCGGGCTATCCCTGCCCGCTCCCCATAGGGCCGTCGCAAAGCGACGTTGAAAATCGCTCCTGGCGATTTTTTTATCTTCGACTTATAGCATAGGGAATTGATGAATTTAACCGCAGAGTATGAACTTTATAAAAAAAATCATACTTTTTTGATCCGGCTTAACTTAGGCCGCAAAGCGAACCAGGGGGTTATCCTCCGCTCCGGAGGCGAAGCGCCCCTCTTTTCACGGACGTGACGCTCATCGCGCCGCCGTCAGCTCGCGCGAAGGCGCATTTATACCGACATTAAAAAGTCACAATGGAATAAGATTCAACCTGCCGTGGCGCACGCCGGTTTGCGCCATGACGGACTCGGCAAAACGTTCAACCTGCAGCGTGGTGCCGCGCAGGATAATGGTTTCCACGCACTCCTCATGGCTCAAATGCGTATGCATGGTGGAGACCGTTAAATCGTGATGTTCATGCTGCATATCGGCCAGCCGGCTGGAAAGCTGACGCTCATGATGATCGTAGACATAGCTCAGCACCGCCACGCACACGCCATCCTTATCCGTCTCCAGCGTCATCTCACCGAGATCACGGCGCAGCATATCGCGAAACGCCTCTGAACGATTGGCATAGCCTTTGCTCCGCATCAGTTCATCAAAGCTCTGCGCCAGTTGATCATCCATTGAAATCGTCAGTCTTTGCACCGTCGGCCTCGTTACGAAACAGAATAGAGGGGAATTTGCCGGCATTATAAAAGGCGGATGGCGTGATGAATACGCGTCATATCAATTTAGCGGCAATCGGAGAAATGTCGCCAGAATCATCCCGCGGAAAGTGGGCATACGAAAAGCGTCGCGGATAGACTGGCGCAGCGCCTTAACAGCGCTACGCCAAATCAAGGGAAGATTACAGCAGAATACGCAGCATACGGCGCAGCGGCTCAGCAGCCCCCCACAGCAACTGATCGCCAACCGTAAAGGCGGACAGATATTCCGGCCCCATATTCAGCTTGCGCAAGCGGCCGACCGGAGTAGACAGCGTACCGGTCACCGCCGCCGGCGTCAGTTCGCGCATCGAGATGTCGCGGTCATTCGGCACCACCTTCACCCAGTCATTGTGGGTCGCCAGCATTTGTTCGATTTCCGGCACCGCCACATCTTTTTTCAATTTGATGGTAAAGGACTGGCTGTGGCAGCGCAGCGCGCCGACACGAACGCACAGGCCGTCAACCGGGATCACGCTGCCGGTGCCGAGGATTTTGTTGGTTTCCGCCTGACCTTTCCACTCTTCGCGGCTCTGGCCGTTATCCAGCTGTTTATCGATCCACGGAATCAGGCTGCCGGCTAAAGGCACGCAGAAGTTGTCGGTCGGCAGCGTACCGCTGCGGGTCAGCGCGGTCACTTTACGCTCGATATCCAAAATGGCCGAAGCGGGATCTTGAAGCTCCTTCGCCACCTCGCCGTGCAGCATGCCCATTTGCACCAGCAGTTCGCGCATATGCCGCGCGCCGCCGCCGGAAGCCGCCTGATAGGTGGAAACAGAAACCCAGTCCACCAGATCGTTGGCGAACAAGCCGCCGAGGGACATCAGCATCAGGCTGACGGTACAGTTACCACCGACAAAGGTTTTAATGCCGTTATCCAGCCCTTGCTTAATCACGTTATGGTTAACCGGATCAAGAATGATAATGGCGTCATCCTTCATACGCAGGGAAGAGGCGGCGTCAATCCAATAACCCTGCCAGCCGCTTTCACGCAGCTTCGGATAAACTTCATTGGTATAATCGCCGCCCTGGCAGGTGACGATGATGTCCAGCGCCCGCAGGGCTTCCAGACTGTATGCGTCCTGCAATACGCCTTGCTGACCGCCCAGCGTGGGCGCCGGTTCACCGTGCTGAGAAGTGGAAAAAAATACCGGGCGGATCCCGTCGAAGTCGCGTTCTTCGACCATACGCTGCATGAGAACCGAACCGACCATACCGCGCCAGCCAACAAAACCAACATTTTTCATGGTAACTGTCCTACCTTGGGGGTAACAAAAAGAATCCTGAATGCTGTCTTAGTGTAGTAATTGATAGCAAATACATTAAGAGAGTATACCCATGGGCTATCCAGCCCATCAGCTTTCGCAGCGTTGCGGGAAAGCGGCAAACGAGCCAGTGCCGATGCGCTGACATCAGTGCGGATAATTTGCGGCCAACACACCTGCGACTTGAAAGATGAGGGGTATAACGACTTTCCACCATACAAAATGTACACAAAGTCGCAAGCGAATTTATTCGATAATATGACGTTTTTCAGCAGTCATTCTAATATCATCACTTCTTACGCAGGATGATGTACCACTTTGACGCTCAGGAGCAAAATACTAAAATGACGGAAATGATCTCGGCAATCGTGCTATTGCTGTTAATTATGGACCCGCTCGGCAACCTGCCTATTTTCATGTCGGTGCTGAAGCATTTGGATCCTAAACGCCGACGCGTCGTGCTGATTCGGGAAATGATTATCGCATTGGGGCTGATGCTGATCTTTTTATTCGCCGGCGAGCGGATCCTGACCGTGCTTAATCTGCGTACCGAAACGGTCTCCATCTCCGGCGGGATCATTCTGTTCCTGATTGCCATCCGCATGATATTCCCCTCGCGGGAAGGCAATAATACCGGCCTGCCTGCCGGGGAAGAGCCTTTCCTGGTGCCTCTGGCTATCCCGCTGGTGGCCGGCCCATCGATTTTGGCGGCGCTGATGCTGCTTTCCCATCAGTATCCCAACCAGCTGCCGCATCTGACGCTGGCGCTGTTTATCGCCTGGTCGATCTCCTTCGTGATTCTATTAATGTCTAACCTCTTTTTACGCCTGCTGGGCGAAAAAGGCGTCAGCGCGCTGGAAAAACTGATGGGGTTAATTCTGGTGATGTTATCAACGCAGATGTTCCTGGATGGCATTCGGGCATATATGAAGTTGTAGCAAACAAAAGGCCCGCTATGGGGCCGATTGACGTCGTGCGTTTAAAAATAGCGCGGCGCATCGTGCAATGCGGCATCAGATGCTGCCGCCGTCCAGCAGCGTAAATCCGACGTCCACCTGCGCTGGTTCAACAGGTTCGCCCCGTAAGCGTTGAAGCAGGCGTTCGGCGCTAATCTGCCCCATACGTTCACGCGGGGTAAGCACGCTGGCCAGCTTCGGCACCATGGTCTGACCGATGTCATGCCCATGAAAACCCACCACCCCCATATCCTGCGGCACGCGTAACCCCTGACGCAGGCATTCGAACATCGCGCCGACGGCCAGGTCATCGTTAGTACAAAAAACGCTATCGACTTCGGGGTAGTCGGCCTGCGCCTGCCGCAGTAATTCGCCGCCCAGCGAGTAGGAGGAAGCCTGATTGTTCATGACGCTGTGGCTGGTCAGTTGATGATCGCGCATGGCCTGCTCATAACCGCGACATTTTGTAATGGTGCGTTCATCCTGGCGCGCGCCGAGATAAACGATGTGGCGATAGCCGCGCGAAATCATATGCCGGGTCATTTGTCGGGCCGCCTCGAAGTTATCGAAGCCGACGGCCATATCCAGACAGGGAGAAACCGAATCCATCAGTTCCACCACGGGAATGCCCGCGACATCGATCATCTGCCGGGTTCGATCCGTGTGACAGCGCTCGGCCAGAATCAACCCGTCGATGTTATAGGCCAGCAATGACGTCAGCCGCTGCTCCTCTTTCTCGGGATGATAACCATAGTGAGCCAGCATGGTTTGATAGCCGTGCGCATCGGTGACCTGTTCAATACCACGCAGCACTTGCGCAAACACCTGATTGGTCAGCGACGGCAGCAGAACGCCTATCGCCCGGCTGGTGGCGCTGGCAAGCATATTGGGCGCCTGATTGGGGATGTACCCCAACTCATCGAGCGCGATGGCTATCTTTTCCTGCAGCGCCGCGGAAACCTGGGCCGGGTTACGCAAATAACGGCTCACCGTCATTTTGGTAATGCCCACCCGATCGGCGACATCCTGGAGAACCGGTCTTTTTTTCTTCATCATCCACGGAGAACGACAGCAAATATTGAGCGGGAGTCTAACAAAAAAATAAACCCAAACACCATCGCGCCTTCACGATCGGCCCGCTCTCACCGTCCGGCGCACATGGTCATCAACCTCGTTTTTCCGCTAGACGCCTTATAACGACGGTAAATCAAACAGCAGGATTTCGCTCTCGCTGTCGGCATGAATCGATAACGTCTCTTCCTCGCAAATGGCCAAGGCATCGCTGGTTTCAGCCTGCTGACCGTTAATCGTCACGCTGCCGCGTACGACCTGGATCCAGATTCTGCGCCCAGCCTGTATTTGATAAGCCGAATGTTGCTGCGCGTTCAGCGCCCAACGCCACAGCGTCATATCCTGGAAAACCTTGAGCGAACCATCACGGGCATCCGGCGACAGTACCAGCTGACGTCCCTGCGGAATATCAAAGCGCCGTTGCTCATAACGCGGGGTCAGCCCGGCCTTCTGCGGAATAATCCAGATCTGATACAGGTGCAGCTGATGTTCGCGACTGGCGTTGTACTCCGAATGGCGGATCCCGGTGCCGGCGCTCATGATCTGAAATTCACCGGACTGGATCTGCGCCTTGTTTCCCATGCTGTCCTGATGCTCTACCGTCCCGTCCAGTACATAGGTCAGAATCTCCATATCTTTATGGGGATGAGTGCCGAATCCCTGTCCGCCTTCAATCCGGTCTTCATTAATGACGCGCAACGCCGAGAACCCCATAAACGCCGGTTCGTAATAATCCGCAAATGAGAATGTATGCCAGCTATCAAGCCAGCCATGATCGGCATGCCCGCGCTGCTGTGCTTTACGTGAATAAATCATGTCGGTGTCTCCCGTCTATTTGTTAAGCAGAGTCTAACGGGCGGCCGGAAATAAGATAGCGGAAAAAACTTAACGCTCAGTTCAAAAAATTGATGGAAGCAATGGCGTAAAAAAAAAGCCAGCACCCGAGCTGGCTAAAATAAATACTGGAAGCAATGTGAGCAATGTCGCGCCTTCGCGGTAAAGCCGAAATCATTATGTGAAGATCATCCACACAGGCATACTCTTCGGCTTCCCCGGAACGCCATGCAATAATAATCATTATCATTCTCGTCTGTAAAGCGTTTTTTATAATGGCTTCCCTGCCCATTACCCTGCTGGCCGTCGCGCCGCCTAATCCTGCGCTAAAGCCCGCGCCAGCAACGTTATCGGGTGTTCGCATGGTTTGCCGGTGGACATTTCAATTTGCCATTTACAGGTTTCACAATCGGTGATCACCACATCGGCGCCGCTTTCCTCAATTTGCTGGAACAACGTCGCGCCGATCGCCTGCGCGGTCGCGTAATGCTCTTTTTTGAAGCCATAGGTGCCGGCAATCCCGCAGCACTGGGAATCCAGCACGATAAGTTCAATACCGGGAATACGCTGCAACAATGTCAGCGTGTAGGCGGTCCAGCCCATTTTTTCCAGATGGCAAGGCGTATGGTACGCCACCCGCAGCGGTAGTGAGCGTAACGGCAGCTCGCGTCCTTGTTCGTCCAACAGGCGGTATAGCTGACGAGTCGCCAGCTCAATGCCGTCGCGAACATGGCGCGTATCAACGCCCAGGATATGCGAATACTCATCGCGCAGGGTGAAAGTACAGCTGGACGATGTCGCCACCACGGGAATAGCGTTGCTGTTGATGGCTTCATCCAGCGATTTGATATTTACCCGCGCCTGTTTTCTCGCCCGATCGTGAAAACCATTGGCAATCAAGGGTACGCCGCAGCACTTCTCTTTGGTCAATAGCTGAACGCCCACATTCAGCGCGTTGAAAACCCGGATCAGATCTTTGCCCAGTTGAGGATGGTTATAGTTGACGTAACAGCCATGAAAGTAGGCGATCTGCTCAGGATAATGCCGCTGCGTTTCCGCCTGCCGACGGTACCAGCGACGAAACGTGCCGAAAGAGTACTTCGGCAACTGGCGCCGGTGGTCGATCCGCAAAGCCCGATCCAATAGCCGGCGCACCGTTTTCAACCCGGTGACGGTATTCACCAGCGGAGCGAAAGGCGTAGATACCGACCCCATCAGATCGGTATGGCTCAGAATCGCGTCGCGCAACGCCGGCTTGTGCGTGCCGTAGCCGGCTTTTGCTCGCTGAATGATATCGCCGATTTTCACGTCTGACGGGCAGGCCACCTCGCAACGCTTACAGTTGGTGCAGTACTTGAGCGCCTCATCATACAACGCGGCATCTTTACGCCGCAGACGTTCGCCGTCAGGTCCGGCCTGCTTGGGCCCCGGATAAAGAGGATTAACCCGTGATACCGGACAATAGGTGGTGCACACCGTACATTTGATACAATTTTCAAAACTGTTGTCGGTCAGCAAACTCATGAGCCGCTCTCCTTCAGTATCAGATCGGCCGCATACAGCGCGCTCAACATCGAAACGCCGGCGCCGCACCCTTGCGTAATCGGGTCGAACCCTGCCAGCACCGCGCCGATGGCATACAGATTATCCACCGTTTTGCCGTCGATAGCGGGGTGCAGATTGTCATCGGTTATCACGCCGAATTGCATATAGGGTTGCGCGGCGAACATATCCTGCCGGCACCAGGCTTCGCGATGCGCCTCAAAGCGCACATCCAGCCCGAACACCGGTTCAATAATCCTGTCGAAGCGCGCGGACAGACCATTGCTAAAGAAACTGCCGCTGGCCAGCACCACCTGGGCGGCGCGAAGCGGAATGTCCTGGTGGTTGCGGGTATAAAGCGCCATTTCCGACGTATCCCGCATCGCCCGCTCCACCCTATCGCCGGGCATCATCACGCCGCCTAACCGGCGAAAGCGGCGCGACAACGCCTGGTGTAAACGCAGCCCCGGCACGGAGGGCGGCAGCGTTGGCAACAGCCGCACCGGCTTCCCCACCCGCTCGCTTAGCCCGGTCAGCGTCGAGGACGCCGCCAGCCCGATACAGGCGGGCATAATTATCCCGTCGTTGCCGCTGGCCAATACCCGCAGTTCTTCCGCCAGCGCCGCCTGATTTTCCGCTTGATCAAGGACGCGGGAAATATTCACCGCCCGAAACTCGCTGGGATTGCGGCGCAGCCGATCAAGCAGCGGCAGTTTCAAATCATCGCTGCGAGCGGCAATGCCCCGAGCCTGAAGCGTCCCGGCGACAACCCGGGACTGAAAGTCGAGAAAACCTTCTATGCCGGCAATCAACGGCCTTTCCCAATCATCGGCGGGGGATAAGCCGCTGGCGACGCTATCGGCCGGGCTCAGCCAGCAGGGACGAAACTTACCCAGCGGCGTCATTCGCCGATGGTTTTCCCGCTGATCGCCCTGCATGGATATCGCGCTACGCGTCAGCAATGCCATAACCTGCGGCAATAGCGCGCGGATAGTTTGGCTTCCCATCAGCGAATAAGGATGACGCGGCGCCTGACGAGCCAGTTCGTCCAATGCTTCAAGGGGGCGCTCGACCGGTTGACCATCAGGAAGGCAGGCCAGTAAATCCAGCGCGCCGGAAGAGAAATGCAGCGCACTTTGCCCGGCGCTGACGATGGCGCAGCGTTTGCCCTGCTCGGATAACCGCATGCCGCAGGTTAACCCCGCCAGTCCGCCGCCGATAATGACTACGTCATAGCGCATCACGTTCCTCCTCGCTGTCGCCGGCGGTCAACCCACATAAGCCCTGGTAGACCCAACTGGTATACTCGCTTTCACGCAGCGTGTTTCCCCAGGCCACCGGACGAATGCCTTTCCAGCGTTCATTCAGAAACTGACTCAACTGGGCAATAGACTCCCGCGGCGTCGATTGGCCAAACCGGCACAGCAACCCGGCCGCCCGGCAGGCGCACAGCTCGCCCTGGCAGGTTCCCATGCCAACGCGGGTACGCCGGCGTAAGTCAATCAGGTTGTTCACCTGAAGCGAAGCCACCGCATAACGCACTTCGCCTGCGGTAACCGCCTCGCATTCGCAGACCAGGCTGTTGTCCAGCCGTTCACCGGACAGCAAGCGCCCGGCCCGCTCGCCATGACGATAAATGGCCGATCCGCGAAGCGGCGCGGATAAAGACGATGCCTTGCTTTGTCGGTTAGCCCCGAGCTCGGCAAGCAAGGATAAATTGGCCGCCGGGTCTTCCATGCCGGGTGCCGAACCGGGCAACAGCCGGTGTGCGGTGGCGCATACCGCGTGGTGGCCCAGCTTTTCACAAATTTTATCCGTCACCCACTCCGCCATTAGCCGGTAAGTCATCAACTTGCCGCCGGTGATGGTAATAAACCCTTCCAGCCCATCGCGGTCGGCATGATCAAGCAACACAATGCCCCGGCTGACGCTGCGCCCGCTGGGATCGCTGTCGCTGGCCACCAGTGGACGCACGCCGGCATAGGCGCGCAGAATGCGCGTAGCGGCGAGCTGCGGAGCCAATCTGGCGCCCTGGCGCATCAGTGTTTCCACCTCCGCCGGCGTGACGGCCATATTGTCGATTTGGTCGTAATCGATACGCGTCGAGGTGGTGCCGATCAATGAAATGGTGTCGCCCGGCACCAAAATATCGGCATCGGCCGGTTTTCGGCAGCGGTTAATCACCATGTGGTTAATACGATGACCCAAGATCAGCAGTGCGCCCTTCGCCGGAAACATCCGTACGCGCAGGTCGGCGTACTCGGCGATGCGCTGCCCCCAAATGCCGCCGGCATTGACCACTATCTGCGCATAAATTGTGCTTTCAATACCGCTGTTATGGTCGCGAACGCGTACCCCGGTGATGCGATCGCTCTGACGTATCAGGCCGACCACCTCATGATAGGTCAGCACCTCGGCGCCATGCTCCTGCGCGTCGATCATATTGGCCGTGGTCAGCCGAAACGGATCCACCGTACCGTCAGGCACCCGGACCGCGCCGATCAGCGACGGGTTTGCCGCAGGTTCAAGCCGCAAAGCTTCTTGCGGATCAATCGCCTGCGCGTCAATCCCGGCCCGACGGCAGGCAGCGATAAATTGGGTTTGATAAGCGAGGTCGTCTTCCGGCAGGGTGATAAACAAGCCATCGGTAGGTTCGACGCAGTGGCGGGCGATGCGTCGCAGAATTTGGTTTTCTTCAATGCATTCGCGGGCGGACTCGCCATCGGTCACCGCATAGCGTGATCCGCTGTGCAGCAGGCCATGATTACGCCCGGTCGCCCCGGTCGCGATATCATAACGTTCGAGCAACAGACAGCGTAATCCCCGCAGCGCGCAATCGCGTACGGTCCCGGCCCCGGTCGCGCCGCCGCCAATCACAATGACATCGGTTTCCCGGTATGCCCCACTCTTTTGCATCATGCCCTCGCTTCACGCGGCTCGCTATCGCGTGCAAGTAAGACACAAAATGTGGGGTTAATGTTTGATAAAGAGCAAGAACGAACATTAAACGAAAATAACGAGGCGATAAAAATCCATAATTGTGATTAAAATCACACACTCGCGCCACCAAGCCGATGGGAAGCCTGAAGGTTAGAGACCACTACGTTCGTTATGGAACATAAGGTTATCGTTGCAGACAACGGCGATGGGGAGGCGGGAATGGCGGCGCACGAAACACCGCATAAACAGGCGGCCAAGAGGGCGGCGCGAGTGGAGAGCCAATCCTTCAGCTCGCTCGCGCCGCCGTCAGATCATGCCAGAAACAGGCGGCGCAGGTAGTTCGGCACGGCGCTCTCGGCGTTGGAGCCGATCACTTCCCGGTCGGGCAGCAAATCCTTTAAGCGCTGATGCGCGTTTTGCATGATGCAGCCCTTACCCGCCATCGACAACATTTCAAAATCGTTCATGCCGTCGCCGAAGGCGATGCAGTCTTTCAGTGAGAAACCGATAACCCTCGCAACCTGTTCCAGCGCATGCCCTTTGGATACGCCGCCCGCCATCACCTCCAGACAGGTCAGCGTCGAGAAACTGACATTAACGCGATCGCCCCAGCGCGCATTGATCGCCTCTTCCAGCGACAATAGCTGTTCGTGCGAATCGCAGGTAAAAAAGATTTTACTTACGCCGTCGGTTTCCAGCAGGGCGGGTTCGAACAGTTTGTACTTAAACACGGACTCTTTAAAAAAACGCTCTTCTTCCGGACGTTGACGATTCATAAACCAATCATCATCGCGGTACACATGCGTCAGCATATCCGGGTTGTGATGCACCACGCCGTAAAGATCGCGGGCAATGTCCGGGTCAAGATTATGACTGAAAATCAGCTCGCCCTGGGCGTTGTGAACCCGGGCGCCGTTAGACGTGATCATAAATGCGTTGATGCCCAGAGCATCTCGGATCTGCCCCACGTCCATGTAGTGCCGCCCGGTGGCGAACACAAAATGAATCCCTTTGCCAGTCAATAGCCGAAGTGTTTCTTTCGCATAGGGGGACAGAGAATGGTCGGTTGACAATAGCGTGCCATCTAAATCGGAAGCGACAACATGGTACATACGGTGAGCTCTAACCTCTGGTGAATGTGGCGGCATTGGCCGCAGAATTTAATGATACTGGGAAAAATGGGCCAGAATAAGCCCGAATGCCTCGGCGCGAATCGCGTCTTTCTCAAACAGTATTTCGTGTCGGGCACCTGTAATCATTCGCGGCTTCCCGCCTGCGCATGGATGGCCGCTGTGCGCCAGAGCCTGACAAAACGCATCCTGACAGCGATTATCCACCACGCGATCTTCCTCAGCCTGCAACAACAGTATCGGCGTCGTGATGTCGGCGGCCGCCATCGGCAACGCTTTTCCCACCGTAAGGGCTTCGCGCACCCAATGATAGGTCGGCCCGCCAACGCGCAGGCCCGGCTCATCGGCATAGACCCTGACGCTGCGCTGATAACGTTCCCGGCTGTGAGTCAGTACATTAACCATATAGGGCAACGGCCGCCATTGTCCGGTGCCGATGGCATAATAGTCCCGCAGCGAAGGGCGGCGTTCCGCCCAGTCGACAATCTGCCAGGCCAACCAGTGCGGCATCGGCAGATGAATGCCGAACATCGGCGCGCACAGCGCCGCGGCATCAAACGCGTCCGGTCGACGGGCCATAAACTGAGCCAGAATGGCGCCGCCCATCGAATGCGCCAGCGCAAATCGCCGGGCATAGGTCTGGCCGCTAATTTGCTGTTGCCACAGCAATTCGACATCGTCCGCATAGTCGCTAAAACGCAATACATGCCCGCGATGGCGATCTTCAAGCAGACGCCCGGATCGCCCCTGCCCACGATGATCCATCATCAGCACGTCATAACCATGATGGAAGAGATCGTAGGCGACTTCGCTGTATTTTACGAAACTTTCAATACGGCCGGGAAACACGACGACCAGCTTATCGTGGCGGGAAGAAGCAAAACGCACGAAACGAATCGGCACATTATCGACGCCGATAATCTCCCCTTCTGCGCGCCGACGCCAAAAATCCAGTAATTTTCCGCTAGCAAAGGCAGCGTACTGCGCTTCTCTCGTTAACAGGCTATCGGAATACGGAATCATCACACATCTCCGTGGCGGGCCAGTAAAGCTCTCGGAAAGGCTTTGTGAGCTATAGCACAACTATAGCTATCAGAGTATTGTGTCATAAAAAATCGTCGGGAGCGATTTTCAACAACGCGACGCGTTGGCCCATTGGGCGAGCCTCATGGACGAGGCGAGTAAAAAATCGTCGGGAGCGATTTTCAACAACGCCGGCGACGGCCCGTCAGATTGCGGCCAGAACGTCGGCTATCACAAAACAGGGATCATGGAGCATCGGAAAGTGACCTTCGACTGGTGGTTAACCTATTTATTAACAACGCTTATTCTCAGTCTTTCTCCCGGTTCGGGCGCAATCAACACCATGAGCACCGGGATCAGCCACGGCTATCGAGGCACCCTTGCCTCAATCACCGGTTTACAGATTGGTCTGGCCGTACACATCGTGCTGGTGGGGATCGGGCTTGGCGCCCTGCTATCGCAATCCATTCTGTTTTTCGACATATTGAAATGGCTGGGGGCGGCGTATCTGGTTTGGCTGGGTATTCAGCAGTGGCGCTCGGCAGGCTCATTGGATATGAATGCGCTGGCCAGCACCCTGCCGCGCCGAAAGCTATTGAAACGCGCCATTCTGGTTAATCTGACCAACCCGAAAAGCATCGTGTTCCTGGCGGCGCTCTTTCCGCAGTTCATCATTCCCCACCAGCCACAGGCCGCGCAGTATCTGGTTTTGGGGACCACCACCATCGCCGTCGATATTATCGTGATGATTGGTTACGCCACGCTCGCCAAACGGATTTCCGGCTGGTTGAAAGGCGCGCGACAGATGCGGATACTCAATCGAATTTTTGGTTCGCTGTTTATACTGGTTGGCTTACTGCTGGCGACGGCAAGAAAAGCATAGTGATCAAAACGCCGGGTTTATGTCGCTTCAGGCACGTAAACCCGGCCGTCAGCGAGGGAGGATGAGCTGATCTCGTTGCTTTCCTAGCCCCGACGCAGGGATAACTGAACGTCACTCATCAGCGTTATCGACATGATCGCGAATCATGGCCATAAAGGGCGAGCCGAAGCGTTCCAGCTTACGCTGCCCAACACCGTTGATATTCAGCAGCTCGGCCGCCTTAATCGGCAGCAGTTCGGCCATTTCCAGCAGCGTCGCGTCGCTGAACACCACATAGGGCGGAATATTGGCCTCATCCGCGATGGATTTACGCAGCTTTCTTAATTTGGCAAACAGCTTGCGATCGTAGTTGCCGCCGTAGGTTTTCTGACTGGCGCGCGGTTTCAAATTAATCATCCGCGGAACCGCAAGCTGTAGCGGGACTTCGCCGCGCAGCACAGGACGAGCCGACTCAGTGAGCTGTAGCGCGGAATGCAGTGCGATATTCTGGCTGAGCAGTCCCAGGTGAATCAGCTGGCGCAGCACGCTGATCCAGTGTTCATGGGACTTATCACGGCCAATACCGTAAACCGGCAGCTTATCATGGCCAAACTCGCGAATACGTTGGTTATTCGCCCCGCGCAATACCTCGACGATGTACCCCATGCCAAAGCGTTGCCCGACCCGGTACACGCAGGAGAGCGCCTTTTGCGCCTCCACCAGCCCGTCATAACGTTTGGGAGGGTCGAGGCAGATATCGCAGTTGCCGCATGACTGCTGGCGCCCTTCGCCGAAATAGTTGAGCAGCACCAGACGGCGGCAGGTTTGCGCCTCGGCAAAAGCGCCCATCGCATTCAGCTTATGGCGTTCAATGTCCAACTGCTGTCCGGCCGGCTTCTCTTCCAGACAGCGCCGCAGCCAGGCCATATCTGCCGGGTCGTAAAACAGCGCCGCCTCGGCCGCCAGGCCGTCCCGTCCGGCTCGCCCCGTCTCCTGGTAATAGGATTCAATATTGCGCGGAATATCAAAATGCACCACGAAGCGGACGTTGGGCTTGTTAATCCCCATGCCGAATGCGACGGTCGCCACCACGACCTGGAGGTCGTCGCGCTGAAAGGCTTCCTGAACCTGCGCTCGCCGCTCGTTGTCCAAACCGGCGTGGTATGCCGCCACGCTCAGCCCGCGACTTTGCAGACGGGCGCTGATATCTTCCACCTTGGCCCGGCTATTACAGTAAATAATACCGCTTTTGCCGCGCTGCCCCTGCACAAACATCCACAGCTGATCGAGCGGTTTGAATTTTTCCACCAGCGTGTAACGAATATTCGGCCGGTCAAAACTGCTGACCTGTATCAGTGGAGAACGAAGATCCAGCAGGCGGTGAATATCCCGCCGGGTGGTTTCATCGGCGGTGGCGGTCAGCGCGATCACCGGCAGACCGGGGAAATGCTGTTTCACCTGCCCCAGCGCACGGTACTCAGGGCGGAAATCGTGACCCCACTGAGAAATGCAGTGGGCTTCGTCCACGGCGATCAGTGACGGATTCCACTGCATCAGGTGGTCGAGGAAACTGTCGGTCGTCAGGCGTTCCGGCGCGATATACAGCAGTTTGATCTGCCCGGAACGACAGCCGGACATCACCTCAAACTGCTGTTCACGAGTCTGGGTTGAATTGAGACAGGCGGCCGATACGCCATAGGCCTGGAGCTGATCGACCTGATCTTTCATCAGCGATATCAGCGGAGAAACCACCAGCGTCAGGCCATCCATCACCAGCGCGGGAATTTGATAGCACAGCGATTTCCCGCCGCCGGTTGGCATGACCACCAGACAGTCCTGTCCGCCGAGGGTCGCATTGATAATTTCCTGCTGACCCGGCCGGAATTGTTGATAGCCAAACGTCTCCCGCAGGATTTGAACCGCCAGCGTTTCCTTATTTAATACTTCCGCCGTAGACACGCCTTCCCCAATCTGATGAACTCAAACAGACGCCATTTTCTGCGTCGTCCGGTAAAACTGCAATATTTACCTGTGAATATTGCCATTATCCGTAACCCGGCGCCTGTGCGCCGGGCTAGCGAAACGGCAGGATGTTCAGAACATATCGTTTAGCGTCACACCCACCCCGAAGCGGGTCTGGCGGTGATCGTAGTCAATCAGCGACTCGCCATAACCACTGAAGACTTTGGTGTAAAATCGTACATGTTCGGTCATCGGGTAGCTCCAGCCGAGTTCACCGCCGCCGTAGCCGGTGTTCCAGTTGTAGCGGCCCTCCGCGCTGATTACGCTGTCGCCCCAGACATAGCCCACGCGCAGTCGGTAGTGTCCCATATATTTGGTGATATCAGGATTATCGTCCCGGCTGTCGGAGAAACGGAGCCAGGGTTTCACATCCACCTGCCAGTTGCCGTTTTGCGCCATCAGGCGAGCGTAGGCGCGATTCCAGCTACGAGATGTCGGTTCGGAACGACCGTTAGACTGGTGATTAAAGCCGACTTCAACATCGCGCAGCGTCCAGCCAGCCAAGGAGTAGTCGGTGGCCCAGCCCAGAAAAATCTGTGGCTCATAGTCGGTTTCACGAAACGGCGAAGACTGGCTTTTATTGGACATTTGCCACCAGGAGCGCTGGGTATAGGATGCGCCCAGCAACGAGTTGTCGCCCAGAATACCGCGCCACAGCGGAAAACCGAGGCTAAGCTGAAAGTTCACTTCATCTTTGCGCGCGTTGTTGCCCCAGTTATAGCTTTGTATCGCGGTCTTATTGATATTACTGGTGTAAGTGTACAGCAAATAATTACTCTCATAGGGATAGAGAATAAACGGACTATCATGCTTTTGTAACAGACTGGCGATGATGCTGCCGCGCACGGCGGGCTTGTCATGCACCGGCTCTATTTTTGCCTCTTCCGCCTGAGCCTGTATCGCCAGCAGCATAACCAACACGCCTACTATTTTACGCATTTACTTCTTCTCCTGAGCGATCGTGATAATTACCGGTCACATATTTCCCCTCATGCTCATCAGCCGCCAACCGAACTCTTCGCCCCCGCCCATTGGCGGATAAACCAGAATTTTTAAGCGATTCGCATGAAATCCAAAGAGGTCATTTTACACAGTTCGCCGGTATTTGAATCAAGGTTCCGCCATTTCTCGGTTTTTTCTGGCATGAAACAATGTTAACCAATTAAAAACAAATAGTTAACATCTTCCTCACCGACAATACACTGCGGCGGCCGCCGGTTAAATTGCTGACTAATGATAAGAGTGGAAACTACCTCAGTTTGGGATAAACTATTATTTTTCCACATCGTTTTTTCTATCGAGCCACCAATGGATGCGCAACAAACCCGCAAGGGGATTTTTTTCGCTCTGGGTGCTTACTTAATCTGGGGTATCGCACCCGTTTACTTTAAGCTACTTGAGCATGTTCCTGCCGATGAAATATTGACACACCGAATTATCTGGTCGTTTTTCTTCATGTTGATCCTGCTGAGCATCGGTCAAAAATGGCGGCAGGTGCGCGCCGCCTGTAAAAATGTCAAACGCCTGCTGCTGCTCGCATTTACCGGCGTGCTTATCGGCGGCAACTGGTTACTGTATATCTGGGCGGTCAATAACCACCACATGCTTGAGGCCAGTCTGGGCTACTTCATTAACCCACTGGTCAACGTCATGCTGGGCATCGTGTTTCTCGGCGAACGCTTCCGCCGTCTGCAGTGGCTGGCCATGCTACTGGCCGTCACCGGCGTACTGGTGCAACTCTGGACTTTCGGCTCACTGCCGATCATCGCGCTGGGACTGGCATTCAGCTTTGCCTTATATGGCCTGCTGAGAAAAAAAATCGGCATTGACAGCCAGATCGGCATGTTGATCGAAACGCTATGGCTGTTGCCGGCAGCCTGCGTTTATCTGTTTTTTATTGCCGATACGCCAAGCAGCCATTTGACTGGGAATAGCTTGTCATTAAACCTGCTGCTAGTGTCGGCCGGTATTATCACCACCGTGCCATTGCTGTTTTTCACCGCCGCCGCCATGCGTCTGCGCCTGTCTACACTCGGTTTCTTCCAGTACCTCGGCCCCACGTTAATGTTCCTGCTGGCCGTGACCTTCTATGGCGAAACCTTCGGCGAAGACAAGCTGATTACATTCGCGTTTATCTGGAGCGCGCTGGTGTTGTTTATTCTGGATGCGCTTTATCACCAGTACAAACAGCGGCAGCTCAACATGACGAAGAGCTCAGCGCGAGACGCCGGGAAATAAAACGCGACAGTATCGGACTGACGATCAGCGTTGCAAACAGCCTCATCGTTTGCATCGCGATCACAAATGCGATATCGACGTTGCTACCCGCGGCAATAATGGCAATGGAATCCAGCCCGCCGGGGCTGGTTGCCAGATAGGCCGTCAACAGGTCCACCGGCAACACCCTGCTCACCATCAGCGCCATCGCGCCACACAACAGCATCAGCCCGACAATCGACGCCATCATCTGCGGCAAAGTGCGGATCGCCAGCAGAAAAATCGGCCGGGTAAACGATAAACCGACGCTCCAGCCGATAACCGCATACGCTAACGCCAGCAGCCATTCCGGGGTCTGCAACGTCAGCGTTCCGGTTGAGTGCAACACCGAGCCGACAATCATCGGCCCCAGCATCGCGCCGGATGGAATGCGTAGGCGCCGCCCCAGCCACGCGCAGCAAAAGGCGACGCACAGGGTCGCGGGAAAGCACCAGTCCAGCGGCGGGAACCATACCAGCATGGCGCTGTTATCCGCCGCCTCGTTCCCCAGGCTGATACGCGCAACAAACGCCGCCGCCGCCGTTACCATCAGCACGCGCAAATACTGCATAAACGCCACCAGTCGAACATCCGCGCCGAATTCTCCCGACATCGCCACCATCGCCGCCGCGCCGCCGGGAGAGGCGCCCCAGGTGCCGGTCGGGCCGGGCAGTTCGCTGAACTTCACCAGCAGCCAGCCGGACACGCCGCTGGCGGCAAGGGGAGCCAGGAGAATAAACAGCACCAGCAGCCAGTTGTCCAGTAGCGGCGTCAGAATCGAGAGGGAAAGGCTTTGCGCCACCAGGCAACCCAGCACCGAAGTGCTGCCAAGAAAACAAACGCGGGGAAGACGAATGGTTGCGCCGTTCAGTCCCATGACGACGCCAACCAGCATCGGGCCGAGCAACAGCGCCGCCGGAACGTGATAGAACTGCAGCAAAACCCCCAGCACCAGCGAGACCGAGAGCAGCACTCCCCATTGCATCAAGGGCGAACTTTTGCGCATGCACACAACCTGTTTCAGCAATATGACGACTGCCGTCATTCTAAACAGATTGTTCAAATAATTAACATGGAAATTAATTACGGGAGAGAAAACAGGCTATGCGCGCTCCGCAAAGCAGGGAGCGCGACAGGTTTCAAAGCCAGTTTTTGCGTTTGAAATAAAGGTATGGCGCCAGCCCCGCCAGGATCATCAGAATGATGGCGCCCGGATAACCAAATGACCACTTCAGCTCTGGCATGAAGGTAAAGTTCATGCCATAGCTGGAAGCCACCAGCGTCGGCGGCAGGAACACCACGGAAACCACCGAGAAGATCTTGATGATGCGGCTCTGTTCGATGTTGATGAAGCCCATCGCCGCCTGCATCAGAAAGTTGACCTTCTGGAACAGTGACTCGTTATGCGGCAGCAGTGATTCGATATCACGCAGGATCTCGCGCGCCTGCTCCAACTGACCGGACGGCAAGCGCGCTTTACGCACCAGGAAATTCAGCGCCCGCTGGGTATCCATCAAACACAGACGCACCTTCCAGCCGATATCCTCTAACTCAGCCAGCGTGGAAAGCGCCTCATCGTACTCATCCCCCTGACGGCCTTCCATGATGATGCGGCTTAGCGATTCCAGATCGCTGTAGATATTTTCAATCTCGTCCGCCAGCTGTTCGATTTTGGTTTCAAACAAATCGAGCAGCAGTTCATAGGCGTTGCCATCGACCAGCGTCTGATTACGCGCCCGCATCCGGTAAAGACGAAACGCCGGCAGTTCACGCTCACGCAGCGTATATAAACGGCCATCGCGGATGGTAAATGCCACGGTCGCGTTGCCGGCATGGTCTTCGGCATCTTCATAAAAGAAGAAAGAGTGGATATGTAACCCGTCTTCATCCTCGAAGAAACGCGCAGACGCCTCAATGTCTTCCAGTTCGGGGCGGGTCGCCAGACTTTGTCCCAACTCGTTTTGAACCTTCTCTCGTTCGTCAACCTCCGGCTCGATTAAATCAACCCAGACAGATGAGGTGAGATCAACGGAATCTTCAAGCTCCAGACGAGATAAACGGCAATTATCCAGTTTGAATGCACTTAGCATAGGCCATAGCTTCCTTTTTCAGTAGCAGAGAAGAATGGACAACGCGATTGAAAGCACAGAAACAAGGGTGAAAGCGTCACCGGCAAGTTTCAATCCGTTCGACGGAAATGACTCACAGCGACAGAGTGAAGAGATCGCTGACAACCACTGAGGCTATCAGCAATGGGAAGATAGCCTTAGAAGTTGTACCTAATGATCAGGTTATTGAGCCAGTATCGACTGGGAGCGTCCAAGGCGCAAGTCCTCCAGAAATAATGATGCGCGCATGTTACGCCGAGATGAAAAAGGCTGTCAACTTTAAAACCGTTACCAATATGCTCGCGATGAACGTTGAGTTTCTGCGCAAAATTTCGCTTATGCCCTGCCGTCAGGCGTCTTCCGGCAGATAAGCGATAGCGCGCACCGGAAAACTCGCCGTACCGGCAAAGTTGGGATACATGACGTGGATATAGGCGCCGGTGGCCGGAATCTGTTCAAGATTATTTAGCACTTCGACCTGATAAGCGTTCTGATCCAGCACGTAATACTCCCCGAGCAGGGCGTTGTTACGGCGAAAATCCACGGCGGCGTCGGTATCCAGCGTTTCATGTCCCACGGCGCTGATGCCGCGCTGTTCAAACAGGAATTTCAATGCGTCCATCGACCAGCCCGGCGTATGGCTGTTTCCCTGTTCATCCTTGTTGTCGAACGCCTTACCGTCCGGCCAGCGTTGACTCCAGCCGCTGGCGAAGGCGACAAAGCTGCCGGCAGGGATCGTGCCCCATTGCGCCTCGAACTGCAAAACGTCATTCACCGTCAGGCGGTAGTCAGGATCGCGTTCAACCGCATCCTGCTTATGGATGACCAACAGCGGCAGCAGGAGCTCTTTATTGTCGATGCGATCCAGATAACGCTTGCCCGCGACAAAGTGTCCCGGTGAATCAATATGCGTTCCGGTCGGCGTGGTAAACGTGACTTCTTCCGCAAAAAAACCATGCTGTTCAACGTTGAACAGCGTTTTACGCTTCACGCCGTCAAACGCGCTGAAAACCGGGATATCACCCGCGATGGAATGCGTTAAATCCACCCATTTTTTTTCCCGCAATGCCTCTACAATCTGCTTCAATGTCATGCCGTTACTCCCTTTTTTGCTTTTTTCTATTCTAGCCCGACGTTATACAGACAGGTCGCCAGCAGACCGCTCTGCGGTGATTTGCCGCGAGCCTAAATCATACTGTATCCAGACGGGCGTAGGCCGCCACCAGCCATTTAATCCCCTGCCCTTGAAACGCCACCTGAATCCGGCAATGCTCGCCGCTGCCTTCCAGATTGACAATGGTGCCTTCGCCGAATTTGGCATGCCGTACGCGCTGCCCCAGTCGGTAACCGCTGTCGCTCTCGCTGACCGGCGTACCGAGACGCTGATGATTGACCGGGCGCGATACGCTGGCGCGCAGCCGAACCTCCTCGACGCACGCCGGCGGTAATTCGCCGACAAAGCGAGACGGGCGGTGATAGGCTTCTTTACCGTATAGACGCCGGGATTCCGCATAAGTCAGCGTCAGTTTCCGCATCGCACGCGTTACGCCGACATAGGCCAGACGACGCTCCTCCTCCAGTCGGCCGCCCTCATCGAGCGACATCTGGCTGGGGAACATGCCCTCTTCCATACCGACGATAAATACCTGCGGGAATTCCAGTCCTTTCGCCGAGTGCAGCGTCATCAGCTGCACCGCATCCTGATAGGCGTCCGCCTGTCCTTCTCCCGCTTCCAATGCCGCATGAGATAAAAACGCCTGTAGCGGCATCAGATCCTGATCTTCGTCCTGATAGCTATATTGCCGCGTCGCGGTAACCAGTTCCTCAAGGTTTTCTACCCGCGCTTGCCCTTTTTCGCCTTTCTCCTGCTCGTACATGCTCCACAGGCCGGAATCCTTAATCACCCGATCGGTTTGTACATGCAGCGGCAGTTCAGCGGTTTCATCCGCCAGTGCGTTAATCAATTCGACAAAGCGCTGCAGCGCGGACGCCGCTCGGCCCGCCAGCACTTTTTCCTGCAATAGCGCGCGCGCGGACTGCCAAAGCGTTAGCTGACGGTCACGGGCGGTCTGACGCACCACGTCAAGCGTTCTGTCGCCGATGCCGCGCGTCGGCGTATTCACCACGCGTTCAAACGCCGCATCATCATTACGGTTGGCGATCAAACGCAGATAAGCCAACGCATCCTTGATTTCCTGCCGTTCGAAGAAGCGCATGCCGCCATAGATACGGTACGGCATACTCTGCTGAAGCAGGGCTTCTTCCAGCACGCGCGACTGGGCGTTGCTGCGGTACAAAATGGCGCTGTCGCTTAGCGCGCCGCCGTTTTCCTGCCAAACTTTTATCCGGTTGACCACAAAGCGCGCTTCATCCAGCTCGTTAAACGCGCAGTACAACGAGATGGGTTCACCCTCCGCGCCATCCGTCCACAATTTCTTGCCTAAACGGCCGCCGTTATGCTCAATCAGGGCATTGGCCGCATTGAGGATATTGCTGGTAGAACGGTAATTCTGCTCCAGGCGGATGGTCTGCGCGCCGGAAAAATCCTGGAGAAACAGCTGAATATTTTCCACCTGCGCGCCGCGCCAGCCGTAAATAGACTGGTCGTCGTCGCCGACGATCATCACATTGGCGCTATCGCCCGCCAGCATGCGGATCCAGGCATATTGAATGCGGTTGGTATCCTGAAACTCATCCACCAGAATATTGGTAAAGCGCTCGCGGTAGTGATTCAGAATATGAGGTTTATTCAGCCACAGCTCATGCGCGCGCAGCAACAGTTCGGCAAAATCCACCAGCCCGGCGCGGTCACAGGCTTCCTGATAGGCCTGATAAACCCGCTGCCAGGTTTGCTCTATCGGGTTTCCGTAACTCTCGATATGTTGAGGCCGCAGTCCTTCATCTTTTTTGCCGTTGATGTACCACATGGCCTGACGCGGCGGCCACTGCTTTTCGTCCAGATTGAGCGCCCGAATCAGGCGTTTGAGCAACCGCAGCTGGTCTTCGCCGTCCAGAATCTGAAAATCCTGCGGCAGACCGGCATCCAGATGATGCGCGCGCAGCAGACGGTGCGCCAATCCGTGGAAGGTGCCGATCCACATACCGCCCTGGCTGGTGCCGATCAGGTGTTCGATACGGTGACGCATTTCCGCCGCGGCCTTGTTGGTGAACGTCACCGCCATAATGGAATAGGGGGAACAACCTTCAACAGACAACAACCAGGCGATACGATGCACCAGCACCCGCGTCTTGCCGCTGCCCGCTCCCGCCAGCACGAGTAAATTGCTGCGCGGCGCGGCTACCGCCTCGCGTTGTTTGTCGTTGAGGCCATCGAGTAAAGCAGAAACGTCCATAGGTACGGTATCCGTTGACGGGAAACCGTATCGACGCGAAGAGGAACGGTCACCACTGATTATTGACACAGACAAAACCATAATCTTTCAGGTTGCGGGGACGTGGGCGGCGCGAGATTGCCAGCACCAGTCCGCATCCTGAAAAACCGCCGGGAGCGCCGGTTTCAGGGAAATTCATACCCAATGGATTTCGCACTGCAGTATGGCGGCGAGGGCGTGAATCCCGATGCGCCTACTCAGGCAAGTGATTCGGGTGAACAAACCTCGCCAACGCGCCTGCAGCGGTATATTGGGTATATATACAGGTGATTATAACAACGCTGTCAGCGATGCCAATCGGGAAATTTCGATATGCGGCAGCAACCGGGCATCGGCGATATGCATAAGGTCGACTTCCCACGGCTTGATCCAGCAAGCCTGCATGCCACAACGGACGGCGCCGGCGACATCGGTCGTGAGATCGTCTCCCACGTGCAGAATCTGGTTCAGCGGCAGATTGAACTTTTCCGCCGCCAGATGGTACATATCGGGAAATGGCTTTGAGCGGCCATCCGGACCGGCACGCAGCATAAAGGCAAAGTAGCGCTCCAGCCCGAACTGACAGGGATCGGCATTGCCATTGGTGATCGCCGCCAACGGCACCTGCTCGGCCAGCGCCGACAACGTACGATGGGTCTCTTCCGATATGAGGATCTGATTACGCCAATGGGCGACGTTTTCCATCGCCGCCATTGACCCCCGCAACGCCTCGTCAGCATTCAGGCCAATATCAATCATCGCTTGTTCAACCGCGCGCCGCCGCCATTCCGTCACGTCGTGATAGATTTCAGGCTCCCGAACCCGCAGCTCGTCACGCAGACGCTGTAAATCCGTTTCCTGGAAATCTTTCAGGCCCGAGTGATACTGTTGCAAAAAACGGATCGACTCCTGCTTGGTACGCCGTATCACCTCGGCGTTGTCGTACAGCGTGTCGTCCAAATCAAAGGTTATCGCACGAATAGGGCCTAATGGCCGGTAAAAATGCATCAATGTTTTCCCCGTTTGGCGCGTGGATGTGCGGCATCGTATACCGACGCCAAATGTTGAAAGTCCAGATGAGTGTATATCTGCGTCGTGGAAAGATTGGCATGGCCGAGCAACTCCTGCACCGCGCGTAAATCACCGCTGGATTCCAGCATATGGGTGGCGAACGAGTGGCGCAGCTTGTGCGGATGAACATGACTGCTGACGCCTTGCTTGACGCCCCACTCCGCAAAGCGCTTCTGCACATTGCGCATGGAAATGCGCCGGCCCTGGTTGGAAATGAAAATGGCGTCATCCTGCGGCCCAAACAGCTCACGCAGCGCCAGCCAGTGTTCCAGCCAGCTTACCGCCGTTTTCCCCATCGGCAGCCTGCGCTCTTTGCTGCCCTTGCCCACCACCCAGACTTCGCCGCTATCCAGATCGACATGCCGGCAGTCCATGCCGACCAACTCAGCCAAACGCAGACCCGCGCCGTACATTACCTCGAGCATTGCGCGGTCGCGTACCGCCAGCGGATCGTCGAGATCGATATCCAGCAGGCGGTTCATTTCATCCACATCCATATTTTTCGGCAGATGACGGCCAACCCGCGGCGTCGATACGCCTTTGGCGGGGTTGGCGCCCAAGGCGCCGCGCGAAACCATCCAATCGAGAAAGCTGCGCAAGGCAGACAGGCGCAGCGCCAGGCTGGAGGCGTGCAGCCCATCGCGTTTACTGCGGGACACCACGCTACGAACGCCGGCCGCATCCAGACGTTGCCAGTCATTCACGCCGGCTGACGAAACAATGGTAACAACGGCCGCAAGCTGGCGGGCATAACTGGTTTGCGTCAACGGGCTCATCTGACGCTCAACCTTCAGGTAGCGCAGAAAGTCGTCAACCTGCGGCTGAAGCGGAGTGGATACGGGCTGACTCATGCCCGCTCAATCCAGCGCGCCAGCATGGCGGGGAGAATCGTCGTCGCCATCTGCTGTAACAGCACGGTGCCCATGCCATCCTGATAATGGTGACTATCGCGGCTGGTGAAGATAAGCAGCCCCAGATCGTGATCTTCGCCGATCATGGATAACGCGACCGATCCCACCTGTTTGGCCTGCGGCAGCAACAGCAGCAGTTCGGGACCATTCAGACTGCCCAGATAATGGTTGGCCTGACCAAGACGCTGAATACGCAACGGTTCAAACGCCGTTCGGTTCAGCGATAAATGGATAAAATCAGACGGCGCGCCAATGCGCCATTTATCACTGAACAAACGCACCGACGCGCCCGACAGCCCAAGCTTGCGCGCCCAGCGTTGCAGCCTGTCCAGCATATCCGTCAGGCTGTCAGACGCGGCCAGTTCGGTTTGCAGACTCAGCAGACGATTAAACAGCGACTCGTTAGCGCCCGCCTGCTCCATCAGCAGCGTGATTTCTTCTTCAAGCTGGGTGATATGGTTACGCTGACGCGCCAATTGCCATTCCACCAGCGATACCGTTCCCCTGACGGGATGCGGTATGCGCATCTGCTCGATCTGCCGGGCATTGCGGATAAAAAAATCAGGATTCTGTTGCAGAAATTGCAACACCATGTCGTCACTGAGTGCGATCTGGCGCGCGGCCTGCTCCTCGACATTCTTCATAAATGAATAAATCCATCGTAAACATGCGTTGCAGGCCCGGTCATAAACAACGGATGTCCCGGCCCATCCCAGTGGATCGCCAAATCGCCGCCCGGCAACGATACCTTGACCTGTGAAGACAGCAGGTTTTGCTGAATACCGATGGCCACCGCCGCGCAAGCCCCGCTGCCGCAGGCCTGAGTCTCGCCGGCGCCGCGTTCATAAACCCGCAGATTGACGGTATTGCGGTCAAGGACCTGCATAAAACCGATATTGGCGCGTTCAGGGAAGCGTTCATGGTTTTCCAGCAATGGTCCCAGCACGTCGATATTGGCGCTCGCCACATCCTCCACCTGCATAACGCAGTGAGGGTTGCCCATCGATACCACACCGCACAATACGGTATGTTCCTCGACACGCATAATGTAGGTTTTTTCAGCTTTTATGGCGCGAAAGGGGATCTGCTGCGGCTCGAAATTGGGCTCTCCCATATTCACCCGCACCAGATCATCATCCGTGACGCTGAGGATCATTCTGCCGGTCTGCGTACTGACCGCAATATCGCGCTTGTTGGTTAGCCCCTTCAGGCGCACGAAACGGGCAAAACAACGCGCGCCATTTCCACACTGCGCCACTTCGCTGCCGTCGGCATTGAAAATGCGATAATGGAAATCCAGCTCAGGATCATACGGCGGCTCAACGACCAGGAGCTGATCAAATCCCACACCACAATGCCGATCCGACAAGCGGCGGATCAGCTCGGGTGAAAAGTAAACATTCTGCGTAACGGCATCAACAACCATGAAATCGTTGCCTAATCCGTGCATTTTTGCGAACTGCATTATCCTGACTCCGCTGGCTTAACCGGGCGCGGTAAACGCTATCGTGACCTGTTATAAAATTATGATATGCCCGTCATACTGCAAATTGCCGGTGTGCAGGCCTTTCCGTGACGCGAATTATTCAAGCATAGATACGCCGTCGCCAGTTACTGCCGTGCGGGCGATTGTTGCTGCGTGCCGTCCGCATTCTGTTGCTGAGCGGCTGGCGCCGCCGACTTACCCTCAGAAGGAAAATAAAGCGGCCCTTTGAGACCGCAGCCGAACAGCGTCAGCAACGATAACGCCAGAAAAAACCGGCGAAATACCTTTTTCATAACATTAAGACCTGTAATTCATGCATGCATGCTCTCTATAATCGCAGGTGGATCATGAAAATCAATAGGAATCGAAAATGAACGATAGCGAGTTCCATCAATTAGCCGACGAACTGATGCTTCGGCTGGAAGAAACGCTGGATCAATTTGACGGCGATGCCGATATCGATTACGAAACCAACGGCGGCGTAATGACGTTGACCTTTGAAAACAAAAGTAAAATAGTCATCAACCGTCAGGAACCGCTGCACCAGGTCTGGCTGGCGACTAAAACCGGCGGTTATCATTTCAATTATCAGGATAAACGCTGGGTGTGCGATCGCAGTGGAGAAGATTTCACGTCGCTGCTGTCCGAAGCCTGCTCGATGCAGTCCGGCGAAACGGTGCGCTTTCGCTAACTCGCGTTATCGGTCTGTCGAACCTGACTTATTTCTGATGAATGTCAGCAGCAATATCGTCGCCAGTAAAATCGCCACGCTGAGCATGCTCATCAGCGTAGCGCCGCAGACGGTGGCGGTAATCGACAACTTTTGAATTGGTCGAAAAATGGGGGGGAGAAAAAAGAATGCCGCTCGTTTTACGTGAGGCTGGCGATAAAAGAGCCTCACGCTTAAAGCCGACTAGAGTATTTGCAGCCGTTGTTGCATCCCCTTGGCGGCATCGTCGATCACCGGGGTAATGCAAAGATGGGAAAGCGCGCTGCTGCGAAACGGAATCACCTGAGTACGGCCATCCAGTTGAACAATCTGATAAAACTGCGGCAGATTGAAGTTGATAAAGCTGGAGCCATAGGTAAAGCGATCATGTGAAGACGAATAGAACCGACTCACGTCGCGCACCAGCTCCTCTTTGCTGCCCTCGCAGTGATGATACACTTCGACCCGGTTGGACTCATCCAGGATATAAATATTAAACCCTTGATTTTCATTCAAATCTTCAAAGATGAATTGAATAATGCCTTCACTGGCGACGCCGTCGACCACCGGTGGTAAATGCACGTGACTGGATTCAATATGGACCGGCACGCCTTGCAGTTTATTGTTGGAAATCGCGCCATAGAACTCAACGGCATTCTCCAGCTTCTGCACCGAGACACTCAACCGCTCGAAAAAGAGTCCCCAGGTTTGGCCGGCGACCTTCACCGCTTTAAACCGCCCCGGCTCCTGGCGCGTACTGGTCAGCCGCAGCTCGATACATTCGGAAACCAACTGCTGCACCCGGGTACGGATAAGTCCGCGCAAATGCTGGCTGTAGCAGAACACCTCCAACGACTCCGGCAACGCCGCATCCTGATGCATCTTTCCCAGAATCGTTTTCAACGCCTCCAGCACCGCCTGCTCGCCGCTGAAATGCAGAGTACGTACTTCATTCCATGAATTGCGATATAACAGATCAATGCTGCCGACCAGACATTGCTGCTGCTGACCAAAGCTGAACACATCCATCTGCCGGAAATCGAAGTGCACGACCTGATTGCGGAAGACGGCGGTGGGATCATGCTCCAGATTAACGATGATGGCTAAATGGCGGATCTCGCACGGACTGTACAGCGCCTTTGGCGTCGGCGCGGGAAGGCGTAATGGGAAATGGCTCGATACGTCAGAAACCAACGCCTGTAGACGGGTGATATCACACAGCTCGCTGCCTTTGATGTACAGGCGCGTTTTCGGCGTTAGTAACCCATTAAAGTAGGCCCATGCCACCAGCTTGTTCAGATAACGGTTATATTCCAGCGGCTGATGGCTGATGATGGCATCCATCGACGGAGCCTGATTATACAGATACCAGCCGGAGCGGTTCGCGCGTCCGGCAGGCACAAAGATAAAGGTTAAATTCGGTTCCGACAAATCGGGCGATATCTGCGGGTTCAACAGCGTGACCTTACCGGGAAGCGCTTCGAATGCGGCGTACAGCTTACGGGTCAAAACGCCGATATCCTGCGGGCTGGCGCTTACGCTTAAATTATTGCGCCGCGCGAAGCGAATCAGGTTGCGATAGGTCTGCATCATCGCATCCAGCAGTTCGTTATGCGCTTCACGCACCCGTTCAATTTTCCAGTTGGCGCGGTTGTCCAGCATAGCCAAATGCTCGGCGCTCCAACCCCACGCTTGCACCAGCTGTTGCAGAATCTGCCGACGCCAGCCGATGCAGGCGTGTTCGCTGGAAAGTTTTTCACAGACTTTCAAATAGAAACATCGACGCACCAGATCGAGACGGGTCGCATCCTCTATCTGCGTCAGATAATTCGTCACCCGCTCCAGCATCATGCAATAAGGATCCAGACCGAAAGAGACGATCTCGCCTTTATGCAGACGTTTCTTGATATCCATGGACAGCAGGCTCGTATCCGGATATTCCCAGGAATAGGCTTCCAGCAGCAGCGTTTTCAGCACCGCTTTGTAAGGGGAATCGATGCTTTTATAAAGCTGCCACAGGCTGGCGCCGAAGTACTCTTCGGCGGATAGCGTGCTCAGCCCGCCGAGATCCAGCCACTCGTTCGGCGCCAGCGCGCCCTGCGCATACAGCGACAGGACGTACTCATCGTAATTCGCTTCTTCTTCTACCGGCACCATATTCCATAGAATACGCTTGCCCGCCATACGCACTGCCGTACGGTAGAACTCATCCAATAAAAGAATGTGTTGGGTAGAGCCGCAGTCTTCGCCGCCCAGGCTGCCGCTTTCATTGTGGCGGAAGCGGTTTTCATCCATCAGGAAGAAGCTGACATCCATGCCTTGCGCGGCGGCCCACTCTTCAAGCAGGGTGCATTTCTTCTGTAAGCGTTGACGTTCTTCGTTATCCAGCCAGGATTGATGGCAAACCCAGATATCCAGATCGGAGCTACAGCTCTGCCCGATAGACGAAGTGCTGCCCATGGAGTAGACCCCGGTAATCGGCAGTTCGCCCTTGTGGTGGGAATCGTTAAACGGCCCCCATCGCAGTTCGATTTTATCCAGGTATTGCTGCTGCTTTTCATCAGGCGTGTGGAAGCAAATGCCGTGAGGAACCTTGCCCTCGACATAGCCCGGCATTAGCGGGTGGTGACAATGTAATAAAATCGGCACAAGACTGTAGACCTGCTGAAAAGCAGGTTTCATTGCGGCCAGAGCCCGATCAACGCGCAGCTGATTGATCGCATCCAGTCTTTGCTTCAAAGTCTCGATATAGAAGTACAAGACGTTTCGCCTGATTATCCCAGTGCTTAGAAAAAAACCGTATCCCCAACTTGCCAGAGGTGGTATTTAGAAGAATGTTGGGCAAGATTTTGCTGGAAACGTGATCAATTTAACACCTTGCTGATTATGCGTAAAGAAAGTAAAGAAAGTTAGACTTATCCTGCTTGCTTTCATTACGGTTTTAATTATCGCCTGATAAATCCGGCCTGCCACATGCCCTTTCAGTCCTCTCATTTTCCCCTCGTTTTGACGGCAAACGCCCTCGCCTGTCACCTGACACTGGCGCACCATCAATGGTACGATGACGGGAGAAAATGATAAAAACGGTATCGAGCATGTTAGACAATATTATTAGAATTGCTACCCGACAGAGCCCGCTAGCCCTGTGGCAAGCACAATATGTTCAGCAATTGTTGAGCTTCCGCCATCCGGGGCTGCGGGTGGAGCTGGTACCGATGGTAACCCGCGGCGATATTATCCTGGATACCCCATTAGCCAAAGTCGGCGGCAAGGGGCTGTTTGTCAAGGAATTGGAGTTGGCGCTACTTGAAGGGCGCGCCGACATCGCCGTACATTCAATGAAAGACGTCCCCGCTGAATTTCCCTTAGGCCTCGGCCTGGCGACCATTTGCGAGCGCGACGATCCGCGCGATGCCTTTGTCTCCAATCATTATGCCAACCTAGATCAGCTGCCGGCGGGCAGTTGCGTCGGCACGTCCAGCCTGCGCCGTCAGTGCCAGTTACGCGCCCGGCGTCCCGATCTGATCATCCGCGACTTGCGCGGTAATGTGGGAACCCGGCTGGCAAAACTGGACGGCGGCGAATATGACGCGATTATTCTTGCGGCGGCCGGGCTTAAACGCCTGAAGATGGCGGCGCGCATCCGCAGTCCGCTCAGCCCGGAAACGTCGTTGCCGGCGGTTGGACAAGGGGCGATAGGCATTGAATGCCGGCTGGACGATGCGCGCACCCGAGAGATGCTTTCTCCGCTGAATCATGCCGATACCGCGGCGCGCGTAAAGGCTGAACGGGCGATGAACCTTCGTCTTGAAGGCGGCTGCCAGGTTCCCATCGGCAGCTACGCCGAGCTGAACGGCGATCGGCTATGGCTACGCGCATTGGTTGGCTCGCCGGACGGCAGCCGAATCATTACCGGCGAACGCTGGGGAAAACGCTCGGAGGCGGAACAGATCGGCGTCGCGCTGGCGGAAGAGCTTCTGGGCAAAGGCGCCAAAGAAATTCTCCAGGCGGTTTATCAGGAAGCGTCCTCATCATGACGATTCTGGTTACCCGCCCGTCCCCGGCCGGTGAACAGTTGGTGACCCGATTAAGAAAGCGCGGCTACAGCGCTTATCATAGCCCGCTGATCGAATTTTCACCGGGCGGAGAACTGGCGCGGTTGCCTGCAATGCTGGCGGCATTACGCCACGGCGATCTGCTTTTTGCCCTTTCGCAGCACGCGATCGACTATGCCGATCCGCAGTTGACCCGCTGCGGCGCCGACTGGCCGCGAAACCCGAGCTATTACGCCGTCGGTCGGACCACCGCGCTGGCGCTGCATAAAGTCAGCGCACGGCATGTCGACTACCCTTCAGCGCGGGAAAGCAGCGAAAATTTACTACAATTACCAGAATTACAGCATGTTAATGGTAAATACGCACTATTATTACGAGGTAATGGCGGTCGGGAATTGCTCGGCGATACGCTGGCGGCGCGCGGCGCGAAGGTGAGTTACTGTGAATGTTACCAGCGCTGTCCGGTACACTATGACGGATTGGAGCAAAGCCGCCACTGGCAACAGGCCGGCATCGATACGCTGGTGATCACCAGCGGAGAAATGTTACAACGGATCTATACTTTAGTGCCTGATTACTATCGGGCTTCCTGGCTACTGGGTTGTCAGTTGATAGTCGTTAGCGAACGACTGGCCGCTCAGGCCCGCCAACTCGGCTGGCGTCATATTCGAATAGCCGATAATGCCGACAACGATGCGCTCATGCGCGCACTACAATAAACCTGATCATGGGATGTACCATTATGACGGAACGCAATACCCCCACGCCCCCATCGGAAGAGGTTGCAGAACGTGTTGAGCCCGCGCATCAGCCGGAGCCCAAATCGCAACCGTCCAAACGAAGCGGCGTACTATTGGGGGCGATAGCTATTATTATTGCCCTGGCGCTTAGCGGCGGGCTGTATTATTACACTCACCAACAAGAGCAGCAGGAAGCTGCCGCTATTCAGGGTCTGGAATCCCGGTTGAACGCGCTGCAACAGCAGTACAGTCAGGGACAACAGCGGTGGGAAGACTCGCAGCAGCGCAATGACAAAGCCTTGAGTGCCACGGGGATGCGTCTTGATGCATTGGCGAGCCAGTCGGATGAAGTGAGTAAAAAACTGGCGTCGCTGACCGAACATGACACCAACGCCTGGCTGTTATCGCAGGCGGATTTTCTGGTGAAAATGGCGGGACGCAAATTATGGAGCGATAAAGATGTCACGACGGCGGGCGCGTTGCTGAAAAGCGCGGACGCCAGCCTGTCCGACATGAACGACCCCAGCGTGATTGAGGCGCGTCGCGCGCTCACCAGCGATATCAGCGCGCTGGCCGGCGTCAGCCAGATTGACTTCGACGGCATCATCCTAAAAGTCAACCAGTTGACCGACCAGGTGGATAACCTGCGTCTTGCCGACAACAATAGCGATGAAAGCCCAATGGATGAGAACAGCAGCGAGCTTTCGGCTTCTCTCAGCGAATGGCGGCAAAATCTCACCAAGAGCTGGCATAACTTTATGGCTGAATTCATTACCATTCGCCGTCGCGACAGCGCCGCCGAACCGTTGCTGGCGCCGAATCAGGATATTTATCTGCGCGAGAATATCCGCTCCCGCCTGCTGGTGGCGGCTCAGGCCATCCCCCGCCATCAGAACGAAACGTATAAACAGTCTTTGGAAACCGCCTCCACCTGGGTCAGAGCCTACTTTGATACCACCGATCCCAATACCCGGGCCTTTATGGAAAAGCTGGATGAGCTGAGCCAGCAGTCCGTATCAATGGATGTGCCGAGCACGCTGCAAAGCCAGCCGTTACTCGAAAAACTGATGCAGACGCGAGTGCGCAACCTACTGGCGCAAACGCCAGCGACGCAGCGGGAGGACTGAATATGCTGAGAATTTTGCTGCTGTTTCTCATCCTGATCGCGGGCGTGGTTGTCGGCCCGATGGTCGCCGGCCATCAGGGATACGTACTGATCCAGACCGACCGCTACAACATTGAAACCAGCGTCACCGGTCTGGTCATTATTCTGGTGCTGCTGTTTCTGGCATTGCTGGCCATTGAATGGGTCATTCGCCGTGTTTTCCGCACCGGCGCCCGCACCCGCGGCTGGTTCCTGGGACGCAAACGCTCCCGGGCCAGAAAACAGACCAAAGCCGCGCTGCTCAAACTGGCTGAAGGCGATTATCTACAGGTGGAAAAACTGATGGCCCGCAATGCGGACCATGCGGATCAACCGGTGGTTAACTATCTGATGGCGGCGGAAGCGG
The DNA here is from genome assembly GCF_022378355.1 of Brenneria bubanii. Taxonomy (GTDB): domain Bacteria; phylum Pseudomonadota; class Gammaproteobacteria; order Enterobacterales; family Enterobacteriaceae; genus Brenneria; species Brenneria bubanii. Next base: position 142,970 of record NZ_JAKMAJ010000011.1, read on the forward strand.
CGCAGCAGCGCGGTGACGATTTCCGCACCAAGCAATACTTGGAACGCGCCGCGGAAATCGCCGACGGCGATCAACTGCCGGTCGATATTACCCGGGTACGCATCCAGCTGGCTCGTCACGAAGATCACGCCGCCCGCCATGGCGTGGATCGTCTGCTGGAGGTCGCCCCGCGCCACCCGGAAGTCCTCCGCCTCGCGGAGCAGGCTTTCCTGCGCACCAATGCCTACGGCGCCATGCTGGATATTATCCCGGCGATGCGCAAAACGAATTTGCACGATGATGCGCAGCTGCAGGAACTACAGCAGCAGGCTTATATCGGCCTGATGAATCAGGCGATGGCTGATGGCGGCAGCGACGGACTGAAACAGTGGTGGACCAACCAGAACCGTAAAGTCCGTAACGAGGTGGCCTTGCAGGTAGCCATGGCCGAGCATCTGATTGAGTGCGACGATCACGATAATGCACAGAAAATCATTCTGGATGGGCTCAAGCGTCAGTATGACGATCGCTTAATCCTGTTGCTCCCGCGCCTCAAGTCCAGCGATCCCGATCGGCTGAAGAAAACGTTGCACCAGTTGATCAAACAGCAGGGCGCAACGCCGTTGCTGAACAGCACGCTTGGCCAGCTATTGATGAAGCACGGTGAATGGCAACAAGCCAGCGATGCTTTCCGTGCCGCGTTGGAGCAGCGCCCGGACGCCTACGACTATGCCTGGCGCGCCGATGCGCTTGAGCGTCTTCATCTGCCTGACGAGGCTGCGCAAATGCGACGCGAAGGTTTGATGCATACGCTGACCCCGCCGGAGTCGCCGCAGCAAAACGGCTGATTATCGCGCTTTCGACCAAAAAAAAACGCTTACCGATAACGGTAAGCGTTGAAAAGATCAGGTCTGTAAGACAACAGTATGGCGCCTCACTCAACGTTGTGTCCGGAAAGTCCGATGAAAGTAACGCCTTCATCTGGAGTTGGACTATAGGCACCGCAAATTAGCTCTGCGTCATTCCCAGGATTATGAAGCCGAGGCAAACATAGCAGGTGGAATGAGCATCTACGGCGAGGATTATGCATTTCCCGCGCCATACTTTCAACAACGACAAAGAAAAATCACCTTATTTATTGAAAAATAAAATGATTATTTTTTATTTTACGCCTGACGACGACACAAAAAAATCAGAGACGACTCACGCCAATCGTCGCTATTCAGCGACAGATAAAACCATCAAATAATTTATTTTTGTTTATCAATGAATTAAATGTCTCCATCGAGAGACGCTCAGCTTCCCGCCTGTCGCCGGATGCCAACAGTTTAAAAATCCCGCTGGCTTAGAATACTCAGGCGAGCGCGATAGCCATTTTTGATATGCTGGCAGGCGATTCCTACGCCGCTTTGCGAGCGCGCCGCGCAACAGCGACAGGTGAATACGCAGATTAACCAGCATTTCATTCAGATAAGGGTCGCGCGTTGAAAGATGGAACAATCGGTTATGCTCATGCAGCCGTTGACTGTCGCTACTGTGCCGCTCAGCGTTAACCGTATCCTGCAACAGGCCAGCCTCAGCGGGACGTCAAGCATTCAAGACTTTGTTTCGCCACCTGATAAAGATAATGCGCCGTCGGCAACAGCGCTGCATCATCCACGCTAAACCGGGGATGATGCAGCGCATAAGGGCCGCCGGAACCGACCATCATAAAGGTCCCCGGCAGGTTCTGCTGGTAAAAGGCGAAATCTTCGCCGATGGGACTCGCCTCAATACGCCGCGCCTCAAACCCTTCCTCACTCGCCACCTTGAGCGCAAAATCAACCCATTGCGCGGTATTGATTACCGATGGCGGCCCGGCATGCCAGATAAATTCGATTTCGGCGCCAAAGGTAGCGGCGATACCGACGACGATCTGGCGCATACGCTGTTCAATCAGCTCGCGCGCCGCCTGGCTGAACGTTCTGACGGTGCCTTCCACATAGGCGGTATCGGGGATGACGTTCCAGGTACTGCCGCTGTGAACCTGAGTAATGGATACCACGGCGTTATTATCAGAAGGAACCGTCCGACTGATGATCGTCTGAACGGCAGCGATTAACTGTCCCAGGATAACGATCGGATCGTTCCCTTCATGCGGTTTCGCCGCATGACAGCCTTTCGCCGCGATGTTGATTTCAAAGCGATCCACGCCTGCCGTCAATGCGCCGTCCTTGCCGCCAATCACGCCAACAGGCAGCGTCGGATCGTTATGAATGCCGAATATCGCCGCCGCATTGTCCAGCGCCCCGGTAGCGATCACGTCCGGCGCGCCCAATCCCGTTTCTTCGGCGGCCTGAAATAAAATTCGCACGGCGCCTTTTAATTCCGGCTCTATTTTCTTCAATAAAATAGCGGCGCCCAGCGCGGCGGAAGCGTGAAAGTCATGGCCGCAGGCATGCATGACGCCCGCATTGGCCGAGGTGAATTCCACGCCGGACTCTTCTTCAATCGGCAGGGCGTCAATATCGCTTCGAATCACCACCAGAGGCCCGTCCTGTTGTCCGCCGACTTCGGCGACCAGACCGGTTTTCAACGGCAGTTCGAGAATGCGAATCCCCGCCTGCTCCAGTGCCGCTCTGATTTTCCGGGTGGTTTCAAATTCCTGATTAGATAATTCAGGGTGCCGATGCAGATCATGCCGGAATGCCTGAATAAAACGAGCCAGATGCTCATGCTGTGGCGCTACTCTCATGGGGCCTCTCTTTTATACCGTCCAGCCTGACTTACCGAATGGCTCATCCGTGCGGGCGCATGCGCCATCATAGGGTCATCCGCCATAAAGATCACCCACTTCGCCGCTGACCGCGCATAGCATGTTATGGCGGGAAATTTGCCGACGGCAGAAAAAACGGCGACGAAGAGGCGGGAGGGATAATCATAGACGAAAAAAAAGCACATCTTTCGATGTGCTTTTTCTTTGAATTGGTCGGCGAGAGAGGATTCGAACCTCCGACCCACTGGTCCCAAACCAGTTGCGCTACCAAGCTGCGCTACTCGCCGAATCATGTACTGCCTTACTGCTTAAGCATCACTGATGCTTTCGTTTGTGTGGTGCGAAGAGAGGGACTTGAACCCTCACGTCCGTTAAGACACTAACACCTGAAGCTAGCGCGTCTACCAATTCCGCCACCTTCGCATAACTCACAAACATCTAAATCTGGGGTGGCTAATGGGACTCGAACCCACGACAACTGGAATCACAATCCAGGGCTCTACCAACTGAGCTATAGCCACCATACACCACGTTCACCACTTTCTACTGCTGCATTGACGCGGTACTACCTTCTTTACGGGGTAAATGTACCACCGCAGCTCTTGCACACAACTTAGTGGTGCGCCCGACAGGATTCGAACCTGAGACCTCTGCCTCCGGAGGGCAGCGCTCTATCCAGCTGAGCTACGGGCGCTATGCGCCGTTGCGGGAGGGGATACTACGGATTTAACCGGTGCCTGTCTAGTGCTTTTTTATCGAAATGATGCGTTTGCTTATGCTTTGCTCATTTGGAGTCAAATAACGTACAAATCCGTGTTCCCCGCCCTTAACTGCTAGGATTCAGCCCCTATCATCGCCTGTTTTTTACCCAACCCCAGCGCAAAATAGCAAATACTGACGAAGGCTAAAAACACCATACCGACAACCAGCGACATCCGCGTATCGATGTTGATATACATCCCCACCAGAACACAGAGCAAAAATGCCATTGTCAGATAGTTTATCCAGGGGAAAAGCACGGATTTAAACGGATGTGAAGCCAGCGTGGCATGGTGATGCTCACGAAAACGAATCTGGCTAATCAGCACCACAAACCACGGGATCATGCCGGGCAACACGCTGGCGCTATACACATAAACAAACACCTTCTCCGGATTGGGAAGAACGTAGTTAAGCAACGAACCCGCCATCAGGCAAAGAATCGAGACCGTGACGCCGCCCACCGGTACGCCGCTGGCCGTGACTTTTCCCAGCAATGCCGGAAGTTGACGGTTATTCGCCAATGAATAGAGCATGCGGCCACAGCTGTACATTCCGCTGTTGCAGCCGGATAGCGCGGCGGTCAGCACGACAAAGTTAATAATGCCCGCGGCGGCGGTAATACCGATTTTAGCGAAGGTCAGCACAAACGGACTGCCGGTGGTGCCGATTTCATTCCAGGGGAAGATCGTCACAATGACGAATATCGCCCCGACGTAAAAAATCAGAATACGCCACAAAATATTGCTGATGGCGCGTTTCAACGTGACCTGAGGGTTCTTCGCTTCGCCCGCGGTGATCCCGACCAGCTCAACGCCCTGGTAAGAGGCGACGACCAGACACAGGGCAAACAGCAATCCTTTCCATCCTCCCGCCAGGAAACCGCCGTGAGCGGTCAGATTGGCGAATCCCGTCGCCTGACCGTGGTTGCCGAAGCCAAAGAAAATCACCCCCAGCCCAACAATGATCATGGCGATAATGGTGGTGATTTTGATCATCGCAAACCAGAATTCGATTTCACCGTACAGCCGCACCGCCGCCAGGTTGGCGCCCGCCACTAAAATCACCGCGGCAATTGCCGGTATCCATTGCGGCAGTTCGGGAAACCAATACTGGACATAGACGCCAATCGCCGTAATTTCTGAAATACCAACCGCCATCCACATAAACCAATAGCTCCAGGCGGTGAGATAGCCGAAAAAAGGGTTCATGTATTTATGCGCATATACGGCGAAGGAACCGGCGACAGGCTCGGAGTACAGCATTTCGCCCATTGAGCGCATGATAAAGAAAACAAATATCCCGGCGGTAATGTAGGCCAGCAAAACCGATGGTCCAGCCCACTTCAGCGCACTGGCGGCACCCATAAATAACCCAACGCCGATGGTTCCGCCAAGCGCAATCAGCTCAATGTGTCTTGCTTCCAAACCCCGATGGAGTTTGTCCTGTTTTATTTCTTCTGACATAAATCCTCTGTCCATATATGTTGTGTTTGCTCCAGCGTTGGCCGGTTATTATTGTTGTCGGCCAGCCGGCTCCCTTGTAGGGTCAGAAAGCGCGTTTATTACATTAGCGGTCGTGAAGATACAATAATGCGGATGGGAATAACACCTCGGGTCCGGCGAGTATGCGTGACTACAGACGTCCGCTATAGTGATAGGCAAGATATTTCAGTAATTTAAATTGGCGAGTAATGCGGCTGGGCTGTTCCAATAAACGGTAAAGCCACTCCAGGCCCGCATTTTGCCAACCCAGCGGCGCGCGCTTCACGTGACCGGTAAACACATCATAGGTGCCGCCTACCCCCATATAGAGCGCATGTGGATAATATTGACGGCAGTCCCTCATCAAGATTTCCTGCCGCGGAGACCCCATGGCGACGGTAACCATTTGCGCGCCGCTGGCGCGGATACGATCAAACAGGGCATCTCGCTGGTCCGCCGCGAAGTAACCGTCCTGACTGCCGACGATGTTCACCCGCCACTGGGTACGCAGTTTGGCTTCCGTCTGCGCCAGCACCTGCGGCTTGCCGCCGACCAGAAAAACCGGCGTGCCCTCTTGACCCGCGCGCTGCATTAACGCTTCCCATAAATCGGCGCCGGCGATACGGTTGACGTCCGCCTGAGGATATTTACGACGAATGGAGCGTACGATGCTGATGCCGTCCGCGTATTTGTATTCAGCCTGATCCAGCAGAGTGCGCAGCGCCGCGTCTTTCTCCGCCGTTAACACTTTTTCGGCGTTGATGGCGACCAGCGTTCCTGCGGCAACCCGATTTCCGCGAAACAGGTAATCGACAAACTGCGCCATGTGGCGAAACCCGCAAATGGAAAAACCGCGGATCGAATAGGTGGGGATCGTTTTTTTTGCTTCCATGTTAAGTCCTGTTACAGCACGCTGCGCGTCGTAGCAGCGGTGGGCGCGGAGGGAACGACGTCAGGCTGGGTCAGTAATAAACGCTGCCGAATCAGACCCGCGCTTTCCAACAGCCAGTACAACAATTTTGCCATCAGCAGGCATAGGCCGAAGATCAGGCAGAAAAACACCACACGGGAGGCAAAGGCATCAAGCCCCTCGCGCGCCAGCACAATGATGTTAAAGACCGCCCCGAAGCAAAATGCTTGCAGGATCGCCGCCTTATAGCGGTTATCGCTGCGTTTACCCAGCGTATAAACCCAGTCGAACCATTTGATAATCAAGCCAACGGCAATCGCCCCAAGGGGAATGAACGCCACGCCGCCCATCACCACCAACGACCCTAATAACGTGGGCGAAATAGCCAGCCCGGAATGGTTGTTCAAGACGTCCCAGGTAAAGTAGTTGGCGCTGTTCTGCACCAGACTGGGACGGCCGGGCCATAGCCAGGAAGGGATAAAGACATAGAAATCACGGATAATCGGCGCTAATCCCTGAAACTCGATCTTATCGTAATTCTGCCACAACAGCGCCAGGTTCTCCCAGGGAGAGAAGGTGTCACGGGTCAGATACAGGAAGGTGTAAAACGCTTCATCGCCGCTGACGCTCATGCCATAGCGCTTGAGCGCCAGCCAGAACATGCCCACCACGCCGAATATGCCCGCCGCCGCCAGCATCCATAACGTGATCCAACCGCGCACGATGCCGATAAACAGAAACAGAGCAAATGCGATAATCACGTTCGCCCGGGTGCCGCCGACAATGACGTAAGTCAGCATGCCGAACGCCACCGTGCCGATCAGAAACAGCAGCCAGGCGCGCTGGGTTTGCCGCAAAAAGTACACCACCAGCATAGCCGGAATAAAGAAGTAGAAAAAACGCTTCAGCGCGACGCCGGAGACGTCGCTGGAAAAAATCTGGCTGTAAGAACGCAGTTTAAACAGTAAAAAGCCATTGTTAAGAAAAAACATGCCGACGGTCGCTATCGCTATCAGCGCCAGCAGTATCCAGGTCAGATTGGCCTCCACCCGATTAACGCACAGCAACGGCGGACGCGCGGCTTGCGCGGTTTTGCGCAGACGGGTCTTATAACTGACATAGTAAATCGCGTAAAACGCCGTAGCGGAAAGCAGCGCCTGGAGCAAATAAGGCACGGGAACCACTTCAACGCCGAAACGAAACGCCAGTATGCAGGTGAACGGAAAGCCGAAATAGAATGTTAATAAATAAAGCAGCGAAAACAAAACGTTGAAGTTAAAACGTACGCGACGGAACTCTCGCCAGGTCAGCGTCAGGATGAAAATGACTGAAATAAGGTAGACCGCCAGCAATCCGCCAAACTGTCCCAGAGTCATGCCGATTCTCCCTGCGCCAGCGCCAACGCCTGCCGCCAGCCCTGCAGATAGTTGGGATTAAAGAACGCAATCTGGTGTTTATCAACCATCGCCAGTTGGCGTTGCGCTTCACGAACCAGAGCCTCATCCAGGCTATCGCCGTAAAATAGCACCGGCAGATGTTGTTCCGTCAGATCCTGCCAGAACGGATTCTGGCGGCTGATAACAAAGGGAACGCCAAACTGAATCAGCAGACATAACGTGCCGATCCCCTGCTGACGGTCAAAAATAAAGTAGCCTAAATCACAGGTGCGCAGCATGTTGAGATAGTCGCCAAACGCCAGTTGCTCCTTCAGCAACTGAAAATTTCTGATGCCGAATAGCGACAGCCCTTCTTTTTCGACCTGCGCGATATAGTGTTCGTTATTCGCCGGATATCCCATCGGCACAATCACCCGCACGTTGGCGCCGAACTGCTGATGGATGACGCGCAGCGCTTCCTGATGGCGGTTAGTACGATCGCCGGAATTGCCGACCAGAATGGTCATCGGCCCCGCCAACGGCTTTTTCACCTCCAGCCCGGTTAAATGCGCATCCATACGCGTCGGGAAGTAAAGCAACGACGTCGGCACCCGGCGATGCCGCTGTTGATAATAAGTCAGATCGCCGCGCGTCGCGAACACATGCCCAATGCGGTTTTGCGCGACGCGGCGCAACAGATAGAACAGACGATATTTCAGGCTGTTGGCTTGTTCATACAGATCCGCGCCCCAGATATGCCAGTACGCCTGCGCGGGCTTGATGGTGCCGCGCAGCAACGCCAGCCACAGCGCCGGATTAAACTGTCCGTGCAGAAAGAAGCGGGTGCGGCGATCGGCCCTGGCTTTGGCTATCACCGCCTGGGCCAACGACTTTTTATCCGTATAGGTTTCGATGTTCAGGGCGGGAAAATCAGCCGCCGGCAGCCCGTCCCCCGCGACGACCATGAAATGTCGCACCTGCGGCTCTGGCAAAACGGCGGCCAGCGTATCGTTGAAGAAACGCAGAACCGTCTGGTTATGGTGCGGGATATCCGAACCCAGGACATGAATCAGTGTGGTCATGTTCGCCTACGGTAAATAATGAATACGCTACAACAAAGCAAGAAATAGACCAGGTAGGTCGCCATATAAGCCTGCGCGGCGCCCAGCGCGCCATGGAGCGGGATAAGCCAGTGAGAAAAGAGGGTAAGCAACAAAAACTGGCTTACCTCGGTGAGCAGGTAGAAACGCAACGCGGCTTTGGCAATCACCAGATAACCAAAAACGTAAGCGCCCACTTTCATCACATCGCCCACCAGTTGCCAAACAAACAGGTCCCTCATGGCGCCAAACTGGCTGGAGAACAACAGCCAGATGGCAACGTCGCGCAGCAGCCAGACGCAAAGGCTGACGGCGGCCACGGCGGGCAACACGAACATCAGCGAACGGATGATTTCCCGGCAAAGGGCGTTTTTATCCGTCAGGCGCGACAACGTCGGCAGCAGATACACGGTGAACGATGCGGTAATAAACTGAAGATAGGCATCGGAAATACTGCTGACGCCCTGCCAGATACCGACGTCATTCCAGCCATAGTGCGCCGCCAGCAGATTACGCATCATGATATAGGCCACCGGCAGCGTAACCGCCGTCATCAGCGCCATCAGCGTAAACTTGCCCAAACGGCCGGCGGCGCCCCTATCCCAGGACGGCTTTAACATCCGCCAGGACAGCGGCGTTCGCCGCAGCATCAGCGCCCCGGCCGGCAACACCGCCAGCGCCGGCACTAACGCCAATCCGGCCAGCGCGCCGGCATATCCTCCCAGCGTAAAACACAGCCAATAGGCGGCTAGCCCTATCAGGCTGCCGCCGATCACCGCCAGGGCATTGCCCATCGCATCACGGTAGCCCTTCAGCATCGCCAGAAACAGGTTGGCGTAGGCGATTCCCATCTGAATAAGCGCCAGCGCGCGAATCACGTGACGGTATTGATCATGACCGAACAAGGCAATGGCTATCGGCGTGGCGGCGAAGACAAACACCGCCGCCAATAGCGAAGAGAATCCCAGCACCAGCGAAACGGCCGTGCCCAGCAAGGGCTGCAGCCGCTCCGGCCGCTGATGATATTCCGCGACATATTTGGTGACGCCATTAAAGATTCCCGCGCCGGCCAATACGCCCAGCACGGTGATCAACTGCCGGAAGTTTCCCGCCTGACCAACGCCGACGGGGCCAAACGCCACCGCCAGCAGTTTCACGGCCACCAGCCCGACGCCGATTTTTATCAGCGTGGAGCCAGCCGTCCATATTGATGCCTTCGCCAACGACATATCAGGAAAAGAAGTTCAGGCTGGTATTGATTACCGTGCGCTGATTCACGTCAGTAAGGTTATAGAACAGCGGCAAACGCACCAGACGCTCGCTTTCCTGCGTGGTGCAACAATCCTCGCCTGAAAAATGGCCGAAGCGCATTCCGGCCGGACAGCTATGCAGCGGAATGTAATGGAATACCGTCAGAATTTCGGCTTCTTTCATATGGCTGATAAAGGCCGCACGATCTTGCGCATCGCGTAGCTTGATATAAAACATGTGCGCATTGTGAACGCAGTCCGCCGGTACTGTCGGCAAGGCGATGCGCCCTGACGCCGCCAAGGGTTTAAAAGCCGCCTGATAGTTTTCCCACAGGCGTAAGCGGCGTTTGTTAATCTGCCTGGCCGCTTCCAGCTGCGCCCACAGGTAAGCGGCCTGAATATCCGCCATGAGATAGCTGGAACCGATATCCCGCCAGGTATATTTGTCTACCTGACCGCGAAAAAACTGGCTGCGGTTAGTGCCTTTTTCGCGCACGATCTCCGCACGCTCAATAAGCAGGGGGTCGTTAATCAGCGTCGCGCCGCCTTCGCCGCCGGCGGTATAGTTTTTGGTTTCGTGAAAACTATAACAGCCGATATGGCCGATGGCGCCCAGCATCCGGCCTTTGTAGGCGGACATCATGCCCTGTGCCGCATCCTCGACCACATATAAATCATATTTGTTCGCCAGCGCCATAATGGCATCCATCTCGCAGGCCACGCCGGCGTAGTGAACCGGGACGATAATGCGGGTTTTATCCGTGATCGCCGCTTCAATCCTGGTCTCATCGATATTCATGGTGTCCGGGCGAATATCGACAAACACGATTTTGGCGCCGCGCAGTACGAAGGCATTGGCGGTGGAGACAAAGGTATAACTCGGCATAATGACTTCGTCGCCGGGTTTGATGTCCAGCAAAATCGCCGCCATTTCCAGCGAGGCGGTGCAGGATGGCGTCAATAACACTTTGGCGCTGCCGGAATAGTGTTCCAGCCACTGCTGACAGCGGCGGGTAAAACCGCCGTCGCCGCACAGCTTGCCGCTGCTCATGGCCGCCTGCATGTAATCGAGTTCGGTACCCACGATGGGGGGCGCATTAAACGGAATCATGTCATCACCTGTATAACCAGTATGCCGTGCTCTCAACGTTGGCACCGCGACGGAGATAAAGACGGAGCGCGGCCACGTTGCCTGCCTGTGTCGCAACCCATAAACGTTGCACGCCCTGTTGCCGGCACCATCTTTCCGCCGCCGACATCAGTTGCGTGCCGATGCCGCGCGCCGCTATGCCCGGCCAGACGGCCAGCAACCCGATGCGGGCTTCCGCTTCATTCAACCGGCGCAGCGTTACCCACCCTTGCGGCTCTCCGGATGCACTTTCAACCAACAGACATTGATGATCAAAGGTGCCGCACACGGCATTCTCCACCCATTGAGCATAAAAGCGTCCGCTGTCGCCGGGCCGATACCAGGGGGGACGAAAGCGGCTCAGGGCGAAAGCCTGCGCCGCGGCTGCGCGCAACGCCGGGATATCGGCGTTGCGCGCAATACGCAAATAGGGAGGGATATCCGTCTGCGGCGTATCATTCAACGACAGACAGAGATCGATTTCTCCCTCAACCAGTCGAAACCCGAAATCCGCCAACGCATCAGCCAGCGGCATATTATCCGCCGCTATTTTAGCCTGCGTCAGCGTAAAGCGATTCAGTCTGTCCTGCGTTAACGGCGGCGCATCCGCTGAAAAATTCAGCTTGCCGCCGGCAAGGTTGAAAAAGCGATTTTCCCAGTGCAGCGGCTCAATGCTGGCATGAATGCGCGCTGGCGGACGTGGTTCTGTTGAAAGCATCGTATCTTTTATCATCGTCGCCACGCTCACCAGTACGGGTAATCTTAGTCAGTCAGACCTAAACGCTCGCCGGTATAAGATCCATCCTGTACGCTGCGCCACCATTTTTCATTATTCAGATACCAGTTCACGGTTTTTTCCATTCCGCTTTCAAAGGTTTCCTGCGGACGCCAGCCGAGCTCGCGCTCAATTTTTCCAGCGTCAATAGCGTAACGCATATCATGACCCGGACGATCTTTGACGTAGGTGATCAAGTCGCGATAGCGCTGCACGCCAGCCGGCTTATTCGGCGCCAGCCTTTCCAGCAAGTCACAAATGGTCTGCACCACGTCGATATTCTTACGTTCATTATGGCCGCCGATGTTGTAAGTTTCTCCGATTACGCCTTCGGTCACCACTTTATACAGGGCGCGGGCGTGATCTTCGACGAACAGCCAGTCCCGAATCTGTGCGCCATCGCCATATACCGGCAACGGTTTACCGGCGACCGCATTCAGAATAACCAGCGGGATCAATTTCTCCGGGAAATGATAAGGGCCGTAGTTATTGGAACAGTTGGTAATGATGGTCGGCAGTCCATAGGTGCGCAGCCAGGCGCGAACCAAATGGTCGCTCGACGCTTTGGAGGCGGAATAAGGGCTGCTGGGCGCGTAAGGCGTCGTTTCGGTGAACAGATCGTCGGTGCCTTGCAGGTCGCCGAATACCTCATCCGTGGAAATATGGTGGAAACGGAATGCCGCTTTTTCAGCGGTTTCCATGCCTTGCCAGTAATGACGCGCGGCTTCCAGCAGAGTATAGGTACCGACAATATTGGTTTCAATGAATGCCGACGGGCCGTCAATTGAGCGGTCGACATGACTTTCCGCCGCCAGATGCATCACCATCGCCGGCTGATACTCGGCAAACGCCTTATCCAACGCCGCGCGATCGCAAATATCGATCTGTTCAAAAGCAAAACGGGCGCTGTCGGCAACCGGAACCAGAGAGGATAAATTACCGGCATAGGTGAGTTTATCCACCACCACCACGCTGTTTGGCGTCTCGGTAATAATATGTCTGACTAAAGCCGAACCAATAAACCCGGCGCCACCGGTGATTAAAATACGTTTCAACGCCATACTCCTTTTGTATCAACAACCCAGTTTTGTTTAACATCATCGTGCTCAACGGCCTTGAACTGGCGGTGATCGACCAGCATCACCAGTACATCGGCAGTCTGCAATGCCGCGGCAAGATCAACCAACTTCACCTGCCCCATCAAGGCGGGCGGTAATTGATAGACATTCGGCTCTACCGCCAGCGTCGAGCCAACATTCCAGCGCGCGATCATCTCGGTGACGGCCACCGCCGGGCTTTCACGTAAATCATCAATGTCCGGCTTAAATGCCAGGCCAAAGCAGGCAACCGTTACGTCACTGGCGCGCTTATCCGTTTGCGCCAGGCAATCGGCGACAGCCATTTTCACCCGATCGACAACCCACAGCGGTTTGCCATCGTTCACCAGCCTGGCCGTATGGATCAGACGAGCCTGCTGCGGATTCTGCGCAACGATAAACCAGGGATCAACCGCAATACAGTGCCCACCGACGCCAGGTCCGGGTTGCAGAATATTGACGCGTGGATGTCGATTTGCCAATCGGACAAGTTCCCATACGTTAATGTTTTGCTCCGCGCAGATCAGCGACAGTTCATTGGCAAAGGCAATGTTAACATCGCGAAAGCTGTTTTCCGTCAGCTTGCACATTTCAGCGGTTCGGGAGTTAGTAACCACACACTCACCTTCAAGAAAGATGTTGTATAGCTCGCTCGCCCGCGCCGAGCATGTGGCCGTCATTCCGCCGATAACCCGATCGTTTTTAATCAGCTCAACGACGATTTTCCCAGGCAGTACGCGCTCCGGGCAGTAAGCGATATGGATATCGGCGTCATCGCCCGCCTGCTGCGGAAACGTTAAATCTGTCCGCGCCTGCGCCAGCCACTCGGCCATTTGTTCGGTTGAACCGACAGGCGAAGTCGACTCCAGAATAATCAGATCGCCTTTTTTCAGAACCGGCGCGATAGACGCCGCCGCCGCCTGAACATAAGCCATATCCGGCTCGTGGTCGCCCTTGAAGGGCGTTGGGACGGCGATCAAAAAAGCATCCGCCGCCACCGGTTTGTTCAACGCCTGTAAATAGCCGTTTTCAACCGCAACCTTGACCAGCGTATCCAGATCCGGTTCAACAATGTGAATCTCGCCGCGGTTAATGGTTTCCACCGTTTGCTTATTCACATCGATGCCAATCACGCGCTTCTGACGTGAGGCGAAGGCCGCCGCCGTCGGTAACCCGATGTAACCCAGCCCGATAACCGAAATTGTGTCAAAACTCATGGTGTCACCTGATGATTCTTTTGATAATTTTTGATCGCATCGACAATACGTTGACAGGCATGGCCGTCGCCATAAGGGTTATGCGCCCGGCTCATGGTCTGGTATTCATTTTCATCCATCAGAAGCTGGGATACGCTATCGACAATGTTTACCACGTCCGTTCCCACCAGCCTGACCGTGCCCGACGCCACCGCCTCAGGACGTTCGGTGGTATCACGCATAACCAGTACCGGTTTGCCCAACGACGGCGCCTCTTCCTGAATGCCCCCTGAATCCGTCAGGATCATATAAGAACGGTTCATCAGATAAACAAAAGGCAGGTAATCCTGTGGCGCGATAAGCATCACATTATCAATATCACTCAGGATCCGGTTCACCGGCTCGCTGACGTTCGGATTAAGATGGACCGGATAAACAATCTGCGCCTCCGGATGACGTCGGGCAATGTCCGCCAGCGCGCTGCATATGCGCTCAAAGCCGCCGCCAAAACTTTCACGCCGATGCCCGGTAACCAGAATCAGTTTTTTAGACGCATCGAGAAAAGCATACTTTTCATCCAGGCTACGCCCTAGAGCCGCATCGTTGACAATGCGATCCCTCACCCAGAACAGCGCATCGATTACCGTGTTTCCGGTAACGGAGATGTACCGGTCCGACAGGTGCTCGCGCAGCAGATTCTGACGGGCGTTTTCCGTTGGCGCGAAATGAAACATCGCCAGATGTCCGGTCAACTTGCGGTTGGCCTCTTCCGGCCAGGGAGAATACAGGTTCCCGGTACGTAGCCCGGCCTCAACATGCCCAACCGGAATTCGTTGATAAAATGCGGCCAGACTGGCCGTCAATGTCGTGGTGGTATCACCATGAACCAGCACCAAATCAGGCTTGAACTCCGCCATGACCGGCTCAAGCCCCCTCAGGATGCGGCTGGATATTTCACTGAGTGACTGACCCGGCTGCATGATATTCAGATCATAATCAGGGGTAATATCGAACAAGCGCAACACCTGATCGAGCATTTCTCGATGCTGGGCTGTCACGCAAATTCTTGATTCAAAGGCTTCATCCTGAGCCATAACACGGACCAGCGGGGCCATCTTGATGGCCTCCGGACGGGTACCGAAAACAGTCAACACTTTCACAGTGAATCTCTTTAATCAAGTTAGACGCAGACTTACTTACTGCGAATCGGGCGCTAATCCACTCAAGGATCAGCGAGGACGGCGAACCAAAGCAACACCTGCGCCCACTAACGCGCCGATAGTCCCCCACATGACCATCAGGAAAGCCCGGCGCGGGCTATCGCGCCTGACCGGCTCTTCCGGCGTACGTAAATAACGGTAAGTCTGAAAATTGGCGTCGAGAGTGGGGCCGACATCAAGCGTGGCCAGCATGGCGCGGTTCTGATCGTAATCCAGATCGTAGTGTGGGCCGCTGGATTGTAATGACTCCAGGCGCGCCTGGAGCATCGGTCTTCCCAGCAGGAACATTTCGGACGCCGGTAGCTCATCGGCGGGCGTATCCGTTTGACTACGGCTGATGCCTTGTTGCTGCGCAATTTTCAGCGCCAGTTCAACACTGCCGATCTCACGCTCATAAATGGCTTTCGCCACCGCCTCCTGACGCTTAATCTGCGACTTAATGAAAATGGTTCTGGCAGCCCATGCGCCGTTAATCTCTTCATTTAGATGGCTGGCGGCATGCTGACTGGCAAACTTCACATACTGACGCAGCAACGTGTTGGCATCCGCCGGCGTTTCCGCCGTCAGCTTCACGCCGTCATTGGTTTTCTTGGCATCGTCATGCGGCGTAAATTGAATATTGTTAACCAGTTCATCAAGCAGAGCCGAATCCGCTTTGGCTTCTCCTTCCTGACGCTGTTTATAATAGTCGCTGCGCAACCAGAAATCGCGGCGGGTATCGTAGGCCGCCAGTTGCATGATGAACTCATCATAGGCCACCGAAGAGATAGCCGGCTGCTCAGGCTGCGGAGCGGAAAAAGATTTGGCATCCAGATTGCGCAGGAACTGCTGTTGCGAATAGTATCCGCCCAGCATGTTTACCGTCGGCCTGTCGGTAATGGCCGTCGCACTCCACTCCTGCTTCACCAGATAAGAGTAGAGTAACGCGATAAGGCTAAACAAGCAGGCAATCGACAGGATCCAGGCCTTGCCGCGCCACAACGCGCAGAATAAACCGCGGATATCCAGCTCGTTGTCCACTGACGCATTAGCGGCGGATAAGTTCTCTGATTTCATTACTTCCCCAACGTTATTTGGTCAAGACCGCTACTTTTGCTCATCGGCACGCAGGCGACGCTTGATGCGCTTAATAAAACGCGCCACGCGCCACGCGCGCTTCAGGCAGTAACCATACAGCAAGAATACCAGCAAGAATAATGCCAACATGGCCCATTCAGGAACAAATGAGAAATACTCGCCCAGGACGCCAAACGCCGCCAGAAGCGCGGCCGCCAGCGTAATAAGAACAAAAGCCTGACGGGAAGTAAAACCCGCGCGCATCATTAAGTGGTGAATGTGCTGACGATCGGGGGAAAACGGACTCAGGCCCTTACGCAGACGACGATACATGATCGCGATCATGTCAATGAGCGGAATAGCGATAATCCATAGCGCAGTAACCGGATTGATCGGGTGCTGAGCCCCCTGAGTGGTTTGAATCAGGATCCAGATCGCGGTAAACCCGATCATGGTGCTTCCCGCATCCCCCATAAAAACTTTATAGCGTTTGCCGAAAATGCCCAGGTTAAGCAGGATGTAAGGAATGGTGGCGGCGATCATGGCAAAACACCAAAGCGCCAGATTCGCATGGCCGCTCAGGTACAACAGAACGCCCATCGCGCCAAAGGAAACGCTGGATAATCCGCCCAGCAGCCCGTCGATGCCATCAACCATGTTAAACGCATTGATTGCGGCCCAGACGGCAAACAGCGTCACCAGATAAGCAAAAGGCCCCAGCTGCATCTGCCACGGTCCCAAAATATGGCCGAAACTATGTAAAGTCAGACCGGCAAACGCCATCATGACAACGGCGACGCAGGCTTGCACGACGGCACGGATTTTTACGCTGATGTCGAAACGATCGTCCAGAGCGCCAACAAGAACCAGCACGCCGGCGCAAAACAGATAAAGCCGGAAATTAGGAATGTATTGATCGGTTAGCAGATAAGTAAAGCAAATCCCGGCGTATACCGAGATACCGCCAACCAGAGGGATCAAGCCGTGATGCCGTTTGCGGTAATTGGGGCGATCCACAAGGCCGATGACTCTCGCAACCTGACGAGCAAAAAACAGGAAGCACAAAGAAAACAGAAAAATAATTAATAGTTCAGTACTCATCGTGAGTAAATTCACCGTTCACAGCTTATGGCTTCGCTGTGGCTACTTAATATACGTTCGGTTTACGCCTTCAATCCTATCTGCCGCATCGGTATGTACCCGCTTACCATCGAACCGCCGGTACGCCCCGTCTATAAAGCGGGCATAGACCAAGAAACGCTATTATTTATACGATTAACGTGTCAGCTAATCATTTTATCCCCATCATCTTTCAATTTGCAGCGGAGTTACGCCTGCATTGAAATTTATTGGTTCGATAAATTGCAGGTATAAAAAAACGCCACGACCCAGCGTGGCGTTCCCCGAGTTCATTCGTGATTTATGAACGCTTCATCATATCGAAGAATTCATCGTTGGTTTTGGTCATCGCCAACTTGTTAATCAGGAATTCCATCGCGTCAATCTCGCCCATTGGGTGGATAATCTTACGCAAAATCCACATCTTCTGCAGTTCTTCAGAGGTGGTGAGCAATTCTTCTTTACGCGTACCGGAACGATTGTAGTCAATGGCCGGGAATACGCGTTTTTCAGCGATTTTACGCGCGAGGTGCAGTTCCATATTACCGGTGCCTTTGAACTCTTCGTAAATCACTTCGTCCATTTTGGAACCGGTATCGACCAATGCCGTGGCAATGATCGTCAAGCTGCCGCCTTCTTCAACGTTACGCGCCGCGCCGAAGAAACGTTTTGGACGGTGCAGGGCGTTGGCGTCCACACCACCCGTCAACACTTTACCGGACGATGGAACAACGGTGTTATAGGCACGAGCCAAACGTGTGATGGAGTCCAACAGAATAATCACGTCTTTCTTGTGCTCAACCAGGCGTTTCGCCTTTTCAATCACCATCTCGGCGACCTGAACATGGCGGGAAGCCGGTTCATCAAAGGTGGATGCAACCACTTCACCCTTAACCAGACGCTGCATCTCGGTCACTTCTTCGGGACGTTCGTCAATCAACAGCACCATCAGCACACAATCAGGATGATTATAGGCGATGCTTTGCGCGATGTTCTGCAACAGCATGGTTTTACCCGCTTTTGGCGGCGCCACAATCAAACCACGCTGGCCACGGCCAATCGGCGATGCCAGATCCAGTACGCGCGCGGTCAAGTCTTCCGTTGAACCGTTGCCGCGTTCCATACGCAGGCGAGAGTTCGCGTGCAGCGGAGTCAGGTTTTCAAACAGGATTTTGCTGCGGGCGTTTTCAGGTTTGTCGTAGTTGACTTCGTTGACCTTCAGCAGTGCAAAATAGCGTTCGCCTTCCTTCGGAGGACGAATTTTTCCTGCGATGGTGTCACCGGTGCGAAGGTTGAAGCGGCGAATTTGGCTGGGGGAAACGTAGATATCATCGGGACCGGCGAGGTAGGAACTGTCTGCTGAACGGAGGAAACCAAATCCATCCTGCAATATTTCCAGCACGCCATCGCCGAAAATGTCTTCGCCACTTTTAGCATGCTGCTTCAGGATAGCGAAAATAATATCCTGTTTGCGCATGCGGGCCAGGTTTTCCAGCCCCATACTTTCGCCAAGAGTAATCAACTCAGAAACTGGCGTATTCTTTAATTCGGTAAGATTCATAATGGTGGGTTCTTAAACTCGGGGTAAATCTCGAACTATTAACGTGAATGGTATGGCAGGGTCATCCATGCCTCTATAACAACCTCCAATCACCGAGTGTTCGTTTCGTATCGCGCTTGAGACGCGCAGACTTTACACAAAACGATGGCAAGGGATCGAAAGCACATAAAACCAATTATTTTAAAACTATTAGATTGTCCAAACCAGACAACGAACATTGTTGTAAACCAATGACGTTCTGATTTTTGACACAGAGTAATGCTTTAGACTCTAACTTTTAGGCCTGAGCTTAAGCGCTCAAACATAGGTAAGTACGATATGCAGTGTTGAAGAATCTAGCACGCTTCCTGACGGGCGGCAAGCAGTGAATATGAGAATTACTCATTGCCTGTTTGCCGCCCTCAGCGATTTACAGATTGGCGGTCAGGAACTCTTTCAGTTGACTTTTGGACAGCGCGCCCACTTTGGTTGCCGCGACTTCGCCATTCTTGAACAATAACAGCGTTGGAATACCGCGAATGCCGTACTTCGGCGCGGTCGCCGGGTTTTCATCAATATTGAGTTTGGCGACGGTCAGCTTACCGGCGAACTCTTCGGCAATTTCATTCAGAATAGGAGCGATCATTTTACAAGGACCACACCACTCAGCCCAGAAATCAACCAGGGTTACGCCCTCAGCTTGCAATACTTCCGTATCGAAACTGCCGTCAGTCAGGTGAATAATTTTATCGCTCATGTTTTACTCCACAGGATGATGACTATACCCAAGAGATTCCACAATTCAGAGAGGCGGCAACCGAACGAATCCCCAAACGCTTACTGAGTCAAGTGACCAGGATAAGGGGGCGGCCAACACACCTGCAACTTGAAGCATGGAGGGTATATCTACCTCGTTGGTGTCGATTAACCAACAACAAGGTT
Organism: Brenneria bubanii; assembly: GCF_022378355.1. Classification (GTDB taxonomy): domain Bacteria; phylum Pseudomonadota; class Gammaproteobacteria; order Enterobacterales; family Enterobacteriaceae; genus Brenneria; species Brenneria bubanii. Next base: position 162,657 of record NZ_JAKMAJ010000011.1, read on the forward strand.
GACTTTATTTCACTGGATACGCTTTCGTAAAGCAATAGTTAGCTGATATTCTACCACACTATGAGCAAAACACACTTAACTGAACAGAAGTTTTCCGACTTCGCCCTGCACCCGCAGGTTATCGAAGCCCTTGAAAGCAAAGGGTTTCATAACTGTACACCTATTCAGGCGTTAGCATTGCCGCTGGCTTTGTCAGGGCGTGATGTAGCAGGTCAGGCGCAAACCGGTACCGGCAAGACGCTAGCTTTTCTCGCGTCTACTTTCCATTATTTGCTTTCGCACCCTGCCAGCGCAGATCGTCAGATCAATCAACCGCGCGCGTTAATCATGGCTCCAACCCGTGAACTAGCCGTGCAGATTCACTCTGATGCCGAGGCGCTTTCCCGTCTGACCGGCTTGAAACTTGGTCTTGCCTATGGCGGCGACGGTTATGACAAACAGCTTAAAGTGCTGGAAAGCGGTGTAGATATTCTGGTTGGCACCACGGGTCGGCTGATCGACTACGCCAAGCAAAATCACATTAATTTGGGCGCGATCCAGGTTGTCGTGCTGGATGAAGCCGACCGTATGTACGACCTCGGTTTTATCAAAGATATTCGCTGGTTGTTCCGCCGCATGCCGCCGGTTACGCAGCGCCTGAACATGCTCTTTTCCGCGACGCTCTCCTACCGCGTCCGCGAACTTGCTTTTGAACAAATGAATAATGCGGAATACGTGGAAGTCGAACCGGAACAAAAAACGGGCCACCGTATTACTGAAGAACTGTTCTATCCGTCTAATGAAGAAAAAATGCGTCTGTTGCAGACCCTGCTTGAGGAAGAGTGGCCGGATCGCTGCATTATTTTCGCTAATACCAAACACCGCTGCGAAGATATCTGGGGGCATTTAGCCGCCGACGGCCATCGTGTCGGACTGTTGACCGGCGACGTGGCGCAGAAGAAACGCCTGCGCATTCTTGACGACTTCACCCACGGCAATCTTGATATTCTGGTCGCGACCGATGTCGCGGCGCGCGGCCTGCATATTCCATCCGTCACCCACGTATTCAACTACGATCTGCCGGACGACTGCGAAGACTATGTTCACCGTATCGGCCGTACCGGCCGCGCAGGCGAAAGCGGTTTCTCCATCAGCCTGGCCTGCGAAGAATATGCGCTGAATCTGCCGTCTATTGAAACCTATATCGGCCACCATATTCCGGTCAGTAAATACAACAGCGACGCCCTGCTTAACGATTTGCCGGCGCCAAAACGTTTAACGCGCCCACCGCGCTCCAATAACGGAACGCGCAGAAACAATGCGCCGCGCCGTAGCGGAGCGCCACGCACTAACCGTAAACGGCAGGGTTGATCGCGAATGCTTAGCTCTTCTTCACTTTATGCAGCCATCGATCTCGGTTCCAACAGTTTCCATATGCTGGTGGTGCGGGAAGCCGCCGGAAGCATTCAGACTCTGGCGAAAATAAAGCGAAAAGTTCGCCTTGCCGCCGGGCTGGATAAGCAGAACCGCTTATCGCAGGAAGCGATGCAACGCGGCTGGCAATGCCTGCGCCTTTTTTCTGAACGGTTGCAGGATATCCCCCAGGATCAGGTGCGGGTTGTTGCCACCGCGACCTTAAGACTCGCCACCAATGCCGAAGAATTTCTGCAGCAGGCCAGTCAGATCCTGGGATTGCCGGTTCAGGTTATCAGCGGTGAAGAAGAAGCCAGACTCATCTATCAGGGCGTCGCCCATACCACAGGCGGTCCGGAAAAGCGTCTGGTGGTCGATATCGGCGGAGGCAGCACCGAACTGGCCACCGGCGTCGGCGCGCAAGCTACGCAGCTTTTCAGCTTGCCTATGGGGTGCGTAACCTGGCTGGAACGCTACTTCAGCGATCGTAATCTGGAAGCCGGGAATTTCGACCGTGCCGAACAGGCCGCCCGCGACATGGTGCGCACGGTGGCTGACGACTTGCGTAAGCAGGGATGGCAGATCTGCGTCGGCGCCTCTGGCACCGTACAGGCGCTACAGGAAATCATGGTCGCTCAGGGAATGGATGAATATATTACCCTGGAGAAACTTCAGCAGTTGAAGCAACATGCGATCCAATGCAGTAAACTGGATGAGCTTGAAATTGAAGGACTTACCCTGGAGCGCGCGTTGGTTTTCCCCAGCGGTCTTGCCATTCTGCTGGCGATATTTCAGGAACTTGATATCAAGACCATGACCCTGGCGGGCGGCGCGCTGCGCGAAGGTTTAGTGTATGGCATGCTGCATTTTCCGGTTGAACTCGATATTCGTCACCGCACGCTGCACAATTTGCAGCGCCGTTATCTGTTGGATATCGAGCAGGCGAAGCGGGTAAGTTCACTGGCCGACGATTTTCTCCGCCAGGTTGCCGAAAGCTGGCAGTTGGACAGTCGATGTCGCGAACTGATGCGCAATGCCTGTCAGGTTCATGAAATCGGCCTGAGTATCGATTTTCGTCAATCACCGCAACATGCAGCATACCTTATCCGCAACAGCGACCTCCCCGGCTTTACCCCGGCACAAAAGAAATTATTGGCCACGCTGCTGCAAAATCAGAGCAACACGATCGACTTGATGCAGCTGAACCAGCAAAATGCCCTGCCGGTGATACAGGCGCAACGTCTGTGCCGCCTACTGAGGCTGGCGATTATATTTGCCAGCCGCCGCCGTGACGATACCTTGCCTGATGTGCGTTTACTGGCTGAGGGAGAGCGTTTAATCGTTATTCTGCCGACCGGCTGGATGGCGCAGCATCCGTTACGCACGGAAAATCTGGAACAGGAAAGCCGCTGGCAAAGCTATGTCCACTGGCCTTTGGTGCTCAAAGAAAACCCCTTGTAATCTTTTACGGGCGGCGGCGCTGCCCGCATCCTGCATTGTCCTGACAAACACCGGCTGTGCGCCGAATCGCTATTTGCTCTCTTTGGCTTTGGCCAGTTGAGCGCGAATATTCGCCAGATGCCCCTGTCCTTTCTGCATCCGCTCCTGCGCGCTCACCACTTTGCGTTCCGTTTCCCACAGCACATCATCCTGCGGTAGCTCAAGCAAGAAACGACTGGGTTCCGGGCGCACCAGTTCGCCGTACTGGCGTCGCTCCCGACACAGGGTAAAGGTAAGCTCACGTTGCGCACGGGTAATGCCGACGTAGGCCAGCCGGCGTTCTTCATCCACATTCTCTTCATCAATGCTGCTCTGATGCGGCAGCAGCCCTTCTTCCATACCCACTAAAAAGACATAGGGAAACTCCAGGCCTTTTGACGCATGTAGCGTCATAAGCTGAACCTGATCCAGTTCCTCCTCGTTTTCACCCCGCTCCATCATATCCCGCAGAGTAAAGCGCGTGACGACCTGAGTCAGGGTCATCGGCTCATCCAGATCCGAGCCTTCGAGCATTTCCGTCATCCAGTTAAAAAGCTGGTTGACGTTTTTCATCCGCATTTCGGCGGCTTTGGGGCTGGGAGAGGTTTCATACAGCCAGCTTTCATAATCCAGACCGTGGATCAAATCCCTTACCGCGGCGATCGGCTCGCGTTCGGCTAAATGGGCGACGTCGGCCGTCCACTGGGTAAAACGCTGCAAAGACTCCAGCCCGCGCCCGGTCAAAGACTGACTGAGACCCAAATCAAAACTGGCGTTAAACAGACTTTTATTTCGCTGATTAGCCCACTCTCCCAGTTTTTTCAGCGTGGCGGGACCAATCTCGCGTTTGGGCGTGTTGACGATGCGCAAAAAGGCGCTGTCGTCTTCCGGATTGGTCAACACGCGCAGATAGGCGAGCAGATCCTTGATTTCAGGACGCGAGAAAAATGAAGTACCGCCGGAAATTCGATAAGGAATACGGTTTTGCATCAGCATTTTTTCAAACAGGCGCGACTGATGATTGCCGCGGTATAGTATGGCGTAGTCGCCGTACTGGGTCTTATTGATAAAATGATGAGCAATCAGTTCGCCGACTACGCGCTCGGCCTCGTGGTCTTCGTTGTTGGCGGTGATGATTTTTAGCTCGTCGCCATAGCCCAGCTCAGAAAAAAGACGCTTTTCAAAAACGTGCGGATTGTTGGCTATCAGAATATTGGCGGCTTTCAGAATACGCCCGGAGGAACGGTAGTTTTGTTCCAGCTTAATCACCTGCAATGCAGGGAAATCCTGCTGTAACAGCACCAGATTCTGCGGTCGGGCGCCGCGCCAGGAGTAAATCGATTGATCGTCATCCCCCACCACGGTAAAGCGCGCGCGGCTGCCGACCAGCGATTTGACCAGTTCATACTGACTGGTATTGGTATCCTGATATTCATCCACCAACAGATAGCGCAAACGGTTCTGCCAGCGTTCGCGAACCTCCGGATTGTGTTTTAATAACAATGTCGGCAATAGAATAAGATCGTCAAAATCCAGCACGTTACAGGCACGCAAATGATCGTGATACAGCGCGTAGCAGTGCGCAAACAGTTTATCGCGTTCGGATCTCGCCGCCGCCGCCGCTCCCGACGGATCGATAAGATCATTTTTCCAATTTGAGATCGTTGACGTTAACTGCTGCAACAACGTTTTGTCATTCTCCAGCCATTGCTCGGTTAACTCCTTCAACAGCGCCATCTGATCCTGATCGTCAAACAGAGAGAAATTGGCTTTCATCCCCAATGCCGCATATTCCCGCTTGATGATATCCAGTCCCAGCGTATGAAAGGTCGCTATCGTCAACCCGCGGGTCTCTTTACGCCCCAGCGTTTGGGAAACGCGTTCCTTCATCTCGCGCGCCGCTTTATTGGTAAAGGTCACGGCGGCAATGTGCCGGGGCTGATAACCGCATTGACGGATCAGATGAGCAATCTTATTGGTAATGACGCGCGTTTTACCCGAACCGGCGCCTGCCAGCACCAGACAGGGACCTGTAACGAATTCGACGGCGTGTTGTTGGCTGGGGTTTAGACGCATAACGGCAAGACTCAATCGTAAAACAGGAGGCGATTGTAGCAGAAAGCGCCGCCGATCTTGATCGCGGATTTTGTCTCAAAGGCATACGCCGCAGTCCACATCCTGCGTTGCAGGTGTTACATTGCACGCAGGCATCTCTCCCCAATCGATTTCACATTGCAGGAAAACAACACGCCGACAATTTGGAAGACGAAGGGAATCTCGTAAAAAGGTAATAACATGACAAGTACCGCAGCAGCACTCCACATTCTGGTGGATAGCGAACAGCAGGCCAACGATATCCTGGCCCAGTTGGAACAGGGCGCAGACTTTCAGAAAATGGCGCAGAAATACTCAACCTGCCCGTCAAAACGTAACGGCGGTGATTTAGGCGAGTTTCGCAAGGGCGATATGGTCCCCGCTTTTGATAAAGCCGTATTTTCCTGCGAGTTGTTAAAACCGTGCGGACCAGTGAAAACCCAGTTTGGCTACCACTTAATCAAAGTGTTATATCGCAATTAGGCATACCCGCCCACACCTTCCCCGCTCAGGGGAAGGTATCATAATATCGCCGTACTCGCCTGCCAGCATGGCGCGATAAGTCCCCGCGCCCGTTCCATCTCTTTCTATGCCTTCGCGCGGCTGGTTTCTTTCCAGAGGCCCTGTGGTCTAAAACAACCCGATGCAGCACGAAACCGATAAGCACATTCTGTGCAGTGAATATCAGAAGCGGTTGATAGGTTTCTTATTCCCAAGATTGCGGCATAATCTTTTCCGCCTCAATTTGGCTGGAGTCGGTTGCGTCATTGAAAAACGCCCCCAGGCGTTAAAAATAGCCGCCCCGCTCGTCCAGCGTAGAGACTCAGGGTCTATCGCACCATAGCGTGCGTACAAATAATAATGAAAAGCGGGGAATTGAATAACAATGAGCACACCTATGCTGGTGACCTTTCTGGTATATATCTTCGGGATGGTCCTCATCGGACTGTTTGCCTACCGGGCAACCAACAACTTTGGTGATTATATTTTAGGCGGACGAAAAATGGGAAGCCTGGTTACCGCGCTCTCCGCCGGCGCCTCGGACATGAGCGGATGGTTATTGATGGGATTACCCGGCGCCATTTTCATTTCCGGGATTTCAGAAAGCTGGATCGCGATAGGTCTGACGATCGGCGCTTACCTGAACTGGCGCTGGGTCGCTGGCCGTCTGCGCGTGCATACCGAAATCAATCACAATGCGCTGACGCTGCCCGATTATTTTACGCATCGTTTTGAAGACACCAGCAAACTACTGCGCGTTATTTCCGCACTGGTCATTCTGGTCTTTTTCACTATTTACTGCGCATCCGGCGTCGTTGCCGGTGCGCGCTTGTTTGAAAGCACCTTCAACATAAACTATGACACCGCATTATGGGCCGGCGCCGCCGCGACCATCGCCTATACCTTCATCGGCGGCTTCCTGGCCGTAAGCTGGACCGACACCGTCCAGGCCAGCCTGATGATTTTTGCGCTGATCCTGACGCCGATAATGGTGATCCTGTCGCTGGGGGGCATTGATAGCGCGCTTATGGTGATTGAAGCAAAAAATCCGGCCAACCTGGACATGTTCAAGGGGCTAAACTTCATCGCCATCATTTCTTTGATGGGTTGGGGATTAGGCTATTTTGGCCAGCCGCATATTCTCGCCCGCTTTATGGCGGCGGATTCTCATCGAACCATTCGCAGCGCTCGTCGTATCAGCATGACCTGGATGGTTTTATGCCTGGTCGGCGCGGTGACCGTGGGGTTCTTCGGCATCGCCTATTTCAATAACAACCTGGAGCAGGCCGGCAGCGTTGCGCGCAACAGTGAACGCGTATTTATCGAGCTTTCAATGTTGTTGTTCAATCCATGGATTGCCGGCGTGCTGCTATCTGCGATTCTGGCCGCCGTAATGAGCACCCTGAGCTGCCAACTGTTGGTATGCTCCAGCGCTATCACCGAAGATTTATACAAGCCCTTTCTGCGTAAAAATGCCAGTCAGAAAGAGCTGGTCTGGGTTGGTAGAGCTATGGTGCTGCTGGTGGCCGCCATCGCCATCGTCCTGTCGGCCAACCCGGAAAACCGGGTGCTGGGGCTGGTAAGCTATGCCTGGGCCGGCTTCGGCGCAGCCTTTGGTCCGGTTATTCTGATTTCGCTGCTCTGGCCACGGATGACGCGTAACGGCGCGCTGCTGGGGATGATTGTCGGTGCGGTCACCGTGCTTATCTGGAAACATTTTGGCTGGTTGGGATTGTATGAAATTATCCCCGGGTTCCTGTTTAACTGTCTGACGATCCTGATCGTCAGCCTGATGGGGAGAGCGCCGTCGAACACAATAACCGAGCGCTTTCATCAGGCTGAAACGGAATTCAAATCCGTTTGACGCCAGCTCACTGGCGTGAAGATACGATAAAAACACAGCACTGCTGTGTTTTTTTATTTTGCTGAGCTTAGCATTCTGCATCCGTCATCACGCACCCGCGCTGAAGGTTTCAAACGACCGACTATTCACGAAGATGTTGATATGACCACAGCAAGGTCATGAAACTATACAGATGCAGAATACAGATAAATCAAAACGTTCAGGATGGCATTAAGACGTGCAAGAGATGAGCCCGGAGTCTGATAGATATGTCGACAAGACAATCATCCCGGACTGGCTATGTTCGAGATAGCAATGAAGGCGTATACCGTCATTCCGTCGGCGGACTCTGCTCAAGACGCACTGAATGCCCTGCCGACCTCTTGGCTTTTCGCCGCGCCATAACGCAGAAAGCCTCATGCTTGCGCATGAGGCTTTCTGTCTGATTTGATGCCTGGCAGTTCCCTACTCTCACATGGGGAGACCCCACACTACCATCGGCGCTACGGCGTTTCACTGCTGA
>NZ_JAKMAJ010000012.1 GCF_022378355.1 Brenneria bubanii
ACCTCAAGGAAACAACATGTTGGGTGGAGCGGACAATCCAAATGGTGAATTACTGTCTTATATCATTGGCGCTAACAAAGTGGCAATACTCCAGCAACTCGCGGGCGATGACCTCGCCCTCCCGATCGGCATCAGTGGCGATGACCACGGAGTCCACTTGCTTCAGAAGTGACCTGACAACGGCAAACTGATCCGCCGTATCTTTTTTAACGGTCATTTTCCACTGCGTCGGCACGATGGGCAGTACGGACTCGCGCCATGGGTTACCGTACTGTTCACCGTAGATCTCAGGTTGAGCCTGCTCTAATAGATGCCCTACAGCCCAGGTAACAATGACTCCGGGACCGGCAAGATAACCCTGCTTACGTTGGGTCGCCCCAAGGATGGCTCCGATATCCTTACCCTGGGACGGTTTCTCACAGAGATAGAGTTGCATCTGATCGCCTCCAGTCAGCTCACCTGACCGTTAGCAACCTGCTGCAGCTGCTTCATTAAGCGCCCCAAATACGCATCGGTCAGATGCGAACTATCCGGGGAACTGTAAGTCACCTTCAAACGACTGCCGGCACCGGATTTCTCGACTTCCAGCACCAGGCGATCGCTTCCTTTCCATTCTTGCCCCATTTTATAGTAGCTGCCCTTTACCGCTGACCATACGGAGTGGGCTTCATCGACAGAGCCGGCACTCCAGTCACCGTACTGATCACGTTTACGCAAACTTTCCAGCTCATCTGAAGAGATAAACTGATAATGACTTTTGAGGCGGGCCGCGGCGGTATCAACATCCACGGGAAGGGTATAAACATGGAGCACATTTTGACGCGGGCCGGTGTTTCCGGCTTTGGTCATCCATGGCATGTCACTGTCATTAGCACTATTGGCACTGCCGCCGGCCAGCGAATGGGCGGCATCACTGATTTTTTGATTCCACGCAGCGAGGTCGCTACCGGCGCAACCGCTTAAAATCAGCGCCGTGCAAAATAGAGCAGGCATTAACGCTTTCTTGTAAGGGCTCATGCATTGCCTCCTTTATCAGAGGAAGAATCAGCGGAGACAGTGACAGGATTACGTAACGGCGGGGAGAACGTTGAACGTTTCACACCCGTTAAGATATCTGCATCCGGTTCACCTAACCGTTTGATAGCCTCAAGACCGGCAGGCGTTTGCAGACGAATATCATCGCGGGTCACGCTGACAGAATGATATTGTTGCACCACCCCGTATACCTGACGAACCCAGTGTCCTCCCTTACTCAGCAAATCATCGCGTTTCTGACGTGAAATCAAACCGTAATGCCATGCCTGGAAAGCTTTCATCGCAAGCTGATCAAAACCCACCAGTAACCAGACACAACGGTAACCCAGGGGTGTTCGGCTGAATACACCGATATTTAAAGGCGAAACGGAGTAAACATCGGACATCGTGATCTGACCCGGCAAATCGGATAAGGTGTTTTCAAGCTCAGCAACCGCCTTTTGTAACCGTGCGGTTCCTCGCTCTATCGCCTGCTCCAATAACAACATCGCGTCGTCGGCATACGGGTTGTCACTATCCGAATCGGCATTGATTTTACCTGCCCTAGCGATGACCTGGGGCATGCTAACTATTTGAGGTTTTTTTGACTCTTTCTGACGTTGACGGCCTTCCCATAAAAGGATGGCATATTGGGTATGCAGTTGAACTGTTAAAGTCGACTTCAGTGCCCCCGCCTTTCCCCGTGCGGGAGTGTCTGGAGAATTGTTTGCTGTATCTGCCATGTTGAGCATCCTTCTGTCTGCTGAGAGTATGTTTGGCTTGAAATAGTCTCGGCAGGGCCAGAAAGCAGCAATTCAAAACTCTTTTTGGTTTGTGAAGAGAAAGTGTAAAAGGCGGGGTGTTCGTTTTTTAATCTTGTTGGCACTGCCAACAAGCTCACTTTTTAACCACACATGTACATCCTAGCTGATGCAAGAACTCGTTCAGTTCGGTTTCAGTTACGTCACTAAAATCCATGCCAACTGATAATACCCAGAGCTGCACGAATGCCGCGAGAAATTTACTCAGTATCGTTGTTATCATCATCCATCTCTCCGTACCTTGCTATTCAATAGATTATCTTATGCAAAACACCATAAATTTCACCGGTTTCCTCTGATCAACTTACCGAGTTGAGCTATCATTATGCCGCCGTCGGGGCTCCCGGCGGACCAACCGTTGAATTGGGCAAGCACAATTCAACACTTCACTCATAGCAGAAAGGATCATCTTTATGATTACCCAATGCTTATTTCTAAAAACAGTAAATCCACGCCTAGCTAAGGACGGAAAATATGATTATTCAATTCGAGGGCGACCTACATGATCGCATAAAAAAAATTATGGACTTGGAAGACCAGGGGGACATTCAGGTGACAAAGGTCATCCCAGAAGGTACTGGCTACTACAAGTTGCAGGACGAATACCATGATGGGAACGGTGTTTTCTTTAATCCAAAAAGCAATAACCGTTTTTCGTTGTCCGATAAGTCGAAAGGGCCGATGTACCTAGCCGATTCGCCTCATACGGCGTGTAGTGAATTTTTTCAGGATGAAGAATTCATTGACCGTTCGGACTTTGAAGTGAACTGCATGGCAGAAATCACAACCAAGAAGCCGCTGAAAGTCTTTGATGAGACCCGATTGGCCCCCCATCTTAACCTTGCTGTCGGCGACCTAATGGGGACTAAAGCCGTGTATCCTTTTACACAGGAACTGGCGAAAGAGTTGTCTCAACATGCAGATGGATTAGAGTATTTGTCCCGACATACCGGGAAACCGTGTGTGGTGCTTTGGTCTGATAAAGTCGATGGGGATGACATAGTGTCGACGGAGTCAGTGACTCCGTTACACCAGTACAAACATCAAGGAAAAACAGCCAAGCAGATCCTAAAATCTGAGTGTAATTTAAAGATCGCAGGATAACTTAAGAAAAAGCAGTGCCAGGTATGACTGGCACTCCTTTTTATACGGCATTTTGGGTACCAAAGTTCTCTGCCAGAATGCGTAGATGAGCCATTTCTTCCTCCGTAGCCCCGCGCCGCAGTATATCCAACACGCTGATTTTTTCCGCGCAGCCCGGTATTTCAATCTTACGGGTAAAGAAGTTGCATTTGCGTAAACTACTTACATCATGTGTGATGCACGACAATAATTCCGGCACTCCTTTCAGCATGCCATTTTCACTAAGTTTTTTATCGATGGAAAATTGAAAGACCGGATACAGCTTTTCTGCCCCCCAGTCCAGCACTATAAGTTTATTTTGTTTACCGTATTTATGGATAGTAGGAACGGATAATCCCAGCAGCCCTTTGACAGCAGTGGACTTATGAACGCCGCCATACTTTTCCAAGCTTTTTAGAAATTCCAGCCGTGCTTCAGCATATTCTGTCTGCTCATCTTTTTCCGTGCTGTTGTTATTTATCAGCGACTGGGTGAGAGCCAAAACTTTTAATTCCGACCAAAATTCATCGTCGGGTAATGTTAATAAAGAAAACAGTTTGTCTTCTTCAATATCATCAAGGACATCGACAAATTTTTTGCCGACGTTATCAATGCGCGACTGGAGCAGCAATTTTACAGTGTGCTCAGGGTTGAGCCTATGAGCACGAGTATTTTTGTTCATGGTCAGTGTAGTCATGATGACCTCGTCTCAGTTGTTTAAGATTCTCATGGGTTCATGATAGAACAAATCTTAAACTCGCGCAACTTTTGCACACTTCTTTTTTAGGCTATGAACCCTTTCGTTTTCTGCTGAAAAGCGGGAGATCACACTGGGCGATGACTTTACCAAGAGAGTGGATGCCATGATGACCGACTACTTTCCAGCACAAGCATTTCCCTCCTTCAGATAGGCAGTCTCAGGTACCATAACTTTTCCTTTCACTGAGCAACAGAAAGGATATACCTCGAACTGATCCATATCAGCTCGGACCTTTTCCTTAAAAAATCTAAAAAACGAAGCCCTCATTTTTGAGCTTGTTGGCAGTGCCAACAAGCTCATTTTTTAACCGTTCGAGGATGAGCAAGGTAAAACAAATGGATAAGGCTTGTGTTCGCTATACCAGAAAGTCATTCAATAACTTTAAGCAGTTCGCACTAATATTACTCACTACGCTGTTTTTTTAGTTCTTTAACATGTTGCTTTTGCAATTGATAGGCCGCTTCAGTGTCTATCGACTCCTGGCTTAAATCCGCCATATACTGATCATGGAGCAACTCCTGGCGTCCACTACCTTCAGAGCGTTCAATGTCACGTTCAAGTGCTGACAGATAAGTAGCTCTTGCGGATTTGTACTTTTTCTCACGCAAGTCCAACTCAGTGAGAGCCTCTGAAATTTTTTCTTCAAGTTCTGGAGTGGTCATGCAATGGTCCTTTTTTACAATGGTGGCAAGTTCACCTGTAAAAACTCTCATGATTGTCCAAGTCCCTGCAACCAAAATAGATACACCCAGCTTGACACAAAACAAGGCAAATCCGGATTTGAACAATCCTATGTATAGGCTCTTTTATATCAACTCATGTTCTGATTTTGGCTCGTGCCATTTCCTGACGTAATTTAGCGACAACACTGCTGACATGTTCCCGTGATGCAGATTTTCGGTGAACAGGTAATTCTGTTTTTGCTGAAACAGCAGCGCGCTGTGATTTGCCAGCACTGTTTGGTTTAGCTGACTGCATCGGTTTTGCCGGCGAATACAACTCCCCGTTCCGGGCGCGCTTTATCACCGTCAGCAGCCAGGCAGTCGGGTTATTCAGATTGCCTCGGGCCATCGTCTGAACAAGGCTATCCAACACTTGCCGGGCATCCTCAGCAGACAATGCGCAAAGCTGAGCGGTTATCTGTCGGCGATCATCCTCAGCCATGCTGCGTTGCAGTTCGGCTGGTAGCTCTGGTACGTACGTTTTTTTATTCACACTGTGTGTGAAATTACGTACGTTACAGTTCGGTTTGGGTGAATCCTTGTAAGTAACTGATTCCAGAATGAGTTCGGTATCCGAACTGCGCTTAAATTGACTAAGTTCGGCATCCGAACCGGGGGGGTTATTACCGGGTTCGGTTATAGAACCATGGGAAATAGGCTCCCTGAGGGACACGCGTTTCGCCATCTGCTGAGGCGTTTGCGGCGACCCCAATCGTTCAACGATAGCTGCCATCTGCGAATGCTGATGACGCATTGTCGGGTCATTTTGGATATCGGACAACACTGACCAAGCCGTTTGATTCACCGTACGGTTTTTATGCTCACAGGCCGCAGCCAGCGTATCAAGCCAGGTCGGATCTAATGTCTCGGCATCACGGGCTGATAATGGTTCATCGTGTTGCGCATAGATGTTTCCCCGCACACGACCTTTATCGTCACGCACACGGCGACACAGGCTGAGCCAGCCGGTAAGACGTAACATCAACAAAACGCGACTAACGGTCTCACGGGATGCTTTGCCGTTAAATGGAGAAGCAAGCTGCAACTGTAATTCATCATAAGTCGGAAATACGGCCCCCTGATTCTGTTGCGCATACAGACGGATCATTATCCACGCCGTTTTATCCAGTGGCGATAAACGCGTGTCCAACAATAATCGGCGGGGTATGGAATCATGCACATTGCCCATATAGAGCAGGCCACTACGCAGATTCGTAACATCGGCGCTACCCGTGTGTTTTTCCGCGCTTATTCGCTCCACCATTCGGGCATTCATTTGCGCCAGTGTAAAGGAGATCAGGCTATCATCAGGTATTCGAGTTGTAGTCATGGATTTAGCGGATCCTTAATCACGCGCCCTGCGCCAACAAATATGGCGAAGGAGTCAAACGGTAATCGTGCAGGCAATGCTGCACATGGCTAAAGGCACTCAGTCCTGTACCCGGTACCCAGGCACAGGGTGAATGTCGTCACTTCCAAATTTCATTGTTGTAGCGTTCGTGGGTGAGTAACTCCCAGTCTGCGCCACTGTTACGGCTTAACAGCCGCCAGGTGGCCCCGACATTAATCTTTATCCAGGCACGCCCGGGGGCGTGCTTACCTTTTACATGGATATTTTTGTAATTTCGCTCGCCGCGGCGAAACTGCTGAACCAGCGCTTTCGCTTTTTTCTGGCAAGATGGCGGCGCAGAACGAGGGGCCTGCAAACCGGGCATCAAGATCATGGGCTTCATGCCGGCCTCCTCACCGTTCCTCTCTCGGCATGATTACGGACCGCCTGAATGGCCTTTTTGGCCGTGTTGGTATGAGGTACATCGAAGCCGCGTACCGCGTGCCACACAGCTGTAAGCGACACATCCATTTGCTCGGTGGCCAGCATCATGACATCCAGACCATCCGCGCTTGAGGGATCGTCAATGCCTGCCTTTTGCCACTGGCGCCACAGCGTCGCATTTTCTTCATCACTGAGTGCGGCGCAACGCCCCTGGCGGATACTGATACCGGTCATACGCCGACGCGCGGCGACTTCAACCGTCGTCAACCCAAAATAGTGCTGCATCATCTCAATAGAACCCCCGAGCGCCAGGGCACGGTCAATACGTTGCATGCGTTGTTGCTCGCGACGCGCATGCTGCAGCATCAATGAGAAGTTTTCATGGTGGATTTGAAATGTCAGTACCGATACCGGGCTGTTCAGCAGATAATGCAGATCTTCAACAGTTAAACCATGCAGCAGTTGCATTTCCTCTGTGGTCAGTCCCAGAGACTCACAACGGCGTATATAGCCGGACTTCAACTCCATAACCAACTGCGTTAACAAGCTGTTGGTCGCCTGAGATAAACTGTTACTCATCGTTGGTTCCCCCCCAGATATTCAACCACCGGGCTCAAAGCAGTGAATGGCAAAAAAATAAAGCGGTAAGATAAGCAGGTCAGAAAAACAGGAGCCAGGGAAAGGTTATCCGTTGGCGATAATTGAATGCACATCACTGAACCTCCCGCCGATGACCAAGCGCGGCAGGCCCGGTTCCCTGTACACCGTGATGCAACCGGGCGTTCTGTCCGGCCTCATACCCCTGCCGTCGGGCAATATCGTCACCGCGACATGTCTTGAGTGCGCGTGTTTGTAACTCGCCCATTCTCTGATTCTCCATCCATGACACCATCAACTGGTGCTCCTGTTCAGAAACCCGAAACGTTGTAATGACCTGCCGAACGCCCAGAACCCATCCGGCCCGAAACTGCTCCGCTCTCGCACGGCGCGTAGTCAGTTTCAAACGCTTGTTCTGGGTTTTCAAATAGGCTGAAGTGGCATCTTTCAACTGACGGCTAAGCACATCAAACGCATAAGCGGCAACAGCCGGGCGTCCGCTAAAGCCATAGAACGTCACATTACGGCGATACCCGGACGGGGTTTCTCGCCAGGAGAAATACAGGCGGCACCCAAAGGCATGGCAAACGGCCCATGCCAGACTGGACATCCACTCGGGGAGTTTGCTCTTAGCCTCTGACGGCGCTCCCTGACTTGGGGCCTGCTGTATTGATGAAAGGCTCGCATCCAGCTCGCTGATACCGTATTTTTCCATCAGTTTTTGCGCCCGGGCCAACGCCAGACCAGCCTCATGGGCATTCCTGTTGCTACGAGCCAGTTCAAGAAGTTTACGAACCAGTTTCACCAAGCGTTCTTGTCGTTGTGAAGAACTCATCGGTCATTCTCCTCTGTTGCAGGTACGTCACGCTGCAGCTCGCGCAGACGACGCATAACCCGGATAAGGCGCATCAGCTTGACGGCGTGAATGTCGTCAAGCAGCGGTAAGTCAGCAGCCCTCTCCGTTCCGATTAACACATCGCCCAGTGAACAACCGTCATGGTCGGTGTTGTCGGCGCCGGCAAGAGAGAGCAGAAAAACAGTAAAAGGGGAAGGTTGTTCAATACGCCCTGCCGCCAGATGCCGATCGGCCAGCTCATAGCCGGCCGCGTACAATCCGGATCTGTCAGCTTTGATTTCAGCTTCGCACCCCGCGACTTCGGCCAGTTCGAAAGCCAGACGGAACGTCATTACCTGCAGATGTTCAATATCATCCTGCAGTGTTGGAATGGCCCAGATAGTGCCGACAGGCTCCAGACCCACGTCAGCAAAAGCAACCTCAGAATGTTCGGTATTATCTTGTTGTGGCGCCATGACCAAATGCGGGGGCTGGAATGGAGAACGCGTTAATACCTCATCGTTGTCCGGTAAGGGGGCACTCCCTGAGGCACTTTCGGTTTCACCAGAGAGTATCGCCGGCGCACCGTATAAATCAGTCTGGGTCTCTACACGCGTCGTATTGAAAGAAGGAGCCGTTTTCTCTTCCTGCTGTTCCTCCGAAGTGTTGTCCTGCTTACCATCTGAATCAAACAAAGCGCCGGCCAGGGCTGTCGGCGCAATATTCTAATCGCCCAGATGTTCAACTACGCCCGGCGATAATTGACTGTTTTTCTCCTCAGGAGATCCCTCTGACGGCAAGGAACCATCAATTTCTAAAGATTGTACCGATAATGATGTTGGTTCCCCCAAATGCTTACGCCGATTTTGTTCCTTTGGATCGAGTTCCAGTAACCAACGGTCATAGTTAAGTGAGGGATGTGGCAGTGCTTCTACGAGAGCACCGATCAACTCGTCACGGAACATATCCAGTGAATACATTTCAGGAGCGTCAAAATGACGGCAAACGGCAGCAAATACTTCATTAAAAGAGCGCGTTGTGGAAACATCATTAGCAAAGAGTTTCCAGGTTTTTTCAGCGTCACTACGCAGGGAAAGTAACTGCCTGATTTGCGGCGCCCCCAGCCCTGACTCAAGTAGTGCCGGCATGGATGGATACAGATACTTCACTGTATCTTCCATTCGGCTGATCCCCGAGAAATGTACCGGATAACCTTCCGCAGCAAGTAATGAAGAAAGCTCCCGGAGAGTGACGCATTTACCCAATTGCTCTTCATAAATAGAGCGAGCCTTTCTGATACCCAGCGCTTTTTCAATGAAACTCAGGTCGCCACGCACGTCATTTTCGGCCAGATGTCCAATGACACAGGACAAACGGCCCGGCCACGGTTTGAACAAACAAGGAAAACGGTAGAAACGCTCTTCCCCCGTTTCCTGCCACAGTTCGCACAGGATTTGGTAGCGTGTGTTGCCACCATCACTGAAGATATAAACCTGCGAACCGGCTTCCGGATCCCGGGTAACTTTCGGCACAGTGTCCAATCCTCTGGCCTGAATAGAAGCTTTGATTTCCTCATATTTAGGGTTACGGGAAGTCCGGGGATTGTCCGGGTTAGGTGCCAATTCATCCAAAGTCAGCACCATCGGCAGTTCACTAACAGGAAGCGGCGTGACTGAGGTTGTTTCAGGTTGCGTACCCAACGCAGTTTTACCCGGTTGCAATAATGCGCTGCTAAGATCGAATACCTTGTTTTTTGAACGCGCCATGCTCATGCCCTCCCTGCGCCAGCATATTGCCCGTCAGGGAGATCGCTGAAAGCGGTATATTGCCCTTCAAACTTAACGCGGATGGTGCCAGTAGCCCCCTGGCGCTGTTTACCAATGATGATTTCGGCAATACCCACATCCTGCGTATCGGCGTCATACACCTCGTCGCGGTAAACAAAAGCAATGACGTCAGCATCCTGCTCCAGCGCGCCAGAATCACGAAGGTCGCCGTTAAACGGGCGTTTATCCGCTCGGCTCTCCAATTGACGATTCAGTTGAGACAACGCTACCACCGGGCAGTCCAGCTCTTTGGCCAGCGCTTTGAGACTCCGTGAGATCTCAGAGATTTCCTGCGTACGGTTTTCCTGACCTGGGCAACGTATCAGTTGCAGATAGTCCACCATGATGAGGCCCGGCCGGCCATAAAGGCGGGTATAGCGTCGTGCGCGTGAACGCAGCAAGGCCGGTGTCTGGTAGCTTTCATCATCAATGATTAAGCGATCTTCCCAGGGCGTCATTTCCGCGACAGCCTGGCTGATCCGTGCCCAGTCTTCATCATCCAGTTGACCACTGCGCAGCCGTGCTAACGCTACCCGTCCCAGCATCGAAACAAGCCGTTGCAGCAACTGTGCTCGCGGCATCTCAAGGCTAAAACAAAATGCCGGCTTACTGGCGTCCCGAAGGGCGCCGACGCAGAATGAGAGCCCCAGAGAGGTTTTCCCCATGGAAGGGCGTGCAGCGAGTAAAATGAGGTCGCCGCCCTGCAAGCCACAGGTAATCGCATCCAGTCTGGCGAAACCGGTCGGCGTTCCGGTAATGCCATTACCACCGTTAACCATTTCCAAATGACTGGCCAGCGATTCAAGACCGGCAATCAGACTCACGTTTTGCTGTGTTTGTGTCTGTTCTGACAGTTGGAACAATTGCTGTTCCGCCCGTTCGGTCAGTACGGCCGCATCGGCACGGGGAACGACTGCTTCGGCGCTTAATTCACGCCCTAACTGGAGAAGTCCACGCAGCCTGCTGCGCTCAGCAACAATATTGGCATAGGCGACAATGTTGGCCGCACTCGGCGTGTTTTTCGCCATTTCAGCCAGATAGGCAAATCCACCAACCGATTCAAGAGCTGTGTTTTGCTCCAACGAATCGGATAAAGTAATCAGA
Organism: Brenneria bubanii; assembly: GCF_022378355.1. Taxonomy (GTDB): domain Bacteria; phylum Pseudomonadota; class Gammaproteobacteria; order Enterobacterales; family Enterobacteriaceae; genus Brenneria; species Brenneria bubanii. The sequence goes on from NZ_JAKMAJ010000012.1 coordinate 10,576, forward strand.
TCGATTGGCTGCTGGCTGGCCATAAGTTGCCCCATCGCCTGAAAAATCCGGCGGTGTGCCGGCAGATAAAAATCGGTATCCCGGATCAGCGGCAGCACATCATCCCAGCGATCGTTATCCAGCATCAACCCGCCGATCACAGCTTGCTCGGCATCAGCGGAATAAGGTACGTTTACGGTTTGTTCTGACACGGTTCTGCTCATGCCAGCACCTCCCGCAACGCACTTTCCAGCACTTCACGCAGGCGTGGTGATGCGACCAGAATCAGAGGCTTCGTATCATAAATTGCCCTCCTTCCCCCCCAGCCACTCTCAAGCAACGGCATACCTGGAGGTACTTGCGTCCCCAGGGCCATATCGCGTAATTCTTTCTCATCACAGAGATTATGAAATTCGATGCGCGCCGGCTTATCATCCCACTGACTCACTTTGCTAATTTTCCACTCCTCGGACAGCCGCTCGTAAATCCGCTCTTTCGCTGTTTCCCTATCCGGCGCATCGACGAAAACATAAACTTCTTCCTGGAATTTACAGGTGTTAATTGAATAAGCGACAGCCCGCCAAATTAGATTCCGAGTCATACGCGAACCTCCCTGGAGAGAACGTCGTCAAATTGTTCTTTCCACTGCGGAAACAACTCGCAGGCCAAACTATGCATAGTGACGGCGGCAGCCTGAGTGGATGTACGAGTCGTCGTTCTTTCAAGACGGTGAACCGGCTGACCACAGGCATGGCCCATTTTGTAGATTTCTAATTTGGGAATAAGTGTATCGAGGAGAGATACGTTGAATTGATCTGCACGAGTGTATAGGCCGTTGGCGATAATGTTGTTCAGGCTTTCCAGCGTTTGCTGGTCAAGGTTCGTGAACTCCATGCAGTTTGTCAGAATACGAATGTGTGGCAACGAAATACCGTAGCAAGTCAACGGTAATAGCCCTTCCATCAATCCCAACGTACCACGCAGGAACTCACGAGTGTCCGGCAGTATAGGTTTAATCACTCCGACGGCAAATTCGGTGCTGGCCAGCAATATGAGCTCTAACATCACTGAAGCCGCACCTTTAGAATCGATGATAATGACGTCATAGCCCTGAAACAGAGGATGCTGCAGCACATTGCGCAGACGCATGCGACCATCAGGCGCGTGAAGCATGGCAGAAGACAGGCGGTCATGCGGATCGTTAGAAACAATAATGTCCAGATTTGGGATGACTGACCGTGAAACGATATTCTCAGGCTGATTGAGATCGACTGACTTCATCAACAATTCGTACAGGCCGCTGGGTGCCTCGTATTCCAGGGCGAATATACTACTTGCTGTAGGTTGAGAGTGATCACCATCAATGAGGAGAGTCTTTTTGCCCGCATCCGCCAGAAAACCGGCGAGGTTGGCACTTTGTGTCGATTTTCCTTCGCCGCCTTTGGTTGAGACCATAGGGACGATTTGCGGCCGGGTACTGACGGAAGCTTCAGTGGCTTTAGTAACGATATTTTCCATGTGTACACTCGAATAAATTATTCGATGCGTACAGGGTCTACGGTACTCTACACACTGCGATATATTAACTTGCTTACAAAGAGAGGATTGAAAATCCTCGTGTCCTTGGTTCGATTCCGAGTCCGGGCACCATATTTTTGTTTTGGGACGTTCCTATACGTCCGGGAACATAGCAAAATCAGTAAGTTGATGAAAATCTGGAGTACCTCAAGGTACTACCAGATTTTTTGACATCCGTAGTTTTTGGGGGCTTAATTGGGGGCCTGTCGGTTCGATAAACTACGGAGCCCCCACCATGCCTCTGACTGATACCGCCATCCGCAACGCCAAACCGCTCGATAAACCTTACAAACTCAGCGACGCGCAGGGTCTGTACCTGCTGATTAAACCTAACGGTTCCAAGCTCTGGCATCTTAAGTACCGCTTCGGCGGCAAGGAGAAGAAGCTAGCGTTTGGCGCTTACCCGACTGTCCCGCTGGCAAATGCCCGTAAACTGCGTGAAGAAGCCCGTGCGGTACTCAGCACGGGTGCCGATCCCGGTGTGAAGAAACAGCAGGATAAGCAGATGAGAAAAAACTGCAATACCTTTGAGGCCGTCTCACGTCAGTGGGTTGCCGCAAACATTCGCTGGAGTGAGGCACACGCCGCCAAAGTCCTGCGCTCACTGGAATTGCACGTTTTCCCGCTCATCGGCCATGCCCTTGTCACCGACCTGAAAACCGCCGATCTGCTAATCCCGCTGCGGGTGGCGGAGAAAAAGGGTTGTCTGGAAACAGCGGCACGGATACAGCAACGCACGACGGTCATCATGCGTTACGCCGTACAGGAAGGGCTGATTGCCAGCAATCCGGCCAATGACCTCTGCGGCGCTATCACCCCGCCGCAAAAAAACCATTACCCTGCCCTGCCGCTGGAAAAGTTGCCGGAACTGCTGGAACGAATCGAAGGCTATTCCGGCAGACTGCTGACAAGATTGGCGGTACAGCTTAATTTGCTGATCTTTATCCGCTCCAGCGAATTACGTTTTGCCCGTTGGAAGGAGATCGATTTGGATAACGCCATGTGGACACTTCCCGCACAGCGTGAGCCTATCGCTGGCGTGCGTCACTCAGAGCGCGGCGCAAAGATGAAAACGCCGCATCTGGTGCCGCTATCAAAACAGGCGGTAACGGCACTGAAACAGCTAAAACTGCTGTCCGGTAGCAGTGAGTTGCTGTTTCCCGGCGACCACGACCCGCGCAAACCGATGAGCGAAAACACCATCAACAAGGCGCTGCGCACGATGGGCTATGACACGCAGGTGAACGTTTGCGGTCATGGTTTCCGCACGATGGCCTGTAGCGCGTTGATTGAATCAGGCCGCTGGTCAAAAGATGCCGTGGAGCGGCAGATGAGCCATCAAGAGCGTAACCACGTTCGCGCCGCCTATATCCACAAGGCGGAGCACCTCGACGAACGCACGCAGATGATGCAATGGTGGTCGGACTATCTCGACGCCTGCCGGCAGAAATTCATCCCGGCTTACCGTTTTGAGAAGTCGATTAAGGTTGCCTGAGTCAGACTGATGCACCAATGGAAATAGAATAAGCCGCTGCAAAATATTGCTTTGTAACGGCTTATATAATTTTTTAAAAATTATTTTTTCTCTAACCCTTTAATTTTATGAATGATGTTTTTAACATCGCCATGTTTTGTATTTGAAGGAAGATTGTTTTTTAACAATGTTCTGTTTGCTGCTGTCTCGCGATAGCCATGCTTGCTTAAAAGATCATTTAATTCATAGTCTTGATCTTTGTTTACAAAGTCCCAGTCTGATTTAGACATTCTTTCTCCTTTTAAAATATTAATAATGTCAGAGTAATCAATTAATGGGTCATTAACACAACAAATGACTCATACTGTATATAGATGAAGATCTGAATAATTCAAGTATTACAGAACGTTTCTTTCGACATGGCAGAAACCATACTAACGTACTGGGCGTGTTTTTATGGCTTTTCAATTCCTGTGCCATTCAGGAATTGAAAAGTGGCGTGAGGCGAGTAAATGCCATTTCGCAGAAATGGCTAATTTGCGTCGCCCGAACCCACCAGCGAGCGTTTCCCCCGAGGGAAACCGAGCAGGCTGGGGGGAGCCGAATAAATTTTGCCGCCCCAGCGAGCAAAAAGACGCGCCCACGCGTCGGTTTATTTGGGGGGCAAGCCCCGCACACCGTCGCCGCTAAGCCTCCGGCCACAAGCCGGTAGCGTGGCGCGACCAACCCATTTAAAGCAGCGTTTCCCGTTATTTCGTACCGAGCTTGCGAGAAAGAGAAATAACAGGCTAAAACGCGCGTCTTAAAGGGGTTGGTCGCGCGTAGCGTGCGACGGTGTGCCGCCGTTGACCTTGGGGGTTTTGGCGTGGCGTCCAGCCGCGACCTTACCCCCATGTGCCATGCAGTAAGGGCGTTCAGCCCGAACGTAATGGAACACGCTGTTGCCCGCCATTCGGGCGTTTCAGGTGACAAACGACCACGGGTCGGCAGGTACCTGAAAGCACGGATTACGGGCATGCCCGCAGGATGCGGGTAACCGGTTCAGGGGCGTCATCTGTGGGCGTCGCCTGTGAGCATGGGGTCTGACGCCCACACGCAGCGCCCATGCCAGCATAGAAACAGCAGCACCCGGCGTTCCCTTTCCATGGCAAAAACCAGCGCCGGAATTTCATTTGGGTCGCCCCATGACATCGCCCCATATCACGGTGTGAATTAATGGGGCGATGTCATGGGGCGTACTTCTACAGAAGTATCCCCCTAACCTACTCCCATAAAAATAGAGGTTTGCGGAATGCGCCGGCTCTTTGCCGCCCGCTCCCGCAGCCTGCGAATTTTCCGGGTATCATATACCCGGAAAATTCGCAGGAAAATTAACAGTACCTGAAACATCTGTCAGTTCAACGGCCAGATGCAGTTTCCTCCAGATGCGACTGCGCTCATTGCCATGTTTTCTGACTTTCCACTCACCTTCACCGAAAACTTTCAGGCCGGTGGAATCAATTACTAGATGGGCTATTTCACCCCGAATAGGGGCTTTAAAACAGACGGTAACTGCACCAGATACCCCACCGGACAAACATCGAACTGCACCAATGACGGGCTTTTCAGCCCTTCAGCCCTTTGGCCCTTTCCGGTTTGGCGCTGTTACCCTTAGCCTTCCTTTACCCTTTAGGCCTTTTCCCTTTCGCTGCACCAGATACAAGAATTATCCTTCGTTTCAACGCCCATAAACCTGCGCCACATAACGCCCACGCCCGTCGCCGTGGCCTAAATCCATCGCCGTCAGCGCCAGCGCCTCTTTTTTACTGAACCCCTGCGCCAGATAATGACGAATGGCATCCTGCGCCCAGGCGTAACGCAATGAATGCGGGGAATATGCGCCAGTCAAGCCGATACGCGACGCCTGACCATGCCAATATTTCATCGCGGATTTAAGATCAGGCTTGTCAATCAGCTTGCCATTGCGTTGTTCTGCCAAAGCCATCGCATTTCCCAGCGCTTTTCTGACTGCGCCAGCCTCCAGAACCACCGTCTCGCGGGGCCGTCCGCCTTTGGTGCCGAACACCACGGTCAGCCGGATTTCACCACGCTCCAGCGCCTGTTTCCATGTCCTAAGCGATTGCGCACACTGCACCGCTTCCTGAGAACGCAATCCCATCAACCTTGAAAGCTCCAACACCACAGCCATCCCCGCGTCTTTTGCACGAACGGTTTCCAGCACCTGCCGATAATGCTCTGCCGTGATAGCCTGCCGGGTGCCGTTGCGGGATGCGCCGGATAAGCCGAGAGATTTATTGGACAGCCGTTCACTGGTGGCCAATCGATCACGCCCGGCCTGCTTCAGCAGACAGCGGAGCGTTGCCATTTCGTTTTGCTGGCTGCGTTTCGTTATGCCTTGTTCCAACCGTTCCCGAACGTAACTCTCAATATGCCGCGCTTTCAGTTGCTCCACCCGTCGGATCTGCACATTTTGCGCCACCACCAGACGGCCACAAAAGCGCTGCGCCAGCCTAATACGGTCGTGAACGGTTTTATGGCTGCCGCCCGCCTGCCGCGCCAGCGTTTTCATTTGCTGCTCCAGAAGACTCATTTTTACATGTCCCCTTTTCATGATTGCCGCAAAATCCAAAACAGATACAACCTTCCCCGGCGCATAGGCCGATAGCCCCTAATTTTTTGTCGGGGCTGCGAACGATACCTGAGCGCCGGGGCGGCAGCCGTTGAGGTGTTGCGGGGCTTCGGTGGTGCTCTCTGAGCAGCCGCCCGCTTGCGCGGGTTATCCCCCGGATCGTCCTGATCCCCCTCCGGTATCGGTTCAAGTTCTCCTGTGAGTGAACGTGGGTTGAATCACGGTGTCAGAATCCCACCGCGTGTTGGCGCAGTTGAATTGTCTGGTGCAGTCAAAAGGCGCTGGTGCGTCACTTTCCCGCTCTACGCGGTTAAAGTGACGCACTGGACTGGCGCAGTGATTAAAAATTGGAATTCTGGTGCAGGATTGCGGTCACACGGCAGCAAAGCCGCTGTCTTTACAGGCCGCGGCCCGTCACGTTTATAGACTGGTGCAGAGAGTGAAGGATGACCTTAACCATCGGTAGGATGGCCCGGCGGTTTGCAAAGGTAGCCGCCGGTAAGGGATTGACCATCCTGATTCATCAGGCGCTTCTCTCAGGTCGTGAAGCATTTTGTGCAGGCGAAAACTTACACCCGTGGCAACAAGGCAGAAAGGGAAAACTGTTTTTTGCTTTTATAGAGTTGTTTGTTGATTTTTTCGTCATTTTATGAATGTAAAGCTGCCGCGCTTCGCTTGCCTTCTCCCGTCCCGTTATCCGCGTTCGCCGATAATGGGACGGGAGAGGTTGTTTTACTTTAGCGTTCTTCGGGATTGCGGTAACGGGAAGGCCAGATTTCCGCAGGCGAAACGCCTAGCGCTTCAGCAATCAGCCGTTCTCCCTTGGGCCAGTGTTTTGTCAGCGCATTCGCCAGCGTGGAAGAGGCCAGCCCTGCGTTACGCGAAACCGCCGCCAGCGAATTTCCCCGCTTTTTCAGCGCCGCAATAATATCGGCGGAATGCCAGTCCTGTTGATTCATACCGCCTCCTCATTAATACATTTCACACCATCCGCTGTACGTATCCAGCGCGGGGCTTTCAGTTCAGAAGCAAAGTAATCAACCAGTTCCGCCAGAAGCCAGCGCAATTGTTCTTCCGCTTGTGGCGGAAACATCCGGCAAAGCAGAAGCTGAGTCAGGGTAAAACAGTAATCGCAAAGAGTATCCGCATCAGGGGCAAAACGAGGAGAGTTTGTGGGCAAGGTATCAACGGTCAGGCTGTCTATCAGGTGAGGCGGAATGGGATCGCTTAGGCCCGGTTTCAGCAGCGCAAGACCGGCGGCAAGCCGACCGCAGAGAGCCATCTTCAGCGCCGGATCGTAGCATTCCGCCTGAGTATCTGCGCACTTTTCACAATGCTCGGCCAGCACGGTAAAATCTGTATCGGCATTAAAAGGGTGGGTAAGTAACGGGTGAGTCTGGTTGAGGGTTGTAGCCATAATGGCAGCCTCCAGTGAGAAGTTAACTTATAACCACCACCAGAGGTTCCAATCTCAGGGTGGTGGACTGAACGGGGTTGGAACTACCGGCCTCACTGAAACCGGCGCACCTTGCGGTGCCCCCGCCCAGCCCACCATAATTTGGGTGTAGCTAAACGCGCGACATAAAAAAAGACGCGTTGGCGTCTCGTCGCCAGTGAGGTTCATCGGGGTTCCAATCCCGGCACCTGATTTTGCAGGTGCGGGTAAAAGATATCGCGATCAATAATTGACAGCAAGAAATTTTACATCCAGCGGAGGTTGCAAACCACATTGACCATAATCTGATCTGCCATGTTTATAAAAATACCCGGAAACTGTCGACTTACCTGAGCCGTTTTGTCCATAGATAAGAGTGACATACTTCCTCAAATCAAACTCTACTGGTTTTTCGCCCTGGTAGCTGCGAGCGCCGTGGATAGAGAGATAGTCATGCTGTACCCGTCATACTTCAAGCTGCAGGTGCGTTGGCTACGCTCAGTCACCCGAATCACTTACTTGAGGTATGCCCTATGCCCTACAACAAGCCGATTGGCTGACAGTTGCTGCCCGATACATTCAAAAATTATAATCATATTATAATAGCTACTGACATCATCATCCTTGTATTCCATGTTATACAAGGAGTATGATAAATTCACATATAAATTAAAACGTCAGTACAGGATAATAAATGTCCGTTGCCGCCCTGGCCCGCCAGCGGGTACACCGCATGAAGCGTGGTGTACCATTTTCCATCAGCGGATTTTATTCGCTGGGAAGCCGTGCGTCGGTGCAACAGGCAATGAGTCGTCTGGTAAAAGAAGGTCTGCTGGTCCGGGTTGAGCGCGGTTTCTACTCACGGCCGAAACCGTTGAGGAACATCCCCTCTGTTAAGGTTGTTGCCAGCGCCAATGATGTTGCCGCAGCATGGGCAAAAGAACGCGGCTACAAAATCGCCCTTCAGGGACTGGAAGCCGCTTACCGGTTGGGGCTGCAAACGCAGGCTCCGGTTAAACGCATCTACTGGTCCAACGGTCCTACGCGAGAATTCCGTGTCGGCAATGAGTTAGTACGGATCCAGCATAAATCAGCAAGCCGGTTACGTTGGCTGAACCGGCCTGAAGGAGAGTTGATGCGCGGTTTGCTGAGTCTGAATCAGGAACATACCCTCCCGGAAACGCTGAAGAATGCTTTCCATCGGCTGAGCATCCCGTCCGCTAAAGCGCGACAGATTGCCGGAAAATTAATGAATGAGCCTGCGCTTCATGCGTGGCGCTTGCAGCTTATGACGCTGCAAAAGGCGCTCTGATGAACATTTTCGATTATTATCGGAGCGCATCACAACGCCGCGAGCTTCAGGAAATCCTCTCTTACGCTGCACAGCAGCATCCCTCCGGGCTGGGAGCCAGCTTTCTGGAAAAGGATCTCTGGGTAACGGAGATCCTTCGGCTGCTTTTTAATAAGGATCTGCTGGGTGGTTTATCTGTCGCGTTTAAAGGCGGAACGGCGTTAAGCAAATGCTGGAACGTGATCGAGCGCTTTTCTGAAGATATCGATCTTTCTGTTCACTGGGCAGATCTGGCGGGTCACTCAGAAGAGGAAGAACAACAGGCTTGGGAGCAAAGCACGCGGAATAACAGCCAAAATCGTCGGTTCAGAGAGCAGCAGCAAGCTCGCTTAACAGAATGGACAAGAGCTCTGGTAGAACGGCTAAATCAACGCCTTCAGGTTTATGAAATTCCAGGCCTTGAAGCAGAAATAGAACCCGACAGCGGCGGTGAAAAAGTAGATATCTATTTTCCACGGGTGAAGGAAGATAGTATGGCTTATCAACGCGATCATATTCTGCTGGAATTTGGCGGGCGAAATCGTGGTAAACCAGCCGATCTGATGCCTGTAGTGAGCTACCTGTCCGCGATTGTAGGAATGGATGCACTTCAGCTACCTACCGCGACCGTAAATGCTTATGACACCGGTTATATTCTTTGGGAAAAACTAACGGCGCTGCACCAGTTCTGTACGCAAACCAGAGCACCAAACCCGGAGCGGCTGGCGCGCCACTGGTACGATGTGGATTGTCTGCTGCGTAATGATTTCGCCAGTCCGTATGAAACGCTGGAGGCAATGCATGATGTGGTTGAGATGAAGCAACGCCGCTGGTTTGTTCCGGGCGTTGATTTTACTCAGGTCACTGTCGGAAAATTGCTTCTGGTGCCTGATGACGCTAAACGGTTCGCAGCAATCTTAGGGGATCACCAGACGGCTGTTGAAGGTGGGATGTTTTTTCGTCAACCTGATGGATTTGCTGAAATTGCTAACCGTCTTCGCCATGTTCAGGATGAAATCAATTATTTTATGCGAGATTCGCGGACGTAACCTCTCATCTTCAGTTCCCCTGCCGTATGGCATAATCCTGCTGAATAATGCGTTTTTTATGCTTGTACTCCAGCCCAGTCGCGCTATGATTTTACGATCTATCTTCCAGTTTTATGCTTGCCGCCTTTGCCGATGGTAGAATAATGCCGGGAAGCGTCATCAGCGATTAAGGGCACGGAATGGGCTTCTGGATATTTGTTATTGCACTGGCTGTTATCTGGTTTCTGTTTTCCAAAAAGAAAAAGTCGCCGCCCCCCAGAATAAACAGCAAAAACATCAGCCCAATAAATAATACGTCACGACAAAAATCTCTCAATAAGCCAACCAATAGCGTAGCAAGTATGCATTCTCAGGCATCCGATGATGACGAACTGGCAACCTTTACTTTCGTTAATGGGCAGACCGTTGAATACAGCACCAGCCGCGAACAGTCACGAGAAACCGCAGCCCGGCGCAATATCACGCCAGCGCGATGGGTCAAACCGGGAGAAAGCGTTACAATTCAAAATGTCGTCATTAATCACGGTAATTTTTATTTCGGCGGACAGTTAAAAACATATTCATCAGGAGAATATGGCTATCTTTATAACGATGGTTCCGACGCTTCTCTGGTTAATGATGCTTTACCCATCGAGTATATTTCACGACATTATCAGGATGGGTCTCTGGGATACTGGCCCAGCTTTGCCACTCTCTCTCCTCGCTGTCGCGGCGCCTATCTTGACTGGCTGGCAAGCGACCGCAGCGATGCAAGCAGTCCTGTTGGTTATGTTTTTATCTATTTTTACGGTCTTGAGCGCCGCATACTGGCAGATGGCACACAAGAAGCTATTTCTGACAATGAATTCAAAGCGTTATTTGAAGAAATATCCCGCCTGAGAACCGTGTTTCAGGCGAGCGGTTCCTTCCGGCATTATGCAACACAGTTGCTGGAAATGATGATTATTCTCAGACCAACGCTCCTTTCGATAAACAGTGAAAACGAATATTTCTCGTCGAGGAGTTCATTACTATTCAGACTTAATCTGTCTACTACGGTTGATAAAGGACAACCTGTTTCCGCCGATCTGGCACTGGCATGGCTACACTATTTTCCTGACTACACACTGCGCACGCCTGCCCGTCGATGTCATTCTGAATTTTCTGCGTTATTCAAACAGCGCTATACACAAAAATATGGTGACGGTATTGTCGTCAAAGCCAATAAAACACGGTTGCATTTAAGCTATACACCAGCCAGCGGTACGCTCCGGGAGATCCAAGTCAAAAAACAGATGGACCTCCCCGATCCAAGCGTTTTAAAAGCACCGATTCAGAAATTGATCCCCATTGCAGAATCCTGCATCAACGCCCTGGATGCCTATAGCCGCTATCTTGGTAAAAAAGATGCATCAGGAAGCGATGTCGCCGCCATCATGCTTCTCCCCGATGAAATCCTGACCGAAGATGCAGAACACATGTTCGCTGAATTTAAACACTGGGCAGATGAGAGGATCCGTGAGAATTCAGGGCTGGCAACAGTTGCTGGTTTCTGGGCCAGACTGGATATGCCTGTGCCAGATAAGATCAATAAAAAAGAAGCCGAGCTGATGCAAAATTTCGCCAAGCGAGCAGGCTACGGCATTGCACCGGATATGCGCTATCACCTTGTCAGGCCAGAGCCAGAAGGTAATCTTGTTTTATTTCCAGAAGGGCACGCTGAATTCTACATACCATCTGCGGAATTTACGTCAGTCTCCGTGGCGCTTCGGTTGGGCGCAATGATTGCACAAATGGACAAGCGTGTGGACGTCGCTGAACAGGCTGCACTGGAGAGAACGATTGATCATAACGACACGTTGTCGCCGACTGAAAAACGCTCGCTGCACGCCTACCTTACCTGGCGACTCAATACGCCTGCAAGTCAGGCCGGTCTGAAAGGCAAAATCGAGCAACTCAGCAATAAAGAAAAGTCCACTATTGGCAACGTTATTATTAACGTCGCCTGTGCAGATGGAAAAATCGATCCGGCTGAGATTAAGCAACTGGAAAAAATTTACGCCAGCCTCGGTCTGGACAGCAGTACCGTCACCAGCGATATCCACCGCCTGTCAACCGCAGAAACAACCTCGACAGCTAGGTTACAAACCACATCAGAGACGAGCGGCACGTTTTCTCTTGATGAACGGACCCTTGCCCGTCACGAGTCCGACACAACAGACGTACGTCAGTTGCTGAGCACCATCTTTGCCGAAGATGAACCCGCAAACGAACCACCAGCAGAGATCCCGTCACATACTGGCACGGGTCTCGATGAAGCACATCACCAGCTCTACCTGCGTTTGCTGGAAAAAGAACGCTGGGCGCGAAACGAAGTCGCTGAGCTATGTCAGTCGCTTAATTTGATGGTGAGCGGCGCGATTGAGGCGATTAATGACTGGTCTTATGAACAGGTTGATGCCCCGGTACTTGATGATGACGGTGATATTTACGTTGACCTAGAAATAGCACAAGAACTCAAAGGATAACTTATGTCTGGCATTCGCATTCGTCTCAAAGAAAGAGACGCCATTATTCAATCACTAAAGTCAGGCGTTACGCCTAAAATCGGCATTCAGCATATTCAGGTTGGCCGGGTCAACGAGATAAAAGCACTGTATCAGGATATTGAGCGCATCACCGATGGAGGCGCGGGATTCCGTCTGATTATCGGGGAATACGGTTCAGGTAAGACGTTCTTTTTAAGCGTTGTGCGTTCGATTGCGTTAGAGAAAAAGCTGGTAACGGTCAACGCGGATTTATCCCCGGATCGCCGTATCCACGCGACCGGCGGACAGGCGCGAAACCTCTATTCTGAGCTGATGAAAAATCTATCCACCCGAAATAAACCAGATGGTAATGCTTTATTAAGCGTGGTTGAGCGCTTTATTACAGAAGCCAGAAAAGAAGCAGAAACGACAAACACACCGGTTCCGGCAATTATTCACCAAAAGCTCGCAGCCCTATCCGATATGGTTGGCGGTTATGATTTCGCCAAAGTCATTGAATGTTACTGGCAGGGCCATGAGCAGGATAATGAGACGCTAAAATCGAATGCTATCCGTTGGCTGAGAGGTGAATACACGACGAAAACCGACGCACGTAACGATCTGGGTGTGCGCACAATTATCTCTGATGCATCTTTCTACGATTCGTTAAAGCTGATGAGTCTGTTTGTCCGTCACGCCGGGTATGCCGGTCTGTTGGTGAATCTGGATGAAATGGTCAATCTGTATAAGCTTAGTAATACGCAGGCCCGGGTTGCTAATTATGAACAGATACTGCGTATTCTGAATGACTGTCTACAAGGAACGGCTGAATATATCGGCTTTTTACTCGGCGGCACGCCGGAGTTCCTGTTCGATCCGCGTAAAGGGTTATATAGCTACGAAGCGCTCCAGTCACGGCTGGCGGAAAACAGCTTTGCTCAGCGAGCAGGGGTGATTGATTACTCATCCCCTTCCTTGCATTTAGCCAGCTTGACGCCGGAAGAGCTCTACATCCTGTTGAAAAACCTTCGTCACGTTTATTCCGGCGGCGATGTAGATAACTATCTGGTTCCTGATGATGCGTTGACGGCATTCTTACGCCACTGTAGCAATACCATCGGCGATGCCTATTTCCGTACGCCACGGAACACGATTAAAGCATTTCTGGATATGCTCGCCGTGCTGGAACAAAACCCGTCCATTGAATGGTCACAGTTGATTACCGGTGTCGCTATCGCAGAGGAAAAACCCAGCGATATGGATGAGATTAGTTCGCCAGAGGATGCCGATGAGGACGGACTGACCGATTTCAGATTATGATGAATGAATACCAGCGGCTGGATCCATGCATTCGGAAGTGGATATACCAGCAGGGATGGGCAGACCTCAGGGAACTGCAAAAAAAAGCCATTCCACCGATATTAGCGGGCGATCGGGATGTATTGATCAGCGCCGCTACTGCCGCTGGTAAAACTGAAGCTTTTTTCCTGCCCGCCTGTTCTGCTATCGCGGATGTTCAAGGAGGCTTTGGTATTTTATACATTAGCCCGCTTAAGGCCCTGATTAACGATCAATATCGACGGCTGGAAAGCCTCGGAGATGCGTTGGAAATGCCGATCACGCCCTGGCACGGAGATGTTGCGCAGAGCAAAAAACTAAAAGCGAAGAAAAATCCTGCCGGTATTTTGCTTATCACCCCGGAATCACTGGAAGCAATGCTGATCCGCAACGCGGGATGGTTAAAGCAGGCTTTCACTCCACTGGCTTATATCGCCATTGATGAATTCCATGCCTTCATCGGTTCTGAGCGGGGTATGCAGCTTCTTTCTCTGTTAAACCGGGTCGATAACCTCTTGGGAAGAATCAACAATCCAGTACCCAGGGTCGCACTAAGCGCAACGCTGGGAGAACTGGAACAGGTACCTTTATCTCTGCGGCCAAATCAACGTCTGCCCTGCGACATTATTACCGACAGTCAGACTCACGCTACATTAAAAGTGCAGGTAAAAGGTTATCTGGAACCGCTGGCCACCTCGGGCCAGCAACCCCCACTGTCGGCAGAGACGCAAATCTGCCATGATATCTTTCGCTTCTGTCGCGGTGACTCCCATCTGGTGTTCGCTAATAGTCGCAAGCGGACCGAAAGCATTGCCGCTACGCTTAGCGATCTTAGTGAAATGAACATCGTTCCCAACGAGTTCTTCCCCCATCACGGCTCGCTGTCCAGAGATCTACGTGAAACGCTGGAACAGCGGCTTCAGAAAGGCAACTTACCTACCACTGCGATCTGTACGATGACGCTGGAACTGGGTATCGACATCGGCAAAGTCAGTTCTGTCGTGCAGGTTACCCCCCCCCATTCCGTTGCCAGTCTGCGCCAACGAATGGGACGTTCCGGCAGGCGCGACTCTCCTGCCGTACTGAGAATGCTGATTGCCGAACATGAACTGACGCCAACGTCGGGCATTGTCGATCAGCTCAGGCTCCAGCTTGTTCAGTCGCTGGCCATGATCCGCTTACTTATCGGCAGCAAATGGTTTGAGCCTGCCGATACCCGGCAGATGCACTATTCCACCCTGTTCCATCAGATCCTGGCGATCATAGCACAGTGGGGAGGCGTACGTGCGGATCAGCTCTGGTCGCAGCTATGTCAACAAGGGCCATTTCAGAAAGTCAGAATCGATGATTTCAAAACGTTGTTGATGCATATGGGAGAACTCCAATTTCTGACTCAGCTATCAAGCGGCGAACTGGTACTGGGCGTGGAAGGTGAGCGTCAGGTTAATCAATACACCTTCTACGCAGTGTTCAGCACGCCGGAAGAGTTTCGTATTGTGGCGGGGAGCAAAACATTGGGCTCTATCCCCGTTGATTCTCCACTGATGCCTGACCAACATATTATTTTCGGCGGACGACGCTGGAAAGTGATCGATATCGATAGCGATAAAAAAGTTATTTACGTCGAGGCGACAAAAGGCGGGCAGCCACCTTTATTTGGCGGGCAAGGGATGTCCATTCATGATGTCGTCCGCCAGGAAATGCTCACCATTTATCAGGAAGGTGACTACCGCATCACCATTGGCGATCGCAAGGCCGATTTTGCCGACTCCACCGCCAGAAGCCTGTTTGATGAAGGGCTACACTGTTTTCGCAACAATAATCTGGCTTCTGAATGCTTTATTCAGCAGGGGCAGCATGTCTACATTCTTCCCTGGCAGGGCGATCAAACCGTAAACACGCTGTCGGCATTACTTATCCAGCGCGGTTTCAAGGCGGGCTCATTTGCTGGTGTGGTTGAAGTGGAAAAAACCACGGTCACAGAGATTAAACAAGCGTTAGCCTGCGCGCTTCAGGAAGGTTTGCCATCCGAATCTCGTCTCGCCGAAAGCATCGCTGAAAAGTGCCTCGAAAAATATGATGAGTATTTACCGGAAGGATTACTGACGCAGGAGTATGGGTTACGCGCTTTTAATGTTGAACGCGTTACGGAGTGGCTGCGGGGGCATTTACATTAAGGGGAAGAAAATGAGAAAGAACTGGACTATTGAGGAAGATTGTAAGCTGCTAACCCTTGTGCGTCAGCACTTTTCCGAACTGGTCAGCCATGAGCGTCTAAATGCCACGATGCCGTTTAGTCAGCAACTCCACACAGCATTTGACTCACCTGACCGCGATGCAGCAGCGCTGCTACATCGCTTCAGACTAGCTGGAATATTGGAGTTTGCCGGACGTCCGGGAGGCGATCCCGCTAAACAGCCGTTCCGCTGCCTGATAAACAATGATTTGGCGCTATACGATTACAGTCTCACCTTTCCGACGCTCAGGAAAGCATTGCATCCAGAGACCGTTGCAGCAGCGCTAAACTACTTCACGATTAGCAATCCGCACGAGCCACTATCCAATACTATCAATGAAATCGCAACAGCTCTGCATCTTGCCCCCATGCAGATAGAAAAGGTGCTAATCGAAAGCGGCCAAATCACCCTCAATAACTATCGTCAATATGAACGCGTTGGCGAGAAAACGACGAATAATAACCTGAAAACTCTCATCTCCAGCCAAACGCCAGATACGACGCTGATTGAAGAGATTAACTCCTGTCGCGCCAGGGTCTCCCAGCTTTACGACGCCCATGAACGCGATGGCGCGGAGGTTATTTTCAGCTCAGACGGCACGGGGTTCGGCAAAAGCTATGGCGTAATTCAGGGATACGTCGACTATCTGACGCGCTTCGCCCAAACCCAGAAGCCAGATTACCTGTTTCCCGATGGTGGCTTTACCAACCTGCTGTTCATGTCACCGCAAAAATCACAAATCGACCTGGCCAGCAGCCAGAAAAATAACATTCTGGCTGCTGGCGGTGAGTTCATTTGCGTTCTCTCCCGTAAAGATATTGCCGACCTCGACTTTATGGACTGGGCCTCTGGCCTGAAAAACCGCAACCGCTATATTCAGTGGTACGAAGGGGCGAAAGGCAGCAAATATATCGGCGGCGCTATGCGTTCGCTCAATTATCATGTCTCGCAAATCGATCGTTGTGAAGAACAGCTAGCAAAGCTGGCGACATATAGCACCCAGGATACCCGCTACGACAGGGAAATGCTCGACGAGCAACTTAAAAACAGCCGTCACAATATCCGCGATGCGATTCAGTCAGCCTGTAAAGCACTCTTTGGGCCGGACAGTGAAGACACCTCCATTCAAGAATATATTCGCCGCGGACTGCTTGCTCGCAGAAAACGAGAGCTTAACGCGATGCAGGGGAAACCTGCAAAAATAAGCGTACACGAAGTCTACTTCGAGCTTATCAAGCAGGTATTGCCTTTCGAAGTTTGCCAGTATCGCCCGTCGGTGCTGTTAATGACCACCAACAAGTTTGACACATCAACTTACCGCCTGACGCCTCGTCAACGAGGCGAAGGCGTGCGTTTTGAGCCCGTGGATTTTGACCTGCTCCTTGGCGGCAAGCTGAAACCCAAAGATCCGCAGATCAGCACCGTTGCGGCAGCAGGTCACTCCGAACAGGCAGCTTACCTTCGCAATGAACATTTCAGACGCAATCCAGACTGCCCTTTTCGCCGCAAGAATATCCGCTTCACGGTGATAATCGATGAACTGCATGAAGCCTACACCCGCCTTGAAGAAACGTGCCATGTGAAACTGGTCACACAGGAAAATAACCTGGCGCACGTTATCTCCGTTGCAGGACGCATTCACAACGCGGTACTCAGCCTGGAGCGCCGAAACAAGCCTAAAGAAGCACAAACGACCTTTGAGCAAGAGATGGTCAAATTCATCGCCACTCTGCGCAATTTACTGGCAGAAAAGTGCGAACTCTCATCCGGTACAACGCTGGGATCGATACTGGAGATGTTTCGCGACCAGTTGGGGGCATTTGAAGTCAACGGCGATGCCGCCGAACGCATCATTTCAATCACCCGCAACGTCTTCAGCTTTAACCCCAAAATGTACGTCAATGAAGAGGGGCTGAAACGCATTCGTATGCGCAACAGCGAAGGCGACATAACGCGTACCGAGTTGTATTACGAAGTTGAAAATGATGCCAGCGACACTAACCCCACCCTGCATGATCTGTTCCAGTTAGTCTCCGTCATCCTTGCCGCCTGCTCTGAAATCACCAACCGCGACTTTAAGCGCTGGGTAAAAAATGGCGGCCAAGATAACTCCAGCAGCCAGAATACGCCTTTGGGCCAGTTTGTCGACGCAGCCAATAACGTGGCCGGCGTAGTGCGCCATATCTTCGATCGCACCACCGATGAAAACTTGTTGATTGATCATTTCTACACTTACCTGCAGCCCAAAACTGTATTCACGATGACGCCGATAGCTGAACTCAACTACGTGAACAGGGGAGCCGAGCGCACAATTATTCTGGCGTTCGAGATGGATCTGGTACAAGAGTTGCCCGAAGTCATGCTGCTGCGTTTATTAACCGGCACGCACAATAAAGTGATTGGGCTGAGCGCCACCAGCGGTTTTAGCCACACCAAAAACGGTAACTTCAATCGTCGTTTCCTGGCGCACTATAGCCGCGACTTTGGCTACCAGATCGTTGAACGCGAAACAGCAGATATCGATACGCTTAAGGCATTACGCGAGCTGAGGGCCCGTATCCGCAATGTCAATTTCAGGGTGTTTGATGATAGGCAGCTAAAATTGACCGATATCTGCCAGAACAGCGACACTTTTCATAAGGTGTATAACGACTTTTTCAAAGCACTAAAAGAATCGCTGGAATACGACCTGAACAATACCTACAAACGGCGTCAGTACTACCGGGAGCTGGAAGCATTATTGCTTGCCGCCTACGAGGGTAAAAACAGCCTGATTCTGTCACTTTCAGGGGCGTTTAAGCGGGCCTTTATCAGCGCCTGGCGCACGCATCAAACAGCATGGCGCAAAGAGTACGGTATGTACTCCCGGTGCGACGAAAAAACGGATAATAGTAAGAAACATGATCAGATCCTGACCTTTACCCCATTCAAAGGGCGTCACACTGTCCATTTGGTCTTTTTCGATTCACCGTTGGCCAATATCGAAGATATCAGGCGCGAAACCTATATCGATAGCAGCAACACCGTACTAGTTTTTATGAGCAGCTACAAAAGCGCGGGCACCGGCCTCAACTACTTTGTTAAATACCATGACGGCGATATTAATGATACAAGTGCGCCGCGTCTGGATGTCGATTTTCAACGCCTGGTACTCATCAACTCCTCGTTTTATAGCGAAGTAAAGGACAACAGCGCTAACCTTAATACATTACCCAACTACGTCACCGTGCTTAAACACTACGCCGATGACGATATTACCGTCCACAAGCTGGCCGATTTCAGCGTTAATTTCGCCCAGGGTGAAAATTATCGCCTGCTGATGGCCGAACATGATATGAGCCTGTTCAAAGTCGTCGTGCAGGCCGTAGGTCGGGTCGAGCGCCGCGATACGCTATTGAAAACAGAAATCTTTTTACCCCGCGACGTATTCCGTAATGTCGCATTCCAGTTCGCCACCCTCAGTGAAGACAGCGGCAACGAAGTGGTATCAGAAAGCATGTCCTTGCTTAACCACCGCCTCATGGAGGAGTGCGAAAAACTGAGTCAGAGCCAGTCATTTAGTGATGCAGAACAGCGGCATGTGTTTGAACAGGCTATCGTAGAAAATGGTCGCCGCATCGATGCGGTTCACAAACGAGTCCTGAAAACCGACTGGATAAATCAGGTACGCGTGGGCAATGTCGATTATCTCGCACTGTGTAATTTATTCCGTGATCCTGACTCCTTTACCGATCCCCAGCGCTGGCTGGAAAAACTCCAGGCTAATCCCTTGTATGCCGCCAATCGACAAATGCAATCTATCCACAATGCCCTGTTTATCGATCGCCAACAGGGTAGCCAAACTATTTTACTTTGCCACAAACGCGGCCCAGATGGACTTGCCCACGGCGATTATTCCGCTCTATCGGACTTTGCTGGCGGTGCCAGAGTATATCAGCCAGAACTCACCCTCTTCCCGCAGTACAGAAACGATGTCGATTATACCCCCGGCAACCTGGTGGGTGAGCTGATTAGTGAATGCGACAGGATTCAGAAAACGGCATTCGAAAAATGGGTGCCCAACCCCAGGCTGGTTCCGTTGCTCAAAGGCAATGTCGGCGAATTTCTTTTTGATAAGGTGCTGAAACATTATGGTGTGCCCCCTCTTACCGACCAGCAGGTATTTGAGCGCCTTGCGCCGTTGGTCTATGAGTTTTTTGACCGCTTTATTGAAGTGGGTGACGACCTGCTCTGCATCGACGTTAAACGCTGGGCGACGCAGTTGGACGATTTGACGCGAGCAGAAGAAACGCTTGAGAAAAGCGGCAACAAGATTCGCCAGATCCGCAATATCGCCAACCAAAAGGCGGATACTGAGGGGCAGAAACAGATCCAGGCGACGCTGGCAGGTCGTTACGAACGTATTCGATTTATCTATCTGAACGTCGCCTACAGCCAGAACCCCAATAATCTGATGTGGCAGGATAACGTGGATCACACGATCCACTACCTTAATCTGTTGCAGACTGACTACCAGTATTATCAGCCCAAAAATCGAGAGAGCGGACGTTCTCAGGAAAGATCGAAACTGCGCACTACGCTGGACATTAACCCGATGTTACTAACCCTGCTGGGTATAGAAAGATTGCCGACTAAAGGAAAAGCGTCATGATCCCTAATCTGAATGAGCTGACAGATACCCCGATTGCCCGCACTAATTTGATCAAGCTTGGAGAAGATCAGCTGACGACCATCCAACGTCTATTGGCTCCGGTATCTAATATATATACGATAGACTTTATGGTTCAGCGCTTTACTAAAGAGCGAAAAGAAAAATCCGCTGATTACTATGCGCGTATCCATCAGGAGGTTAAATCCTGTGTGCGGCAGAAGCTTGGTCTGGATGCCGGGCAGGACGTAAAATATGAGCTACATCTCTTACCCAATTACCAGCACGTCTATTTTTTCCTGGCGCCTGCCGCTGCACCGAACAGCCCGGCTCATCGGACTTTGGCAGAACGCATTGAAACGCTTTGTCAGCAGCTCACCGCTGAAAATTATGACCTGTCTCGCCTGATTCAGGGATTGTTCAGTCTGCATTTAAAAATGGTAATGCTGGAACAAGCCAATGAACGCTTTTCGGTATCACCGACCTACTTCAACTCGACGCTCTATCTCAACGCTCGCCTGAGTCAGCCCGTCACGCAGAAAAGCGGCACTGGAGTGATGGAGGCATTCGAACTCGATATTTACGCATCAGAATATAACGAACTCGCCTTTACCCTGCACAAACGAAAATTTCTGGTTGAACCAGCGGATGAGTTGCATCTCCCTCTGGAAGATACTCACGTGTGGTTTAACATCGATAATCGTCGGCTCAAAGCCCGGCGTAAACTTGATGCCCGGGATAGCAAGCTGGACTTTTTCCGTGAACGCAGCGGCTATGGCGAATGCCAGGCCTACACCTATAACGTGGTCATGAATGCTGCCTGCGAGCGGCTCAGTGTACTAGAGATCCCGCACCAGCCTATCCCATTTCAGGCCACCCACGAGGTCAATCAGTTCACTACCGACCTAGATCAACAGCTGACTAATACGCTGTTGGTGGTTAATAACGGCATCGAATTCAGCGCCACGCAAGAAGCTTATTTCTTTGACGCATTAACCTGCCAGTTCCCCGGATATCAACTCTGGCCGCTGGCGTCGCTTATACATTCTCAGCAAACCGGCTTTTCTGAGCTGCCTGCCAATACGTCCATTCTGGTTCTCAACGCGGTAGATGAAGAACGAAGCAACAGTATCCGCCGGCAAGATAATGAATCTGTTGAGTATGGTGATTTCTATGCTGCCTTTGTCGACGCTCGGAAACAACCTGAACTCAACTGGGATACCTACACCCAGCTTAAGCTGGATCGTTTGCAAGGATGGTTAAATCAGCAGCCGCTGCCTGTTGTCTTGCAAGGTATGAATATTGATCGCAAATTACTGGATGCGATTGATTTTATTAATGAACGATCGGCGAACAACCCTGCTCAATACGAAATCGATCTTACGAAGCCTCACAGCCGTCTCAAGTCAGCAGTTACCTTACTAAACAGTAAGGTACGCCGAACAAAAACCGAACTATGGTTCAAAGAGAGCTTACTCAATCAGCACCATATTCCACTGTCAGACCTGACGGACGGCCACTATACCGCCTATGCGGTACGTAAAACGAAAGGCAATCTCCCTTTGCTTGGATATGTTGAACTGAAAGTAGAGCACGGCCAGCTTAGAGTGGTAAGTACCGGGATCGCTGAAGGTAAATTAGATTGGTTATCGGTTGATCATCCCCCACTGGGACGGCTAAAAAAAATATTCGACAAAAGCTTCTATCTCTACGACCACGCCGCAGACGTCCTGCTTACCACCTACAACAGCGCGCGCGTGCCGCGCCTGATTGGCCCTGCTCAACTTAATATCGTCGATTCATACGCTTATCAGGAGCAAGAAAAAGCGCTGACGGAGCGTAAAGGGGATAAATTTAACGGGTATACCATTACTCGCTCGGCAAAACCGGAACAAAACGTACTGCCCTATCTGATATCACCAGGCCGTTCGAAACACGACTCGCTGACCAAAGCGCAAAAGATGAAGCACCACCATATTTACCTGCAACCGCATGAGAACGGGGTGTTTGTTCTGGTGAGCGATGCTCAGCCTACAAATCCTACTATTGCACGGCCTAACCTAGTGGAAAATCTGCTGATATGGGATGCCCGGGGCAAAGCCGTAGATGTATTTAGCCACCCGTTAACTGGCGTTTACCTCAATAGCTTCACCCTGGATATGCTCAGGAGCGGCGAAAGCAGTAAGAGTTCGATTTTTACCAAGCTTGCCCGGTTGATGGTGGAGAACTAACGAATGTGGGGCGGTAATTCGTTATCGACGCCGCTCTGCCCCGGAGCTCCTGTGGATGTACAAGCAGGAAGGTATGTTCTTTTCATTTTTAGGACCCGCTATGTGGACATGACTCTACATATAACGAAGCCAATTCGCTAAATGACAATTTTTCGTGATAACCATCACAAAAACAAAGCGATTTTTTATGGGGGCCTTAGTGGGGGCGCTGTTTGGTCGTTTTTCCAACAAAACCAATAATAAACAGCATATTAATCGTCGATATGATTCCGAGTCCGGCACCACTTATTAAAAAAACCAGCCTGATGGCTGGTTTTTTGCTTTTCAGAGAATGAACTCTTCATCGAACTCTGTTCGATGATTCGCCGCAAGCGGCTCACCCCTTCGGGGCCAGCGCATTAACGCGCGGTTCAATGCCTACGGCGTAGTCCGAGTCCGACACCACCTTTCTTGTTTATGCCTCCTTATCAATCCCTATATTGTTGTGATTCAATAAGTTGGCGTAAAAATATTTTCCGATGCGTTTTGACTTATCCCTTCGTATCCGAAAAATTTGGGGTCAGATTGCGGGTCGTTCAGTTCGATGAACGAAGGAGCCCCTCACATGGCCCTGAATGACAGCAAAATCCGCGCAGCCAAATCCCGCGCAACATCCTACAAACGTTCCGACTCGCAAGGTCTGTACCTGACGGTATCCGCCCGCAGCGCCAAGTTATGGTATTTCCGCTATCGCTTCGGCGGTAAAGAAACAGCCTGGCTTTTGGCCCCTACCCGCAAACTACACTGGCGGAAGCCCGCGAAAAGAGCGATGGACATCGCTCAGGTTGAAACCCGCATCTGGCGCAGTTGGTTAAGGCAATTGACGACAAAGGCGTGCATGATGTCGCCGGACGGGTACGCCAGCATTTGACCAAAATCATGCGTCACGCCGTACAGCAGGGCGTGATTAAATATAATCCGGCTTGCGATCTGGATGGCGTCGTGACCCCGGTGGTGACCCAACATCACCCCGCCCTGCTGTTGAAACATCTGGAGGCGCTGATAATCAGCAGGCTCGGAAATGTTCGGCAGTGGCAATAAATTGTCGAGTGTAACGTATGACCCCGACCGGGATGCGGTTCGCAGTTTTCAGGGGCATTATCGTATTTGGCGACTAGCCTGCATGTCAGGCCGCTTCTTGCAGGTCATGAAGCATTTTGTGCCGGAGGGATATTACTGTGCAGCAAAAGATGCAGATAAGAAAAAACTGTTATTTCTTTTTAAAGGATTATCTGTTGATTTTGTGCAATCAGATAAGCAGGAGAAACGGCGCAGAGTCTGTATCAACGCTGCGCCAACGGCAGACCACATTTTGGGCAATTACCTGACTTCATGAGAACCGTCACGCCTTATAACAGGTGGACATCTGAGGATATAGGTATTGTTGACCCTAACCGCGGCTTTATCTATTTTGACAGGGGAGAACCACGAACATGAAAAATTCACTAAAAATTACGCTGACCATTCTGGTGGTATGCGTAATTGGTCTTTTCTATGGATTACAATATCTCAAGATGGAATTCGTTGACGGTGCTGATTACACGGAACAGGATAAGCGGGAATACGATTATTACACTCCGGTATTGCTAAAAAATATTCCTCGCGTTAGTAACGTCTACAGCTTCCATTACAGCAATGTGTCCGGACCCAACCCCACACTGATTTATCAGGTAAGATTTTCCGGCACAACGGATACTAGCGAAATTGACACCTACCTGGAAAAAAACGGGTATAAAAAAGGAGGAATGTGCGATACCAGCGGAGATTGCTGGATAGGCAAGGATCCCAATATAACCATATCGGTGGGTATCGAAGAAAACCCGAGCGCCATCTGTGTCAAGATGGTCGATAAGGTGGGATACCATTGACGAGATTAGGCAAGAAATAGCGAAAACCCTACTATAAACTACAATCGCAGATTATTATATACAATAAAAACAGTTAATTATGATCTTTTCGTGGTTTTTTACATCATTGAAAAGCTCAAATCCCAGAGCGAGTCTGGAAGGCATGTGCTCATTGTTTAACCTTTCCGGCACTGCCAACAAGCTCACTTTTTTGCCACCAATAAGTATCCTGAGTAATACCAGATACTGGTTCTATTCACTACATTGCAGATCGCAGACTCCGCATCCTGGTGAAAAAGGCATGTTAGCAAAACGCCGGAAGAGTTACTTGCCAGATTGAAACGTCGACCGACGCTACCAGCAACAAGTTCCTTCAGAAACCTTGATGAAGCTGAAATTCTTACGACTAAGGTGTGTTAGCTCAAACTCAATCTGACAGTTTCCGCAGATAGAATGCAATCAAACCTGACAATCCGCTATGAGCGAGGAGCAGACATCATGCTCTTTATTAGGACACCGTATCCTTAAAATTTTAATCGCATAGCTACGCGCCGCGCCGGGTTGAAGCCCATTTTTATCTCCTCAGCTTTCTGGCTTATCAGGTGGGGCGGGCACGATTGGCCTTCCACCATCTCAAAACCTAGTGAAGCGTAAAATTTTGCATTAAAGGCTGCTATGTTATCCGTTGTGAGAGTGGCACCTGCCAGACCGAGTTGCTGCCCAGAAGAGAGGAGAGACTGCATCAATAATCTGCCGATTCCATTGCGCTGCCAGTTCGGATGTACATCAATTTCAGCAATGTGCAGCCATATGTCTTCGAAATTGCCAGCTATAAATCCCACAGGGATTGAATCCGGCGTAAAGGCTGCAAGCAGTAAACCGTCTCGGCTGAAATCATAAAATTCCTTTAGGCTATTTGCGACCGCTTGGCCTGTAACAGCACCTGCTTCACGAAGTGTTTCAAAAGCAGCTAATTCAATGGCGCGGAGTGACGAGTAATGGTCAGGTTGCGCGGCGCTAATAGTGATGTCCAAAAGTTAATTTCCATCTGTTTTAACAAGTTCTATGATGATATGACTTGTTCTCGATTGAATAAAATCAATTTGTCAGCAATGTCCGTTGTTGGCACAGAGCTACCTGTTAGATTAGGTTTGGCTTTGTGCCATAGCTGTGTCAGGTCAAATCTGAGCTAATACAACTAAGGTATTAGACGCGCATAAAAACGAAATAGAGATGTTTGTAAAATACCAACCCAAAGGAACACCCTGGCGCAAAAAGATATCTATGAACTTCTCTAAATCAACCAGGATAGTCGTTAGAAAAGGGAGCACCGAGGTCAGGAAATGCTATCGTGTCGAAGTCTGGCTGGAACTGACTGAATATAACGGAAAGCCCTATTTTATCCTGACATCAATGCCGCTGTAGTGAATTATGTTCATCAAAAATAAAGCAAGGGAACTCGATAACCTGATCTGTAACTACTTCGGGCAAGATTATGACGTGATCGATGACAGTGAAGAACTCCGGCCCAAAATTGATGCGTATAACGAACACTCCGGACGGGCTATGCAATTGGCGCTCCTTGACGATATAGAAGAATTCCTGTCGCTGGGAGATCTATTGAATAGCACTTTTCACGACGTCTACTGCGAGTATTTTCTTCCTGATCTCTGGGGCACGACTCCCCGTGAATTTTTATTGTTGGTCCGGGAACAGGTAACTCAGTTTTTAAATAAAGAAAGCAGCTGACGCGCCTGAAACCGTTCTTTCGTGGCTTGTCTGCTGACGAAGGCGCACAAAACGAGTTTTGTACGCCTTCGTCCAGCCTGATCAAGAGCAATGTTCCGTCTGAAAGAAAGGGTCAGCGCCAATGAACACCTCATCAGGAATATCCGCCCATTCCTGGCGCAGAATATCGAATTCGCCTTCATTCCAATATCGCAAAAACATCTTACATTCATCCGCATCCAGTTCCAGCACAAACTGAATAGCAGAAACCGCTGCCTCACAGCACTCACCATTCATTTCCATCAGTATTCCATTAAAATTAAAGATATTTTTTAAACGTAGCCGTCGTCACCGTAATGGCTGTGCCAAACAACAGCGCTGCTGGCAGTAGCAATAACACTCTCCTATTGCCGGTCCCACTTACAGTTTTTAATACGGTGGGCCGGTGGCGATCAGATCAACAGAATTGGCCGGAAGGTTCTTGATGAATTGCAAAGAATCAACATTCACCAACCGGGTCCCGATATTTTCTTGAAAAATTTCCATTTTGAAAGGCTCTTTTCAGTGGATGCAGAAAGCAAAAAACCCCGCCAAACGGCGAGGTTTCGATGTTTATGTGTCGTTATGTTGTGACCAACCATAACAGACTATAATAATTTTTGCGCAGCGCACTAGAATTATTTATATTTATTCCTGTTTTTTACAATCTGATGTGGCGCTGAAATTAAGGGAGAATGGATGCATGGCGCGTAACTTAGCCCCTGGGTATTGTGTGGTGGAACGGCCCGGAACACTGGATTACTAGGCACGAGAACTCTTCAGGGGAGTGCGATCCCCGGCCACCAGCCTGTTTATGAAACTCAATGCGGACACCCAATACCTGACACCAGGCCAGATTCTGATTGTGGCTGATCCCGACACACCTGATCAGTTGACAATGCAGATGCTAAATACACTCCGACAGGCAAAGAATAAAACCAATGCGTCGTTAATTGGCGTTGGCAGTGACGATGCCAGTTTCATGCATAAACATTATGGAATGATTGCAGCGCTGACCGGTGCCGGAGACAAGATATTCGGTGCCGCTGGAGACGCTGGAGAAAAATATTTTAATGCTATTGAGCAGACTCTTAAAAAAATTGAGGCCAGATATCAGAATCAGTTCCGCACCCAGGGAACGCTGATAGGACAGCAGTTCTTTGTAGAACGAAACCAGTTGCTGAATCAGTTAAGAAATCTCGTTAACAAACCACTTCTAGGGGCACTTGCCCGCAATACTGTTAAGTTCAGTGATTATGACAATATGAAGCGGGCATTAAACCTGTCCAGTCGTTCCATTGTGCATGAGTGGTCTACTGTAGGGATGGGCGGCATTCCCGGTTATTCATACTATGTCGGCAATGCTGCCAGAGCGGCACGTTTTCTTAAGGCCGGTGGGTATATTGGTATCGGATTCGCTTTTGCCGGAACGACTAATGATGTGGTTAATGCCTGTTCGACAGGTCGCGAGGGGGAATGCGGAAAAATTGCGTTTAAAGGTTATTCTAAATTCGGTTTATCAACTCTTTTAGGTGTCGGAGGGGGAGCAGTTGGTGCATCGGCTGGAGGCGCGACTTGTGTTGGACTGGGCATAGCTACGGCCCCCGCAGGAGGTGTTGGTGGATTAGCATGTGCCGTGGTCGGCTCCGTAGCTGGCGGGATCATTGCAAGTTCTGCTAGCGAATCAATAATTGATTACTTCGTTAAGGATTAAAGGAATGTCTGCCTTGTTTTCTTATTTGGGGTTAGCTGCTGTATGGGTAAGCATTCTTTCTTTCATTTTCCTTTTTTTTATTTTGGCTTAAACAATAAAAATTACAACAGAATCATTGAGCTATATTACAAAGAAGGGTTTGTATTTTACATACCATATCATTTTCACTCTTTGATGGGTTTTTTTGGTTCATTCACTCTTGTTTATTACTTTCTGTGCCTCTTAAAGAAGGAAAAACCTTTACTTATGTGGTATGACAACAAAAAAACATACAATTTCTTTGACGATATCCCAAAAGACTTATATAAATGGATGTATTTGTATTACAGAATAACACTTATCTGCATACTCTCATGTGCTTTCATTCTATTAATGATTCTAGCCAAGTTTATTAATGAAAATTACTTTGTCAGTTAACCCTCTGTAGCCACAATGTGTGGCTACAGTTTCCAAAAACTACTGTCCATCTCCAGCTCAACATCAAGCATCGACAGACAGACGTCAGTTTGCGCCAGTAAACACTCACACAATCGCTGCACCAGCGCCATACGGTCGTGAACGGTTTTATGGCTGCCGCCCGCCTGCCGCGCCAGCGTTTTCATTTGCTGCTCCAGAAAACTCATTTTTTTGCATTTCCCCCTTTCATGATTGCCGCCACGCGGCAGCAGCAAAGCCGCTGTCTTGGCTGGTCGCAGTTCATAAAGGTTATCCGCGGTGATCTTAGTCAGGGAGGTATGAATATATGCGTTCAGATGACAAAGAGAGATATTCTCGCCCAACTTCATCAGAGTACGCTGAAGGCACCTTAAACGCTTGTCTAAACCCCATACTCACTATATAAAACCCATGAGAATTGACAGCCAAGAAATCTCCATCTTCCAAATCGCGCAAATAAATCATAAGTTCCTCTCCTACGAGAATCTCATGTACCTCACTTGCATTAAACGTTAAAATGCCAAGCTCCGCTAAATATTTTTCTATTTTCTCACTGGAGAGATCGTTTTTTATCTTGCAGAAATCGATCTTCAACGTATTTATATCAAAGCTACATTTTTTTATATTTAGATCAGCATTAATTCCAGCCACCAGCCCTGAATGAAAATAAAAAACTAGTGAGACATCCTTCCCGGATTTTTTATCAAAGACAGTCACTCCATAAATAGAAAATCCTGTTTCATTTTTTCTTTCATACGCAGAGGAAAATTTTGTATTGTAGATAATAGTAATATAATTAGGCGTTTCTCCCGGCCCCGTAAGAATCCTTCTGATTACCCCCTCCTGTACTTGTCTAAAATAATGAATATATTCGCCAGGCATTTTTTCAAGCATTAAGGAGAACAATTGTTCGACGATAGATTTATAATTGTTAAGGCTAAAGATACCAAACATCACCGACTCCTTTTAATGCCAAGTAAATCAGCTACCTTTACTAAGGCAATCACATCATGTTTAATTTATTTTCCTTAGCATTTAAATCTATATTTATCAATCAAATAATACTGAGTAACGCTCATTTTTCATACATTAAGCTGATTGTTACCCAAAAAGTTATCGCAGTCTCCGAGTTATCAAAAAACGGATTCGCTCGCACAAATAAGCACTGAGTTTAGGTTTCTGCATCGTACCGACCCCGCCGAAAAAGCGGGCTATCGAACGGCGGTTCCATCGCGTCAACCCGTTTATTGATGAATCATCGACACACGCCCCTGGAGTCGCGGCGTCGTCAATGGATTATGACAATCAAATTTCAACTACAACGTTGCCGTTTAATTCAGTATGCTTTCTCCGTTTATGTAATTCAGCAGATTAAAAAAGAGGGGTAACCGATGGCTTGGGATACCGAGGGCACGAAACGAAAAATTTTGAACGCCGCCGTAGTTAAGTTTGCGGAGCTGGGGCCCGATAGCGCAACCGTTGAGTTGATTGCGAAAACAGCAGGCGTGAATAAAGAACGAGTATATAAATATTTTGGCGATAAACATTCCTTATTCATGACCGTCCTGAGCGAAGAGCTGGCAAAAGTCGCGCAGGCAGTGGCGATTGAATCATTAACGGTTGAAGATATCGGTGAATACGCTGGCCGGGCTTATGATTATCATCTTGAACATCCGGAACTCAGCAGGCTCCTGCGCTGGGAAGGGTTGGTGCTGAATGGAACCGTCCCCGATGAAGATGTTCGGCGTAAATTCTATACCGTCAAAACGCAGGCGATCAAAGATGCTCAGAAAGCCGGCATTCTCACCCGTGATGTTGATGCCGATCACCTGGCTTTCCTGATTCTCGGGCTGGCTGGCTGGTGGGCGGCATTACCACAAGTTGCACGTATGGTTACGGGCGCGGATGATGCCCCCGAGCACGTGCGACGCAGGGCTTCTGTCGTGCTGGCGGCGCGTCGTCTGGCGCTAGCGCCATAGCATACAGCAGCCGGCTCTTCAGGGGGAAGTTCACTGCAGCGTTATCATCACGCCTTGACCTGTGACCTCCCCCAACGCGCAGCATAACGAAGCCTATGCGTAAACGCCGTCGCTGTAACGCATATTGGCAACGGGGCAAAAAATGGGCGCCGAAGCCTCTAACGGCGCGCCCTAACGCAGTCGCGCCGCGACTCCCATTCACTATGCCTGTATCCCCTTAGTCTCTTTATTTATCGCCAGACAGATCTCCGCCAGGCCACCAGCCCCCCGCCGTCGATGAACCGCATCTCGAAATGCGCCGTCTTCAGGCCGCAGCCGCGCACTCTATTGGTGGCCGTTGCGGGAAAAGAGAGTTGTCATTTGGCGAAAATAGCTCTAAATTAAACTCCAACGTTGCAGTTTGTTTTTAAGGAAAAGAGATGGAGACATGAAGGTCGGCATTGTCATTTGCGGATTCGCGGCGGTCATTTCAGATGCGGTGACGCGCTAAAAGCCAACGCGGCACCGCATGCCTTTTTTAATTTTCTGTTCGGGTACCCCTATGCCATTCCAAACTTACTGGAAGCTTGCGCCGCTGTTCGCCGTTTTCGCTTTGGCCGGCTGCGCGGCCAATCATGATATTGCGCCTCAGTCAACGCGGCTCGATACGCAACAGCTTCATCTACAACAGGTAAAAAACCGTTCTCTGAGCATCACGCCACAGTGGTGGCGCAGCCTTGATGACCCGCAACTCGACAATCTGATGACCACGACGTTGCAAAACTCGCCATCATTACGCCAGGCGGCGGCCCGCGTGCGGGAAGCGCAAAGCGTGATGGGAGAGGCGGATGCGGCCAACGGCCCCTATCTGGACTTGAACGGTTCAATGCGACGTGAACGTGTGGCGAAAAACACCATTCCGCCGTTCCTGACCCGCTATCCTGACGCGCCGATTTACGACAGCAGCAACAGCCTCGGGCTGAATCTGAGCTACGAATTTGACTGGTGGGGAAAATACCGCAATCAGGTGAATGCCGCGAAAGCACGGGTGGATGCCACCCGTGCGGAACAGGCGGAAGCCGCGCTGACGCTGAGCTGTTCGGTGGCGTCGGCCTATTATCAGTTGCAGGCCAATCTGGCGTTGCAGAAGGTTCTGCAACAGGAAGTGTACAACAATCAGCGCCTGGTCGATTTGCGTCAGGCGCAGTATCAGTCCGGCGTGTACAGTATTGAAATTCCACAACAAACGCAGGCTCAAACCGACAGCGCCAAACAGCAGCTCATCGTGCTGTTGTCACAGACCGAACAACTGCGACATCAGCTTTCCGCGCTGGCCGGACGCGGCCCGGACGCGATGGACGGACTGCACGCCGTTACGCCGCCATCGCCTGACGCGCTGACCACGAAAGGCGAATTGACGCTGGATTTACTGGGCAAACGTCCTGACATTACCGCACAGCGCGATCTGGTGGAGTCCTATTCCCAACGCGTCAGCGCCGCGAAAAAAGCGTTTTATCCAAGCCTTTCTATCAGCGCCTTTAGCGGCCTGACCACGACCCACTATGGAAACGTCAGCCCGAATCTTTTGGACGCCGCCAGTCAAGCCTGGAGCATCACGCCAGCGGTTTCACTGCCGATTTTCCATGCCGGGGGTTTGCGCGCCAAACTGGGCGAAGAATCCGCGCGATTCGACCAATCCGTTGAGTCCTATAACCAGACCATCCTGAACGCCGTCCAGCAAACCGCCGATGCCGTAACCCAGTCAGAAAGCCGTGCCGAACAATGGCGGCAGGCGTCTTCCGCCGCAAGATCGCTGGCAGCGGTGTATCGCATTTCGGATGCAAAGTATCGCGCCGGCATCATCGGAAGGGATGAGCTGTTAAGTCGCCAGTCAGCGCTTCAGCAGCAGCAACGGGCGCAACTTTGCGCCGGCAGCCGGTTGATGCAGGCAAAGATCCGCCTCATTCGTGCGCTTGGGGGCGGCTATCAGGCCCCAGCGGTGGAGCAAAAATCGTAATAATAGATACATGTGGAGAAAATCATGAGCGCCAATGCCGATATTCGGGCAACACAGCCAACGCCAAAGAATAAAAAGAAAACGCGCAAAGTCGCGATGCTCTCGTTAACCGGGATTTTCATTATCATCGCCGTCGTCTATCTCTGTTACTGGCTGCGGGTTTTGCGTCATGTAGAGTCGACTGATGATGCGTATATCGCCGGGAATCAGGTTCAGATTATGGCTCAGGTGTCGGGCAGCGTAACCAGCGTTAATTTCGACAGCACCGACCTGGTGAAAACCGGCGACGTACTGGTGTCTGTCGATGCGACCGATGCAGAACAGGCTTTTGAGCGAGCGAAAACGGCGCTGGCGCACAGCGTGCGTCAAACCCATCAGTGGATCATCAACGGCAAGCAGTATCAGGCGAATATCGCGCTGCGTCAGACTCAATGGCGGCAGGCGCAAACAGACCTGAAGCGCCGCATTGCGTTGGGGAATGTCGATGCGATTGGTCGTGAAGAGCTGCAGCACGCCCGTGACGCCGTCGAAACGACCAAAGCGCAATACGACGTCGCCGTTCAGCAATACAACGCCAATCAGGCGATGGTGCTGAATACGCCCGTTGCTCAACAGCCGCAGGTTTTGCAGGCCGCCGTACAGGTTCGTGATGCATGGCTCGCCCTACAGCGTACCCAAATCCGCAGTCCGATTGATGGCTTTGTGGCGCGCCGCGCCGTACAGGTTGGGCAGCAGATCACACCGTCCACGTCATTGATAGCCGTAGTGCCCGCCCGCCGCATTTGGGTAGATGCCAACTTTAAAGAAACGCAGTTGGAAAATATACGCATTGGTCAGAGAGTCACCGTCGTCAGCGATATGTACGGCGATGACGTGAAATACTCGGGCAAAGTGGTCGGTATGGACATGGGCACCGGCGGGGCGTTCTCACTATTACCCGCCCAGAACGCCACCGGTAACTGGATCAAAGTAGTGCAGCGTCTACCGGTACGTATTGAGCTAAACGATCGGGAAGTGGCGGAGCATCCGCTACGCATTGGTTTGTCCGCGCTGGTCACGGTCGACACCCGCAACCGGGATGGTCTGGTGCTGGCGAATACCGTCCGCACCAAGCCGCTGTATCAGACATCCGCCCTGACGCTGGATCTGGCGCCGGTCGACGCCATCATCGATGACGTTATTCTTGCCAATGCAGGCTAACATTTCTGGAGGCCTCTGTGGCAAATAAACCGCTGGTCGGCGCCCGGCTGGCCTGGATGACGGTGGCGTTGTCTATGGCCACCTTTATGCAGGTACTGGACTCGACGATCGCCAACGTGGCGATCCCCACCATTGCAGGGAATCTCGGCGCATCGAACGCCCAGGGCACCTGGGTCATCACCTCGTTCGGGGTGGCAAACGCCATCTCGATCCCAATCACCGGCTGGCTGGCGAAACGCCTCGGTGAGGTCAAACTATTCCTGTGGTCGACCGGACTGTTTGCCGTCGCCTCCTGGCTATGCGGTATGTCTAACAGTCTGGGAATGCTGATTTTCTTCCGTGTGGTACAGGGCGTGGTGGCCGGTCCGCTGATCCCGCTGTCGCAAAGTCTGTTGCTGAATAATTATCCGCCGGCCAGGCGAAGCACCGCGCTTGCGCTCTGGTCGATGACGGTGATCGTCGCTCCGATTTGCGGCCCGATCCTCGGCGGATACATCAGTGATAACCATCACTGGGGCTGGATCTTCTTTATTAACCTGCCGATCGGCATTGCGGTGGTATTCCTGACGCTCAACACGCTGAAGGGCCGCGAAACCGCGACGCAGATCCGTCCGATCGACCGCGTCGGCTTAATGCTTCTCGCTCTCGGCGTCGGCGCATTGCAGGTGATGCTCGATCAGGGCAAGGAGCTCGACTGGTTTAACTCGATCGACATTATCGTGCTGGCAATCGTCGCGGTGATCGCGCTTTGCTTCCTGGTGGTCTGGGAATTGACGGACGACCATCCGATAGTCGATCTATCGTTGTTTAAATCACAAAATTTTACCATCGGCGTGCTGTGTATCAGCCTGGCCTTCATGCTCTATGTCAGCTCGCTGGTGCTGCTGCCGCAGCTATTGCAGGAGGTCTATGGCTATACCGCCACTTGGGCAGGTCTGGCATCGGCGCCGGTCGGAATATTGCCGATTCTGATATCACCGATTATCGGCCGCTTTACGCACCGTCTGGATATGCGCAAGCTGGTGACGTTCAGCTTTATTATGTACGCCTACTGCTTCTTCTGGCGCGCGTATACGTTCGAACCAGCGATGAATTTTGGCGCGTCCGCCTGGCCACAGTTTATTCAGGGTTTCGCCGTGGGCTGCTTCTTCATGCCGCTGACTACCATTATTTTTTCCGGGCTGCCGCCGGAGCGTATGGCGGGGGCATCCAGCCTGTCGAATTTTATTCGTATTCTGATGGGGTCAATAGGGACGTCGATTACCACCACCATGTGGTCGAACCGTGAGTCGCTGCATCACGTGCAGCTAACGGAAAACATCACGACGTTTAATCCGGCGACGACGCAAATTTATCAGCGGCTGGCGGGCAGAGGCATGAGCGATCAGCAGGCATCAGGCTGGATAGCGCGCGAGATCACCCATCAGGGGCTGATCATTTCGGCCAACGAGCTCTTCTGGTTGTCCGGAGGAGCGTTCCTGATACTGCTGATATTAATCTGGTTCGCGCGTCCGCCGTTCAGCAGCGGCGGCGCTCACTGATGCCGGCGCCCTGAAAGCGAAAACGGACGCGCATGCGTCCGTCAGATTACTGACGCCCGGCGGGCGGTACGGCGAAAAATATTCCGGCGCCGCCGCGAAACGCACCGTTATGCCCCAAATAGCATCAATCGGCGCCAAACACATCCCGGGTATAGACCTTGTCGGCGATATCTGACAATTCTTCCGCCATGCGATTAGAGATAATCACGTCGGCCACTTGCTTAAATTCCGTCAAATCGTTTATCACTCGCGAACAGAAAAAGCGCGCTTCCTGCAACATCGGCTCATAAACGACGACCTCGACCCCTTTCGCTTTGATGCGTTTCATAACCCCTTGAATAGCCGAAGCCCTGAAATTATCCGAGCCGCTTTTCATTACCAGGCGATAAACGCCGACGACGTTGGGATTACGCTGAAGGACGGATTGGGCGATAAAATCTTTCCTTGTCCTATTGGCATCAACGATGGCGCTGATTAAGCTATTGGGCACTTTTTTATAATTAGCCAGCAGTTGTTTAGTATCTTTAGGTAAGCAATAACCGCCATAGCCAAACGACGGATTATTGTAATGTTTGCCGATGCGGGGATCTAATTCAACGCCTTCAATAATCTGTTTACTGTCCAGACCATTAATCTGCGCATAGCTATCCAACTCATTAAAGTAGGCCACCCGCATCGCCAGATAGGTATTCGCGAACAGTTTGATGGCCTCCGCCTCGGTTGAATGGGTGAGGAGCACCGGCACCGTTTTTTTTATCGCGCCCTGCAATAATAATGCCGCGAATTGAGCGGCGCGCGCGGAGCACTCGCCTATAACGATACGCGACGGATAAAGATTATCGTATAAGGCTTTTCCCTCGCGTAAAAACTCCGGAGCAAAAATAATATTGCTGAAATCATATTTATCGCACAGCTGTTTGGTATAACCCACCGGCACCGTTGATTTTATGACGATAACGGCATCCGGATTAATGTCCATCACATCCTGAATAACGGATTCAACCGACTGCGTATTAAAATAATTTTTTTTTGCATCATAGTCCGTCGGCGTAGCGACAATAATAAACTCGGCTCCTTTATAGGCAAATTCCTTATCCGTCGTCGCCTGAAAATTTAGCTTTTTATTAGATAGAAAGTCCTTAATTTCCTTATCAGCGATAGGCGATAACCTATCATTAAGCAGATGTACTTTTTTTTCATCGATATCCAAAGCCACCACATCATTATTCTGCGCCAGCAACATGGCATTAGACAGACCGACATAGCCCGTTCCGGCAATTGCTATTTTCATTATTTAACCATCAAGATTGTATTTAGCCTTTACTCAGGCGTCCGCCGCCCATGAATCAAATCGCTTTTGCCGCGTTTGGTCATGGGCCGGCTTTACCCGGCTGAACGCGCATGCACAGTAAACCCAGCAAGATCAGCGCGACGCCCGCCATCGCCCCCGGATGAAAGGGCTCGGCAAACGCCGGCAGCAGAATCGCCGATATCCACACCAGCACATAGCTCAGGCTGAGCACCGGATATGCCCGGCTGAGAGGCAGTCGCCGCAAAGCCAGCAGCCAGCACAGCATGGAGAGCGCGTAGGCGGTTAGCCCCCCGAACAGTACCAGCAGCGGTGGCGGCGAAAACGTTCGCCATTCGGCCAGGCTCTCAACGCCCGGCAGGCGCATCATCGACCAGCGCAGCATCAGTTGCGCCGCCGTAACCAGCATGGCGCTGTACAGCGCCAGTCGGTATCCCTTCATACATAACTCCCGATAACGGCCACGCCCGCCACGATCAGCAATGTTCCCAGCCACTGCATAGGGCACATCCGTTCTCGCCAGCATAATCTGGCCGCGACGGCCACCAGAATAAAGTTGATGCTCAGCATCGGATACGCCAGGCTGACCGGCAGGCGCTGTAGCACCAGCAGCCATAGCGCCATCCCGCCGCTCAGAAACCCCAGACTGACCGACAGCCAGACGATCAGCCAGCGGCGAGCTGTCTGACGCGCCGCCTGTTTCTGGCACATCTGACCGGCGCAGGTCAGCAGGCTGGTCAGCAGCACAAGAAGCAGACTCAGCTTCATGGCGCGGCACGGTATTGCAAGAACAGCATCAGATCGGCGCGATAGACGACATCGGCAAGCGGTAAATCGACAGGCATCGGCTTATCGCGATCCAACTGCAGCACCAGCGCAACCGTCCCTTGCTTGCGGTGTTCGGCCAGCCAGCGATGAAAATCGGCGTTGCTGACGTAACGCGACTGCGCATCCGGGTAGCTTAGCCCGTAATGAAGCTCTCCCTGCTTGTCGTAGAAAAGGATATCGCTGCGGCCAAGCGTCCAGGCGACGGCAGAGGCCGTGCCGGAATGGTTGCTCAGGATGTAGCGGCTATCGGCGAGCCGATCGGCGATGCGGCGCACAAAGGCCTGAGGCTGCTTACTGTTTCGCACGCTTTCCGGA
This sequence comes from Brenneria bubanii, assembly GCF_022378355.1. Lineage (GTDB taxonomy): Bacteria > Pseudomonadota > Gammaproteobacteria > Enterobacterales > Enterobacteriaceae > Brenneria > Brenneria bubanii. The sequence goes on from NZ_JAKMAJ010000012.1 coordinate 47,981, forward strand.
ATTGCCGCGCCGACGCACAGCGCCAGCGCCAGCGGACAAAGCGCGGCGACCAACCAACGGTTGCCCTGTTGATTCAGGCTTACCGCGCCGGCCAGGCTCCAACCGGCGAATGAAACCATCGCCAACGCCAGCGGGATCATCTCGTGCGGCTGGTAAAACGGGTGACGGCTGATGCCCCAGGGCGCCAGCACCACCAGCAAGGTCAGGATGCCGGCGTAACCGAACAAGATATTAATCCAGGCGTTGATCTGCAGAATGTTGCCGGCCTTGCCGGCGAGCAGGCGGCCGTACCGCGCCATCAGAATCGCCAACGGCGCAAAGCACGGCAGGATGTAGGTCGGCAGCTTGCCTTGGGCAACGCTGAAGAACAGAAACGGAACCGTCGCCCAGCACAGCAGATACAGTCCGCCGGGAGAGGCAGAGCGTTCGCGCCAGCCCAGATGAAGCGCGCCCGGCAGCAAAGCCAGCCAGGGAAGCGTACCCGCCAGCAGCACCGGCAGGTAATACCAGAATGGCGCTTTGTGCTGGGCGTTCGACTCAGCGAAGCGCTGGATGTGTTCAACCCAAAAAAAGTAATGCCAGAAGTCCGGCTGTTGCTGATGAATGGCCAGCGCCCAGGGCGCGCTCAGCAACGCCGCGCTTAACACCGCAAGCGGGCCGTAAACCAGCAGTTCCCGGAAACGGCGCTGCCGGATAGCCCAGGGGACAATAGCCAGCGCCGGCACGGCCAGCGCCAGAAAACCTTTCGTCATAAACCCCATGCCGCAGCTCAGGCCCAGCAGCAAATAACCGGCCACGCGCTGTTTGACCCGGTCGGCGACGACGGCAAACCAGTAACTGCACATCGCGGCGGCCAGCCACAGCGACAGCATAGGATCGAGCACCGCATAGGTACCCACGCCGTAAACCAACAGAGAGGTAAGCAAGATAACGCATGCGGTTAGAGAAAGGGCGCGGTCGGCATAGATGCGGCGCCCCAGCCAGTACACCAGCAGCGCGCTTATCAGGGTTGAAAATACGGAGCCTATGCGCACGGCAAAATTATTGCGGCCGAACAGCCACTGTCCGACGTTGTTGAACCAGTAGCCCGCCGCCGGCTTTTCGAAATAACGCAGATCAAAGAAATGCGGCGTTACACAGTTGCCGTTTTGCAGCATTTCCCGGCTTATTTCCGCATATCGCGTCTCATCAGGCTGCCAGAGATCCCTGAACTCAAGGGGAGCCAGGTAATACAGAACCAAGAGAGCAAGCAGGAGAAAACCTTTGCCAGCGGTCGTCATTCCATGATCCCCGCGAGTTTTTCACAACCAAGCCAACCTTCACGACCCGGAATATGTCCGCGCGCCACCCTTCCCGTCGGCAACTGAGCCGGATTATCCGGCAACAGTTGGCCGAGCGGACAAAACTGTAGCCCCTGCCGCTTCGCGCGCTGAAGCAGGTCGGCGAACGCGCCGAGCTGGCTGATGCCTTCCACCTCCGCATGAATGGCGTACACCGGCGTACCGCTATCCGCCCGCATACGGGCAAGGATAAAATCGTTATAGTCGCTGACGCTGACGCGCTGGCCCACGACTTCGTCCCAGGTCGGCAGCGTGACCGGAACCTGCACGGTGCCCGGCTGACCGTTACCGAGCAGCGGCAGAAAGGGCGCGGTCCCGCGGCAGTCGCTGTTATAGCGGAAGCCGAAAGCCTGTTTGACTTCCGTCACCCTGCCGTCGGCGCGCCAGCCGGCTGCCGCCGAGCAGGTCACCGGCTGCTCGACGATCTTTTCCAGCGCCGTCAAGCCGCAGGCAATCTGCTGCCAGAGTTTCTCCGCCGGCCAGCGTCCGGCCCAAGTTTGCCAGGCAAAATGATCCCAAGCGTGCAGCCCGATTTCATGATGGTCGGCGGCGGCGCGGATAACGTCCGCCAATCCCTCGCCAATGACCCGCCCCGGCCAGGCGGTGCCCGCCAGCAGAATATCCCAGCCATACAGCGATGCGGCGCGCGAGCGCAGCATTTTCCATAAAAACCGGGGCTTCATCAGGCGCCATAAGTGGCGCCCCATGTTATCCGGACCGACGCTGAAGAAAAACGTCGCCTGGATATTCTGTCTATTGAACAGCGCCAGCAGCGCCGGAACCCCCAGTTGCGTACCGCGCCAGGTATCGACATCGACCCGCAGCCCCACGTTTCTCATGAAACCTTCTCCGGCAGTTCCACGCTGCGAAGGAAGAAATCAAGCGTATTTTCAATGGTGGTATCCATCGCCACCGTCGGGGCCCACGCCAGCAGTCGGCGGGCATTGCGAATAGAGGGCTTGCGGTGTTCAACGTCCTGATAGCCTTTGCCGTAGTAGCTGCCGCTTTCTACCGTCTGGATCCCGGCGAACGGCGGAAAGCGGCCGCGCAGCGGATGACGATCAAAACTGGCCAGCAGGCGCTCCGCCAGTTCCTTGATGCTGGCTTCGTTCTCCGGATTGCCGATATTGATAATCTGTCCGTCGCAGTTATGCCGTTTGTTTTCGATGATGCGGAACAGCGCTTCAATGCCGTCGCTGATATCGGTAAAGCAGCGTTTCTGCCTGCCGCCGTCAACCAGCTTGATGGGCGAGCCTTCAACCAGATTCAGAATTAACTGCGTAATCACGCGCGAACTGCCGATGCGGGCGGCGTTCAGGCTATCAAGACGCGGGCCCATCCAGTTGAAAGGACGGAACAGCGTAAAACGCAGCCCCTCCTTCTCGCCGTAAGCCCAGATGACACGATCCAGAAGCTGTTTGGATACCGAGTAAATCCAACGCGGTTTGTTAACGGGGCCGACAACCAGCTTTGAATGGTCTTCGTCAAAACTGTCGTCGGTACACATGCCATACACTTCCGATGTGGACGGAAAGATGATGCGCTTGCCATATTTCACGCAGCAGCGGATGATCTTCAGGTTCTCTTCAAAGTCGAGTTCAAACACGCGCAGCGTATTACGGGTGTATTCGATCGGCGTGGCGATCGCCACCAGCGGCAGAATGACATCGCATTTTTTGATGTGGTATTCGATCCACTCGGAATGAATGCTGATATCGCCTTCAACAAACTGAAAGCGCGGATGGCCCGAAAAGCGGCTGATGGCGTCAGCGCTAATGTCCAGACCAAAAATCTCGAAATTATCATCCCGGAGTAACCGCTCGGTCAGGTGGTTGCCGATGAAGCCGTTCACCCCCAGGATCAGCACGCGCGTACGGCGTTTAACCGCGGCCGCCGGTTGGGAAGAGAGCCGCGCGCCGGGCACCACGCCCAGACCTTGCGCCAGTTGGCGACCGTTCATGTAGACGCCGTTATCGGTCTGACCGGTCAGCACTTCCAGCGCGCCGTCTTTACCGGCGACCACAAAGGGATCGGCGGACAGCACGGTGCCGGGTTTAGCCTGAGCATGCGCCGATAACACCCGGCTTTTCCAGATGATAAATTTTGACGCGCCCGCCCAGGCAAAGGCGCCCGGCCAGGGATCGGTGACGGCGCGCACCAGATTATGGATGTCCCTGGCGGGCAAAGACCAGTCGATGCGCCCGTCCTCCGGCGTGCGGCGACGAACCACCGTCGCTTCAGCCTCGTTCTGGCTCCGTCCCTCGATTCGGCCCTGCCTCATGGCCGGCAGGGTGTCGCCAAGCAGATGACGCGCACAGCGCACCAGCTTATGGTGTAGCGTCATCGCATCATCTTCATCGTCAATATTTATCGACTGCTGGGCAATAATGTCGCCGGCGTCGGCCGGCTCGACCATCCGATGCAGCGTAACGCCGGTTTCACGTTCGCCGTTGGCGATGGCCCAATTGAGGGGCGCGCGGCCGCGGTATTTGGGCAGCAGGGAACCATGTAGGTTAAAGGCGCCGAACCTGGCGCTGCGCAAAATATCTCCGCTCAGCAGCGTGCGGTAATAAAATGAAAACAGCATGTCCGGCGCCATCGCGTTGATACGTTCGACCCACAACGGGTGGTTAACGTCGTCAGGGGCATAGACCGGAATCCCCTTGTCTGCGGCAATACGCGCGACCGAGGCAAAGAAGTGATTTTCAGCGGCCGTATCGGCATGGGTGAAAATGGCGCTGATGGTATAGCCCGCCTCAAGCAGCGCATTGATGCCCGCACAGCCCATATCATGGTAGGCGAAGACGATGGTTTTCATTGTTTGTTTTCCTGTACTGAAGCGTCTTTCTGAGAATGGATAACGCGTTGGATAAAATAGCGAGGCCGCGCCCGCACATCGTTGTAGATGCGGCCGATGTATTCGCCAAGCAGTCCCATGCCGATAAACTGGGCGCCGACGAACATGAACAACACCGCGAAGAGCATGAATACGCCGTCTCCAGCCCACTGCGCGCCCAGAAACAGGCGCAGCGCAATCAGCAAGACCGAGAAGGAAAATCCAGCCAGGGCAATCAGGCTGCCCAGCACGCTCAACATACGCAGCGGCGTGGTCGTCAGACAGGTCACCAGGTCATACATCAGGTTGATAAGCCGCATAAAGCTGTACTTTGAACTGCCGAATTCACGTTCGGCATGCGTCACGGGCAGTTCCTTCGCGCGGCGCGCGAAGGTATTGGCCAGAATGGGAATAAAGGTGCTGCGCTCATGGCAGTTCAGCATGGCGTCAATAATGTGGCGACGATAAGCACGCAGCATGCAGCCATAGTCGCCCATCGCTTTGCCGGTCACATGCTGAATCAGGCGATTGATGGCGCGAGAAGCGCGGCGGCGGAACCAGCTATCCTGACGATTCCGCCGCACCGTGCCCACCACGTCATAGCCTTCCCGGGCGGCCGCCACCAGTCGGGGAATCTCCTCCGGCGGGTTTTGTAAATCGGCATCCAGCGTGATAACAAGATCGCCGCTGACATGGCTGAAACCGGCCATAATCGCTGAATGCTGACCGTAATTGCGGTTAAGCAGGATCGCCACCACATGACTGCCCGGCAGACAGGCCGCGGCGGAAATCATGTCGGCGGAACGATCCTGACTGCCATCATCAACCAGTAAAATTTCATATTTCAGATTCAGCCCGCCGCAGGCGCTGTCCGTACGTCGTATCAGTTCCGGCAGACTTTCCTGTTCGTTGAAAACCGGAATAACCACCGACACTTTATTAATGGTTTTTTCTTCAATCATTTAAACCCCGGCTAGCTCGCGAAGCGCAGCAATGACGCGCGTCACGTCGCCGTCAGTCATCGCGGGAAAAAGGGGGAGAGAGCAGATACGCTGGCTGTTCCACTCGGTCACGGGCAGCGACACGCCAGGGTAGCGTTCGCGGTAATACTGATGCGTATGCGCGGCGCGAAAATGCAGGCCGGTACCGATGTTGCGCGCTTTGAGCTCCCTCATCAGGACATCGCGCGTGATGCCGCAGGCCGCTTCATCGACGCGAATGATAAACAGATGCCAGGCATGCCGATGCGGCCAGGCAGGCGCCCCAAGCGGGAAGAAAGGCGTTTCTTGCAACGCCTCAAGGTAACGCTGCGCAATCGCCGTTCGCCGGGCATTGAGCTGCGGCAGCCTTTCAAGCTGGACCAGCGCGATCGCCGCGCTGATATCCGGCAGGTTGTATTTCAAACCGGGCGCGATGACCTGCGCCTGAGGCTGACGGCCGTGGGTCTGGCGATCGAACGCGTCCACCCCCAGCCCATGAAACTTCAGCATACGGATACGGTCCGCCAGGCCCGCGTCGTCAGTGACAACCAGCCCGCCTTCCGCGCACGACATGTTTTTGATGGCATGGAAGGAGAAAATCGCCGTACCGCGATCCCCCACATGGCGACCTTTATAAAAGGTGCCGGCCGCATGCGCGGCGTCTTCGATGATCGGTATGCCATGGCGCGCGCCCACCGCCCTGACGGCGTCGAGATCAACCGGGGCGCCGGCATAGTGCACCGGTATAATCGCCCGGGTACGGGGTGTGATGGCGGCCTCAATGGCGGCGGACGTCACCATCAGCGTGTCGCGGTCAACATCGATCATGACCGGCGTGGCGCCAAGCAACGAGATGATATTGATGGTGGAAACCCACGTCAGCGACGGCGTGATCACTTCTTCGCCGGGTTGCAAATCAAGCGCCATCAGGGTGACATGCATACCGGCCGTGGCGGAACTCAGGCTAATGGCATGTCGGTTACCCGTGAGCCGGCAAAACTCGCGCTCAAGTTCGGCGCATTTCGGCCCGGTGGTAATCCAGCCGGATGCGAAAACCGCCTTTACCGCCGCCAGCTCCGTTTCGCCGAGCGAAGGCCGGGAAAAAGGAAGGAATGTCATGGCGTAAATTCCTTAATATAGGTTGCCTGCTACCGCCGTCCCTGATCTCAGAACGTATAGTTGACCATCGCAAAACCGGTCACGCCGGTGTCGCCTTCCACTATCGGACTATGGTGCGCCCGGTCGCTGAATTCCATCAGGTTAACCCCCATGAACAGCGTCCAGTTCTCATCGAAATCGTGCTGCCAGTCGAGGGAAGCCGAATAGGCATAAACGCCGGATTTGGCGTTGAAGCGGGAAAAACGCGAGTTGGCATGCTGTCGCTCGCTCACGCCGAAATAGGTGCGGTTGTAGCGGCTGTCGCCCGCATGAGCATTGACGCCCAGGGTGATGGTATCGCCGCCGTCGTGCAGCAGGGTGCTCTCCAGCCCTAAGCGATAACGGTTTCCGCGTTGGTAACCCGCCATACGAAACTCGGCTTCGCCATTAATCGACAGCCAGGAGGTGATTGATTGCGATATTTGCAAATCGGCGGTGGTCGCGCCTTTGACCTCGCCCATGCCGCGCAGGCGTTTGGACCCCGGCCGCCAGCTGCTATCTTTATCTTTACGACCGGGGTCGTAAGACAATGCGCCGCTGACATAGAATCCGCCGTCGGTAAGATATTCCGCGCCGACGCCGCGCAACATATCGGCAAAAAAGACGCCGCGAGAAACGCTGAACGCCAGCGCAGGGATCACCCGCGTCTGACGCGCGCCCATGTAGCGCGGGCTGACCGCCGCGCCGAGCCCTAGGTTGACGTCCGTTTTATCGCCGAAGAGACTGTCAGGCGCTTTCAATTCGGTTTGTTGCGCCTGACCCGCCAACGGCAACGCCGCCAGAGCGCAAGCCAGACATATCAGCGTCGACGCATGCCGATGCGTCGGGAAACTGCTTGTATTGCTCATTCGTACTCATCCTCAAGCTGAATAGAAACCGCAAGCAGTACACCAGCGTTCAGACAAGTTCCGACCGAGAAATGGTGAAGATTCTATGAAGAGAGGGGAAAAAGCCCCTTAGTCAGGCAGGTAAATACGGATGCGCGCGCCGCCGCCGTCACGATTGTGAACGGAAAGCCGGCCGGCGTGCGCCTGACAGATCGCCACGGCGACCGCCAGTCCCAATCCGCTGCCGCCCGCGTGCCGCGAACGGGAGCTTTCCGCGCGCCAGAAACGGTCGCAGACCAGATCAAGATGCTCGGGTGCAAAACCGGGGCCGCCGTCTTCCACCTCAATGCACACCCCTGCGCCCTGCTGGCGGGCGCTGAGCGCGATCCACCCCCCGGCGGCGGCGTAGCGGAGGGCGTTGTCGAGCAGAATAGACAGCACCTGTCCCACGCGATGGCGATCCGCCTGCAGGCAAAGGTTCGCCGCCGCGTCGAGGTCAACCCGCATACGCACGGCCTGCAAACGCGGCGCGGCCCAGGCGATACGCTCCTCCAGCAGAGGACGCAGCGCGAACTCAGTGGGGGACAACGTTAATTGTCCGGCGGAAACCAGCGACAGCAGGTACAGATCATCAATCAAGCGGTTTAATTGATCCAGTTGGCCCATGATAAGCTGAAAATTTTGCGACGTGGGCTCAAACACGCCGTCAAGTACGGCCTGCAGACGCCCTTTCGCCGCCGTCAGCGGCGTACGCAGCTCATGCGCGGTAGCGGCGCTGGAGGCCTGGATCTCCCGCTCATGGCGCTCCAGGCGCTCGGCCATGCGGTTAAAATCGCTGGTCAGACTACGCAGCGCCGCCGGCGTATGGGACACCAGCGTCGCGCGGGAAGTGAAATTGCCTTGCGCTATTTGGTCGGCGGAGATCGCCACCGCGCCGAGCTGACGCGACAGGCGCAGCGAAACCCATACGCCGCCGCCGACAATCAACGGAATCGACAACAGCACGAATGCGCCGAAAAACAGCATATCCTCATGCACGGCTTCATTGGTGAAATATTCGCCATACATATACTCGCCATAGATCTGCAGCAGACGCTGCCGATGTTCGGTCGGCTGAGACTCCAACATGTGCAGTTCCTGCCGCACCGGCTCCGGGATCGTCGCGCGCAGATGCGCTTCCCACCAGGTAAAGCGCAGCCACATGCCGCCGCCGATCACCAGAATGGCCGCCATGGCCAGTCCGATCATGCGCAGGCTGATCCAGCGCCACAAGGGTTCGGCGGCGTAGCCTTGACGGTTGCCTAAGCCATTTTCACTCATAACACATTGCAGAAACGGTAGCCCAAACCTCGTACCGTCAGCAGTACATCGTGGATGCCGACCCGTTCCAGCTTGCGGCGCAAATTATAGATATGCGCGTCGACAACGCGCTCCAGCGCATCGCTTTCCGGCAGGCAGCCGGCAAGCAATTCCGCGCGGGAAAACATGCGCGTCGGGCAGGCCATCAGCATCGCCAGCAGATTGAATTCGGTGCGCGTCAGATCGAGCGGTTGCCGTACGCCGTCGCTGTCGACCGACACCTGCGCCGCATCGATATCCACAATCAAATTGCCGTGGCGCAGACAGCGGGAGCGTGCCTCGGCGTTGTTGCCCCAGCGCCGCAGCACGGCATAGACGCGAGCCACCACTTCACCGGGATTATAGGGTTTGACCACATAGTCGTCGGCACCATACAGCAATGAATTGATGCGATTGGATTCGCTGCCGACCGCCGTGACCATAATGACCGGCGTGGAGGCGTGCTGACGAATCGCCGCCAGCACATCGTTGCCGCTGAGTCCCGGCAGCATGATATCCAGCAACACCAAATCCGGCCGCCATTGCGCATGTTGCTCCAATGCCTGCCGACCATCGGCGACATGACGAGTCTGGAATCCATCCCGGTTCAGGTAAGCGCTCAATACCTCGGCGCCGTCGAAATCATCTTCAACAATCAATACTCTTCGCTGACTCATAGATTCTGTCCCTTCATGAAATCTTGATAATTCATTAAGCATCACTTGATTTTGTAATGCGAAGATCGATGTCGATTCTCGTTCATGATGATGATTTTGCTGCGGGTATTGATAGAGAGAGAAAGGCGGCGACTGCGCGCAATTATAGAAAGAGCATGGGGGTATTTCAATTTCAATTATTTTACCGATGTGTCGAAAGAAGCGGACAGTCACCGTATTCCACCAACATTTGTCCACACAATGAGAGTTGCCATGAACAAAGCGCTATATCGCGCCGGCCTGCTGTTGCTCGCTTTTCCGCTGGCCTGCTGCACGCTGGCGCCGGATTACCAACGCCCGACATCGCCGATCGCCGCCGTTTACCCGCCGCATGACGGCAACGCGGCGGCACCGGGCGACGAACCGCTGGACTGGCGACATTTTTACGGCGATGAACGGCTGCGTCGCCTGATCGCGCTGGCGCTCGACAGCAATCGCGACCTGCGGCTTGCCGTATTGAACACGGAACGCCTTCAGGCGCAATACCGGGTGCGCGCATCAGAACAGTGGCCGGCAATCAACGCCGGTATGCAACAAGAGCGCATACGGCCGGAAACCACGTCTGACGTGGCGACTTACGGCGTATCGGTTACCGAATACGAACTCGACCTGTTCGGCCGCGTCCACAGCCTCAAAGACGCTGCGCTGGCCGACTATTTCTCATCGCTCGCCTCGCGTCAGGCCGCGCAAATCAGTCTGGCCGCCGCCGTTGCAACCACGGAGCTCAGTCTACGGGCCGACGACCAACTGCTGCGGCTTGCCCGCGACCTGCTGCAAACCCAGCAGCAATCGGCCGCGCTGGCGCAACAACGCGTCAACGCCGGTCTGGACGGCGAAACGCTGTCTCACCAGCATGCGGCGGTTTTGCAGGACGCCATCGCCAGCGTCGCTCAATTAGCGCGGCAACGGGCGCAGGATCGCCATGCGCTTCTGTTCCTGCTGGGCGTTGCCGAGTTGCCAGCCGACCTGCCCGCCGCGGATCCGCGGCTTTCCGCCATTGACGCGCCGCCGGCGATCCCGGTTGGGCTGCCCGCCGATCTCCTGACGCGCCGCCCCGATATCATCGCCGCCGAGCAAAAGCTGATCGGCGCCAACGCCAACATCGGCGCCGCGCGGGCGGCATTTTTCCCCCGCATCGCCTTAACCGGTTCATACGGTCAGGCGAGTTCGAACCTGTCCAATTTGTTCGACCATTCGATCCGCGGCTGGTCATTCTCGCCGAAAGTCACCCTGCCCTTGTTCGACTTCGGCGCCAACGAAGCCAATCTGGCGACCGCCAAAACCGAACGGCGCATGGCGGTGGCCGAATATGAAAAAACCATTCAGATCGCCTTTCGGGAAGTCGCCGATGCCTTGAGCGCGCAAACGACGGGGCGCGAGGAACTGGACGCCATGCGCGATAAAGCGCAATGGCTGCGCGCAAACGCCGAGCTGGCGGAGCAACGATACCGCGACGGCAGCGACAGCATGCTGGATTGGCTCAGCGCCAGAAGCGACTGGCTGAACGCGCAGCAAGCGTGGATTCAGGCCGACCTGCGTCAGCAATTAACCCTGATTTCACTGTATAAAGCGCTGGGCGGCGGCTGGGAGCGACGGGCGATGCCGGCTCAGATGCTGCCGCCGACGTCGTCCGCAAACGCCGTCGCGCAGGTTTCCCGCCCGCCCTCGGCGCGGAACTGACGATGAAAAACAAGGAGTATCATTCTCTCTGGCGCTGGATATGCATGCGAGTACTGGCGCTGGCGATTGGCTCGGTGATCGTCATCGCGCTCTGTATGTGGCTACGCTTCGCCATTCAGAATATCTGGGTGCTGCATCATATGCCGCCGGTGCTGCGGGAAGAATTTGCAATACTGCGCCAGCACCCCGAAATCAACCTGACCCGTTTTCACCAGATTGTCGATACCTGGTGGGGCGTGAACTACTCCGATCCGTCCATCGCCTCCGCCGACTGGCTGATGGTCGGGGTGCTGGTGGTGGTCATGATCCCCTTTATCGTGGCGCTGGGTCTCAAGACCGCACGCCCGTTCTCGCGCCAGTTCAGCCGACTGGCCGCGGCCTCCGAGGCCGTCACCCGCGGAACCTTCGGCGCGCAAGCCGAGCTGGTCAAGAAAGCGCCGACGGAAATGGCCCGCTTTACCCGCGATTTCAATGCCATGACGCACCAGCTTGCCCGCTATGAACACGAAATGCGGGCGTCGCATGTGGCGCTGGCGCACGAACTGCGCTCGCCGCTGACCGCGGCCATAGGACGACTTCAGGGCATGATTGACGGCGTATTCAGCGCCGATGCGCAACAGCTCGGCATGGTGATGAAGCAATTACAGCATCTGAACCGCCTGATTGACGAACTGCATCTGCTTTCGCTGGCCGAAGCGGGCAGGCTTGAGCTCGATCGCCGCATGCTCAACCTGGCGGAACTGCTGCGGGAACGCACCGCCTGGCTTAAGCCGCAGTTGGAAAAAACCGGCATGTCGATCAACGTCATTGCCCGGATACCCTGTACCTATGTGGGCGATGCGTTTCGTCTTGGACAGGTTTTTACCGTGCTGATGGAAAACGCGCTGCGCTATGCCAGTGAAGGCAAGCGGCTGACGATCAAAATACAATCTGCGGGTAACGGCTACCGCCTCACCTTTCGCGATTACGGCCCCGGCGTGAACCCGGACTTTTTATCCGACATGTTCGAGCGCTTTACCCGCGCGGACGCATCCAGAGCCCGCCACTCCGGCGGCAGCGGCCTCGGCCTGTCCATAGCACGCGCCATCTGCGCGGCGCATGGCGGAAGCATTACCGCCACCCTGCCGGCGGATAAAGGACTGCTCATCACCCTCATCCTGCCGGAAACCAGCCAGGTATAACGGCACCCGCCGCTCTCTTGATGAATCCTTGATGAAAAATAAACGGAACTTCGGCACAAGGTTGATTAAATGGCGCCATCTTGATTCAGGGGAAGCACCATGTCAGAAAACCTCAGCATTTACGCACGCCGCGCGCTGCACCGGATTATCACCCCTATCCGCCGCCTTCGGTTACCGACGTCTCGGGCTCTGTTAACTCTGGCGCCGCTGCTTATCGTCGGTTGCGACGATCCCGCCCCCCCGAAAAGCGTCGCGCCGCGGCCGGTACGTTACGTCACCGCGCCGCTGCCCTCTAGCGGCGCACCGCTTCAGCGGACCGGCGAGATCCGCGCCCATGATGAAATCACCCTGGGTTTCCGGTTGGATGGCCGGCTTCTCGCCCGCGCGGCCGAGGTGGGCGACCAGGTCGCCAAGGGCCAGTTGCTGGCCACTCAGGAAAGCGATACCGGCCGCAATCAACTCAGCAGCGCGCAGGCCGAACTGACTAGCGCGCGCGCCGCCGAGCGGGTCGCGACGGTAAACCTGCATCGACTGCGTTCGCTGATGCCGTCCGGCGCCATTGCCCAGACGCAGTTGGACACGGCGACCGCGGACTGGCAGGCGGCGATATCCCGTCGTCAAAGCGGCGAGGCCGCGCTGAAAAACGCACAGGATAATCTGGCGTGGACCCGCCTTACCGCCCCCCAGTCGGGTGTGATCACCAGCGTCAGCGCCTCTGCCGGTCAGGTGGTCAGCGCCGGACAGGCTATCTTCACCCTTGCCGCCAGTAACGGACGTGACGCCGTATTCGATGTCGCCGATCCGCAGGCAATCGCCGGTCTCAGCAATGGCCGGTTTACTATTTCGCTGCTCGCCAACCCGGCGGTCAATACGACAGGCCGCCTGCGTGACATCAGTCCGCAGGCCGACCCCCAGACCCGAACCTGGCGAGTAAGGATTTCGCTTGATAACCCGCCGGACGCTATGGCGATGGGCGCCAGCGCACAAGCGGAAATAGCGCGTTCAGGAGCGGCAATGATTGCCATCCCCGCCTCTACGCTGACCCGCGCCGGCGACAAACCGGCGGTATTCATCGTGGACAAAGACATGCGGCTTCACCTGCACCCGATTGCGCCGGCAAGCTACACCGCCTCATCGGTATTGATCGCCAGCGGCATTCAGCCCGGAGAAAAAGTGGTCACGGCCGGCGTCAGCAAATTGCGGGAAGGTGAAACGGTCACGCTTGGCGAGGAGTTGCAATGAGTCCTTCAGATTTTAAACGGTCGTTTAACCTCTCGGCATGGGCGCTGAAAAATCAGCAGTTAGTGACCTTTTTCATGCTGTTGATCATGATCGCGGGCGTAATCAGCTATGACCAACTGCCGCGTAATGAAGACCCGGCCTTTACGATAAAAGCCGCCGTGGTCACCACGCTGTGGCCTGGCGCCCCCCTCGGCGACACCGCCAATCTGGTGACGGACACGCTGGAAAAGAAATTACAGGAAACGCCTTACCTGGATTATGTGGAAAGTGAAACCAAGGCCGGCCAGTCGGTCATCTTCGTCAATCTGAGGGATGACACGCCGCCGGCGCAGGTGACGGCTATCTGGCACCAGGTGCGCAATAAAATGCAGGATATCGCCCCCTCGCTGCCGCAAGGCGTACAGGGGCCCGCGGTGAATGACGAATTCGATAATACCTTCGGCACGATTTACGGCTTTACCGCCGAAGGCTTCACGCCGCGCGAGCTGCGTGAACGGGTTGAAGACGTACGGCGCACGCTGATGTCGGTGCCGGATATCGGCAAAATCAGTCTGGTGGGGGAACAGGAAGAACAGATCGTCATTGCTTTTTCCCCGCGCAAACTGGCCGGGATGGGACTGGATTTGCAGCAGGTGACCGAAGCCCTGAAGGCGCAGAACGAGGTGGTGCCGGCCGGTGCGCAGCGAACGGAAAAAGAGAATATCGCGCTGCGGGTCAGCGGCGCATTGGACTCGGAAGATAGCCTGCGCGCCGTCATCTTGCGCATCGACGGACGCTACATTCCGCTGACGGATATCGCCGATATCAGTCGACAGCCGGCGGAACCGCCGGCGGCGGCGTTCCAGGTCAACGGCAAGCCCGCTATCGGCCTGGCCATTTCAATGGCGTCAACCGGCAACATGCTGCGTTTTGGTCAGGCGATTAACCAGCAAATGGCGGATATACAGACGCATCTGCCGCATGGCATCGAGATGACCACCGTTGCCGACCAGTCAAGCGTGGTGAAGCAAGCGGTCAGCGGCTTCGTCAGAGTGCTGATCGAAGCGGTGGTGATTGTGCTGGCCGTTTCGTTCGTCTCGCTGGGGCTACGGGCCGGGCTGGTAGTCGCCGCCGCCATTCCATTGGTGCTGGCGATGACCTTCGCCGTCATGATGCTGTGTGGCATCGGCCTTCAGCGTATCTCGCTGGGCGCGCTGATCATCGCGCTCGGATTACTGGTGGATGACGCCATGATCACCGTCGAAACCATGGTGGCCTGTTTGGAGAAAGGCGATAACCGCTGGCGCGCCGCGACCTACGCATTTGAAACCACGGCGTTTCCGATGCTCACCGGCACGCTGGTGATGATTGCCGGTTTTATTCCGGTCGGCTTCGCGGCTTCAAGCGCCGGCGAGTACTGTTTTTCCCTGTTTGCCGTCGTACTTATCGCCTTACTCTGCTCGTGGATCGTGGCCATCCTGTTCTCGCCGCTGACCGGCGTCTGGATCTTGCCCCATACCCTTAACGCGCATGCGGGCGAAAAAGAGCGGCGGCCGGGGCGGCTGATGCGTTTTTACAGCGCTCTGCTGGCGCAGGTGCTGCGTCATCGCCTGGCTACGCTCGGCATCGCGCTGCTGGTCTTTGCGCTCTCGCTATTCGGCGCCGCCTTCATGGAAGGCGAATTTTTCCCGGCCTCCGACCGTCCCGAATTGCTGGTCAGCCTTTCCCTGCCGGCCAACGCCTCGCAGACGGAAACCGCGCGTCAGGCGACGCGACTCGGACAAGCGCTGGAGAGAAATGAGGATGTCGACCACTATTCAACCTATATCGGCACCGGCGCGATACGCTTTTATCTGCCGATGGACGTGCTGCTGGATAATGAAAATACCGCTCAACTGGTGGTGGTCGCCAACAGCCTGGAAGCCCGCGATAGGTTAAGCCGACAGTTAAAAACGATACTGGCTGAACAGTTCAGCAATATCACCACCCGCGTGTCGCCGCTGGAACTGGGACCGCCGGTAGGCTGGCCGGTCAAATACCGCATCAGCGGCCCGGATTACGCCAGGGTTCGTCATTTCGCACAGCAACTGGCGGGCGTCATCGGGCGAAATCCCGCGGCGCGCGAGGTAAACCTGACGGCGGGAGAGCCTGAACGGGTCATCACGCTGAAGGTGAATCAGACAGAGGCCAGAGCCGTGGGCGTATCCTCCAGCAGTCTGGCGGATACGCTGCATACCGTCTGGGCCGGCAGCGTGGTCACCACCGTGCGCGATCGCAACCGGTTGATCGATGTGGTGCTGCGCGGCAACGACGCCGAACGACTGGATACCGCCAGCTTTCAATCCCTGATGATTACCACCTCGGCAGGCCGGAAAGTGCCGTTAAGCCGGATCGCGACGCCGGTATGGGGAGTCGAAGATCCGGTGATATGGCGACGCCAGCGGCTGCCTTTTATCACCGTTCAGACCGACCTGGCGCCGGGGATGAATGCCGTCGCGGTATCCCAGGCATTGCTGCCCGACATTGATTCACTGCGCAGCACCCTTGCGCCAGGCTATAGCATTGAGGAAGGCGGCACGGTGGCCGAATCCGATAAGGGCAACAGTTCGGTGTATGCCGTATTGCCGGTCACGCTTTTCTCGATGTTGATCCTGTTGATGATCCAGCTACAGAAGTTCAGCCGCATGCTGCTGGCGCTGCTGATGGCGCCGTTTGGCTTACCGGGGATTGTCGCGGCGATGCTGCCCACGGGAACGCCGATGGGATTTGTCGCGCTGCTTGGCATTATCGCCCTGGCAGGCATGATCATTCGTAACGCCGTCATTTTAATCAGCGAAGTGGACAGCAATACCAGTCAGGGACTGGATAGGGAAGCGGCGATTATCAAAGCCTCGAAACACCGTGCGCGGCCGATACTGTTGACCGCCTGCGCGGCCGTTCTGGGGATGATCCCCATTTCTCATCAGGTGTTCTGGGGGCCGATGGCCTATGCGATCATCGGCGGGCTCATCGTCGCCACGCTGGTGACGTTGACCGTGCTGCCGGCCTCCCTCAGTCTGGTCATGCAGGCTGAAAAAAGCACCGTACGCCAGGCGGAAATGGAATAGCGTCAACGGCGCGCCGCATAAACATCTGCGGCGGTTGATTAGCCTGATGGCGCAGCGTTAGCGCTCGAAAAACCAAGGCGTCGAAATACGCTTTAAAAACAGGGCCCGGCATCGTGCCGGGCGAAATCAGATACGCGGTTCAATCTTGCCGCCATCCCGTTGCGCCAACGGCACTATCGTCCAATCAGCGGGAGAGGCATCGGGCGAGATCCACATCGGCGTCGCATTGCCGATCCGCGGCCCGTAAGGCGATCCGGTGGACAGCAGGCTGAGCACGCGAAACACGCCGGAGTGCGCGACGACCAGCGGCGTTGGGTATTGCTGGAGAAGCGCGTTAAGCGCGCCGGTAATGCGCGCGCAGAAGTCGGCCCAGGATTCACCGCCGGGCGGCGTCGTTTCATAAGGCGGTTGTTCCGCGTAAGGTCTGAGCTCCAGATCGCCCCAGTCCCGCTCACGCAGATCGGGAACAATCAGTTTTGGCAGTCCCGGCGCCGCCAGCGCCGCCGTTTGCCGGGCGCGCAGCTTATCGCTGACGGCGATACAGCTCCAGGTATGACGCGCCAGCAGAGGCGCCGCTTCCCGCGCCTGCTGCTCGCCGTTTTCGGTCAAGGGCACATCGGTGCGGCCGCCAATCAACCGATCGCGATTAAGCGGCGTTTCTCCGTGGCGCAAAAAAACAAAAGGCTTACAAATCAAATTCATTGTTCCATCCTGATGACGGGGTTATCCATGATCTCGCACCCCAACGCCCGCCGCCAATCCGTCGTGGCGCCGATCGGAGTAAACAGCGGCGCCAGCGTGCGGCACGCCAGCATGGCGGCCAGTTTTTGCAGGCAATGCCGAGTGGGATGAACATTCCAGCGGCAGAAATCGATCTCGCCCGCCTGCCGCTGCCGTCGGGTAAGCTGATTGAGGTGGCCGGTGAACAGTACGCGATGGCTGAAGTCAGGCCGCGCCCGTAATAGGCCGGCGGTGTCGCTTTGTCCATCCGGACCGCCCGTCAACAGTACAGGCATGGTCGGGGAGAAAGGCGGTAATGTCTGAGCCAGCCGTTTCAGTTCATCCTGTACGCCGGGTCGCAGGCTCCCGTCATCAAATTCCGCCATGCATTCCAGCATCTGTCGGCAGGATTCATCCAGCGTGAAGCCGGCGGCATAGCGGCGCGCCAGCAGCAAAGCCATCTCCACCGCGCGGCCGGAAGGCGGCACCGGACACAGCGTAGGCTTAACCAACTGTGCCAGTATCTTTTCCCGCTGTCGGCTCTGGGCGACGTCATACAGGCCATAGGACGCATCCACTAACGCCAGCTGCGCCGCAGGCGGCCGATCAAACCGAAACAGCGCGGATTCCAGACTGACGTCGCCGCTGTAAAACAACCCGCCCGCCAGATCCAGATGAAACCAAATGCCGCCGTAGGCGTGGCCGCTGCTGCCGGTGGTAACGGTTACCGACCCAAGTGGGAATCGCCCGCGCACCGGGATCGGCCGCACGTTCAGCCCGGCGGGCAGCGAGCGGGCGGTGATGGCGGTGCAATAAATCGGCGTCTGCGGCGGCAAACGCGTCAGGCCGCCGATATGATCCTCGTGATCGTGACTCAACAGGATCGCATCCAGATCGTCGGGGATCGGCCAAAGATCGGCGTCCGGCTCCAGCACACCGCCCGCATCAAGTAAAATACGCAGCGACGGCGTGCTCACCAGTATGGCCGCCGGCGCCTTGCCGTGCAGGCCGCTGAGAATATTGATATCGACGCTCATGCCGCCTCCAGTCGCCAGCCCTGATGCAGACGCACCGCGACCGGCTGCCGTTCATCCACCGGGGAATGGTGATACGCGGTCAGCGGCTGGCCGTCGGTCAGACGCAGTTGCAGCAAATAGCGCTCCCCCTGATAGATACAGCTCTCCACCCGCGCGGCGACGCCGCCGGCGGCGATTTCCACATGCTCGGGGCGAATCAAAATCGGTTGGCGAGGCGCGGTCACCATGGCCTGTTCCAGGCCGTCGTGCAGTTGAACGCCGTCCAGTCGCGAGGCATTTTCCGCCACCGGTAGCGCCAATATGCTGCCCTTGCCGATAAAGCGCGCCACCCAGGCATTCTGCGGATATTGATACAATTGCTGCGGGGAGCCCCACTGCATCAGCTCGCCCTGATGCATCACCGCGATATGGCTGGCCAGCGCCATCGCTTCGGCCTGATCGTGGGTAACGTACACAAAGGTTGCGCCGGTGCGTCGGTGGAAATCGCGGAAGGTTTGTTCCATGGTGGCGCGTAAGTGGCGGTCCAGATTGGCCAGCGGTTCATCCAGCAGCATCACCTGTGGTTCCGACACCAGACAGCGCGCCAGCGCAACGCGCTGACGTTGTCCGCCGCTGAGATCTTGCGGTGAACGATCGGCGCACGCGCCAAGTTCCACCGCCTCCAGGGCCTGCATAATCTTTTTTTGCCGGGCGGCGCCGTTCACTTTCTTCAGTTTCAACGGATAACCGACATTCTCCGCCACCGTCATATGCGGCCACAGCGCATAAGATTGGAACACCATGCCCATATTGCGCGCTTCAGGGGGCAGATGACGCTGTTGGTCGGCCAGGATTTTGTCGCCCAGCGACAGCCGTCCCTGACTTAATTGCTCCAGCCCGGCCAAAATGCGTAGCGTAGTGGTTTTACCGCAGCCGCTGGGGCCAAGTAAGGCGGTGAACGCCCCCGCGGGAATGGATAAACTCAGATCGCGCACTACAGTCTGCTCGCCGAACCGCTTGCTTACCTGTTCCAGCTTCAGCTCTGCCATGGAATAACTCCTTTGGGAAGATAGCGACCCAGGCCGCTCAGCAACAGCATGACCAGCGCCACCAGCGCCACTACCATCACCGAAACGGCGGAGGCCAACACTTTATTGCCGCTCTCATCCAGATTGAAAATGACGACGCCCAGCGTTTCACTGCCGGCGCTCCACAACAGCGCCGAGACGGTGAGTTCATTGACCGCGGTCAGAAACACCAGCAGCGCGCCGGCGAAGGCCGCCGGCGCCAGCAACGGCAGGACGATATGACGCAACCGTTGAGAAAAGTCGGCGCCCGCCAGACTGGCCGCTTCTTCCATCGCCGGATCCAACTGCAACATACCGCTATGAACCGGCTTGAGGCACACCGTGAGAAAGCGCGCCAGATACGCCAGAAAAATAATCGCCAGCGTGCCGTACAGCGTGATATCCACAATTGGGAGCGGCCGCGCAAACAGCAGAATGAAGGCAATCGCCAGCACCACGCCGGGCAAGGTGTAGGGAATATCAATGGCGCTGTGCAGCCAACGTAATCGGCGACAGGGGTAACGCACCAGCAGATAGGCGAGCGGCAGGCTCAGAATCATCAGCACGAAAGCCGCGGACACCGACAACAGCATACTGTTGGTCAACGCCCGCCAGGTGGCGCTCTGCCCTTCCAGCATGGTGCCGTAGGCGGCAAACGTCAGCGTCTTGCCATTCAACGGTACGCCCAGGGTTGGCACCAATGAAGTGGCGATCAACGCCAGCAAAGGTGCGGCCAGGATCATAAACAGCACGCTGCCCAGCACCACTTCCACCGCCCAACGCCATGCGCCCAGCCGGAAAGCCAATGCGCGGCCGGCCATACCGATAAGCGGCAACGCATGACGCCGCTGTAATCGCCCTTGCAATATGACGATACCCACCGCCAGCGCGCCCATCAGCACCGACAGCGCCGCCACCTGATTGATGACCGCAGGGCCGAAGCCGGCCATCGTCTGGTAAATCTGCGTTGGCAGCACAAAGTAGGAAATGGGGATACCCAGCATGGCGGGAATACCGAAGTTGCCCAACGCCGAGACAAAGGCGATGGCGCCGCCCGCCCACAGCGAGGTACGACACAGGGGCAGCACGATGTCGCAAAACACCCGCCACAGCGAAGCGCCGTTCAGGCGAGCGGCTTCGATTTGCTCTTTGGGCAGGCAAAGCAGCTGGGTTCGCAGCGCCAGAAACACCAGCGGCGCGTGTTGAATGCCTAGCAACAGCGCGATCCCTTCGGCGGAATAGAGCGGATTGGCGCTGCCGAACGTCGGCGCAATCCCCAGACTGTTCAACAGAATGCTGCTCGGGCCGAACAGCTGCAGCCAGCTTAGCGCCGTGACCTGCGGCGGAATCATCATCGGCAGCATAAACAAGAATATCCACAGCTGTTTGGCGCGAATATCGGTCAGCGCCAAGCAGAACGCAAACAGGCTGCCCAACAGCACGGAGAGTAGAGTGCCCATACCGCTGGTATAGAGACTGTGATACAACGCTCCCCAGGTGGACGGACTGGATAATACCCGCCACAAACTGCTGTCGGCGCCCTGATGCCAGTCAAGCAGCGCCGAGATCAACAGGCGCAGACTAGGCAGCAGGCTAAGTAGCGCAACCAGCCCCAGTAACAACCACAGCAACCCTCTGGGAGGGTTGCTGCTGGCAGGATAGCGCATCGTAAGGCTACTCATGATTTAGTGGCTTCCGAACAGTTGACTAAAGCGTTGTTTGTTCTGCTCGGCTTCGGTCAGGGCTTTGCCGGCGTCGAATGGCATCAGTTGGATCTGGTCGCGCGGCGGAAAGCCGTCCGGGACCGGCAGATCGGCGCGTGCGGGCAGATAGCCCTGCTTAAGCACCAGCCTTTGTCCCTGTTCCGACAGGACGAAATCGATAAAGGCTTTGGCGGCAGCGGGATTTTTCGCCGTTTTCATCATCGCGACCGGTTCGGTAACGATACTGACGCCCTCTTTCGGGAACAGAAACTCTATCGGCGCGCCCTTGGCTTTTTCACGGATCGCCATGAAATCCACCAGTACGCCATAGGCTTTGCTGCCGGAGGAAACGGCGCTTAATACCGCGCCATTGCCGCCCTGGGGCATGGTGCCGTTCTCTTTCAGTTTCTGATAATAATCCCAGCCAAGCTGCGGATTGTTAACCAGCGTCGCCAGATGAATCAGCGCGGCGCCGGAATAGAGCGGGCTGGGCATGGTGGTCATATTTTTCAGCTCGGGCTTGAGCAAATCCTGCCATGACGTGGGCTTAACCGGCGCCTGACGATGATAGGCGATGCCGGTAGTAATCAGCTTGGTGCCATAGTAATAGCCTTGCGCATCATAGAGCGAGGGATCGTAACGAGCGGCTTCCGGCGATTGATACGGCGCCAGCAGGTTTTGCTGCCTGAGCGACTCCATCGTCACGCTGTCGGAAATCAGCAGGATATCCGGCGTGCCGCCGCCTGCGGCCAGCTCAGCCTGTAAACGGGCGGTGAGTTTGGTGGTTCCATCGCGGATCCAGTTCACTTTGATATCCGGATGCGTCTGCTCGAACGCATTGACGGTCATCTGAGCATCTTCATTGGGCTGGCTGGTATAAAGCATCAGCGTGGTTTTCGCTATTGCCGAGGTGCTGAACATCGCCAAAAGCATGGCGGCAATAGTTATTTTTTTATGCATGTTGGTCTATCCCCTGGTTTTCGTCGTGATAATTAAAACAGGGAAATCTGACAAAAATATGACCGGCGTATTTCGTAGTAATAGCTTAATACTTTCGATGTAATATTCCCGCGAGCGTCGAGACAAGGAGAGAAAGATGACACCGGAAGCACGCCGTCGCGCAATCACCATCATGGTGACGGAACAGGGAGCACGGAGCATTGAGCAACTGGCCGCGCATTTCAGCGTATCGCTGCAGACCCTGCGCAGCGATGTGCGAGAATTGACCGAACAGGGCTTGTTGCTGCGTCGGCACGGTCTGGTCGCGCCCTTCGCACGCGAGAATATTGGTTATCAGCAGCGGGAAATCATTAATGTCGACGGTAAGCGCTGGATAGGCGAACAGGCCGCCGCTCTGCTTGGCGAATATCAACACTGTTTTCTGGGAACGGGAACCACGGTTGAGATGGTGGCGCGCGCCCTCCCCGCCGATACTCGTTTAACGGTGTTCACCAACAATATTCATGCGGCGGAACCGCTCAGCCATTTGCCGGGTTGCGATTTGATTATGGCCGGCGGACGGGTACGTAAACGGGATCTGGATATCATCGGCGGCGATGCGCTGGCTTTTTTCAGCCACTATCGGGTAGCGATAGGCGTGGTGTCGGTGGGGGGCGTGGGGGAAGCGGGTGAACTTTATGATTTCAATGATGACGAAGTGAAAGCGCGCCTGGCGCTGCTGGCCGGCGCGGCGGTAAAAGTACTGGTCGTGGATAGCGCCAAATTCGGCCGAACGGCGCTCTGCCAAAACGGCAGCATTGCCGATTTTCATTATGTGGTCAGCGATAGACCGCCATCAAAACAGCAGCGCGACGCTTTGCTGAATGTATCAACGCGCTGGCTATACCGGGAAAAAGCGCAAGTATGACGAACCGCCGGCGACTGAAGCCAGCCATGCTGGCGCGCCCATTCTGTTCTGACCGCTAATCAGACGGAGTGGAAAGTCCCTTTTCCCAAGCCCAAAAACGCCCGATGGGTACGGCTCATGACGAGGTTAGGGATGGCCCTTTTTTATGCCCGCCGTTGGCATAAAAAAGGGCCACCGAAGTGGCCCGTCGAAGGTTATTTCAGCTCAACGTCAATCATTGGGGGAATATAACCATAGTCAAACTCGCCGACCACGAAGGTCTGAACGCCTTTCAGTTTGATCTGCACCGTCGGGGCTTCGGTGCCGCCGATGCGGTAGGTATCATCGTCTTCGTCAACACCCGTTGGTACGGAATCAATGAAAGACGTCACCAGACCGTTAGGCATAACGTAGTGCGAGTAAGTCTGGAAAGGCTGAGAAGAAGGGTTGCCCAGCACCAAACCAGAGCCATTCAGGGGTACATAAGGCCCGAACAGCTCTTCACTGACGAAACCGTATACGCCGTCAGGTCCGGTCAGACCATCGCCATAGGTGTATTTATGGCTGATGGTGAACAGGTAGTATTTTTCGTCCTGGAAAACAAAATGCGGACGTTCCGTCTGGTCGTTAACGCCGACCGCGGTCACCAGCGGCGGCAACATTTCCCAGTCATCGCCATCTTCATCACGACAAACCGCGATACCGACGCAGCCGGTTTGGTAGCGAGAATTGCCGACATCTTCATAGCCAGGAGGCACATCCCCAAGCTCGTCAGGGCCCACGACATGGGAACCTCGCTCACCGGCGACGTTGCCTTCGAACAGCATATACAGCTTGCCGCTTTTCGGATCGCGGAACGGGCAAGGATCGCGGAAGCCCCAGTAAGGGTTCTGACTCTCGGTCTGATACATTTTACCGTCCGCTTCAAACAGGCTTTTAACCTTATTGAAGCCGACCATTTCCACCGCGTTTTCCGTCGTCACCACGCGGCCGCGAACTTTGACGATGGTGGCGCCCGGCGTAACCGCGGTGTAGTACAGATCGATTTCACCGCTGTCGTTCAGCAGAATCGGCGTTCCCGCCCATTCGCGCGTTGTCGGCGACACCCCGTCGGCCATGACGCGACCGCCCATGATCCAGTCTTTACCGGTACGCGAGTACCAGAAGTACATTTTTGCCCGACCGTGACGGTCGTTCCAGTCGCTGTCGATATCGTAATTTCCGTTTTCATCCAGATACTGCGGATCGGTTGGGTTACGGGAAGCCGTCAGGGTGAAAATAACCGACCAGCCGTTAACCGAGGCGATATTGCCGTCAAGATCACGCAGCGGCATGGTATCCCAGATAAAAACGTCATCGCTCATTACCGGGAAGTCCCCGCTGACTAGCGGTTGGGTGGTGGTCGGATCGTCTTCCGTGACTTTCAGCGCATCGGCCCGCGACCAAATAGATGGTTTATACGGTTTCGTACTTTTCAGGGAGGTTTTTTTCACTTGATTAACTGTATTCATAATATTTCTCTCTTGATAAAAAAAAAACCAGCCCAGAAAATAAGGGTTAATTTCCTGATGACTGGTTTTTATTGATGGATGGTTTTCACATAATGACAGGCATAGAAGTGCCCTTCCGTTAATACAACGGAAAACGTTTACTTTAGGATTCAACAAAAAAAGACTTCGTTTCAAATAGTTTTTATCATATAAATAATTTCTTGCACCTCCTTTATAAAAATCAAAAAAAAGAAAATAACTCATCAAGTAACAGCCATTACCTGATGAGTTTATTTCTTATTCTTTTTATCACTATCTAAGCGGTCATTTAAAAACCTCAATATACCGCGACGAATATGTTCAACGCCGATGAAACCAATCATGCCGCCCAGTGCTGGCGTCAGCGTCTTGGGCAATGAAAAATACTCCAGAGACGAAACCGCCGTCAGCGTCAGCGCCCCGCAGAGCGCGCCTTCCAATAACATACGCTGCCAGCCGCCGCCGGTGTAGGCGACGCGAAGGATGGCGATAAAAATCGATAACAGCACCCCCCCCGTAGGGATATCACCGCGCCACCAGGCATGCATTAAGTCGTAAACACCGGCCCAACTGAAGATATTAATTTGCATATTTACCCTTTTGAAAAATTGATTAAGCCAATAAGAATTCTCTTATAAAAACCGTCAATAATAAATACGACACAAAAAAGCCCCGGTTTTATCCGAGGCTGAAATAAAAAAAGCCTGCTAAAAGCAGGCTTTGGAATTCATTTTATTTTTCGATGGGGCAATCACTACATCGCCATCATGGGAATTAATTTAACCAATTTTGGACAAGAGCGCAAGCATTTATTTTAGGAAAAATTAAATTATTTCTTGGACATTATTACTGAGGCGAGGTCACCGTTGAGAATAGTTTTTCTGCTGCCGTAGATTCCTGATAACACTGAGCAATAAGCGAGTCATAAAATACTTTCCAATTTCGTGACCATGTTCGCTGGGTTAAATCGGGCACCAGGGTTTTAATCACTTTATATACGGTAGCCGACTTGACGGGCTTCATACCGGATCCGCCGCAGCGGGGACAGAGTTTCTCGATTGTCACTCCCGCCGCCCGCGAAGCTTCCAGATCGGTCACCTTACCCCGCCCCTTGCAGCGACAACGATTCAGCGGATCGTCCGCGGTTCGGCTGTACTCTTCCACCGCCATTTTGGCCATCAGCACGATGCAGTGCGCCATCTGTCGGCCCGCCGCTTTACCCACCCGCTTCGGCGCCTGTTTCATCGCAAACCGGGCGATGCCCTCGATAGCCTTGTTTTTTTCATCAGGGTCTTTGTTGTACTTGCTCAGAATGAGACTAAGCCCCAGCGCTTCGCGCGATTGAACAACCCCCAGCGCCAACAAAACATCGCTATAGCTGTCGCGCGAGCCTGAAGAAGAAGCGCTGCCCTTTTTAGCCTGACTGATAGGCCTGTTGCCGTTTTGCGGCCGGTAAGTATACGAAGGCGAAGCATCTTGGCATGTAAACATCAACGACGCTGATTTGGGGCCGCACAGGCTAAGCGCATGTTCAATCTTCATCGTAGATCCTCCGTATAACGAACAGAAACGCGATGGCGTTTAAGCTCGCTTAATCGTGTAGATAGGCTGGGGCAAGGCGTCCACAGCGCTGTTGTATCCCTATAATGCTTATCTCCTTCTCCTTTTCGTCTTACCGATCCAAGCAGGCGAATGCCGGAATGTGGTCGGTTCAGGTAGCCGGATCTTGCTCGCAACGGACGTATTGTCGATTTACGTTCCATAGAGTCTTTCCTTTAAATCTTATGGTGAAATCATGTTGAACAGCCTTGGCGTACGGCCATCCTGCCTATGTGCATCGCCATGCGCCTAGTCAAAAATCCAGTCATTTTTTTGTTGATTTTATCATCCTTAAAGCAGACTATAGTCAACGTAGATCAACAATACAACGAATAAATCCACACCATGTTTATTTTTTAAGTTGGTGCAAATGACAGAGCTAACCGAACGCCTGCGCTACCTGATGCGCGAAGAGGGATTGAAACAAAAGGATTTAGCAGAAATTGTGGGCACATCACCTCAAACCGTGAACAACTGGTTGAAACGAGGGAAGCTGAGCCGTGAGTCAGCCCAGGCCATCAATGAAAAAACCGGTTATTCACTCGACTGGTTGCTCAGTGGCATTGGTCATCCGAAACCAGAGAGCAGTAATTTCAAGGCATCCCGTTTGCACGTGACCGAATGGGAAAGCATTGATAACGATGACGATGAATTTGTGGAGGTTCCATTGTTAGGAGTCAGGCTATCAGCCGGAGGAGGGGCGTATGATATCGATGAAGATGAAGTGTATGCGCTTCCCTTTCGTACTCATACTTTAAGGCGGCTTGGTATCCGGGTAGAAGATACCCGCGTGGTTACCGTAATGGGCGATAGTATGGAGCCCAAGTTATCAGACGGCGATAAGGTTGCCGTCAATCTGTCAGACAGGCAAATTCGGGATGGCAAAATGTACGCCATCCGAATGGGTGAACTGCAGCGCGTCAAAGCGCTGATCAAGCGCCCCGATGGCAGTATCATCGTGCGTTCCTACAATCCGCTTTACGAAGATGAGATTGTGACCAAAGAACAGATCATCAATGGCGAACTGGCGGTTATCGGACGTGTCTGGTGGGTTTCGGCGCTAGTATAAAGGATTCGATCCCAGCGATCGACGCAAGCCGCGAATCGCAATTTTCGATCCAGAGGCCGCCTTGATTAACGCCAACCGCCATTCTCGCTAATCAGGAGCACATTCGCAGGCAAACTGTTATGAGCCTTGATGCGCGAGCGCTCAGCGCAGGAGCATGAGGCGATTTAATAAGGCGGCTCGCCATCACTACGCGCATTGCCTGGCGACTTTCGTTGCGATAACGGCATAAGACCCATTGACGATCGGGGCGCAGCCCGTTTCAGCAACAAAGAAAGGTGGTAATGTCATCGGGTCTTTGCAGATAGGTCCCGCGAAAACGGCGGCCGGCATGAAATTCTGACGTCAAATCAGTCAGCAGCTCCAGTTCAAAGCTCTGCCCGACGTTATCCAGCGCGATCATTCTCGCATCAAAAAAATCGAAATAGTGCTTAATTTGGGGATACAGCGCCTTAAACAGGCTCTCTTTGGCAGAAAAATTTAGCGTCAATAAGCGATGGAAGGAGTCATCCTGAGCGTTGAGCCAGCGATACTCTTCTTCATCGACCAGGCCCGGCCACAATTCCTGAGCGCGTTTTTCAGACATAAATGTCTCAATGTCGACGCCGACACAGGGAAGATCGCGGCTGTGGATATGCGCGGCGCACAGTACGCTATTGACGTTATGGCTTAAGGAACCGGAAACATCGTCAGGCCACCGGGGAGACCGATCTTCAGCATTGTTGAGAATAAATCCCGCATAACCGAGCTTACTCAAAACCTGCTTCGCCAGGCAGCGGCCGGCCAGAAACTCCGCCCGCCGCTTCGGCACCGAGCGAGCCAACATATCCGAAAATGGAATCTCGGCCTCGGCAAACAACGCGTCAGAATAGGCAGACAGATGGAAATAACTGCGGGCGCTGAAGCCAGGGTATATAGCGCCATCTTTAGTCAGTGGAAATGTAATCCATTCAATTTCATCAATAAAAGCAGAAAGCATGTCACTTTACTCTTGAAGGCGAAATTACTTTCAGGGCAATCCAGCACCTCAACCTTCAATGAATAATGGGCGGCTCCCCCCCATTATTGTTGCTAAATCAAGAACCATCACAACGCGACAAAAACTGGCGATGCTGGCGCTCATCAGGCTGGAAAGCGCACCCGCCATTGCCGCTTTCCAACCGAACCGAGCAATGCCTTGACGCCGACTCGTGCCATGCCGCCCAGTCCTCCAATAAGAATAGCTACCGATGGCAGGTTAGCAAATCCATTAAACGCGATCGAAATAATCGCCCCGGAACGTTCAGATAAAATCGGCAAAACACTGGCCGCGTCAGGCTTAGCAATTCCTGGCTGGTAGTGCGAACAGACGAAGGCTGTTGTGGTAGATCGCACTGGCGATCTCATCGGCAGGTTCGGAACGTAGTTGGCAAAGCGTCTGAAAAACGGCGGCTATCCTTTCAGGCCTGTTCGGCTCTCCCTGATGGCCGCACACCGGCATATCCGGGGCATCCGTTTCCAGAACCAGGCTATCGAGAGGCAAACGGGCAATCGCCTGGCGCGTCTTATTCGCCCGAGGATAGGTGATTGTACCGCCAACGCCAATATAATAACCCAAGCGGACAAAGGCCTGCGCCTGCTCGAGACTTCCCGCAAACCCGTGAACCACGCCGGTACGCGGCACGTCCGTACGACGCAATAGCTGCGCGAGTCGATCGTGACTACGGCGTGAATGCAGAATGACGGGAAGATCATACGTTTTAGCCAGCCTGAGCTGAGCCTCAAGAAGCGAACATTGTCGCGCTAACTGCGGATCTTGCATATAAAGATCCAGCCCGATTTCACCTACCGCCGCCAGATTCGTCGAATGGTGACGCAGCTGGTGTTCCAGCAATGCCAGATCGGAATCAAGATGATGGGAGATATAGAGAGGATGTAGCCCAAGCGCGGCATAAACAGCGATGTGTTCGCATGCCAGTCGGAGCACGCGATCAAAATAGCGGGACTCAACGGCCGGAATAACCATCCGCTCGACACCGGCCATAGCGGCCAGTCGCAAACTCGCCGCAGTATCCTCGCTGAACGGTGGGAAATCGAAATGGCAGTGCGTATCAATAAATATATGACGGGAAAGGCTCTCCCCGGAAACGCGGTTCTCTGTGGTCATCGCCTTGAGCACTATGATAAATTTATGGGGTAAAGCCACCCCGCTGATGCCGGCAATCCGGCAACAGAAACGCACAACAGCGTTAACTGTTTATCTTCAATGCAGGACGGTCTTCTCCGAGGAGGCTTTTTCGGACTCTTTACCGTAATCTTCTTGCAGCACGCCGGACAAATAACCATTGTTGCCTTCCAGCCATGCGCAATCACTATCAAACCATTCAGCCCACATCGCCCAGAAATTCCCTTTCCACTGCTTCCATTTGCCGACCACGATATCGCTATTCACACACACCTCCGCTATACCCAATACAACTCCGACGGGCTATCCTGCTTGTTTACAGAGGCCTGTGCCCGCGACGCTAAAAAACGCTCCCGGATTTTATTACCGGTCCCTTCCCTGAGACGCTTGCCGCACCTTGAAAAGAGACAAGGTAAATACTGTCGAAGATAAGCGAATACTACGGCTAACAGTGTGCTGATTAAATATGACAGCCAGATGGCATGGCTGTCTCTGTTTCCACTATTTGATTCTAGGGCCGTCTGCGGCCGGTGAAAAGACTTATCAGGAATAAAATGATCCCGACCACAAAGACGATTTTAGCCGCCCCTGCCGCTGTCCCCGCCAGTCCGCCAAAACCAAGGGCGGCGGCGATCAACGAAATCACTAAAAAGATAATTCCCCAACGTAACATACGGGCTCCTTATCAGAAAACTGAACAACGGGGCGGCAATCGCAAGGCGTTAGCCTGATTGCATCCCCGCATTATGGAAGCAGTGCTTTGCTTTACAGATTATTGCGGGTTGTTTACCCAGGTAAACAACCCGCCTTGCTCGCCCTTACGTTCAAGGCGGGTGCGCGCTGTCGAGCGACTCGCGCTTTAAACCAACGGCATTGTCCCGTTATGACTTAACCGTCAGGTCGTTTTTGACGCTTTTCACGCCGCTAACGGCTTTGGCGATACTTTCGGCGCGCGCGGCCTGAGCCTGACTG
This sequence comes from Brenneria bubanii, assembly GCF_022378355.1. GTDB lineage: Bacteria > Pseudomonadota > Gammaproteobacteria > Enterobacterales > Enterobacteriaceae > Brenneria > Brenneria bubanii. Next base: position 78,047 of record NZ_JAKMAJ010000012.1, read on the forward strand.
TCGACTTCGCCGCTCAGCTGCACCACGCCTTCGTGGGTTTCAACTTTCACCTTACGGGAAGGAACGATGCTGTCCGCCAGCAATTTGGCTTTAATCGAACTGGTCGTCACGGTGTCATCGGCATAAGTGCCAACGGACTGCGTGGCATTATCCTTGATCTGAAGTTTGTCGCTGACGGACTTCACGCCTTCGGTTTTACCGGCAATCTGCACCGCATGCGTTGCAATATCCTGACTGGCGACAAACCCGCTCAGGGTGACGACACCGCCCGTGGTTGCAACGGAAATATCGCCGCTCTTGATGGTCTTATCTTCCAGCAGCGCGCTTTTTACCTTTGCCGTGGTTGTGCTGTCGCTCATGTAGCCTGAAGCTTTGTTCATGGAACTATCGACTTTCTCACCCGTTGTATCTGCGACGCGCAGTGCTTTTTGTCCCAACGTATCTTCAGCCAGCGCATTTCCGCCAACCAGAATAGAACCCAGGGCAATCGCGATCAGAGATTGAGTCAGTTTGGTCTTGGTCATCGATTTCTTCCTTTTCTGTTTTTATAAGCCCAGCCAGAATGCCGCCGGGCGAATCAACGCTGATGATTACGAATGCAACGCCGGTCATTGCCCCCTAACAACACACTAACAATAAAAAACAGCGTACCGTTTTTCGAATCAGCAACAACTCAATACAATGCGCTGCCCGTAATCGCGTTAATAGTTAAACAAACTAAAATGATTAACACGCTGTTAACTATAGACCACTGAGTCGGAAAGCACAGGGGAATATCGGTAAAAGGGAAGGATGCGGCGGCAATTCAGATTTGTCTGTGGGCTGGACTTTCAGGTATTCGGGGCGCTAAAAACGAAGTAACAAACTGATAAATAGACAAACAATAAAATAAAACACCCGAAACAATCATTATTTTCACGATTGAGCCAGGTGTTCGAATTTTATACGCAAAAATTAATGTTCGCGCGTTTTATGGAACGAGACTTCCGGGTAACGTTCCCGCGTCAGGTTCAGGTTGACCATCGTCGGGGCAATATAAGACAGGTTGTCGCCGCCGTCTAACGCCAGATGCTGCTCATTCTTACGTTTGAAATCTTCAAACTTCTTCACATCGCCGCATTCGACCCAACGCGCGGTAGATACGTTGACGGATTCATAGACCGCTTCCACGTTATATTCGGTCTTCAAACGGGCAACCACCACATCAAACTGCAATACCCCCACCGCGCCAACGATAAGATCATTATTAATCAACGGACGGAACACCTGCACCGCGCCTTCTTCCGAAAGCTGCACCAGCCCTTTGAGCAACTGTTTCTGCTTCAACGGATCGCGCAGGCGGATACGGCGGAACAGCTCCGGCGCAAAGTTCGGAATCCCGGTGAATTTCATATCCTCACCCTGAGTAAAGGTATCCCCTATCTGGATGGTGCCGTGATTATGCAGCCCGATGATATCGCCGGGATAGGCCTCTTCGACATGAGAACGGTCGCCGGCCATGAAAGTCAGCGCGTCTGAAATCACCACGTCTTTGCCGGTACGCACCTGACGCAGCTTCATTCCCTTCTCATACCTGCCGGATACCACGCGCATAAAGGCCACGCGGTCGCGGTGTTTAGGATCCATGTTGGCCTGAATTTTAAACACGAAGCCGGTGAACTTCTCCTCCTCCGCCGTTACGACACGGGCATCGGTTTTACGCGGCATCGGCGTCGGCGCCCAGGTAATCAGGCCGTCCAGCATGTGATCGACGCCAAAGTTTCCCAGCGCCGTACCAAAGAAGACCGGCGTGATATCGCCAGACAGGAAAGCGTCCAGTTCGAACTCATGCGACGCCCCTTGCACCAGCTCCAGCTCTTCACGCAGTTGCAACGCCAGTTCTTCGCCAATCGCGGTGTCCAGTTCCGGGTTATCCAATCCTTTGACGATACGTACTTCCTGGATCGTATGGCCTTTACCGGTCTGATAGAGATACGTTTCGTCTTTATACAGATGGTAAACGCCCTTGAACAATTTGCCGCAGCCGATTGGCCAGGTAATCGGCGCGCAGGCGATTTTCAGCTCACTTTCCACTTCATCCAGCAGTTCCATCGGATCGCGGATGTCACGGTCGAGCTTGTTCATGAAAGTCAGGATCGGCGTATCGCGCAGACGAGTGACTTCCATCAGTTTACGGGTGCGATCTTCAACCCCTTTCGCCGCATCAATCACCATCAAACAGCAGTCGACCGCAGTAAGCGTACGATAGGTATCTTCGGAAAAGTCTTCGTGTCCCGGCGTATCCAGCAGGTTTACCAGACAATCATGGTAGGGAAACTGCATCACCGACGTGGTAATGGAGATGCCGCGCTGTTTCTCCATCTCCATCCAGTCGGATTTGGCGTGCTGATTGGAACCGCGCCCTTTTACCGTACCGGCGGTTTGGATCGCCTGTCCGAACAGTAAAACTTTTTCCGTAATGGTGGTTTTACCAGCATCGGGGTGAGAAATAATGGCGAAAGTTCTTCTTTTTGAGACTTCGCGGGCGTATTCACTTGGAGACATGATTTTCAGGTTTCTTCTGTTAGTCACCCGGCGGCAACATCAATCACGGCGATGTCGGCGTCAGGCAAAGCGAAAATAGTAGCGAGTTAGCGCAATGACGGTCGTTCAAGGGGCAAACCGAAGCAAGTCAATTTGAGCCCGGCGATCGAGATTACGAATCATGCCGGGTATTTTCCCTGATTTAGCGACTATACACAATCAGTGACTGAACGCCGTGGAAAACCACGCGCTCCCGTCCATCCGACGCGACGGAGGAATAAACCCTGCGGCAGGGATAACGCACAGGCCCCGCCCCTGGAACATGTCGCCCCGCCGGCCCGCGAACTGGCCGCTTGCCTCTAGGTTTTTTTTTGCTCTTCGGCGCCGCTATCGGCGACGGCGTTTTCCGTCTCATCGCCGTCCTCTTCTTTTAGCGGCGTGCTGGCGGTCAGCAGATAAGGCGATTGCTGCCAGCGAGTGCGGCGATTTTGCAACAGCGTACGGGTTAGAATAATGCCGACGGCCAGCGACAGCAGGATCATTAAACGCAGAATATTCGTCGTGTTATCCACCTGTTTGGCTTCCGTCGCCAGCACATGCGTATCAAGCGTGACGCGCAGGAAACCTATCGGGCCGTCTTTTCCCTCAATCGGCTGCACCAATTGATGGTTGAAGTAACTGCCGACACGATTGCCGTCCAGGGCAAGTCGATCGCGCAGTTGCACCTGTTCGCCGGCGTGCGCCACCAGCGAACCATCCTGCTGATAAATCGCGGCATCTAAAATACGGCTGTGATCCGTAAGCTGCTTAAGGATATTATTAATCTTCTGGCCGTTGTCATCCGCGCTCTCCATCAGCGGCAAAAGGCTGAACGCAACCTGTCTAGTCAAGGTACGCGCCAGATCCTCAACCTGTTCAGAGCGCGCCATTTGATGACTGAGGCTGAAATAGGAAGCCCCCTGCATCAAAATCACCAGCAGAGATAAGCAAATCAACACAATGGCTGTGCGATGTAGGCGGAATTTTACCCGGGCCCGAACCATGAGAATCCTTACGCGATATGGATACTTTATGTTGCCAGAAGCGCCGACGATAGGATAGCTTGTTGCCCTGTTTTCCGACCGATATGTTTGTGGCACCCCATGCGCATGCCGAATTTTCGGCGCCCGGCCACGTTATTACCGCCAGTAGAGGAACTACCCCATGTCGAATAGTCTGACCTATTGTGATCTCCCGGATGAGATTAACCGTTGGCCCGGGCTGCCGCTGTCTCTGAGCGGTAATGAAGTTATGCCGCTCGATTATCGCGCCGGCGACACCGGCTGGTTGTTGTACGGCAACGCGCTTGATAAGAATCTGCTTTCCCGTTATCAGCGTCAATTGGGGGTGGCGATGGTCATCGTCAGCGCATGGAACGTAGGCGATTACCAGGTGGTCCGGCTGGCGGGCACGCTGACGCCGCGGGCGACCAAGGATGCGCACGATCTGGGGATGGACGTCACCCCGATGAGCAACTCCCCGACGCTGCGTTCGCCGGGATTACTGGTCATGGATATGGACTCCACGGCGATTCAAATCGAATGTATAGATGAAATCGCCAAACTGGCCGGCACCGGCGATCTGGTGGCCGAAGTCACCGAACGGGCGATGCGCGGCGAGCTGGATTTTTCCGCCAGTTTGCGTCAACGCGTGGGGACGTTAAAAGGCGCGGATGCCAACATTCTGCGACAGGTGCGCAAGCATCTGCCGCTGATGCCCGGATTGACCGGCATGGTGAGCCAGCTTCAGGAAGCCGGCTGGCATGTCGCTATCGCCTCAGGCGGTTTCACCTATTTTGCCGATTATCTGAAAGATGAATTGGGCCTGGTGGCCGCCGTCGCCAATGAAATGGGGATGCGTGATGGTAAACTGACGGGGGAAGTCATCGGCCCGATCGTTGATGCAAAGTACAAAGCGGCCACGCTGCGCAACCTGGCGGAAAAGCTGGGTATTCCTATGGAGCAAACCGTCGCTATCGGCGATGGCGCCAACGACCTGCTGATGATCAAAAGCGCCTGTCTGGGCATCGCCTATCATGCTAAACCCAAGGTCAACGAGCAGTCAGCCGTGACCATACGCCATGCCGACCTGACCGGAGTATTGTGCATCCTCAGCGGCAGCATGAGACACGAAAAACGTTAATCCAATCGAGGTAATCCGTGGCAAAAGCAGTCAAACGCGCCTTTGTATGTAATGAATGTGGAGCTGACTACCCGCGTTGGCAAGGCCAGTGCAGCGCCTGTCATGCCTGGAACACCATTACCGAAGTTCGTCTGGCTGCGGCCTCCTCGTCGTCACGATCCGATCGTCTGACCGGCTATGCCGGTGAAAGCGCCGGCGTCAGCCGGGTGCAAAAGCTGTCGGAAATCAGTCTTGAGGCGCTGCCTCGTTTTTCCACCGGCTTTCAGGAGTTCGATCGGGTGCTCGGCGGCGGCGTAGTGCCGGGCAGCGCGATTCTGATCGGCGGCAACCCCGGCGCGGGTAAAAGCACCCTGCTGCTGCAAACGCTGTGCAAACTGTCTGAACAGATGAAAACCCTGTATGTCACCGGGGAAGAGTCGTTACAGCAGGTGGCGATGCGCGCGCACCGCCTTGGTCTGCCGGCGCAAAACCTGAACATGCTGTCTGAAACCAGTATTGAGCAAATCTGCCTGATAGCCGAACAGGAACAGCCGAAGCTGATGGTGATTGACTCGATTCAGGTGATGCACCTTGCCGATATTCAATCATCTCCCGGCAGCGTCGCGCAGGTGCGTGAAACCGCCGCCTATCTCACTCGATTTGCCAAAACGCGCGGCGTGGCCATTATAATGGTCGGACACGTCACTAAGGATGGTTCGCTGGCCGGGCCGAAAGTATTGGAGCACTGTATCGACTGTTCCGTGCTGCTGGACGGCGATGCCGACTCCCGTTTTCGTACTTTGCGTAGCCATAAAAACCGCTTTGGCGCCGTTAACGAACTGGGCGTTTTCGCCATGACCGAGCAAGGCCTGCGTGAAATCAGCAATCCGTCAGCCATTTTTCTCAGCCGCGGCGACGAGATTACCTCCGGCAGCTCGGTCATGGTGGTGTGGGAAGGCACGCGCCCGCTGCTGGTGGAGATTCAGGCGCTGGTCGACCAATCGATGATGTCCAATCCGCGCCGGGTCGCCGTCGGATTGGAGCAAAACCGTCTGGCGATCCTGTTGGCGGTGCTGCATCGCCACGGCGGCTTGCAGATGTCCGATCAGGATGTGTTCGTCAACGTGGTCGGCGGCGTAAAGGTAACGGAAACCAGCGCCGACCTGGCGTTATTGCTATCGCTGGTGTCCAGTCTGCGCGATCGCCCGCTGCCGCAGGATCTGGTGGTGTTTGGCGAAGTGGGGCTGGCTGGCGAAATTCGCCCGGTGCCCAGCGGACAGGAACGCATTGCCGAAGCCGCCAAGCATGGTTTCAAACGCGCCATCGTGCCCCATGCCAATATGCCGAAAAAGCCGCCGGCCAATATGCAGGTTTTCGGTGTCAAAAAGCTGGCCGACGCGTTGGATATCCTCGCCGATTTATAAAAAATCGTCGCGCCGCGACGGCCCGCAGGGCAAGTCTCATGGATGAGGCGAGCAAGACATCGTCGGGAACGCTTTTCAACCTCGCCGCCTCCCAACACTCCCAACAGGCAATATCGAACTTTTTTACCCGGCCGCGGCGCTCTGTGGTATTTTGTTTAGTACGCTAAACAGGAGTGTCGGGAAATGTCACCATTCGATTATCTGAAATCCGCCATCCGGAAAAAAGGATGTACCCTGCAACAGGTCGCTGAGGCGACGGATATGACCAAGGGGTATCTCAGCCAATTGCTCAATGCCAAAATAAAAAGCCCCAGCGCTCAGAAACTTGAAGCCTTGCACCGCTTCCTCGGCCTCGAGTTTCCCCGCTACGAAAAAAAAATCGGCGTCGTGTTCGGCAAGTTTTATCCGCTGCACACCGGACATATCTACCTTATCCAACGAGCCTGTAGCCAGGTTGACGAACTGCACGTGATTCTCGGCTACGACGAATCACGCGACCGCCTGCTGTTCGAGAATAGCTCAATGTCGCAACAGCCGACCGTCAGCGATCGCCTGCGTTGGTTATTACAGACCTTTAAGTATCAGAAAAACATACACATTCATGCATTTAACGAAGAAGGCATGGAACCCTACCCGCACGGCTGGGACGTCTGGAGCAAAGGTATTCAGGCCTTTATGCAGGAAAAAAGCATACAGCCCAATTTCGTCTATACCAGCGAAGAGCAAGATGCGCCGCAATACCGCGAACATTTGGCAACCGAAACGGTATTGGTCGATCCTAAACGCTCATTCATGAACATCAGCGGGTCACAGATCCGTCACGACCCATTCCGCTACTGGGAATATATTCCCACGGAGGTAAAACCGTTCTTCGTGCGCACCGTCGCTATTCTGGGTGGCGAATCCAGCGGGAAATCCACGCTGGTCAACAAACTGGCGAATATCTTCAATACCACCAGCGCCTGGGAATATGGCCGTGATTATGTATTTTCCCACCTGGGGGGCGACGAAATGGCCCTGCAATATTCCGACTATGACAAGATTGCGCTGGGACAGGCCCAATATATTGATTTTGCAGTAAAATACGCCAATAAAGTGGCCTTTATCGATACCGATTTCGTCACGACTCAGGCGTTCTGCAAAAAATATGAAGGCCGCGAGCACCCGTTCGTGCAGGCGCTCATTGATGAGTATCGCTTCGATCTGGTTATTTTGCTGGAAAACAACACCCCATGGGTGGCGGACGGGTTACGTAGTCTGGGCAGCGCGCCCGCGCGTAAGGAATTTCAGAATCTACTGACGAAAATGTTGACGGAAAATAATATTCCCTATGCGCACGTCGAAGATTCAGACTACGACTCGCGTTTTCTTCGCTGCGTTGAGCTGGTGCAGCAAATGCTGGGACACAATCGCTAGGTTGATTGTCAGGAAAAAACCGCAAAGGATATTCAGTCCCGCCAACGCCAACAGCGGGAAGGCGTAATGATTTCCGGCAGCGGGATGTCCCAGCTTTCGACCGGTAAGGCATCCACCTGCTGACAGTCATGCGCCAGACCGATGGGATACGGGCCGCGCGGCGTTCGGTGCTGCAAGGTGCGATCGTAGAAACCGCCGCCCATTCCCAACCGCTGCCCCTGGTCGTCAAACGCCACCAGCGGGGTCAACAACACATCCAGCCGGCGCAGCGGCAACACCTGCCGAACATCAAGACGCGGCTCTAAGATTTTCAGTCGGTTCAATACCAGCTCAGTATCCGGCGCATAGCGCAGGAACAGCAGATTGCCCGCGCTAAAAGGGTGCAAAACCGGCAGATAAACCTGTTTTCCCTGCCGCCAGAACTGTTGAATCAACGGCTTGGTATCCAGCTCGCCATCAAATGACAAGAACACCGCGATGGTTTCAGCATGCTGTATTTTCTGATGCGCCCCCGCCTGCGCCAGCGCTTGTCGAGCGAACAAGTCCTGCTGTTGCGCGCTGATCTGGCGTCGACGCCGCCGCATATCCTGACGGATTTGCTGACGAAGCTGAGCGGAAGAAAGCGATGGTGTGGGTAATGGCATCGGCTGCATAGGAAATGAAGGCAATCGCCGTAATTGAACAGAAATGAAAGAAAGGGAATCTCCGAGATGCCGCCGCAGGCTGTAACCCTTGAACCCTTGGTTCAAGGTGAACATAACGTCGCGGTCTTAAGGCTTCTCGGACGAACCGAGCATGCTCACCAACTGCGGAGCGTTACATTCTATTGGTTTGAAATATCGGCTCAGGGGACTGGCCCGCTGACAAACATCTCAGAGAAATTTTATTCGTTACTCGCTATAAACCTTACCACGTCTTATAGCGTAAGAACACCGTACTTTTGTCAAAACCGGACGTTACTCAAACTGGGGGCCCTGACGATCGGTGATGCGCCCTTGCTCCAATAATGCCTGTTCGATAGTCTGTTGCAACATACGGATACGCTGCTCCATGTTGGCGGCATAGTCGCGGGTTTTATTCCGTTCCTGCGCCAGCTCATGGCATACATTGAGCGCGGCGATAAACACCAACTGCTCTGTATTGGTGACTCTAGTGCGAACTTTAAGATCTTGCAACCGCTGGTTAAGATCTTCCGCTGCCTGATTCAACGCTTCCTGTTGTTCTGGCGGACAGTTGACTCTTAACGAACGGCCAAAAATCTGAATATCTACTGGTTGTGCAGACATACCACCTTCCTGCCTTATCTCATTTTCGCGCCCGCACAGGATAAATCCTACGCTGCCCGACAGCGGTCGGTTAAAGCGGGCGTCACTATATATATCCCAAATATAAGATACAAGCCCTTTCTGGTATACCAATGGAGCTTGGTGGTAGCATACCATGAACTAACCCTGCCAACGATGACGAATGCGCATGTCTATAGAGAATACGTTTCCAGGCTATGAAGCCATTGACCACTTACTGCACCAGCAGCAGATCGCACTGACCGCCGCCGAAATGCATGGATTAATCAGCGGTATGCTGTGCGGCGGCAACCATGACGACAGTTGGAAAAGCCTGATTTTCGAGCTGACAAACGAGGGCATGGCCTTTCCACAGGTGTTGTCCCAGCCTCTTCAGCATTTGTATCAGGTCACGCGTGAAACGCTTGAGGATGAAGGCTTTATGTTTCAGCTTTTTCTGCCGGACGACGATAGCGAATCGGTCACGGTATTTGACCGCGCGGATGCTCTGTCAGGCTGGGTAAACCATTTTTTACTGGGATTGGGCGTGGTTCAGCCGCGGTTGAATAAAGCGCAGGGCGAACTGAAAGAAGCCATTGATGATCTACGTAATATCGCCCAGCTTGGCTATGACGAAGACGAAGATCAGGAAGAGCTGGAACAGTCCCTTGAAGAAGTCATCGAATACGTACGGGTTTCGGCCATTCTGTGTCATAACGAATTTACGAGCCCGCAGGCTGTCGCTCCGCAACAGCAAAAACCGACGCTGCATTAATCCCATTGATGCCAAGCGTGGGAGAGTAAACCAGACGAAATATTTTCAGGAGCGGGAAATGAACCAACAAGAATTCCTTCGCCGCCGTCAGGCACTGCTGGAGAAAATGGCTCCCGCCAGTGCCGCGATTATTTTTGCGGCGCCCGAAGTCGCACGTAACGCCGACAGCGAATACCCATACCGCCAAAACAGCGATTTCTGGTATTTCACCGGTTTTAACGAGCCTGAAGCGGTGCTGCTGCTGGTGAAAAGTGATGAAAAACATCACCACAGTGTGATGTTCAATCGGGTTCGCGACCTGACGGCAGAAATCTGGTTTGGCCGCCGCCTTGGGCAAGACGCCGCGCCTGCCGCATTGGGCGTTGACCGGGCGCTGCCGTTTGATGATATCGGCGCCCAGCTGCATGTCCTGCTGAACGGACTGGACGTCGTCTATCACGCGCAAGGGCAGTACGACTATGCCGACAGGCTGGTATTCTCCGCGTTAGCGACGCTGCGTCAGGGGACGCGTCAGGGCTTCACGGCGCCGCCGACGCTGACAGACTGGCGCCCATGGGTGCATGAAATGCGGCTGTTCAAATCCCCGGCGGAAATCGATATCATGCGCCGCGCCGGCGAAATCACCGCGCTGGCTCATACCCGCGCCATGCAAAACTGCCGTCCCGGTATGTTCGAATACCAGTTGGAAGGGGAAATTCATCATGAGTTTACCCGCCACGGCGCACGCTATCCCTCTTACAACACTATCGTCGGCAGTGGCGACAACGCCTGCATCCTGCACTACACGGAAAATGAAACCCAGATGCGTGACGGCGATCTGGTGCTGATTGACGCCGGCTGCGAATATCAGGGATATGCCGGGGATATCACCCGGACTTTCCCGGTGAATGGCAAATTCACCGCGCCGCAGCGGGCAATCTATGACATCGTGCTGGCCTCGATGTATAGGGCGCTGGATCTCTATGCTCCCGGCCGCAGCATCCGTGAAATTAATGAGGAAGTCGTGCGGGTCATGGTTTCCGGCCTGGTGAAGCTGGGGGTCATGAAGGGTGAAGTGGAACAGCTGATCGCCGAACAGGCGCATCGCCAGTTCTTTATGCATGGACTGGGACATTGGCTTGGACTGGACGTACACGATGTCGGCCATTACGGTTCCGCCGATCGTGGACGCCCGCTCGAACCAGGCATGGTGGTCACGCTGGAACCCGGCCTATATATCGCGCCCGACGCCAACGTTCCCCACCAGTACCGGGGAATCGGCATCCGTATTGAAGATGACATTCTGATCACGGAAAACGGCAATGAAAATCTGACGGCGAGCGTAGTAAAAGACGCCGACGCCATCGAAGCCCTGATGGCAAAGGCAGCCGGGTAACTCAGGACGGCCAAGATATCTGCGGTTTGAAGGGTGACGGGACACAAAATATGACGGTAATGATTGTCGGCGGCGGCATGGCCGGCGCAACGCTGGCGCTGGCGATAGCCCAGCTTTCACAAGGAAAAGTACCGGTTGAACTGGTTGAAGCCAGGTCGCCGCACGATCGTCGGCATCCTGGGTTTGACGCGCGAGCGATCGCCTTATCGCAAGGCACCTGCCAGCAGTTGAACAACATCGGCATCTGGCAAACGCTGGCAGACTGCGCGACCCCGATAACCAGGATACATGTCAGCGACCGAGGTCACGCCGGTTTTGTTAATCTGAAAGCATCGGACTATCGCGTACCGGCGCTGGGGCATGTGGTTGAACTGCACGAAGCGGGACAACGGCTATTCTCATTACTGCAAAAAGCGCCCGGCGTTCGCCTGCACTGTCCGGCAAAAGTGGTTGACGTCGTCCGCACCCAGAGTGATGCCACGCTAACGCTGGATAATGGCGCGACGCTGACCGGTCATTTGCTGGTGGCCGCCGACGGATCGTTTTCCGGTCTGGCGCAGTGCTGCGGTATCGAGTGGCGGCAACAGGATTATGATCAAATCGCCGTCATCGCCAACGTCATCACCTCTGAATCTCATCAGGGACGGGCATTCGAACGCTTTACCCCTCACGGCCCCCTGGCGCTGCTGCCGATGGACCAGGGGCGCAGCGCGCTGGTCTGGTGTCATGAAAAAGACAAACAGGATCAAGTCGATCGCTGGAGCGAAAGTGAATTCCGCCGGCAACTGCAGTTGGCGTTCGGCTGGCGCCTGGGCGCCTTCACCCACATCGGCGAACGCCACAGCTATCCCTTGCGGTTACTGACCGCCAATCAGCATATTCATCACCGATTGGCGCTGGTGGGGAATGCGGCGCAGACGTTGCATCCCATCGCCGGGCAGGGGTTCAATCTGGGGTTACGCGATGTGATGTCGCTGGCGGAAACCATCGTCGATGCGCAACACAAGCGACAGGATCCGGGCAGCTACGCGGTGCTCGGCCGTTATCAGCAGCGACGTCAGACCGATCAGCAAACCACGGTGGCGATCACCGATGGTCTGGTCAGGCTGTTCGCCAACCGCTATACCTCATTAGAGATTGGGCGCAATCTGGGCCTGATGACCATGAATAATCTGCCGCTACTGCGCGATGCATTTGCCCGCCGAACGCTGGGTTGGGTGGAACGTTAACGATCGCGCGCGTCAGCGGGACATAACAGGAAGAGACGTGTATGCAAACATTCGACGTGGTTATTGCCGGCGGCGGCATGGTCGGTCTGGCGCTGGCTTGCGGCCTGCAGGGCAATGGCCTGCGTATTGCCGTACTGGAGCAAAGACCGGCTGACGCGCAAGCGCTGGGAAAAGAATATGCGCTGCGGGTGTCTGCGATCAATGCCGCCAGCGAACGCCTGCTCCGTCATTTGGGCGTTTGGGAAAGTCTGGAGGCGCAACGCATCAGCCCTTACAACGATATGCAGGTCTGGGATAAAGACAGCTTTGGCAAAATCAGCTTCAGCGGTGAGGAGTTCGGTTTTTCCCATCTCGGCCATATCATTGAAAACCCGGTTATTCAGCAGGCGCTGTGGCAACGCGCGGCTCAACTGAGCGATATCACCCTGCTGGCGCCCGCCGCGCTGAAGCAGATCGCCTGGGGGGAAAACGAAGCCTTTATTACCCTTGAAGACGGCAGTATGTTAACGACCCGGCTGGTGGTCGGCGCCGACGGCGCGCACTCCTGGCTGCGCCAGCATGCCGATATTCCCCTGACCTTCTGGGACTACGGCCATCATGCGCTGGTCGCCACGATCCGTACGGCATCTCCCCATCAATCGGTGGCGCGGCAGGTCTTTCACGGCGACGGTATTCTGGCTTTTTTGCCGCTCGGCGATCCACACCTCAGCTCCATTGTCTGGTCGCTGTCGCCGGATAAGGCGCAGGCCATGCTGACATCGCCGACCGATGAGTTTAACCGACGGTTGGCGACGGCGTTCGATATGCGTCTGGGGCTGTGCGAACGGGTAAGCGAACGGCAAGTCTTTCCGTTAACCGCTCGCTATGCCCGCAGTTTTGCCGCCCATCGCCTGGCGCTGATTGGCGATGCCGCGCACACCATCCACCCGCTGGCGGGCCAGGGCGTCAATCTTGGTTTTATGGATGTGGCGGAATTGATTGCTGAATTGAAACGCCTGCAATCGCAGGGGAAGGACATTGGTCAGCATCTTTATCTGCGGCGTTATGAACGCAAACGTAAACACAGCGCCGCCGTTATGCTCGCCAGCATGCAGGGATTTCGTGAGCTGTTTGCTGGATATAATCCGGCAAAAAAACTGTTGCGAGATCTTGGTTTGATGCTGGCGGACAACCTGCCCGGCGTCAAGCCGACGCTGGTGCGTCAGGCGATGGGGTTAAACGACCTACCCGAATGGCTGGAGAAAGGGGAATAGCCATCTGGGGCCGGTCACCTTTGGAACGAAGGCATCCTGAATACCGGTTTTCAGTCCGCCAGAGTCATTGCAATATTGTAAGCGCGGCTATGAATGTCTCATGAGGAATGACGAGCGCCGCCAACGGGATTATCAGGCCGGAGGCGACCATCAGCAGGAAGATGTTGCGGGGAAATCCAGTCCGTAGGGCAAAGGTGGAGCCGTAAAACAAACCTATTTTCATCGTGTGTTCCGTAATGCAATGATTCTATGCGCGTGAGCCTTATGGCATCCGCCCATCAGGATTGTGCATGTTCTGATTTCTTGTACCGGTAATAACGCCACTATACGCGTAGGGTAAACTGTGCGGGTGATTATTGTTTGAAACGAAAGGAAGCGATGGCCCGCGCGGCGATGGCTCTTCACACATGGGTAAAAGGATTTACGAATAATGACTGAATCGACGATAAGACCTGTCGCGTTGCATTTTCCTCATCGCGTTTTTGAAAGCCAGAATAAAATGGATGACTATCAGGCGCCGGACATGCGCTATGGCGACCATAGCGAATCCACCCTCAAAAATATCTTCAGCCTCACGGACGTTTCTACGCGGGTTGATCCCTATACACGAGCCGAGCTCAACCATCTCCAATGGACTTACCTGTATGAACTGGGCAGAAGGCCAAATATCAAACATCTCACCACCGACGAATGCCTGAACCGCCTGTTCGCCGAGTTCCACGATCTCGCGTGGCCTTTCGCCATGCACGGCCCGTACTCGCCCCTGATCCATCAGATGATCGACCATATGCGGCACGGTTACGGCGCGACTTTCCGCAGCCCGCTGCTTGATCAGGCGCTGAGAGAGCAGCTTGCCGGTGATTTGTCGGAAGACAGCACGGTACTCAATATCAAGGCGTCTCTCCGTGAAAATATTGACTGGAAAAACAAACTACTTCCGGCAGCGACGGAAATTGAAATCAAAAAAGCGATCATGAAAAGTATATTGCCGAAGTTTAACAGACCGATTGACAGCGTAAACGGCATGGGCATCACCGTCCATGATATCTGGTCTGCCCAGATCACCCTGAAATCTCTGCATATTGGCGATAACGACTTCCGGGCGGTGATTCACTACCGGGTGCAGGACCATTTCGGGCTGGATGACGCGGATATTTTGAAGTGGGCATTTCGCCAGTTTCGTTTCTTTCGCATCTGGTTTGTTCTGCAACACTACGGCCCGCTGGCACAGCGGCCATTTATCAGCGAGATGGAAACCGAGGTGGAAATTAGCGATACGAGGGGTATATGAAGATTTTATCGAAAAAGCGTGTGATTGCCGTTTTGGCCGTGCTGGCCGTCGTCTACGGTATTATCTGGCTTTCCCGACCAGTAAAAATCGTGGCGATTCATCAGAAGCAGCATTTCAGTCATGTATTGGTGCTGAACTTTCCGCTGACCAATCGGGGCAAAATCGACTGGTGGCTGAAGAATAGGGAAATGCTGCAAGAGAAATACGCTATCCCCAAACGCTCGTCTTATGGCTCCTTCACCATCACCTTTTGGGATTTCGGCGAGGGTTATAAGGAAAGTGAATATGATCGCCGATGCTTTGAGGATATGCAGACAGAGAAAAACTGCATTGAAAAACAACTTGTTTTCGCTATAGACGACAATGGCAAAGGAGATATTACGCTTAAAACACCCAGCCAGTGGTACAAACAGCAACCGGACGGGAAAATCGTTCCTTATGAACCCCGCGTGCATATAGTCAGATGAATGTCGGCATAAGGAATGAGGCTTGCCGCCAGTGGTGAAAGGCGGCTTCAGACTGGCATTGTGCTGCTGGATGTCTTGCTGACGTTATGGCCCGCTGGCTCAGCGGCCGTTTATCACCGAGATGGAAACCGAGGTAGAAATTAGCGATACGAGGGGTAAATGATGATTTTATCGAAAAAGCGCGTGATTGCCGTTTTGGCCGTGCTGGCCGCCGTCTACGGTATTATCTGGCTTTCCCGACCAGTGAAGATTGTGGCGGTTCATCAAATGCAGCATTTCAGCGATGTGTTGGTGCTGAACTTTCCGCTGACCAACAAGGGAAAGATCGACTGGTGGCTGAAGAATAGGGAAATGCTACAAGAGAAATACGCTATCCCCAAACGCTCGTCTTATGGCTCCTTCAGCATCACCTTTTGGGACTTCGGCGAAGGATATAAAGAAGCGGGTAAATACGATCGCCGATGCTTTGAGGATATGCCGGCAGAGAAAAATTGCGTTGAAAAACCGCTTCTTTTCTCTGTCGATGACAATGGAAAAGGCAGCATCATGCTCAGGACATCTAGTCAACGGTATAGACTGCAACCGGACGGGGAGATTGTTCCTTATTGGAATTAAGATGGATGTCAGCATAAGGAATGATGCTGGCAAACCGGCCGTTTATCACCGAGATGGAAATTACCAGGGAATGGGCGTAATGAAGATTTTATCGAAAAAGCGTGTGGCTGCTGTTTTGGCCGTTCTGGCAGTCGTTTACAGCATTATCTGGCTTTCCCGGCCGGTAAAAATCGCGGCGATTCATCAACGCAGTGATTTTAGCGATGTGCTGGTACTGAACTTTCCATTAACCGACCGGGGAAAGATCGACTGGTGGCTGAAGAATAGGGCGATGTTGAAGGAGAAATACGCTATCCCCAAACGCTCGTCTTATGGCTCCTTCAATATCACCTTCTGGAATTTCAGCGAAGGTTACAAGGAAAGTGAATACGACCGTCTGTGCTTTGAAGATATGCCGGCAGAGAAAAACTGCATTGAAAAACAGCGTTTTTTCTCTATACACGACAATGGCAGAGGAAATATTACGCTTAAAACACCCAGCCAATTATACGAGCAGCAGTCGGATGGAAAGATCGTCCCTTATGAATCTCAAATGGAAGTCAAATGAAGCCAGCATAAGGTATGACGCTGGCACAGCGGGCGGGGTTGCCCAGTAAGCGCCAAGGGATTATGCATCCGGCCCGACGCGCACTACCAGTTTGCCGAAATTGTGCCCCTGCAGCAGCCCGATAAACGCCTCCACGGCGTTTTCCAACCCTTCAGTGACATCTTCCCGATATTTTATTTTGCCTTGCGCCACCCACGGCGAAACGGCACGGGTGAACTCATCAAAGCGGTGTCCGTAGTCGTCAAAAATAATGAAGCCCTGCATGCGGATGCGCTTTTTCAGAATGGTTCCCATCAGCAGCGGCAGACGATCCGGCCCATCGGGCAACGCGGTGGCGTTGTAGCTGGCGACCAAGCCGCATACTGGAACACGGGCTGAGGTATTCAATAAGGGCAACACCGCGTCGAACACCTTGCCGCCCACATTTTCATAATAGATATCGATTCCGTCCGGGCATGCCGCCGCCAACCTTGCGGCGAAATCCGCCGCGCGATGATCGAGGCAGACATCAAAGCCCAGTTCATCGACCGCATAACGGCACTTCTCCGCACCGCCGGCGATGCCCACCACCCGGCATCCCTTCAGCTTGCCGAGCTGTCCGACCGTGGCCCCTACAGGCCCTGTTGCCGCCGCCACCGCCAGCGTTTCCCCGGCTTTAGGCTGTCCAATATCCATCAACCCCATATAGGCGGTGAATCCCGGCATGCCGAGTACCCCCAGCGCATAAGAAGGATTTTGAGGAGAAGCGCCCAGGTTGCTTAATCCACGGCCATCGGAAATCGCATAATCCTGCCAGCCGCTATAGGCCAGTACCCAATCCCCCACCTGATAATCCCGATGGCGAGAGGCCACAACCCGACTAATGGTCGACCCGACCATCACCTCCCCCAGCGCTACCGGTTTGGCATAGGAAGGCGCGTCGCTCATGCGCCCGCGCATGTAGGGATCGAGCGAAAGGTAAACCGTGCGCAGAAGAACCTGCCCCTCCTTTACGTCAGGGATTGGATGTTGCTCCAGGCGAAAATTCTTATGCGAAGGCGCGCCCTGCGGACGTGAAGCCAGCACAATCCGGCGATTATTCTGAACTGTTTGCGACATCGAGATT
Organism: Brenneria bubanii; assembly: GCF_022378355.1. GTDB lineage: Bacteria > Pseudomonadota > Gammaproteobacteria > Enterobacterales > Enterobacteriaceae > Brenneria > Brenneria bubanii. Next base: position 95,510 of record NZ_JAKMAJ010000012.1, read on the forward strand.
CTCCTTTGAAATCAGCAAAGATATAAACAGCAGGCAGCGCCGCAGCCTCTTGCTCGTGATAAAAGGAGAAAGGCATCCGGCGTCGGCAACCAGCCTTAAAGGCTTAATCATAGACTGCGCGTCGTCAAAGGAGTTCCTCTGATCACGGCCTCAGCCCGCCGAGGAACCGCCATCGGAATCAGGCAAATTTAATCAGCGTCATGCCGATCAGCAAAAGTAAAATGCCAAGCCAACCTGTCGGGGTCAGACGCTGGTTATACATAACCCAGCCGGCGATCAGGGTAGCGAGAATACCGAACCCGCCCCATAACGCATAGGCGACCGCCAGATCGATGCCTTTTACCGCCTGGCTAAGCGCGGCGAACGCGCCCAGCACGCACAACAGAGAAAAGCACCCCAGCTTACGGCGACGAAAACCATCGGACTGTTTAAGCAGAATATTGGCCAGAATTTCCAGCGTAATCGCCAGCGCTAAAAACAGCGCATGCGTCATATCAAAGGGCTGCATGCGGCGCCTCCTGCGTGTTCTTACGCACGCCGGCTTTGACCAACGCCACGCCGAGCATCAGCGTAGCCATGCCGCCGATTTTCAGCGCGGAAAGCGATTCGTCGAACAACAATACGCTGAATAACGTAATAAACAGGATGCCGAACGCTTCCCACAACGCATAGGCAACGCCCAGCGCCACGCGTTTGACCACCAGGGACAACATCAGATAAGAGAAGATAATGGCGATTATCATCACGACGTAGCCCATAAGGCCGCCATGAAGACTGGCATATTTCATTGATAACGTACCAATAACCTCGGCGACGATCGCCAGGCCAAGAAGAATCCAGGTAAGCATGATTGATCTCCGCAAACAACAGAAACGGATACGCGACGTCCGGCACATGACGGAAGACGGTATCGACAGATTAAAAACAGGGGCGACTGCCCATTTGCGAAGAAAGGCGCTAAAGCTGGCCGGTCCAGGTATATTGGCTGGAAATGATCAGGGGGAAGAACAATAAGAAAGACGAGCTGTTAACAGTTCGTTGATTGGCTAGCATGTTTTTTGCCTGGTCAAAGCGTTTTATTTTGACCTGCGGCACCTCAAGCAGTGTTTTAGTTGGCGCTATTTCTACCACGGCGCCGGATTGTTTGCAAATCTGCTTATCTTTTATCGCATAAGATAAATTAACTATTTGCCTGCGTGTAAAAAAGATACCCACGCCTAACGCAAAAAAATAAGGATGTCGGCGCCGAATCTCGATTTGATAGATTAATTTTATTTATCTTGGCGCTTTTTTGGTGCGTTCGATTTGGCAATTGCCATATAGGTGTGCAGCCTTTTACCATGCGGCCTCCATGTTACCTTGCCGTGCTAAAAAAATTTTTTGTCGCTAACCATCTGTTATTGAAAAGACTTATCAATAATCAAAACTTTTTCCGTCACCATCTGGCATGGCCTTTGCTGAAGTTATTTCAGCGCTTCCTTAACCAGGAAATAAGGATCATATATGGTGGAAAAATCAATCAGCAGAGCAAAACTCTCTCTATGGCAGGTCGTGATCATTGGGATTGCGTACATGACCCCCATGACGGTGTTTGATACCTTCGGCATTGTTTCCGGTATTACCGAAGGCAGAGTTCCTCTGGCTTATTTAATTGCGCTGATTGCCGTCCTGCTCACCGCCCTCAGTTACGGAAGAATGGTCAGAGCCTTTCCCGAGGCCGGCTCCGCTTATACCTATACGCGAAAAACCTGCGGCAATAACGCAGGCTTCATGGTTGGCTGGTCCTCGCTGCTGGACTATATGCTTCTGCCGATGATTAATTCATTGCTGGCGGGTATTTATCTCCGTTCGCTGTTCCCAGAATGTCCGCCCTGGATATGGATCGTTGGTTTTACCGCGCTGGTCACCTTTATCAACTGCCGGAATATCAAGCTGTTGGCGAACCTGAATTTCCTGTTTGTCGGCGCGCCCGTGATTCTCATGGGCGTATTCATCTATCTGGTGATCCAGGGCGTCGGCCACCAATCCGGCGACGCCGCCGTCTGGACGCTAAAACCGCTGATAAACGGCGATGATAGCGTCATGCCGCTGATCAGCGGCGCGGCTGTTCTTTGCTTTTCTTTCCTTGGTTTTGATGCCGTCACCACGTTGTCTAATGAAAGCCGGGAACCACGCAAAACCATTCCACGCGCCGTTTTTATGACCGCCTTGCTTGGCGGCGTTATATTCTTTACGGCGGCCTGGTTCATTCAACTCTATTTCCCGACCAACGCCCAGTTTAAAAATCCCTCGGAAGCGATGCCGGAAATTGTGCTTTACGTTGGCGGCGCTTTTTTCCAATCGGTTTTCCTGGTCGCCATCTTGATTAATACGCTGGCATCCGCGCTCGCCTCGCACGCCAGTGCCGCACGTTTGCTTCATATCATGGGGCGAGACGGTATCTTTCCCGGATCATTTTTCAGCTACCTGCATCCGCGCTTCGGCAGCCCGCTGTACTGCGTACTCTTTGTCGGCGGCCTGTCGATGAGCGCGGTCTTTTTCGGTTTAGATACGGCAGTATCCTTAATAAGTTTCGGCGCGCTGGTGGCGTTTACCGCGGTGAATTTTTCCGTGATCGCCCTGTATGCGATTCGGGAGAGAAGGTTGTCCAGTTGGAAGGATAAGTTATTCAACCTGCTGCTTCCCCTGATGGGCATGGGGACGGTAGGTTGCATGTGGGCCAACCTGGACAAAGACTCCATGATCCTTGGCCTGACCTGGGCAGCGCTTGGCATCGGCTGGTTGGTCTGGTCGCGGGTGACAAAAAGAGAAGTGGTCTTCTCATCCTGATCATAAGTCGCCGTTCGGCCTGAGAGCTATCGCTGCGGGCCGATAGCGGCAAGGTGGGTATTTACCGTCAGTTCCGGGTATGTGAACAACAGTTCGCTTAGGCCTATTGCGTTCAAGTCGCATAGCGCGCACTCGGGGGGCAGCCCGACGTCTTGCTGGTAATATTGATTTTTCAGGTTAACAATGGGAAATCGACAAAAAATAGTGCATAGATTTATTTGATTTACATAGCAAGGTTATTATTTTTAATAGTTATATTATTAATAAACTAGTGTTGCTTTTTTCGCCAAATAAAAATTTATTTACATAAATATACAATTTGAAATAATAAATGTTAATTAAGCCAACATCCGGCCTAATTATTATCCATTGACCTCCAAGTGACTCATTAATATAAAATCGATCCTGATTGTCAATCGGTGTAATATCCCGACTGAATAAGGTGTTATCCCGATAGGCATATATTTATACCCGTCATTTTTCAAATATGGGGGGCAACGCTTATTCACTTCGGATATTGCTCTATTAGTGCATCAGTGTGATGTTTGGATCGGACTTAATTTCGGATGGATTCTGTACGGAATTAAACCTGTTACCAGGTTATTTAGGAGAGAATAATATGCAGTTACGCACCACAAAGGAAAAGATCCTGATGGCAATACTTATCGGGATAATTGCGGGCCTCGTTTGCGCCCTTGCTAAATTTGGCTGGGAGATTCCGTTTCCACCAAGAACGCCGGCACGCGATCTGACCAATCCGCCTCAGGAATTATTACAACAGCTTGGCATGTCTTTTGAAATGTCCCATATTACCTATTTATTTAACGGTAATGCGCGACCAATCATGAGCTTTATCATGCACTTTGGTTTCTCCATCAGCTTCTCCGTCCTTTATTGCATCATCGCTGAATTTAATCCTAAGATTAAACTCTGGCAGGGTGCTTTTTACGGTCTGGTTCTCCACGTAGTATTCCACGTTTTCCTGCTGCCGCTGTTTGGCACCGTTCCGGCGCCGTGGGATCAACCGTTTGCTGAACACTTCTCCGAACTGTTCGGCCATATGTTCTGCTTCTGGCTGGTGGAAATCGTCCGCCGCGATCTGCGTAACCGCATCACTCATGCGCCGGATCCTGAAGTCACGGCGGCTGAAGCCACACGCTAACGTTACCTATTCTGTATCATCGGCCGCTCGAACATCGGGTGGCCGTTTTCCTCTCCAGCCTGAAACATCATGGCTACACCGACTTTCGACACGCAGTGCCTTTTTTGTTATATACTTTTTTTGCATTAAAAAGTCATTTTTGTGCTTTTACACGGCTAATGCGTCACCCTAGATTGACAACCAATTGAGATAATCCACCATTAAATTTCAAGGGATCAGGGATATGGAACGAAAACTACCCGCCATGCCAACCAAGCTGCTTACCGCGAGCGCGTTGTCACTGCTCGTCGCCTTTACGCCCATCGCTCATGGCGCTGACGACAATAACAAACCGGTTCAAGGCGGCATACTCAATGTCGGTCTGGGTAGCGATACGCCAGTTATCGATCCGTCCATCACCGCGTATGGCATTGCCGCCCTGATTTCGCGCAACGTAGTGGATTCGCTGGTTGGGCAAGCTGAAGATAACCGCTTTACGCCCTGGCTGGCCGAACGTTGGGAAATAAACGATAACCATACCGTTTACACTTTTCATCTGCGCAAAGACGTGACGTTCAGTGACGGCACCAAACTGGATGCCGCGGCGGTAAAATTCAATCTTGATCGCATCCTCGATCCCAAAACCACCTCCAGCTACGCCAAATCGCTGCTGGGGCCGATCGACTCCATCACCACGCCCGATGATTACACGGTGGTGATTAGCTACAGCGCGTCTTTCTCGCCGTTGTTACAGGGATTAAGTCTGCCTTATCTGGGCATTCAATCCCCGACGTACCTGAAAAAAACGCCCAACACCAGTAACACCGTGGTGGGGTCGGGTCCGTTTATTCTGGATTCCTATGTAAAAGGCAGCGGCAGCAAGCTGAGCAAGCGGGCTGACTATAACTGGGGACCGGGCTATGCGGCGCATACCGGCCCGGCTTATCTGGACGGTATTGTGTTCAAGTACCTGCCGGAAGCATCGGTACGGCTTGGCGCGCTCAGAAGCGGCCAGCTTCAGGCGATTGACGCCATCCCGCCCGCCAACTTCTCGGCGGTGAAAAGAGATACTCGTCTGGAAGTCATTACCCGTGAAAGCCCGGGCGTCAACCGGGTGCTGTATATGAACACCACCAAAGCGCCGTTTGACGATCTGAAAGTACGTCAGGCTTTCCAGAGTACGGCCGACATTCCCTCCGCGGTCAAAGTGGCCTTTTTTGGCACGCTGAAAGCCGCCGACAATGTGGTGGGCCCTTCCACGCTCTATTACGACCCAAAGGTCGCGACACGCTGGGGTTTCGATCTGCAAAAGGCCAACCGTCTTCTTGACGAAGCGGGCTGGAAAACCAAAGACAGCGCCGGCTATCGCACCAAAGACGGCAAGCGTCTGAGCCTTCAGTTTGTCTACAACGCCAATAATCTGGAAGCCGCCGACGTCACGTTATTCCAGGCGATCCAATACCAGGTGAAGCAGGCCGGGTTCGATGTGCAGCTCAATCCGGTTGACTCCGGCGGGTTCACCAGCCGCACCAATGATAATGAATACGATTTGGCATCCAACTACTTCGTTCGCGCCGAGCCGGATATCCTGCGCACCGTTTTCGATTCTGCGTCTATTCCGCCGAATGGCAATAACTTCGCCCGAATCAGCATACTGGATGAGAAGCTGAGAAAAGCGATCGGCGCCAGCGATGCCGAACGTCAGCAGCTGTATACCGATGTTCAGCACGAAGCTATCGATAAGGCGTATGTGCTTCCCGTGTACATTCCGGCCTATCAGCTTGGTTTGTCGAAGAAAGTACAGGGTATTAACTGGGCCACTAACGCTAAACCGAATTTCTATGATGTCTGGATCAAACATTAATCTGGCCAGCGCCGCCGGTAAACGGCTGCTGACGATTCTGGCCGTGCTTTGGGGTGCGGCCACGTTGACGTTCATCGCCGTCAAAATGATACCCGGCGATCCGGTGGCGATACTCAGCGGTGGCGAAAACGTGGTGGATGCCGCTTACCGCAGCGCGCTCATCCAGCAATTCGGCCTCGACCAGCCGCTGTGGATGCAATATCTGCGCTACTGCGGTCAGGCGTTGCAAGGCGATTTCGGGCTAAGCTATCAGTACCGACTGCCGGTGCTGCAGGTGATCGCCGACGGCATGGGGGAAACCCTGCGTCTGGCGCTCAGCGCGCTGGCGCTGGCGCTGGCGATTGCCATCGTCAACGCATTGGCCACCGCCGGACGCTATCGTACCCTGCGTAGTCTGATGAGCTGGCTGGAGCTGACGCTGCTCAGCACCCCGGTATACTGGGTCGGCATCGTTCTGCTGAGTATCTTCAGTTTTCATCTGCAATGGTTTCCGGTAACCGGCAACGATGGCCTGATATCGCTGGTGCTGCCGGTAATAACGCTCAGCCTGCCGCTGGCGGCCATTCTGAGCCAGATCCTGCGCGACGGGCTGGAAGAGGCGCTGTCGCAGCCCTTTGCCCTTACCGTACGCGCCCGCGGCGTGAGCGAAACCTGGCTGCGCGTGCGGCACGGACTGCGCCACGGCGCGCTGGCGGCATCAACCTTAACCGGCACGCTGCTGGCTGGCGTTCTCAGCGGTTCAGTACTGACGGAGACGGTATTTGGCCGAGCCGGCCTCGGCCAGATCACGCTTAACGCCATCGAAACACGCGACATGCCTTTGGTGCTGGGCGTGGTGATGTTATCCGCTTTTCTGTTTGTGGTGATCAATCTGCTGGTTGATGCGCTCTATCTGATTATCGATCCCCGCCTGAGAAAAAAGGCCAACTATCATGAGCAGTGATCCCATGATGTTTCCTCGCGTTTCTCAACGCTCCGCCTACCGTAATCCATGGCTCAGCGCCGCGACGCTGCTGCCGGCGGCCGTTGTTTTCTTATTGGTGCTGGCGGTGTTTTTCCCCTCGCTGTTGACCAGCCGCGCCGTCGATGAAATGGACATGTCCGCAATCCTCCAGCCGCCGAACGCGGCTCACTGGTTTGGCACCGATACCCTGGGACGCGATGTGTTTGCCAGAGTGGTCTACGGCACCTCGCTGTCGCTAAGCATCGGCGTCGGCGCGATGCTGATTGCCTGCCTGGGCGGCGTACTGTTCGGCACGCTGTCGGTGCTGATGCCGGCGCCGATCCGTCAGGTGCTGGTGCGTCTGCTGGACATTATGCTGGCCTTTCCCGATCTGCTGCTGGCGCTGCTGGTGGTCGCCGTGCTGGGAAGGGGGCCGGAGAACACGCTGCTGGCGGTCGGGCTGGCCGGCATTGCCGGCTATGCGCGGCTGGTGAGATCGCAGGTGCTTCAGGTCCGGCTTTCCGGCTATGTGGAGCACGCCATCGCGCTGGGAGAGTCGCCGCTGTACATCGTCATGCGGCACATCGTTCCCAATACGCTGCGGCCCCTGCTGGTGGTCGCGACGATCGGCATCGGCCATGCGATCCTGTCCGCCTCTGCGCTGAGCTTCCTCGGATTAGGCGTCGTTCCGCCTACCGCCGAGTGGGGCGCGCTGCTGGCCGATGGCCGCAACTTTCTGGATATCGCGCCCTGGGTCAGCCTGTTCCCGGCGACCATCGTGGCGTTTTCCGTCATCGCCATCACGCTGCTGGGGCGACGTTTACAAACTCTTCTGGCAAAGGGTAGCGCATCATGAGTCATCATCATCCGGCGGCGGATAGCCAACCTTTGCTGAACGTGCAAGGACTGAGCGTCACGTTCCCCGATATCGGGCACGGCCCGGTGCAGTCAGTGAAAGAGCTGAGCTTTCAGGTTAACCCCGGTGAAATTCTGGCGCTGGTCGGTGAGTCGGGATCGGGAAAATCAGTGACCGCCCGCTCGCTGGTCGGACTGGCGGGTAAACACGCCGACGTCACGGCCGCCGCAATCGATCTGCGACGCCACGATGGCAGCCGCTGCGACCTGCGCCAGCTGACCGATCGTGACTGGCGCCATATCCGCGGCCGTGAAATTGGCTTTATTTTGCAGGATGCGCTGGTATCGCTCGATCCGTTACGCAAGATCGGCCAGGAAGTGGCGGAACCCATCCTGACCCATAAGCTACTGCCGCGTGCCGGCGTCGCCGAACGCGTTGCGACGCTGCTAACGCAATCGGGTATTCCCGATCCGGCCAATCGTGCGGCGCAGTATCCGCATGAACTCTCCGGCGGCTTACGCCAGCGGGCGCTGATCGCCTCGGCGCTGGCCGGCGGCCCGCAATTGCTGATCGCCGACGAACCCACCACGGCGCTGGATGCCACGGTGCAGCAGCAGATATTGAAGGTGTTTAGCGCGCTGGCGCAGGTCGGTCACGGCGTGCTGCTGATCACCCACGATCTGGCGGTGGTCTCTCAGATCGCGGATCGCGTGATCGTGATGCAGAAAGGCGAACTGGTTGAAACCGGCGTCGTTGGCCAGGTGCTCTCGGCGCCCCGACATCCCTACACTCGCCAACTGCTGGCCGCGATCCCCACCGCCGCGACGCGCGGCAAATGGCTGGCGGGCGAAAATCCGCTGCATGACCTGTCGGCCGGCATTTTGTCGTCGGTCATTGCCAGCAACAGACAGCTCCCCCCGGTCGCGCTGAAGGTGGATCAGGTCTCCGTCTCCTTCACCCGTCCCGACGGCGGCAGAATGGATGCGGTTAAACAGGTATCGTTGCAGGTAGGGCGCGGGGAAACGCTGGGAATCGTCGGTGAGTCCGGTTCAGGAAAAACTACCTTGGGAAAAGTCATTCTGGCACTGCAGAACCCGGATCGCGGCGAAGTTTTGCTTGCCGAACGCCCCTGGAGCACGCTGTCAGAGCGCGAACGCCGGCCGCTGCGCGCTCATATCCAGACCATCACGCAGGATCCGCTCAGTTCGTTCGATCCCCAGTTCACCGTGGAGAAAATCCTGCGCCAGCCGCTGCGGTTGCGCCGCGATCTTGACGCAAAGGCTCAACAACAGCGCATCCTGACCCTGCTGACGCTGGTCGGACTGACGCCGGACCTGCTGTCACGCCGTCCGGGCGCGCTTTCCGGCGGTCAGCGACAGCGCGTATCCATTGCCCAGGCGCTGGCCTCCGAGCCGGATATTCTTATCTGTGACGAACCGGTTTCCGCTCTGGACGTGACCACGCAGGCACAGGTGTTGGATTTGCTGGTGGCGCTACAGCGCCAGCTAAAGCTCTCCATGCTGTTTATTTCGCACGATCTCGGCGTGGTGCAACACATGAGCCATCGCATCGCGGTAATGAAAGAGGGTGAAATCGTTGAAACCGGCGAGGTCGAGCAGATATTCAGCCGGCCGCAGCATCCTTACACGCAACTGCTGCTGTCGACGGTGCATTAGCCTTTCCCGTTTATCCGCATCTCACCGCACGCTTACCGTTTTATCCAACCATCAGGCGTGCGGCGTTTTCTCCAGGCAGGGATATTCAGAACCGTTAAAACGCCATCACGGCCTGTAAAAGGTTACGCGCATAAGGATGTCGCACCTGTCCCAGCATCGCAATGTCATCTACCCGCTCGATAATGCCGCCCTGCTGGAGAAATATAACCCGCTGACACAAATAGGTGATAGCCGTTAAATCGTGACTGATAAACAGATAGGTCAACCCCAGCCGTCGACGCAAATCTGCCAGCAAGTCCAGAATCTGAACCTGCACGCTGACGTCCAGCGCGCTGACCGCTTCATCCAGCACCATAAAGTCGGGCCGGCTGGCAATGGCTCTGGCGATACAAACCCGCTGCATTTGTCCGCCGCTCAGCTGATGAGGAAAACGTTCGCTGATATCCTCCGCCAGCCCGACCTGCTCCAGCAGCGCAATCACCCGCGGCCGTACCTGATTCCCCGCAACCTCCCCTAATACCCGCAATGGCTCGGCCACCATCTCCGACACAGTCATAAAAGGATTGGCCGACGAGGTATAATCCTGAAAAACGGCGCTAACGCGCGCGTTGCTTCTACGCCGCGATCGCCAGAAGCGGGACGGCGCATATAAGGGTTGGCCGGCTAATCGAATTTGTCCGCGCTTCGGCGCCTCCAACCCGAGTAAAATGCGCCCCAACGTACTTTTTCCACTGCCGCTCTCGCCGACAAGCCCCAGACACTCGCCGGCCTGCACGCTGAACGACACGCCATTCAGCACCGGTATCCACACGCCATCATCCTGTGAACGATAGCCATGATGAAGGTCGTTCGCTTCAACCAATGCGTTCACTGTCCGCCTCCCGGCACCCACTTTCCCGGCCAAGTCGCGGCGGATTGACCACGGAAAGATAACGCTGTTGCAAAGCACGACGCGACGCCACCAGATAGCGGGTATGCGGGTGCCGCGGCTGACGCAGCACCTGTTGCGCATCGCCCTGCTCCACCGCCCGACCCTGATGCATCACCAGTATCCGATCGGCGATACGGTTTACCACGCCGAAATCGTGGGAAATAAAAATCATGGTGGTGCCCAGACGTTCGCGGATCGCCCGAAACTGCTGCATGATGTCGTACTGCGTCACCGAATCAAGCGCCGTTGTCGGCTCATCGGCAATCAGCAGTTGCGGCTCCAGCGCCAGTGCGATGGCGATCATGACGCGTTGCAACATGCCGCCGCTGATCTGGCTGGGATAGGTATCAAATAGCCGCATAGCATCTCGCAGCCGGACCAGCCGCATCATCTCCAGCGCCAGCCCTCTGGCTTCTCGTTTACTTAACGCCAGGTGCGCGCGGAAGGTTTCCACCATCTGGCTACCCAGCGTCTGCAAGGGATCGAAGGCGCTCATCGGATGTTGCAGGATCATGCCAATCGTTTTCCCCCGCAGTCGACGCATCGCATCCGGCCGCTGCGCCAGCAAATCCGTGTCATTCAGCCAGGCCTGTCCCGACAGAATAAACTGCCCGCCCAGCAGTCCGACAAGCGCACGGCAGGTGAGACTTTTACCGCTGCCGCTTTCACCGACGATGCCAAGGCAGGCGTGGCGCGGCAGCGAAAAAGAAATATCCTGCAGCAGGCGATGCGGTTCGCCCGCCAACCCAACCTGTAAATGCTCCACCCGTAACAGTTCGCTCATCAGCGAGGCTCCCGGGGATCCAGCGCATCGCGCATGCCGCCTCCCAATTGATTAAATGCCAGCGCCACGATCTCCGCCGGCGCAACCGCCGGTAAACAGAGTAGCGCGATTTTGTCACGCGGCAGTTGGTGTAAAGAAAGCATATCATCCCACCTGCCGCAGGAACCGGATCCATTCCGCGCTGAATGATCTCGGCCAACAGGTTGCCGATCACGAACAGCTCGCCCATCACCAGGATATCAGCCTGAATCACCGCATAATCACGGCTGAATACCGGTCGAAATACATTAGCGCCCGACGCCTGCGCAGGCAAAAATACTTTCGATCATCACCGCACCGGTCGGCGGGTAATGATTGGCCGTTCCTTCACCCGCATCGGAAGCGGAAATCCCCTGCTTCAGCCTTTGCGGTATGTTGAAGATTGGTTTAGAAAACCGGGTTTACAAAATAATTTCACATGGATATAGTTCAGCCACTTTTTTAGCGGAGAACCCTCTTGGACAACCCCGGTTTTCGAACCCAATAACGGGCAAGCTAACTCATCTCTTCTGATTTGTTGCTTGCCGAAAATTGGCGGGCAGCACACTCCTGTTTGCGGACTGTTGCACCCTATCAACAACATGACGCTCCCGTAGCGTGACCAGGGGCGCTGATATTGCGTCCGATGTCTGGTGCAAAAAAACCGGCTCATTCACTGAGCCAGCCATTAAACCCATCGCTTTCGCGCTGCGAGACAAACGTTGTGGTGTCGACAACGTACCTCGGCTTGAAAGGCGAAGGGAATAAACACGCGCTCACCCCGGCGGTGATAAGGAGACAATATGGACGAGCACCCCAGATTATCCGGTAAATCGCGTCGGTCGGAATAAGCGGAACAGTCTTTTCTCACCCCCCCTTCTGTTCTGCTCTCTTCTGCCCGTTACGCATCATCATTCTCAGCTCGCCTGACGTCCCTTTTCACGGGGATGCGTCACCGCGCGTGTCTGAAAAATAATAAAAATCATTAGCATGATAGAGATGCCCAAATGACAGAGATGATCAACCAGACGGTAAATCGTCGCCATCCCCCTAAAGCCGCGGCCGGCTTCGCCATCGCCCGCGAGGCGAAAAACAGCCTCGATCAAACGCTGGCGAATATGAATACCCATCTTCATGGCCTCACTGACGACGTCGTCGTCGATCGCCGGCAGACGTACGGCGAGAACCGGGTCGCGCATGAAAAAGCGCCCCATGCGCTGGTACAGTTGTTATCCGCCTTCAATAATCCCTTTATTTACGTGCTGCTGGTGCTGGCCGCCATCAGCTTTGTTACCGATTACTGGCTGCCCAAACGGCAGGGAGAAGAGACGGAACTGACGGGCGTCATCATCATTCTGATGATGGTCAGCCTGAGCGGCATGCTGCGTTTCTGGCAGGAGTTTCGCACCAACAAGGCGGCGGAAGCCCTGAAATCGATGGTTCGCACCACGGCGACCGTACTGCGTCGCCGCACTGAAAACGCATCGCCATTACGTCAGGAAATCCCGCTCCAGCAACTGGTGCCTGGCGATATTCTGTTTCTTTCCGCCGGCGATATGATTCCGGCGGACGTTCGCCTGATCGAATCACGCGATCTGTTCGTCAGTCAGGCGGTATTGACCGGAGAGTCGTTGCCAATTGAAAAATATGATGTTTTCAGTAACATCCATGCCAAATCCAGCCAACCTGAAGCCGGCGGCGAGCACGACTTGCTATCGCTATCCAGCATTTGCCTGATGGGCACCAATGTTTCCAGCGGCACCGCAAGCGCCGTGGTGGTCGCGACCGGCAACCACACCTATTTTGGCTCGCTGGCTAAATCCATTGTCGGCACCCGCGCCCAGACCGCCTTCGACCGCGGGGTCAACAGCGTAAGCTGGCTGCTGATCCGCTTTATGCTGATTATGGTGCCGGTGGTGCTATTGATTAACGGCTTTACCAAAGGCGACTGGATGGAAGCCAGCCTGTTCGCGCTGGCCGTCGCCGTAGGATTAACGCCGGAAATGCTGCCGATGATTGTTTCATCCAATCTGGCTAAAGGCGCCATCGCCATGGCGCGGCGTAAAGTGGTGGTCAAACGCCTGAACGCCATCCAGAACTTCGGCGCAATGGATGTGCTCTGTACCGATAAAACCGGCACCTTGACGCAGGATCGCATCATTCTTGAACATCACCTCGACATCCGCGGCCATAACGATCAGGCAGTGTTGCAGCTTGCGTGGCTCAACAGCGCGCACCAGAGCGGCATGAAAAACCTGATGGACAAAGCCATTATCCATTTCGGGCGCGACAAGCCGGAGATCGCCGCTCTCGCCCGCTACCGTAAAATCGATGAATTACCCTTTGATTTCATCCGCCGCCGGCTGTCTATCCTGGTGGCGGATGAACACAACCATCAGCGTCTAATCTGTAAAGGCGCGGTGGAAGAAATGCTGGCGGTTGCGACGCATGTATCTGAAAACGGGAGGCAGTTTGCGCTGGATGAATCACGTCGCGCGGCATTGCAGACGCTGGCGGAGAGCTACAACCAGCAGGGCTTTCGCGTCCTGATGATCGGCGTGCGCGAATTAGGCGCCGTGGGCGGCGGACTACCGCTTAGCGCCGACGACGAGCGCGAGCTGGTGATCCACGGATTATTGACCTTCCTCGATCCGCCGAAGGAAAGCGCCGCGTGCGCGATCCGCGCGCTGCATGAAAACGGCGTATCCGTTAAGGTTCTGACCGGAGATAACCCGATCATCACCGGTAAAATCTGCCGCGATGTTGGTCTGGAGCCAGGCGAACCGCTGACGGGAGCGGAGATCGAAACGCTGAGCGACCGGCAGTTATCCGTGCTGGTCGAGCAACGAACGGTCTTTTCCCGCCTGACGCCGTTGCAAAAATCGCGCGTGCTGAAAGCCTTGCAGGAAAATGGCCATACCGTCGGTTTCCTCGGCGACGGCATTAACGACGCGCCGGCGCTGCGTGATGCCGATATCGGTATTTCGGTGGATACCGGCACCGACATCGCCAAAGAATCGGCAGACATCATCCTGTTGGAAAAAAACCTGATGGTGCTGGAGGAAGGCGTGATTAAAGGACGGGAAACCTTCGGCAATATCATCAAATACCTGAACATGACCGCCAGTTCCAATTTCGGCAACGTGTTTTCGGTATTGGTCGCCAGCGCGTTTATCCCGTTCCTGCCGATGCTGGCGATTCATCTGTTGATGCAAAATCTGATGTACGACATCTCACAGCTGTCGCTGCCGTGGGACAAAATGGACAAAGAGTTTTTGCGTAAACCGCGCAGGTGGGACGCCAAAAACATCGGGCGCTTTATGCTATGGATCGGGCCGACCTCATCTATTTTCGATATCACCACCTATGCGTTGATGTGGTTCGTGTTCGCGGCCAATAGCGTCGAACATCAGGCGCTGTTCCAGTCCGGCTGGTTTATTGAAGGATTGCTGTCGCAAACGCTGGTGGTGCACATGCTGCGCACCCAGAAAATTCCATTTATCCAGAGTACCGCCGCCCTGCCGGTAATGCTGATGACCGGACTGGTTATGGCATTGGGGATTTATATTCCCTTCTCACCGCTGGGGACGCTGGTCGGGCTACAGCCATTGCCGTGGGAATACTTCCCGTGGCTGGCGGCGACGCTGATTGGCTACTGCACCGTCGCGCAGTTGATGAAGCATATTTATATCCGCCGCTTCGGCCAATGGTTCTAACCGCGCAACGGCGGGCTTCGCCTTGTCCGCAGGCTTGAGGCGAGCCTGTAATAGCCTGATGGCTCATAACCTACAATCCCGGCAACCAGGCCGGGATTTTTTCACACTCTGCAGCCGATTAGCTGGCAAGCACCATCCGCAACACCGCCGCCGACTGCGCTTCGGGTAACGATAAGATCGACTGATAAAAGTACTGCATTATCTCACACGCTTTTTTACGATCGACATTCTCAGCCTCCGGTCTGACCACCATCTGAAGATCATCGCCGTATTGCAACTGCATCCGCTGCAATATAGGCTGTAACGCCTGTTTCGCCGCCGCCGTCTCCTGCGATTTATCCGCCGTTTTCGGCGTAACGTAAGACGCCATGATTAAATCATTATCCGCCTGCATGCGCTGCTGCATTATTTCCGCGGGCAATATTCTGGTCGGATTAACGCCGCCGCTCACCGCGGGGAAAAGAAACTTGAAACAGGAATCAGCGCCATACTCTTTGAATTTTTCTATCTGCTTTAGCATGTTACTCATCTGAGCAACGACTTTATCGTCAGGCGCGTAATACAAACGCGATATCAAAAATGAGGATATATCCATCTGGATGATATCGATCAGCTCTTGTTCGCTTTTTCCTTCACCCTTTAACCTGACCATTTTTTCTTGCAACTGGTTATAAAAAGCCGGGTCAGACTGCTTTATTGTTTGATAGACAGGAAGTTTACTCATAGCCGTTTCAACCTGTCGCAATTCGTCAGTGAACGTTTGGCCGGGGAATAAATAGCGTGCCCCCCAGATGTTCCACGCCGCGATAATCCCGATAAATACAGCGATAGCCGCTATTTTTCCGATCCATTTCCTGCGCCTCATGACCGCGAGAAGGCCGACGGCGACAAAACCAATAAACCCAGAGACGATAATCTGCTGCCAGTTCATTTATATTCCTTACAACAAAACATTTTATCTATCTTAAATAATTTGCATTACCCCTGATACCGGTAAACCGCAAAACCGGGCGGGCAAATGGTGTGCCGGGCTTTAGTATGCGGCCGACATTTCTGTTTCCTGCGGCGTTGGCCGGCCTCGCCCCGGCGCCTGCCCGTGGCCGATGACAAGGATTTCAGCCTGGGGATAAGTAATCAAGGGGCGCGGCGTTCGGGGGAGCCAAAGGCTAATAACGAGGATTCGATATTTATCGCCTGTTTTCGCCGTCGAGGATCGACGCGAAAGCAGGCGATAAGGTGATTTAAAACCTTAGCGGGCGTCCGCTAATACCAGGTTCTGGCGCAACTCGGCGAGCGGAATGCCCATCTTTTCCCGCTCAATCTGGAAGCGCGTCACAGACTGTTGCAGGTTAACAACCTGTTCCTGCAAAGAACCGGCGGACGTCGCGACTTCCGACACCAGCGTCGCATTCTGCTGGGTTGCCGTATCCATTTGATTGATGGCGATATTAATCTGCGAAATACCCCGACTCTGTTCACCGGAAGCCAGCATAATTTCATCCATGATATCCACGACCTTTTTTACGTCCATCAAGACTTCATCCATGGTTTTCCCGGCCACTTCAACCAGACCCGCGCCTTTTTCAATCCGACTGAGGGAAGCATCGATCATCGTGCCAATCTCTTTCGCCGCCGTCGCGCTACGCTGAGCCAAGGTTCTCACTTCGGACGCCACCACGGCGAACCCTTTACCGTACTGACCGGCTCGCGCTGACTCCACCGCGGCGTTCAGCGCCAGCAGGTTGGTCTGGAAGGCGATGCCGTCAATCACGCCGACAATGTCGGAAATCTTGGCGGAACTGTGCTTAATCGAGCGCATGGTATCGACCACTTCAGAGACGACATTGCCACCACGGGATGCGGAATCAGAGGCTTTCTGCGCCAGATCATTGGCTTTGCGGGTGTTATCCTCGTTATTTTTCACCGTCGCCATGATCTGTTCCATACTTGATGCGGTTTCATCCAGCGAGGCAGCCTGCTGCTCGGTACGGCTGGAGAGATCAATGTTCCCCGACGCGATCTCCTCAACCCCGAGGCCGATCGCGTCCGTCCCGTTGCGCACCACCAGCACCATATTTTCCAGCCCGTCGCGCATACGTTGAATCGCCGAAAACAGCTGAGCGATTTCATTTTTTCCGTTGATATCGATGGTGGCCCGCAAATCGCCTTCGGCTATGCGGTCAAAAACCGCAATGGCCTGATTCAACGGCCGCACCACCAGATTGGTCATCGTAAGCCAACTCAGCGCCGCCAACAGCAGAGCGCAGGCAATGGTGCCGTACAAGACCACCTGCATGCTTTCAACACGATCGTTAGAGTCATCATAAGCGTTATCAATGCTCTGGATCTTATAGCTCACCAGCGTTTTAGACGACTTATCAAACGCCGCGTAGAGCACCGTGGACTTACCCGCGCGTTGGCGGTACTCATCCAGATTTCCGGCCTCAAGCGCGGCGACGCCAGGCTGAATAAAGTCTTTCATCAGGGCCTCACGTTTCACGGCCATATCCGCCGAAATCAGCTTCTCCGGCTCGGATTGCGGGTACGTCAGGTACTGCTGCCATTTCCCATTGGCGCCATTGATTTTGTCCTTGGCCCGGCCCAGCGCCACTTTGGCGGTTTCGACATCGCCTTTGCCCATCAGCGACTCATACAGACGTAAATCCAACCGGGCGCGCAGTAATAATTCAGAACTTTCGTTCAGCGCGACCAAGCCCGGCAGAACGTCTTTATCAACCTGGCCGAATGATTTATTCCCCGACTGAAGCGCGAGCAATCCTAAAACGCCGACGAAAAGTAATAACGCGGCTAATGAAAAAACCATAATGCTGAGTGCGGTACGGATCTTTATCTTACGAAACATAAGTTATCCCTATTGCCTGATAAACGAGAAAGGATGAATACTGGCTCCTGTCGGGAGTCATTCAAACACTAAACCGCAATAAAAATAAAATGATGATGACATTTAAAAAATAATGACCGGAAGAAAAAATTTCATACCGGTCATTAATATATTTTTGTTATTTTTTATGGGAATGATTATTTACTAAAAAATCTTTCAGCTTATCTTTATAAAACCTGGCTGACATCATGGTGCCGTGTCCGCTGGTTTCTTTACTACCCGGAATCAAAAAAACATCAGCCTGCTTTATTTTTTTCAACTCATTATCCAGTATTCCTGTTTCAATAGGATTACGTTCATCATCCTCAGAATTAATAATTAATACTGGCGCCTTTATTTTCCCCAACGCAGGCTCGGCATTATAATTTGCGGAGGATCCCCAAATATAAATAAAGTCATTCGCATCGCTGGTTAACGGAGCGGCCAGACGTTCATCCACCAGTTTGTCGGCCTGAGCGCGGGTCGGCGCTTTACTCTGATAAGCCAGCGTTCCGCCAGTGGTGGCGATGCTGAACATAATACCGGCCGTCTTCAACGCCTGCGGTTGCTGAGTATAGTTGCCGTTATTCCATGCCGGATCATTCTTGATGGATTCAATCAGCATTCGCCTCATCATCCAGTTTCGACCGGATAATTCGTTCGGCAATGATGCCATCGGCACCAACGCATCCATCATATCAGGGTATTTTTCACCCCAAAGCCAGGTTTGCATACCGCCCATGGAATAACCCATAACCAGGCGCAAATGTTTAATTCCCATTCCCTCTTTTAACAAACGATATTGCGCATCCACCATATCGTTATAGTCATATTGAGGAAACTTCATCCGTAATCCATCAGAAGGCTTGGATGATTTTCCGGATCCAATACTTTCCGGCATAATAATAAAATATTTACTACTATCCAATGCCTGACCCGGACCAAACAATTCACCGCCGAAACCACTCGCTAATAATGCTTTAATCGGCTGGTTAGTCCCATGTAGTAATAAAACAGCCGGCTTATTTCGATCACCGATGGTGTAATAATGAATCCGAAGGTCTTTCAGCTTCTCACCACTATTAAAGGTAAATTCGGGAACAATCCAGTCGGCTTCCTGAGGAGACGGAAAATTGGCTTGTGCGTGCGTCAATGGCGACAGCATTAACAGAAATGCACCCACTAACCCTGATACTATGCGGTTATCCATAAAACAACTCTTTGGCAATCATGGAATATGAGAACACTGATGTTAATGTTTATTAGGAAAAATCCCAATAAGCTAAGCATGCTAATAATGAAAAAAGTATTATTACCCAGTATTTTTATTTATGGCAAAATATTATACAGACAGTTTTTAATATGATGATATCTATGACATTCCTTTCTCCCGTTTTTCCCGGGCAACGGTAGCCGACCCGCGCTATTTTCATGTAACGTCCCCACGCGCAACCGCTTTCGCCTCGGGCGAATCCCCCCCAACACCGCTGACCGTCCGGTCGGTCACCCCGCGCCGACAATAGCAATCGGTCATTGCATCAAATCCGGATTCAGTGGTATTACAATCGCCAGCATCCATTTGACCCCCAGTATCGTCACAACAAGAGCCAACGCCATGACAACCACCATCCCCGCCAACTATCAAATTCGTCCGATCACGGCACAGGACAACGCGGCCATCGCCGGTGTTATTCGCCGCGTTTCCGCCGAATTCAATTTGACGGCCGATAAAGGCTACACCGTATCCGACCCTAATCTGGACAGTCTGTTTGAACTGTACAATCAGCCGAAGAACGCCTATTGGGTACTGGAATATGAAGGAGAAATCGTTGGCGGCGGCGGCATCGCACCGCTGGTCGGCGGGGATAAGGATGTATGCGAACTGCAAAAAATGTATTTCTTGCCGGTTCTGCGCGGCAAGGGCTTAGCCAAACGGCTCGCCTTACAGGCGCTGGATTTCGCCCGTCGGCATGGTTTCCGTCGCTGTTATCTGGAAACGACAGGCCATTTAACCAGCGCCATTCAGTTGTACCAGTCGTTGGGGTTTGAACCTATTCCCCATACCATGGGCAATACCCGGCACACCGACTGTGAAGTCACCATGCTGAAAACGCTGTAGCCACCCCGTTGATGTTAATCCCTTTTTTCGCCGCTATGAGCCGTTATCAGGATCGCTGCGGGATGAGAAGCGGATCGACGGAAATTTCCCGCTTCAGGGTGCGCAACGTAAAGGTGGAACGGGTATGGCGAATGCCGCTGGTGCGATACAGCGTTTGGCGTAGAAAACGCTCGTAGTGCGCGGCATCGGTTACGGCGATTTTAACCAGATAGTCATAATCCCCGGTGACCAGATGAGCTTCCAGCACCTCCGGCATATCCGATAGCGCCTGGCCGAATTGCTCAAGGATGCGATCGTCATGGTGGTCGAGCGTAATTTCAATGAAAAAAACCTCGGTCACGCCAATACTTTTGGCATTGATTACCGCAACATAGTTTTCAATCGCTCCGCTGGCTTCCAGGCGTTTTAACCGGCTCCAGCAAGGCGAAGTCGATAGTCCCACTTCTTCCGCCAGTTCCGCGATGGTCAGACGCCCGTTCTGGCGTAATGCCGATAAAATTCGGCGATCCGCCATATCCAGCGCGCGCTGCGCGCCGCCGGTTTTATAAAACGCCGAATCAGAATGCTTATTCTTTGAAGTCATCATTTCCTCAAAAATTATCCCTCAAGTGAGAAATTATACAGGATAAATAAGAAAAATATTGCCTTCCGCGCAGATTACAATGGCTACAGAGAGGAATTTACCTTCGTTGCAGGCCAGCTCTTGAACCGACGGATTCGTTTTCACAGCCAGCGATGCCGCGACTTACAGAATGTAACAGGTATAGCCGTCCTCTATACGGCCGGCGCGTCAACGATGCGCCGCGCCTCAGCCAGCACTTATTTCTATCCAATCACGTCAGGATGAAAGGGTATATATGCCGGGGGCTAATACAATGCATCGCACATCACTATTGGTAAAAGGGCTTTTTCTACTCGCTCCGCTGCTTTTTGCCAGCAACATGGTTGCCGCTCGCTGGATTAATGCGGATTTTCCCCCTATCTCGCTGGCCTTTGGCCGCTGGCTGATTGCCGCGCTGGTGCTTTTCCCCTTTGTGTTACCTTCACTGCGTCAGTCCGTACCGGTTATCAAACGCCGCGTTGGCGATCTGGTATTGCTGGCTATCCTCGGCGGCGCATTAAGCGTCGCGCCGCAGTACGCCGCCGCACACCATACCAATGCAGGGCATATCGCGCTGATATTCGCCCTGTCGCCGGTACTGGTTTCGCTCATTGAGCGGCTGATATGGAAAACAGCGCTTTCGCCCACGGTTATCGCCGGTGCGGGAATCGCCTTTGCCGGGATTGGCGTTGCCGTTTTTGAAGGAAGTTTGGCGCATCTGACTCAGCTTGAGCTTAACCGCGGCGATATGATCGCTTTTGTCGCCGCGCTTTCCTGGGCTGGCTACACCGCGCTGCTGCGCCGCAGGCCGATCGACGTTCCGCCGCTGGTACTGCTGTGGATTGTCGCCAGCGGCGGCGCGTTGGCGCTGCTGCCGTTTGCTCCCGTCGAATGGTGGCTGGCCGGCGCCATGCCCGGCCTTTCAGCGCGAGTTATCGGCGGCATGCTCTTCGTGGCGCTGGTCGCCGGTATCGCCGCTTACTTGGTTTACTCTCGTATCGTGGCGATCTATGGCGCCGCCCGCGCCAGTACCTCCATGTATCTGGTACCGGTTTTCGCCTTTTTACTCGGGGCTCTGCTGCTGGGCGAACGGCTTCAGTTCTATCATGTCATTTCCACCCTGATGGTGTTTGCCGGCGTGGCGCTGGCCACCATCAAACTGCCGGCGAAAAACAAAACGCCGGCCTATATGAACGTTTCCGCCATGGCGTCGCCTCGCGACAGAATCGGCAGAGTGGAATAAAAAGGCGGGAAAATACGGCGATGCGGCTGCCGCGGCAATCGCGGGCATGATGCCGGTCAGCTCAACCGTGGGGACAGTTTTCCCCACGGCGCTAACGGAGTGATGTTAAGGATTAATGACGTTTGCCATCATCATCTTCGTCATAGAAGTCTTCGTCATCCCCTTCGCCGTCCTCTTCGCCATTAGGATCTTCAAAGTAGGTGCCCCAGCCGTCGTAGTTCACGCCGTACTGTTCCGCCAGCGTCAGAAGTTGCGCCACCTGGGCGTCGATCGTTTCCGCATTCAACGACACTTCGCTGATAGCGTCGCAGCACATCAACAAAACGCCGTCCTCGACTTCAAGCTCTTCCGCGTCCGTGACTTCATAACCCAGTTTGAACGCCTCGACGGCGACTTTTTCCAGCACTTCAAACTTCTCGGCTGAGAAATGGTGTTCAATGGTGTAAAGCGCATCCGGATCGCTGCCGTCATCCAGCAGTTCTTCGATGATCAGCCGTGTTTCTTCACGTTGTTCTTCCAGCAATTCACGGTTTGCCATTCCTCAATCCTCATTAACCGACGTTATATTGCGCTATTCTCCCACAGCCCTGCGGCCGTCTCCACCACAAAGTTTGCATCCGGCACTTGAATTTGAATAATTACACATATAAAGTGAATTTTAATTCAGTCATCAGCATTGAGCAGTATGGAGATACGCGTCATGCAGTCATTTTATAAGCGTCATTTTTTAAGATTAATGGATTTTACGCCGGCAGAAATCGCCAACCTTTTGGCGCTGGCGACAAAACTGAAAGCCGATAAAAAAAGCGGCAAAGAGACACGCCACCTGCAGGGCAAAAACATCGCACTCATCTTCGAAAAAGATTCAACCCGCACCCGTTGCTCTTTCGAAGTTGCTGCATACGACCAGGGCGCGCAGGTGACCTATCTGGCGCCCAGCGGCAGTCAAATCGGCCATAAGGAATCCATCAAGGATACGGCGCGCGTTCTGGGAAAAATGTACGACGGCATTCAGTATCGCGGCTACGGCCAGCAGATCGTTGAAACGCTGGCGCAATATGCCGGCGTCCCGGTTTGGAACGGTCTGACGGACGAATTTCATCCGACGCAGCTGCTGGCGGATCTGTTGACGATGCAGGAACATTTATCGGCCAAACCGCTGGCAGGTATGAAGATGGCCTACGTGGGCGACGCCCGAAACAATATGGGCAATACCATGTTGGAAGCCGCCGCCCTGACCGGACTGGATTTGCGTCTGGTGGCGCCCAAAGCCTGCTGGCCGGAAGCGGGATTAGTCGCCGAATGCCAGGCCGCGGCCAAACAGACCGGCGGCAAAATCACCCTGACGGAGGATATTGCCGAGGGCGTAGCCAGCGTCGACTACATTTATACCGACGTTTGGGTCTCCATGGGCGAACCGAAAGAAGCCTGGCAGGAGCGAATTACCCTTTTGAAGCCTTATCAGGTCAACATGTCGATGATTACCGCTACCGGTAATCCACAGGTGAAATTCCTTCACTGTCTGCCGGCGTTTCATGACGACCAGACCACGCTGGGCAAACAAATGGCTGAACAGTATGGGCTGCACGGCGGGATGGAAGTGACGGATGAGGTATTCGAATCGGCGCACAGTATTGTTTTTGATCAGGCGGAAAATCGGATGCACACCATTAAAGCCGTGATGGTGGCGACGCTCAGCCAGGATTAATCAACCAGGCGGCGCCGCAAAATGCGCGGCCGATGGCCCTACGCCGACATCCCCGCATACTGCCGCGGGGATGCCGAAAACCGCGCTACCGCGCCAGTTTCGCGTCAATCTTCACCACGGCCTTGCGGACAGGCGCCGGCTCCCCAACCGCGCATAGCGGCTTATGAACCTCTCCGGGGAAAAAGACCACGAAATCGCCTTCCCGCATCACTATCCGCTTTTCCTGTCCGCCGGCGGGTAAAAAGGCAATATCTTTATCCGCCAGCCAGTCAACATCGGGCTCACCCGCCGGCAAATTGCTGAACGTCATCCCTTCAACGCCGGACAGAATAATCTGTATATCCAGATATTTAGCATGATACTCGGCCCGGCGTTCTTCCAGCGCCTCGGTGCTATCGTTGGAAATCAGGACGAAGGCGTTGTCGCCATCGATATCATGTTTCCCCAATGGCGTATCGGCCGTAATACTCCGCTTAACGTATTCAATCGCCTCACGCAATTTGGCGGGCAAATAAGGAACCAGCTCAAGATGGTGGATATTGCCAGTGATCATGACTACTCCCAGGTTAAAATGAAACAACGTTTTAACTTACCTTATACACTTCAATCCGGGGACTCGCCAGCCCGTTATTTTGCACAAGGTAACCGGCGTTTTCTGTCGTGAGCACCCCGCCCCGCAATCGATTGCTCTGCGTAAAAAATCACGTTTTCCGCTTGAATTAGCGTCATCGGCGCGTATAATTTCCGACAATTTGCCGGGAGGGTCCATGCGCTGCTGCACAAAAAAAACCGCCGTTCATGCTGGTTATCAACCACAACTGCCATCCGGCAGCCAGCAGGCGTTTTCCTTTCCGTTGCTTGACCGATCGTTGATAAAAAAGCCCCTCGCCGAGGGGCTTTTTTTTTGTGACCCGCCATCACTGGCGGTCACCCTTCGGGCCGTCGCGATGCGACGTCAAAAACTTTTCCAGGACGTTTTTTGCCCGTAATTGGTAGCGAATTTCTGTTTATCAGGCCTAACCGTTGGGAGAAAATATAAAAATGGTCAATCCGCTTTATCAAAAACATGTCATTTCAATTAGTGACCTCAGCCGAGAGGATCTGGAACTGGCATTGCAGGTTGCCGCCAGTCTGAAAGCGAACCCCCAACCCGAATTGCTGAAGCATAAAGTCATCGCCAGCTGTTTTTTTGAAGCATCAACGCGTACTCGCCTCTCGTTTGAAACGGCGATGCACCGTCTGGGCGCCTCCGTCGTCGGTTTTGCCGACAGCAGCAATACCTCGTTGGGTAAAAAAGGGGAAACGCTGGCCGATACCATCTCGGTCATCAGCCAGTACGTGGACGCGATTGTAATGCGCCATCCTCAGGAAGGCGCGTCCCGCCTCGCTGCTGAATTTTCCGGCGGTATTCCGGTACTCAACGCCGGCGATGGCGCCAACCAGCACCCAACGCAGACGCTGCTCGATCTGTTCACCATTAAAGAAACCCAGGGTCGACTGAACAATATCAATATCGCCATGGTGGGCGATCTGAAATACGGCCGCACCGTTCACTCGCTGACGCAGGCGCTGGCGAAATTCGCAGGCAACCGTTTCTACTTCATCGCGCCGGATGCGCTGGCGATGCCGGATTACATTCTGACCATGCTGGCAGAAAAAAACATTCCCTACAGCCTGCACAGCAGCATCGAGGACGTGGTTGCCGATCTGGATATTCTGTACATGACCAGGGTACAGAAAGAACGTCTGGATCCGTCCGAATACATCAATATCAAGTCTCAGTTCATCCTACGAGCCGCCGATCTGGACGGCGCGCGCGCCAACCTGAAAGTTCTGCACCCGCTGCCGCGCATCGATGAAATCACGACTGATGTGGATAAAACGCCATACGCCTACTATTTCCAACAAGCGGGCAATGGTATTTACGCCCGTCAGGCGCTGCTGGCGATGGTTCTGAATCGCGAACTGGTTCTGTGAGAAAAAGAGGAATAGTCATGACCCACGATAATAAATTACAGGTAGAAGCCATCAAACGCGGCACGGTTATCGACCACATTCCCGCACAGGTAGGCTTTAAGCTGCTGACCTTATTCAAGCTGACCGCGACAGACCAGCGCATTACCATTGGTCTGAACCTGCCGTCCAACCAGCTTGGCCGCAAAGACCTGATCAAAATAGAAAATGTATTCCTGACCGAGCAGCAGGCTAACCAACTGGCGATGTATGCGCCGCAGGCCACGGTTAACCAGATTGATGACTACGATGTGGTGCGTAAACTGACGCCGACGTTGCCCGAACATATCGATGATGTATTAACCTGCCCGAACAGCAACTGCATCAGCCGCATAGAGCCGGTTTCATCCTCATTCAGCGTCAAACAACGCGGCGATGAAGTGCAGTTGAAATGCAAATATTGCGAAAAAGAGTTTGAACGCCAGGCTGTATTGCAAAATCGCTAATGC
The DNA here is from genome assembly GCF_022378355.1 of Brenneria bubanii. GTDB lineage: Bacteria > Pseudomonadota > Gammaproteobacteria > Enterobacterales > Enterobacteriaceae > Brenneria > Brenneria bubanii. The sequence continues at coordinate 121,282 of NZ_JAKMAJ010000012.1, forward strand.
CCGCCTTCAACGGCGAAAGAATGCGCCGGCGCATTTCTGCGGCGCGTTCCGCTCACGGCCATTGCCTCATCCGGCGCTTTTTTGAATAATGGAACATTCGCGTTCTTGATAAACAAAACCTATGCCCAATAGATTTCAAGGCGCAGGAAGGCGGCAATCGAACGAGTCCCGGGGAGGGCCGAGTAACGAGGGCAGCCAACAAGCCTGCAGTTTGAAAGATGAAAGGTATACGAGGAGATACTATGTCACGCACCATCAGCACCGAACACGCCCCTTCCGCTATCGGCCCTTACGTTCAGGGCGTCGATCTTGGCAGCATGATCATCACTTCCGGCCAGATTCCCGTCGATCCGAAAACCGGCCAGGTTGCTGATGACGTTGCGGCGCAGGCGCGTCAATCGCTGGATAATGTTCAGGCGATTGTCGAAGCCGCCGGCCTGAAAGTTTCAGACATCGTTAAAACGACGGTCTTCGTTAAGGATCTGAACGATTTCGCCACCGTTAACGCCGCCTATGAAGCCTTTTTTACCGAACATAAAGCGCCGTTCCCGGCCCGCTCCTGCGTCGAAGTCGCTCGCCTGCCGAAAGATGTAAAAATCGAAATCGAAGCGATGGCGATACGTCGCTAAGCTCCATAGTTGGGCGTTGTGTAAAATGACGCACTATTCGGTGGCATTCATTGCTGGCGGGCCGTTTTATGCCCGCCTCACAACAGGCAGGCGCACCGCTTTATTGAGAAAGATTCCCAGCGCCATTTCTTTGTGTTGTTATCCGGTTCATTCCCCCGCCACGCCAAAATCGTGCACGCGCGCGAAGTAATGCATCAATACAGTGCAAAAAAATGACATAACCATGACATATGCGTGGTTTTTCAATATGGCGCATTTTATGCATCATCCCAGTATCACTTTTTCAGCGTGATGCCAGAGGATGACAATGATAAAAATGACGCTTCCAACACCGTCTTATTATGACGAGATGCTTTCCGCACAAGGCGAACAACGCCAACACTACAATTCCTATTGGCAATGGCTGCAACAAACCGATCAACAGGCAATCAGGCACAAAAAGGAGCAGGCCGAGCTGTTGTTCCACCGCGTAGGGATCACCTTCAACGTCTATGGCGAAGAGGGCGGCACCGAACGTTTAATTCCTTTCGACAGCGTGCCGCGCATTATTCCCGCCCACGAATGGCGACAGCTCGATCTTGGTATTCGCCAGCGGGTACAGGCGCTGAACGCCTTTCTGTATGATATCTATCATCAGCAGCACATTCTTAAAGCCGGTATTATTCCCAGCGAGCAGGTGCTGGCGAACGAGCAATATCAACCCTGTATGCAAGGGGTAAGTCTACACAACCACACTTACGCCCATATCACCGGTATCGATATGGTGCGCAACAGCGACGGTAATTATTACGTTCTGGAAGATAACCTGCGTACGCCCTCCGGCGTTTCCTACATGCTGGAAAACCGCAAAATGATGATGCGGTTATACCCGGATCTCTTCGCCAGACAACACATCGCCCCCGTCGAACGTTATCCCAGTTATCTGCTGCAAACGCTGCGGGAAAGTACGCTGGTCGACGATCCGACCGTGGTGGTGATGACGCCGGGACGATTTAACAGCGCCTATTTCGAACACAGTTTCCTGGCCCAGCAGATGGGCGTCGAACTGGTGGAAAGCGCCGATATGTTCGTCAAAGAGGGCGCGCTCTATATGCGCACCACCGAAGGCCCGTGCCGGGTGGACGTCATTTATCGCCGCGTGGATGATGCATTCCTCGATCCGCTGGCGTTCCGTTCGGACTCCATGCTGGGCGTTCCCGGTCTGCTGTCGGTATACCGCGCCGGCGGCGTGGTGTTGGCCAATGCCATCGGCACCGGCGTCGCGGATGACAAATCCATCTATCCGTACGTTCCGGAGATGATTCGCTTCTACATGTCCGAAGAACCCATTCTGGGCAATATCCCGACCTGGCAGTGCCGCGACCCCAAAGCGCTAAGCCATGTGCTCGCCAATCTGGCCAGCATGGTGGTGAAAGAAGTACACGGCGCCGGCGGATACGGCATGCTGGTCGGTCCGCGGGCGACGCGTCAGGAAATCGAGGATTTCCGGCGGCGCCTGCTGGCGAACCCACACAATTATATCGCCCAGGAAACGCTGGCGCTGTCCACCTGCCCGACCTTCGTGGAAGATGGACTGGCTCCCCGTCATATCGACTTGCGCCCGTTCGCGTTGTCGGGAGAAGAGATCCGTCTGATACCCGGCGGTTTAACCCGCGTCGCCTTAACGGAAGGTTCATTGGTGGTCAACTCATCACAAGGCGGTGGCACCAAAGATACCTGGGTCATGGAGGAGGATGAATAATGTTAAGTCGAACAGCCAGTGAACTCTATTGGATGGCCCGCTATCTGGAGCGGGCGGAAAGTCTGGTCCGCGTTCTGGATGTCACCTACAAATTGTCCATGATTCCGCGTCACAGCCAGCAGCAGCGAGATTTGGCGCTACCGCTGAACCTGACCTACACCCATGAGCTGTTCCAGGAGCGCTATGCGCGTTTCTCCATGAACAACCTGTTGAATTTCTTTGCGCTGGACAGTCAGAACCCCAGCAGTATCTACAATTGCATTGAGATGGCCTGGAATAATGCCCATGCCGTGCGCGGCAGCCTGTCTTCAGAAATCTGGGAGTGCATCAACACCACGCGCATTGATATTCGTAATCTGCGCGGTCAGGGCGTGGATAAAATCGGTATCGACGCCTTCTTCGACTGGGTCAAGGAACGCGCGCACCTATTCCGTGGCGCGATGTTCGGCACGTTACTGCGTGGCGACGCGCAAAGTTTTATCCGGCTCGGCACGCTGATCGAACGCGCCTACGCCACCGCGCAGCTGCTCGATTTGAAAAACCAGCAGTTGAATAGCGACCCGGACCCCGTACGTGAATATTATCGGCTGGATACGCTGCTGCGGGCGGTGAGCGCCCGCGAAGCCTACCATAGCATCTACCGTCAGCCGATCAGCCGCGAAACCGTGACCGAACTGCTGATATTACGCGCCGATGTACCGCGCTCGCTGCACGCCTGCGTCGACGATCTGGTTCTGCAGTTGGAGGCCATTGGCAGCAAACGGGACAAAGTGCCCCGCCGCCTCGCCCATTTGCTGCACGTAGAGCTGCGTTTCAGCACCATGGACGACATCATGGAAGAGGGGCTGGATGCCTATCTGAATCACTTTATAAGTAAAATAAACGAACTGGCTGACAGCATCCGTCACACCTATCTGGAGGCGCTATGAAACTGACCATTAATCACCTGACGCATTATCGTTACGATGAGGAGGTGAAATTCAGCACCCAGTATCTGCGCCTGACGCCGCAGAACTCGGCCCGTCAGCGGATTAAGGAGTGGAACCTGAAGCTGCCCGCTTCGGCCGTCGCCACCACCGATACCTACGGCAACATCATGCATGTGCTGACGCTCGACATGCCGCATCACGATATCACCATCCACGCTCAAGGCGTGGTGGAAATCGCCGATAATACACAAGGCGCCTATGACGACGGCGCAGGCGATACGCTGTCGCCGCTGGTGTTCCTGCGCACCACGCCGCTGACGCAGGCCGATGGCAATATCCGCGAGTTTGCACAACGCTATTATCAGCCGCAGTCGCCCGAAGAAAGCCTGATGGCGTTGATGGCGGAATTGCAGTTGAAAATGCCGTATACTCCCGGCGCAACGCAGGTGCGGGACACCGCAGCCGAGGTGTTCGCCATGCAAAAAGGCGTTTGCCAGGATCATACGCACGTCTTTCTGGCCTGCTGTCGCAGCCTGAATATCCCTGCCCGCTACGCCAGCGGTTATGTCTACAGCAAGGATACGCAGCATGTGGCCATGCACGCCTGGGCTGAAGTCTGGCTAAATGGCGGCTGGCAAGGTTTTGATATTACAAATAATACCTGTCAGCTCAATCAGCATTTGCTGTTGGCGGTCGGCATGGATTATCTTGATGCCTGCCCGGTGCGCGGGTCGCGGCTCGGCGGCGGATGTGAAGAGATGTTTTCCGAAGCTGAAGTACGGCTGTTTGAACGACAGCAGCAGGTACAACAGCAACAGTAAATTTTTAATGAGAAGGTAGTTATGACGTACTGTGTGGCCATGCGTCTGTCTGACGGTTTAGTGTTTGCTTCAGATTCCCGCACCAATGCTGGTGTCGATCATATTGCGACGTTCAAAAAACTTCATGTTTTTCATGATGGCGGCGAGCATGTTCTGGTGATCCAATCCGCTGGCAATCTGGCCACCACGCAAAGTATCATCAGCCTGTTAAGTTCACGCATCGAAGCGCAGACAACGCCGAATCTGTTGCAGGCCGATTCCATGTACGATGCCGCGATGCTGGTGGGAGAAACCGTTCGTGAGGTGATCTACCGCGACAGCCAGTCCCAACAAAGCGGCAGCAACACCAACTTCGGCTGCAACCTTATTCTTGGCGGTCAGATCGGCGGTGAAACGCCGCGGCTATTCCATATTTACCCGGAAGGCAACTTCATCGAATCCACCCAGGATACGCCCTATTTTCAAATCGGCGAAAGCAAGTACGGCAAGCCGATTATCGATCGGGTGCTGAGCATGGATACGCCGCTCGAACAGGCGATGTGCTGTGCGCTGATCTCCATCGATTCCACCCTGCGCAGCAACCTGTCGGTGGGATTGCCGCTGGACGTCATGATTTACCGCGCCGACAGTTTTGACGTCAACGAACAGCAGCGTATTACTGAAAGCGACGATTATTTCATCAAGATCCGCAAGGCATGGTCTGAAGGGCTGCTGAATACCTTTCGCCAGCTGCCGCCATTTCCCATTACAGAGCGATAACCACGCAGAGCGCCCGCGCAATATTCACAACCGCTGACGCTCTGCGCCGCTCAGCGTTAATCAACCGATAATCATACTGACGGTGATGGATTGACCACCGTCGGGCTCCCCGACGATATTTAACCTTTCGCCACGGCGATGATTGATCCTCGCCTGGCGTTCGGGGGAAGAAAAAAGGGAGATGCGAGGGTAGCCCGGAAAAATACAAGCGCATTTTTCAACGATGCAGCACATTGGCGGGTCTTAAAAAAAACGAGCCAAATCAAGCGCCTTTATCTGTACAAAAAACACGCATCGAACACCCTTTCGGCGGAGTTCTGACTTCTTTGTTTTAGATCAAAAAAAATCGTACTTTCTCAAACCAGGAACTACATATAGGGTCTATTATATCTAAAACGTCCATATATAGTGGTTATCCACAAAGTCATCCACAGCGATCGCGCTTTGCCCATCGCTGTGGTTTGCCTGTGGATAACATCAACAGAGGAACAGAACGTGAAACCAGTAGTGATTAAACGGGATGGCTGCCAGGTACCTTTTGATGAAATCCGCATCAAAGAAGCCGTAGAACGAGCGGCACAAGCTGCCGGTATCGACGATTCTGACTACTGTGCGACCGTTGCTGCTGCGGTAGCTCAACAAATGCAGGATAAACGACGCGTTGATATTCGCGATATCCAGGATGCGGTTGAAAATCTGTTGATGTCAGGCAAGTACAAACAGCTGGCGCGCACCTATATAGAATATCGTCACGATCGTGATATCGCTCGTGAACGCCACGGTCGGCTAAACCAGGAGATCCGCGGCCTGGTAGAACAAAGCAATATGGCTTTGCTGAACGAAAACGCCAACAAAGACAGTAAAGTCATTCCTACCCAGCGCGATCTGCTCGCCGGCATTGTGGCCAAGCACTATGCCAAGCAATACATTCTGCCGCGCGATATCGTGCTTGCCCATGAGCGGGGCGAGATTCACTATCACGATCTTGATTACTCTCCCTTTTTCCCGATGTTTAACTGCATGCTGATTGACCTCGGCGGCATGTTGACCAAAGGGTTCAAAATGGGCAACGCGGAAATCGAACCGCCAAAATCCATTTCCACCGCGACGGCGGTAACGGCGCAGATCATTGCTCAGGTCGCCAGCCATATCTACGGCGGCACGACGATTAACCGTATTGATGAAATTCTCGCGCCGTTCGTCGCCGCCAGCCATGAGAAGCATAAGGCCGTAGCCCACGAATGGCATATACCTCAGGCGGATGAGTACGCCCGCACCCGGACGGAAAAAGAGTGTTATGACGCATTCCAGTCATTGGAATATGAAGTAAACACCCTGCATACCGCCAACGGTCAGACGCCTTTCGTCACCTTCGGCTTTGGGCTGGGCACCAGTTGGGAATCCCGACTGATTCAGGCGTCCATACTGCGCAACCGTATCGCCGGATTGGGCAAAAACCACAAAACCGCGGTTTTCCCCAAGCTGGTGTTCGCCGTTCGCGACGGGCTAAACCGTAAGCCTAACGATCCGAACTACAGCATTAAACAGCTGGCGCTGGAATGCGCCACCAAGCGCATGTATCCCGATATTCTCAATTATGATCAGGTTGTTGAAGTAACCGGATCATTTAAAACCCCGATGGGCTGTCGTAGTTTCCTCGGCGTCTATGAAGAAGATGGCGAGCAAATCCATGACGGCCGTAACAATCTAGGGGTGATCAGCCTCAACCTTCCCCGCATCGCCCTGGAAGCCAACAGGGATGAAACCCGTTTCTGGGCGTTGCTCGACCAGCGTTTGGCGTTGGCGAAAAAAGCGCTGATGACGCGTATTGCCCGACTGGAGAACGTGAAGGCGCGCGTCGCGCCGATACTGTACATGGAAGGCGCCTGCGGCGTGCGCCTGAAGGCCGACGACAGCGTGACGGAAATCTTCAAAAACGGGCGAGCCTCCATTTCGCTGGGTTACATCGGCGTGCACGAAACCATCAATGCGCTGTTCGGCAATGAGACTCACGTATTCGATAATGAAACGCTGCGTGAAAAAGCCGTAGCTATCGTTGCCCGCCTGAAACAAGCCACCGATCAATGGAAAGAAGAGACCGGCTACGGCTTCAGCCTGTATAGCACGCCAAGCGAAAATCTGTGTGATCGTTTCTGCCGCCTGGACACCGCCGAGTTTGGCGTGATCAAAGGGGTAACGGATAAAGGTTATTACACCAACAGCTTCCATCTGGATGTAGAAAAAAAGGTCAACCCGTACGAAAAAATCGACTTTGAAGCGCCTTACCCGCACCTGGCGAACGGCGGCTTCATTTGCTATGGCGAATACCCGAATCTGCAGCATAACCAGAAAGCGCTGGAAGACGTCTGGGATTACAGCTATAGCCGCGTACCTTATTACGGCACCAACACGCCGATCGATGAATGCTACGAATGCGGCTTCACCGGTGAATTCGAGTGCACCAGCAAAGGATTCACCTGCCCGAAATGCGGTAACCACGATTCGTCCCGCGTATCCGTCACTCGCCGGGTTTGCGGCTATCTCGGCAGCCCGGACGCTCGCCCGTTCAATGCCGGCAAACAGGAAGAAGTAAAACGCAGGATCAAACATTTAGCCAACGGACAGCTCGGTTGATGACGCTTGCCTCGCCGGCATAGCGCGCACCAGGCATGCGTTAAACAAGGCCGCCGTCTATCGCGGCCTGATCCTTCACCAACCGGTTTTTACGCAGATGAATTACCACCAGTACTATCCCGTCGATGTCGTCAATGGTCCAGGAACACGCTGCACGCTTTTTGTGTCGGGCTGCGTACACCAATGTCCCGGCTGCTACAACAAAAGCACCTGGCGGTTAAACTCAGGACACCCCTTCACGCAGGCATTACAGGATAAAATCATCGCCGACCTTCAGGATACGGAAATTCCCCGGCAGGGAATTACGCTGTCCGGCGGCGATCCGCTGCATCCGCAAAATGTTCCCGAGATCTTGCAGTTGGTAACGCGGATACGTGCGCAGTGTCCTGGTAAAGACATTTGGGTCTGGACAGGCTACGTGCTCGCCGAGTTGACAGAAGAACAGCAGCAGATTGTATCCCTGATCAACGTGCTGGTGGATGGCAAGTTTGTGCAAGATCTCAAGGATCCCGCCCTGATTTGGCGCGGCAGCAGTAATCAGGTTATCCACTACCTGCGTTAGTTTCCCACATTCGCGTCTCTGCCCCCGGCGGCCAAAGGCGGCCGGCACATCGGCGGCTTGAAAGATGACGGGGATATCTATAAAAGTGCATTTCGCTTGCCCAGCGTGCGCAATCGCTTTGACTCCAAAACCGTCACTTTTGCTTTGGGCTCGGGTGAAAAGGCCTGATTCAATAGCGCCTGCGCCACCGTTCTGCCTTCGATAGCCCGCCATTTGGCCGGGAAGATGCGCAATATCGGCGTGCTCAATCTCTCCAGAAGACGGTTATCCTTTCTCTTGCCTAGTAATATCGATGGTCTGGCCAATGTCAGATGTTGCCATCCCTGCGCACGCAGCTCGCTTTCGGTTTCACCTTTCACCTGCGAATAAAAGAACAGCGAATCCGCATTCGCGCCAAGCGCGCTGACCACCAGCAACTGTTTCGCGCCCAATGCCAATCCCGCTTTAGCCCCATCCACCACCAGTGTGTAATCCACATAGCGGAACGCCCGTTTACTGCCTGCCGCCTTAATGGTCGAGCCCAGACAGCAAAATACGATATCAATAGGGTTGGTAATCTGGGAAAGCGCCGCCAACAGATCGGCATCGTGTGGGTTGACCACGCGTTCCGACGGCGGCAGAGGTTTACGAGTCGGCGCATAAATCATTTCCACCCGGCTGTTCGCCTTCAATAGCTGCAACAACTCACCCCCTACCAGCCCCGAGGCGCCCAATAGCAATATCCGGCTCATACTTCCCCCTGTGACTCTCTGCTAAATACTAACGCTGCCAGTGATGCTTCTTGCCGAATCCCAGACGGTTGTCCGTCATCTTCAATTCCGTCAGTCGCAAGCGCCAGATAGGCGCATGCGCCGCTTTGGCGATCGGGAAACGCCGGTTGTAGCACGCCCGCGCCTGCTGTTCGTCCTCCCCTGCCAGTCGTTCTGCCCGCGCACGAAACTGCACCCCTTTAATCAGCATAACGCTTTTCGGCTGACCGCTGACCGTCCCGGCGATCAACGGCTGACGGGACATAAGTTCGCCATGACGGGTGTGCAATTCCGTCATCACATAAAAAGCGATCTGCCGTTCGTCATAAGTGTAGAAGCAATTGGCACACCATAAATCCGAATTTTCACCCACGCATAGCGTCAGCACGTGCAGTTTCTTCAAATAATGGGAAATGGCATGAAGCGTATTGTCGGTGTCCACCTCTCCTCCTGCGCTTTAGGGCAACTCAGTTAACGTTTTAAACGTAGCGGTTCGATGGATACGCGGTTTGAAAGTACAAGCCGGTTAATGGCGATCGTTATCCAGTCGAGCGCATATTAAGCTGGTTTTTTGTGGCGGGCTATCCCTGCCCGCCTCTTCTGCGCCAGCGACGGAAAAATACCCGCCTAGGCTTTTTTATTTCGGCGCCCCGACGTCGCCTGAGCGGCGTTTTTTCCAGCCCGGGAAGTCTTGGCGGCGGAAGGCCGTTTTTTAGCGGATGGTTGATGCGCCATGGCCGGCGCGGTAAAACGAGTCAACGCCGGGCGACTGGATGCGCGGCCTTTTGCTCCGCTTGCGGCACGAGAAGCGGCTCGTTCTCCCGGCGCTTCAGCGGGGACCAGGCAGTCGGGCCGGTTTCCGATCAAGCGTTTCAACCCCATCGCGCTCAGGGCGTCGCGCAACAGCGGCCAGTTGGCGGGATCGTGATAGCGAAGCAGCGCTTTATGCAGGCGACGTTGACGCTCGCCCCGCGGCACCACCACATCCTCACTTTTATAGTCTACTTTACCGAGCGGATTCTTGCCGCTGTAATACATGGTGGTCGCATTCGCTAAGGGCGAAGGATAAAAATTCTGAACCTGATCCAACCTGAAACGGTTCTTTTTCAACCACAGCGCCAGATTAACCATATCCTCATCCCGCGTTCCGGGATGCGCGGAAATAAAATAAGGGATCAGATACTGCTGCTTTCCCGCCTGCTTTGAATAACTGTCGAAAAGCTCTTTGAAGCGGTGATAGCTGCCCATTCCCGGCTTCATCATTTTTGACAGCGGGCCTTGTTCGGTATGTTCCGGGGCGATTTTGAGGTATCCGCCGACGTGATGCTCGGCCAGCTCTTTGATGTAGCGCGGATCCTCCACCGCCAGATCATAACGAACGCCGGAAGCGATAAGGATCTTCTTGATGCCTTTCAGGCTGCGGGTGCGTCGATAAAGCCTGATGGTCGGCTCATGGTTGGTATCCATGTGCGAACATATCTCCGGATAAACGCAGGATGCTCGCCGGCAGCTTTGCTCCGCTCGCGGCGATTGGCAGCGCAGCATGTACATATTGGCCGTCGGCCCGCCCAAATCAGAGATAACGCCGGTAAATCCCGGCACATGATCGCGGATCTCTTCGATCTCTTTAACAATCGACGCCTCTGAACGGCTCTGGATGATCCGTCCTTCATGCTCGGTGATCGAACAGAAGGAACAGCCGCCGTAACACCCGCGCATGATGTTGATCGAAAAGCGGATCATATCATAGGCCGGAATGACCTCCTTACCATAGGAAGGATGCGGCACACGCTGAAACGGCAGCGCGAACACGGCGTCCATTTCTTCGGTAGAAAGCGGGATCGCCGGAGGATTAATCCAAACATAGCGATCGCCATGCTTTTGCATCAACGCTCTGGCACAGCCGGGATTGGTTTCGTGATGTAATATCCGCGATGCATGGGCGTACATCACTTTATCGCCTTTCACTTTTTCAAATGACGGCAGCAGCACATAGGTTTTTTCCCAGGGTTTAGGCTTCGGCGCTCGTACGGTGATGGGCCTGGCCGCATCCGGCTCCGGCGTCTCCCCTGCGGAACAGGGCAAGTCTTCGCCATAGGGGTTGAGGATCGGCTCAATGCGGCCGGGCTTGTCGAGCCGGGTTGAGTCAACGCCCGTCCAGCCAGCCAGCGCCGTTTTTCGCATCACCGCGGTATTACGCACATCCTGAATATCGCTTATCGCCTCACCCGCCGCCAGACGGTGCGTCACCTCGGCCAGCGGGCGCTCGCCGTTGCCATAAACCAGCATGTCGGCCTTGGAATCCACCAGCACCGAGCGCCGCACGGTATCAGACCAGTAATCATAGTGCGCGATACGCCGCAGACTGGCCTCGATGCCGCCGAGCAGCACCGGCACATCGCTGTAGGCTTCTTTGCAGCGCTGACTATACGCCAGCGTGGCTCGATCCGGTCTTTTCCCCGCGACATTGCCCGGCGTATAGGCATCATCGTGACGCAATTTTCGATCCGCCGTGTACCGGTTTATCATCGAGTCCATATTCCCTGCCGTCACGCCGAAATAGAGATTTGGCTTACCAAGACGCATAAAATCGTCTTTCGACGTCCAGTCGGGCTGAGAGATAATGCCAACGCGAAATCCCTGCGCCTCCAGCATTCGGCCGACAATCGCCATGCCAAAACTCGGATGATCCACATAGGCATCGCCGGTGACGATGATGACATCACAGCTATCCCAACCCAGTTGATCCATTTCCTCTTTCGACATCGGAAAAAAAGGCGCCGTGCCGTAACACTCGGCCCAGTATCGTGGGTAGGAGAATAGCGTGCGTTCAGGTTGGATCAGGCTGGTTGGCATAAACATTCTTCGTCGTCAGAAAATGGGGATTATCGATAGCCTCTGATGGTTAATCGTGATTAACCAGTAAACGAGGGATAGGGATTATACGTGGACGAAAATAAAGCTGCCGATCAGAGTGCCGCGGGCATGCGTCTGATCAAGATTTTTAGCCGGAAATCACGCTTAATCGTCATTTTTTCCCATGACGGCCGATTTTTGCCGTCACATCACTCTGCCGCGCCACCGGCATCAACCTCATCGCTGTCGACGGAACCGCGGCCTTGCGCATAAACGATCCTCTCCTGGTCTTGCGGCAACGGATGCGACTGACCGATGAAGACGCCGCCTTTCTCGATCGAGAACTCATCAGAAAAAATATCACCTACCATTTTCCCCTGCGCCAGTATCGATACCGCCTTGGCTTCAATGCGTCCTTCGACATAACCATCAATAATAATCTGCTGCGCCTTTATTTCGCCGTTAACCTTGCCGATATGCTCAACTTTGATGCTGTTGCCGCAAAACATATCGCCGGAGACATCGCCTTCGACAAGGATATTTCCCGCCGTTTCCACATTGCCGATTATTTGTGCGCCCTGAGAGATAAAGGTGTCTTTTTTTACGCGTACGGGACTAACTGAATCAATTAATTCCGGGGAATTTTTAATTTCATTCGTATTGAGTCTATTTTCTGGCGTTTTTTTATTTTTATTTAATAAAAACATCAACCTATTCCTTTTGGTTTTATAAAAAAATATAATTAGCGCCGGCAGCGAAAATCCCAGAAAGACAGCCAACGCTTTGCCATAAAGCAGGGGAGGCAAAGCCATATTGATATCAATAAGCCAAACAATCACCAGCAAAGCCCATAGTGCCCACAGCCCCCATAACCGATTGTAATTTCGCACGGTGACTACAGCCCGCCGATCGTGGACCCATTACGGCGTTTATCTCTATTGGTTGAATCAGGGGAGCGGATGATGAGGCGACTAGGTTGAAGCGCGGTAATCACGCGGGCATGGCGTCGAATCTGGCAAGATGCGTAATAGATCATATCCTTTTTTCCTTTCGCACGGGATCCTGACGTCTGGCATACCGCCAGACTGCGTCTATCAGGTATCGGATCAAATCCATTTTTATTTAATCAGCGCATTAGTTCAGCAAGCCTAAACGTCCCTTAAAGGGCAAAACCATGACGCGGATATCACTTTTTGTGCCCTGAACTTAACATATTTCGTTAATAAGTTGCGTAGCTAAACCGATTCTTCTATTTTAGCAGGCGTTTCTAATATCCCTGATAAGAGTAATTTTATGGCACACAAAATTTGGGTGATGGGTGACGCCGTAGTCGATCTCATTCCGGAAGACGCAGAACGTTATCTCAAATGTCCAGGCGGCGCCCCCGCCAATGTGGCGGTAGGTATAGCCAGGCTGGAAGGACAGAGCGCCTTCATCGGCCGCGTCGGCGACGATGTCTTCGGTCATTTTCTGCGCGACGTGCTGAACCGGGAACAGGTCGATACGCATTATATGATTGGGGACAACGCCCATCGGACTTCCACCGTGGTGGTCAGCCTTGACCAACATGGCGAACGTTCGTTTACCTTTATGGTTCGCCCCAGTGCCGATCTCTTTATACAACCCGGCGACCTGCCCGAGTTCAAGAAAGGCGAATGGCTGCACCTCTGTTCCATTGCGTTATCTCAGGATCCTTCGCGCAGCACTGCCTTTGAAGCAATGCGCCGCATCAAGGCCGTCAACGGCTGGGTCAGCTTCGATCCCAATATCCGCGAGGATCTCTGGTCCAGCGAACAGACGTTGAAAACATGTCTCGATCAGGCGTTGACGCTGGCGGATGTCGTCAAACTCTCACGCGAAGAGCTGGCTTTTCTCAGTACCACCGACGATGTGGAACAGGGAATTGAAGAGCTGATGCAACGCTACCCGATTAAATTGCTGTTAGTGACCATGGGCAGCGAAGGCGTGTGGCTGCGCGACCGCCAGCAGCGCCAGCATTTCCCGGCGCCTTACGTCACGCCGGTCGACACCACCGGCGCGGGCGACGCCTTTGTTGCCGGTTTATTGCAGGGTCTGGCCGAATATGACGACCTATCTCAGCCAGTCACCTGGGATAAAGTGATCGAACAGGCGCAATTGTGCGGCGCATTGGCGACGACGGCGAAAGGCGCCATGACAGCTCTGCCTCTTGCTCAACAACTCAACGCTACCTCGCTGGCCAGACCTTAACCTCAACGGTCATGCCGGCTTACAAGACTTGTTTTGTAGCCAGGATCACACTTACAGAAACAGGTTGGTAAAGTTCCTTGCCAACCTGACCTCCCCCCCTTATTTTCCCTTCGTAAAACCGGTTTAGCATTTTAGCAAAAACGGATTTTTGGCACATAAAAGCTCCCCGAAAAATAAGAAGAGAAAAAATGAAACCAAACCGACTCGCCATAGTAATTGGATTACTACTCTCATGCCCTCTCTATGCTTCCGCTGCCGGTTCCGACAGCATCGAAGCCCGTCTGAATGCGTTGGAACAGAGGCTGCAACAGGCTGAACAGCGCGCGCGGATTGCCGAAGCAAGAGCGGAAGCCGCAGAAAAACACACGCAGCAACTGGAGGCCCGCACCGCGCAAACCGAACAGAAAGCCCTGCAGGTTGAGCAACGCGCCAGCGCATTGACCAACCAGAAATCGTTTGCCGATGGTTTCGAATTTCATGGCTACGCCCGTTCCGGCCTGTTGGCGAATGACTCCTCCGTCGGTTCAAACACGGATATCGGGCCAGGCATGTCTCCCGCCGGCGCCACCGGAGGAAACATTGGCCGTCTGGGTAACGAAGACGATACCTACGTTGAACTAAAGCTGGAGCACAAACAGAAGCTGGATAACGGTGCGACGACACGCTTCAAAGTGATGATGGCCGACGGCCAGCGCAGCTATAACGACTGGACCGCCGACAGCAGCGATCTCAACGTGCGCGAGGTTTTCGTCGAGCTAGGCTCCCTGCCCACCTTTACCGGCGCCTTGAAAGACACCACGTTATGGGCCGGCAAACGCTTTGACCGCGATAACTTCGACATTCACTGGCTGGATAGCGACGTGATCTTCCTCGCCGGTACCGGCGGCGGTATCTACGATGTCAAATGGGCGGATAACGTCAAGAGCAACTTTTCCGTTTACGGCCGTAGCCTGGGAGCCATCACCTCGCTCGATAACGACATTAAAAACTACATATTCACCGCCAATAACTACGCCGGCCCGTTCCAGTTTATGCTCAGCGGGTTAACGGCGAATAATAACGACGAGAAAACCAATAGCGGAAATAACAGCGCCAATAGGGTCACCAATACCAACGCCGGTGACAAAGGCTATCACGCCATGGCGGCCTGGCATGGCGACAGTTTTTACGGGTTGAGCGAAGGCAGCGCCAAGGTTGCGGTGCTTTACGGCCACGGCCTGGGCGGAGAAGTCAAAGGAATCGGCTCCGACGGCAACCTGACCAATGACGCCAGCACCTGGCGCCTGGCTACCTACGGCACCACGCCGCTGAGCAAAAACTGGAGCTTTGCGCCGGCGGTTCTGGCCCAGAGCAGCCAGGATCGATACGTTAACGGCGACAGCTATGAATGGATAACCTTTAACGCCCGTCTGATCCAGGAAATCACCGAGAATTTTGCGTTGGCCTATGAAGGCAGCTACCAATATATGGATCTCGATCCGCGCGGCTACAAAGATCTTAACAAGGTCAGCGGCGGCTTCTATAAGTTGACCTTTGCGCCGACGTTTAAAACCGGTGATATCGCCAATTTCTTCAGCCGTCCTGAGCTGCGCCTGTTCGCCAGCTACATGAACTGGGACAAACGACTCGATAACTACTCAAGCACCGATACCTTTGGTTCCACCGGCTTCACCGCCGGCGGAGAATGGAATTTCGGCGTCCAAATGGAAACCTGGTTCTAAACGCCACGCTCAATAAGCGCCGGTTATCTGGTTCCCGGATAACCGGCGCGGTGGATACCTCATAATCAATAATAACCGAGGAATAAAATGGATATTAACGCCACAGCGACTGCCCTGATCCCCCTGTTGGGCGGAAAGAAAAATATCGCCAGTGCCGCCCACTGCGCCACCCGTCTGCGGCTGGTGCTGAACGACGATAGCCTGGCCGATAAAAAAGCGATTGAGAATGTTGAAGGAGTCAAAGGCTGCTTTCACAATGCCGGGCAGATACAGATAATTTTCGGCACCGGGTTGGTGAATAAGGTTTACGCCGAATTCATCAAGGTCGCCGGCATCAGTGAATCCAGCAAGTCAGAAGCCGCCACGCTGGCCGCGCAGAAATTAAACCCGCTGCAGCGTCTGGCCCGTTTGCTATCGAATATCTTTGTCCCCATCATTCCGGCTATCGTGGCGTCCGGCCTGCTGATGGGGCTGCTCGGCTTGATCAAAACCTACGGCTGGGCCGATTCCGGCAGCGCGATTTTCATCATGCTGGACATGTTCAGTTCCTCCGCCTTTATCATTTTGCCTATTCTCATCGGCTTCACCGCCGCACGGGAATTTGGCGGTAATCCATATCTGGGCGCTACGCTGGGCGGCATCCTTACCCATCCCGCGCTCACCAATGCCTGGGGCGTTGCCGGCGGCTTCCAGACCATGAATCTGTTCGGCCTGGATATCGCCATGGTGGGCTATCAGGGCACGGTATTTCCGGTGCTGCTGGCCGTCTGGTTTATGAGTATGGTGGAAAAACGCCTGCGCAAGCTGGTTCCCGACGCCTTAGACATCATCATTACGCCATTCCTGACCGTGGTCATCTCCGGCTTTATCGCCTTACTGATCATCGGCCCGGCGGGGCGGATGCTCGGCGACGGTATCTCCCTGGTGCTGAGTACGTTGATCACACACGCCGGCTGGCTGGCCGGACTGTTGTTCGGCGGCCTCTATTCGGCGATTGTCATCACCGGCGTACACCACAGCTTTCATGCCATTGAGGCCGGGCTATTGGGTAACCCGGCTATCGGCGTTAACTTCCTGTTGCCGATCTGGGCGATGGCCAACATCGCCCAGGGCGGCGCCTGCCTGGCGGTGTACTTCAAAACCAGGGATGTGAAGATTAAAGCCATTGTTATTCCGTCGTCATTTTCTGCGCTACTCGGCATCACCGAAGCGGCCATTTTTGGTATCAATCTGCGCTTTGTGAAACCTTTTCTGGCGGCGCTGGCCGGCGGCGCACTCGGCGGCGCATGGGTGGTATTCAATCATGTCAACATGACGGCGGTGGGATTGACCGGCCTTCCGGGGCTGGCGATTGTCCAAGCCGGTTCGATGCTTAACTACCTGGTCGGTATGATCATCGCCTTTGGCACGGCCTTTATCATTTCATTACTGCTGAAATATAAAACGGATAGCGAATAATGATGGAAACCCACTTGTTAAAGCGCATGGTCCACGCACTGGTGTCTAACCAGTCCCGTATCGGCGACGATCCTCACCGTCCGCTTTGGCATTTATCGCCAAGCGTGGGGTTACTCAATGATCCGAATGGATTTATCCATCATAACGGACGTTACCATCTGTTTTATCAGTGGAATCCTTTAGCCTGCGCCCACGGAGCCAAATTCTGGGGGCACTGGAGCTCCGCCAATCTGGTGCACTGGCGGCATGAGCCCGTGGCGCTGGTACCCAGCGAGCATTATGAAACGCACGGATGTTACTCCGGCTCCGCCGTGGTTGATGACGGCGCCATCGTCCTGATTTACACCGGCAATGTGAAATATGACGACGGCTCACGCACCGCATTCCAATGTCTGGCCCGAGAAAACGCCGCCGGCGAATACGACAAGCTGGGACCGGTGCTGGATCTGCCGCCAGGCTATACCGGGCACGTCCGTGACCCGAAGGTATGGCGGCATGACGCGCACTGGTACATGGTGCTGGGCGCACAGGATAAACAGCGACAGGGCAAGGTATTGCTGTTTCGCTCAGGCGATTTACGCCATTGGGATAACATCGCCGAGATTGCCGGTTCGCGGCTCGGCGGCCTGGGCGATTTTGGTTACATGTGGGAATGTCCGGATCTCTTCCGGCTGAACCAACAGGAGGTGCTAATCTGCTGTCCGCAAGGCATCCCCGCCGAAGGAGAGCGCTATCTGAACACTTTTCAGGCGGGATATTTTGTTGGGACGCTGGATTATCAACGCGGTCATTACCAGCATAACTGCTTCAGTGAACTGGATCTGGGCTTTGAATTTTATGCTCCGCAGACCACGGAAAGCGAGGATGGACGGCGCTTGATGTTTGGCTGGATGTCCATGCCTGATGAGAACGAATTTTTTGATCCCACCATCGAGCAGGGATGGCTTCATACCATGACCTGCCCGCGGGAGCTGACGCTGCGCGCCGACAAGCTGTATCAGCATCCGGTTCGCGAGTTACAACAATTACGCACCCGGCACTACACATGGCAAGGCGTCGCCAGCGATGCGCCTCAGCTCCCGGTAAACAGCGCCGAAGTCATTCTCGCCTCTCAGGGAGAGTTTCAGCTTGATATCGCATCGCAGCTGGTTGTTTGCTGGGACGGCGAACGTCTGGTTCTAAGCCGGCGCAACCGGCGTACCGGCGAAGTGGAGCACCGCTACTGGCGCGGAGAACTACGCCAGCTGCAGATCTTGTTCGACCGTTCAAGCATCGAGATTTTTATCAATGACGGCGTAGCGACGATGTCCGCCAATTGTTTCCCGGACGGAGACGCCACCCTTTCTTTCAGCGGTACAGGGCGATTGGCATTGCAGCACTGGCTGTTGGCGCCATGCATGATAGAATAACATCCCTTTTCTCTGACGGCAGAGAGTTCAAGCGGTGAAACAGACTAAACGCGTAACAATCAGTGATATTGCCGCACTCTCGGGGGTATCGAAATCCACGGCCAGCGTGGTGCTCAATGGTCGTAGTAAGGAATTCCGCGTTTCTGATACCACCCGCGACCGCATTCTGGCCATCGCCCACGAACAGCGTTATCAGCCCAGCATCCATGCCCGCTCTCTGCGTTCATCCCGCAGCAATACGCTGGGCCTGGTAGTGCCGGAAATGACCAACTATGGTTTCGCCATTATCTCGCGTGATTTGGAAATGCTGTGCCGCGAAGCGGGGTTACAGCTGCTGATCGCCTGTACGGATGAAAATCCCAGTCAGGAGATGATGGCGGTCAACAGCCTGATACAGCGTCAGGTTGACGGGATCATCGTGGCATCCAGCATGCTCAGCGACATCGAATACCAGAAAATCAATCAGCAACTGCCCGTCGTGCAATTTGACCGGGTGATTGGTGAATCCGAATTGCCATTGGTGATGACGGAGTCGATAGCGTCAACGGCTGAACTTGTCGAGCGCGTCGCTCGTCGGCACCCGGATGAGTTTTATTTCATCGGCGGACAATCACGTATCTCCGCGACCCGTGACCGGCTGACCGGCTTCCAGTCAGGGTTGCAGCGCGCCGGTATTGAATGCCGCCCTGAATGGATTATTCATGGTAATTATCATCCCGGTTCAGGCTATGAAATGTTCGCCCGGCTCTGCGCCGAACTGGGACGGCCGCCTAAAGCGCTGTTTACCGCAGCCTGCGGCCTACTGGAAGGGGTTTTACGCTATCTGAGCCAGCATAATCTGATGGAAAGCGATATCCATCTATGCAGCTTTGACGATCACTATCTATTTGATTGTTTGCCGCTGAAGATTGACACCATCGCCCAGGATAGCGAACGTCTGGCGGGGAACAGCTTTGAAATGATTACCACGTTGATCGAACAACGCCCGTTGCAACAGGATAAGCGTTATCTTCCGCCGATGCATATCCGCTGGCGGCACCCAGACTCGCGCGAGTGACGTCCGGTACATCACCACGTCAATATCGGATGACGCTCACCGCATAAAGGCGGGCGTCATCGTCAATCGCGTATCAGTCTCCACCGTCCAGTCGCTCACCCAGCCAGGCACAGACAGACGTGATGCAAATGGCAGACCAGCGATGTCTGGTTACCTGGCCGCCGACTCCGCGCCAACCAAACCGACCTTGAGATACCCGGCTTTGCGCAACGCATCCATCACGCTCATCATGGTTTCATAGTCCACGCTCTTATCCGCCTGGAAGAAGATGGTGGTTTCTTTATTGCCGCTGGTCGTTGCATCCAACGCCTGTGCCAGAGACTGTTGATTCACGACGTCATCGCCGACGTATAGCTGTTTGTCGGCCTTCACCGTCAGGTAGACCGGCTTTTCAGGACGAGGCTGAGGCGCGGCGGACGAAGCAGGCAGATCGACGCGTATATCAACGGTCGCCAGCGGCGCCGCGACCATAAAAATGATTAACAGCACCAACATGACATCAATAAACGGCGTCACGTTGATATCATGCATTTCGCCATCATCATCGACATCATCATGAAAATGCATAGCCATGACTCAACCCACCCGTAATTTCTGCGCCGACGAGGTATTGCGTGCGTTATTGCTGGCGGCGACATCGAGGTCGCGGCTCAACAACAGTAATATCTGGGCGGCGACATCCCCCACCAGGGCCTTATAACCGGCGATCCAGCGGGCGAATATGTTGTAGATCACCACGGCAGGGATGGCGGCCACCAAACCGATTGCCGTCGCCAGCAATGCTTCGGCGATACCCGGCGCGACAACGGCCAGGTTGGTGGTCTGCGTCTGCGCGATACCGATAAAGCTGTTCATGATGCCCCATACGGTACCAAACAGCCCGATGAACGGCGCCACCGCTCCCACCGTCGCCAGATAGCCATTACCTCGTCCCATCAAGCGACCGGCCGCGGCGACACGGCGTTTTAGACGAAACGCGGCGCGCTCTTTAATGCCTTCATCATGATCGGAAAGCGCGGACAATGACAATTCGCTCTGCGCGTCAGACAACAATTGTTGCGCCACGCTGCCCGTCTTGAATGAGCGAGCGAAATCTGCGGCGTCGTCCAGCGTTTTGGCCTGTTCCAGCGCCAGGTATTCGCTGCGCAGGCGGCGTTTGGCCCCCATCAGTTCGACGCTTTTACTGAAGAAAATCGCCCAAGTGACGACGGATGCCAACAGCAGGCCGATCATGACGGTTTTTACCACCAAATCAGCATGCTGATACATTCCCCAGAAAGAGAGATCTGTTCTCATCAGGTTATTCATACCCGGCGCCGCATTAGGCGGTAATGACAACGATGAACCCGGCGGCAAGGCTTCCTGCGCGACGGGCATCGGCGCGGCGGCGGAAGGCGCAACGGCAGCAGAGCCAGGCGCTGTCGGCGCGGTGGCTTGACCGGGATTTTCAGCGCCGGATAAGGGGGCGTTAGCGGGAGCCGCCAGCGCAGACCCGCCCAGACCCGCGCTCAACAGCAGGATAACCAGCAGGTTGCGGGACAATACGCTAAATGCGCTACGTTTTTTTTGCCAGGTTGATGATACCTGTTGGGTAATGTTACTGACAGCCGTATTCACGCTGTGCCTCCACCGTTAATCCATCACAATGACACATTAAATCAGCCTGAAATGATATCAAACCCTGAATTAATTGATAGTCATTCTCATTATTATTTATACCCGACTGCGTCTGTTTCCTGACCGAGGATACAACCTACAACAGGATTTTTTCAGAAAAATACGGATACAAGCGTCAAAAAATGTCTGGCAAGCCAAAAATAGAAGGCGACTGTCGCCGGGTGCGCACATGATTTGAACGCGGTTAAAGCAGGGCTCGCTGAATGAATATTATGCCCGATATGGGGACATCGGGCATATTGCAACCGGCATCGGTGGCGAAACCATCACCGACGCCGGGACGCGTCACAGAAGGTTACAGCGCGGCGATGGTCGCCTGCTGCTCCAGCAGTTTCGATTTCGCCAGCGCATAGCCATCGAGTTTTTCGCGCTCTTTCGCGACCACGGCTTCCGGCGCTCGCGCCACAAAACCTTCGTTAGCCAGCTTACTTTCGATGCGACCGATTTCCGCTTCAATTTTGGCGACTTCTTTCGCCAGACGATCCAGCTCCGCGGCCTTGTCAATCAGACCCGCCATCGGAATCAGCAGCTCTGCGCCGTCAACCAGCTTGGCGACGGATACCGGGCCTTTATCGCCCGCCGGCAGCAGCGTAATGCTGTCCAGACGAGCCAACGTCTGAATAAAGCTGAGGTTCTCTTCAACCCGACGCACCGCTTCAGGATTGGCATCGCGCAGCAGCAGCCCCAGCGGTTTGCCGGGGGCGATATTCATTTCCGCCCGGATATTACGCACCGCGATGATCGTCTGCTTGATCCATTCCAGATCGTTCAGCGCCTGCGTATCTTCCTGTTCCGCATGGTATTCAGGGAAAGGCTGCAACATGATCGTATCGGCAGCGATGCCTTTCAGCGTCTTCACCCTCTGCCAGATGGTTTCGGTGATAAATGGAATGATCGGGTGCGCAAGACGCAGCAGCGCTTCCAGCACCTCCACCAGCGTATGGCGCGTACCGCGCAACGCCGCTTCCGTGCCGCCGTTCATCACCGGCTTCGCCAGTTCCAGATACCAGTCGCAGAACTGATTCCAGGTGAACTCATACAGAATATTGGCGGCGATATCGAAACGGTAGCTATCCAGCGCTTCACGGTACGCTTTCACCGTGCGGTTGAATTCCGCCAGGATCCAGCGATCGGCCAGAGAAAGCACCATGTCGCCGCCCTGTTGTCCGCAATCCTGACCTTCGGTATTCATCAGCACGAAACGGCTGGCGTTCCACAGCTTGTTGCAGAAATTACGGTAGCCTTCCAGACGTTTCATATCCCAGTTGATGTCGCGCCCGGTGGAAGCCAGCGCCGCCAAAGTAAAGCGCAGCGCATCGGTACCGTGCGGCTCAATCCCGTTAGGGAACTGTTTTTCGGTGCGCTTGCGAATTTTTTCCGCCAACTGGGGCTGCATCATGTTGCCGGTGCGTTTTTCCAGCAGCGCCTCGAGCGAAATGCCGTCCACCATATCCAAGGGGTCAATGACGTTCCCTTTGGACTTCGACATCTTCTGGCCTTCTTCATCGCGGATCAGGCCCGTCATATAAACGGTGTGGAACGGCACCTGCGGTTTGCCGTTTTCATCCTTGATAAAGTGCATGGTCAGCATGATCATGCGGGCAATCCAGAAGAAAATAATGTCGAAACCGCTAACCATCACGCTGCTGGGATGGAAGGCTTTCAGTTCCGGCGTTTGTTCCGGCCAGCCCAACGTGGAGAAAGTCCACAGACCGGAAGAGAACCAGGTATCCAGCACGTCTTCGTCCTGATTCAACGCCACGTCGTCAGACAGATTATTTTCACGGCGCACTTCCGCTTCGTCACGACCGACGTAAACCTTGCCGCTGTTATCATACCAGGCCGGAATACGGTGCCCCCACCACAGTTGACGAGAGATACACCAATCCTGAATATCGCGCATCCAGCTGAAGTACATATTTTCGTACTGTTTCGGTACGAACTGGATTTCCCCCTGCTCTACCGCGTCAATCGCCACTTTCGCCAGCGGCGCGGTACGCACGTACCACTGATCGGTGAGCATCGGTTCAATCACTACGCCGCCGCGATCGCCGTACGGCACGGTCAAATCATGCGCCTTGATCTCTTCCAGCAGCCCCAGTTCATCAAACGCCGCGACCACCGCCTTACGCGCGGCGAAGCGTTCCAGACCGCGGAAAGATGCCGGGATATCGCTGCTATAGACAGTACTGAGTTCGCCATTGGTATCAAAAACTTCGGCTTCCTGACGAATATCGCCGTCAAAAGTCAGAATATTGATCATCGGCAGCTGGTGACGCTTGCCGACCTCGTAGTCGTTAAAGTCGTGCGCTGGCGTGATCTTCACGCAGCCGGTGCCTTTTTCCATATCCGCATGTTCGTCGCCGACGATTTTGATGCGGCGGTTAACCAGCGGCAGAATGACCTCTTTGCCAATCAGGTCTTTATAACGCGGATCTTCCGGGTTTACCGCCACGCCGGTATCGCCCAGCACGGTCTCGGGACGCGTGGTGGCGACGACCAGGTAATCTTTCCCCTCGGCGGTTCTCACGCCGTCGGCCAGCGCATAACGCAGGTGCCACATGGAACCTTTGGATTCGCGGTTTTCCACTTCCAGATCGGAGATGGCGGTGCGCAGTTTCGGATCCCAGTTCACCAGGCGTTTGCCGCGGTAAATGAGATCCTCTTTATACAATCGGACAAACACCTCTTTCACCGCGTTGGACAAGCCTTCGTCCATGGTAAAACGCTCGCGCTCCCAGTCGACGGAGTTGCCCAGACGGCGCATCTGGCGAGTAATGGTGCCGCCGGATTCGGCTTTCCACTGCCAGATTTTGTCGATAAAGCCGGCGCGGCCATAGTCGTGTCGGGTTTTTCCCTCCTCCGCCGCGATCTTGCGCTCCACCACCATCTGGGTGGCGATACCCGCGTGGTCGCAGCCTGCCTGCCACAGCGTGTTTTTCCCCTGCATACGCTGATAGCGAATCATCGTATCCATAATGGTTTGCTGGAAAGCATGGCCCATATGCAAGCTGCCGGTGACGTTGGGCGGCGGGATCATAATACTGAAGCTTTCTTTGCTCACATCGCCGTTCGGCTTGAAGTAGCCCTGTTCTTCCCAGTGCTCGTAAAGAGGCTGCTCGATATCTTGCGGGTTATATTTCGTTTCCATTATGCTCAAAATTCAGTGAGTTGGCGGCTTGGCCGTAGTCAATTGAAAGCCGACGCTGCGATAGGCTTTATAGCGGTCGCGCGCCAACTGTTTCAGGGATTCTTCGTAAGGGACAAAGTCTATCACTTCATGGAAAGCGGTGGCAAAATCTGCGAAATACGGCAGCAGGCTGATAAGCAGCTCGCGCGGAGCGTTTCCCCGCCGTTCAGGCCATGCCAGTTCGACCGGCGCACCCTGGCGCGGCCCTTCGCCGGCCAGGTTATGCGGCACGAACGAATGCGGATCGCGCCGCCACAGCGCTTCATCCAGACGGATAGCCTGCTGTTCGTTCTCACAGGCAATCAATACGCGTTTGCCCGCGCGCCAACGTTCCGCCGCCAGATCGCATGCCAGCGCCTCAAAGGCGCTGAGATCATCGCTTTTTCTGTCATGTTCGAGAAGATAGAACGTTGCGTTTTTCATTTTTACACTATTGATAAGGGTCGGAAACACCGGCCCGTTTATTCAGGTACGATTTATACTCGTCATGCTTCAAGTCGCATGTACGTTGGCTGCCCTCATTACTCGGCCCTTCCCTGAGCCTCGCCACATTTGGGGCCGCTGCAAGCAGCGTTCAAATCTGCGCCTGACGGATTGCCGTTATTCTACGTCATTCTGCCCGGCGCGATTAAGCAGGAACTGCGCCAACAGCGCGACCGGACGCCCGGTCGCGCCTTTGGCTTTGCCTGAACGCCATGCCGTACCGGCGATATCCAGATGCGCCCAGCTGTACTTACGCGTAAAGCGCGACAGGAAACAACCCGCGGTAATCGCCCCGCCGGGACGGCCGCCGATGTTCGCCATATCGGCAAAATTGGACTCCAACTGCTCCTGGAATTCATCCGCTAACGGCAAACGCCACGCCCGATCGCCGGACTGCTCGGAAGCGCCCAACAGCTCGTGCGCCAGCGGATTATGGTTCGACATCATCCCGGTAATATGGTGACCCAAGGCAATGACGCAGGCGCCGGTCAGCGTGGCGATATCAATCACCACATCAGGTTCATAGCGCTCTACGTAGGTCAGCGTATCGCACAGCACCAGACGGCCTTCCGCATCGGTGTTCAAAACTTCCACCGTTTGCCCCGACATGGTGGTCAACACATCGCCCGGACGGTAAGAACGTCCGTCGACCATGTTCTCGCAACCGGCCAGTACGCCGATGATATTCAGCGGCAGCGCCAGCTCCGCCGCCATGCGCATCACGCCGTAGACCGTCGCGGCGCCGCACATGTCATATTTCATTTCATCCATACTGTCGGCAGGCTTGATGGAGACGCCGCCGGAATCAAACGTCAGGCCTTTCCCGACCAGCACTATCGGCCGGGCGTCGGGCGTCGGATCGCCTTTATATTCAATAACCGACATCAGGGATTCATTTTGAGAACCCTGACCGACAGCCAGATAGGCATTCATGCCCAGCTCTTTCATCTGTTGCTCGCCAATCACCCGAGTGATGATATTCTGACTGTAGGTATCAGCCAGCTGGCGCGCCTGCGAGGCCAGATAGGCGGCATTACAGATATTGGGCGGCATATTGCCGAGATCTTTCGCCGCTTTGATACCGGCGGCAATCGCCAGGCCATGCTGAATGGCGCGCTCCCCGCTGGTCAATTCGCGGCGCGTCGGCACATTGAATACCATTTTACGCAGCGGGCGCCGTAACTCGACCTTATTGCTTTTCAACTGATCAAAGGTATAGAGCGACTCTTTCGCCGTTTCGACCGCCTGACGCACTTTCCAGTAAGTATTTCGGCCTTTAACATGCAGTTCGGTCAGAAAGCAGACGGCCTCCATTGAGCCCGTCTCATTCAACGAGTTGATGGTTTTCTGAATGACCTGCTTGTACTGACGTTCGTCGAGTTCCCGTTCTTTGCCGCAGCCAATCAGTAAAATACGCTCCGAAAGGATGTTGGGTACATGATGCAATAGCAATGACTGTCCCACTTTGCCTTCCAGTTCGCCGCGGCGAAGCAAAGCACTGATATAGCCATCGCTGATTTTATCAAGCTGTTCGGCTATCGGGGACAAGCGGCGCGGTTCAAACACGCCGACGACAATGCACGCACTGCGTTGTTTTTCCGGGCTACCGCTTTTTACGCTGAACTCCATGTACTCTCCTGAATCTTAAAGACAAAGACGGGATCAACGGCTAGAATGTGACACTCCGTAATACTTTCCCGCCGTTGCGTTAACATAACCTGTGTTAATCTTAACGACGTTGCGAATCTGCTTCGATCAGTATAAGCAGGTTCTGATAAAACAACCCAAACACAGTATGTTGTAATAACAGTTTTAGCTACGAAGGTTGCCACAAATGAGTATAAATGGCGAGTTAGCGAAGAAACTATCGGCTTTCCTGCAAAAAGACAAGTTTTCACAGGCGTAATTAAGCGTGATCATCACTCGATATCTGGTACGGGAAACATTTAAAAGCCAACTGGCCATCCTTTTCATTCTGTTACTGATTTTCTTTTGTCAGAAATTGGTGCGGATATTGGGTGCCGCCGTTGACGGCGATATTCCGACCAATCTGGTTATTTCCCTGCTGGGGCTAGGCGTGCCTGAAATGGCGCAGCTCATTTTACCGTTGAGTCTGTTTCTCGGACTGCTCATGACGTTTGGCCGTCTATACGCCGAAAGCGAGATCACCGTGATGCATGCCTGCGGCCTCGGTAAAAGCGTACTGCTGAAGGCCGCGCTGCTGCTCGGACTGCTGACGGCGGCGGCGGCCACCGTCAACTCGCTGTGGCTTGGGCCATGGTCTTCCCGTCATCAGGAAGTGGTGATGGCCGAAGCGCGAGCCAATCCAGGCATGGCGACGCTGGTGGAAGGTCAGTTCCAGTCGGCTCAGGGCGGCAACGCGGTATTATTCGTCGGCAATGTCAAGGGTTCGGAATTTGAACACGTATTTCTGGCTCAGCTACGGCCCAGAGGCAACGCGCGTCCTTCCGTGGTGGTCGCCGATCGCGGACAGGTGACGCAGGGCGAAGACGGCACCCAGATCGTGACGCTGGATAACGGCTCGCGCTATGAAGGCACGGCGCTGCTGCGTGATTTTCGCATCACGGACTTCAGCAACTATCAGGCGGTCATCGGGCATCAGTCCGTTACCCTCGATAGCAGCGATGTGGAACAGATGGATATGTCGACGCTCTGGCGTTCAGATAGCCAAGACGCCCGGGCCGAATTTCACTGGCGGCTGACGCTCATCGTCTCGGTACTGCTCATGGCATTTATGGTGGTGCCGCTGAGCGTCGTCAATCCGCGTCAGGGACGTGTGCTGAGCATGCTGCCCGCCATGCTGCTCTATCTGATTTTTTTCCTGCTGCAGAGCTCGCTGCGCTCCAATGCCAGCAAAGGAAAAATAGACCCGATGATATGGATATGGATGACAAACCTGACGTATTTGGGGATCGCCGTGCTGCTGAATATCTGGGATACCGTGCCGATGCGTAAAGTACGTTCCCGCTTGACACTGAGGGGGGCGGCTTGATGTTTGGTGTATTGGACCGCTACATCGGTAAAACGATTTTTACCACCATCATGGCGACGCTGTTCATGCTGGTATCGCTTTCCGGCATCATCAAATTCGTCGACCAATTACGTAAAGTGGGACAGGGAAGCTATTCGGCGCTTGGCGCCGGGCTTTATACGCTGCTAAGCGTACCGAAAGACATTGAAACCTTTTTCCCGATGGCGGCGCTGCTAGGCGCGCTGCTGGGGTTGGGCCAGCTTGCGACCCGCAGCGAATTGGTCGTCATGCAGGCAGCGGGATTTACCCGCTTACAAATCGCGTCGGCCGTGATGAAAACTGCAATCCCGTTGGTGCTGCTCACCATGGCGATGGGTGAATGGGTATCGCCGCGCGGGGAACAGATGGCGCGCAACTATCGCTCGCAGATGATCTCCGGCGGCTCCATGATCTCCACCCAGAACGGTCTGTGGGCCAAAGACGGCAATGATTTCATCTTTATTGAGCGGGTGGTGAATGATAAAGAGCTCTCCGGGATCAACATCTACCGTTTCGATAATGAGAACAAGCTGCTATCGGTTCGCTATGCCGCATCCGCCATGTTTGAGGATAACGAGTGGAAACTTTCCCAGGTGGACGAATCTGACCTGCGAGATGGAAAACAGATTGGCGGCAGCCAGACCCTGAGCGGCGAATGGAAGACCAACCTGACGCCCGACAAGCTCGGCGTGGCCTCTCTGGAGCCAAGCGCCCTTTCCATCAGCGGGCTCTACAACTACGCCAACTACCTCAGGCAAAGCGGACAGGAATCCAGCCGCTATGTACTGAATATGTGGAGCAAGATATTTGCTCCGCTGTCCGTCGCCGTCATGATGCTGATGGCGCTCTCCTTCATCTTTGGTCCGTTGCGCAGCGTTCCTGCCGGGCTGCGCATCGTTATCGGCATCAGCTTTGGCTTCCTGTTCTACCTGCTCAATGAAATTTTCCGCCCCTTGAGTCTGGTATACGGTATTCCACCGGTGCTTGGGGCGATTTTGCCCAGCGCCGCATTTCTGATTATCAGCGTCGGGCTGCTGTTAAAACGCCGTTAGACAAAATCGAATACCGACGATAAAAACGCCGAGCGGGAAATGCTCGGCGTTTTTTGCATTATGAGCCGTCCCCACGCCGCTAAAAAACGCGATAACACATTGCCGGAGATGATTTTTTCAGCACTTAAGCCGACATTAGGCGGAATAGAGTTGCGCCCCAGTCGGCAAACGGTATAATGCACCCGTTTTCCGCATACCTCTTCGTGCCGAAGTGGCGAAATCGGTAGACGCAGTTGATTCAAAATCAACCGTAGAAATACGTGCCGGTTCGAGTCCGGCCTTCGGCACCATCGTATGAAAATCAAGTCACCTCAGGGTGGCTTTTTTTATGTCCATAATCGTCCGGTTAAGTCCATATCTATCTGTAAAATAATAATTTTAATTTCATTCCCCTCTCTGCGTTTTTGTCTATTTTATCCACAGTGGTCTTTTTTCGTCCATTGACATCCAGAGGATTTGGGGGTCAAGATGAGGGTCAATTCACTTCGATTATGAGTTGACCCCCAATTATGGCGCTGACTGACGTTGTTGCCCGTACTGCCAAGCCGCGCGAGAAAGCGTATAAGCTCGCGGACGCGCACGGCCTGTATCTTTTGGTGAGTCCTAACGGCTCTAAGCGCTGGTATCTCAAATACCGCTTTGCAGGTAAGGAAAGCCGGATTGCGTTCGGTGCCTATCCGCTGATCTCGCTGGCGAAGGCCAGAGAGAAACGTGATGAGATTCGGTTGCTGCTGTTGGAGGGCATTCACCCAACGGAAAAGCGCGAAGAAGAAAAAGAGCAGGCGCAAGAGGCGTTGAATACTTTTGCGAAGGTCGCGCAAGACTGGCACCGGAACATCAGCCAAAATCGTTGGTCGGAAACGCACGCCGGACGGGTATGGCGCGATATGGAACGGAATATTCTGCCTACTATCGGGCATCGCCACATTGCCGAGCTGAAAACCAAAGACCTGCTGGAGCCGCTTAAAACCGTGGAACAAAACGGCCATCTTGATTTGGCGTCACGGCTGCGCCAGCGCGTCACCGATATCATGCGCTACGCGGTGCAGAACGATCTGATAGAGCGCAACCCAGCGCAAGACCTCTCCGGGGCGATAGCCGCGCCAAAAGCCACCCATCGGCCAGCGTTACTTCCTCGCCCGATGCAACAGCCGTCAGCGAGCCGTCTTCATATTGCTTGCGCCATTTGAATATCTGGTTTGCATTGATACCATGCAGGCGCGCGACATGAGACACGGTCATACCGGGTTCCATAGTCTGCTGAATAATGGCAATTTTTTCCTGCGGAGTACGGCGGCGACGCCGTTCAGGCCCTGATAACACGTCAACCATCTTATCGTTCTGACTGGTATTAAACATAGTTCCAAGACTACCTCTTATTTTAAGAGAGT
>NZ_JAKMAJ010000013.1 GCF_022378355.1 Brenneria bubanii
ACCTCAAGGAAACAACATGTTGGGTGGAGCGGACAATCCAAATGGTGAATTACTGTCTTATATCATTGGCGCTAACAACGGTAAACGGTACGCGGAACAGCATTCTCAAACAGGCCGGGATTCGTCATCGAAAAGCATACGAATCGCGACATACTTTTGCGTGCTTAAGGGCGTTGAGCGTCGGATCAAACCCGAACTTCATTGCTGCACAAATGGGGCACACGTCGGTGCAAATGATCGACAACGTTTACCGGAGGTGGATGGCCGACCACCATGTCGATCAAATGAGCATTTTGAATGCTCATTTTTCAAGTGATAACCCACCCATCAAATCTGAATTAAAAACCTCTTTTTTATCAATACTCAACGCGCCCATTCGGGTTTATTGAGGATGTGGTCCTGCCAGTCAACGACTTCACTTTCTCGTACGGCCATATGGCGGACGGAAATACGTTCGCCGTGCATCGCCGTTTTGGATCCCGTAAGCAACGGATGCCACGACGGCAGCGCCTTTTCCTCGTTGATCAGACGATAGGCGCAGGTCGCGGGCAGCCAGTTAAAGGTCAGTAAGTTTTCGCGCGTGAGTTTGATGCAGTCAGGTTCATACTCGAAACGCCGCGCATAGTTGCGACATTGACAGCTTTTTATATTCAATTGATTACAGGCGACATTAGTGAAATAAATTTCGTCTGTATCCTCATCAATGAGTTTATTCAAACAGCACTGACCGCAGCCATCGCACAGCGACTCCCATTCGTCGTCGGTCATTTCAGACAACGTTTTTTGCTGCCAAAAAGGGCGTTCAGTCATTTTTCTTTCCGGTTGTTCTGTATTATTGGATGCTCTGTATAGCGGGTTTTGCTGACGGAGACAATATTACCACCCGTTCGCACCTGAACGGGTAGCGCGGCACTTAGATAATGCGGGTGTTCAGCGTCCGATCATTGATCGTAATCTTCAGCATATCGCCCGACTGAATCGGCCCCACGCCCTGCGGCGTGCCGGTCAGAATAATGTCTCCGGCACGCAGAGTAAAGAAACGGCTCATATAGGCAATCAACGGCAGGATCGGCGTAATCATGTCGCTGGTGTTTCCCTGCTGGCGGACTTCGTCATTCACTTTCACACCCAGCGCAGTCTGCTGCGGATCGCCGAATTCGGCTACCGGAATAAAACCAGAAATGGGGCAGGAACCATCAAACGCTTTGGCCTTTTCCCATGGCTGCCCCGCCTTCTTGAACTGAGACTGTAAGTCGCGCAGGGTTAAATCCAGCGCGACGCCATAGCCCGCAATCGCACGCGCCACGCGTTCTTCGGTGGCTTGCTTCAACGGCGTGCCGATCAGTACCGCCAGCTCGACCTCATGATGAACGGCGCCGAAACCTTTAGGAATCGCTACCGGCTGACGTAAATCACACAGCGCGCTTTCTGGCTTGATGAATAGAACCGGCTCCGCTGGCGTAGCGCTCCCCATCTCCTTGATATGAGCCGAATAGTTGCTGCCGACGCATACCACTTTGTTTACCGGAAAGTCGAGCAATGCGCCCTGCCAGTCTCTGTGTTGATACATGAATAGTCTCCTGCCCTGTCAGTTGGAAAAAATCACGCTCACCCGCATGAAATCGCGACCGGCGTAATCATAAATAGGTTCTATGCGGTCATCAGCCGGTGCTGATCAAAAAACAATCCGAACGTTCGGTCAAGCACACCTACTGGTGCAGTGCCAATCTACACCGACGCTAAAGCAAACATCAAAATTTTTGTTGCTGGCAGTAACGGATAAAATGCTCGACGCAAACCCGTAACTTTGCTGAGGAATATAATGGCGTCTGATATACCGCCCAAATATTGGCACTTTGCGCATACTCCGGCAATACTCTGATGAGTGTGTCATCCATGAGTAGCGGCGCGATGTCCCACAGAGAGCGTAACATAATTCCCTTCCCCTCCAGCGCCCAACGGAGAATAATTTCCCCGCTGTTGGAGGATAAATGGCCGGAAACTTTTACCGATTTTCGCCCCCGGTCGTTTTCCAACTCCCAGACGCAGGCCGTTTGATCGCGCTCTTTGGTGATGAGACAGTCATGCTTTTGCAGCTCCGCAAGCGACGTCGGCACCCCCCGCGACTGAATATATTGAGGCGAAGCGCACAGTATGCGCTGGTTTTTGGTTAACAGCCGGGCGATGCAATTATCGGAAATGTCATCATTAATACGGATATCAAGATCAATATTGTCTTTAAGCAAATCAATTTGACGATCGAAGAGCTCAAAATGTATTTGTAACTCAGGATAATAATCCATGAGCTGAGTAATGGCAGGCGCAATATAATTTCGTCCGAACCCGAAACTGCAGCCGATACGAACCATTCCTTTCGGTTCAGCCTTAATCTGCGAGACGGCATCGAGCAAGCCCTGTAACTGTGCAAGAATATCGCAACCTCGTTGATAAACCAGCGTACCCATGTCGGTCAATGCAATGCCGTGTGATGAACGGTGCAGCAGCTTAACTCCGAGCTGACTTTCTAAACATTGCAGCCGCTTGGTGACAAAAGCCGGCGTTTGCCCTAACTCATCGGCGGCGGCGGCAAGACTGCCTTTGTTAACAACCGTGGTAAGCACCTGCAAATCTTTGGGGATGGGGAAATGGCTATTCATCAGGAACACTATCCTATGCAGGAAATACCATGCAACAGACCGTAATTCATGATTATTTAAAATGACATTATAAAATACGTTTATGTGAAACATATCACTCAACATTTTTTCATCGCCGCGAGGTGAATCAAACATGAATAAAATCTTCTATCCAGGTTAATTTTACAGCCGAATGAAAAAAATCAACGGTCGCTGAATTCAGTCAAGCCATTTATCTATTATATTAAATCTTACTTCATAGATCGTGAATCTTATATTCATACTTACACCTACCGATAATCCATATGGTTTGTGTTAGTTTATAAATGGCTATCAACTAAAACGGCCGTTAATAAGTAAAATGATAATTAACATCAGAATCGCTCATAACTATTCATACTGGAGCGCATCAATGATCATACAAGAAGATAAAAATAAAAGGGTGGAAAAGTTGACCGATATCATCGCTCGATTTACCGCAATGATTTCAACCCGCATGCCAAATGATGTGATAAAAAAACTGAAAGAACTGCGCAACATTGAAAACGAAGGAATAGCGAAAATCATCTATGACACCATGTTTGATAATATGAAAAAAGCCATAGAGTTGAATCGACCAACCTGTCAGGACACCGGGGAAATTATGTTTTTCGTTAAGGCTGGAACCCGGTTACCATTATTAGCCGTTCTACAGTCTATTTTAAAAAAATCGGTAGAGTCCGCGACGATAAAAGCGCCGCTTCGCCACAACGCCGTAGAAATTTTTGATGAGTTTAATACCGGAACCAATACAGGTTCGGGTGTTCCATAGGTGACCTGGGATTTAATCCCCGATAGTGACGAAGCTGAAATTGAAATATATATGGCCGGCGGCGGATGTACATTGCCCGGGCGCTCAAAGGTACTGATGCCGTCCGAAGGATATGAAGGCGTAGTTAAATTCGTCTTTGAGAATATTTCAACGCTCGCCGTCAACGCCTGCCCTCCGGTATTGGTCGGGGTCGGCATCGCCACATCGGTGGAAACCGCCGCGTGCTTTCGCGCAAAGCGATATTAAGGCCCATCGGCACGCGTAACGCTAACCCTATGGAAACCAGGTTGGAAGACGGTCTGAACGCGCTGGGGATCGGCCCGCAGGGACTCACCGGCAAAACTTCGGTGATGGGCGTGCATATCGAATCGGCCGCTCGCTATCCCTCAACGATCGGCGTAGCCGTTTCTACCGGCTGCTGGGCGCATCGGCGGGGAACATTATTAATTCACGCGGATATGACTTATGAAAAAATTTCTCATCAGGGGGCTTCATTATAAAAAAAATATTAACTACGCCGATTAAAGATGAGGACCTGGTTGATATCAAAGCGGGAGATATAATTTATCTTAATGGTACTATCGTGACCTGTCGTGATATTTGCCATCGCCGTTTAATTGAATTAAAATGGGAGTTACCGATTGACCTGCATGGCAAAGCCATATTTCATGCCGGCCCCATTGTCAGAAAAAATGGCGATAAATGGGAAATGGTTTCAGTTGGACCAACCACCAGTATGCGAATGGAAAAATTCGAAAAAGAATTTATCGAAAAAACAGGTGTAAAGCTTGTCATGGGGAAAGGCGACATGGGGCCGAATACCGAACTTGGCTGTATGAAACATAAAGCCTTACATGCAATATTCCCCGTGGGATGTGCGGTATTAGCCGCGACTCAGGTGGAAGAAACAGAAGAAGTATATTGGATGGAATTAGGCATGCCCGAATCATTATGGGTTTCCGAGTAAAAAAATTCGGGCCGCTGATTATTTCCATCGATACTGATGGCAATAACCTGATCGAAAAGAATAAAAAAGAATTCGCAAAAAAGCGTGATGACATCGTAGAAAATATCTGCAAACACGTCCATTATATTAAATGAAACGATTCAGGCTGAAGTATTTTTATCTCGCCATATTTCAGCCTTTATTAACCTGACTGAATAAACATATGGCAACTTTTCATTTGTCATGGCGTTGGGTGCTGCCGCTTTTCGTGGCGATCGCACTGATATTTTCACCCCCCTGACGGATTAGTGCGCCATGCCTGGTATTATTTTTATCGCTGTGATCATCTGCCTGATTCTTGAGCCGCTGCCTGGCGCCGTGGTGGCGATGATCGGGCTGGGGAGCATTTTTCTGGCCGGCATCACTGATCGCGCAGGCAAACGGACTCAATCAAACCGGCTTTATCGCCTGGTTCGGCGCCCGCATCGCGCATCTTCTTGATGGTTATTCGCCGGCGCTGGTGACGATGTTTCTGGTGGTGATCTTTTATCTACTGCGTTACTTCTTCGCCAGCGCAACCGCCTATACGTCCGCATTGGTGCCGATGATGATCGCGGCCACGCTGGCACTGCCGGAGATAAATATCATTCATTTCAGTCTGATGATTGGCGCGGCGGTTGGTTTGGGAAGTATTACTACGCCTTATGCCACCGGCCCCAGCCCAATTTATTACGGCAGCGGATATCTGCCTACCTCGGACTATTGGCGAGTAGGCGCGATATTCGGCCTGATCTTTCTCGTATTGCTGCTGATCACCGGTTTTGTATGGATGCCGCTGGTGACATGAGGAATTCATCGGCCAGACTTATTTGAGTCGGAAACCCGGTTTGTCGCCGGATTTCTTTTTACCGCGACAAACTTCGGGATATTACGACTTAGGCATTGTCTGAAAATAAATAGCGGTATTGTTTTTTTACATTATAAAAGAGTCTTTAATAAATTTTCCGGCGGTGGCGGAACCTGAAGATAAAACCCCTGTTCTTTGAGCGCCTGTTTAACTTTTTGAATATCCGCGTTAACCAATTTTTTACTGCCGTCCAGCGGCAATAACATCGCTAAATGCGGCGTGCCAAAACTTTTCATCAATTCTTCCGGCACCCGGGAGAAATCGTCTTTTTTTTCGACATAAAGATATGTTTGGTCGCGTTTGGCGCTTCGATAGATCACACAAATCATTTTTTTTACTCTAATTAATGAGAATGGCGTCTTGCCTGTATATAATTGTGACTATAACATGCTTATAGCGCTCTGGAATATCATGCCTTAAATGTTACTCTAGGGATTAAAAGATGCTGAAACTGAGTCAGGATAGATGTCACAAACGCCAATTGAGCTAAAAGGCAGCAGCTTTACCTTATCGGTTGTTCATTTGCATGATTCCCAACCCGAGGTAATTTATCAGGCATTACAGGAAAAGATTGAGCAAGCGCCGGCTTTTCTGAAGAATGCTCCCGTTGTCATTAACGTCGCCGCCTTAACCGCCGAAACCGACTGGATAAAACTACAGCAGGCGATTTCATCCACCGGGCTTCGCGTCGTCGGCATCAGCGGTTGTAAAGACGAGCAGCTAAAACAGACGATTACCCAGGCCGGGTTGCCGCTGCTAAGCGAAGGGAAAGAGCAGCGGCGGGCGCTAGACCCTGCTGCCGCGCCGCCTGCCGCGGTGCAAACCAAAGTGGTCAATACGCCTGTTCGTTCCGGCCAGCAAATTTATGCCCGGAATAGCGATCTGATTATCACCAACGGCGTCAGCGCTGGGGCAGAGGTCATCGCCGACGGCAATATTCATATTTATGGCATGATGCGAGGCCGAGCCCTGGCGGGCGTATCTGGCGATGTTCACAGCCAGATTTTTTGCACGCATCTGGCCGCAGAGTTGGTATCCATAGCCGGCCGTTACTGGCTGAGCGACCAGATACCCGCATCCTATTCCGGACAGGCGGTCAGGATCAACCTGAACCTGCTGGACAATGTATTAAACATACAACCTTTAGACTAAGCCCTTTGACAAGGAAACACTTATGGCACGCATCATTGTTGTTACATCGGGTAAAGGGGGCGTTGGCAAGACCACTTCAAGCGCGGCCATTGCTACCGGTTTAGCCCAGAAAGGAAAAAAGACCGTTGTTATCGATTTCGACATCGGCCTGCGTAACCTTGACCTGATCATGGGATGTGAGCGGCGTGTGGTTTACGATTTTGTAAATGTTATTCAGGGCGATGCCACGTTAAATCAGGCGCTGATCAAAGATAAACGCACGGAAAATCTCTATATACTGCCGGCATCGCAAACGCGAGATAAAGATGCCCTTACCCGCGAAGGCGTTGAAAAGGTGCTGAACAGCCTGCATGAAATGGAATTCGATTTCATCGTCTGCGATTCACCGGCAGGGATTGAAACCGGGGCGCTGATGGCGTTGTATTTCGCCGATGAAGCCATCATCACCACCAACCCCGAAGTCTCTTCCGTGCGCGATTCCGACCGTATCCTTGGCATTCTGTCGTCTAAATCACGTCGAGCGGAACGTGCGGAAGAGCCGATTAAAGAACACCTGCTTTTGACCCGCTATAACCCCGGCCGGGTAAGCCGTGGGGATATGCTGAGCATGGAAGACGTGCTGGAAATTCTCAGGATCCCCCTGCTCGGCGTCATTCCTGAAGACCAGTCGGTACTGCGCGCATCCAACCAGGGTGAACCGGTTATTCTTGATGACGCCGCCGATGCTGGCAAAGCCTATGCAGATACCGTAGATCGGCTGTTGGGTGAGAACAAGCCCTTCCGCTTTGTCGAAGAAGAGAAGAAGAGTTTCCTTAAACGACTTTTTGGGGGATAAATTATGGCATTACTCGATTTCTTTCTGTCCCGCAAAAAAGCGACAGCTAATATCGCCAAGGAACGGCTGCAAATTATTGTCGCGGAGCGACGCCGGGGAGATAGCGAACCCCATTATCTGCCGCAATTAAAGCGGGACATTCTCGAAGTTATCTGTAAATACGTACAGATAGATCCTGAAATGGTAAATGTTCAGCTAGAGCAAAAAGGGGATGATATTTCCGTACTCGAACTGAACGTGACGTTGCCGGAAGTGGAAGATACGCCGAAATGATGCTTCTGCTATAACATCCCCTGAATTATTTCAGGGGATGTTATATAGCAAAAAAATAAAGCTGCCCCGCCTTGGTGAATTCAAATGATGATTAATATTGTTGCAGAATAGTCCGCAGTTCATCACCTAATAAAGCATTACGCCAGCCGGAAAGCATTTCAGGTTCGGTATTGCGTCCGTTTAATTTCCAATGCCAGTTAAGAACCCGGTTAATCTGACGGCGCGACGCCAGCAGTTCGGTTGATAATCCGCTGCGTTCGCTGGCGCGCTGCACCATGGCCTTAATGTCCTTAAACGCCTTCTTGTACCCTGGATGTTCAATAAGATTCATCACCGGGTCCGGGTAAGCGTCCTCAGACAATTCTTTAGTCTGCTCAACGATTGCCAGCAGCGTTTTACCATGGTAGCGAATTTCCGGACCGCTCAGTCCGAGCGAATCCAGCTCGCCCAGCGATGTTGGCAGGAACCGGGCCACCTGCCACAGGTTCTCTTCGCGAACGACGAAATTCACCGCGCTATCCCGCTCACGCGCCTTACGCAAACGCCATTCGGCAAGCAGCTTAAGACAAGCCAGACTTTGTCCACGCAACTGCCAGGCGCTGCCGAACTCGCGGTAGGCCAGCTCCGGCGCCAGGATCTCGCGCTTACGCTGGCACAATAAACGGCATTCATCCAGCGCCGCGTCGATCCACCCCGCGCCCTGCGTCTCGTCAACCAGTTTGCGCGCCATCGGCAACAGGTAAAACACGTCGGCAGCGGCATAGTCACACTGTCGCTCGCTCAGTGGACGAGCTATCCAATCAGTGCGCGATTCACTTTTGTCCAGCGCGACGTCCATATATTCCGCCACCAGCGCGGCGAAACCGTAAGATAACGGCTTGCCTAAAAAAGCCGCCAAAATCTGGGTATCGATAAACGGCTCCGGCGTGATGCCGAAAGCATTCAAAAAGACTTCCAGATCTTCACTGCCGGCATGCAGAAATTTGACCACCTGCTCATCGCGCAGCAGCGCCTGAAAAGGCGCCCAGTCCGTTATCGTCAACGGGTCGATAAGCGAAAGCAGCTCACCGTCATACAATTGAATCAGCCCTAGTTGCGGGTAGTAAGTACGCGTTCTAACGAACTCGGTATCCAGCGCAACCTGCTTATACTGACGCGCCCGTGTGCAAACCTGATTTAACCCGGTATCTGTGGTGATCAACTGATAATTCAAAACATCATTCTCTTGGTTGTATGCGTATGGGCGCTGCCCATAGGGATAAAAGTCGACGCCGGATATACCGGCGTCTGGCACTGTCAGTGATGATAACGCGTCTCGCCGGCTTCTGGCAGAAGATTTATTGATAAATAGTACGAAGCCTAAGCATTAGCGGCGATATCGAGCTGAGGCTTGGCGCCACGTAGCTCGCGCCGCAGGATCTTACCTACGTTCGACTTGGGCAAGTCGGCACAGAATTCAATGTCTTTCGGCACCTTATATCCCGTCAGGCTTTGGCGGCAGTGCGCGATCAGCGCCTCTTTGGTTAATGAGGCGTCGCGCCGCACGACAAAGGCCTTGACCGCTTCACCGGATAACTCGCTCGGCACGCTGACAACCGCCGATTCCAACACTTTAGGATGGCGGCTGATGACATCCTCAATTTCAGTCGGATAAACATTAAACCCCGAAACCAGGATCATGTCTTTTTTACGATCGATGATGCGCAAAAAACCCTCATCATCCGAGGTGACAATGTCACCGGTAGCCAACCAGCCGTCTTTCAATACCTCTTCAGTGGCGGCGGGCTGACGCCAATACCCGGCCATAACTTGCGGGCCGCGGATCCACAACTCCCCCGTCGACGCATCATTCCCTTCATCATCCACGATCCTGACATCGGTGGAGGGGATCGGAAGCCCGATACTGCCGCTGTAACATTGCAGATCGTAAGGATTGCCGGAAACCAACGGAGAGCTTTCCGTCAGCCCATAGCCTTCAAGCAGATGCTTGCCGGTCAGCCTTTCCCATCGTTCAGCGACCGCTCGCTGAATCGAGGCGCCGCCGCCGACGGATAGGCTGAGGGTCGAAAAATCCAGCTTTTGAAATGCTTCGTTATTCAACAAGGCGTTAAATAAGGTATTCACACCGACGATAACGGTAAAAGGATGTTTATCCAGCGTCTTGACCAGTGCGGGAATATCGCGCGGATTGGTAATCAGCAGGTTGGCGCCGCCAAATTCGGTAAACAGCAGACAGTTCACCGTTAGCGCGAAGATGTGATACAGCGGCAGCGCAGTGACCACCAGCTCATGCTGTTCTTGCAGTACCGGCCCGTAAGCAGCCTTACACTGCGCCAGATTCGCCTGTAGGTTGCGATGCGTGAGCATGGCGCCTTTGGCGATGCCGGTTGTACCGCCGGTATACTGGAGAAAGGCCAGATCGGTATTGCTCAACGCCGGCCTGACGTACTGCATTCGCCGCCCCTGCCGCAGCGACTGGCGAAAAGAAATTGCCTCAGGCAAGGCATACGCCGGCTCCAGGCGCTTGATGTGTTTGACGACGAAATTAACCAGCGCGCCTTTAACCGTAGAAAGCAGATCGCCCATGCGGGTCAGAATAACGTGCTTGACTTCGGTATTGCGCAGCACTTTTTCCAGCGTATGGGCGAAGTTGGAGACGATGACAATGGCACTGGCGCCGCTGTCTTGCAACTGATGCTCCAATTCACGCGGGGTATACAGCGGATTCACGTTAACCACCACCAGCCCCGCCCGTAAAACCCCGAACAATGCCACCGGGTACTGCAGCAGGTTTGGCATCATCAACGCTACGCGATCGCCTTTTTGTAATTTAAGCTGATTTTGCAGATAAGCGGCAAATGCCCGGCTGCGCGCCTCCAGCGTCCGAAAGGTCATGACCTCGCCCATATTGATGAAGGCGGGACGGTCGGCATAACGCGTAGCCGCGTTCTCAAACATTTCAACCAATGAGGAATAGCGATCCGGATCGATGTCCGCTGGAACATCTGCCGGATAGCGCGATAGCCAAATTTTCTTCAACACATTGCTCCCGAGATATTTTCTTGATGGCATATTCAGTCTCAGCATCGACCGGGATTTAACATCATGTTAACCTATCCGCGCGTTTATTAAAAAATGAGGGGCCGTTTGCAAAGTCGACTACCGAATTCCATGTTAGTTATCTACTAAAAAAAATCAGGCAACCTAAGTCGCCTGATCCGCTATCGAAAGTAACCGTACTGTTATTCGGTCACGAACGTTTCAATCTCTGCGGGACCGTTCCAGCCGCCAAATCCCCATCCCGGCCCCCAGCCATAACCATAGCGTCCGTGCCACCCCCAAGGGCCTGCGCCCGGACCATAGGGATTCACGACGCGTTGCGCAATATTCCAGCGTTGATATCCCTGAACATCGACCACCACATAACGGTATGGTCGATCGCCGATGGCGCCCTGCTCGGTTCCCGTAATAGGACCGACCACGGTAACCAATCTGTTTTGAAAATCAACCGGCTCCAGAAAGCGCTTCACATAAGCAATAAATCGACCTTCAGAAGGAGAATTCAATAGCGGCCTGGCGGCGCTATCCAACGGCATGCCGGCGATCTCCAGACGGGTGCGGTCAGCTTCGTTGCGGATGCTGATCACTCGCCCGCCAAAGCGGGACGCTTGCCCGACATAAAGCTGCGGCGCATTCATTACCCGAACAAGATCGTCCTGCGGCGTTGGCGAGGTGCCTTTAATGGCATCCGGGACCGTAACGCACCCGGAGAGCGACAGCGCGGCAGCGACCAACACGCCGCCAAAGACCGCACGAGGTCGTTGAATTAGCCGGTTTCTCTGCTTCAGACGCATAGTAATTATTTTCATGGCATACACCTTTTTCAATGTCTGCTAATTAGACTATAACGCACAGAATAAGTTGCTGTTCATGAACGGCCGGGCAATTTTTTCCAAGCGACTTCGTTGCGCAGATAGCGGGGTTGCGCCTGTTCGACACTCACCGACTGACCCTCATTCCACTGCCTACACGCCAGCGGCAGCATATCCTCCGCCTGCGGCAACAGCGTCTCGCCATCTTGTAATGACAGCGTCGGATGATTCGCCAGATCGGCATAAGTTTTCCAGCCCGTGCCGACGGTGGTCCACTCGCCGCGTAACGGCTCAGTCAGGGTCAGAACCTGCTGCGGCGTCAGCACCGCCTCCGACGCGTCGCCTTGCCAGCATCCATCGGCTTCTCGCCGGTATTGCGCCCAATAGACCTCGCCCATGCGGGCGTCAATCGCCGCCAGCACCTGCGTCGCGCCGCGGCGGCGGAAAGCGCCCTGAGCCAGGGTCGCCAGCGTGGAAACGCCGATCATCGGCAAATCGGCGCCAAGCGCCAGCCCCTGAGCGATGCCGATACCGATACGTACGCCGGTAAAACTGCCCGGCCCCTGGCCGAACGCCAGCGCATCCAGCATATTCAGCGCCAGACCGCTTTCAGCCAGCACCTGCTGAACCATCGGTAACACACGCTGAGTATGCTCGCGGGGACAAACTTCAAATAAGGAATGAATTTCACCATCATTCCACAGGGCGACGGAACAGGCTTCCGTCGCGGTATCAAGCGCTAGAATTCGCGTAGACATGCCAACCTCAGGCGGGATAAATAAATCTTAACGGCGCCTATCATACCATATATCCCCGGCTGACTTGAGCTAAGCAGATCGAGATACTGATGTTTTATCTGATTGATGCGCCACAGCTTTAATACGATTCCGGTATGCATCCGCAGGAAGTCCTGATGATTAGCCTCAGGCTTTCTGCGTCAGAAACCTGATGGCCTGCGCCAGATCGCGAGTACGCGGCGCCGCGGGCAGGCTATTGAGAAAAACTTCGCCATAGGGACGCATAACCAGCCGGTTATCACAAATCACCAACACCCCGCGATCGTCAATATCGCGAATCAGACGCCCCACGCCCTGCTTCAGCGTGATGACCGCATCCGGCAGTTGCACTTCGTCGAACGGCTCCCCGCCGCGCAGACGACAATCTTCAATGCGCGCCTTCAGCAACGGATCTTCGGGGGAAGTAAACGGAAGTTTGTCGATAATCACACAGGATAACGTATCACCGCGCACATCTACCCCCTCCCAGAAACTGCTGGTCGCCACCAGCAGCGCATTGCCCGCGGAGACAAACTGCGAAAGTAGCTGCGCCTTGCCGGTTTCTCCCTGCAATAGCACCGGCAGCGTGAGCGTCGCACGGAACTCGGCGGCCAGATCGCGCATCATCTGATGTGAGGTACACAGCATAAAACAACGCCCTTGATTCGCTTCAATCAGCGGGCGCAGCATGGCGGCGAGTTTCCGCGCGGCTCCCGGGCGGTTGGTTTCCGGCAGATAGCGCGGCACGCAAAGCAGCGCCTGGCTGGCATAGTCAAACGGGCTTGGCAGCAGCAAGGTACTGGTCGTTTCTTCGTCCAGCCCCAGCCGGTCGGTAAAGTGCTTTAACCGATCGTTGACGGAGAGCGTGGCGGAAGTGAAAACCCAGGCAGCGGGTTTTTCTTTCATCAGTTCCTGAAAGCGACCGGCGACCGAAAGCGGCGTAAGCGCCAGAACGAAGTGCCGGGAACTGCATTCGTACCAATAACTGTATCCCGATTGCTGCACATCCATCAGCCGTTTTAGGCGGCTGCGATACAGCGTCGCCCGTTCGAAGGCGGCATCCAGCAGCGCGGAACGGCCTAACGAGAGTTTGGCCACGTCGTAGCATAGCTCCAACGCATCATCCAACAGCACCAGCGCGCGCTGAAGCGAGGGTTGATTAAGGACCTCGCGCAGATTGCCTCGAAACCCTGGTTCGCCCAGCGCCAGACGAAAATCCTGAGTGCTTTGCGACAGGCGATCGGCGCTTTTTTGCAGTTGCGCCGCATCGCGCACCTCAGTCCGATAGGCGATAACAATATCCTTCGCCAGATCCATCAGTTGACGGCTGGACAACTGCTGACCGAAATACTGGCTGGCGATGTCGGGAATTTGGTGGGCTTCATCAAAAATCACTACGTCGCTGTCCGGGATAAGCTCGGCAAAGCCGCTCTCCTTCACCACCATATCGGCCAGATACAGATGATGGTTGACCACCACGATATCGGCGTCCATCGCCTTACGACGAGCCTTGACCACGAAGCATTCTTTATAGCGCGGGCAGTCGCTGCCGAGGCAATTATCATTGGTGCTGGTCACCAGCGGCCAGACGGGGCTATCTTCGGCTACCCCGGCGCAGGTGGTAACATCGCCCTCCGCCGTTTCAGAAGACCACCCCCTCAGCTTCACTAGCTCGCCTAGTGTTTCCGCCGGCAGATCGCCGCCCGCCAGCGATTGTTGGTCGAGACGCTCCAGACAAAGATAGTTGGAGCGTCCTTTCAGCAGCGCCAGCTTGCCTTTGTATTTAAGCGCCCGCGCCACCGTCGGCAAATCCCGGCTGTAGAGCTGATCCTGTAACGCTTTCGATCCCGTCGAAATGATGACCTTTTTATTCGCACGCAGCGCCGGCGCCAGATAGGCATAGGTTTTGCCTGTGCCGGTTCCCGCTTCCACAACCAGCGACTGTCGCTTGCTGATGGCCTGAAAAACAGCCTGAGCCATCTGCCGCTGCGGCTCGCGTGGTTTAAATCCACTGATGGCTTTTGCCAGCGCACCGTCGGTTGCAAAATCATCTATTACACGATCATTCGTCACACTGTCTCTCTTTATCGGCTGTTCTAACGGCTGACGCCGCCTGATGACAACGCCGCGCTGATTATGCCAAGACTCAACTACCGCTACCACCCTAAATCAGGCGGCCTTTTTTCGCGCGCAAATTAAAGACGCATACAAGATTATGTTACGCTTGGCGTTACTATTCCCTCAAACTGGAGAGAGCACCTACTTATGTCAATCAAAAGAATCGACCCCGAAGCCCGCTGGTCCAACGCCGTGATT
Organism: Brenneria bubanii; assembly: GCF_022378355.1. Classification (GTDB taxonomy): domain Bacteria; phylum Pseudomonadota; class Gammaproteobacteria; order Enterobacterales; family Enterobacteriaceae; genus Brenneria; species Brenneria bubanii. The sequence continues at coordinate 14,525 of NZ_JAKMAJ010000013.1, forward strand.
CATAACAATACGCTGTACCATACCTGCGTCGCGGATAATCTGGATGGCGACGCCCGCGCGCAGACAAAAAGCGCGCTGGGAGCGCTGGATGTGGTGTTACAACAGGCTGGGACGGATAAAAGCCGCGTGCTGGATGTGACCATATTTCTGGCTGACGCCAACGACCTTGCGGCAATGAACGCCGAATGGGACGCTTGGGTGGCGCCGGGCAGCGCGCCGGTACGCTGCACCGTACAGGCTAAACTGATGGATCCGAAATACAAACTTGAAATAAAAGTGATTGCCGCGCTGTAGAAAAAACCAGAGAGGAGGAGGATTAATGCTCTTCCTCTTCTTCACCATCATCAAAGGAACGATACTCATCGTCATCAATTTCATTGGTTTCCTCGTCATCAAACATCGCAGTCACCCTATCTCCCTGATGTTCTTCACGAATTTCCGCCGCAACTATCGCAATAGCCTGACCGCTGCTCATGCCCTGCGACATTAGATCCTGGATACGCTCTACTGCTTGCTGCTGCTGCTCATGGGTTAGCGCCGGCATACCTGCAATCATGATAAACTCCTGATGGTTAAAACGGGGGCGTATCATCGCACGCTATCTCAGCCGTGCACCAGAACTTCCGGTTTGTGATACGCTCAGCGCCTGAATCTATAAGGCTCAGGCCAGCTATAAATACTTTCACCTGCACAGCATGAGATTATACAAAAATACGATGCGCTCATCTCTCGTTTATCACTCGCTTCCCTATCAACCACGGGCGCTATTGACGCTTTTTTCCGCATTTTCTCAACAGCCATGGGCGATGCTACTGCATTCAGGCTTCGCCGATCATCCCCATAATCGTTTTGATATCATGGTCGCTGACCCGCGGATTACGCTATGCACTCGCGGCGGACAGACCGAGATCGTTCAGGGCGATAATCGGCAAATCTCTGATGCCGATCCCTTCCAACTGTTGCAACAGCAGATTGAGCAGTTGGGAATAGCGGCTGACGCACAACCGGACTTCCCTTTTCAGGGCGGCGCGCTCGGGCTGTTCGGCTATGACCTGGGGCGACGCGTTGAAACGCTGCCCGCGCGGGCGGAACGGGATATCAAACTGCCCGATATGGCCGTGGGTCTGTACGACTGGGCGTTGATCGCCGATCATCAACGCCAGACGCTCACGTTGATCGGGCGCGGTAATATTCAAGCGCGGCTGGACTGGTTAGACCATCCCCCGGTTTGCCGGCGCAAAACCGACTTTCAACTTACGGGGCCGTGGCATGCCAACATGTCGCGCGACCAATACGGCGAGAAATTTAGAAAAATACAGCATTACCTACGGTCGGGTGACTGTTATCAGGTCAATCTGGCGCAACGGTTCGCCGCCGACTATCAAGGCGATGAATGGCAGGCGTTTTTACGTCTGTCGGCTGATAATAGAGCGCCCTTTTCCGCGTTTCTGCGCCTGCCGGAAAATACCGTAATCAGCGTATCTCCCGAACGTTTTCTGTGGCTCGAGAACCAACATATTCAAACTCGCCCGATTAAAGGTACGCTGCCGCGGCTGGCGGATAAAGACGCGGACGCCGTCCAGGCCGAACGGCTGGCGCGCTCGGAGAAAGATCGGGCTGAAAACCTGATGATTGTCGATTTACTGCGCAATGATATTGGCCGGGTCGCCGTTGCCGGCAGCGTTCGCGTACCGGAGTTATTCGCCGTTGAGCCATTTCCCGCGGTGCATCATCTGGTCAGCACTATCGTGGCAGAGTTGCCCCAGCGCTGTCACGCGACAGCGCTGCTGCGCGCCTGTTTCCCCGGCGGATCCATTACCGGCGCGCCGAAAATACGGGCGATGCAGATTATTGAAGAACTGGAGCCGCAGCGACGTAATGCCTATTGCGGAAGTATCGGCTATCTGAGCGTTTGCGGCACAATGGATACCAACATCACCATTCGCACGCTGTTAACCGAACGCGGGAAAATCTACTGCTGGGCCGGCGGCGGCATTGTCGCCGACAGTCAGGAGCAGGCGGAATATCAGGAAACCTTTGATAAAATAAATCGCATCCTGCCGTTGCTAGGCCGGTTGGATAATCAGCCCGAGCCCAAATAATTCGAGTTAATCCGTGACGCATCCGATAATTGAAACAGACTTGCCGCAACCTCGCTCAGCTCCGCCGGTTAACCTGGCGGAGTTCGTTATGCGTTTTCAACTGCAAACGCCGCTCGTTTGCGCGCCGGCTCGCCAGCAGCGGCAGGCTGCCGTGCTGGTGCCGATCGTCCGGCGCGCATCTCCAACCTTACTGCTGACCCGCCGTGCGGCCGGGCTCAGGAAACATGCCGGGCAGGTCGCCTTTCCGGGCGGTGCCGCCGACAGCAGCGATCGTTCGTTAATAGAAACGGCCTTGCGCGAGGCGCAGGAGGAAGTGGCGATTCCGCCGCAGAACGTACAGGTACTGGGGCTATTGCCGCCCGTTGATAGCGTCAGTGGTTTTCAGGTCACCCCGGTGGTGGGGCTGGTTTCCGTCCATACACATTTCCATCCGAACGAGGGCGAAGTGGCGGAGTTATTTGAGATGCCGCTCGAAGTGGCGTTCTCGCTGGATCGCTATCACTCCCTTGAAATCGAGCGACAGCGAAAACCGCAGCGGGTCTACCTCTCCTGGTACCAGCAACAGTTTATCTGGGGGCTAACCGCGTCGATCATCAGGCAACTGGCGCGGCATGTATCCAATAGCCCTGAAACCGACCTTATGCCGCGCGTTAAGGGGTCGGCGAACCCGCAACGCTCGTCGGTATGCCTGTCTGAGCGCGTTGCATTGCCGCACAGCGGCGGCTGTAAAGCGGATAAAGCCGCGAATACAAACAGCCAGGTGCGATGACGCTTGTTGACGCCAGCTTAAAAGCGCATACTTGTACTAGTCAACTGGATCAACAAAGGCGTAATCGTGTCAAGTATTCTCATCCTGTATGGCGTAGCATCGCTGGCCGTCACCGTCATCCCCGGCCCAACCATGCTGCTGGCGCTCACCAACGGGGTGACGAAAAATAAGACATTAATCGCCTCCGGCATATTAGGCGCCGCCTTATCCGACTTTATCTTGATTGCGATGGTCGCCATTGGTTTGGGCTCTTTAATGCTCGCCTCCGAAACCCTGTTTTCGTTGGTTAAATGGATCGGCGTCGGTTATTTGTTCTGGCTCTCCTTACAGCTCTGGCAGGCGAAGCCCTCATCCCTGCTGACTGCCGCGCCGGGCGATCGCCCGGTGTATTCGGCCCATCGCGCATTTCTACGCAGCCTGCTGGCCGTCCTGTCCAATCCCAAAGGATTGCTGTTTTTCTCTGCGTTTCTACCGCAGTTTATCGTGGTGAATGAACCTCAACTACCTCAGTACATCGCTTTCGCCTGTATTACGGTCGCCATCGATATCGCCATTATGGCGGGGTACGCCTTTGGCGGCATGCAGGCGGCGCGCGTTTTTACCGCGGTTGGATTGAGACGGCTTAATCGCACCTGCGCCGCCATGATGGCATTTTTAGCCGGGGGGCTGGCGATCTATCGCCGATAGCGAACAGGCCGTTCACCACAAAAGAGGTCGTCATGGGATACAAACAGGTTAAGGCGCCGGAAAACTGCGCCGATATGAATGAAATCAGATCGGAAATCGATGCCCTGGACCAGGAAGTGATTCATCTTCTCTCCCTGCGTTACGGCTATGTGAAATCCGCATCAAAGTTCAAAAAAAAACCCGATCAGGTTCAGGCCAAAACCCGGTTTGACAATATGCTCGCACAGCGCCGCATATGGGCGGAGAATGCCGGGTTGAGCCCGGATGTCATAGAAAAAATGTTTCGTGATTTGGTGACATGGTTTATCGCGCAAGAAATGGCGCACTGGTCGCAGTCGCAGACGCGGTCTTAACGAAAGATCCTCGCTAACGCAGTACGGCTTGCCCATTCAGAGCAAGCCGTACTGATATTACGCTAATGGCTAAATACCATCATTTGCCGGGAAAGCGGAAATTAATCTTCCTCTTCTTCAACGGGCTGGGTAATTTTCTCGACCCGCACCAGCTCGATACGATATTCCGAGACCAGCATAATCTTGAAGCGCAGCTGATGAATTTCAATGACGTCCCCGACGTTGGGGAATTCATCGCTGTGCGACAGCAGCATCCCCGCCAGCGACGAGTAGTCTTCTTTCGGACTGACAAGATCGTTGCTGTTTAGCACCTGCTGTAAAGAGTGCAGATCGGTACCGCCTTTTACCAGCCAGCCATCGCCGTCGGCGACGATTTCCGGCGTTTCATCTTCATCCGGAAACTCACCCGCAATCGCTTCCAGCACATCCAGCGGCGTGACCAGCCCCTGCACCACGCCGAACTCGTTGGTGACCATCACCAGGCCGCCCTTCGCGCGCCGCAGCACCGGCAGCAGGTTAATCACGTCCAGCGTTTCCGGCACCACGATCGGTTGGTTTGCTGAAGCGAAGCTCTCGACATCGGTATGCTCCTCCAGCGCCACCAGCAAATCCTTGGCGCGCACCACGCCGATCAGTTCATCCAGCGAGCCCCGACATACCGGGAACAGACTGTGAGGCGTATCCAGCAGTTGTATCCTGATTTCCTCGACGGAACGTTCACTGTCCACCCATGAAATCTCTGTCCGGGGCGTCATCACGCTACGCAAAGAGCGTGACGCCAGCGTCAACACGCCGCTGATCATATAGCGCTCTTCTTCGGCAAAGGTTTCCGTCATGACCTTTTGCGGCTCGTCATCTTCATGGTCAGCAGCCTTTCGAGCGCCCATCAGCCGTAAAATCGCCTCGGCGGTACGATCACGCAGAGGCCGGCGCGACTGATGTTTCATAAAGTTATGTCGGGCAATCTGGTTAAACAGCTCAATCAGAATCGAGAAGCCGATCGCCGCATACAGATAACCTTTAGGAATGTGGAAGCCAAAACCTTCCGCGACCAGACTCAGGCCGATCATCAATAGGAAACTCAGGCACAGCACCACCACGGTGGGATGCGCATTCACAAAGTTGGTCAGCGGTTTGGACGCCAGCAACATCACGCCCATCGCGATAATGACCGCGGTCATCATCACGCCAAGGTGGTTAACCATCCCCACCGCCGTGATCACCGCATCCAGCGAGAATACCGCATCCAGAACAACGATCTGGGCAACGACGACCCAAAAGCTGGCATGTACGCGACTGCCGTTTTCATCATGCGATTTGTTCTCCAACCGTTCATGCAATTCCATGGTGGCCTTGAACAGCAAGAACATCCCCCCTGCCAGCAGAATCAAATCGCGGCCAGCGAAGCTAAAATCGCCCACATGAAACAGCGGACGCGTCAGCGTGACCATCCATGAAATCAGCGACAACAGCCCCAAACGCATTAACAGGGCCAGGGATAAACCGATGATGCGGGCTTTATCTCGTTGCTTGGGCGGCAATTTATCAGCCAGAATGGCGATAAACACCAAATTGTCGATACCAAGGACAATTTCAAGTACCACAAGCGTCAATAGACCTGCCCAGATTGAAGGATCCAGCAAAAACTCCATGTCAGACTCCGAAAAATGAACGAGCAACCGACTTCAACGCATTAATGGCATTGAGTGGTAATAGGAAGTGTTGGTATGAAAAAGAATGGCTCTGAAGGTGGTCGGAATGACCAATCGAGTACAGCAAACCACCAGCATTAGCGGGTACACAGAAAACGTTGTGTCGGTGACAGTCCATGGGAAGGGCTGATGCCCAGTGCTCCTAAGTAATTTAACAGAGGATTACTCTAACAGGTTGATCCCATTTTTCACAAAGAATTTCTTGCGTCCGTTAATAGCCCAAGAGCATGTAACATTTTCGTTATTTGCCCCACACTCTAGTAACAGAACAAACCTTACGCGAACGCCATCATACTATTTATTTTTTCGATAGCTAAAATTGATCCCGCAATCGGTTGGTTCAGCCGTTGATATTTAAACGCCGAATTCATCAAACAGCATGAATTCATTGTTGAAATCTCACCTATCGAAGAGTCATGCATAACTAATTGCCGTAACGGTTAATTACCCGCTCAGCGCGACGTCAACCCGAAACCCCGACAGGTTACGCGCCATATCATCGTGAATAAAGGGAGGTAGCAAGTGAGTATTGCGCTAGTGCTATGCACTCACGGCACCACCGCAGGGCCGCAGGGCCGCTGCTTAAAACAGCCGAAATGATTCTGGGTGAACAGCAAAATGTCGCCTGGATAGATTTCATACCCGGTGAGAATGCTGAAACATTAATGGAAAAATATCAGGAGAAACTATCCCGGCTAGAGACGGCGCCTAGCGTGTTGTTTTTAGTCGATACCTGGGGCGGCAGCCCATTTAATGCAGCCAGCAGGCTGGCCGCGGATAAGGAGAATCATGAGGTCATCGCCGGGGTAAACATTCCCATGCTGGTCGAAACCTTCATGGCGCGAGATGACAACCCAACCTTTGCCGATCTGGTTGCCATCGCCCTTGAAGCCGGCCGTGACGGGATAAAGGCTCTGAAAACGCATGACAAGGAAAAATCCGCCGTCTCCCCGCCTCCCCAAGCGCCTTCCGCTGCGGTCGACGGGCATATGAAGATTGGACTGGCGCGTATTGATGACCGGTTGATTCACGGTCAGGTCGCCACTCGCTGGACAAAAGAAACCAATGTTGCCCGCATTATCGTTGCAAGCGACGACGTCGCCGCCGACAACGTGCGCAAAACGCTGTTGACACAGGTCGCGCCGCCGGGGGTTACCGCTCATGTGTCGATGTGGAAAAAGCAATTCGCGTTTACAACAACCCGAAATATGCATCCAATCGCGTCATGCTGTTATTTACCAATCCGACCGATGTGCTCGCGCTGGTAGAACATGGCGTAAAAATAGCGACGGTCAATATTGGCTGGATGGCCTTCCGGCAAGGAAAAACACAGGTGAATAACGCGGTTTCTGTTGATGAAAAAGGTATTGCCGCATTTAAAGAACTTGATAAACGCAGCATTGAACTAGAAGTCAGAAAAGTTTCAAGCGATAGCAAACTCAACATGATGGACTTAATCAATAAGATGGTTCGTTAGCAAATGAATAATGATGCAGCGCAACGATTTATTTAATTTATACCCGACAGATTTCAAAATGCAGAACCAATGTTGTCGTTATGAACGCCGCGGGTATTAGCGCTTTACGGATGAGGATCAGAAAAAAAACGGCTAACTTGACCTGCCAATACGCCAGCAACTTGAAAAATGCCGGAACACTCAGAAACGTTTGTCATAGGAGAAGTACAATGGAGATTACCACGCTTCAAATTGTGCTGATATTTCTCGTCGCTTGTATTTCAGGCATGGGATCGATTCTTGATGAATTTCAATTTCATCGCCCACTGGTCGCCTGTACGCTTATCGGCGCGGTATTGGCGATCTGCAAACCGGCATCATTATCGGCGGCACCCTGGAAATGATCGCGCTCGGCTGGATGAACATTGGCGCGGCGGTTGCGCCGGATGCGGCTCTGGCTTCCATTATTTCAACCATTCTGGTAATCGCCGGCGGACAGAGCGTCGGCGCTGGGATCGCGCTGGCGATTCCATTGGCTGCTGCAGGCCAGGTCCTGACGATCATTGTCCGCACCATTACCGTCGCCTTCCAGCACGCGGCCGACAGCGCGGCGTAACGCGGCAATCTGAGCGCGATCAGCTGGCTTCACGTCTTCGCGTTGCTGCTCCAGGCTATGCGTATCGCCATCCCGGCCGTCATTGTCGCCATCTCCGTCGGAACGGATGTCGTTCACGCCATGTTGAGTTCGATTCCTGATGTCGTTCTTCTATCTTGGCTTCGTTACCGCCGCATTCACCGATTTCAATCTGGTGGCGCTGGGCGTGATTGGCGTGGTTATGGCCGTGCTGTATATCCAGCTCAGTTCGAAATACAACAAGTCGCTGAGTCAACCTGCGGCGCCTGGCGGCAATCACCTTGACAATGAACTGGATTAATAGGAGTGAGCGAAATGGTTGAATCAACTAATGTCAAAAAACTCACTGCCGGCGATATCCGCGGTGTATTTATTCGCTCCAATCTTTTCCAGGGATCATGGAACTTCGAACGTATGCAGGCGCTCGGATTTTGTTTTTCCATGGTGCCGGTGATCCGCCGACTCTATCCTGAAAATTCGGAGGATCGTAAACAGGCGATCAAACGCCATCTGGAGTTTTTCAATACTCAGCCGTTTGTCGCCGCCCCGATTTTAGGGGTAACGATGGCGATGGAAGAGCAACGCGCGAACGGCGCACCGATCGATGATGGCGCGATCAACGGCCTGAAGGTCGGCTTGATGGGCCCGTTGGCCGGCGTCGGCGACCCGATATTCTGGGGAACCGCCCGTCCGGTGTTTGCCGCGCTGGGCGCAGGTATCGCCATGAGCGGCAGTCTGCTGGGGCCAATCCTTTTCTTCGTGCTGTTTAACCTGGTTCGACTGTTGGTTCGATACTATGGCGTGGCGTACGGCTACCGTAAAGGCGTGGATATCGTAAAGGATATGGGCGGCGGTTTTCTTCAGAAAATGACCGAAGGGGCATCCATTCTCGGCCTGTTCGTCATGGGGGCGTTAGTCAATAAATGGACCCACGTCAACATCCCGATGGTGGTTTCAAGGATAACCAACCCCGCTGGGGAAACGACGGTGACGACTGTTCAGTCGATTCTCGACCAGCTGATGCCGGGCTTGATTCCCCTGCTGCTTACGTTCGGCTGTATGTGGCTACTGAGGCGTAAGGTGAATGCCCTGTGGCTTATCATCGGGTTCTTCGCCATCGGCATATTGGGGTATTGGATCGGTCTGCTGGGCCTATAGTTCGTTAATCCGCCGGAGCTTACCTCCGGCGGATCGTCTGATAAAAACCTCGATGCGGGAACCTGATATAACCATCCGGTTCCCGCATCCCGCACATAGGGCGTTACCAATGACGATTACCGACATTGCGCTGATGGCGTCGATCGCGCCGGCACTGGTTTATGCCATCTATGATGGGTTGAACATGGATAGGCTAAAAGGCGCAACTCGGCTGCGCGTGTTGCTAAAGCGAGTCAATCGACTGGATGCGCTGATATTTATCGGGTTAATCGTTATTCTTATTTACCGTAACATCGTGAGTAATGGTCCGGTAATGACGACCACGTTTTTACTTTTACTGGCGGTTATGGCGACCTATCTTGCCTATATTCGCCGGCCTAAGTTGTTGTTTAAATCAACAGGTTTCTTTTACGCCAATATATTTATCTTTTATCACCGAATTACGTCTATGAATTTATCCGAGGACGGTGTTTTAGTAATAGATCTGGAGAATCGTCGATTATTAATACAGGTGAATCAATTAGACGATCTTGAAGAGATATATAGTTTTATGGTTATAAATCAATAATATATTTATTTTTAATTATGAGTTAAAAATATTATTAAACATTCCATTAACTTAATTGTGGGATTTTACCCCTATCAAGCTCGCTGTTATTTCATACAAAAACCACCGCATTATTTCTAAATGTGAATCATTATCAATCGCATTGTTAACACATAATGTTTTTATTGTTGTTTACCCCATAAATAATATGTTAAGGTTGCGCCGTCATTGGGGAGTAGCCGGTTTCTGAGATCAATTCAGAAATGCTCGTATCAACATACTCGTTTTATATCCTGGTAACGGATAATGTAAAACGTGGTGCGGGCGGCCGATTGGCAGGCGAGACCATAGACACGCAGATCGTCATGAGGTTGGGGATGAACTACGTGTATATGGAGAAGCACCCAGCCGAGGCTATTTAACATGAACTTATCAGCTACACTCATCCTTGCTTTTGGTATGTCCATGGATGCATTTGCCGCATCTATTGGTAAAGGCGCCGTATTACACAAACCCAAATTTCGGGATGCCATCCGCACCGGCCTTATCTTTGGCATTATTGAAGCCATTACCCCCCTGATTGGTTGGGCGTTGGGCTTTTTTGCCAGTCGCTATATTCTTGAATGGGATCATTGGGTTGCATTCAGTCTGCTGTTGATTCTCGGCATCCGAATGATCATGAACGGCTTTCGGACCTCAGCAGACGAAGACGGCGAGCAAATCAAGAAGCACAGTTTACTGGTTCTGGTTTTTACCGCGATTGCAACCAGCCTGGATGCCATGGCGATTGGCGTGGGGCTGGCCTTTTTACAGGTCAATATTTTCCACACCGCGATGGTGATTGGCTGCGCGACCATGATCATGGTGACGTTGGGGATGCTGATTGGACGCTACATCGGCCCTATTTTAGGTAAAAAAGCGGAAGTCATCGGTGGTATTGTGCTCATCGGCATTGGTTGTAATATTCTTTATGAACACCTTGGCTACTTCGCCTAACGGCCGCGATAAAACGCATTAACCGGGCGCAGGCAGGGATTCTATCCCCTGCCTGATCAAATCACCGCTTTCCCTAGCGCACAACAATATCCCCAGCGACTAATGGCTGGCGCTATCGTCCTTCATCCGCTGATGAAGCCGAATAATAAAATCGGTCTCGCAGAAAAATTGTGCGGTTTCCTGCAATTTTTCACTTACCTGCGGCGTTGCGCGCCAGGCGAACGGCGTCATCTGCAACAAAGCCGCCCCTTCCGGCCCCGACAGTTGCATCGGATACGCCAGCGCTTGTTGTTCTACCAAATGAAAGCCGGACAGCGTTTCATCCCTGACAGGGTGTAGCCGCACCTGGTCATAGACTTCGGCCTTTAATTGATAAAGGTGTCGTGGCCCCGGCGACACGGTTATTACCCAGCCGCCCTCTTTGACGGTACGTTGCAATTCGGCATCATTGCATGGCGCATAAATTTTCAGGATTGCATCCAGCGATCGCTGGTTAAACGGCAAGCGTTGGCTTGACGCAACACAATAAGCAACGTTTGGGTAACGCTTCGCCGCACGCTGTATGGCGGCTTTTGAGACATCCAACCCATAAACGCGCATATCCGCCCGACGGCGTTTAAGGCTTTCGGCCAACGCCGCGGTGTAATACCCTTCCCCACAGCCGATATCGAGAAAGGCGCTGGCCTCTTGCGGTAATATTTCATTAATGCGCTGCGTGATATATTCCCGCAACGGTTGGTAGTGGCCGGCATCCAGGAACAGCCTGCGCGCCTGCATCATTTCCGCGCTATCGCCTGGCTGTCTGGAACGTTTAAACTGCACCGGCAATAAATTCACATAGCCTTCTTTCGCACAATCAAAGCTATGACGACCGCACGACCATTGCTGTTTTATTCGGTGTAATGGTTGCTGACACAGCGGGCATTGATAAGCTATCAGCATGTTTTCCTGCTTAAAAAATATTTTTCATAAAAAACAGACAACAAAAAACCCGCACCATGGCGGGTTTTGCAACGTAAGCTGTAATTACAGCGCGGTAACGTTGACTGCGGATGGGCCTTTCTGGCCGTCCTGGATTTCGAACTCTACGCTCTGGCCTTCAGCCAGGGTTTTGAAGCCGTTGCCTTGAATTGCAGAGAAATGTACGAACACGTCTTTGCTACCGTCAGCAGGCGTGATGAAACCGAAGCCTTTAGACTCATTGAACCACTTAACCTGACCTTTAATCTTTGCCATTTCAGATATTTCCTTTAATTGTTTAAACCGCCAGAGGCGTTATACAGACAAACCAAAGTCGTTACTGCTTGAGGCACTAAGATAAGGATCGGCAGAGAAGTGGTATTCAACGCTAACGTTTGTACTCAAGTCTTCTTTACTGAAAATGCCATTCATATACAGAACTGTACCTCGTTTTACCCAAGTGCGTTATTACACACTCTGAAGTCGATGGCAAGCCATTTTTTACCAGTCATCGACATGCCGCACAGATTGAGAATTTTAATGGGGCAATAAATGTTCATTGGCACACTAAACCACTCTAAACGATAGGATTAAGTTATCTTTCTGACCCACCCCATCATTTGTTCATTACCATAGGAAACACCGACTGCGGCACAATTGCAATCACTACCAGCGCCCTAATCATATGAAAATTTGATAAGTTTATAACCAGCCGAGATGTCACATTGATGAGCGGAGAAGAAATATAGGTAATGTATTGATTATCAGACAATATATTACCTACATCCAGATGGAGCCTGATGATAGGGCTTTAGACCGAAAAGCAGAAGCGATGCGCTGGCTGACGTTGATGAATTTAATTCCCCAGCAACATAACAATAAACAGTGGAATCAGAAACAGCAGTAAAAACAAACTGGCCAGTTTCCAACGTTTTTCTGACTTAGTGCTCATATCTCTGTGCTCCGTCTAAAATAAAACTGATGCTTAACCCTATTCATAATGTTTTATCGGCAGGCTTCACTATTTTTTTAGTTCATCGGCGACTGGAGACATAATTTTCCCGCCGCAGTATTCCACATAAACAGAGCAAATATCACCCGATGGCGTTAGACTCAGGTTGCAAGGTTGATTTTGTTTCATTAAATTAGATTAATAATATGTTACTAAAGGAGCATTGTGGGTTTTTCTCTTCGATGCCTACAGTCTGCTGCCCGCCTGGTCGTCCGACACGCCGTCACGTTTTATCTGCCTATTGACTTAAATGATATTGATAATTATTCTCAAAAATATCATTCACTGCCTGTAAGGATATGTTCATGATTGGATCTCTGCCTCGGTTACTTTCCGCGCATCGAATCATATTGCTTTGCACCCTTCTCCTCACATCCGTTTCCGGTGCTCAGGCGGCGGAAAAGCTTAAAATCGTCACCACATTTACCATTATTCAAGATATTGCGCAGAACATTGCCGGAGACGCCGCCACCGTAGAATCCATTACCAAACCAGGGGCGGAGATTCATGATTATCAGCCGACGCCGCGCGATATCGTCAAGGCGCAGTCGGCTCAGTTGATACTGTGGAACGGCATGAATCTGGAACGCTGGTTTGAACGCTTTTTTGACAATGTCAAAAACGTCCCCGCAATAGTGGTCACCGAAGGTATTGAACCATTGGCAATCCGCGGAGGCAGCTATAACGGAAATCCTAATCCTCATGCCTGGATGTCGCCGTCCAATGCACTGATCTATATTGAAAATATCCGCGCCGGCCTGGTAAAACACGACCCCGCCAATGCGGAAATATATAACCGTAACGCCAAAACCTATGCGGAAAAGGTCAGGGCGATTGATGCGCCGTTAAGAGCGCGGCTGGCGCGTATTCCCGCTCAGCAGCGCTGGCTGGTGACCAGCGAAGGCGCATTCAGCTATCTGGCGAAAGATTATCAGTTCAAAGAAGTTTATCTGTGGCCGATTAACGCCGATGAGCAGGGTTCGCCTCAGCAGGTACGTCATGTGATCGATACCGTTCGCGCGGAAAAAATCCCGGTGGTATTCAGCGAGAGCACCATTTCCGATAAACCGGCAAAGCAGGTAAGTAAAGAAACCGGCGCTAAATATGGCGGCCTACTCTATGTCGATTCCCTATCGAACGAAAAAGGCCCGGTACCAACCTATATCGACCTGTTAAAGGTTACGGTGGAAACCATCGCCAAAGGATTTGATCAATGAGCAGTAATACGACGGCCACACAATCATTAGAGGTCAATGATGTCTCTGTCACCTACAGCAACGGACACCAGGCGATACGGCATGCCTCTTTCGCGCTCAATGGCGGCACGATCTGCGCGCTGGTGGGAATTAACGGCAGTGGGAAATCAACCTTATTTAAAAGCATCATGGGCCTGGTTAAGCCAACGGCCGGGCAAGTGTTGCTGAATAGAAAGCCCATCGTTCAGGCACTGAAGCAAAACTTGGTGGCCTACGTGCCGCAAACCGAAGAAGTGGACTGGAATTTTCCGGTTCTGGTGTCGGATGTGGTGATGATGGGACGGTACGGAAAGATGAATTTTCTCCGCATTCCCAGCCAGCAGGATCGCAGCATTGTGGCTGACGCATTAGCGCGCGTGGGCCTGTCGGCGTTACACCAGCGCCAGATAGGTGAATTATCCGGCGGACAGAAAAAACGGGTATTTCTTGCGCGCGCGCTGGCCCAGCAAGGCAGCGTATTGCTATTGGATGAACCCTTTACCGGCGTCGACGTAAAAACGGAAAATGCGATCATCGACCTGCTGCGTACCTTGCGCGATGAAGGCCACCTGATTCTGGTGGCGACCCATAACCTCGGCAGCGTGCCGGAATTTTGCGATAACGTCATACTGGTGAACGGCACCGTCCTGGCCTCAGGGCCGACCCACAGCACCTTTACGCAAAGTAACCTTGAGAAAACCTTCGGCGGCGTATTGCGCCACATTAATCTTGGCGGCGCCAATCTTCATGACGACGACGACGCGCGGACGGTGACGGTGTTGACCGATGACGAACGCCCCGCCGTATTCTATGGCTCCACAAAGAGCGATCCCCCTGCCATTCGCCATCCGCCGGAGGAAAACGAAACGCGATGATCGATATCTTATTGCAGCCATTCAGCTACAACTACATGGTTAACGCTATCTGGGTCAGTGCGATTGTAGGCGGCGTTTGCGCGTTTCTTTCCGCCTATCTGATGCTGAAAGGCTGGTCGTTAATGGGGGACGCGCTGTCGCACTCGGTGGTGCCCGGCGTAGCAGGTGCCTATGCACTAGGACTCCCCTATGCGGCTGGCGCTTTTTTTACCGGTATGCTGGCGGCGCTGGCGATGACGCTGATCCGCCATATTACCCGGCTACGCGAAGATGCGGTAATCGGCTTTATTTTTTCAACGTTTTTCGCCGTCGGCCTGCTGATTATTTCACTCAATCCCACTTCCGTTAACGTGCAGTCGATCATCTTCGGCAACATTCTGGGGATCGCCGATGAGGATATTCTCCAGGTCGAGATCATTATCGGCATTACCTTTGTGCTCCTGTGCCTGTTGTGGAAAGATTTGCTCGCGGTGTTTTTTGATGAAAATCACGCGCGGTCTATCGGACTTTCTCCGCTGAAGCTGAAGATTATTTTCTTTACCCTTCTCAGCGCCTGCACCGTGGCGGCACTACAGACCGTTGGCGCTATTCTGGTTATCGCGATGGTCATCACCCCCGGCGCCACCGCTTACCTGCTCACCGACCGATTTACCCACCTGGTATTGATTTCAATCGCGCTCGGCGCCTTAACCAGCGCACTCGGCGCCTACCTGAGTTTTTTTCTCGACGGCGCGACCGGCGGCGTTATTGTTACGCTGCAGACGGCCCTCTTCCTGCTGGCGTTTTTGTTCGCGCCTAAGCACGGCCTGTTGGCCTCGCGTCGTTTACGCCGGCGTGTTCAAACGGAGGATGCGCAATGAGTCTGATTCTGAACTGGATAATCGAACCATTGTCCTATCCGTTTATGCAGCGCGCACTTATCGCCGCCATAGTGACTGGCGCGGTCTGCGCGGTGTTATCCTGTTATCTGGTGCTGAAAGGCTGGTCGCTGATGGGTGACGCCATTTCTCATGCCGTATTACCCGGTATTGTGGCGGCCTTTTGGCTGGGCATACCGCTGGTTATTGGCGCCTTTGTATCCGGCATATTTTGTGCGATTGCCACCGGGTATGTAAAAGATCACAGCCGGATCAAGGAAGATACCGTGATGGGCATTATCTTTTCCGGCATGTTCGCGCTTGGATTGGTGCTGTTTGCGCGCATCGATACCGATCAACACCTGAATCATATTCTGTTTGGCAATGTGCTGGGCATCACTGCCCAGGAACTGATCCAAATACTGCTGATCGCTTGCCTCACGCTGTTCGTGATTCTGCTGAAACGGCGCGACTTCATGCTCTACTGTTTTGACCCGAATCATGCGCGCGTTATCGGTCTGCCGGTGAAATGGCTGCACTACGGCCTGCTTTGCCTGTTGGCGTTGACTATCGTCGCATCATTGCAGGCTGTCGGCGTTATTCTGGTCATCGCCATGCTGATCGCGCCGGGGATTATCGCCTTTATGGTGTGCAAGCGTTTTGATCGCATGCTGATGGTGGCAACGCTGGTTTCAGTCGTATCCTGTGTTGCAGGCACGATAATCAGTTTCTATATCGACGGCGCGACCGGACCTTGTATCGTCATCGTGCAGGCGCTGTTCTTCAGCATCGCGCTGACTTATCATCAGGTGAAACAGCATTATCGCGCCGCCCCTGTGATGCCCACCGATCGCGCCTAATCCTGCGGCAGGCTAAAACCGTCGCTCGCCAGCGCCGGTTTTAGCCTGTACATCGTTCAGTGTCTTATTCTCAATAGCGGCTATACTGTTTGTCTGCGGTCTGCTCTTAATCACCACCACTAATCATCACTGTACTGTGCGACAGATTCAGTTTTTATCAAGTTCAATCAATTACCGTAACCCCTATTATACCCGGCGGCTATCGACATGACGGGCGACGGGCAACATCAACGGGAGGATGATCTTATGTGGCAAGCTATCCGCCGGCTGTTAGCAGAACATCTCGGTGCCGCCGAGATCGAGGAGCGCCGCGAACTGCCGGGCGGCGAAATCCATCCGGCCTGGTATCTGCGCTATGGCGGCCATGAAGTATTCGTAAAATGCGACGTGCGTGAAATGCTGCCGAAATTCACCGCGGAAGCCGACCAGCTCGCCTTGCTGGCCCGCAGCAATACCGTAAATATGCCTGAGGTTTATGGCGTCGGCAGTTCCCGCGATCACAGTTTCCTGTTGCTGCAATATCTACCGATCAAGCCATTGGATGCTCACAGCGCCTGGTGTCTTGGCGAGCAACTGGCGCGATTGCATCAGTGGAGCGAGCAGCCCCAGTTTGGCCTGGATTTTGATAACGACCTATCTACGACCCATCAGCCTAACTGCTGGCAACGTCGTTGGTCGTCATTTTTCGCGGAGCAACGTATTGGTTGGCAACTGCAGCTGGCGGCGGAAAAAGGGATGCATTTCGGTGATGTCGAAAATCTGATCGTAAAAACGGAAGCAAGACTAGCCGGACATCAACCTCAGCCTTCACTACTGCACGGCGATCTCTGGCCTGATAATTGCGCTAACGGCAATAATGGATGTTATCTGTTTGACCCGGCATGTTATTGGGGAGACAGAGAATGCGACCTGGCGATGCTGCCGCTATACCCAACGCTGCCGCCGCAGATTTACGACGGCTATCAGAGCGTCTGGCCGCTGGATAAAGATTTTATAGAACGTCAGCCCATCTATCAGATTTACTACCTGCTTAACCGCGCCAATCTGTTTGGCGGGAAACACATCCTTGAGGCCCAGTTGGCGATTGAACAACGGCTGTACGACTGATATCGGCGATGAATCTGGCGCAGTCAGGCGCCAGATTATCTGCGAGCTAGGCTAACAACCCCAATAGCCGTAACGCCATATAACCGATGCCCGCGATAATGGCCGGTAAAATATAGAGCGGGAAGAACTGCAGGAAAATGGTGTGGTGCGGCAGCACAACGCGTGATTCCAGTTTCTCGCGTGAATTCCCCTCATTGCCCTTCACTTTCTCCATAATCATCTGATCTTCTATTCCCTCACGAATAGACCTTACCTGCCGGGACATACGGGCGCCGGAACTCTGAAGCGCCAAGCCGACAAAAATCAGAATATAAATCAGCCAAAACATCAGGCTGGCGGATTTAAAAAAGTGCGAAAAATCGGGGACCGGCGAGTTATACCAGAAGATATTCAGAAATGGAGTATTAAAACGCGCCATATCGACCATCAGATGTACAAAATCCAGCAATACTGCATCAATGCCCTGTTTTTTCTGAGTAAAAGCATAAAGATAGTTCGCAAATGAAATGATGGTGGAGAGCAAAGCCGGAATAAAAATTATCCATCCCGCGATACGTTTAACCACGGCTACACGGCCAGCCTGTTGATACGTCATGAGTTCCCCTTCTGAACGACGCTGTTTTTACCACAACAGTATATACCTTAAATAATTCAGGTTGCGCGATGACGGCAAGTCAGCCGACAACAGCGGCGAACGCTGTTTGCTGCGTTCGGAATAAGCCGGGTTTTGAAAAAATCAGCGCACTCAGCCTACATCCTCGCGACCTGAAATATGACGGCATACACATAAAAATCGCTAGCAGCCTACTGCAAGTTTATAATCAGTCAATGTTTTATTACGCGCAGCCGGCGGCCTTTTTATCCACGATACATCTACTTATCCCCTTCCTTTTCTGGTTGCCGGAGTATAGCCTTCCGCACGGTGAAATCCATCAGGCGGATTTCAGCCCACTCACTTATCCAACATTTTATCTACTACGGAGCTGATGGCATGACTGCAAATTACCCTATCCGCGCGGCGATTTTCGATATGGACGGCCTGTTGATTGATTCCGAACCCTTGTGGGACATCGCCGAACAGGAGGTCATCTCGTCCCTGGGAATTGATACCTCGCTACGGGCGTCCATGCGCGATACCCGGGGCCTGCGTATCGATCTGGTCGTTGACCTCTGGTATCAGTTGGCGCCCTGGACCACGCCCGACAAGGAAACGGTTGTCAGTCGGATCATTAAACGGGCGATTGAACTGGTGGATGAACGCAAGCCTTTATTGCCGGGCGTCGAACACGCATTACAGCTTTGCCGTCAGCAAAACCTGAAAATCGGATTAGCATCGGCCTCTCCACTCCATATGCAACAGCGCGTTTTGAACACTTTCAAGCTGGAGCCTTACTTCGACTTTTTGGCTTCAGCAGAGCATTTGCCCTATAGCAAACCGCACCCGGAAGTCTATTTGAACGCGGCTCAGGGACTGGAAGTCTCGCCGCTGCAATGTGTGACCCTGGAGGACTCGGTGAACGGAATGATCGCGACCAAAGCCGCGCGCATGCGTTCTATCGTCATACCGCAGGATGAGCTAAGAGAAGATCCTCGCTGGGCTTTAGCCGACGACAAACTGGGCTCGCTGCAACAGCTGACTGTTGAGCATCTCGCCTGATGCCAAAGGCCGATGCCAGATGGCGTCGATCATTGCGTTCATGCCATAGCCAGGCCGGGACATCATAAAAAATGAAAAACATGACGTTTGTCAAAAATAAATAAAACGTCATTTCACATTTATTGAATTAACATCCCAATCAAACTAATATCCCAAAGCAAGAGAAAAATCCGGGCAAACCAAATAAAAAGTGACATTGTCACTGACACGCAATGTCGCCGGTTTGCCCGGTGCTTTCTGCAACGATCTCAGTGCGCTTAATTAATGTCTAAAAGAAAGGCGATATATGCGCGGCCGGCAATCATCAGGTTTTCGCTGATATGTTCCACATCAGAATCAGCGGGTGGAGTTAATCCACTTTTGTCGAAAACATGGGAATTCCCGACAGCAACCGCTATCGAAAAAGTACTGTCGCTTACGGAGAGATAATAGCTATGATTCTAAATTCCTTTGATTTACAAGGTAAAGTTGCACTCATCACGGGTTGTGATACGGGTCTTGGTCAAGGTATGGCGATAGGGCTGGCGCAAGCTGGTTGCGATATTGTCGGCGTCAACATCGTTGAACCCAAAGACACTATCGAAAAAGTCACCGCATTGGGTCGCCGCTTCCTGAGCCTGACGGCGGATATGAGCGACATTGCCGCTCATGCGGATCTGGTAGCCAAAGCGGTTGAAGCGTTCGGCAAAGTCGACATCCTGGTGAATAACGCCGGCATCATCCGCCGCGAAGAAGCCATTGCATTCAGCGAAAAGAACTGGGACGACGTAATGAATTTGAACATTAAAAGCGTCTTCTTTATGTCGCAAACCGTTGCCCGGCAGTTCATCAAGCAAGGCGATGGCGGTAAAATCATAAATATCGCGTCAATGCTCTCTTTTCAGGGCGGCATCCGCGTTCCCTCTTATACCGCATCAAAAAGCGCGGTCATGGGAATTACGCGACTTCTGGCTAATGAATGGGCCAGACACAATATTAACGTTAATGCCATCGCACCCGGCTATATGGCCACCAATAATACTCAGCAGCTACGCGCAGACGAGGAACGCAGCAAAGAAATTCTGGATCGAATTCCGGCCGGCCGCTGGGGTTTACCTCAGGATCTGATGGGCCCGGCGGTATTCCTTGCATCCAACGCGTCTGATTATATCAATGGCTATACCCTCGCCGTTGACGGCGGCTGGCTGGCTCGTTAGCGTATGTCTTGATGGTTCATTGCGTTTTAAGCGGTAAAGGGCACCCCGGATTGTGCCTTTTTATCAACCCATTGGGGCTGTATCCTTCATCGATCCCCAAACAACCTATTTCTCGTAATAATATGCTGCCGGTAATAAATAGTTACGCTGTAACTACTTCCTCAGTTCAGGTTAATCTCTTATACTGTATAAAATAACAGTTTTATTTGAGACGCCTCATGACTGCGGAAGGACATGTCCTATTCTCTGTTGCCTGTGTAATCCTGGCGAAAAAAGTGGAGTTATCGCCAGAGCTGGCGGCAGGAGACTGGTGGCATTTGATCCCAGGCGCTTTGCTGACGTCTCTCCTGCCGGATATTGACCATCCCAAATCCCTGCTGGGGCAACGGCTCAAGTGGCTATCCGCGCCTATCGCCCGCGCGTTTGGGCACCGCGGTTTTACCCACAGTTTATTGGCCATTGTTGCCGGCGTTTTCTTCATACAAACGCGTCTTCCGTCTGACTGGCTGCTGCCGACCGACGCTTATCATGCCATGGTCGTCGGTTATCTCAGCCATATTGCAGCCGATTCTCTGACCTCGGCGGGTGTTCCGCTGCTCTGGCCTTGCCGCTGGCGTTTTCGCCTGCCGATACTGAATAGCCAAAAAGGTAATCAATTAGAGCGATTTATCTGTATCGCCTTTATCAGCTTTTCACTTTACCAGCCGCAAAAAAGCCTGAACTGCTGTAGCTATGAACAATCATTCAGGTTCATCCGTTCAGCGCAGGCACAGGTAGCGCAGCTATTCAAATAGCCGGAGAATGCGTCCACTGCGATGCAGCGCAGAACAACAGGCAGAATATCCCGCCAGCACGGCAACAATCACTGCGCTTTTTTTGGCTATAATTTATAACCTATGGTCATATAACAAACTTATACAAGAGCTGATATCCTTACCCGCTTTTTTCCGCATTCTGAAAAAATACTCGTCTGATTAATTAGGAGAGGTGGAGATGAATTTTCCGCTGCTATTAAATATTTTGGCATTTGCCGCCCTTTTGTTTTTGCTGGGCTATGCCAGCCAGAACAAGTCGTGGAGCCTGGCAAAAAAAGTCCTGCTCGGTCTGGTGGTCGGAGTTTTATTCGGTCTGGCGCTACATCTGATCTACGGCGGCGACAATCCGCTAATCAAGCAGTCCGTCGCCTGGTTTAACATCGTCGGTAACGGCTATGTTCAATTGTTGCAAATGATCGTTATGCCGCTGGTCTTCATCTCTATCTTGAATTCGGTGGCGAAACTACATAATGCGTCCTCATTAGGCAAAATCAGCATACTGACCCTGGGCACCCTGCTGTTCACCACGCTTATCGCCGCATTGGTCGGGGTTTTCGTGACCAATCTCTTCGGATTAACCGCCAGCGGATTGGTTCAGGGCGCGCAGGAAACCGCTCGCTTATCCGCAATTGAGAATAACTATGCCGGTAAGGTTGCCGATCTGAGTATCCCTCAGATAATCCTTTCTTTTATTCCCAAAAACCCGTTTGCCGATCTGACCGGCGTCAACCCCACGTCAATCATCAGCGTGGTGATCTTCGCCGTGTTCCTCGGTATCGCCGCCCTGCAATTGATGAAAGATGATGCGGTGAAAGGCGAACGCGTGCTGACCGCCATCGACACACTGCAATCCTGGGTCATGAAACTGGTTCGTCTGGTGATGAAGCTGACGCCGTATGGCGTATTGGCGTTAATGACCAAAATGGTCGCCAGCTCCAACCTGCAAGATATCCTTAAGCTGGGCAGCTTTGTAGTGGCGTCCTACCTGGGCCTGGCTATCATGTTCGGCGTACACGCCTTGATCCTGTCGTTGACCGGCATCAACCCTGCCCGCTTCTTCCGCAAAATCTGGCCGGTGCTGACGTTTGCCTTTACCAGCCGTTCCAGCGCGGCAACCATCCCTCTCAGCATCGAGGCGCAAACCCGCCGCATCGGCGTGCCGGAATCCATTGCCAGCTTCGCCGCTTCATTCGGCACCACCATCGGTCAAAACGGCTGCGCCGGACTCTATCCTGCGATGCTGGCGGTGATGGTCGCACCGACGGTCGGCATTAATCCGCTCGACCCGGTATGGATTGCAACGCTGGTCGGCATTGTCACCATCAGCTCAGCCGGCGTGGCCGGCGTGGGCGGCGGCGCGACTTTCGCCGCGCTGATTGTCCTGCCGGCGATGGGGTTGCCCGTCACGCTGGTGGCATTGCTGATTTCCATTGAACCGTTGATCGATATGGGACGTACGGCATTAAACGTTAGCGGATCGATGACGGCCGGAACCGTCACCAGCCAGTTACTGAAGCAAACGGATAAAACGGTGTTTGACGGACGGGAAGACGCGGAGTTGGCGCATCGATAATGCGCGCGCCAAACCTTGTATCGCATGGTTTATGTAGATAGCCGCTAAATAAGTCAAAGCCCCGGCAACCATCGCCGGCGCTTTATTGATAATTGGGCTTAGTTATGCAGCACGCTATTCAACAGAATAGAAGTGATAATACCTGTCGCCGCCGCAATCAATACGTAGTTGCCATCGATGTAGGCCCAATGCTGGCCTGCTGGCGGTTCGCGTAGACCGCGCGCGCGCCAGTCATTAACCCGGTAATCATCGCCGCGAAAACGCTGCGGCGCCGCGTGCCCCTTCCTGAAATTATTTCCGCGTGCGACAAAGTGATCGCGTTCCTGGAAATGGGCCGAGTTGCGCTGTTCACGCGGCGCCTGGTTTTCCCTTTGTCCGCGCGTTTCACTGCTGTGATTGGCGTTAGGGACATTTCTTTGATTATTGTTGGCGCCAGGCGCATTTCTATGTTCGCCGCCATTTTGGCTATTACGCGGCAACATTTTCTGGTTTTGATCCTGCGGTCCGTTCATTCCTTGCGCAAATGTGATTCCGGAGAAAGAACCGGAAGCCAGAAGTAACGACATCATCAGAGCCAATGTTTTTTTCTTCATTGTATTTTCCTCAACGCATAAACAGTCTTATTCGAACTGGTTGACTGCAATATCGTTCACAATATCGCGGCGCGAAAGAGAGAACTATCTTAAAACCCAGAACCTGACAAGACATTACCAAATCCAAACAAAATCCTAACACTATAAACAAAGCGTGATGACTTTAGGGTTTGCCGGCGTCAGGTTTTAGCGAGAAATCATGATTAGCGAAAGCAATGCGGCGGAGGGGATGTATCATGCTGGAAAACGTCAATCAGCGAATAGGCATTCCAGCATGTTTTTATTCAGAGACAACAGGTAATCACCTAAGCCATCGGCTTACGTCATCAGAGAACGAAAGCGCGTGTTATCGTTGTGGCGAGGTATCGTATGCCTGGCAGCTCTGGAAGCCTTTATTCAGAACGTGTCCGGTTTCGTCATAGCTGACAAAATAGTTTTGCGCCGTTCCATCACGGTTTTTCAACAGATAATTAGTACATGTCCCCTTCGCATTAACCATTCTTACTTCTGATGATCCCGCGCCCGCAATTTCACGAACCTGCGATTTGGTCATCCCCTTTTTCACATTTTTGACTACAGGTTCCGTCATCAGGCTTTCCGCTTGATTATAGGTTGTACATCCAGAAAGAAAGAGTACGCCTACAGCCGCCATACAGAGTACAAGTCTATTATTTTTCATTGCATTACCTCATATGAATGGGTTACAGCTAAGGTTAGATGACAAAAGGCGTTTATTCAAATTATAACCATACTTATACCTGCGCTCGCGCAAGATGAAAGCGGTCACTTCATCCATAGATAAAACAGCTGATAGCAAGCTTGTTCTTTTTCTTCACGCCAATTAGCTTTACACTCTGATGATTAAGGCAATTTTGGTCAGGATCAACAAGTTCAGGAAGGGGAACGTTATGTCATTACAACAAGACATTATTCACGCGCTGGGCGTCAAGAGCAGTATCGACCCGGCGAAAGAAATCCGTGTCAGCGTTGATTTTTTAAAGAACTATCTGCTAGCGCATCCATTTGTGAAGTCGTTGGTTCTGGGGATCAGCGGCGGGCAGGATTCAACCCTGACCGGCAAGCTCTGTCAGACGGCCATCACCGAAATGCGTAATGAAACCGGGAATCAGGATTATCAATTCATCGCCGTGCGTTTACCTTATGGCGTTCAGGCGGATGAAGCCGACTGTCAGCAAGCCATTGCCTTTATCAAGCCGGATCAGGTGCTGACCGTTAATATCAAACCCGCGGTGGAAGCCAGCGAAGCGACGCTGAAAGCCATCGGCATTACGCTATCCGACTTTGTGAAAGGTAATGAAAAAGCCCGCGAGCGCATGAAAGCGCAATACAGTATTGCCGGAATGAACGCCGGTCTGGTGGTAGGAACGGACCACGCCGCGGAAGCGGTAACCGGCTTCTTCACTAAATACGGCGATGGCGGTACGGACATTAATCCCATATTCCGCCTCAACAAACGTCAGGGCAAAGCCTTGCTGCGTGAATTAGGCTGCCCGGAAAATCTATACACCAAAGCCCCGACGGCCGATCTGGAAGACGATCGCCCCGCGTTGCCGGACGAAGTGGCTTTGGGCATCACCTATGAAAAAATAGATGACTATCTTGAAGGTAAAAAAATCGATGAGAAAGAGGCGGCGATTATCGAAAACTGGTATCGCAAAACCGAACATAAACGCCGGCCGCCAGTGACCGTTTTCGACGACTTCTGGCGTTAATTTTTATTGATTTCACGGAGCGGATACTGACAACGGCATCCGCTTTATTATTTCGGCTTTATACCAGTAAGACACTTCATCATGAGCTTGACGCCACAACGCGCGACGCTTGCAGGCTTGTTGGCAATCATTCTGTGGAGTACTTCCGTCGGACTGATTCGGGGCCTTACCGAAGTTCTCGGCCCGATAGGCGGCGCCGCCATGATCTATTCGACGACGACGCTATGTCTGTTCCTGTTTTATGGTATTCCACGCTTGCAAACGCTGCCTAAAACCTATTTGTTGATCGGCGGCCCCTTGTTTGTCTGCTATGAAATTTTTCTCTCTCTTGCCATCGGGTTAGCCAATAACCGTTTACAGGCTATGGAGTTGGGAATGATTAACTATCTGTGGCCCAGTCTGACCATTCTGTTCGCTATCTTCATCAACCGACAACAAAGCCGGATCATACTCTGGCTGGGGTTAGCGCTGTCCCTGGCCGGGATTATCTGGATTATGAAAGGGGACGGCGAATGGTCTCCCAGGTTGCTGTGGCAGAATATTCTTTCTAATCCGCTGGCCTACGGACTGGCATTTTCCGCCGCGGCGGTTTGGGCGCTCTATTGCAATATCACCAAACGTTACGGTCAGGGAAAGAGCGGGATTTCCCTGTTTTTTCTCGTTGCCTCATGCGTGCTGTGGATGCAATACGCGCTCAGCGCCGAAGGCGCGATTGTACTGACGCTGCCGGCATCATTCGAACTGATCTTTATGGGCGCGTCCACCGCGCTGGCCTACACCGCCTGGAACGCCGGGATTCAATCCGGCAACCTGACCCTGCTGGCGACCGCATCTTATTTTACGCCCATCCTTTCTACGCTGCTGGCTGCGCTGTGGCTGAGAACATCGCCAACCGTCTCTTTCTGGCAAGGCGTGCTGATGGTGACGGCCGGTTCCCTGGTCTGCTGGCTGGCAACCCGGCAATCCGCGCGATAAGCGGCGGGGATGATTTCTCCGTCCCCTTCGCAAGATTTACCTGTTATAGTGATTTCACGTTTTTCTCTGCAAATATTACGACATGCTGCGTCGCTTTTTCTCTTATTACTCACCCTATAAAGGGTTATTCATTCTCGACTTTGGCTGTGCCATCATCGCAGGTTTACTCGAACTGGGTTTCCCGATGGCGATCAAATCGTTCATTGATACGCTGCTGCCAGAACAAAATTGGACATTGATTCTGCTGGCCTCCATCGCTTTGCTGGTCGTTTACCTGTTGAACACCGCGCTGATGGCAATCGTGAACTATTGGGGACACGCGTTGGGGGTTGGTATAGAGACGGACATGCGCCGACAGGCGTTTGAGCACCTGCAAAATCTGCCGTTTCGTTATTACGACAATATGAAAACCGGTCATATTATCACCCATGTCACCAAAGATTTGGAAGAAGTGGGCGAGATTGCACACCACGGCCCTGAAGATCTGTTTATTGCCGTGATGACCTTCGTCGGCGCCTTTATTCTGATGGCGACGGTACATCTGCCGCTGGCTATGCTCACCATCGTTATCGTGCCGTTCATGACCTTTCTGGTGAGTCGTTATGGCGCCCGGATGACGGAAACCTGGCGGCAGTTATTCGGTCAGGTTGGCAATTTCAACGCCCGGATTGAAGAAAGCGTCGGCGGCATTCGCGTGGTGAAGGCCTTCGCCAATGAGTCGCATGAAAAGCGGCTGTTTTCCCACGACAATGAAAATTATCGCCGTACCAAGCTTCAGGCTTACCGCATCATGACGGCTAGCCTGACGCTCAGCTACCTCAGTACGCGCTTGATACAGCTTATCGTGATGTTGGCGGGTATTTGGTATGTCATTAAAGGCGAACTCAGCTATGGCGGTTTTATCGGCTTCCTGCTGCTGATTGAGGTTTTTTTCCGTCCGGTCGCCAAAATTACTTCGGTTCTGGAAAGCTATCCCAAAGGGATCGCCGGCTTTAAACGCTTTACCCAACTTATCGATACCGTGCCGGACATTACCGACGCACCGAATGCCCGGCACGTGGAAACGCTGAAAGGCGATATCTGGTTTAATCAGGTCAGCTTCGGCTACAGCGCCGACCGCCCTATCATTCATAACGTCAACCTGTCTATTCACGCCGGGGAAACCGTTGCGTTCGTTGGCCCTTCCGGCGCGGGAAAAACCACACTCTGCTCATTGCTACCGCGTTTTTACGATCTGACCGGCGGCAGCATTACCATTGACGGCATTGATATCCGGGAGATGACGCAAACCTCGCTGCGTAGTCAGATCGGTATCGTCCAGCAGGATGTTTTCCTGTTCGGCGGCAGCATTCGCGAAAACATCGCTTACGGCAAACTTAATGCCAACGATGAGGAAATTATGCTGGCCGCGCGGCGCGCGCGGCTGGATGCCTTGATAGAAAACCTGCCGGACGGATTGGATACCCTGGTGGGCGAGCGCGGCGTCAAGCTGTCTGGCGGCCAGAAACAGCGCTTATCCATCGCGCGAATCTTCCTGAAAAATCCGCCGATATTAATTCTGGATGAGGCGACCTCGGCGCTGGATACCGCGACGGAACAGGCGATTCAACAGTCGCTGAGCGAACTGTCCGCTGGGCGCACCACATTGGTCATCGCCCACCGTCTGGCGACAATACAGAACGCCGAACGTATTGTGGTGGTGGATAGCGGCGGCATTATCGAACAGGGCAGCCATCAGGATTTGCTGGCGCACAGCGGTATATACGCCAGCCTGCATCAGGCGCAGTTCGGCTATGCCTGATATATCTGCTGCCGCGCTGCTTTATCGGGGAGTGGTGGCTCCCCGTTTTTTATCGACGATGCGAGAAAATGACGCGCCTCCTCCGCCCTAAGTAAACCATCATTCAGCAAGACAACGATAAAACGCTTTAACCGGCCCGCAGACATAAGCAGGCGTAGATTAAAGTTCATGCTTGTGAAAACAGATGGTATGATCTTATCAATACTTTCAACTACATAACAAATATCTATGCAAACGCCTTTGATCAGATTCCGTCAGTTCCGCTTTTTGCCTTTATTCGCGCTACTCCTTCCTTCGGTCGTTTTCAGCGCCGAGTCGGAAGGCAAATATTTCACCTACAAGGATTGGGAAATCGCCTGCGACAATACCCTCACCTGCCGTGCGGCAGGCTATTCGGATGAGGAGCAAGAGCAGAAAGTCTCGCTGTTATTGACTCGTCAGGCGGGTCCCGGCACCACATTAACCGGTAAATTGATGTGGGGCGATGATGATAGCGAAGCGACAAAACACGCCGGCAACGAAAACATAACGCTATACATAGATGGCGTGAATAAAGGCGACGCATCAAGCACGGATGACGGCGAAGCCAATTTGACGGAGCAACAGCTTCGTCCGCTATTGAATGCATTAAGGGGCGACGGCAAAATCGAATTCACAAGGTTTGGCGAAACACGCGCGCTATCGGGCGCCGGCGCTTACGCCATTTTGTTAAAAATGGATGAAACACAGGGCCGTATCGGCACCACCAGCGCCATTACGCGCCCGGGAAACAAAGTCGATGTGCCGCCGGCGCGCCCTGCGCCCACGATTCATGCGGTGATGACGCAAGACGGCCCATCACGCAAGTTAACGGCCAGCGAACAGTCGCTGTTATTGCCCAGGCTACGGGCGACGTTAGGTGATCAATGTGACGAACGTTCAGTCGATGACCAGGATGAAGACGATCAGGCGCCAGAACTCAGGACGCTCGACGACAAAACGTCGCTGATCAGTATGCTGTGCTGGCGAGCAGCCTATAACGAAGGCTATGCTTTCTGGACCATCAGCAATGATATGAAGAGCGCCCCGCAGCTGA
This sequence comes from Brenneria bubanii, assembly GCF_022378355.1. Lineage (GTDB taxonomy): Bacteria > Pseudomonadota > Gammaproteobacteria > Enterobacterales > Enterobacteriaceae > Brenneria > Brenneria bubanii. The sequence continues at coordinate 43,263 of NZ_JAKMAJ010000013.1, forward strand.
TTACCACCTCAGGTACTGTTTATTATGAAGGCGGTATCGATGAAGAACAGAAGGGGCGAGGATTGGGCGACTGTACTAGCATGGCGTCCTGGACATGGGACGGCAGCGCTTTTCGTCAAAGCGATATTTACACCACCGGACTATGTCGATTGATCCGCGCGGGCGGTCCCTGGGTGCTGCCGACCTGGACGACCAACGTCATTCAGCCGGAGAAACCGGCAAAATAGCGCAACTGAGTGTAAAGAAAAGGCCGCTTACGCGGCCTTTGGGGTATCTCTTTTACTTACTCTTTGGGAGAGGCGTTCTCTACCCTACTCTTTAACTTTTGCCCCGGACGGAACGTGACCACACGGCGCGCCGTAATCGGAATATCTTCGCCAGTTTTTGGGTTACGTCCCGGTCGTTGGTTCTTGTCTCGCAAGTCAAAGTTGCCAAAACCCGACAATTTGACCTGCTCGCCATTTTCCAAAGCGCGACGAACTTCTTCAAAAAACAGCTCGACTAGCTCTTTGGCATCCCGTTTGCTCAGCCCAAGCTTCTCAAACAGGTATTCTGACATTTCAGCTTTAGTAAGCGCCATAGGTTCAATCCCTCAAGGATGCTTGGAATCGCTGTTTTAATGCTGCTACACATTGTGCAACGGTAGCGGCAATTTCCTCTTCTGCCAGTGTACGGGAGGTATCTTGCAAGATCAGGCTCACAGCCAGGCTCTTATACCCATCCGCTACGCCCTTCCCTCGGTACACGTCGAATAAGTTTACGCCAACTAACTGATTTGCGCCAACTTTCTTACATTCGGCTAAAATATCGCCAGCGGGGACGTTTTCAGCCACTACAATTGCGATATCACGACGGTTTGCAGGGAAGCGAGAAATATTGCTCGCATCAGGCAGCACGCGGTCTGCGACCTTGCTCCACAACAGTTCAAACACCACGGTACGGCCGTTCAGATCCAGCTTACGCTCCAGTTCCGGATGGATAACCCCAATAAATCCAATGCGTTCCCCGCAGAGATAAATAGCAGCACTTTGCCCCGGATGCAATGCCGGATTAGCTTCCGCTTTGAATTCAATGTCGGATAATTTACCGGTCAGGGCGAGTACGGCTTCCAGATCGCCTTTTAAATCATAGAAGTCAACGCTCTGACGAGCCAGATCCCAATGTTCTTCATAGCGGCTGCCGGTAATCACGCCGGCGAGCATCAGCTCCTGACGAATGCCCAGATTAGCGCTGCCGTCCGGTACGAAACGCAGACCGCTTTCAAACAGGCGCAGACGGTTTTGCTGGCGGTTCTGGTTGTAAACCACCGCGCTCAGCAGACCGCTCCACAAAGACAGGCGCATGGCTGACATCTCGGCGGAGATTGGACTCGGCAAAATCAACGCATCTTCGTCTGGATGAATTAACGCTTGAATTTTAGGATCAACAAAACTGTAAGTAATTGCTTCCTGGTAGCCGTGATCGACTAACAATGTCTTCACGCGCTTAAGAGAAAGATCCGCCTCACGATGAGCGGTCATTTTCAGCGGCGCCTGCGTGGGGATATTCGGAATATTATCATAGCCATACAGGCGGGCGACTTCTTCCACCAGATCTTCTTCAATATCCATATCAAAACGCCAGCTCGGCGCAATGGCCTGCCAGCCGGCATCGCTTTTCGTCACCTGACAGCCCAGCCGCTGTAAAATATCGCTGACCTGCTCGTCGGCAATATGATGGCCGATTAAACGATCCAGTTTTTCACGGCGCAGCGTAATGGTGGCGCGCGCCGGTAAGTCAGCGGCGCTGGTTACCTCTATCACCGGGCCGACCTGACCGCCGCAGATATCAATCAGCAGTTGCGTCGCACGCTCCATCGCGTTGAACTGCATCGCCGGATCAACGCCGCGTTCGTAGCGGTGAGAAGCGTCGGTATGCAGGCCATGGCGGCGCGCGCGACCGGTAATCGACAGCGGATTAAAATAGGCGCACTCCAGCAGAACATTCTGGGTATTGGCATTCACGCCGGAGTGCTCGCCGCCGAAAATGCCGCCTAACGCCAACGCTTTCTGCTGGTCCGCAATCACCAGCGTGTCGGATTTCAGCTTCACTTCATTGCCGTCCAGCAGCGTCAACGCTTCATTTTCCCGCGCCATGCGAACAACGATGCCGCCGTCGAGACGATCGAGGTCAAAAGCATGCATCGGCTGGCCTAATTCCAGCAATACATAGTTGGTGACGTCAACAACCGGGTCAATAGAGCGAATGCCGCAGCGGCGCAGCTTTTCGCGCATCCACAGCGGCGTGGCGGCATTGAGGTCAATGTTTTTCACCACGCGCCCCAGATAGCGCGGACAAGCCTGGGGAACATCGACCTGAATCGGCAGCGTATCCGCAATCGTTGCCTCAACCGGGGCAATGGTCGGTTGCGTCAACGCCAGTTGATTAAGCACCGCGACGTCGCGCGCAATGCCGATGATGCCAAGGCAGTCGGCGCGGTTTGGCGTTACGCTGATATCAATGGTGTTATCGTCAAGCTGAAGGTAATCACGAATGTCGGTACCGATCGGCGCATTTTGCGGCAATTCGATAATACCGTCGTGATCGTCTGAAATACCCAGTTCGGAGAATGAACATAACATCCCTTCTGAGGGTTCGCCCCGCAGCTTGGCCGCTTTGATTTTAAAATCGCCCGGCAATACCGCGCCGATGGTGGCGACCGCAACCTTTAGCCCCTGACGGCAGTTAGGCGCGCCGCAAACAATATCCAGCGGACGATCGCCGCCGACGTTGACCTTCGTTACCCGCAGTTTGTCTGCATTAGGGTGCTGAGCGCACTCCATCACCTCACCGACGACCACGCCGTGGAACGCGCCGGCAACCGGCTCAACGCCGTCCACTTCCAGGCCGGCCATGGTGATTTGTTCCGATAATGCTTCACTGTCAATCGCCGGGTTTACCCACTCGCGCAACCAGAGTTCACTGAATTTCATGATGATATTCCCGCCTTACTTAAACTGTTTGAGGAAACGTAAATCGTTTTCAAAAAACGCCCGCAGATCGGTTACGCCATAGCGCAACATAGTCAAGCGCTCCATGCCCATGCCGAAGGCGAAACCGGAATACACTTCCGGATCGATGCCCACATTGCGCAGCACGTTAGGATGCACCATGCCGCAGCCCAGCACTTCCAGCCACTTGCCGTTTTTGCCCATTACATCGACTTCGGCTGAAGGTTCGGTAAACGGGAAATAGGAAGGACGGAAGCGAACCTGTAGATCTTCCTCAAAAAAGTTGCGCAGGAAATCATGCAAGGTTCCCTTCAAATTGGTAAAGCTGATGTTTTTATCGACGATCAGCCCTTCCATCTGGTGGAACATCGGGGTATGCGTCTGATCATAATCATTGCGGTATACGCGGCCCGGCGCGATGATGCGGATCGGCGGCTGTTGCTTTTCCATCGTGCGGATTTGCACACCGGAGGTTTGGGTTCGCAGCAGACGGGTGGCATCAAACCAGAAGGTATCGTGATCGGCGCGCGCCGGATGGTGCCCCGGGATGTTCAGCGCATCAAAGTTATGATAGTCATCTTCAATTTCCGGCCCTGTCGCGACGGAAAAGCCCAGCTCACCGAAAAAGGTTTCGATGCGATCGATAGTACGAGTGACCGGGTGCAGACCGCCGTTTTCCACGGTGCGCCCCGGCAGAGACACATCGATGGTTTCTTCGGCCAGGCGGGCATTTAATTCAGCAGACTCCAGCGCCTGCTTGCGCGCATTCAGCGCCTCCTGAACCTCCTGCTTGGCCTGATTAATCACCGCGCCCGCAGCGGGGCGCTCTTCAGCAGGCAGCTCGCGCAACGTGGTCATCTGAAGGGTCAAGTGACCTTTTTTGCCGAGATATTCGACGCGCACGGTATCCAGCGCGGCAACGTCCTGGGCCTCTTCTATGGCTGTTCTGGCTTTGGCTACCAGCTCTGCGAGATGTGGCATTGCATTCCTCTTCTTCTGCCTGTATGGCCAACTATCATGATTGAAAAAAGTTAACCCAATGACGCGGGATGCTTTCCCGCGTATTGAAAATTATGCTCATTAAACAAAAAAGCCTCCCTGAGGGAGGCTTAGGCGCTGCTTTTCGTTTCTTTTCTTACGCGCAAAGCCCCCTGAGATCAGGCGCTAAAGTAAAAAAAGAAACGGAAAATAGCAGTATGCATACTTGCGTTACCTTGTCGTCATCGTAAACAGAAAAAAGAGTCGCTTTATTGAAAGATGAGACACAAAAAATGTCAACGTTAATGCTTATATGTTCAGGCATTCACGCATAGAAAACTAAAAGAGGGAGACAAGCTCCCTCTTTTAACTGACTTATGCCAGCGCTGCTTTCGCTTTTTCGACCAGCGCGCTAAAAGCGACCTTATCGAATACGGCGATATCAGCCAGGATCTTACGGTCAATTTCAACAGAGGCTTTTTTCAGGCCGTTGATGAATTTGCTGTAAGATAAGCCATTTTGACGGGCTGCTGCGTTGATACGTGCAATCCACAGCTGACGGAACTGACGCTTACGTTGACGACGGTCGCGGTAAGCATACTGACCAGCTTTGATTACTGCCTGGAAGGCAACACGATAAACGCGCGAACGGGCACCGTAGTAACCTTTCGCTTGTTTTAATACTTTCTTGTGACGTGCACGAGCAACCACACCACGTTTTACGCGAGCCATATGCTCTCTCCTAAAGTCTTATTCTAAATTCAAAAAAGGGTACTTATGCGTAAGGCAGGCAGGCGATAACCAGGCCCAGATCTCCTTTGGAGACCATGTCCTTCGGACGCAGATGACGCTTACGTTTAGTCGCTTTTTTGGTCAGAATATGACGCAGGTTGGCATGCTTACGCTTGAAACCACCGCTAGCGGTTTTTTTAAAGCGTTTAGCGGCGCCACGTACTGTTTTAATCTTTGGCATGTTAATTTCCACTTCGCATTGTTAATTACAACGAATCAGATAAGGCGAATCAAACCCGCACAGCGCAAACGCCGTGCGGGTTTGGCTACTTGAATGCCTTACTGTTTCTTCTTAGGTGCGAGCACCATGATCATCTGGCGGCCTTCAATCTTCGATGGGAAGGATTCAACCACCGCCAGTTCACTCAGATCGTCACGAACGCGGTTAAGCACTTCGATACCAATCTGTTGGTGCGCCATTTCACGACCGCGGAAACGCAGCGTGATTTTGGCTTTATCGCCATCTTCCAGAAAGCGAACCAGGTTGCGTAGTTTGACCTGATAGTCGCCATCATCGGTACCAGGTCGGAATTTGATTTCCTTGACCTGTATGACTTTTTGCTTTTTCTTCTGTTCCTTTGTGGCCTTACTCTTCTCATAGAGGAACTTGCCGTAATCCATGATTCGGCAAACCGGCGGCTCGGCGTTCGGACTTATTTCAACTAAATCAACACCTGCTTCCTCGGCTTTTTCTAATGCTTCATTCAGACTTACAATGCCAAGTTGTTCGCCTTCGACGCCGGTCAGGCGTACCTCTTGTGCGCGAATTTCTCTGTTGATGCGATTAGGACGCGCCGGTTGAACTCGTTTTCCGCCTTTAATACCTTATTCCTCCAATTGATGAAGACTACGGCTGCGAATCTCTTGATGCAGCTTACTGATTACTTCATTGACGTCTATGCTTCCCAAATCTTTGCCTCGGCGGGTACGGACAGCAACTTTTCCTGCCTCTACCTCTTTATCACCGCAGACCAGCATATAGGGAACACGCCGTAAAGTGTGCTCGCGGATTTTAAAGCCTATCTTCTCATTTCTCAAGTCTGCTTTTACGCGAATGCCCGCTTCTTGCAACTTTTTGGTCAATTCGCTGACATAATCAGACTGGCTATCAGTGATATTCATAATCACCGCTTGCACCGGAGCTAACCAGGTTGGGAAGAAACCAGCGAACTCTTCGGTAAGAATACCGATGAAGCGCTCCATTGATCCCAAAATAGCCCGGTGAATCATTACCGGCACCTGACGTTCGTTGCTTTCGCCTACATAAGAGGCATTCAGGCGGCCGGGTAATGAAAAGTCGAGTTGCACCGTACCACACTGCCACGCGCGATCCAAACAATCATGTAAAGTAAATTCAATTTTTGGACCATAGAAGGCGCCCTCACCTGGTTGATATTCAAACTGAATACCGTTTTCCGTCAGCGCAGCGGCCAGATCGTCTTCTGCCCGATCCCAGGTCTCATCGCTGCCGATACGTTTCTCAGGACGAGTAGACAGTTTTACCGCGATTTTTTCAAAGCCGAAGGTGCTGTACATATCGTACACCATCTTGATACAGCTGTTTACTTCATCGCGCACCTGCTCTTCCGTACAGAAAATATGCGCATCATCCTGCGTGAAGCCACGCACGCGCATCAACCCATGCAGCGAACCCGATGGTTCATTACGATGGCAACTGCCAAACTCAGCCATGCGCAACGGCAGATCGCGGTAAGATTTCAATCCCTGATTGAAAATCTGTACATGGCCCGGACAGTTCATCGGTTTGATGCAATATTCGCGATTTTCAGACGAAGTGGTGAACATCGCGTCTTTGTAGTTATCCCAGTGCCCGGTTTTTTCCCACAGCACCCGGTCCATCATGAACGGTCCTTTCACTTCCTGATACTGGTACGCTTTCAACTTCATGCGCACGAAGGCTTCCAGTTCGCGAAAAATGGTCCAGCCATCATTGTGCCAGAATACCATGCCCGGCGCTTCTTCCTGCATATGGTAAAGATCGAGCTGCTTACCGATTTTGCGGTGATCGCGCTTGGCCGCTTCTTCAATACGTTGCAGATAGGCGTTGAGCTGCTTTTTATCAGCCCATGCGGTGCCATAAATACGCTGCAGCATTTTGTTTTTGCTGTCGCCGCGCCAGTATGCGCCCGATGTTTTCTGCAGCTTGAAGTGATGGCAAAAGCGCATATTCGGCACGTGCGGACCGCGGCACATATCGATATATTCTTCATGATGGTATAAACCCGGACGATCGTCATGACTGATATTTTCGTCCAGAATGGCTATTTTATAAGTCTCGCCACGCGCGGCAAAAGCGTCGCGCGCTTCCTGCCAGCTGACTTTCTTCTTAATGACGTCATAATCTTTATTGGCAAGATCATGCATACGCTTTTCAAGCAGATCGACATCTTCCTGGGTCAGGGTACGATCAATATCGACATCGTAATAAAAACCGTTGTCAATCACCGGACCGATGGCCATTTTAGTGTCAGGCCACAGTTGCTTAATCGCATGCCCCAACAGGTGAGCGCAAGAGTGACGAATAATCTCCAGTCCGGCTTCATCTTTAGCAGTGATGATTGCCAACCGGGCATCCTGTTCAATCTTGTCGCAAGCATCCACCAATTCGCCATCGACACGTCCAGCGATGCAGGCTTTCGCCAGTCCGGGGCCAATATCAAGGGCGACATCAAGGGGGGAAACGGCATGGTCGTAATGACGCTGACTTCCATCAGGAAGGGTAATAACAGGCATTATAATTCCCTTATTTGCAGTGGTGACCCACACGAAAGATCACATACAAAATATTTTCATCTAAATTCAATGGATTATCCATGCTATTCCTCTCTACTCTGCGGAATATATACACATGGCGACATAGATCAAAAATGTAGCCTGCGTGACACGGATAACGTCCCGACAATAATACACCCTATGATGCAGGTATCAAAGCAAAGTAGAAAGGGGAATCAGCGCACGAAAGTCATTGATTATCACGGCATCATGCGCAGTAAACCTTGCTGGCAGTTCACCGACGACAGTCGGTATTGTGGTATCGGCTAGGCCGATAATCCGCCTTTTTCTCGTGGTTCGACTCAGTTACTGCCATCTCCCCCGCAGGAGACTGACGCTGCCGATAGCCATAAACCGCCTCAGCAGGCTATGCGCCCGGTTTTATTTCACCTGTTCCATTCTCATGGCTATCTGTGCATATACCGATGCGTATCCCATTAAATCCTGTCTGGATGCCAGAAATGAAGGATTCTGCGCATTGCGGAAAATCGTGTAATCGCCCTGAGGATAAAAATCACTCACGACGGTATGCCTTATCCCCGCGCTGTCATAAGTATAAATATAGGTGTATCTGTCATTGCCTTTCGCCCACCCTCTTGCCTTGACATTCATATCGCCATATTTCTCTAAATAATGGATGGATTCAATTACCTGCTTGACAGTAAAGTCCCCTACATCATCAATGTCGGCTCTGAGGGCGATTCGGCTGTTCATTACGTTTTCAGGCGGGGTTTCGTCCAGGCACCCGGACAAGAAAAATGGGAAAAACAACATAATGAATGCCTGAGCTATTTTTTTGCACATGATAAAAACCTAGGTTACTTGACCTTATAGCTCTATCGGTTATTTCAGATAAATCTTTAAAAATAGGGTGCAATTAATGGGTAACGACATCAGTATTCATGGGCATACTTTATCGCTCGCAACGATAGCAGAGCCAATAACAATCTCGGTAACGCGACTGATAACAATTACCATAACCTGTATTAATAGATTGTGCTATTTATAGGAAATATTGATGTCGTCACTTACATTATTTATCCCCTTTATACTGACAACGCTCATTTTTGCTTATATCCCTGGTCCGGCAATGCTATATACCGCCGCACAAACGCTGTCCAGAGGACGTCGTTCCGAGTTGATGGCTTCGCTGGGTATACATTTGGGCGGCTATGCTCATGTCGTCGCGGCCGCAGCGGGACTGACCATGCTACTCCATGCCTTTTCCGCCCTTTACTCAGGCGTAAAGCTGGTTGGCGCCGCATATCTGGTTTGGCTCGGCATAAAAATGCTTCGCTTGCATTCATCGCAGCAGGCGGCTGTTGTAACTGCCGAAGCCAGAAAATCGGCTAAGCGGCCTTTATCGAAGTATCACCGTTGAGTTACTCAACCCTAAAACAGCCATTTTCTATCTGGCTTTTCTGCCGCAATTTATTGACGCGAAGGCCGCCATTCCGGTCTGGTTGCTGTTCATCATATTAGGCAGCATTGTGAACCTGGTATTCACTTCTGCGGATATAGTTTGCGTATTGCTGGCGGGATTGGTGATGTCCCGACTGAAGCAATCAAGCCGCGCGCAACGCGTCATGTAAAGCATCGGCGGAATAACGTTTATCGGACTCGGCGCGAATCTCGCCATACACAGGAATTAATGTTCGGCAAATAAAGATTGCGCCGCCGTGGTTTATCCGCCCGGCGTATATCCACCACCGATTAGGCAAATCTGTTAAATAGTCCACTTTATTTAAGTATACGCCGCGTTAATCTTCTAACCGTTCCCTGCATATTTTAGTTTGTTAGCACAACTCTGATCGCAAGATATCGTTGCCAATCCTTTCCTAGGAAATCACGTATGAAAATTAAGTTGTTATCTATCATTCTGACAGGGTTCTTTGCGGTTGCCGCCTTTGCTGCAAACAATGCAATCAAAGACGGTACTTATAAGGCCGAGACGATCAAATTTGATGATCATGGATGGAAACCATTCCTGGCTCTAACTTATCAGGACGGCAAAATTACCGGGATAAAATTTGACTATACCAGCGAGCAAGATGGTCATCTGAAAACATCCGATCAGGCGTACGGTAAAAGCATGGCTGCCGCAACGGATACATCGCCAGCAATTTACACGGCGCAACTGTCGCAAAGCCTGTTGGCGACGCAAGATATTGAACGCGTCGATGGCGTAACCGGGGCCACACACTCAACGGAAGACTTTAAAATATTGGCCGCTGCGGCCATTGAGAAGGCGAAAAAAGGCGATTCAGCCACGGCAAAAATAGAATAAATATTGCGTTAACGTGCAGCTATCTCGCAGAGCGCTAAAATGAGATAGCTGCACTCTGCTATGACGGTAAACAGGACTCAGCTTCGTTGGTGTAAAAACGACAAACCGACTGCCCCATCGCGCATAAAAGCCACATCAACAAATGCATTATCAGGCGCTTCATCAATTAACGCTCAGGGATGATATCGTTAAAACCAAGATCGACATCGTCTCGTTCCGGCAATTTATCCGGGCTTTCACTCACCGTTGTCGGCGCCAGCCGAGCCAATAACGCCAACTGCAGTTGCTGTTGTTCGACGATTTCCCGCAACAGCTTAATTTGCTCATTGGCTCTGACGCTCGCCCGGTTGATAAAAAACCAAACCAGTAATAGCAGAAGCGTAACCAATACGGCAAAAAGCATTTCCAATGTATTCACACCTATTTCGCTCATAACAATCAGCCAGACGACATCCCACGAACCCCCATATTAACACCAAGCGCTGTGAAAATTCGATAATCCCTGCAGGCAATCCAATCCCTCGCTGATACAGCGGCGTCGTTAACCAGAGACGACCGCAAGGCGCGGCAGAGATAGCCTCTCACCAAATTGGGGTTAACCGCTTATTTTCAGCTCAAAAAGGGTAATCGTGATATCCCATTTGTTCAGAGATATTTCGGGCGGCGGTATGCAGCATGTCAACGTATTGGTGCTTATTTTCCTCAGAGAAACGGATAGTCGGAAATGAAATGCTCAAGCCGGCGATAACGACGCCGAAGCGGTCAAAAACAGGAACGGCGATGCAGCGAAGTCCCGCCTCTTGCTCCTCATTATCTTCGCCGTATCCCTGCTCACGCACGACATCCAGTTGCGCCAGCAACTCTTCAAGCGAACAAAGCGTATGCGGCGTGCTGCGGGTGAACTCAACGCTTCCAAGGCGTTCATTAATCTCTTCACGCTCACGCCAGGCCAGCAGGACCTTGCCAATGGCGGTGCTGTATAACGGATTGCGCCGACCGATACGGGAATACATGCGCAGATTGTACATAGAGTCAATTTTATGGATATAGACAATGCTGTCTTCATCCAGCGCGCCCAGATGAATGGTTTCCCGCGTCAGCGCGGACAGCTCACGCATTTGAATATCCGCGCTGCGAATTAAATCAACGTTTTGAAGCGCTTTGGCGCCCAGTTCGAACAGTTTCAACGTCAGCGTATATTTTTCCGACTCGCCTTCCTGAGCCACATATCCCAGGGACTTCATCGTTTGCAGGAATCGATAAACGGTACTTTTGGACATCATCACTCGTTGAGAAAGTTCGGTAATACCGATTTCACGCTCTTCTCCCAATGCCCGCAAAATACCAAAAACTTTTAGAACCGATGACACTGAATCGGGCTGTTTATCTAAATCTGCAATAGCCATTTATGTCGTTACCCTATTTGGTTTTTCTTGTTTTAAAAAAAATAGAACAGTGGTTTTAGTATAAAGGGAACGCTTTGATTATGGCAATGGAGCGACGGCGATAAGCGGGCATGTCGCGCCGCACGCCGGACGCGGAGAAATCACATCACGACGCATACTCGGCGGCTGACGCGAAAATGCAGATGAAACGAGGTCGGCAGAACGGGCTAACGAACTGAAAATAAAAATAATAAAGGCCCGCTAGCGGGCCTTGGGAAAGACGGTGAATCCGGTTACTTCAGATAAGCGCCTGAGCGCAGCGCTTCAATTCGTTTATCCAACGGCGGGTGCGTCATGAATAATTCGCTGAACGATTTGGACTTACCATTGATGCAGAAAGCCATCAGGCTGCCCTCTTCCTGCGGTTCATAGCTGGTTTTCAGACGTTGTAACGCGGCAATCATTTTTTCACGCCCGACCAGTTTCGCCGAACCGGCATCCGCATGGAACTCGCGATAGCGCGAGAACCACATGGTAATGATGCTGGCAAGTATACCGAAAACCAGCTCCAGCACCGTCGCAACGGCAAAGTAAATCACAGGGTTGCCGTTGCCGCTCTCGTTGTCACGGTTGCCCGACAGAAAGCCGGAAGCGAGCTGCGCGATAATTCGTGAAACAAAAATGACGAAGGTGTTAACGATCCCCTGAATCAACGTCATGGTCACCATATCGCCATTGGCCACGTGGCTGATTTCATGCGCGATAACCGCTTCCGCCTCATCGCGGCTCATGTTTTGCAACAGTCCGGTACTGACCGCCACCAGCGATGCGTCACGGCGCGCGCCGGTCGCGAACGCATTGATATCCGGCGCATGATAAATCGCCACCTGCGGCATTACGATACCAACCTGCTGAGACTGCGAACGGATGGTTTCCAGCAGCCAACGTTCCGTTTCATTCCGTGGTTGCTCAATCACTTCACCACCGACAGATCGTAATGCCATCCATTTAGACATCAGCAGTGAGACAAACGCACCGCCGAAGCCAAACAACCCAGCCATTATCATTAAACCCTGGGCGCTGCTGGATTGAATTCCCGTCAGGCTGAGGATCAGCCCGAAAACCAACATCACCGCCAGGTTGGTGATCAGGAAAAGCGCAATACGCATCATAGAAGTTTGATTTCCTCTCGCAGAAAAATAAAAGTTTGTAACGCTTACATCGTATGGGCTGCGATGCCATTTTCAAGCATTCTTAACTTTTCAGTCACCAAATCAACATAACTTTACATTTTATAAGGAGAAATCTCGATCATAAAAACAGTTTGCCGGCAGAAATCAATAACAAAGTCATTACAGCTACGCGTTTGCAATACGAAAAAGGGAGCGATTAAGCTCCCGATGGAATGATGAAAAATTATTTTTGACTATAGAGCGTCGATCGTACGCGATGCTTATCCATCAACTTTGCGCATGCGCCATTGTGCCACTCATTGATGACATCGACTGACGTTTTGGCGGTTTTATCCATAGGGTGATCAGCAATGACGCTACCGACATAATGATAATCGCCATGAAGGTGGCGTGGAAACCGCCCAACTGAGTGGCGATAAACGACCCGGACAGCGCGCCAAGACCAAAGCCCTGGTAAATTACGCCATAATTCTTGCTGTGGTTTTTCAGACCGAAGAAGTCACCTACAATGGCTGGAAACACGGTAATGTTGCCGCCGAAGCAAAAAGCGATAGCGCTCACGCAGACAAAGAACAGGAACGGATTTAGCGGCAGGAAGGTCATAACGGAAACCGCAATCGTGGTAACCAGCAGAGTAAAGGAAATCACCCGCAGACGACCGACGTTGTCTGAAATCGCCCCAAGCACAATGCGCCCGACGGTGTTGAAAATGGCAATCGCAGACACCGCGTTAGCCGCCGTTGCCATACTCATACCGGCCATTTGAACGCCGATATCCTTTACCACGCCGATCAGATACAGTCCACTCATGCAGGCGGTAAAAAAGATGATGAACAGCAGGTATGACTCTTTGGTCGCCAGCATTTCAGCCAATGAAAAGTCGTGAACGCGCGCTTGCGCCGACGGGCTATTTTTCACGACGGTCGAACCAGGCTCTTTCAACAGCATGCTACCGGCAATAATCATCGCCATCACCATGACGCCCCAATAAAAGAAGGCCGATGAAACACCGACTTCCGCAATCAGGAAGTGATTGACATACTTGAACAGCAAACTGCCCGTGCCGAAGGCGCCGACGGAAATACCGGCGATTAAGCCCTTGCGTTCCGGAAACCATTTAATCAGATTGGATAGCGTCGTGATGTATGCGGTGCCATCGGCAAAACCAACCACCATGCCCATCAACAGATAAACAAACGCCAGCGACGACGCGCCGGCACTGGCCATTAATCCCAATCCCAGAGCAATGCCGGCAAACATCGTCAAGCGACGAATGCCGATGCGTTCCTGAAATTTACCGGCAAACAGCGTCGCCACAGCCAGACTGAAGCTGGTAATCGAAAAGGTGGCGGACACGGAACTCAGTGACCAGCCGAACTGATCAACAAGCGGTTGGTTGAACAGACTCCAGGTATAAATCGTACCCAGCCCCATTTGCGTAATGATGGTGCCTAAAACAATTAAACCTCGATTCACTGGTTTCGCCTTCATGGGTTTTCCCTACATCAGAAGTTTGGTCCGAATAGATCGGTACGCTAAAAAATATAAGCTGATGAGGTGGGGAAACATGTCGCCGAAACACCGTCAGCTTATGTGCTGAAACCAGTATACAAGCGGGCTGACAGTGGTTGTTCAAATAGGGAATGAGTTGCCTGAAATGCGGAATGAAATGCATCTAAAGACGCATCAATGACCTGAATTCCTTTATTTTGCCGCGGCTCACCGGCACTTCGAAATCCAGATCGTTAAGACGCAGGATATAAGTATTGTTGAACCAGGGAACAATTTCGCGAATTTTGGTCAGATTGACGCAGTAAGAACGGTGGCAACGGAAAAAATATTCATCAGGCAAACGGCTAAAAAACTCAGTGATATTCATCGGCATGATAAATTCTTCACGTCGGGTATAAACCAACGTCACCTTCTCCTGCGCGGCGGCATAATAGATATTGTTGATATCCGTCACGATGATACGCTCATCTTTCACCAGATTGATGGTTTGCTGCGTATTTCGCTGCGGGCTGATACTACCGCCCGCCTCCGCGATCGGCGACGACTGCCGCTGTTGCCACAGCGCCTCCAACTTCTTCAGCATCGTTACGATACGCGACTCGTGGTAGGGTTTGAGAATATAGTCGAAGGCCTCGACTTCGAAGGCTTCAACCGCATGTTCCTTATAGGCGGTAATAAAAATAATATAGGGCTTGTGGGCGAATTTACTGATATTTTGCGCCAGCCAAACGCCATCCAGCGATGGAATATTGATATCGAGAAAAATGGCGTCGACTTCGTTATGTTGCAAATATTTTAATACATCAAGTCCGTCATCAAAGGTCGCTTCTACGCTGATATCGCTGTGCGCCTTGATAAGGTAGCTCAGCTCTTGCTGAGCCAGAAATTCATCCTCAACAATAATGGCTTTCACTGATCTTCTCCTGACTGCATAATTCCAGCGTTTACTTGTTCTGGTGAGCTATTCGCTTGCGAAACCATCGGCTGTTTATTGCGACGGGGAATATAAAAGCAAATTTCCGTACCGGGTTCCAACCGCCGAATATGTAATCCTTCGCCATACAATAAACGAACCCGGTGATGGACGTTCAACAGGCCGATTTTATTGCCCGGCACTTCATTCCTCGCTACGCGATCCATCGTTTCCTGGCTGATGCCATGGCCGGTATCTTTCACCGCGACCATTAACTTATCGCCCAAATCTTTCACCGATACCACCACCGTCCCCTTTCCGCGACAGGGTTGAATGCCATGAACAATTGCGTTTTCCACCAATGGCTGTATCAGCAAGCTGGGGATTTTATAGGACAGGTCGTCGTCAATGTCATAGATCACGGTTAATTTGGTGCCAAAACGAGCTTGCTCAATGGCAATATAGTCGCGGATTTGATAGAGCTCTTTCTTTATATCAATCAGCGAATCGTCATTCAGTTCCAGGTTATATCGTAGATAGCGCGACAGATTGATCACTAACTGACGGGCGGTATCTGGATTGATGCGAATCGAAGAAGAGATGGCATTGAGCGCGTTAAACAGAAAATGTGGATTGATTTTACTCTGCAACGCCCGCAGCTCCGCTTTATTGGCCATATCACGCAGCTGTTCCGTACGCGAAACCTCAATCTGCGTTGACATAATCTGCGACAGTCCCACGGCCATCACGCGTAGCGAATAGGTAATTTTGTGCGCGTGGCAATAATAAATCTTTAGCGTGCCGGTCACTTGTCCGTGCTCCGATAAAGGGATCACGATCATGGAGTGGATTTGCGGCGTCAGGTGCTGTTCATCATTATTTTTAATGATGATCTTGCCATCATCGATCGCCTGCTGCGTCATAGGGCTGATAATGTCGTGCCCGATATTGTATTTTTCTTCGCCGATGCCGACATAGGCCAGAATATGTCGGGTATTGGTAATCGCCACGGCGTCCGCATTAATTTCCGTGCGGATGATATTGCAGATGGTCGTCAGCGAATCACTGTTGATATTACGGAAATAAGGCAGTGTCTTATGGGCAATGTCCAGCGCCAGCTTGGCCTGTCGGGCGGCAATCACTTCTTTTTCGTTGGCGACGCTTTGCACCAATAACACGATCAAGCCGATGCACACCGTACCCAGGATCATCGGCGTGGCGATTTGAGAAACGATATCAAGCCCCAGTTCGACCGGTTTCGCCCAGACCACCACCAGCAGCATCGTCAGCGACTCACACAGCATGCCGCCCAGAATACCCACGCTCCACTGCTGCTCTTTCTTGATTTTCAGATTAATATAGCCCGCCATCACGCCGGCAATCACGCTGGTGATCAGGCAAGGAACCGAGGTAATGCCGCCGATATCGATTAAATAGCGGTGAACCCCGGCAATCACGCCGGTGGCGATGCCTACCCAGGGGCCGAACAAAATGCCGCCTGACATCACCGCGATCACGCGGACGTTTACCAGCGAACCTTCAACGTTGATGCCGGAATAGGTGCCGAACAGCGCGAACAGCGAGAAAATGGCGGTGGCCATTACCCGTTCTCTGGGCGAGTGCTGCTCTTTTTGCAACAGCTGACGGAACTGCCGCGTACGGGTAAGAAAGAACAGGCAGATCAACATTAACGCCGCGCGGTCAAACACCGCCAGCAGCATTTCAAATAACTCGTGCACAGCAAATTCCGAAAGTCAGGCCACAGGCAGGTCACTATAGAAAAAACGAGATCTATATTCCACTTTTAAGTCCCCCTAAGGGGAATTGCGGCAATACCGGGGGCAAAACACAGCACTCATTACTCGACCGGGGAATTATTCAACTTCAATAATCTGGTGAAATCCTTCGCCGGCATCGGGCGCCCGAAAAAATAGCCCTGAGCCTCATCGCAACCGCGGCTTTTCAACTGCTCGCACGCCGCCGACGTTTCAACGCCTTCGGCAATCACGCCCAGACCGAAACTTTTCGCGAGATAGAGTATCGCCCAGACAATGGCCGCATCCGTTGACGAATCACACATCGTACGCACAAAGGTCTGGTCGATTTTAAGCCGCGTCACCGGGTAGTTTTTCAATACGCTGAGCGAGGCATAGCCGGTGCCGTAATCGTCAAACGCGATACCTATCCCCGCATCGCGCAGTTCACACAGCGGCTGCAACATATTCTCATCATGACGAAGAATGATGTTTTCCGTGATTTCCAACTCAAGCGAACTGGCAGGCAACCCCGTTTCGCGTAATACATCCGCGATTTTCTGCGACAAGGTTCCGTCACGGAACTGTGCGCTGAACAGATTGACGCTGATGCGGAAATTCTCAGCCCCCTTGCTACGCCATGCGGCGGCTTGCCGACAGGCAGTTTTCAACGTCCAGTCGCCGACAGGTTCGGCCCAGGCGCCGGATTCCAGCGCGGTAAGAAACGCATTCGGGCAAAGCAGGCCCCGGTATGGGTGCCGCCAGCGAAGCAGCGCCTCCGCGCCCACAATTTTGTTATCCGACAGGCGGACCAAGGGTTGATAAAACATTTCAAACTCATGTTTTTCATAAGCCCTGGCGAACTCTGACTGGAATGCCTGCTTGGCCTGAAAATTTTCCCGCAAAGCGGGGGTAAAGAAACGGTGGCAATTGCGCCCCTCCACCTTGGCCTGGTGCAGCGCCAAGTCCACATTGGTCAGCAACGCCTGAACCGTTATACCCTGTTCGGGGTAAAACGCTATGCCAATGCTGGCGCTGATATTAATCTGGTCATCGCCCACCATTATTTTTTGCGCGACGGCATGAATTATTTGTTCGGCAATATTGGCGGCGGTTTCCCGACTATCCAATCCGGGGAACACCAGACTGAACTCATCGCCGCCCATGCGAGCCACCATTACGCCGGTGCGCACATTGGCCTGCAGCCTTCTGGCGACGTTAACCAGAATATCATCTCCGGCGGCATGTCCGAGATTGTCGTTGATATCCTTAAAGTTATCCAGGTCAATGAGCATGAGGCACGTCGACAGTTCAGTTTTTAGCGTTTGGGTCAGCATTGACCCCAGTAAGGTACGATTCGCCAGCCCGGTTAGCGGATCCATGTGCGCCAGCAAGGATAATCGCTCCTCGTTACGTCGACGTTCCGTGACGTCACGCAGAATGGCGCTGTAGTTTACCTGGCTCCCCGCCTTCCACATGGACAGAAATAGTTCGACCAGAAGCAAGGTGCCATTTTTGACTCGAACATTCATCTCCAGCGTGGCGATGCCGCTAGACTGAAATTGCTTATCCGCAATCAACAGTTTCAACTGAGCGAAGGAAGATTCGGGAAGGAGCGTATCAACGCTGCGCCCAATGATTTCGCTGTCAACGTATTCGAGCATTTTTTGCGCGGCGGCATTCCAAAAGGTGATGATGCCTTTTTCGTTAACGCAGATAACGGTATCGGAAGAGGTGTGGGCAATATCCTCAAAACGCGCCTGGTTCACTTTTCGCGCCAGATTGAGCCGCCGCATCTCCAGTTTCGCCATAACCAGCGCGGCCAAATCCTGCAAATTGTGTTCATCTCTGGCGCTAAGGGCAGAGCGCGGTTTGATATCAATAATGCATAACGCGCCAATGGCGTAGCCGGATGGCGTTCGTAACGGGATACCGGCATAAAATCGAATGTACGGCGCGCCGGTAACCAGCGGATTCTGGCTGAAATGCGGGTCCTTACGCGCATCGGGAACCACTAAAATTTCCGTCCCCTGAATCGCATGCACGCAGAAGGCGAGCTCTATCGGGGTCTCCTTCACGGACAGCCCCGTCCCTGCCGCGAACAACTGGCGTTCGGATTCCAACAAGGAGACCAATACAATGGGGACATTAAAAACGTTTGCCGCCAGATTAATCAAGTGATTAAGATCCGGATCAAACAACGCGTTTTTAATGCCATACTCATGAAGAGCAGCAAGACGATTAGCTTCACATTTATCTATTGGAGCACGTCTCATGAAGTCCCCCTACAATATCCGTCGCTTTAACGCTCAGATTGAGACGCAAGCTTTCAAAGCATAAATAAAACTCACTGTATAACGGCATGGAACAACGTAAAAATAAGCAATGCCACGAAAAAAAGCAGGACACTGTAAGCCGAACAGTAAAAAAAACTTATAACCTAATAGATTATAGTGGCAAAAAAAAACCTCGACCAGCAACTCCCAATCGTGAAAACAACAATCGCTCCAGGGAGTAAAAAATTTCTAATGTGTTGGCGAGATAAGACCGTGACAATGCCTGGGCGTCAGGATTGGTAACGATTCAGGATAGAAATACTGGAGGCCTTCACTTGAGCGAGCGCGTCTTTCATCACGGATAGACAAGACTCAAAACGAAAGGAAGGAACGACTATTGAAATAGCGTGCGGAGCACGGCGGCACACGGCTAATGGAATGCCTATGGCGCAGATACCCTCGGCGTGTTCCTGATAATCAAAAGCGAAACCACAGGCTCTGACCTGGCGGATCTCCGCCAGTAATTTATCTACCGACGTAATGGTATATTTGGTTAACGCAGGCATACCGTGCTTAAACAGTCCGACGATTTCATCATCGTCCATGTTGGAAAGGATCGCTTTGCCATTCGCCATGGCGTATAAGGGTTTTGGCCTATCGGAAGTCGGCACCACGCGAACAACCTGGTCGGAAATAATACGATCAAGGCAATAAACTTCAAGGCCATAGACGGTTGAGATGTCCACCGTTTCATGCGTCATTTCATAAAGCGCCTCCAACGGCCGGCGCAGTTGGGCCGCGATATCCGAATAGGACATTTTTGCCAGTTCATTGATTCCCCACCCCAACCTGACGCTGGATTCGCTGCCTTCAACCAAATTTTCCGCTTTTAACGCATCGACGATGCGCTGTACCGTCGAACGGGGTAAATTTGTACGTAATGCTAATGCGCCCAGGCTGACACCTTCACCCCCCAAGGCTCGCAGAATGCCTGCGGCTCTTGATATCACCTGAATTTTTTGGTTTTTTTATTCATCGCCGCTCCCGGACATATCTCAAAACCGTACCACAATGTGGCTAATATTGTATTGGAATGAAATAGGCGTATTATGATTTTATGTTGACGCAAAGTTAAATTCAGGTCAGAAGATTGATGTAACTTTGCAAAAATGCATAACTAAAAATAGCGGCCTGCGGCTTGCCAAGGTTTGCATACGATGTCTATTCTGGTACGGTGTCTCACCATAAACCATTGAATGTATTTTAGTTTAAAACTGCACCCTATTCCTAAAAAGGAGATACAACATGGCATATGCCACAACGAACCCCTACACCGGGGAACAGATCAAAACCTTTCCTGATGCAACCGATGCAGAAGTTTCGTCAGCAATTGAACATGCTCATGTGACTTTCCTGGCATGGAAAAATACCTCCTTCGCCGAACGACGTTCCGTCATGCTGCGAGCCGCCGACCTGCTGCGTAAAGACAGCGACGAGCATGCGCGACTGCTGACGTTGGAAATGGGAAAACTGTTTGCCGAAGCGAAGGCAGAGGTCGAACTGTCTGCGCAGATTTTTGAATATTACGCCAAAAATGCCGAGTCTCTGCTGGAGCCGGAAAAACTGCCGGTGGCCGATCCCGCTGAAGGCGACGCGGTGGTATATCATGACCCACTTGGCGTTCTGCTCGCGATTGAGCCCTGGAACTTCCCCTACTACCAGATCGCCCGCATCATTGCGCCGCAACTGTCTGCCGGGAATACGATTCTGTTGAAACATGCTTCAAATGTGCCGCAAAGCGCCGCTCGCTTTGAGCGCCTGATGCTGGAAGCCGGTTTGCCGGCCGGTGGGTTCAAAAACCTGTACGCCACCCGTTCGCAGATTGAGTCGATCCTCAATGATCCACGCGTACAGGGCGTGGCGCTTACCGGCTCCGAAGATGCCGGCGCGCTGGTTGCGCAACAGGCCGCCAAAGCACTCAAAAAATCGACGCTCGAACTAGGCGGCGCGGACGCGTTTGTCGTGCTGGCCGATGCCGAGCTGAACAAGACCGCTAAATGGGCGGTGTTCGGCCGCCACTGGAACGGCGGACAGGTCTGCGTATCGTCAAAACGAATGATCATTGTTGATGAAGTCTATGATGACTTCCTTAAACTATATACCGAAGGCGTCGCTGAATTACGCGCAGGCGACCCAATGTCGGCCGAAACCACGCTTGCCCCGCTCTCCTCGCAGAAAGCCGCCGATGAAGTGAAAGAGAAAATCAAGTTCGCCGTAGATCATGGCGCGACGGCAACCGAAGTCGGCCCTAAGGTTCCGGAAAATGGCGCCTTCGTTCAACCGACGATCCTGACCAACATCACACCGGAAAACCCGGCTTACGCCATGGAGTTCTTCGGACCGGTATCCATGCTTTTCCGCGCCAGGGATGAAGACGATGCGGTCCGTATCGCCAATGACTCGCCCTTCGGTTTGGGCGGCTCGGTGTTCACGAAAAATGAGCGGCATGGCGCAGAAGTAGCGAAAAAAATCTCGACCGGGATGATTTTTGTCAACCATCCGACCATGGTTAAAGCCGACCTCCCGTTTGGCGGCGTGCGCCGTTCAGGTTACGGGCGTGAATTAATTGGTCTAGGCATCAAAGAGTTCGTTAACCATAAACTGGTCAACATTGTCGATATCGATGCCCCATTCTAATTTCCGTTTCTGATATAACGACCTGTAGGCGATATTTCCTCGACGAAATGTCAAATACAGGTCTTTATTTTAAAAGCGAACTTAAATATAAGAAAATATTATGACAACTATTCGTCTTGTCGGTATAGCAGGCAGTCTGCGCGAGAAATCAACCAATAAAGGATTACTGCGGGCGGCTCAATCGACGTTGCCTGAAAATGTATCTCTGGATATCGTCAATTTAAACGATGTGCCGTTTTATAATGCAGACATCGCTCAGCAACCCGATTCAGTAAAGGCCATTATCCAACAGGTCAAAAAAGCCGATGGACTGGTGCTCGCCTGCACCGAATATAATTATTCCATCGCGCCGGCGTTAAAAAATATTCTGGACTGGCTATCTCGTGATGAAGACCCAAAATTATTGGCGGGAAAACCGGTCGCAATAATGGGCTCGGGCGGCGGAATGGGCACCTCTCGCGCACAGTATCATTTACGTCAGGTTTGCGTATTTCTTGATTTACGCCCCCTGAATAAACCGGAAGTGTTTTCAAACGCCTATAGCGGCAGTTTTGATGTAGACGGCAATCTTATCGATGATAAGCTCAAGGGATTGATATCACAACAGATATCAGCATTGGCAGGCGCCATTAGCAGGGCATGATCGCGAAATGGATGTTGCTAAAACAGGTCAGCATATACCGCTAAAAGCACATCCGGACACAGGCAATACCACACCAACGAATGCTTATCGAATATGCTGACCACTATGAACGCTAAATAAAATCAAGCTGGAAAATAGCTGATTGAATGTTCGGGAGTATCATTCTTTGCATGGATGATTAAATCCCAATCACCAGTATAAGGAACGGTTAAATACACTTCATTCTCAGCACTCACGCTAATAGCGTCTTGAATAGCGGTTTTATGATCAGTATCCGTTGTATGTGAACCATTAACCATCTCAAGATCAAAAGTATTAGAACAACGAACAATAACCGTATCACCACCAAAAAGACTCATACACGTGCGAATTACAGACATACATCCTCCGCGGCACACAGCCATTAGCATGCCTTTATGAAACATAAACTATGGAGCACTTTTCCCACAACGGGATTTTCATAACAGCAAATTACCCACCTGCAGAGTATGATTTAGATCAATTTAATTCCACGTTTCTATCGAAACGCCAATAAAATAAGATGAACCCATAAAAGAGAATTTTTCATTAGGCTTGTTGATAATCATCATAATTCGAATTATAAACAGGCTGTATCCGGCATTTCACAGAAGAAAATATGGCATGCATTGCGCAATAGTGTTTTTTACCAATGATAATCCCAACCATGGTGTAAACATCTGTATTGATGAAATCTGATTCTGCCCTACTTGCTTATATCGATATTTTGTCTCGTCTGAAAAGTTCGAAGCGACAATACCCCGGCAGGATAGTAGCCGCTATGGCTGGATTAGCTACCGGGGTTGCCGAACGGCGCTCATGCTTTTTACATAAATACCAGTGCAAACACCGAGAGCAGCCCATTGAGTACTTCCCAGACGCTCATCACCACACAGCCAACCGCCAACAGTTTCAATAGTAACGCCGCAGGCTTTACCGACAATGCTCCTGCCAGTCGCCAAAACCCCAGGCCGATGTTAGTGAGATAGATGCCATAGAAAAACATCGCGGCTAGCATAAGGTATCCTAGCCAAGTACTGTCGCTACTAAACTGCCCTAGCAAAAAAACAAGAAGAACGACCCAAAAGACGATCGCCACGGCGAGATGCATAAAGGTCCCGCCAACCCCATAGCCGCCACGCGCTAGCTTCGCCAGAATATTATTACTTTTGATATTCGCTGATCGAACAACAATCATGATGCACCTTCTTGGTTATCGGTTTTTTCATACAACGGCGCCATGTGAGAGACCTTTATCCCGATAGCTCCAACAAATTTTTTAATCATTGGATAAAGTTAAAAAAAGCCGCTTTTTGTTGCCCCGCGGCGGTAAAATCAGGCGACATGCCGCACGTCCCCGGAGCCTGGGCGATATCAGCCGGACATATGCATTCCACGGCGGTGGTGGCGACAGCGGATTCACCATTACGTTTCGGATATAAAAGACCGGCATCAGGACGCAGATTGTTTAATGCGTGCGCGGCTGATGATTACCTGATTTTTTCTCTGCAAAAAAAATCAGCGGAGGCCAAAGACCCCCGCCGATCAATTTTACAACAATGTACTTACATGTTATCGATGATGTCCTGCGCGAACTCGCTGCATTTGCGCAGCGTGGCGCCGTCCATCAGGCGTTCGAAATCGTAGGTCACGGTCTTGTTCTTGATCGCGCCCTCAACGCCTTTGACAATTAAATCAGCGGCTTCAAACCACTGCATATGACGCAGCATCATCTCGGCAGAGAGGATGATGGAACCCGGGTTCACTTTATCCTGTCCGGCATACTTCGGCGCGGTGCCGTGAGTCGCTTCAAACAGCGCGCATTCGTCGCCGATGTTGGCTCCCGGCGCGATGCCGATACCGCCGACCTGTGCTGCCAGCGCATCGGAAATATAGTCGCCGTTCAGGTTCATACAGGCGATAACATCATATTCTGCGGGACGCAGCAGAATTTGTTGCAAAAACGCATCGGCAATCACGTCTTTAACAATAATATCTTTACCGCTTTTCGGATTTTTAATTTTAACCCAGGGGCCGCCGTCAATCAGTTCGCCGCCGAATTCTTCACGCGCCAGCTCATAGCCCCAGTCTTTAAAGGCGCCTTCGGTGAATTTCATGATATTGCCTTTATGCACCAACGTCAGCGAATCGCGATCGTTGGTGATGGCATATTCAATCGCGGCGCGCACCAGACGCTTGGTGCCTTCTTCAGAACAGGGTTTGATGCCGATACCGCAATGTTCCGGGAAACGAATTTTTTTGACGCCCATTTCATCGCGCAGGAATTTGATGACCTTGTCCGCCTCAGCGGAATCCGCTTTCCACTCGATACCGGCATAAATATCTTCGGCATTCTCGCGGAAAATGACCATATCGGTCAGTTCCGGATGTTTTACCGGACTCGGAGTGCCGTCGTAGTAGCGAACCGGACGCAAACAGATGTACAGATCCAGTTGCTGACGCAAGGCGACGTTAAGAGAACGAATGCCGCCGCCAACCGGCGTGGTCAAGGGGCCTTTGATCGCCACGCGGTATTCACGAATCAGATCCAGCGTTTCTTCCGGCAGCCAGACGTCTTTTCCATACACCTGGGTGGATTTTTCGCCGGTGTAAATTTCCATCCAGGAAATTGCGCGTTTGCCTTGATAGGCTTTTTCCACTGCGGCATTGACAACATCGATCATGGCTGGCGTGACGTCCGCGCCAATACCGTCCCCTTCAATAAACGGGATTACCGGATTATTGGGCACGTTCAGTTTGCCTTGAGCATCAACCGTGATCTTTTGACCCGTTGTCGGTACTACTACTTTGCTTTCCATTAACCTCTCCTTCGAGCGCAATTTTGTTAATGATTTGTAAGATGTGAGTCGATACTACTTGAATATTTAGCCCGCGCCAATCGCAAACCTTTTCGAGTATAATGCTTTTGTTATCCGCGGCTATAAAGATGATGAATAAATTCTCTGTTAAAAATCACCGAGTTAAACGATTCAGCTCCCAACCAGCGAAAAAACGCGGCAACGCGGAGCCCCGACGTATCGTTTTGTTCAACAAACCCTTTGACGTGCTGCCCCAGTTCACCGACGAAGCAGGCCGTTCAACGTTGAAAGACTATATTCCGATACGCGGCGTCTACGCGGCCGGCCGTTTAGACCGTGACAGTGAAGGACTGATGCTCCTCACGAATGACGGCAAGCTACAGTCTAAACTTACCGACCCGATCCATAAAACAGCAAAAACCTATTATGCTCAGGTGGAAGGGGTGCCTGATGAAGCCGCGCTGTCTCGGTTTCGTCACGGTCTTGAACTCAAAGACGGCAAAACCCTGCCCGCCGGCGTCGAATTGGTGTCGCCGCCGGACTGGTTGTGGGAACGTGTCCCGCCGATTCGGGAGCGCAAAAACATCCCCGTCAGCTGGCTGAAAATCACCCTGCATGAAGGCCGTAACCGTCAGGTTCGGCGCATGACGGCAAATATTGGTTATCCCACGCTGCGTCTGATTCGCTTCGGCATGGCCAATCAAACCGTGGGGAACCTGTCACCCGGAGAATGGAAGGAGATTACCGATGTTTAAGCCGCACGTTACCGTTGCCTGCGTGGTCCAGGCAGAGAACCATTTTCTGGTGGTTGAAGAGTTGATTAACGATAGGCTGCTGTGGAACCAACCCGCAGGACATCTGGAAGCCGATGAAACCTTGATTCAGGCCGCCAGACGCGAACTTTGGGAAGAGACGGGCATTCAGGCCGAACCCCAGAGTTTCCTGCAGTTGCACCAGTGGATCGCCCCCGATCGGACGCCGTTCCTGCGTTTCTGTTTTGCCCTCGATTTGCCGTATAAAATGGCGACCCAGCCCCAGGACAGCGATATCGAGCGCTGCCGCTGGCTGACGGCGGAAGAAATTCTCCATTCGACACAGTTGCGTTCACCCTTAGTCGCGGAAAGCATCCGCTGCTATCAGCAGCCGGAGCGCTACCCGTTAACGCTACTTGGCGCTTTTAACTGGCCGTTTTAACCAATAATGGCTCAGGAATAGCGGTGCAGGCCAGGCCGCAACATGATAAAATGCGCCGCTTGTTTTTTGCTTCACGTTCAGTTCGCGAGACTTCCATGTCAGATAACAGCCAGAAAAAAGTGATTGTCGGTATGTCCGGCGGTGTTGATTCATCCGTTTCCGCTTACCTGTTGCAGCAACAGGGCTATCATGTTGAAGGCCTGTTTATGAAAAACTGGGAAGAGGACGACGATACGGAATACTGCTCTGCGGCGACCGATCTTGCCGATGCTCAGGCCGTCTGCGACAAACTGGGTATCGAACTGCATACCGTCAATTTCGCGGCCGAATATTGGGATAACGTGTTTGAATTATTCCTGGCGGAGTACAAAGCCGGACGGACGCCCAATCCCGATATCCTGTGTAATAAAGAGATCAAATTCAAAGCCTTTCTTGAATTCGCGGCCGAAGATTTAGGCGCGGATTACATCGCTACCGGCCACTATGTCCGCCGTCAGGATGTCGATGGCAAAAGCCGTTTACTGCGTGGAATGGACGATAACAAAGACCAAAGTTATTTCCTCTATACGCTCAGCCATGAACAGATCGCGCAATGCCTATTCCCGGTGGGTGAGCTGGAAAAACCGCAGGTGCGCCAAATTGCCGAACAGCTGGCGTTGGCGACGGCCAAAAAGAAAGACTCCACCGGCATTTGCTTCATCGGCGAACGTAAATTCACGGAATTCCTCTCTCGCTATCTGCCTGCCCAGCCGGGCCCGATTTTGTCCGTCGATGACAATAAAAACATGGGGCAACATCAGGGGCTGATGTATCACACCCTGGGTCAGCGCAAAGGGTTGGGAATCGGCGGCGTCAAAGACGGCGGAGAAGATCCCTGGTACGTGGTGGACAAAGATGTTGGAAACAACATTCTGTACGTCGCCCAGGGACATGAGCACCCTCGCCTGATGTCATACGGCTTAACCGCTCAGCAGTTGCATTGGGTCGATCGCCAACCAGTAAGCGCGGAGTTCCGCTGCGTAGTGAAAACCCGTTATCGTCAGGCGGACATCCCCTGCACGGTTACCCCATTGGGTGAAGATCGCATAAGCGTCCGCTTTGATGAACCGGTCGCTGCCGTGACGCCGGGACAATCCGCCGTGTTCTATCTGGACGACGTTTGTCTGGGCGGCGGCATCATTGAAGAACGTTTACAGGAGTAGCCGTGGCTAAGAATTATCATGACATTACGTTGGCCCTCGCGGGCGTCTGCCAGTCCGCTCATCTGGTGCAACAGTTAGCCCATACCGGCAACTGCGACCATGAGATTCTGCTCACCTCGCTCAATAGTATTCTGATGGTGAACCCATCGTCGACGCTGGCCGTTTATGGTGATTCGGAATCTAACCTGAAAAGCGGACTGGAAACCTTGCTCGGCATACTGAATACCAGCGGTAAAGGCCAGGGGGCCGAGCTGTCCCGCTATGCTTTCAGCCTGATTACGCTGGAGCGTAAGCTGCACGGCAACAAGACGGCGCTCAACGAGCTGGGTAAACGCATTGGGCAACTGGAACGTCAGCTGGAGCATTTTGAGCTGCTCTCTGATACGATCGTCAGCGCGCTGGCCGCCATCTATGTGGATGTCATCAGTACGCTGGGGCCGCGCATCCAGGTTACCGGCTCACCGGAGATATTGAAAAACAGCCAGATCCAGGCCAAGGTTCGGGCCGCGCTTTTGGCCGGCATTCGTTCCGCGGTGCTATGGCAGCAGATTGGCGGCGGACGCCTGCAGCTGATGTTTTCGCGCGGCCAACTGGTGAAAGAAGCGAAACAGATATTGGCACGTTGCTGATCGACGATGAATCTGCGGACTGATTATCCCGCTTACTCGTTATCTTCGGCAAAGCAATACACGCTCTAAAACGCCGCTCCCCGCCGACGCGGGGATGACGGCACTGGAGGTGTTTGCGGATAGCATGACCCTATTTTATTTTATTAACACCAATCCCAGGAGTTGCTTGCGATGGAATTATCCTCACTGACCGCCGTGTCCCCGATAGATGGCCGCTACGGCGATAAAGTCAGCTCGCTGCGCGCTATTTTCAGCGAATTCGGTTTGCTGAAGTTCCGCGTACAGGTTGAAGTACGTTGGCTGCAAAAGCTGGCGGCCTGTGCAGAAATCCAGGAAGTTCCTGCATTTGATGCCGACGCAAACGCTTTCCTCGACCAAATTGTCGCTGAATTCAGCGAACAGGATGCGGCGCGCATTAAAACCATTGAGCGCACCACCAACCATGACGTTAAAGCCGTCGAGTATTTTCTGAAAGAAAAAGTCGCCGCCGTTCCCTCGCTGCACGCCGTCAGCGAATTTATTCACTTCGCCTGTACCTCGGAAGATATCAACAACCTGTCTCATGCGCTGATGCTGGATACCGCCCGTCGTGAAGTGATTCTTCCCCAGTGGCGCAAAATCATTGACGCATTAGCCGACCTGTCCCTGCAATATCGCGATATTCCGCTGCTGTCGCGTACCCATGGGCAGCCCGCTACGCCATCCACTATCGGTAAAGAGTTCGCCAACGTAACCTACCGGATGGAGCGCCAATACCGTCAGCTTCAGCAGATTGAAATTCTGGGTAAAATCAACGGCGCGGTGGGTAACTACAACGCCCACCTGGCCGCCTATCCGGAAATCGACTGGCACCGGTTCAGCGAAAGTTTCGTCGCCTCGCTGGGGATCACCTGGAACCCGTACACCACGCAGATCGAGCCGCATGACTACATTGCGGAATTGTTTGACTGTGTCGCCCGCTTTAATACCATCCTGATCGATTTCGACCGCGATATCTGGGGTTACATTGCCCTAAACCACTTCAAACAGAAAACCATCGCCGGTGAAATTGGCTCCTCCACCATGCCGCATAAGGTTAACCCGATTGATTTCGAAAACTCCGAAGGCAACCTGGGTCTGGCCAATGCGGTGTTAGGACATTTAGCCGCCAAGCTGCCGGTATCCCGCTGGCAGCGCGACCTCACCGACTCGACGGTATTGCGTAACCTGGGCGTGGGCGTGGGCTATGCGCTGATCGCTTATCAATCAACGTTGAAAGGCATCAGCAAACTGGAAGTTAACCGCGCCCATCTCAGCGAAGAGCTGGATCATAACTGGGAAGTGCTGGCGGAGCCGATTCAAACCGTGATGCGTCGTTACGGTATTGAGAAGCCTTACGAAAAACTTAAAGAGCTGACGCGCGGCAAACGCATTGATGCGGCGGGCATTCAGGCATTTATTGATGGTCTGGAACTGCCTGAAGCAGAAAAAACGCGGCTGAAAACGCTGACGCCCGCCAACTATATCGGCCGCGCCATTCAAATGGTCGACGACCTGAAATAAATCGCCATCCCCGACAGGCGACGGCAATGTCAGACTGCTGATGCCGACCCGAGGCTGGTAATACACGGGGATGCCGCGTTCGCATCCCCGGATTATCAGAAGAAAAAGTCTGCGGACGCGGTTCCCGCCTTTTCTTCTCCAGACCGTTTATCCGCTGTTTATTATCCCTATGGATAATTTGTCAGATAAAAATCAAAGAATATAATTAATTCCTATTGCGTATGACTATGATACGTAAGCGGTGCTTACTTATATACCGCCTTGCCTGTTTGACATAGAAACAGAGGAACTAGCGATGCGCATTCTGGTCGTCGAAGATAACGTTTTATTACGCCACCACCTTACCGTACAAATGAATGAAATGGGGTATCAGGTAGATGCCGCCTCCGGCGCCAAAGAAGCCGATTATTTCTTGCGTGAACACTCACCGGATATTGCCATTGTCGATCTTGGCCTGCCGGATGAAGACGGGATGAGTATGATTCGCCGCTGGCGCGCCCAGCAGATCAAACTGCCCATTCTGGTGCTCACCGCCCGGGAAGGCTGGCAAGATAAAGTGGCCGTGCTGGAAGCCGGCGCGGATGACTACGTCACGAAACCCTTTCATATGGAAGAAGTGGTCGCCCGTTTGCAGGCGCTGATGCGCCGCAACAGCGGCCTGGCGTCACAGGTCATCAGCATATCGCCGTTTGAAATCGATCTGTCGCGCCGCGAAGTGATGATTGAAGGCGCGCCGATCAAACTGACCGCTTTCGAATACACCATCATTGAAACGCTGATCCGCAATAACGGAAAGGTGGTCAGCAAAGAATCATTGATGCTGCAGCTCTATCCCGATGCCGAACTGCGCGAAAGCCACACCATTGATGTATTGATGGGGCGGCTGCGCAAAAAAATACAGAACGCCGGATCACCTGATGTCATTACCACGGTCCGCGGTCAGGGATATCGTTTCGACATCGACGCCGGTCAGGCGCCACATGATCGGTAAAAAATCGCCGGTCGGGACCGACAGCGACGCTCCGCAGCCTGACGGGCAAAAAGCCCGGCGCGATAAATTTCCCTTTTCGCTGCGCGTTCGCTTTCTGCTCGCCACCGTCGCCATTGTACTGGCGCTATCCCTCTCCTATGGCGTTGTGGCGATTATCGGTTACAGCGTCAATTTCGATAAAACCTCTTTCCGCCTGCTGCGCGGAGAAAGTAATCTGTTTTACAGCCTGGCGCAATGGCGGGATAACCAGCTGACCATCGCTGCGCCGCCGGATATTGATATCAACTTTCCGACGCTGGTTTTAATTTATGACCGTCACGGAAGCCTGCTCTGGCGCGAGCGGGAAGTTCCGCAGCTAGAAGCGTTGATCAAGCCTGAATGGCTGGAGAAGACGGCCTATCATGAGTTGGATATCGATACCAGCACCAGCAGCGCGGTACTGAAAGAAAATACCCTGCTGCTCAACAGCCTGCGCGCGCTTAACAGCGTCTATTCGCATACCCTGACCCACTCCGTCGCCGTCAACGTTTATCCCGGAACGGCGCATCTTCCGCCGCTAACTATCGTGGTGGTTGACCGTATTCCACAGGAACTGCAGCAGGAGGATATCGTCTGGGAATGGTTCAGCTACGTCATCATCGCCAACCTCATTCTGGTATTCCCCCTGTTGTGGCTGGGCGCGCACTGGAGCCTGCGCCCGATCAAACGCCTGGTCAGGCAGATAGGCGAGCTGGAAAACGGCACGCGGGAACAGCTGGATGAAAATCCGCCGCGCGAATTATTCAGTCTGGTAAAAAACCTGAATATCTTATTGAATAATGAACGCCAGCGTTATCACAAATACCGCACCACCCTGACCGACCTCACCCATAGTCTGAAAACGCCGCTGGCGGTATTGCAAACCACGTTGCGGGCATTACGCACCGGTAAAGAAACCAATATCGATCAGGCGGAACCGATCATGCTGGCGCAGATCAGCAGGATTTCACAACAAATCGGCTATTATCTGCACCGCGCCAGCGTACGCTCCGAACATCATATGCTGATGCGCGAAGTGCATTCCGTTCCCGCCATGTTAGATGGGCTGTGCTCCGCGTTGAATAAGGTTTATCAGCGTAAAGGCGTCGTTCTGACGCTGGATATTTCACCGGAGCTAACCTTCGTCGGCGAAAAAAACGACTTCATGGAAATCCTGGGCAACGTGTTGGATAACGCCTGCAAATACTGTCTGGAATTTGTGGAAATCAGCGCCCTGTATTCTGATCACAAACTGCACCTGATCATTGATGATGACGGTCCCGGCATCCCCGCAAGCAAACGCGAGCTCATTTTTCAGCGCGGACAGCGCGTCGACAGACTCAGACCCGGTCAGGGCATCGGTCTGTCGGTCGCTGCGGAGATTATTGAACAATATCAAGGTGAAATAATCATCAGCGACAGCGCATTGGGGGGGGCTCGCGTGGAGGCAATTTTCTCGCGTCAGAATCTTGGCCAGAATGAATCATGAAACTCCGCACAGCTCACCGCGCTTCGGCTATAATTGCCGCCAGCCCCGTTTTCTGGAAGATATGGTATGGATTATCAACTCAATCTCGACTGGCCGGATTTTTTAGCGCGCTACTGGCAAAAACAGCCGGTTATCATCAAGCACGGCTTTAATCATTTTATCGACCCGATCTCTCCCGATGAGCTCGCCGGTCTGGCGTTGGAAAACGACGTCGACAGCCGGCTGATTAGCCACCAGGAGGGTCGCTGGCAGGTCAGCCACGGGCCGTTTGAAAGTTTTGACCATCTGGGCGAAAACAACTGGTCGCTGCTGGTTCAGGCCGTCGACCACTGGCATGAGCCATCCGCCGCGCTGATGCGCCCTTTCCGACAGCTACCTGACTGGCGACTTGACGATCTGATGATCTCTTTCTCGGTTCCCGGCGGCGGCGTCGGTCCGCATCTGGATCAATACGACGTTTTCATTATTCAGGGAACCGGTCGCCGCCGCTGGCGCGTCGGGGCCAAAATACCGCTGAAGCAGCACTGTCCTCATCCCGATCTGCTTCAGGTCGCGCCTTTCGACGCCATCATTGATGAAGAAATGGAGCCGGGCGATATTCTCTACATCCCGCCTGGTTTCCCGCATGACGGCTACTCGCTGGAAGAGTCACTGAATTACTCGGTGGGCTTCCGCGCGCCGAACGCCCGCGAGCTGGTCAGCGGTTTCGCCGATTATGTGTTGGCGCGTGAGCTCGGCAGCCACCGTTACGACGACCCGGCGATACCCTCCCGCGAACATCCGTCCATGGTGTTGCCGCAGGAGTTGGATCGCTTACAGAAAATGATGCTGGAACTGGTTCAGCAGCCCGAACACTTCAATAACTGGTTCGGTGAATTTATTTCTCAGTCGCGCCATGAGCTCGATCTCGCCCCGATGGAACCGCCGTATCAGGCGGAGGAAGTACGTGATTGCCTGCAACAGGGAGAACGGTTACAGCGATTGGGCGGATTGCGCGTGCTGTACGTCGGTGAAAACTGCTTCGTGAATGGCGAAAAAATCGACAGCCCGCATAAACAGGCGCTTTTGGCATTGGCAGAACATCACGAAGTCAGTGCCGAAATGTTGGCCGGCGCCCTGGAGGATAGATCGTTCCTCGTCAGGCTAACCGCATTGGTCAACAGTGGTTACTGGTTCTTTGCCGACTAACGCGTCAGTGGTCAGCCTTCTCGGGTTTGGCAACGCCAGATATCCGAAGAGATGGGGGCGATTCTCACACAGACGGCGCGCGTTCGCCCGCCTATCTTAAATCGCCGCTCAGGACAGGATGGACATCAAGCTCAGGCGGGGACGTCTCCCGCCTTCTTTTTAGCCGACTACTGCGCTTTGGCGCGTAACGCGGTTAACTCGGCGATACGCATAATCACCGCCACGGATTGCTCCATCCCCTCCAGGGTAACGAACTCATGCTTACCATGATAGTTGTAGCCGCCGGTAAACAAATTCGGGCAAGGCAACCCCAGGAACGACAGGTGGGCGCCGTCGGTGCCGCCGCGGATCGGCTTTAACACCGCGTCGATATTGCAATCCCGCATAGCCTGTTGCGCCAGCGCAATGATATGCGGATGCTTTTCTATCTGTTCGCGCATATTGTAGTAGCTGTCGGTTATCGCGACTTCAATATAGCAATCGGGGTGCAGCCCTTTACCGACTTTCTCGGCGATATCCAGCATTTTCTTCTTGCGTTGCTCAAATCCGTTACGGTCGAAATCGCGAACGATATAATGGAGTTCCGCCCGTTCTACCACGCCTTTCATACTGTGCAGGTGATAAAAGCCTTGGTAGCCGTCGGTGTTTTCAGGCGTCTCGTCGGCGGGAACTTCCTGATGATAGCGTGACGCAAGCGTCAGCGCGTTAACCATCACGCCTTTGGCGCTGCCGGGATGCACGTTGTTGCCGACGATTTTTACCGTCACAGAAGCGGCGTTAAAGTTTTCATACTCAAGTTCGCCGACGCCGCCGCCATCGACGGTATAGGCCCATTGCGCATCGAACGCCCCGACATCGAAAAAGTGGGCGCCTTTGCCGATCTCTTCATCCGGCGTAAAGGCAATACGGATATCCCCGTGCGGGATCTGCTGTTTTTTCAGGCGCATCATCGCGGTAATAATTTCAGCGATACCGGCTTTATCATCGGCGCCCAGCAGCGTTTTGCCGTCGGTGGTAATCAGCGTGTGGCCCAACAGCTGGTGCAGTACTGGAAACATCACCGGCGAGAGCACTTCATCACCGATGCCCAATGCGATATCACCGCCGCGATAGTTTTCCAGAATCTGGGGGGTTACGTTCTTCCCGCTGTAGTCAGGAGACGTATCCATATGAGAAATAAAGCCAATCGTCGGCGCCGGCCATGCGACGTTCGAAGCCAGCGTCGCCATCACGCAGCCATGTTTGCTAAGCGTCACCTGCTCAAACCCAAGCTCCAGCAGTTCCTGCTGCAATGCCCGGGCGAGTTTTAACTGTCCTTCGGTACTGGGCACCTGGCGGACACCCGCTTTTGATTGCGTATCAAAAGAAACGTAATTTAAAAATCGATCGAGTAATTTATCCATCATTATGGGCCTCTTGAGTCCTGAATTTCATTATGGGGATGGCATTCATGGCAAATATTGCGTCAGGTCAGTTTTTACTGTGTTAACCCGCAGATGCGAAATACCCGACCTTGCCCCATGTCCCGGCCAAATGCCGGACTATCGTCATAGTAAGGCACTTAATTATCGATTCTTCCAGCCAGACGTTACAAAACGGCCGCAATAAAGTAACAATCACACAGCATAATGACCGGGCATATTGTCCCGCACATGAACTATTTACGAAGCTTCTCGATAAGTGTGGCGTCACGAGTTGGCGTTCAGTATGGTTTACCGTAGAATGCCGACCCTCAACTAAGCTCGTAGGCTGAAAGGTGATAACCCTTGGCATAGACCACCAACCCCTTTTGCGTGGATGCGCCATA
Organism: Brenneria bubanii; assembly: GCF_022378355.1. Taxonomy (GTDB): domain Bacteria; phylum Pseudomonadota; class Gammaproteobacteria; order Enterobacterales; family Enterobacteriaceae; genus Brenneria; species Brenneria bubanii. The sequence continues at coordinate 78,373 of NZ_JAKMAJ010000013.1, forward strand.
CTTAGGAAACAGAGCAATAACCCTAAATGAAAAATAATCGTCCTGCTCCTCCGGTCGTTGAACTGCTCGACGTCCATAAAGGTTTTGATGGCAAAGACATCATTTCTCACTTTGATCTCACCATTAACCATGGTGAGTTTCTCACTATTCTCGGGCCTTCCGGCTGCGGTAAAACCACCGTGCTGCGTCTGATTGCCGGTCTGGAAACCGTAGACAGCGGCAGCGTTATATTGGAAAACCAGGATATTACCCACCAGCCTGCCGAGCAGCGGTATGTTAATACCGTATTCCAAAGCTACGCGTTGTTTCCCCACCTGAGCGTTTTCGACAACGTCGCGTTCGGATTAAGAATGCAAAAAACGCCGGAGACGGAAGTGCGGCCCCGCGTGCTGGAGGCGCTTAAAATGGTGCAGTTGGAAACCCTGGCGCCGCGACGCCCGCACCAGCTATCAGGCGGCCAGCAACAGCGCGTGGCCATCGCCAGAGCGGTAGTGAATAAACCCAAGGTGCTGCTGTTGGACGAACCGCTCTCCGCGCTGGACTACAAACTGCGCAAGCAGATGCAAAACGAGCTGAAGGCCTTGCAGCGGACCCTGGGCATTACTTTCATCTTCGTAACCCACGATCAGGAAGAAGCGCTCACCATGTCCGATCGCATCGTGGTCATGCGCGATGGCCATATCGAGCAGGACGGTACGCCGCGTGAAATTTATGAAGAGCCGCGTAACCTGTTTGTGGCCAGCTTTATTGGCGAAATCAATATCTTCGATGCCCAGGTTATCGCCCCGATCGACGATCAGCGCGTACGCGCGCGCATTGAGGGTCATGAGTGCGTGATCACGGTCGGATTCCCGGTCAATATCGGGCAAAGTCTCAAGGTGCTGCTGCGTCCGGAAGATCTGCGCGTCGAGGAGATCCACGACAGCGCGCAGACTTCAGAGATCGTCGGCTATGTGCGCGAACGCAATTATAAAGGCATGACGCTGGAGTCCAGCATCGAACTGGAAAGCGGCAAGATGGTCATGGTCAGCGAGTTCTTTAACGAGGACGATCCCGATGTCGATCACTCTCTGAATCAAAAAGTGGCGGTGACCTGGGTCGAAAGCTGGGAGGTCGTCCTGAACGATGAAGAAATCGCGTAAACGCTTTCAAAACATCATTATCACCATCATCGTAGCCTGGCTGGTTCTGTTTGTGTTCATGCCAAACCTGATGATTATCGGCGCCAGCTTTTTAACCCGCGACGATACCCGTTTTATCAGCCTGGTGTTTACACTGGATAACTACACGCGGCTGGCTGATCCGATGTACGCATCCGTCCTTTTGCATTCGCTGAACATGGCGGTGGTGGCGACCTTGTGCTGCCTGGTGCTCGGTTACCCCTTCGCGTTCATTCTGGCGCGGTTACCGCAAAGGGTCAGGCCGCTGCTGATGTTTCTGCTGATTGTCCCATTCTGGACGAATTCGTTAATCCGCATTTACGGACTCAAGCTGTTCCTGAGCACGCGCGGCTACCTGAACGAATTTTTGCTGTGGAGCGGTATTATTGAAACGCCGCTGCGTATTATGTACACCTCGGAGGCGGTGATCCTCGGTTTGATCTATATCCTGCTGCCGTTTATGGTGCTGCCGCTCTACTCCAGCATAGAAAAGCTGGATAAGTCGTACCTTGAGGCCGCACGGGATTTGGGCGCGAATAAATGGCAGGCATTTGTAAAAATCGTTATTCCGCTGACGATGCCCGGCATCATCGCCGGATGTTTGCTGGTTTTACTGCCGGCGATGGGGCTGTTTTTCGTCGCTGATCTGATGGGCGGCGCTAAAAACCTGCTCATCGGCAACGTGATTAAAAGCCAGTTTCTCAATATCCGCGACTGGCCGTTTGGCGCCGCCACCAGTATTTGTCTGACCCTGATCATGGGGCTGCTGCTGTTTGTTTACTATCGCACCGCCCGCATCCTGAACAAACAAGGGGAACTGGAATGATCGGTCGTCTGTTGCGCGGTGGCTTTATGTCCATCATCTATGCCTACTTGTACATTCCGATCATCATTTTGATCGTAAATTCCTTCAATCAGGCGCGTTTCGGCATCAACTGGCAGGGCTTTACCCTAAGCTGGTATCGACTGCTGATGAATAACGACAGCCTGATACAGGCGGCACAGCATTCCCTCACGATGGCGGTATTTTCAGCCACCTTCGCCACGCTGATCGGCTCCCTGGCCGCGGTGGCGCTCTATCGCTATCGCTTTCGCGGCAAGCCTTTTGTCAGCGGTATGCTGTTCGTGGTGATGATGTCGCCGGATATCGTCATGGCGATTTCCTTGCTGGTGCTGTTCATGCTGCTGGGGATCGCGCTGGGATTCTGGTCGTTGCTGTTTTCGCACATCACCTTCTGCCTGCCTTTTGTCGTGGTAACCGTTTATTCACGATTAAAAGGATTTGATGTGCGTATGCTGGAAGCCGCCCGCGATTTGGGCGCCAGCGAAGCGATTATCCTACGCAAAATCATTCTGCCGCTGGCGATGCCCGCGGTAGCGGCCGGTTGGCTGCTGAGCTTTACCCTGTCGATGGATGATGTCGTGGTGTCATCATTCGTTACCGGACCGTCATACGAGATCTTGCCGTTGAAGATTTACTCTATGGTTAAGGTGGGGGTTTCGCCCGAAGTCAATGCGCTGGCAACCATTTTATTGCTACTGTCGCTGGTTCTGGTGCTCAGCAGTCAACTTATCCTGCGCGACCGCACCCAAAAATAATATTCACTCTTTGGGAAAGGAGATAAACAATATGAAAAAATGGTCACATCTGCTGGCGGCCTGCGCCATGGTTTTCAGTATGAACGCCGCTCATGCTGATGATGGGAAAACGCTGTATTTCTATAACTGGACTGAGTACGTTCCTCCCGGATTGCTTGAACAGTTCACCAAAGAAACCGGAATCAAGGTTATTTATTCAACCTATGAATCCAACGAAAGCATGTACGCCAAGCTGAAAACCTATCAGGACAGTTCCTATGATTTGGTCGTGCCCTCAACCTACTTCATTTCCAAAATGAGTAAAGAAGGCATGCTGCAAAAGATCGATACCAGCAAGCTCAGCAACTTCCAGAATCTCGATCCGAACTTACTGCATAAATCGTTTGATCCGCATAACGATTATTCCATCCCTTACATCTGGGGAGCGACGGCGATTGGCGTCAACCGCGAAGCCATCGATCCGGCAAGCGTCACTGGTTGGGCGGATTTATGGGATAAAAAATATAAGGGCAGCCTGCTGCTGACGGATGACGCTCGCGAAGTTTTTCAAATCGCCCTGCGCAAGCTCGGCTACTCCGCCAATACCACCGATCCTCAGCAAATCGAAGCGGCCTACAAGGAATTGCAGCAGTTAATGCCTAACGTGCTGGCGTTTAATTCAGACAATCCGGGCAACCCGTTTATGGAAGGTGAAGTCAATCTGGGTATGGTCTGGAACGGTTCGGCTTACGTGGCTCGTCAGGCCGGCACGCCGCTGGATATTATCTGGCCGAAAGAAGGCGGGATCTTCTGGATGGACAGCCTGGCTATTCCTGCCAACGCCAAAAACGTTGATGGCGCCCTCAAGATGATCAATTTCCTGCTGCGTCCGGAAATTGCGGCTCAGGTTGCAGAAACCATTGGTTATCCCACCCCTAACCTGGCGGCGAAGAAGCGGCTGCCGCCGGAGGTGTCTGGCGACAAGACGCTATACCCGGATGAGGAAGTGATTAACAAGGGTGAATGGCAGAATGATGTCGGCAGCGCCAGCACGCTGTATGAAACCTATTTCCAGCAGTTGAAAGCCGGACACTGATAGTCAACCTGACCGGCGGAACGCTGCCGGTCAGGTTAGAGCGCGCTACTTGTCGGCCCATTCATAATACTGGCTCAGGCTTTTATCACACGAACAGCAACTTCCGCATTTCCCGCCGGCCGCGGCCTGATGAAAACGTATCTTTCCCTTCTGAATCCAGATTTCCAACATACCTTCGACAACGCCAGGGTCGGCGTGAAACGCAGTGCTCACATCCTGCAAGGATACTTTCTTTTGCCGGCGTACATAGTCGCGCAATTCAATCAAGGTCATACATCCTCCGCACAGGTGAGTTTCCCCACCTGCGGACTTAATAAATTAGAGACTTTCGTTCATATCCTTTACCGTAACCTGATGCCTGGTATCGCCGTTACGGCGCAGGAACATGATGGTTATCAGCAACGCCACCGCCACACCGGCAATCGCCAGCGATGAATAGAGCGGATGCTGAGCGAAACGTCCGATCTGGTAGACCACTACCGCGGAACCGTAACCCAATTCAATGGTCCAGACCACGCAGAATAGCGTCCAGGCAGTGCCCACCTCACGCCAAATGGCGGATACGGCGGCAACGCAGGGAACATAGAGCAGCACCATTAGCAGATAAGCAAAAGCGCCCAATCTGCCGTCAAACAGCTGGCTGATCACCGTCAGCGATGAAACCGAGAATTCATTCTCCTCCGCCACTGATTCGGCGTTGCTCAAATCGCCGACGTCAATACCCAGCGGATCAAGAAACGCATTGCCGAGCTTGCTGAAGTTTTCAGGTATCGTCGCCAGCGCGTCGGCGATCCCGGTTTGCAGACTGAAAGGTTCGTCCGGCTCTTCTTCGCTGTTATTTTGAGCTTCCGCCATCGTGCCGTAGAGGGAATCCAGCGTCCCGACCACCGCCTCTTTAGCGAAAATACCGGTAAACACGCCCACGGCGGCCGGCCAGTTCTCTGGTTTTATTCCCATCGGCGCGAAAACCGGCACAATTTTTTGCCCGATGGCCGACAAGACCGATTTATCGCTGTCCTGATTACCGAACGTACCGTCAGTTCCCATTGAATTCAAAAAGCCCAACACCGTAACCACGATCACAATCAGCTTACCGGCTCTGAAAATAAAGTTTTTCAGCCGGTCCCAGGTACGGATCAGCACGCTGCGTAAGCCGGGCAGATGGTAAGGCGGGATCTCCATGACGAAGGTTGAAGCCTCACCCTGTAGGGCGGTGTTTTTCAGCATGAAACCGGTAGCGACGGCGGCAACAATCCCAATCAAATAAAGGCCGAATACCAAATTCTGGCCGCCGCTGGTAAACAGCGCCGTAGCAAACAGCACATACACCGGCAGGCGCGCGCCGCAGGACATGAAGGGCGCCATCATCACGGTAACGATACGATCGCTGTGTCTTTCCATCGTCCGGGTAGCCATAACCGCCGGGACGTTGCAGCCAAATCCCACAATCAGTGGAACAAAGGCTTTACCCGGCAGACCAATGCTACGCATGAAGCGGTCCATGACAAATGCGGCGCGCGCCATGTAACCCGAGTCTTCCAGATAAGACAGGAAAAGATAGAGGCAGCCAATTACAGGGATGAAGGTCGATACCGTCTGAATACCGCCGCCAATACCATCGGCAAGCAGCGTTTTTAGCCAGGCCGGCGTGTTGATGGCGGTCAGCAGTTCGCCCAGACCATCGACAAAAATCGTACCGAAGAACTTATCGAAGAAATCAATAAAGGCGCTGCCGATATTGATGGTGAAAATAAACATCAGGTACATCACCAGCAGGAAAATCGGTATTCCCAAAAAGCGATGCAATACCACGCGATCTATTTTATCCGTCAGCGTCACCGACATTTCACCACGGCGGGTAATCACCGACGCGGCAATCGCCGACACAAACTGATAGCGGGCGTCCGCCAGAAAAATATCCAGTTCATCCTCATATTGCTCAATCAGCTCGGCTACTTTGGCATCGGATAGCGCCAACAGCTGCGGCGGAATCGCCGCGCGAACCGTCCTATCGCCCTCGAGCAATTGCAACGCCAGCCAATATGGATTATTGATGCCGCCATGTGCGGAAAACTGCCCGGCAATCTCTTTTGCCGCCTGTTGCAGCGGCTCATCATAAGGGATGGTAACATCGGGCGCGACGGGAGAAGCGATGGCGGTTGAACAAAGCTGGCGTAAATTATCGATGCCTTTTTTCTGACTGGCGGTAATAGGGATGACCGGGCATCCTAATTTCTTTTGTAATGCCGCGATATCGATATCCAATTTACGCGATGCGGCGATATCCATCATATTGACGGCCACCACCATCGGTACATTCATATCCAGAAGTTGTGCGGTTAAATAGAGGTTTCTTTCCAGATTGGAGGCATCAACGATATTCAACACCAAATTCGCTTCGCCGGATAAAATATAGTCTCTGGCGACGCGCTCGTCTTCAGAGCTTTCCGACGAAGGGTTCAGCGAGTAAACGCCGGGAAGATCAACCAGCGTCGTCTGCTGATGTTGATAACGATAGTATCCCACCTTTTTCTCTACCGTCACGCCCGGCCAGTTGCCTACCGTCTGCTTACCGCCGGTAAGCACGTTGAACAGCGTTGTCTTACCGCAATTAGGGTTGCCAACAACGCAAATGATGGGTTGTGCATCCATAAAATTTTCCTACCTGATGTTGTTAGTTCAGCATTTTTCGAGAATAAGAATCTGTGCTTCGCCCTTGCGAACACTGATGGCGGCGCCGCGCAGGCGCAATTCAATCGGATCGCCGAGCGGCGCAATGCGCGATACCGAGAATTCCACGCCTGGCGTCACGCCTAACGCCAGTAACCTCTTGCGATAATCCGCCGAACCTTTTTGAAAGCCGATGACACGCCACCTGGTCGCAACCGTTAATTCATCCAAAGACATCGTCAGTCACCTTTTATGGTTAGTGTGATTGTTGTTAATCCGATTATTGCTGTGGGGAAACCCACACCTGTTTTCCCAAATCCCAGTTAATGGCGATGCGGCCGTCGCCGGCGGCAAGCATTAGCGGCTGATTTTCTTCTCGTTGAATAACGCGGACATGACCGCCCACCCGGATACCTAACTCGGTTAAGCGTTGCTGGCATTCGCCGCTCAGTCGAATGCGGGCGACAACCGCATTCATATTGAGAGGAATATCCAGTAATGTTTTAAGGAGCAATGCCATGAACGCATCCTTCAATATAAAAATAACTCATAAAATCAATAAATTAATAAATTAATAATAAATTCAGCCATAAGAAATTATGGTTTGAAAATGAACATAACTAATAACGATTATCAATCATATTCCTGATGCTGATTGTCCCATTGACTCACATCAAGCAAAGTGAAAATAGCGGGCAGACGTCCATGATAACCTTGAATAACGTCAGCGGTTCACTGAGTGACGCGCAAAAAAAAACCCGGACAACGCCGGGTTTTTTCATTTGAAACAACGATGAGTTGCTATTTTTCTTCCTGCGCCAAATCCTGCGCGATCTTCACGGTTTCATCCAGATAAGGATCGGGGGCCTGATAATCCTTTGGCAACGTCTCCAGCGATTTCAGTGGTTTTTCCCCTTCCCGCGTCAGACGATCGTTAATTCGGTTCAGACGCAGCGCTTCGTCATCATTGTTCTCTTTCTCGCGTTGAGCCAGATTGAGCGACACCGTATTACGCTTATCTTTGGTCGCATTGTAGCGAGCAATGTCCTCAGCGATATATTGGAATTCAGGATCCTTGGCGATGCGATCCTGATGCATTTCATTCAAGGTGCCCATCAGCGGTTTCAGATCGCCGCTTTTGGTGTAGTCCGCGGCCTTAATGCTGTCCCACGGCAGCGCGTTGTCCTCGAATTTTTCACCGGTATCAACGGTTTCGGTACCTGTCGGCATCATAATGTCCGGCGTCACGCCTTTCATCTGCGTACTGCCGCCATCAATGCGATAAAACTTCTGAATGGTGTACTGAACCGAACCTAACGCCGGCCAGTCGGGCCGCAGCATCTGATCATAAATACGGTTCAGGGCGCGATACTGCTGAACGGTGCCTTTACCAAAAGTCGGTTCGCCGACAATCAGGGCACGGCCATAATCCTGCATCGCGGCGGCAAAGATTTCAGACGCCGAAGCGCTGAAGCGATCCACCAGCACCACCAGCGGCCCTTTGTAGTAAACAATGCCGTCGGTATCGCTGTCTTCGCGGACCTTGCCGTTGTTGTCGCGGATTTGCACCACCGGCCCGCTGGGGATAAACAGACCGGACAGCCCGACCGCTTCGGTCAGCGCCCCGCCGCCATTGCTGCGCAGGTCGATAATGATGCTGCTGACGTGCTGTTTCTCCAGTTTCTGGAGCTGAACCTTGACGTCATCCGTCAGGCCCACGTAGAACCCCGGAATATCCAGCACGCCGACTTTATCTTTGCCGACGTTTTTGACCGACATTTTAACGGCGCGATCTTCAAGGCGGATACGTTCGCGAGTCAGCGTGACGATACGGGTTTTGGTGCCTTTACCGGCAGGCAAAATTTCCAGACGCACCCTGCTGCCCTTCGGCCCTTTAATCAGCGCGACCACATCATCAAGACGCCAGCCGATGACATCGGCGATCGGTTTGTCGCCCTGGCCGACGCCGACCACGCGATCGCCCACGGTAATGTTTTTGCTTTTCCCCGCCGGGCCGCCGGGCACCATGGAATTAATGACGGTATAATCGTCATCCATCTGCAATACCGCGCCGATCCCTTCAAGGGACAGGCTCATTTCGGTGTTGAACTGCTCGGTGTTTCTTGGCGACAGGTAGCTGGTATGGGGATCGATTTCACGCGCAAAGGCGTTCATGATCAGCTGGAAAACGTCTTCACTGTTACTTTGCGCCAGACGGCGAATCGCAAACTGGTAGCGTTTGGTCAAGGTCTCTTTGATGTCTTTATCTTCTTTACCCGTCAGCTTCAGACTCAACCAGTCATACTTGATCTTTGCGTCCCATAAACGGTTCAGTTCGCCCACGTTTTGCGGCCAGGGCGCCTTGCTTCGGTCAAGCTCAATGGTGTCGTCGCCGGTAAGATTCACCGGTTTCTCCAACAGCGATAACGCATACTGATAACGCTCGAAACGCCGTTTCTGCGCCAGGTTATACAGCGCATAGACGCCATCCAGCTTTCCGGATTTTAGTTCGTCGTCCAACTGCGTTTTCTTGTCGGAAAACTGCGCGATATCAGAAGCCAGCAGCACATTGTGGCTGTAGTCCAGCATATTGAGATAACGGGAAAAAATTTTCGCGGAGAATGCGTCATCCAGCGTAAACTGGCGATAGTGGGAACGGAGAAAACGCGACGTGACTCGGTCACTGACGGTGGCGTGCTGAGATTCCTCCTGTAGCTGAGGAATTTGCTCAACGCGCGTGATGTTCTCATTGGCAAAACTTGTGCCCGCCAGCAATAAACCTGCAATGGCGGTCATTTTAGCTAAATTGTTCATGCCCAGGTTGGCCTCCGTATCAGAACTGCAAATGTTCTGCGCGTACAATCATCGCCAACCCCGAAGCCAACTGGACCCTGACTTCGCCTTTGGCAATTTCAAGCACCGTGGCATCCATGGCGTCTTTACCGGCTCTGACTTTGATTTCCTGACCGATTTGCAGTTTGGAAACATCCGTAACTGCGACACGCTGCTGAGACTCGCGGCTGGCAGGCTTGGCCTGACGAGGCTGAGTTTTTGCCGGTTGCTGAGAAGAGGACGGTGACTGACGGGAAGCAGGCTGGCGTGGTCTGCGCGGCGCGGCGCTCGCGGCATCGCGGTCGCGACGCGGTGCGCCTTTGCCATTGGCCGGTCGAGCACGGGCTGGTTCAGCGCCTTCGCCGGCTTCGCGTTTTTTCGCTTGCTGCTCGGCGCGCTGAGCCTGAACTCGAGCCTTCGCTTCTTCCAGTTGCTTACGAGCATGATCGACATGCTGCTGTTCCAGCTCGCCGCATGGATTTCCATCTAAATCCACGCGCTGAGCGCCCAGTTTTACACCGTACAGATAACGCCAACTTGAGGTATAGAGCCTCAATGCAGAACGCAATTGCGTTTTGCTGATGTTATCCAGTTCGGATACGCGCTCAACAAGATCTTGAAAAATACCGATCTTTAACGGGCGAGTTTCACCTTCTGTGGTGAAACAAAGCGGGAAATGCTTTGCCAAAAGGGCAATGACTTCTTTACTACTGTTCAACTTAGGTTGATTTTCCATGAAATTTCCTGATTACAACGGGTTTGCCAACCGGCGCAGGCATGAACAGGCGTCATTATAATGACGCCATCGGCAATTGCTACGTTATCCTTGTCTCAACATGAGAAATTGATAAAAGTCAGCACGTCGCTTTCTTCAAGTTGTGCGCAAAGTGCAGTCACCACCGCCTTGAGCCCTTCTTCATCATCTGCGTCAAACCGTTGATAAACAGTGCTATCAATATCTAAAACGCCGATTAACCGACCTTTGACCACCAGCGGCAGGACAATTTCGGCATTGCTTGCGGCATCGCAGGCAATATGACCGGGAAACGCATGCACATCGCCGACGCGCTGTATCTGATTTTCAGCAACCGCACGACCGCATACCCCTTTGCCTACTGGAATACGCACACAGGCGACCCTGCCCTGAAACGGCCCCAGAAATAACGAGCCTTGTTCCAGCAAATAAAAGCCAGCCCAGTTGACACCATCCAGACGCTCAAACAACAATGCGCTGCTGTTCGATAAGATGGTGATGAAACGATGTTCTCCCGCAATTAGCGATGATAAATCGCGGACCAGCTCCTGATAAAATTCTTGTTTTTTCATAAAGCACTGATTGTCTTTTCGGATCGAATTAACCACACATACCTAATAGATTTAAAGGCGCATTCAAACAGCGTCACCCGCTCCCCGATACGCTACTCCGGATCCATGTAGGCAACAAATCCGCCTGCGCGAATTTGCTCGCCACCGGGCGACGGGGCAAAAAAATAACACCGCCGCTACATAGAAGATGAAGGCTATAACGTGAAATTACAATACAAAATCACCGGGAACGATTTTAAACGTCACTGACGATGGTCCAGGGAAGATGGGAGCCCATCATGAAAATTGCCCGCTACAGCATGCCACAAGATTGATTCATCCGCGCGCGGAATCAGCCGTTTTCAATAACGGGTAATATACATATCGTGCTCTCAGGCAACGCAAAAAACGACTATGCGGTGACGCTTGGGCGATAAGCCGGCCATGCTTTCCGGTCGCCCCGACATCTATGCTACACTGCGCGTTTCATATTTTAGCTGTAACGGAACCCCGCCGTGGCCAAACAGATACCCGCCCATTTACCCCCAGCGTTTCTGTCCTCTATTCAGTGCATCATGCCGTCGCACCTGTCGATGGACGATTTCATCGCCGCCTGCCAACGACCGTTGCGGCGCAGTATTCGCGTTAATACATTAAAAATCAGCACCGCAGAATTTCTGCGGCTGATCGCGCCTTACCAGTGGCAGTTGGCGCCCATTCCCTGGTGCGAAGACGGTTTCTGGATTCTGAATGCGGATGACGAAATCGTGCGGCTGGGGAATACGTTGGAGCACCTGAGCGGGTTGTTTTATATTCAGGAAGCCAGCTCGATGCTTCCGGTCCGCGCCCTTTTCCAGCATGATGCCGCCCCGCTGCGCGTGCTGGACGTAGCCGCCGCTCCCGGCTCTAAAACCACGCAAATCGCCGCCGGGATGAATAACCGGGGCGGCATCATCGCCAATGAATACTCCGCCAGCCGGGTGAAAGTGCTGCATGCCAACATCAGCCGCTGCGGCGTCGCCAATACCGCGTTGACCCACTTTGACGGGCGGGTATTCGGCGCGGCGTTGCCCGAATATTTCGACGCTATTTTGCTTGATGCCCCCTGTTCCGGCGAGGGCGTGGTGCGAAAAGATCCTGCGGCGATGAGCCATTGGTCGCCGGAAAGTATCGCCAGCATTGCCGCCACCCAGCGCGAATTGATCCTCAGCGCTTTTCACGCCTTGAAGCCGGGAGGGGTGATGATTTACTCCACCTGTACGCTGAACGAGCAGGAAAATCAGCAGGTTTGCCATTGGCTGCGGCAAACTTTCCCCGAGGCCTGCGAGTTCGAACCGTTAACCGATCTGTTTCCGGGCGCCGATTTGTCCGCGACGCAGGAAGGATTTTTACACGTTTTTCCACAGATTTATGACAGTGAAGGTTTTTTCGTGGCGCGTTTGCGTAAAACCGCCAGCGTGCCGCCGCTGCCGGCGCCGAGCTATAAAGTCGGCAACTTTCCGTTTGCCCCGGTAACCGCCAAAGATCGCGATTTGGTGACGCAGGCGGCGAGGCGACAAGGCCTGACGTGGAACAGCGACCAGTTGGCGCTATGGCACCGCGATAAAGAAATCTGGCTTTTCCCGACTGAACTGGCATCGGCGTTCGGCAACATCCGCTTTTCGCGTATTGGCATCAAACTGGCGGAACGGTTTCCCAAAGGGTATCGCTGGCAGCATGAAGCCATTACCGCGCTGGCAAATGCCAATGCCGACCACGCCTTCGCTCTGAACGATCGGTTGGCCTGCGAATGGTTCCAGGGTAAAGACAGCTATCCGGCGCAGATCCCCGCCGACGATGAGCTTTTGCTGACCTATCAACACTGTCCGCTGGGACTGACTAAGCGCATCGGCAGCCGGATAAAAAACAATCTGCCGCGCGAACTGGTCCGCGATGGCGCCTGCTGCGCTCCGCAGAGTAACCGCTAATCCGCTTTCTCTTGTTTATCAGGCGGTTTGATCCGTCTGATAATCCCCGTCACCGCATTTCTTCGCCATTTTCATCTACAATTGTAGACAGGACTACGGAAATACAGCCGCACGACTTAAGGTGGTAAGCGAGGACATCATGTTCGCACTAGTGATATTTGTTTGTTATCTCGGTAATGGCTGCGATGAGCTGGTGATCGGCGCGTATAACTCGGAACGCCAGTGTCTTAACGCGATGTCTGAACAGCGGTTGCGCCGCGCCGGCTGTTACCCTATCGAAGAGTTTATCGACGGCTTCTGGCTGCCCGCGCGGGATTACGCCGATTTTTAACCCTGTCTCACCGCGTTCCGGCGTAGGATGTTACCCTGAATCAGGGCGCATGCGCCCTAAGCGGCAAAATCCGCCGATGTCATACCGAGCGATACGCCCGCGTCGACAATCTTTTGCCACTCTTGATCGGAGATTTCGATCCCTTCGGCCTGGCGCCGCGCTCTGGCGTTGATTTCCGGCTCGCCGGCAATCAGAATCGGTTGCAGGGGATCCGGCGCGCGCGAAGAGCGGACATAGTCCAGCATCGCATCGTACTCTTTTTGTAGCCACGCCATCGACACCATATTGGCGGGGTCAATGACGATGGTGGTCATGTTATTCACAATCGCCCCATGGCGCGGATTATCCGGCTGGATGGTGCCGCCGCCGGACAATAGACCGGCCAGCATTTCCGCCGCCAGCACCAAGCCGCCGCCCTTATGTCGGGCAATCGGCTTCAGAGCGCCGCGTTTCTCCCCTTCCCACATCACGCGCGGATCGTTGGTCGAAACGCCGTTACCGTCGAGCATGACGTCTTCATCGAATTTTTTACCCGCCAGATAGGCTACCCGGGTTTTCCCCAGCGCCACGATGCTGGTGGCGAAATCGAGCACAAAGGCGGCGTTATTGTCACTCTTCGGAAAAGCGATGCAGATGGGATTAGTGCCAAAGCGCGCATCGCTGCCGCACCATGGCGCCACAATCGGATCGAGATCGTTGACGTTGACGAAATGAATCGACACCAACCCCGCGGCGGCGGCCATTTCGCCATAGGTGCCAATACGCCCCAGATGGCAGGTTGATGATAACGTCATCAGGCATACGCCGGTCGTTTTTACCCGTTCGATCGCCGCCTGCATGGCTTCTTTCCCCGTCCTCTGCCCAAAACCCCGATCGCCGGAAAACTGCAGTACCGCGCCGCCGTCGCGGATCATCCGAGCCGGGGTATTAGGCTGCATGATACCGCTGGTAATAAAGCTCACGTAGTGCGGTAACATCCCCACGCCGTGGCTATCGTGTCCTTTCAGGTTGGCGCCCACCAGATGATCCGCCACGCAGGCGGCCTCCGTGTCTTCACACCCCACCTTCTGCAATAGCGCCCTGACAATAGCAATTAAGCGACTTTCTGCAATCTGCATCGGTTTTCCCTTCATTTTAATAGGAATGAATACGTTATCTGCCCGCGGTTATCCTACTGCTGAACCAGTCGGCGTTAAAACCTTTTCCCGCAGGGAAGCAGCGAACGTTTTTATCGACCAAGTAGCGCATGTCGCTATCGTTGACGGTGCCGATGCGGCTCCAGGTTTAGGTCGGGAGGATGCCAGGCAAGCGGCTAATGCCGTTCAGCGAAGGCGCTGGAATGATGAAGGGTGTTTCAGCTTCAACCTCATTTTACACCGGACAAGGTAACCTTACTCGCCGAATACAGTTCTATACACTTAGGGTGCTATCTTTTTATCAACCCTTTGATGTTGTGTGTCCCTGAAGTTGTGTTACCCATCCCTGCCAAGAGTAGTTTTCCCGCCCCCCGAGGCGGGATTTTTTTACCTGCATCCGGCCGACGGATAAACGCCGCATCACAGGCCTTCGCGAATTCGCCAGGCGGGGTTTGGCGGCATGTCGAGTTAAGCCTGCCAGCGCATCTCGATACATCGAAGGGACGTTCCAGCCAGCGAGGAAGGATAAAGGCTCTCTTTAACCGTAGCGAATCCATTTTTATGATAAAAATCAAAGGCATTCGGCGTTGCACAGAGCGTCAGCGTAGTGAGTCCGCGCGCCCTGGCTTCCTGTTTAATCGCATTCAGAATCAACGTCGCCATACCTTTACCTTGAAATTCGGGCATGGTGAAAATCGCCTCGACGCTGCCGGCAGCGAGATCCAGAAAGCCGGTAGCGACCGGATATTGCCCGTCGGGATCGTCGATGACAAAAAACGGGTTCTCCGCCACTGCGCGACGATATCCTTCAGGCATCTGTTCCGGTGTCCAGGCGGTAAGCGTCGTTGCGTCATACACCTGTCCGCACCCCTGCCTGATGGCTCGATTTCGTATAGTCCATAACTTTTCCGCTTCATCGGGCGTTGCCTGTCTTACTCTCATAGAGTCTCCAGAATTCCACTACTTCATTGGTTACCAAGGTAATTTACTACAAGGTGAGGTTCATATAATCTAAATGGATATCGTCTACTGATGATACTATGCTTCTAAAATTTTTTATCCTGGATGGGTTCTGTATGGCATTATTTATTCGAATATGGTTCCAGTTCGCAACCATTTACACCTGTTTAACCATCAGCGACCAAATTAGCGATATCTATTTTAGCTGCGCGCAATGGCCGTGGATTTTTGGCCTGCTGACGGCCGTGATAATCGGCGTCGTCACCGTTCGTAAACTTAATACGCTGCATTAACGCTTCGTCACCCTCAATATCCATAAGTCGTAGAAGCCTCGCTAAATTAGCCTAATACCAAATTCAATGTTGGCAGATCCATCGTCGACATTCATATTCAGGCTAGCGTCCTTAAGCGGGAATACCAGAAGGTGTTCCCTGATGGGGCTTTGGCAAGAACACACGCCGCCCGGCTTGTTCAGTAACAAAAACGCTCATACTTAGTAACAAAAAAAGGCCGGCACAACTGACCTGAAAATAATTTATTCCATAATTTTCATACAGTTGAAATAAAACACATCACTGCCCCAGCGCTGGTTATTAGGCGAATGGCTGCGGTAAAATATTACGCGGCATGGAACACCGCAAATGAGTTATTTATCATCAATAACAATATTTAATACAGGTTATAAGTAAATGAAAATATCAAAACTGTTTTTTTTGACAGTTGCCAGTTTATCCCTTCCTCTGGCCGGGTATGGTGAATCCGCAAAAACAACGAGCAACACTGAAGCGCGTATACCGGCAATCAAGCTGGTCAACTCAGCAGACAATCATTCCGCCTTTTTGACGGGGAGCATTCCGGCCCTGGAAAAAATTCCGGCCAAACAATTCTGGATCAGCAGTTCCACGGAAGATTGGGAGAAAAACACCCATCCGGCGCCGAGAAAACAGTACGTCGTGACGCTAAAGGGCAAGCTGAAATTTAAAGTCAGCGATGGTTCAACATTCACTATTGCCCCAGGTACCGTGCTGCTTGCCGAAGATACCCAGGGTGAGGGACACAGTTGGGAAATGATTGAAGGAAACGAATGGGTAAGAGCCTATATCCCGATCATCGATAACAACGATTACTTTACCTCCGACAAGTAATTATCCGTCCTCTGAAGGCCCTGACCACAGGGCTTTCATGTAAATCGCCGTTCTGCATCTCCTCCGCGCGTCGTCATCTGCGCCAACGGGAATTTACGCTTCTGTCATTGTTTCTCACGCTCAAATTATTCGGCGTGTTTATTTAATCGTAATCAAAATATGGCCAGAAATTTCGCCGGCAACGCAGCCGATTATTGAATCAACGCTGGTCTCAGTCTCCTTCATTGAAAATGACGTTTCATCATCAGCTGAAGAAGAGCATCCACCTTCTGCCGGAGGTGTTGGTGACGATTTACTTTTGATCTCCGGCTATCAAACGCTTGCCTAGCGTCGTTTTTCGCCTTGCGCCGTCAGGGCGCGTTATTCCTGACGATAGAGCGTCAGCTTGCCGCCGTTTAGCTGACGCTGTCATGCCGCCTGCTTGATTGATTCTTCAGACGAAGATCACAAATAAAAATGTTAACGTTAATAAAAATGATAGGGCCATCATAAAACAACATAAATATACTTCATAAAATTCATACCATTACATAGCATCATAAAATGTTAACGTAAACATCAAAAGGCCAAACATGAAATTGTTACATAACAAAAATTATTGGTTTGCATCAGGCTATCTATTAACATTTTTCGCTGCATGGTCTATGTGGTGGTCTTTCTATGCGATATGGCTCAAATCATCCATTGGACTCAATGGGGCCGAGGTGGGGATCGTTTATGCGATAAACTCGGCCGTCTCAATGATATTCATGATTTTATACGGCGTCATTCAAGATAAACTGGATTTGAAAAAGCATGCGGTTACATTTCAGGGCATCATCATGATCTGTATTGCGCCGTTCCTTATTTATGTTTATGAGCCTTTACTGCAAAGCAACTTTATATTGGGCGTAATTATTGGCGCGCCGATATTAAGCGCCGGTTTTATTTCTGGCTGTGGACTATGCGAATCTTATGTCGAGAGAATTAGCCGCCGCATCGGTTTCGAATATGGTTCTACCCGTTTTTGGGGATCCTTTGGATACGCCGGCGCCACATTTATCGCGGGTATATTGTTTAGCACCAATCCCCATTACAACTTTTATTTCTCTTCAGTATTGGGCGGTCTGTTTCTTGTCATTAATTTCTTCTTCAAACCCAATACCGGGACACATATCAATAATAATAGTGCAAAGATAGTCAACACGCCGAAGTTATCTGAAATTCTCGCCTTATTTAAAATGAAGAAATTTTGGGTTCTGACCTTCTTCATTATGGGTACTTACAGCCTATACCTGGTTTATGATCAACAGCTGTTCCCAAATTTTTATACCTCATTCTTCAGTAAAGGAGAAGATGGTTTTAAAATCTATGGCTATCTCAATTCGTTTCAGGTATTTCTCGAAGCCACTATGATGCTGGTAATGCCGTTCGTCATTCATAAGATTGGCGCTAAAAACGCCATCATTCTGGCCGCCTTAATCATGGTACTAAGGATCCTGGGCTCCGCTTATTTCAACGATATTTATCTTATCTCGTGCATCAAACTGTTCCATGCGATTGAGATCCCTCTGTTTATACTGTCGATCTTTAAATATATCGTCACCCACTTTGAAGAGCGCTTCTCCGCCACGATATTTGCTACCGCGTTTTTGATTTCACAACAAATCGGGGTGATCTTATTATCCGGTCTGACAGGAAGGCTATTTGACAGCCATGGATATTCAACGACCTTTTATACCCTCGCCGTCACCGTTATTATCATTGCCGTCGTCGGATTCATGTTGCTGGAGACAGATAAAAGCAGGTCGGCGCAGACTGTTGTAAATAGCTAATGCCCTGATGTCCGACAACGCTCCCGGGATAATCAACGCAGATAATGGCTCAGGGAAGAGCCGGATAACTCATGGAAACCGCAGTCATATCCGCAAAATCACCAGGTGATTTACCCCAAACCTCGCGTTATAAAGAATCGCGTTCTATAAACGGACAGTCGATTGCAAATTGACCGGTCGTGGATAACTCATTGATGATATGTAATGCAGCCATTTCACCTATCTTATAGTGAGGCAATGCAACCGTAGTGAGCGATGGATAAAACAAATCACTAATCCCGATCATATTATCATAACCCAGCACCCCAACATCATCGGGAATCCTAAAACCATGCTTCAACAATTTTTGATACACCAGAAAGGCGATTCGATCATTGCCACACACGACGACGTCAAATTGAATTTGGTTCGAAATATAGTGATCAAGCACGTCGATAATCTTGCGATAATGAGGAACAGAGGCGGAAAACTCAGAAGCGTCGCCCTCAAGAAAATGAATTTTCAAATCATCGATATTTTTCCCGCTATCGCTCCAGGCTTTAATCGTGGCATTGTGTCTTATATCCCCCGCCAGCGTTTTTCGGGAAAGAAACAGACAAAGTGGATGATGATATCGCCGCCTGACGATCTTATTGATTGCCCGATACTGACCGCTAAAATCATCCGGGATGTAGGATGCCAGTTCCGCATCATCAGTAATACAGTTAGCCAAAACCAGATTACGGCTCAACAGTTGATCGGAAATATCAACCTTCCTGAAACCCATCGTGGTATAGATGATCCCGGCCGGCTGGTAAGATAATAATTTTTCTATCGATGTGCTGTAATTATCATAAACATTAACGATAAATGTTATCCAGCCATATTTCTGTGCCGTTTCCTCGACCGCCCTTAAAATTTCAACGTCGAAAGGCGTCGTCGCCGTACCCAGCGCTAAAACACCCAGCGTCCTGGAAACCGAAGTCGCCCCTCTTATTTTTTTGGCTGAAAAACTCGGCACATAATTTAATTTCTTTATTGCCTTATTAACCTTTCTCAGCGTATTAGACTTTACGCGATGTGGTTCATTTATCGCTCTGGACACCGTCATCATTGACACGCCAGCTGCTTTTGCCACATCCTTTAATGAAGTCATTGTCGAAAATCTTCAGCTCGCAGAAATTAGACGTCAATTTTACAGTACCGGATCATGTCAGGCAATGTACGCCATCTAAAACTGAGAAATGTCTCGGGTTTTGTTTTACCTTTACCGCATGACTCCATCGTCAGGCCAACGCCGGAAAGAATATTCGTCGATACGACGGAAACCTCAGTTTTTATCGTTATCGAGAGATAAGAAGTTTGTCGTTATGCCTCAGAATAAAATATGCTTACTTAATAAATATACCCGTCTATCACCATTAAAATAAAAACGGCATTCTTTCGCGACCAAACGATGTCAAACTGTCGGCATCAAATGGAAAAACGCCGACAGACGAACACCTCAATCGATGGCAGGCATGAGAGTTCCACGGCGCCATCATGGAATACCATTATTGCCATGATGCTGAAAAGCAGGCCGCAGACTTAAACGATCGTAATAGTCCGCAATCGCCGTATAGCTTGGGCGCGATATCGGCGTCATCATCCAGCGGTTGACAGACAGTCCCATCGCGATATCCGCCAGCGTAAAAGTATCGCCCGCAACCCAGGCGCCCGTCGTCTTTAACTGCGCATCCAATATGCACATATGTTCGTTCCAGGCCTCAATACTGGCTTCAATGGCCGATACGTCGGTATGTAACGGACTTTTTCTGACCAACGCCATAAAAGCATAACGCCAGGCGTTGTTAAGCTCCGTCGCCTGCCAGTCCATCCATTTTTCGACGTTTGCCCGCTGTTGAAGATGTTGAGGAAGCAGATCATCGCGTAAAGCGCGTCCGGCAAGATACCGGCAAATGGTATTCGACTCCCACAGGACAAAGCCGTTATCAATCATCACCGGCACTAAACCATTCGGATTAAGCGCTTTAAACGCCGCCGTTTGCGTCGATGCGAAACCCGAACCGTAGTCCTCCCACTCACCATCGAGAGCAACCTCTTCGATCGTCCATAACACCTTTCGGACGTTAATTGACGATGCTTTGCCAAGTATTTTAAGCATATCGGATAACCTCAATAACCAAGCGCCGATGGAAACCTCATCGCCTTTAGCCGCAGCGTCTTCATTTTCACTCAGTAATAGCATGATTTGATGCCATTTATCGACGAAAAAACCGTCTGTCGTCTATGCTGAATGCCGAAACCTTTCGCGGCGAGAAAAACAGCATGGCCAACGCCATACGTTGGCTGAAAAGAGTCAAATACGTACGTTGGGGATATCGGCGAGTTTTGTTGTGTACGCCGGAGAAAGCATTTCCCTTTTCATCGCCCATGTCTGGCGCGTGCCCTGTCCCGCAAACCAAACCTTCCCCTTGCCGCTGTGGTTAATCTTATCAATAGCCGACATCAACGCTTCGCTATGCGGTCGTGGCTGATAGGCATCAAACAGATTAAGTTGCGCAACGCCCTGTCCATAAAAGTCGGTAAGCATCACCCCCGCTTTCATATATCGATGATTCGGCCGCCAAATCCGATTTAAAGACTCCGCGGCCAGGCGCACAATATCTCGCGTATCATTGGTGGGAATCGGCAGCAGTCCCATCGCCTGATTGCTGTAAAACGCCTCATTCCCGGAATGAGGACTGGTACGGATAAAAACGGTGACCTGCTTACAGTACTGTTCTTCCTGCCGCAATTTTTCTGCGGCGCGTTCGGCATACAAACAGACGGCCTGCCTCATATCATCGTATTGCGTAATCCGGCTGCTGAACGACCGGGAACTGATAATTTGTTGTTTCTTTGGAGCAAGCGCTTCAATCTCCAGACAGGGAATGCCGCGTAGCTCACGAACGGTTCGCTCCAGCACGACACTGAATGCTTTGCGGATATACAGCGGGCTGCATTGAGAAAGCTTCAGCGCGGTATCGATGCCTGCGCTTCTCAGCGAGCGGGATAGCCGCCGGCCGACGCCCCAGACTTCTTCTACCGGCGCCAGGCTCAGCAACTTTTGCCGGTGCTCGATATGAGAAAGATCAACCACGCCGCCGGTTTTAGGCCAGCGTTTAGCGGCAAAGTTGGCCAGTTTTGCCAGGGTTTTTGTTTGGGCGATGCCGATGCCGACGGCCAGGTGCGCCTCGCGACAAACGCGTAGACGAATATCACGACCGAGCTGCGTCAAATCGACGCCGTTGCCGGCCCCCGTTAAGTCTAAAAACGCCTCATCAATGCTATACATCTCAACCGATGGCGCCATTTCCTCCAAAATACCCATCACGCGGGATGACATATCAGCATAAAGGGCATAATTCGAAGAAAAAACGGCGACGCGATAACGTCTGACGATGTCCCGTATTTGAAAAAAAGGCATCGCCATTTTGATGCCAAGCTGCTTGGCTTCGGCAGATCGGGCGATGACGCATCCATCGTTGTTGCTGAGCACCACCACTGGCCGCCCGCGCAAATCAGGCCGAAATACCGTCTCGCAACTGGCGTAGAATGAATTAACGTCAACGAGTGCGAACATCAGCGAACGGCATGGATAACGAATGTCACGACGCCAAATATCTCCAGGCGATCGTCCTGATTAATATAGAGGGGTTTATAGCTGGGGTTCATCGGCAGCAATGCAAGGTTTGGCGATCGCTGTAATCTTTTCACCGTGAACTCGCCATCGACAGCCGCAATAACGATATCGCCATGCTTCGCCTCAAGCGCGCTGTCGACCACCAGCAAATCGCCGTCGCTGATATGGCCGTCAATCATTGACTCACCGCTTACGCGTAGAAAATAGGTTGCGCCGGGATGACGTATACATACGTTATTTAAATCAATACGTTGTTCTACATAGTCCTGAGCCGGGCTTGGAAAGCCCGCGGGAATGGCGTCGCTAAACAACGGCAGAGACAGCACATTTGGGGTTTCAACGGGATTTAAGAATGACATAGCTCACCAATACTGTTTTTTTATACAGTATAAATGGACCTATTGGTAATGCAATGGGAATGACGACGAGATGTAAAACGCAGAGGCTGGCGCAGACTTGCCATCTAAGCACCCGACGTCCTTGCGACGTAGTCATGCGCTCGCGGCAGTAGCATTATGCCGAATGCTATTGCCATCGGATATGGCATACAGTAACGTTTAAAAATCCGCGCGACTGACGCTTACAGATGGAAAACCATCGGGAAACGCGGAAGGTAGCGCCGCGCGTCTGGGCAAAGAAGGGCCAACGTCTGCCATCATCGCCGATACCCCGGCGACTTGCAGGACCAGGTCTAACGCTATCCACCAATACAATTTGGGGGCCTTGATGCCTGATACCGCCAATCTTGTCGCTTTTGCGCTCATCGCGCTCGGTCTGGTGCTGACGCCGGGACCGAACATGATCTACTTGATCTCCCGCTCCATCTGCCAGGGGCGTATCGCAGGATTGATTTCCCTGGCCGGCGTGGCTGTCGGATTCATCTTTTATATGCTTTGCGCCGCTTTCGGCATCACCGCACTGGTCATGGCCGTACCCTACGCCTACGATAGCATTCGCTTTGCGGGCGCGATTTACCTGTTATGGCTGGCCTGGCAGGCGATTCGTCCTGGCGGTCGAGCGGTATTTCAAGTGCGGAGTTTATCGAAAGACAGCCCGCGTAAACTGTTTCTCATGGGATTATTTACCAATCTGCTGAATCCGAAGGCCGCGGTGCTCTATCTTTCGCTTTTGCCGCAGTTTATTGACCCGGCCAGAGGCAGCGTGCTGGCGCAATCCGTCATGTTGGGATTTACCCAGATTGCCATCAGCCTATCCGTTAACGCATTGATTGCAATTTCAGCCGGCTCTATCGCGTATTTTTTGAAGCGACACGGCAAATGGGCGATATTTCAACGTTGGCTGATGGCAACCGTTCTGGCATCGTTGGCGATAAAAATGATCACCGAGGCTCGACGCTAAGCGGCCCTGGCCGTAAGTTATCCGGCAGCGTGACTGCTTTCACCCTAATAAACCCGGCGTCATCGCCGGATTTATTAGGTACGGGTTAATTAAATTATTGCGATAGACCAGATTTTGCGACCAATTATCAATAAATAAACGGCGCTGATTAATTCTGCATCGCTGAAATCGCTTTCTGGAATATTCGCTGCATAGAAAGACGCCGGTAGATAGCAGAAGTGCTGCCGGCTCAAGAAAGGAAAAATATTCACGGTGACAAGTGATACTTTTATCGAAAATTTATCACCACTACCGCAACCAGCGTTATTCTCCGTGGAGGAAGATGTTTATACCGACAGCAGATGAGCCAGTGACATGCGCCCTGATAGATACCATTGCCGTCTAAGGCTGCGATAAATTATTCGTGGCGCCGCTTCTTTCAGCACGGCGAACGCTTACAGAACGCCAAAAAACATTTGACTCCCCATATATATGATGTGTAACGCGGGTATCAGGAACAGCGCCATTAACAATCTGGCATTAGTACGCTTACTCAGTTTAATCCCAATCAACAGCGCAAAAACGGCAAGTACTGCCGCCAAAAATATTACAATATAGCCGAGAATTATAATTTCCATCGGTACTCTCTCCATCACTTGATGGATCATTATATAGAGAATGCGTTATCTGAACAATCAACTGATTATCCGGCTGGCAATGGCAAGAGCTTAAATATTTCGGCGTAAAAACGGCTAACGTGATGGCGATAAAAATGGTCTGTCGCCAACAAATATCAGATCCAAGCGAGGTTAACCGCCGGCCAAAAAGACTATTAATATAGTCGGGATCGCTACTCCATCAGGGTGCCTGATGAAATTTTTCAAACTCGGCATCAAGCTTCGTGTCGTACCGGTTATTGGCGTAATTCGGGCCGTTGTAGAGACGCGCGAAGGTGCTCCAGTCCCGGACTTGCAGGGCTTTCCGTAAGCGGGGGTCCGCGTTGATAAACCGAACGAACGAATCAAGCTGACCAGTTGCGGCGTATTGGGCGTTGATAAATGCCTGCATGGTGGCGTAACCGCAAGTTTTCCAATGATAGCCCATGATCTGAAATGCCCCCCAGTTGGCTGACTCCAGCGCACAGGACCGATCAATGATATTCGCCGCACGGCCCATATCCTTGTCTTCTTTATCGTAAGACTGATAACTGCCCGCTCGTCGGGCGATAAGATCCGGATGTTTAACCAGCTCGGCATCGGCGCGCGCCTTGCCAAAACGCAGCTGTAAGCGTTGGTACATGACATGCGGCTCATACTGAACCTTCACCCGACCATCAGGAAGAAATCCACTACCATTGCTTTCAACGTCAGTGACGGCTCGAACGGCGGCAAGGGGTGCGCTCAGTGCATCCGCGGCGGCCCGATAATCGCTGGGGATAAGTTTTGTTGACATAACCGACTCTCTGCACAGGAAATAAAAAAGCCCTCAGGACTAACCATACGGGCTTGAGGACTGACCAATAAAAAAACGGAGCTGCTTTTTAGGCATGCTCCGGCATCTTTGGGAAATCTAACGCCAATAGCGATGCAGGTCAATTGGATTTCCTGGCCATCATTTTGTGATGCCGGTTCATCAACAGGCGCTCGGCCTGCAACATTTCAAACCCAGACGGCTAGAGAAATGATTTCAGGACTACCGGCGCAGGGAAATCCTGATTTTCCCATTCGGGTATGTCGTTAATTTTACAATCCTGTTTTTCTCATCGCCCTACTTGAACAATCAACAGACGGTACTAAGGTTTTTATATCCATGCATTCCGCATGGTTATGGAGGAAAGAATGGGATATTACGAAATAAAGAAATCAGCTACTGCCGCAACCCAAAAATATTACTGGGTACTGAAAGCTGGCAACCACGAAGTCATTGCGACCAGCGAGATGTACTCATCAAAGCAAGCGGCTAAAAGCGGAATTAGCTCAGTTCAAAACAATGGTCCAACCACAGATGTTCGCGACAATACTGGTGAGCATTGAAAAATTCACTTTGATGGCATACAGAGCCAAGGCCCCTCAGGGCCTTTTTTCTCCGTACCTTGCATATCCATCAATTCAGCTCAGGAAGCTGATTTGCTAACGTCTATTGCGTTTTTGTATGATATTCAGGTAGTTAATTCATTTTTTATCGGGCCGCCGTCGGCACTGATCAGCGTCATGCGGGTTTTTCCGCATGCCGGGGCTGTGCCTTTATTCTCAGCGCGGCAGTGATTTGCGCGCAATGCTTGTCTCATTCACGCGGCTGCAATCGTCCGAATAAGCTTTGCCGGCCATCATTTTATGATGCCGGTTCACCAGCAGGCGATCATCTTGCAGCATTTCAAACCGCTGGCGAGTGAAATTCAGAAAAGATTTTTCAGATTTGGATTTCATTGCTACCCCAGTTGGGAAATCCAGACTTTCCCATTCGGGAGCTGGTTCATTATCCATTCCCACCTAATCTATAACAGGATGTTTTCCTTGATCCGGTTCCCAGCTTCCGCCACTGCCGTGATACGTCTCGGCGCCAAGACTGAATTGCCGACCACAACTATTACAAACAAAGTGATAGCTAACGATGTCACCCCAATTCATCGTTTTTGCACATTCGTCAAAACTAAATTGATTCCAATCTGGATCGGATCTTATCTCCGTGATAGTTCCATCCTGCACATTTTGAGCAGCAATGCTGATGGCTTTACGCAAATCATTGGGCGTACGAATCACGTATTTTACGCAGAGATTGGCACAGGGCTTACAACTCATCGCATTCATTTCTCCATGGTATAAACAATCCAGTCAGTTTGAATTATTATATCTATCCGCTTTCAAATAAACACGCTACGGTTTCCTTAAAATAATAATTTGCAAACCCAAACAGACCAAGAAAAAATCAGAGTGTCACTCACTGTCTTACCTGAGTTTTATGTCTTTTGAAAAAATCAGTGATATATACGAAACAGGATATTAACAGTAAGCCTACAGGTATCTTGACGCTAACGACTAATGCGCCAAGAATAAACAATTTGAGCTGGGATGCGCATTATTTTTTAAACAAACACCAGTAAGAGCGCCAAAAAACGCTGTTTTAGCGTTTGAAATATTCACAAAAAAAACACTAAAAAATTAAAGTCCCCTTCTTTAACCTGTGCTGCGATCTAAATATTTTTAGAGCTGAAAAATTAACCTGCTGACATCGACGTATCGATGCTATCTGTCGATCGAGGTTTTGATCTCCAGTTCGATACGCCACGACGGCATATCCATTGATTAACAGTATCCTCATCCTCTATCATGCAAAATTCAGCATTTAGACCAAGCGATAACCAGAAAATCGATGGTCGATAGTCGATGGTCGATGGTGTAATACCATTTTTGAAGATTACACCTCTAGCTAAGCGGTAGAAAACCCATATCATTAGGGCGATATCATCATGGTAAACAACACAGAATTGAATATTCTGAAATTATTAGCTTCCAGAGACGATGTTAACTGGACTTGGTACAACCTTGATCGAGCCATGACCCGCAGGAAAATGGAGGGTATCGGCAATGTGGCAAAAATTATAAATAATCTTTCCGCCGCTGGTCTGGTAGATGTCATATCAAAAAATCCTGCTGGGATGGATTATTACCATATATCAGCACAGGACCATAAGTTGCTAAGCAAAATGAGAAGGTAAAATCGCGCTGGTCATCGCTGTTTTTTGGCTAAATCGCCCAGGGTGACCCCCACAAACCATATGCGCTTAGATTCCACTGTATCACCGGGAATATCTGTTACGGCAGTGACGCTATATTATTTATCGGGTTCAACGTTATATGATATTGAATACTTACTGAGCTAATATTATATGGTTTGATTTTTATATCATTTTTAAATCGTGCGTATTTCATTATCTCCTTGGCAGATAATGACACTAACCAGTTTTAGATGACCATCCTGAGTGGTAGCCTTTTCTGAACGGGAATACAAGGATAATGATTATTCAGCAAAACAGAAACCACACGGAAAGCGGTTTTATGTCCAAAACCAACTAATAATAAAAAAATCAAAACGATATCAACGGCAAGCTGATGAACTTGTACCGGGCTGTCCTAACAGCATGAACATTCACTACGCGCTACGTGGCGCAGCGCGCGGAAATACCCGGCAACGGGAATTGATTATTGGTAATTTTAGTCCGCGCCGATGAGTTTATCGTTCGGCCCCGGATAATTTTCCCCAGTTGAATAGATAACGCGACATTTGACTGTCTGTAGCGAATAAAGCTGGCGCTTGCGTTCGTACGCTTGCTCTCGAGCATCAGATTTTGCAATACCGTTACCGATACCAAAATCGCCTAAAAATCCCAGCACCGTGCGACCATTGAACTCGCCCGTTCTCTCAATTTGATACTGAACACTCTTCACGTGGGCAATCTCTCGGTCGATATCCTTACAGCTCATTGCACTGGCTTCTTCAGGCAAAACCGGCGCGGCGATAGGATACTGTTTTGTGGCACATCCGGTAAGTAAAAAAAATACTGACGAGAGTAATCCTAGACGGAAATAGCTCATATTAGCTCCTTGCTATTTAATGAAATAGAAAATCAACCCAATATTTAATCAGGTTCATTGATTGCGCTTCAAAGGGCGCTAATCTTTTTAATTGGTTTACCTAATGATAACTTTCGCGCATAACGACCATCGAGGAAAAACCAACCCAACTTCTTTATGATGCGTGGTAACGGATACGACATTTACTTGTATATAATGCCAGAAACAAATTGAATACCCATTAACGTAGTAGCTCCTTATAGCTAATTCATTAAAAACACGCCCGCTGAAAGCGTAGCCCGAGAGAATCAAGAAAAATAAAAAGAAGATGCCGGAGCGAAATATTGCAAAAGAGCAAATATGGCATAAAATCTAGCGCCCTAAACCCGTTATGCATGTGCTGCTGCGCCCCAATATCTTCCTGCCCGGTTCATCCCCGCCACTGTCATTCGCCGTGAGCCGCCCGCATATGGTTCATGCTTATTCCTTTGATTGCTAATTAATTTTTCCATAAGACAGCAATCAGATGTTGCCAATCATTTAAATGAGAATCATCTGTTAATTTTAAAGGTTTCAAAAAAGTTTAACTCGCTGCATTGGAAAGAAACGCCTCGGGCCAGCTCTCTTCGGGGAAATCCCCAACGCTTCGGCGACCAACCATTCCCCTTTCGGCCAGGGACGCGCAAGAGGATAAATCCTTCCCCCGCCTGGACCGCTATAGACAGGCGTGAACAGGCGCACCAGCTGAGAAAAGCGAATGATAAATCCTGACAGCCTCACGAAAGGGTTTGTCAAAGCGAGGAAAGCCACGGGTATCAGTTTTGATGATAATCCCCCAACTTTTCATGAGATACGAAGCCTAGCTGGGCGACTCTATGAGAAGGAACGCGGAAAGGAGTTTACCCAGAAGCTATTGGGGCATAAATCAGCCAAAATGACAGAAAAATATCTCGATACCAGGGGCAAAGAATACACCTATTTATAAAAAGACCGGATATAGAATTTCGGGCCGATTTCGGGCATTTTCGGGATCACCAAAATAAAATCATTACAAATCAATAATTTAAAAAAAGACCGAATACGATTCCTGTATCCGGTCTTGGGAAATGGCTCTTGGTAGAGAGCCTTGCGCTAAAAGTTGGCATTTTCACAAGCTGGACTAGCCTTGTCATCTAAGCGTAGCCAAC
This sequence comes from Brenneria bubanii, assembly GCF_022378355.1. Lineage (GTDB taxonomy): Bacteria > Pseudomonadota > Gammaproteobacteria > Enterobacterales > Enterobacteriaceae > Brenneria > Brenneria bubanii. Next base: position 107,127 of record NZ_JAKMAJ010000013.1, read on the forward strand.
TCCTTCGCATTTTCCAGTTTTCCACCCACGGCAGTCATGACAATTGGAACAAATATCACACTTATAATTAACCATATTCACCAAACTGTTTGACATTGAAATAATAATCAATGCCTTTACGGCTGACTTTCCGTATCACAAAGCTGTTGTGCCAATTCAATAAAAGGCTGCAAACTCTTTTTGTGTCCGGGGTTATCAGGATCATCCAGCCAGATGACGTCTATCGGTTGAGCATTTACCAAACCGGCTTTCATTTGTGCGGTTGCAGCCTCGTTGAGCGGATATTGCATCAGAGTAGCGGTATGCAGAGCATAGAGCGCGTTTCCTGGCCGACAAATCAACTGCACCTCTTCCCGGGTGAAGGCCCACCTATCTCCATACTGTAAGCGGCTGATATTTGCCAGCTTTGCTACAGCGAAAGCATTCACAGATACGGAAATAAGAATAAGAGATAGCATTAGTTTCTTCATCATGAAGTTCCTGAGCATGATTATTTAGACGCCTGTGCCGTTGCGATTGTGCTACTCGCCGAATCAAAAAACAGACCTCGTACCATATAAAACAGAAGGTTACTCAATATAGCCGTCAGCGATCATAACGATAGCGATCGTTGAAGTCGAGCGGCAAAACGCGTATTGCGCGAGACGGATGATGGGCAGATGGCGTAAATCAGGTTGTGGCGGTGGGAACGGGGGAACGGGGGAACGGGACCTATCTTATTACACAATTTGGACAGTCGGCGGGAATAAAAACGCCTTCCCCTTATCAAGCGGCAATGTGGTCGGTCGCCCGATACACACTGCCGTTTCACTATCTTCCTATCAAATCGCGACATCTCTGCCTCAGATCTGTCGCGTTTAACAGCGGCCGGCGCTGATGTTGATATCAGCATCAGCCGGTTGGCTGATATCAGGCTGATGCGCCGCCTGCAACGCTGGTAGACATTTTTTTCAGGTCTTGATCGATAAAGAACAGGCCACCTTCACTGGTATTAACCAATGCCAGCTTATCCAGAATAGAGCTGAACAGTTTTTCTTCTTCATGCTGTTCCGCCACATACCATTGCAGGAAGTTGAATGTAGAATAATCCTGCAGGGTCATGGCTTCGTGAGCCAGCTCATTAATTTTCGCGGTGATCAACTGCTCATGTTCATATGTCTGTTTGAACACGTCGGCCAGCGATGCAAAGTCCACCGGCGGTGCGGGAATAGCGCCTAAAATGGGCAGACTGCCGGTATCATCAAGGTAGTTGAACAGGCGCCGCATATGCTCCATCTCTTCCTGAGAATGTACTTTCAGAAAAGCGGAAGCGCCTTCAAAACCTTTATCACCACACCATGCGCTCATCTGAAGGTATAAATTAGCGGAATAAAACTCTAGATTAAGCTGTTCGTTTAGTTTTTTAATCATTTCTTTTTTTAACATGATTATTCCTTATCTCTCTGGCAGGTAAAAGTGTTGCGAGTCATTATGCCTGAAGATGAAAAATAAAAACATCTTATTAACCAAATTAACAATATATATTTTTTCGTTTTTAATCATCATGTTATAAATCAACCAATTGATATTGATTACTATTTCCAATACATAACCGCCATTATTATTGATAATCATTTTTATTATCAAGTGCGCCGCTGATATATATTTTTTACTTATTTTGTATTATTTAAAGACATTACAGAGGCTTGCCATTTTTCAGGCTCTGCTTTACCTTGGCGCACAACGCGTTTTAGCAGGAGGACTTCCCCGTGGGATATAATTTGGCAGATCTGTCCAAAGAAGAAATGGACAAAGTGAATGTAGATCTGGCTGCGTCAGGCGTCGCCTTCAAAGAGCGTTATAACATGCCGGTGATTGCAGAGATGATAGAAAAAGAACAACCGGAGCATCTGCGAGGTTACTTCCGCGAACGCGTTGGATTTTACCGCCAGCGATCGTTGCAGTTTTCACGCCTGCCCTACGAGCCGAAAACGAAATAACGTCGATGACTCACTGCGCTGACGACTGACCAAAGGATAAAATTTTTTCCTTGCATCTCGGGCAAAACAGGCGGTTAATATACCTGCAAGCCAACCTTTTACCAAGCGAGGTCAGAAATGAGTAAAGGAATGGACAGCAAAAAGAACGGCAAGAAAAAGCCCCTGAAAACCGCGGCAGAAAAACGCGCGGAGAAAAAGGCCAAGAAGGCGCAGCCACAGGCGGACGCCATTCACTAAAGCCAACGATGCTGATCGGTAAACCCGCAATCAGCGGGTTTACTGCTAAAACGTCAATCCCTTTCAAGCACCATCAGTAAAAACGCATATTCCAGCGCAATATCCTCATAATGCTTAAAGCGTCCCGATTTGCCGCCGTGTCCGGCATCCATATCGGTATACAGCAATAAAAGATGATCATCCGTCTTCATTTCACGCAGCTTTGCCACCCACTTCGCCGGCTCCCAATACTGAACCTGCGAGTCATGTAATCCTGTCGTCACCAACATATGCGGATAATGCTGCGCCGTTACCCCATCGTACGGGCTGTATTGCCTGATGTAGTCATAGTAGGCGCGATCGTTAGGGTTGCCCCACTCGTCATATTCTCCGGTGGTTAAAGGGATTGACTCATCCAGCATTGTGGTCAAAACATCGACAAACGGAACCTGTGCGACGGCGCCTTTAAATAAATCTGGCGCAAGATTCACAACCGCGCCCATCAATAACCCTCCCGCGCTGCCGCCCATGGCAAACATTTTCTGTCGATCGCCATAGCCTTTTTCCGCCAACGCTGTTGAAACATCGATAAAGTCGGTGAATGAATGCATTTTGTTCAGCAGTCTTCCATCGTCATACCATTGCTGTCCCAACTCGCCGCCGCCGCGAATATGCGTCAGCGCGAAGACAAACCCCCTATCCAGCAGGCTGAGACGGCTCACGCTGAAATCCGCCTCCATACTGCTGCCATACGCGCCGTAGCCGTAAATCAGGATAGGATTCCGACCGGGTTTGAAATGTTCGCGGTGATACACCAGGGAGACCGGAACCTCAACGCCATCCCGAACGGTGATCCACAAGCGTTCGCTACGATAATCATCGGCAGAAAAATCCTTTACCTCGGCCTGTTTGAGTAACTGCTGATGTCCGGTGTCCATATTCAGTTCGTAAAGTGAACTTGGCGTAGTCATTGAAGCGTAGCCATAGCGCAGCAGCGCGGTTTCCGGCGTCGGATTGTAGGATAGCCAAGTAACATAGCTGGCATCATTGAAGGTAATATTTTTTTCTTCCCGCGTCTGCCAATGAATTTGTCTCAGGCTGGTTAGTCCGAGCTCCCTCTCTTCCACCACCAGCCAGTCGCGAAACAGTTCAAAATTTTCCAGAACACGCTGCTCATGCGGCGCAATCAGCGTTTCAAGATTGCTTTCGCCCAGGTCTTTGGTGCGATACAGGCCAAAGTTTTTCCCTTCGCGGTTGGATCGCAGATAAAACGCGTTTTGGTAGTGGTCCAGACCATACTCGTGATCTTTACGGCGCGCGATGAACTTCTGCGGGGCGGCATCGTCACTCTCCGCATCAATCAACAGCACTTCCGTATTGGTGGTGCTGCTGAGATAAATCGTGATGTAGCGTTCTGAGGTTGTCTTACTCAGGCTGACATAATAGGTATCGTCTTTTTCTTCATAGACCAACTGGTCGCTCGCAGGGTCGCAACCCAGCCGATGGCGATACACCTGATAAGGCAGCAGCGTCTGCGGATGTTTGCGCACGTAATACAAGACCTGAGAATCGGCCGACCACTCCGCCCCTGAAGAGACCTTTTCGATGACATCGGGCAACCACTCGCCGCTTTTTAGATCGCGAAACCGAATGTCATGCTGCCGACGGGAGAGAAAATCTTCCGACAACGCCAAAAGCTGATTATCGGGACTGACTTCCAATGCGCCCAGACTATAAAATTCATGATTTTTCGCCCGCTGATTGCCGTCGAGCAACGTTTCCCACTGATCCGTGGCGGCCTCGGGCTGGCGTCGATAGATAGGGTATTCCTTACCCGGCTCATAACTGCTCTGATAGCGGTATCCCTTTCTGACATAGGGAACCGACATATCCGCCGAGGGGATCCGGGCGACCATTTCTTGATAGAGCGATTGCTTCAGGTCGTCATACGGCGTCATCAACGCGCGGCTATAGTCGTTTTCCTGCTGGAGATAGGCCAACACATCGGGATCAGTCCGCTCGTCGTCACGCAGCCAATAGTAGTTATCAATGCGGGTATCATTATGGATAGTCAACGGATGGGGTCTTTTTGCTGCTCGCGGTGCTGTCATGATGGTCCTTCTATTGTGAAATAAGGCCGATGGTTCACGGGATAAAGCCATTCTGAAATCAAGAGTGGCACGATTACCCCAGGATGCCAAGGGAAGCGCGGCCATTAGATTGCGCATCTGAAACGCCCCGATTGCTTAGCGTCGCCTCAGATGCGCACGCAAACGTTTTCGTTTATACTGCGCCCATTTTTCACCATACTGATCAGGTAGAGATTATGTTAACGATTGGAACTGCCCTGCGTACCGATGCCACACGCGTGATGTTGCTGGGCTCCGGCGAGTTAGGCAAAGAGGTCGCGATTGAGTGCCAGCGGTTAGGTATTGAGGTTATCGCGGTCGATCGCTACGCCGATGCGCCAGCCATGCAGATTGCGCACCGAAGCCATGTCATTAACATGCTGGATGGTGAAGCGCTGAAGGCGTTGGTTGAAGCTGAACGTCCTGATTATATCGTGCCTGAGATTGAAGCATTGGCCACCGATATGCTGGTAAAGCTGGAACAGCAAGGACATCATGTCGTGCCCTGTGCGCAGGCAACCCTGCTGACCATGAATCGTGAAGGCATTCGCCGTTTGGCGGCCGAAACCCTGGGCGTTCCCACCTCAAGCTATCGCTTTGCCGACAGCGAAGCGAACTTTCGTCAGGCCGTCACGGCAATCGGTTATCCCTGCATCGTCAAACCTGTCATGAGCTCATCCGGCAAAGGACAAAGCCTGATCCGCGAACCTCAACAGTTGGAGAAAGCCTGGCAGTATGCCCAGCAAGGCGGACGGGCCGGCGGCGGACGAGTCATCGTTGAAGGTTTGGTCAATTTCGATTTTGAAATCACCCTGTTGACGATCCATGCCGTGGACGGCATCCATTTCTGCGCCCCGATCGGCCATCGTCAGGAAGATGGCGATTACCGCGAATCCTGGCAGCCGCAGCAAATGAGCGAGCAGGCGCTGGCGCTGGCGCAAAAAATCGCCGGCGATGTGGTAACGGCGCTGGGCGGCTACGGATTATTCGGCGTTGAATTATTCGTATGCGGCGACGATGTAATTTTCAGTGAAGTATCGCCACGTCCGCACGATACCGGTATGGTGACGATGATATCTCAGGATTTATCCGAATTCGCGCTGCATGTGCGCGCATTCCTCGGACTGCCGATCGGCGCTATTCGTCAGTACGGCGCGGCCGCATCCGCCGTGATTCTCCCCGAACTGGAAAGCGGTAATGTTCGCTATCAGGGATTGGAAAACGCACTACTCCCTTTTACCCAGGTGCGCCTGTTTGGCAAACCGGAAATCAGCGGTAAACGTCGCATGGGCGTTGCGCTGGCAACCGCGCCGACCGCCGATGAAGCCGTGGCGTTAGCGACAAAAGCCGCATCCGCGGTAAAAGTCGCGGGATAAACAGCGCTGAAAAGTAAAAAGCCACCCATTGATCATGGGTGGCTTGTGTCGGATCAGGATGGCCAGCGTTACGCTTTTGCGCCAGCGACCGCTTCCCGCGCCAGCTCGGTAATACGAGCATAGTCGCCGCTTTCCAGCGCATCGTTAGGCACCAGCCAGGATCCGCCGACGCACAGTACGCTTTTCAGCGCCAGATAATCGCGGTAATTCTTCGGCGAAATGCCGCCGGTCGGGCAGAAACGAATCTGCGCGAACGGGCCGGCAATCGCCTGCAATGCTTTCACGCCGCCGTTGGCTTCCGCCGGGAAAAACTTGAATTCGCGCAAACCATAATCCATGCCCAGCATCAATTCAGATACGGTGCTAATCCCCGGAATCAACGGAATATTCCCGGCCGTCGCCGCTTTCAGCAACGGCTCGGTCAGTCCTGGACTGATGGCGAACTGCGCGCCGGCTTCGGTTACTTCGGCCAACTGCTGAGGGTTAGTCACCGTACCGGCGCCGACAATCGCTTCAGGCACTTCTTTAGCGATGGCACGGATAGCCTCTACGGCGCAATCGGTGCGCAGAGTCAGTTCCAGAACGCGAACGCCGCCTGCGATCAGGGCCTTTGCCATCGGCACCGCATGTTCCAGTTTGTTAACCACAATAACAGGCACCACAGGACCCGCTGTCAAAATTTGTTCCGCGCTGGTTTTCCAGTTTTTCATTAAAAATCATCTCCAGTCATGCCATTCGGCAATCATTAATCATATAGCGCGCCCCTGCCACAGGGATCTGCCTGAGCCGCAGACGTCCGACCGCACCGTTAGCCATACACTAAACTGCAATTACGGAATGCGTTATCGCTCGCGTCGATAACTCAAACGCTATTCGAATTCGTTCCAGGAGCGGCCGTCGCGAGTAATCATCGCCACTGAGGCCACCGGCCCCCAACTGCCGGCCTGATAAGGCTTCGGCGCCTCATTATCCATGGACCACGCATCCATAATGGAATCCACCCATTTCCAGGCTTCCTCAACCTCATCACGACGCACAAACAAAGCCTGAATCCCACGCATGGTTTCCAGCAGCAGGCGTTCATAGGCATCGGCCAGATGTTGTTGGTTAAATGTTTCTGAGAAGCTCAAGTCCAGCTTCACCGTTTGCAGACGGTGTTTATGCTCCAGCCCGGGAATTTTATTCAGAATCTGAATTTCGATCCCTTCATCCGGCTGTAGGCGAATAATCAATTTATTCTGCGGTAACTGCTGATAGGAATCGCGGAAAAGATTCAGTTCAGGATTTTTAAAATACACCACGACTTCCGAGCATTTAGTCGGCAGCCGCTTGCCTGTGCGCAGGTAAAAAGGCACGCCGGACCAGCGCCAGTCGTCAATGTCAACCCGAATGGCGACAAAGGTTTCGGTATCGCTGGTTTGATTGGCGCCCTCTTCCTCCAGATAGCCAGGGACTTTATGGCCCTGAACAAAGCCTGACGTATACTGACCCCGAACCGTCGTCTCGTGTACGTTGTGGCGATCGATGCGGCGCAATGAACGCAGCACCTTCACTTTTTCATCACGAATACGGTCGGTCGTCAGGTCGGAAGGCGGCGACATGGCGATCATGGTCAGAATCTGCAACAAGTGGTTCTGGATCATGTCGCGCATCTGGCCGGCTTTATCAAAATAGCCCCAGCGCCCTTCAATTCCGACTTCTTCCGCCACCGTGATTTGCACGTGATCGATCGTTCGGTTATCCCAGTTGGCGGAAAACAACGAGTTGGCGAAACGCAACGCCAACAGATTCAACACCGTCTCTTTTCCTAAATAGTGGTCGATGCGGTAAACCTGACACTCGTTAAAATATTCAGCGACCTGATCATTAATCACCTGCGAAGAAGCCAGGTCGGTTCCCAGTGGTTTTTCCATCACCACGCGAGACGGTTCTTTATTCAACCCGGCGGTGCCCAGGCCGCGGCATATCGCGCCAAAGGTGCTGGGAGGCATGGCGAAGTAGTTGATAGTAGTACGGTTTTCCTGATCGAGCATGTCGCCCAACTTGCTAAAACCTTGCGTATCCTCAACATCAAGATTGCAGAAATCCAGCCGGTCGCTTAACGTACCCCACAACGCTTCATCAATCGGCTCTTTCATAAAGGTATCCAGCGCTTCACGGATAATGCGAGTATATTCCGCTTTATCCCAGCCGGCCCGCCCGACGCCGATGATCTTGGTATCTGGATGAATATGGCCGGCTTTTTCTAACTGATACAGTGAAGGCAACAATTTACGGCGCGCCAAATCGCCCTTAGCGCCGAAAATAACCAGGTCACATGCCTGGGCTGTTGAAGTTACCGCCATGTTTATCTCCTCGTTGCGGGATCCTGTAATTTTATTACAGGCGTAATGTACTCTTTTTGACGCTAGCCAGTAAACCCATGCAGAAACGCAAAGTTCGATTAATGCGTCGCGGGAATATACGAAAAATCCTGCTGATTACAATGAGTAAAGCGCATGGCGCCGATGTGTGAAAGAGTAACTTTTTACCGTTTATGACAGTGAATTACTTTTCTGAAAGTTAGACACATGTCATGTTCTGGTAAAAAAAGCGCTCAACTTCACATTTCCCCCCCTGCCAACCGTCACAAGGTCGTAGTATATTTTCACGAAATTCGCCTCGGGTGCGCCTTTGAATGCAATCGGGGAAAACTTACATGGCTCTTTTCATATGAATATGTTGGAAAAAACTCAGCGTTACCTGGAACTGCTAAGCAAATCGGAAAGAAAAGTCGCCGAAGTTATCCTCAACGCGCCGCAAACGGCGATTCATTCCAGCATCGCCACGCTGGCCAAAATGGCCGAGGTCAGCGAGCCCACCGTCAACCGCTTCTGCCGGCGGCTGGAAACCAAAGGTTTCCCTGATTTTAAACTGCATCTGGCGCAAAGTCTGGCGAACGGCACACCGTATGTGAATCGCAACGTGGAAGAAGATGATAGCGTTGACGCCTATACCAGCAAAATCTTCGAATCGACCATGGCAGGACTCGAACATGTGAAGTCCCGCCTTGATATCGCCGCCATTAACCGGGCGGTGGATTTGCTTACGCAAGCGAAAAAAATCTCTTTCTTTGGTTTTGGCGCATCGGCCGCCGTCGCCCACGACGCCATGAACAAGTTCTTTCGCTTCAATATTCCGGTTGTCTACTTTGACGACATCGTGATGCAACGCATGAGCTGTATGAATTCAGCGGAAGGTGACGTTGTGGTGCTCATTTCTCACACCGGCAGAACGAAAGGCCTGGTTGAAATGGCTCGTCTGGCGCGTGAGAATGATGCGACCGTGATCGCGATCACGTCCGAAGATACGCCGCTTGCCCGCGAGTCCTCTTTGATACTGCGGGTTGATGTACCGGAAGATACCGATGTTTATATGCCGATGGTCTCGCGTATCGCGCAACTCACGCTGATTGACGTGTTGGCTACCGGATTCACGCTGCGACGCGGAGCAAAATTCAGAGATAACTTGAAGCGAGTCAAAGAAGCATTACGCGAATCGCGTTTTGATAAGGAAGAACCGATTATGAAAACCTTCAATTAGCAGACTAATCGCGGTTCATCTTTAAACGCTGATCGTTTTATGACAGAACAACCATAATAGCAACACACCAGGTTCAATACGGAATTCGGGTAACCCTGATGAAATAGTTTCGTTGTAAAGTTACGTTTCACACCGTTATCTGACATTAATCGAAACACTACCGCTTCACAAGTCAACGGAGTTATACATGTCCAGACGGCTCAGAAGAACCAAAATCGTCACTACCCTGGGGCCAGCTACGGATCGCGACAATAATCTGGAAAAGATTATCGCTGCCGGCGCAAACGTAGTACGCCTGAATTTTTCTCATGGCACGGCGGAAGATCATCAGCTACGGGCCAATAAGGTTCGAGAAATCGCCGCTAAATTAGGCCGCCATGTTGCTGTTCTTGGGGATTTACAGGGCCCGAAAATTCGCGTTTCCACTTTCAAGGAAGGCAAGATTTTTCTCAATATCGGCGATAAATTCCTGCTGGATGCCAATCTCTCCAAGGGCGAAGGGGATAAAGAGAAAGTCGGTATTGATTATAAAGGACTTCCTGCCGATGTGGTCGACGGCGACATTCTGTTGCTGGATGACGGTCGCGTACAGTTGAAGGTCCTTCAGGTTGAAGGCATGAAGGTTTACACCGAAGTCACCGTCGGCGGTCCTTTGTCCAATAATAAAGGGATCAACAAGCTCGGCGGCGGCCTTTCTGCTGAAGCGCTGACGGAAAAAGATAAAGCAGACATTATCACCGCCGCGAAAATCGGCGTGGATTATCTGGCGGTCTCCTTTCCTCGCACCGGTGAAGATCTCAATTACGCTCGCCGCCTTGCTCGCGATGCCGGTTGCCATGCAAAAATCGTGTCCAAGGTCGAGCGCGCCGAAGCGGTGGCGTCCGATGAAGCCATGGACGATATCATTCTGGCTTCTGATGTCGTCATGGTCGCCCGCGGCGATTTGGGTGTCGAAATCGGTGATCCCGAACTGGTCGGGATCCAGAAAAAACTGATTCGCCGCGCCCGTAAGCTCAACCGGGCGGTCATCACCGCGACCCAGATGATGGAGTCGATGATCACCAATCCGATGCCGACGCGCGCAGAAGTGATGGATGTGGCCAACGCCGTTCTGGATGGCACCGATGCCGTGATGCTATCGGCGGAAACCGCCGCCGGGCAGTACCCGGCTGAAACGGTAGCCGCGATGGCGAAGGTTTGTCTCGGCGCAGAGAAGATACCCAGTATCAATGTGTCCAAACACCGTCTTGATGTGCAGTTCGATAATATTGAAGAGTCGATAGCGATGTCGTCGATGTATGCCGCCAACCACCTGAAAGGCGTGACGGCGCTGATAGCCATGACGGAATCAGGCCGCACGGCGTTGATGATGTCCCGCATCAGCTCCGGGCTGCCTATTTTCGCCATGTCGCGCCATGAACATACGTTGAATCTGACCGCGCTTTATCGCGGCGTAACGCCGGTACACTTTGACAGTTATACCGACGGCGTCGCCGCCGCCAATGACGCGGTCATCCTGCTGCGCGATAAAGGCTTTCTGATGTCTGGCGACCTGGTTATTGTCACTCAGGGCGATGTGATGGAAACCGTGGGGACAACCAATACCACGCGTATTCTGCGGGTAGAATAACCAGCAGAGCTGGCGTCTGACGCGATGGCGGGTTATTACCGCTGTTGATGGTTGATTCACAGTAAAAAAGCCGGACGAGAAACAACGCGTCCGGCTTTTTCTTTATGGGCATATGCCGCCGCAAACGGCGTTGAAAGTCAGCTGCGGTATAGGTCATCGCGGCAATAAGGCTCAACCTCGCCGGGCTTACGGGTTTTCAACAGTTTCAGTATCCAGGTGTACTGCTCCGGATTCGGCCTAACCAGAATTTCCACTTCCTCATTCATACGGCGCGCGATGTGCTTGTCGTCGGCATCGGCCAAATCATCCATTGGCGGCCGGATGAAAACATCAAGACGGCATTGCTTCGCGTTATACACCGGGAAAAGCGGGACGATATCGGCGCGACAGACTTTCATCAGGCGGCCAATGGCCGGCAGTGTCGCCTTATAGGTAGCGAAGAAATCGACGAACTCACTATGTTCCGCACCGTGATCCTGATCGGGCAGATAATAACCCCAGCACCCCTGTCGTATTGAGCTGATGAACGGTTTGATGCCGTCATTGCGCGCGTGGATACGCCCACCGAAACGGCGACGCAGCGTGTTCCACCAAAAATCCACCAGTTCATTTTTCTGGTTGTGGAACATCGCTGCCATGCGTTGCCCGCGAGAAGTCATCAGCATGGCGGGAATGTCGACGGCCCAGCCATGCGGCACCAGAAAAATCACATTCCGCCCCTGCTCTTTTAAGTTATTCAGTATCTCTTCGCCATGCCAGCGCACATGTTTCTCAACCTTTTTCGGATCCCGAATGCCGACATCCACCATCATGACCATCGCCTGCGGCGCCGTCGCGAACATATTATCGATAATGGTTTCACGCTGAGCCTCAGTAAGTTCAGGCATGCAATACAGCAGATTAATGCGGGCGCGACGACGGGCGCCTTTGGCAAACCGGCCAACCAGACGGCCTAATCCGCCCAGCACCGGATTTCTGAAACGAGCAGGAATATAGGCGGCAAGGGCTATCGCCCCAATCCCCAACCAGGTGCCCCAGTAGCGAGGGTGATAAAAGGCTCGTTTAAATTGAGGAACAAACTCAGCGCTGTTTTTTTTCTCTTTTTCCATCATCAACTCTTCAAATAAACCAAAAGCAAAAACATCAAAACCGGCACCCAATAAATTTATGGCGGCCAACCCTATCCATCTTCGGGAACCAACGACACGGGAAAAACACGTCTGGAAAAGGCCGATAGTGAGACTAACATACCTGCGACTTGAAAGAATGAAGGGGATAGAGATGAAAACGCCGGCAGCAGGCTGCCGGCTGAACATTCACCATCAGAAAGAAACTAGTCAAACTGAAGCTGCGGCACAACTTCTTTCACCTGCGCCAGATAATCCCGGCGTTCTTTACCGCTCAGACCTTCAGAACGCGGCAACTGTGCGGTTAGTGGATTGACGGCCTGCTGGTTTATCCAGAACTCATAGTGCAGATGCGGACCGGTGGAGCGTCCGGTATTGCCAGACAAACCAATGCGGTCGCCACGTTTAACCTTTTGACCCGGCTTCACCAATATCCGATTCAAGTGCATATAACGCGTGGTGTACTGTCTACCGTGGCGAACCGCCACATAGTTACCCGCCGCCCCGCTGCGCTTAGCGATAAGCACTTCCCCGTCGCCGACGGCCAATACCGGCGAACCGACCGGCATGGCGAAATCGACGCCTTTGTGCGGCGCCACGCGACCGGTGACAGGATTAATACGGCGTGGATTAAAATTAGAAGAGATGCGAAACTGCTTAATGGTTGGGAAACGCATGAATCCTCGCGTCAAGCCGGAACCTTCCCGATCGTAGAATTTCCCATCTTCGGCACGGACAGCGAAATAATCCTTGCCGCCGGTATTCAGGCGCACGCCCAGCAATTCACTCTGCTCGCTGCGCCCGTCCAACATCTCGCGGGACATCAGCACTGAAAAAGTATCATCTTTACGCAGCTTGCGAAAATCCAATTGCCATTGCAGCGCCTTAATCACCGCGCCGATCTCACCATGCGTTAAGCCGGCGTTTTTGGCGCTGTTGACGAAACTGCCGTTTACCCGGCCGGTTAATACGCTGTTGCGCCACTCCCCTTTAAGCGTATTGATTCGCTCTTTGAAATCAGCGCCGACCCGTTCATAAACCCGGGTTTCACGACGAGACATTTGCCAGGTCAGGCTTTGTAAATCACCATTTTCGCCGAGTACCCAGGAGATCTGCTGACCGATTTTGAGATTACGCAGCGCGGGATTTCCCTCGGCAAGCTGAGTCACATCCGCGATATCAATACCGTACTGGGTCAGAATACTGCTTAACGTATCGCCGGTTGAAATAACATATTCATGTACGGCGCCGTCGTCATCGGTCTTATCGTCCAACTCATCCTGAGGAATATCATCATCAGGCGTAGGTTGGTCAATCGGTTCGCTGGCCTCCGGCGTAAGCGTACGCAACTGGTTGGCTTGCAGCGCGACGTCCTTCACTATCACCGGAGCGTCGCTAATGGGGGGGTAAACAAAAGGCCGCCAAACAGCAACGGCCAATGTAACAACGGTAAGCGACCCCAGCATCACGCGGTGGGGTCTTGGTAGGCTGTTATACGCCAGAGCGATAGTTCGGACTATCTGCTGCACTTATTCGTATCCTCATGATTTTTCCTCCAGGCAGCTCAAATACTGGCCGGACAGATGCGACAAGAAGTTCACATAACTGTCTTTACCCAGTGCGATATCGCTTCCCAACGGATCCAGCACGCCGGAGCGCACGTCAGTTCCCTTGGCGACCGCATTGATAACGGCTGGCCTGAATTGTGGCTCAGCAAAAACACACACGGCTTTATGCTCAACCAACTGTGTTCGAATCTGATTTAAGCGCTGTGCTCCAGGTTGGATGGCCGGGTTAATCGTAAAATAGCCTAATGGACTTAAACCGTAGCGTTGCTCAAAGTAGCCATAGGCGTCATGAAACACGAAATAACCCTTACCCCGCACAGGCGCTAGCATGTTAGCAATTTTTTTGTCTGTCTGCGCGATTTTATCTGTAAAATAAAGCAGATTCGCGTCTAGTTTGTCCTTATTTTGAGGCATAAGTTCCAATAATTTTGCATGAATGGCAATTGCAGCCTGTTTTGACATCTCTGGCGATAGCCAAATGTGCATATTGTATTCACCGTGATGGTGCCCGTCGCCCTCCTCTTCAGGCGTCGGAACGGCCGCATGGTCGTGTTGATCCGCATCTTGCCCATCATGATGATGTTCATCATGGCCATGCTCACCCTGATCGTTATCGTCATGATCGTGGTGATGTTTAATTTCTTTTATCAATTCCGCTTTTATTGACGGTAATTCCGATAACGTGATTTTTTTTGCCGATGCAATCTGCGACAATGGCTTTCCTAAAAAGGCTTCCATTTCCGGACCAACCCAGACGACCAGTTCAGCGGACTGTAAACGCTGGACATCAGACGGACGCAAGGCATAATCATGGGGCGACGCCCCGTTGGGCAGCAAAACGTCAGTCGGCGTAATCCCCTCCGTTATCGCGGAAGCGATAAAACCCAACGGACGGATAGATGTAACGACGTCAGCGGAAGCCGTATTAATCGACGCACCGGCCGCCGCCAGTGCGCTGGCGACAAACACACTTTTTAACCATTTTTTTTGCTGAATATGCTTTTGCATCGCATGTTATCTCATCGTTTTTAATGTGTAGTTTGTTATATTATAACATTACAGAATCTCTGCAAATCGAATTCTATGTCCACATTGGTATCACTCAATAATATTTCAGTATCATTCGGCAGCCGCAAAGTGCTGTCGGATATCTCGCTGTCGCTGCAGGCTGGCCGCATTCTTACGCTGCTGGGGCCTAACGGCGCCGGCAAGTCAACGCTGGTCCGCGTTGTGCTGGGGCTGCTCTCGCCCACTTCCGGCATGCTGCAAAAAACGCCGGGGTTACGGATTGGCTACGTGCCGCAAAAACTGCATCTGGATGCGACGTTGCCGCTGACGGTAAGCCGTTTTATGCGTCTGCGCCCCGGCGTCAAGCAACAGGATATTCTACCGGCGCTTAAACGCGTTCAGGCCGCGCACCTGCTGGAACAACCGATGCAAAAACTGTCCGGTGGCGAGAATCAGCGAGTGCTGCTGGCGCGGGCGTTGTTGAATCACCCACAGCTGCTGGTTTTGGATGAACCGACGCAGGGCGTGGACGTCAACGGCCAACTAGCGCTCTATGACCTTATTAACCAGCTGCGTCAGGAATTTAATTGCGGCGTATTGATGGTTTCCCACGATCTTCATCTGGTGATGGCGAAAACCGATGAAGTCCTGTGTCTTAACCAGCACGTCTGCTGTTCGGGAACGCCGGAAGTCGTCTCCCTGCATCCTGAATTTTTGGCGATGTTCGGTCATCGCGGCGCTGAACAGCTAGCGGTTTATCGGCATCATCATAATCATCGTCACGATTTGAACGGACGCGTCATTTTGAAACGGCAAGGAGGAAACGACGCATGATTGAACTTCTGTTTCCCGGTTGGCTGGCGGGGATCTTTTTAGCCATTGCGGCGGGACCGCTGGGTTCATTTGTCGTCTGGCGCCGCATGTCCTACTTTGGCGATACGCTGGCTCATGCGTCGTTGCTGGGCGTCGCTTTTGGTTTGCTGCTGGATATCAATTTGTTCTATGCCGTCATTGTGGTTACGCTGGCGCTGGCGCTTGGCCTGGTGTGGCTGGAACGACGCCCCTATTTGTCGATTGACACCCTGCTGGGAATCATGGCGCATAGCGCCCTGTCGCTCGGACTAGTGGTGGTGAGTCTGATGAATAACGTTCGGGTGGATCTGATGGCGTATCTATTCGGCGACTTACTTTCCGTCACCACTGACGATCTATTGATCATCGGCGGCGGCGTAGCCGTGGTGATAGCGGTGATGAGCTGGCAGTGGCGGGCGCTATTATCCATGACCATCAGCCCTGAACTGGCGCATGTTGATGGCGTTAATCTCGGACGCGCCAAGCTGATTTTGATGTTGATCACTGCGTTGACGATTGGCATCGCCATGAAGTTCGTCGGCGCGCTAATCATCACGTCTTTATTGATTATCCCGGCCGCCAGCGCCCGTCGTTTTGCCCGCACGCCCGAACAAATGGCCGGCTTCGCGATAGGCATCGGCATGATTGCCATAACCGGCGGCCTGGCCTTTTCCGCCGGTTATAACACACCGGCCGGCCCCTCAGTGGTACTCTGCGCTTCTCTGTTGTTTATCGCCAGTCTGGTCAAGAAGCAGCCGGCATAGCGCAGCTCGACGCATTCTGGCCATCCCCGCGTCGGCGGGATGGCCAGAAGAAAGGATATCAATATCGGAAATAGCCGGGATGGGTTCGCGACGACGAAAGCAACGCGCCGGCCGCGTGGCGCCGAAGATTACTCTGCGCGTGTAAGACCGAAATGACGGTACGCGTGCTGCGTCGCCATTCTTCCCCGCGGAGTTCGCTGAATGAACCCTTGCTGAATCAGAAAGGGTTCAATCACATCTTCAATCGTTTCCCGCTCTTCGCCAATTGCCGCCGCCAGATTATCCAGCCCGACCGGGCCACCGGTGAACTTATCGATAATCGCCAGCAGCAGTTTCCGATCCATGTAATCAAAACCCTCGGTGTCGACAGCCAGCATGTCCAACGCCAGCATGGCCACTTCGGCGGTAATGGCCCCTTCGGACTTGACCTCGGAGAAGTCCCGCACGCGCCGCAGCAGGCGGTTTGCGATACGCGGCGTACCGCGCGAGCGTCTGGCGACTTCCAGCGCGCCGTCGTGCGTAAGATCCAATCCCAGGCACTGCGCGCTGCGGCTGACGATATGTTGCAGATCCTCGACTTTATAAAACTCAAGCCGTTGAACAATGCCGAAGCGATCGCGCAGCGGCGACGTCAGCGAGCCTGCGCGGGTGGTCGCGCCGATCAGCGTAAATGGCGGCAAATCCAGCTTAATCGAACGGGCGGCCGGCCCCTCGCCAATCATGATATCCAACTGATAATCTTCCATTGCCGGATACAACACTTCTTCAACCACCGGCGACATACGATGGATTTCATCGATGAATAGAACATCGTGCGGTTCCAGGTTGGTTAGCAGCGCCGCCAGATCGCCGGCTTTTTCCAGTATCGGGCCGGACGTGGTGCGCAAATTCACGCCCATTTCATTCGCGACGATATTGGCCAGCGTAGTTTTCCCCAACCCCGGCGGGCCGAAAATCAACAGATGATCCAGAGCATCGCCACGTTTACGCGCCGCCTCAATAAAAATTTCCATCTGCTCACGCACCTGAGGCTGACCGACATATTCGGCTAAAAGCTTCGGGCGTATGGCGCGGTCAATAAATTCCTCTTCGGGGATCGCCTCGGCGGAAATTAAACGATCTGCTTCAATCATGAATACCTCACAGCGCAGCGCGCAGCGCGTCTCTGATCAGGGTTTCGCAGTCTGAATCAGGGCGAACGACCTTGGCTATCAGCCGGCTGGCCTCTTGCGGCTTATAGCCCAGGGCAATCAATGCAGAAGCGGCCTCAGCCTCCGGATCGCCAATATCGCTATCGGCGGATGACGACGGCGTTAACGGAACATCGCTTGCTGAATTAAACAGATCGCCGCTTAATCCCTTGAAGCGATCCTTCATTTCCACCACCAGCCGCTCTGCCGTTTTTTTACCCACGCCGGGTAGCTTAATCAACGCGCCGATCTCTTCCCGTTCCACCGCGCTGACAAACTGTGAAGCCGACATGCCGGAAAGAATAGCCAGAGCCAATTTTGGCCCAACGCCATTTACTTTAATCAATTCCCGGAATAACGCCCTTTCCTGCTTATCATTGAAGCCAAACAGTAGTTGCGCGTCCTCCCGCACCACAAAGTGGGTGAAAATAATGGCTTCCTGAGACAGTTCAGGAAGTTCGTAAAAGCAAGTCATCGGCATGTGGACTTCATAGCCAACGCCGTTGGCTTCGATCAGCACCTGCGGCGGTTGTTTTTCCAGGATAATGCCTCTGAGACGACCTATCACGTTCTCTTCCTTTTACATTTATCAAAAAACAATGTTGTATCAACCCTTCGTCTTTCAAGCTGCAGGAGCCTCGTGCACAACGGCGACATGTTGTCCCGCAACTGGAAACCTATTGGGTATAGCTTATAACATAAAAAAGGCTGGATGAATATCCAGCCTCCAGTTTCAGCGTAACCGCCCCTGCGCCGGATGTCGTTTCTCCACGCCCGTCCGGATAAAGCTCTGGCTGAAATGGCAATGGGTAATGGCGATCGCCAGCGCATCCGCCGCATCCGCCTGCGGGCTGGCGGATAACTTGAGCAGAGAGCGCACCATATGCTGTACCTGCTTCTTATCCGCGGCCCCGGTGCCCACCACCGTCTGCTTTACCTGACGCGCCGCATACTCGAACACCGGCAAATCCTGATTCACCGCCGCGACAATCGCCGCGCCGCGCGCCTGCCCCAGCTTGAGCGCCGAGTCAGGGTTCTTGGCCATAAAGACCTGCTCAATGGCGAAACAATCCGGATGAAACTGGGTGATGATTTCACTCACGCCGGCATAAATCAGCTTGAGGCGCGTCGGTAAATCATCCACCACCGTGCGGATGCAACCGCTGCCGAGGTAGGCGATATGGCGCCCCTGCTGGCGAACAATGCCATAGCCCGTCACGCGCGAACCGGGGTCGATGCCGAGTATAATTGCCATCACCATGCTCCGCCGGTTCGCCGGACGAAAAAGGGCAACCTTTCCATCACCATGTCGCCTTGATTACAGTAATTCGGCCACCTCATCGGAGATTTCACCATTGTGGTAAACCTCCTGAACGTCATCGCAGTCTTCCAGCATATCGATCAACCGCATCAGCTTCGGTGCGGTCTCCGCATCCATGTCCGCTTTGGTTGAGGGTACCATGGAAACCTCGGCCGCTTCCGCGACCAGACCGGCCGCATCCAGCGCGTCCTTGACCTCGCCAAAGGTTTCCCAGGGCGTAAAGACATCAATCGCGCCGTCGTCATAGGCGACGACATCGTCCGCGCCGGCTTCCAGCGCGGCATCCATCACCGTATCTTCATCCAGGCCCGGCGCATAAGAGATCACGCCCTTTTTGCTGAACAGGTAGGCGACCGAACCATCCGTCCCCAAATTACCACCGCTTTTGGTGAATGCATGGCGAACCTCGGAAACAGTACGATTACGGTTGTCGCTCAGGCATTCAACCATCACCGCCGTGCCGCCGGGACCATAGCCTTCATAGATGATGGTTTCCATGTTGTTATCGTCATCACCGCCGACGCCGCGGGCGATGGCGCGGTTCAGCGTATCGCGCGTCATGTTGTTGGACAGTGCTTTATCGATGGCGGCACGCAGGCGCGGGTTTGCCCCCGGATCGCCGCCGCCCAGTCTGGCGGCGGTAACCAATTCGCGGATAATTTTGGTGAAAATTTTACCGCGCTTCGCGTCCTGCGCTGCTTTACGATGCTTTGTGTTGGCCCACTTACTATGACCTGCCATAAAAATCTCCGAAAAAAGCCTGTTCAGGCCGGATAAATAACAAATTCGTCAATCGCCTGCCGGTTACTCCACGACTTGGTAAGCTGCGCCGCACTCGGCGCGTCCAACCACCGGTATGCGAGGTGTTCGCTAATCTCCACCTCGCGTTCCCCGGGCAACGCCAGACAGAACCAGTGTTCCCTGTTCCGTGTCACCCCCGGCGCATAGCGACGTCTCAAATGAGCAAATAGCTCAAACTCAATACAGCGCTGACAGTCAAAGAGTGATAATCCTTCTGCGGATATATCAATATTAACTTCTTCTTTAACTTCGCGCTGTGCGGCGCACGCCGTGCTTTCTCCGTCTTCAAGGCTACCGGTCACGGATTGCCAGAAGTCAGGGTCGTCACGCCGTTGCAGCATCAGCACCCGCCCGGTATCGCGGGCATAAATCACCACCAGAACCGATACGGGCCGCTTATATGCCATATCATTGGTTCTCGAGTTTACTGTCCTGTGCGGCTTTGCCTTTTCCCACCACGGCGATGGAAAGTTCATCCAGCGCATTGGCATTGGCAAAACTCGGCGCTTCCGTCATCAGGCAGGCCGCGGCCGTCGTTTTCGGGAAGGCGATCACATCACGAATATTCTCGGTACCGGTCAGCAACATCACCAGACGATCCAGTCCGAAAGCCAGACCGGCATGCGGCGGCGTGCCAAATTTCAGCGCATCCAGCAGGAAGCCGAATTTTTCACGCTGCTCATGTTCATTGATGCCCAGAATACCGAACACCGTTTGCTGCATGTCGCCGTTATGAATACGCACCGAGCCGCCGCCCACCTCATAACCGTTCAGCACCATGTCATAGGCATTGGCAATCGCCGAAACCGGGTTGGCCGCCAATTCCTCAGGCGTCATGTCACGCGGCGCGGTAAACGGGTGGTGCATGGCGGTCAGGCCATCTTCGCCGTCGTCTTCAAACATCGGGAAGTCGATAACCCACAGCGGCCGCCAGCTATCCAGAACGGTCAAACTCAGATCGCGCCCCAATTTCAGACGCAGCGCGCCCAGCGCATCCGTGACCACGTTGGCTTTATCTGCGCCAAAGAACAGAATATCGCCATCGGCGGCGTCGGTACGTTCCAACAGCGCGGACAATACCGTTTCGTTGAGGAACTTCGCCACCGGGCTTTGAACGCCCTCAAGCCCCTTGGCCCGTTCATTGACCTTGATATAAGCCAATCCTTTCGCGCCATAAATTTCGATAAATTTGCCGTATTCATCAATCTGCTTACGGCTGAGCTTCGCCCCGCCCGGCACGCGGATCACCGCGACACGGCCTTTGGCGTCGTTTGCCGGACCGGAGAATACTTTAAATTCAATATCTTTGACCAGATCATCCACGTCGACCAGTTCCAGCGGGTTACGCAGATCCGGCTTATCCGAACCAAAGCGGCGCATCGCTTCGGCGAAGGTCATAATCGGGAAATCTCCCAGCTCGACGCCTTTGATTTCCAGCCACAGGTTGCGCACCATCTTTTCCATTGCGTCACGCACCTGAAGCGCGGTCATAAATGAGGTTTCAACATCGATCTGAGTAAACTCAGGTTGGCGATCGGCGCGCAAATCTTCATCACGGAAGCATTTGACGATTTGATAATAGCGATCAAAACCGGACATCATCAGCAGCTGTTTGAACAATTGCGGAGACTGCGGCAACGCGTAAAATTTGCCTTTGTGGACCCGGCTTGGCACCAGATAATCACGCGCCCCTTCCGGCGTGGCTTTGGTCAGCATCGGGGTTTCAATATCCAGAAAGCCGTGATCGTCCATAAAACGGCGCACAAAGCTGGTAATGCGGGCGCGAGTTTTCAGACGCTGAGCCATCTCGGGACGGCGCAGATCCAGATAACGGTACTTTAGACGCGCTTCTTCCGTGTTGGTCTGGTTTGAATCCAGCGGCAGCGGCTCGGCGCGGTTGATGATAGTCAGCGCAGTGGCAAGAATTTCAACTTCACCGGTCGCCATATCCTTGTTGACTTGATTGTCCGGGCGCGCGCGTACCACGCCTTTAAGCTGGATACAGAATTCGTTGCGCAGCTCGGCCGCCTGTTTCAGTACGTCCTGACGATCCGGATCAAAAAAGACCTGGACCAAACCTTCGCGGTCACGCATGTCGATAAAAATCAAACCACCCAGATCGCGGCGGCGGTTAACCCAACCGCACAATGTCACTTCCTGGCCCACATGGGACGAATTCAACTGTCCGCAATATTCAGTACGCATCACTATGTCCTTTTACTCAGCCGCACAACTCACCCTCCTTTTCCTCCGCCTCTAGCAGTTGAAAAAGCCGTGGTATCTTTGCTGGACGGCATGGTTTTTCTGGATTACTGTCCGGTGAAAAAAGGCGGCTATTATAAAGGAAATTCACTCGGACGATAAGTATGAAGGTAACGCTCTGCGGGTTGTCCGCACACTCTTTTTGATAATTTCCGTTATTTGTTAATGAAATGATCGCTATAACCAATGGATTTCAAGGCACCGGAAGGCGTTAACCGCGCCGCCACTTGAAAGATGACGGGTATAGTAAAGGATAAATGGTTATCGGAACAAAATAATGTATATCGGATTACCTCAATGGCAACATCCAGCCTGGAGCCGTTTAGGATTGCAGGATCTGGCCGACTACTCCCGCTACTTCAACTGCGTGGAGGGGAATACCACATTTTACGCCCTCCCCAACCACGAGTCGGTGATGCGCTGGCGGGACATGACGACGGACGACTTTCGCTTTTGTTTTAAATTTCCGTCGACCGTCAGCCATCAGGCGGCCTTAGTTCACTGCGAACAAGAGGTAATCAGCTTTTTTCAGCGTCTGGAACCGCTAGCGGCGAGGATTGGGCAACTCTGGCTGCAGTTGCCGGCCGCTTTCGGACCGGCTCAGCTTCCGGCGCTGTGGCGATTTCTTGATGCGCTGCCCCGGGAATTTAGCTACGGAGTGGAAGTTCGCCACCCTCAGTTTTTCGCCAAGGGTGATGACGAAAGGGCTTTGAATCAGGGATTACAGCTACGCGCCGTCAATCGCACCATTATGGACAGTCGCCCCGTGCATCATGCCGCGCCGGACAGTCCGGCAATGCGCGAAGCGCAGCGCAAAAAACCTCGCGTGCCGGTTCATGCCGTATTAACCGCGACGCAACCGATCATCCGGTTTATCGGCAGCGAAAACCTGGAGGAAAATCGGCATTGGCTGCAACCCTGGCTAACCAAGCTGCCGCAGTGGGCGAATGCGCAACCGTTCCTGTTTATCCATACGCCAGATATCGGCGATGCGCCCGCATTGGCGCAACAGCTGTGGCCGCTGCTTGCGGGCGTCACGCCGTCCTTGCCCCCGCAGCCGGACTGGCCGCAACAGGCATGCTTGTTTTAGCTGCCGACGTTTTAACCGCCACGATAAATCACAGACGATCGCCGATAACGCTAATTCATTAGTCTTTTTATTTATAAAAGAAGCCGTGGTCACGTTTATTTCCAATAAAAAAATTGCGCTTTACAGGCGACAGCTTGGATACGGAAAGCTATTATTCTGCCAGCCGTTTTCGGTTAGATCATGGAGTTAAAAATGGTAAGCGCACTCTACGTAGTGCTCGGCGCGTTGTTGCTGATTAAATTATCTATCGACGTTGTTAAACTCAGAATGCAGTATCGCGTGGCTTATGGGGATGGCGGCTTCTATGAACTGCAAACGGCCATTCGGGTACACGGCAATGCGGTGGAATACATTCCTATCGGCGCGATTCTACTGGTCTTGATGGAAATGAACGGCGCCATGGTCGGGATGATCCACCTATGCGGTATTTTACTGATCGTCGGGCGCTTGTTTCATTACTATGGCCTGCGCCAACGTGAATTCCGCTGGAGACGTTCAGGCATGGCGGCGACCTATGCTTCGCTGCTTCTGATGTCTTTGATTAACCTTTATTACCTGCCATGGGAAGTGGTATTTACACTGTATTAATCGAGCATCTCGGCTTAACCGACCGTTCTGCCTTAAACGATCATTGCATCAAGCGGTACGAGCAAAACAATGAATCCAGTTCGTACTGCCGTTCCCCCTTCGACTGACGCGCGCACCCTTTGCTATCTGAAAGATAACGGGTATACATGCTTTCTTGCTCCATTCTGATAGAATGCTTCCCCTCATTATTTATCTCAGCCATTATTTTTTGCCATGCCAAACCGCGACATGCTTTTTTCTGCCCCTATCGCCAATCTGGGCGATTGGACATTCGACGAACGCGTTGCTGAAGTCTTTCCCGATATGATTCAGCGCTCGGTTCCCGGTTATTCCAACATTATTTCGATGATTGGCATGCTGGCGGAACGCTTTGTGCAGCCTGATAGCCAGATCTACGATCTGGGTTGCTCGTTAGGTGCCGCCACGCTGTCGATGCGTCGCAATATTCGCGTACCTGGCTGTAAAATTATCGCGGTGGACAACTCGCCGGCGATGGTCAAGCGCTGTCGGAATCATATTGACGCGTTTCGCTCCGATACGCCGGTCGATATTCTGGAAGCCGATATCCAGAATGTCGACATCGAAAACGCGTCGATGGTGGTGCTGAACTTTACGCTTCAGTTCCTGGAACCGGAAAATCGTCAACTGTTGATCAACCGCATCTATCAGGGATTAAAGCCGGGCGGCGCGCTGGTTCTGTCGGAAAAACTCAGTTTTGCCGATGCCGAAGTGGGTGAACTGCTATTCAATATGCACCACGACTTCAAGCGCGCAAACGGCTACAGCGAATTAGAAATAAGCCAGAAACGCAGCATGCTGGAAAACGTTATGCTGACGGATTCCGTCGACACGCACAAAAAGCGGTTGACGCTGGCAGGTTTTGAGCACCGCGAACTGTGGTTCCAGTGCTTTAATTTTGGTTCATTATTAGCGATCAAAACAGGGGAACAGCGGTGATTGATTTCGGCAACTTTTATCAGCAAATCGCCAAAGGTCCGCTCAGTCACTGGCTTAATACGCTGCCCTCTCAGTTGAGCAGTTGGCAACAGGCGTCCCTGCACGGTAAATTCAAACTGTGGTTCAACACGCTGGAACACCTTCCGGCCCTAAAGCCGACCCATCTGAATCTCACCGACAGCGTAACCGCCGGCATGACGCCCGAGATTTCCGCAGGTCAGCGGGAAGGGATAGAAATGCTGCTGCGCAATCTGATGCCCTGGCGCAAAGGTCCGTTTTCGCTTTACGGGGTCAACATTGATACCGAATGGCGTTCCGACTGGAAATGGCAACGCGTGCTTCCGCATATCAGCCCGTTGCAAGACCGCCTGATTCTCGATGTCGGCTGCGGCAGCGGTTATCACCTGTGGCGCATGCTAGGCGAAGGCGCCAAGCTGGCCGTTGGGATTGATCCCATGCAGCTTTTCTTATGCCAGTTCGAGGCGGTTCGCAAACTGTTAGGCGACGATCAGCGCGCTCACGTTCTGCCGCTCGGCATTGAACAATTGCCGGCGTTGGCCGCGTTCGATACCGTATTTTCCATGGGCGTGCTGTATCACCGACGTTCGCCGCTTGACCATCTATGGCAATTGAAAAATCAGCTGGCGTCCGGCGGCGAGCTGGTGTTGGAAACGCTGGTCATCGCAGGGGATGAAAATCAGGTGCTGGTGCCGGGAGAACGTTATGCGCAAATGCGTAATGTCTACTTTATCCCCTCGCCCGACGCGTTGACGCAGTGGCTGATTAAATGCGGATTTACCGATGTTAAAATCGTGGATATTTGCGCCACCAGCGTTGAAGAGCAGCGCAGAACTGATTGGATGATCAGCGAATCATTGGCCGATTTCCTTGATCCCGACGATCAAAATAAAACCATCGAAGGTTATCCCGCGCCGGTACGCGCCGTTTTAGTGGCTCGAAAACCCTGATGGACGACGGGGAATAACCAAACAGAGATGACGCTATACCCCTCGCGGCAGCTTGGGGCGCATTATCTCTTTTCGGTCAATACGGCGCCCATCCGCGATAAAGGTGCCGTCGCCCACGGCATGAATGGTTCTTTTTTCCACGCGCGCATCGTCGTAATAGGCGGCGATGCCGTCCAGCACAATAATGCTGTGTTGTTCGATAATATCGACAACCCGACATTCAATGTTAGCCAGGCTTTCCTTGATAAGTGGTGCACGCACATGCCGTCCCCTTTCAGGCGTAAGGCCGAACTGGCGAAACTTATCCGTATTTTTTCCCGTGCACAGACCAATACCGACAATCGTATCGATCATGTCGACAGTGGGAATGGCGATAACGCATTCTCTGGCTGCTTGAAGTGCGGCGTATGAATAGTTCCACGGCCCGGTGGTAATGGCGAATGAAGCCGAGAATCCCAGCACCATCGTCCAACTGATGGTCATCACGTTGTTTTTGTGCCCATCATTGGTCGTCACCAGGACAACCGGCCCCGGCTCTATCAACGTGAACGCTTTTTCAATGGGAAGACTTTGCACATTCGCCTCCTTCCTGCACGCAGGATTGAGAACATTGCGTTAAATTTGTTTGATAATAATTCTTATTACCATTAATATAATTCGTCAACAACCCGCGTTCGTGTCATTGACGACCGAGATACACGTCACCGAGCGCCGCCAGATGAGGGAGAATACACGTATGAATTATCCGCCGTTCGTTTCCCTGTTGGTATTTTTGTATATCCTGATGATGCTCCCTGCGTTATCACGGATTGATAGCGCAATGACATCAACCAGAATCGGGAAAATACCGCCTCTGCGAAAAGCCGTTACGATGATGATCATCATCATGTCGACCTTGCTATTTTTTGTCGTCATCACGCACCTTAGCTAAGCGGATTGCGTTTCTGCCGCGGCTTATCCACCACAAGGCCTGCCGTTGATGCTGTTATCATCCGGCGCCGCTTCCGCCGACATCAGCGGTACGGGCGTTACTTCAATGATAAAAAATCATGGTAGCGGCAGTTTGCATCAGCATCAGTGACGACGCATCTTTATGCAGTACGTCATGCCGCTTGCCAACGCCAACCGCTGGATAAAAGAAAAGAAACCCCGGCAACACGCCGGGGCTTGGTACTCGCAAGCAGACCTAACGGCATGCTGCGCGGCAAAGTGCTCTGACAGGCGGACTCTTCCTTAACCTGAAAATAGCGATGAAGCCGGCGACAGGTCGCGATCGGAGCCCAACGCGCGCTTCATCGCTGCGACCACATCGCCATCGACGCGATAGTGGCTGAATTCGTCCACATCGCAGTCAAACCCCATGGAAACACCAATTTTGCAATAGCGCATCACCGACGGCGCCCACTGTCCTGCGGAGCTATGTAGCTCCTGAATACCGCTTTGCTGAAATTTATGGAGATTGGTTAAACGCACTCCGGATCCGGCCATAATAATTGGACCACGACTGGCATGAGTTAGTTCACGCAGCAGTACCAATCCGTTTTCTGCCGTCTGCTGCTGCCCGGAAGTCAGAATGCGGGAAATACCCAAATCGGTCAGTTGTTGCAGCGCGACATACGGATTCAGACACATATCGAATGCGCGATGAAAGGTAACCTCCATATTGTGAGACAGCGCCATGACCGCTTTTATCCTCGGTAAATCAATATGCCCCTCAGCGTCGAGCATACCCACGACAACGCCGGGAAACCCCATATCCCGTAGGTGTTCAATATCATATTTAATTGCCGCGAACTCTGTTTCGCTGTAGCAGAAGTCACCGCCGCGCGGCCGCACGATTGGATGCACCGGAATCCTGATTTTTTCACGCGCGGCCCGCAATATGCCATAGGATGGCGTCAACCCGCCATCCCGCAGGCCGGAACACAATTCAACCCGGTCGGCCCCTGCCCGTTCGGCGGTCATCGCACATTCAATGCTGTAGCAACACACCTCAAGTTTTGCCATCGCCACCTCCGTTTAAAACAATTGCATACCTCTGGACTCCCTCTGCTTGAATAGACAAATGTCGTGAGTTCATCCTTGATTACGAGAATAACTAACTATGGCATTCATGCAGACATCGTAAGGAGATGATGGTCACAATGGGCGTGACGAATAACTGAAATAAATATGACAGCAAACACAAATTCATTAATACGCGCCGCCTTGCGGCGGCGCAGCGAACTGATTAGCGTTCATTATCTAAAGTCATCAATTAGCAGCGATTTTATTTGCTATCGCGTTAACTTTTGGCAATATCGCGAATATCATATGAATGAAACTTTATGGTTATCTTGCCGTTAGAGGCAGCCAACGTCGGATTAGAAAGTCGCTCTTTCTCTCCCTGAGGGGAACTGAAGTTAAGCTTTACTCCCGGCGAACATAATGCGTCATCAGATAAACAGGCCAATGCGCGCTGATGCAGCGTATCAGGATCGCCAGGCAAGACTAATTCAACATGTTCCCAGCCTTCGTGAGGATAATGTTTCTTTCCTGGCCAGGGCAACTCAATACAATCAATCTGCCAGGGACCGACGTGGATTTTCGAGTCTAATATAAACAAACAGATAATCCGGTCATTTATCACTTTTTCAGAAAACAGACGCCCGATGCGCAGCATTTGAGATTTCCAGCGTTGAGCCGTCACATCCTGGTGACAGCGCAATGAAATATGGTCGGCGCTGAACTGCGTCAAATCCAGATGAAGTATTGCCGCAAACTTATTTAGCTCTTGTTCGAAACGCCGCAGGTCGCGCGCCAGATCTTCAGGTAACATATTGGATATAAACCTCTTACTGGTTACTTAACTGATTAAAGAATAATTTACATGGTGATAATATTTGTATCCATAATTTTTGTTAATAAAGCGACATCTCTCCATTTTTGATTATTTGTGCTTTAAGAACAAAAAACAGATAAGATTATTACAACAGATGAATGAAAAAATATTGATTAATAAACAAATAGCCAAAGCAATTACTCACTATCAGGTAAAAAACTTAATAAACCCACTAGAACAGGCGCCTTAGACAAGTAAAAAAACCAATCATGTCAACACGCAAAAAAAATGATTTAAACAGCCTGACGGATATAGCGGTTCACTGCAGGATCTTTGTCCTTTTTTTACTGAGAGTTATCTTAAATAAAACTTTTCTGATTGAATCAAGAAAAAAAACAGGATAATTTGGATCATCAAATAATAATCTCGAGTTATGACCATGATGCTATTAATCATTTCAGTTCTGCTGATTGTCATTGCGGCCTATGCTATTTTCCGTCATTTTAGAATCAGAAATGAACAGAAAATCGGTGCTCATCCCAGAGCAAGAAAACGCTAAAAAAATTATCCGATATTTTCGTGATTTTACAGTAAGAAGCATCAGCATTATTCATATCCTATTTTCCGTTACCCCTACGAGTAATGTGGGCATGCCCACGCCCCCACTCCCCCCGCAACGCCCTCCCCATCTGCTGACTCGCCAAGGCAAATATGGTATAAGCAGGGCTTGATTTTTTATTTAAGGTAAACCGGTGAATATACAGGCTCTTCTCTCCGAAAAAGTTAGCCAGGCATTGGCCGCTGCGGGTGCTCCAGTCGGGAGCGAAGCTCAGGTGCGTCAGTCGGCAAAAGTACAGTTTGGTGATTATCAGGCCAACGGCGTGATGGCCGTTGCCAAAAAGCTCGGCATGCCGCCTCGTCAACTGGCAGAAAAAGTCGTTGAATTATTGGGATTGGACGGCATCGCTGCAAAAACGGAAATCGCCGGCCCCGGATTTATTAATATTTTTCTTGATAAACAGTGGGTTGCCAACCAGGTAGAGAATGCATTGCGCGCCCCTAAACTGGGCGTGACGCCGGTTAAACCCCAGACCATTGTTGTCGACTACTCCGCTCCCAACGTGGCGAAAGAAATGCACGTCGGCCACCTGCGCTCCACCATCATTGGCGACGCCGCCGTTCGTACGCAGGAATTTCTTGGTCATCATGTCATTCGCGCCAACCACGTCGGCGACTGGGGAACGCAGTTCGGTATGCTGATCGCCTACCTCGAAAAAGTACAAAGCGACCATGCCGACGAGATGGTGCTGTCCGATTTCGAAGCATTTTACCGCGAAGCGAAAAAACATTATGACGAAGATGCCGAATTCGCGGTAAAGGCGCGCGGCTATGTGGTGAAGCTGCAGGGCGGTGATGAATATTGTCGTCAGATGTGGCGCAAGCTCGTCGACATTACGATGACGCAAAATCAGATTACCTATGACCGTCTTAACGTCACGCTGACTAAAGATGATGTGATGGGCGAAAGTCTCTATAACAGCATGTTGCCGGGCATAGTCGCCGACCTGAAAGCCAAAGGGCTGGCGGTGGAAAGCGAAGGCGCCACGGTGGTATTCCTTGATGAATTTAAAAACAAGGAAGGCGAACCAATGGGCGTCATCATCCAGAAAAAAGATGGCGGCTACCTCTATACCACCACCGATATTGCCTGCGCAAAATATCGTTACGAAGAATTGAACGCCGATCGGGTGCTTTACTACATCGACTCACGTCAGCATCAACATTTGATGCAGGCCTGGGCCATCGTGCGTAAAGCCGGATACGTACCGGACTCCGTCAGTCTGGAACACCATATGTTCGGCATGATGCTTGGCAAAGACGGCAAACCGTTTAAAACCCGCTCAGGCGGTACGATTAAGCTTTCCGATTTACTGGATGAGGCTTATGACCGCGCCAGTAAGCTTATCGCTGAAAAAAATCCGCAAATGGACAGCGAAGAACTGCATGAGTTGGCGAAAGTGGTGTCCATCGGCGCCGTAAAATACGCCGACTTATCGAAAAGTCGCACTACGGATTACATCTTTGACTGGGATAACATGTTGTCGTTCGAAGGCAATACCGCGCCCTACATGCAATATGCCTATACTCGCGTGGCGTCGATCTTCAAACGCGCGGATATTCAGGAAAGCAGTTTGACGCAGCCGGTTATTCTGCATGACGACCGTGAGTTCGCCCTCGCCACCCGCCTGCTGCAATTTGAAGAAATCATCACCACCGTTGCACGCGACGGCACGCCTCACGTGATGTGCGCTTATCTGTATGATTTAGCCGGTCTGTTCTCGGGCTTCTACGAGCACTGTCCGATTTTGAATGCGCAAAGCGATGAAGTTCGCCAAAGCCGCCTGAAACTGGCGCTGCTGACGTCAAAAACACTGAAGCTGGGTTTAGATACCTTGGGTATAGCGACCGTAGAGAAGATGTAACGTCTGATGCGCGACGAAAATGGCGCGATCGGCCATTTTCGTCGCCGCAAATAGAAATCAAACGATGCCAACCAACGAAAACGCCATTAGGGCTATGCGCTAATGGCGTTTTCGTTATGATCCGTCAGCCTCAGATGCTCCTGCGCGCAAAGTCGCGAGGACGGAAGCCCAGCAAGGCCAGCGTGGCAAAGTAAGAGCCGGCTCCAACCACCACAACCGCCAGCAAGCGCGCAATCCTGACCGCCATATCGCCGACATCCCAGGCCGGCATCCACCAGAGCATAGCGAGCAATACCAGCGACATCACAACAACGGCGACGGTAAGCTTCACCAGGAAGCCGAGCCAGCCCGGCTGAGGATGAAAAATATCCTGTTTACGCAGTTGCCAGAACAGTAATGCGGCATTCAGACAGGACGCCAGACCAATCGACAAAGCCAATCCGGCATGCTGCAACGGTCCAATAAAGATCAGGTTCATCACCTGCGTAAGCACCAGCGTTACCAACGCGATTTTTACCGGTGTTTTAATATCCTGCCGCGAATAGAAGCCGGGTACCAGCACCTTCACCACGATAAGCCCCATCAGTCCCACCGAATAGGCGATAAGCGCACGTTGCGTCATCGCCGCGTCAAAGGCGCTGAATTTTCCGTATTGGAACAGTGAAACCGTTAACGGCTGCGCCAGGATCCCCAGTGCCACGGCGCTGGGCAAGGCCAGGATAAAACACAGGCGTAACCCCCAATCCATCAGGCGGGAATACTCCCCATGATCGCCGCTGGCAAAGCTTTTCGCCAGCGAAGGTAAAAGGATGGTTCCCAGCGCCACGCCCAGCACGCCTGACGGAAATTCCATCAGCCGATCGGCGTAATACATCCACGACACCGCCCCTTCGCTAAGAAATGAAGCGAAAATGGTATTAATGATAAGCGAGATTTGACTAACTGAAACGCCCAACACGGCTGGCGCCATCAACTTCATCACCCGCCAGACGCCGGGTTCGCGCCATTTAATGCGCGGCAGAACCAGCATACCAATCTTTTTCAGGTGAGGTAGCTGATAACCAAGCTGGAGCAGACCGCCGACCAAGACGGCCCAGGCCAGAGCCATCACCGGCGGATGAAAGTAAGGCGTGGCGAACAGCGCAAAACCAATCATGCTGACATTCAACAGCGTCGGAGCAAAAGCCGGAAC
Organism: Brenneria bubanii; assembly: GCF_022378355.1. Taxonomy (GTDB): domain Bacteria; phylum Pseudomonadota; class Gammaproteobacteria; order Enterobacterales; family Enterobacteriaceae; genus Brenneria; species Brenneria bubanii. The sequence continues at coordinate 139,031 of NZ_JAKMAJ010000013.1, forward strand.
GGAGAACCGGTTCCAGGTATTCAGAACCGAACCGACCATTGACGTCAGAGAAATCAGCAAAATATAAGGGAACGTCACCCTTAGCAGCGCCGAGGTCAGTTCAAACCGTTCGGCAGTCGCCGCAAAACCGGGCGCGGTCACCATAATAACCCACGGCGCGGCCACCATCCCCGCAACCGTCACCAACGCCAAAATCAACGTCAGCATGCCGGAAACATAAGCAAGAAAGGTGCGGGTCGCTTCATCGCCCTGCTGACTTTTATATTCAGCCAGGATAGGCACGAAGGCCTGAGAAAATGCGCCCTCGGCAAAAATACGGCGCAGTAGATTGGGAAGCTTAAACGCGACAAAAAACGCATCTGTCGCCATTCCCGCGCCAAATACCCGCGCTACGATTGCGTCACGCACAAAACCTAAAAGGCGTGAAAGCATAGTCATTGAACTGACGGCTGCCAGTGATTTAAGTAAATTCATCCGATTATATTCTGATAGGTTCGGGGATTCTGATTGACCATTCGGAGGTCATCCTGATTTCGCGGTGCGACTAGTCTACGCATTGCGCGCCCAATAGCTACCGGGGATTGCGACGACCGTTGGATTTTTCAGCGCATTCTCAATAGTTCCTCTATCATGCGCTGAGCGCGTAATGCCTGATAACCTGACGTTTCTGCGGATTTCCGTTGTACGACTGAATCAATGAAGTGATTTACCGCGCCGACGAATCCCCGCTGCGCCAGCGTGGTTTGCCAGGATGGCGGCGCCTGTTCCGTCGTCAATCCCCGGCATTCCTGGCGCCATTCCCGCATGTCGTCAACCTGATAAATCGCGCCGTCGGTGACGGCCTGAATCCGTTCTCGCTGGCTGCCGGCGCGACGGTGCATACTGGTGGTTATTTGACCGGCAGGGCTGTGAAAATGGTGTTCGGCATAATGAAGTTGACCTTCGGCATTACATTGCAATACGCCGCTGACCAGTCTGGCCTCGCCCGCCATTAGCCAAAGTGCCGTATCCACCACATGCAGATAATCGTCCAGTAGGGTAAACCGCAGATCTTGCGGCCCCACATTATCAATCCGATGTTTATCCATCCGTAGCGAGGCAGTCTGCGTTAACTGATGTTTTAACCGCTGATACAACGGCGCAAAGCGTCGGTTAAATCCGACCATCAGCACTTTGCGCCGCCGCGTCGCCAACTCGACCAATGCTTCCGCCTGTTCAATCGTCTCCGCCAGGGGTTTATCAACATAGACATGAACGCCGGCGTTAAGTAGCTTCTCGACGACGGAAAAATGCGTAGCGGTGCTGCTGTGAACAAAAATGGCGTCACACGCCGTCGCCAGCGTATCCAGATCGGTGAAGCTCTCCATACGATATTGCTGGCAAATACGCTGAGTCTTGGCTCGATCAGGGGAAAATGCGCCGATCAATTGCCAGCGAGCAGCCTGGGCGAGTATGGGCAAATAAGCTTTTTGCGCAATTGAACCTAACCCCACCCCCCGATGCGCGGCGCGTTGTCCGGTGATCCGGGACGGGTTGCATGATCGTTTGCTGCCGGGTCGGCTATTACCAGACGACTCGCGGTCATCATATCTCTCCGGATTGCGGGTTATCCGATAATGCCGATAGTTTCGCAAGCCGGCGCTTGAGTTCTGCGACTTCCAGCTCCAGTGTTGCCACTCTGTCCGCCAGCGCGCCGCTATCCGTTTCAAACTCAGTATCCGCCGCCACCTCGCTCGACTCACCGCTGAATAGATGCATATAGCGACTTTCACGCTTGCCGGGCTCGCGGGCAAGGCGAGCGACAAACGGACCGTCGTCCCGTTGCTGTAGCTGCGCCAGCCGCGTTTCCACTTCATTGACATCGGCAAATTCATGCAGCCGGGCGGCACGCGTGCGCAATTCGCCCGGCGTTTGCGCGCCACGCAGCAGCAGTGTCGCCACCAGCGCCACCTCTGCCGAAGAAAACTTCAAATCGCCAAACTCAGAATTGCAAAAACGATGCTCATATTTAACCACTCGATTACCAAAACCACTTAGCGTGCGGAGAAAATGTTTTTTTACCAGTAAATCAAGCGTCTGTTGTACCTCGCTTTCACTCAGTTCCATTACCGGATCGCGATTCGTTTTCTGATTACAGGCCGTGGTTACGCCGTTTAACGACATGGGATACTGTTCCGGCGTGGTGAGCTGCTTTTCCAGCATGCAACCAATCACTCTTGCTTCTTTGGCACTTAGCTGATACTTCATCACGATTCCTTAGCGTTGTGGTTTCCAGTCATTATTCGTCAGCGCGGTCAGAACATGATCCTGCCATTTCCCGTCGATGAGCAGATAATTTTTCGCATAACCTTCGCGTTCAAAACCCAATCGGGCCAGTAAATTCCCGCTGCGACGATTATGCGGCATATAGTTGGCCATAATCCGGTGCATATGCTGCTGGCGCTGCATATAACGTATCGCCGGCTGCAGCGCTTCGAACATAATCCCCTGCCCCTGCCATTTCTGGCCAAGTGAATATCCCAGATAGCAAGCATAGAAAGCCCCTCGCAGTACATTGCTGAAATTAGCGACGCCCCAGACTTCGCTTTCATTCGGGTCAAGCAGCAAAAAATAATAGGCGCTGCCCTGTTTATGCATATCACAGATCATGCTCAGGCGCGCATGCCAGCCGGAGGGGTAGCAATGGCTGATATCCCGGACGGGCTCCCAGGGCTTGAGAAAATCACGATTTTCTGAATAGTATTCAGCCAGACGCCAGGCATCGCGCTCATGAGCCAGACGCACCACCATCCGATCGGTTGTTAAATTGACTTTGGATGATGTAGAACGATAGCCAAACATTCCTCCCCCTAGGTTGCGGGTTGTTCGATAAGAAAAATTCATCGCGATGAAATGATAAGTACTCTATGCAAGCGGTAAATAGGCTCTACTGCCGATAATGCATACTATAACCGGATAATTTCTCTGGCGTAAAACCCCCCGCGCTGAGTTATTGCGCGATCGATTCGATAATTTTGAATTTTATCTAAAAAATGTTACTCAGATCCGTTTTGACGATAAAAAAATATTATCCATCAATAGGCTATCCGAAACGATAAATAGAGTAGAAAATAGTCACTGTGATTATTTTCTTCCTTCTTCCTCGTGGTGAAACATGCCTCTGATGTCGCAAGCTCGGAGCTTGGGTAAATATTTTCTGCTGTTGGATAATATGTTGGTGGTTCTGGGCTTCTTTATCGTCTTCCCCCTTATTTCCATCCGCTTTGTCGATCAACTGGGTTGGGCGGCGCTCTTGGTGGGCATTGCGCTTGGCCTGCGGCAGCTTATTCAGCAAGGCCTGGGGATTTTCGCCGGCGCGATAGCCGACCGCTTCGGGGCGAAACCGATGATCGTGACGGGAATGCTATTGCGCGCGTCAGGCTTCGTCTTCATGGCGATCGCCGACCAACCCTGGCTGCTATGGCTGTCCTGCGGACTTTCCGGCCTGGGCGGCACCCTGTTCGATCCGCCGAGAACCGCGCTGGTGGTTAAATTGATTCGCCCCCGGGAGCGCGGCCGTTTTTATTCTATTCTGATGATGCAGGACAGCGCGGGAGCTGTGATTGGCGCGCTTATCGGCAGTTGGCTGCTGCGCTACGACTTCGAACTGGTCTGCTGGGTCGGCGCGGTGATTTTCGTGCTGGCCGCAGCGCTGAACTGGAAGTGCCTACCGGCTTATCGAACGTCGACGACCCGCATTCCCATGCAGGAAGGAATAAGCCGCGTCATCCGCGACCGCCGTTTCCTGACCTATGTGTTAACGCTGACCGGGTATTATATGCTTTCGGTTCAGGTGTTGCTGATGCTGCCCATTATGGTCAATGAGATTGCCGGTACGCCAACGGCGATAAAATGGATGTATACCATTGAGGCGACTTTATCGCTGACGTTGCTCTACCCGATCGCCCGCTGGAGCGAAAAACATTATCGGCTGGAGCAACGTCTGATGGCCGGGTTGCTGGTGATGACCTTCAGCATGTTTCCGATAGGCTTGACCACCAGCCTGCAATCCCTGCTGATGTTAATCAGTCTGTTTTACATCGGTTCAATTATCGCCGAACCCGCGCGTGAAACGCTGGGCGCGTCCTTGGCGGACCCGCGGGCCCGAGGCAGCTACATGGGCTTTAGCCGTCTGGGGCTGGCATTGGGAGGCGCGATTGGCTATAGCGGCGGCGGCTGGCTGTTCGATGCCGGACACGCGCTCGGGCAGCCGGAACTTCCGTGGTTTATGTTAGGCGCTATCGGTCTGATAACCCTGGCGGCTCTGTATTGGCAATTCAATTTACGCCGTATTGAACCCGCCATGCTCGGCGGTCACTGAGCCGCGAATTTACCGGCGTATTTGATCTCGCCGGTATTGCCCCCCATACTTCCTTAATACATTCAATCGATTGTTACGCCGTCGTTTGACGGCAATCGCCATTCACGACCGCACGTGCGGCCATTGTGTTATCAGTGGTTCAGAGGATACCCAGTATGAAATTATATGTTTACGATCATTGTCCCTATTGCGTAAAAGCGCGCATGATTTTCGGCCTGAAAAATATCCCTGTCGAATTGCTTATTTTAGCCAATGATGACGAAGAAACGCCGAAGAAAATGATCGGGCAAAAAATGGTGCCGATCCTGCAAAAAGATGATGGCAGCTACATGCCTGAAAGCATGGACATCGTACATTTTATTGATAATTTCGATCATAAACCGCTATTAACCGGTCCCACCAACCCGGCGATTACTGCCTGGTTGCGTAAAGTCTCCGACTATACCGCCCGCCTGATTATCCCGCGTTTTGCTAAGGCCGCCTTTGAGGAGTTCGCCTCCGCATCGGCGCGCCAATACTTCATCGATAAAAAAGAGGCGCAAATTGGCAATTTTGAAGAACACCTAAGCCATTCCACAGGCCTGATCAAGAAACTGAATAACGACCTGCTGGAGCTGGATCCCCTGCTTGTTCAGCCCAATGCCTGTAACGGCGAGCTTTCCACCGATGATATCCACCTGTTCCCGACATTGCGCTCGCTGTCGATTATCGCCGGCGTCACGCCGCCATCACGCGTCGCCGCCTACCGCGACAATATGGCCAAGCAAACGCAAATTACCTTGCTGAGCAGCCTCGCCCAGTAAGCGACGACAGCGCCCTTGTTTCGCGGTGGAACGGGGCGTCCTATAAACGCCGCCGGCTCGACACTTTCAGCGCTATCTGATTGGTGAAGTTACCCTCGCGGTGCACCCTGCATTGGCAATAGATTACACGCACAGAAATGATAATTGAGGTCTGAATAATGAAGAAGTTGGGATTTGCTGCCACAGCGCTGCTGCTTGCCTTCACGTTGAGCGGCTGTAACAAACTGACGCAGTACACGCTCAATGAACAAGAAGTAAATGAGTACCTGCAAAAGCACAATGATTACCAAAAACAGCTGGGCATACCCGGCGTAGTGGATGCCCATATCGTATTGACCGACCTGTCGAGCCAAATCGGCAGAGCGGAGCCGGGCAAGGTTACCCTGTCCGGCAATGCAAAGGTCGATATCACATCTCTGCTCGGCGATCAGACCGCGGACCTGAAGCTGACATTGAAGGCGCAGCCGGTATTTGATAAGGAGCAAGGGGCGATTTACCTGAAAGACATGCAGTTGGTCGATTATCGCGTTCAGCCGGAAAAAATGCAGGCGGTGATGGATACGCTCAGCCCTTATCTGAATCAATCACTGAAAAGCTACTTCGCGCAGAAACCCGCTTATATCCTGAATGCGGATAACAGCACGGCGGAGGCGCTGGCGAAAAAGATGGCGAAAGGGATTGAAATTAAGCCGGGACAGATCATGATTTTGTTTACTGACTGACGCAATCTTAGGGTGACGCGATGGCTGTTGTCACCCTATTCCCCGTCTGGCGTGGCTAGTCAGCGTCGCCATCCGACAGCGGATCCGCTTCCTGCAACTCTTCGCGCATGGCGTAAAGCGCCTCACGGCAAATAATCGCCAGGCTACGATAAAACGCCGTCGCGGCATGACTTTCGACCTGGCCTAAAAAGCGGTCGCTCCAAGGCAACAGGAACTCATCGAACAGTTCAATCTGCACCGCGGTCTCATCGTCCTGAGACTGATCCTCCAACCACGATGCCGCCAGCAGTAAGCCGCCAAAGTGGTCGACGGCGCCATCATTCAGCGGCATGCCCCGCTGTTGTAAAAAAACACGCACCTCAGCCGCATCGGTCGCGGTCTCATAGGCTGAACGCCAAGGAGAGACGGCGCTCGCCTCGCCGACAAACAGCGTTTGATAATCGGCGGCGAGGTCTGAAATGACGCACCCTTTTTGCAAACGCGTCAGCAGCGCATCCTGCTCCAGCGGCCAGTGCGGCTGCAGCTTGCCCTCTTGAATCAAGGAAAGCAGAGGCGCCACAATCGGATCTTGCGGCTGGCGATAGAACAACGTGCCCAGCGTACGGCATACGATCGAAAACTCATTCATTCAAAATTTGCTCATCATTATAAAGTGACATTGTCACAAACTCGAAAATTCCGCAATAGCGGGTCTTCCATGCTGTTCAAGAAAGTCTAATATCCGCCGGGGACTCTCGTTTAAAACACGATCCGCCGGGAAATTAACTTCCTGCAAAATACGCTGGCACTGGGTGAAGTCCCCCAGAGAAAAGGCGATGTGGGAATCCGTACCTAAAGACAGCAATCCACCGGCATCACGCACCGCCTCCGCAATCGCGCGGCAGTTTGCTTCGCTTCCTTTACGAGAATGCGTCAAGGAGGAGTTATTCAGCTCCAGCGCCACATTATACTTGGCGGCGGCCTCCGCGATGGCGCGAATATCAACGGGGAATTTAGGGTTGCCGGGATGACTGATAATATGGGCATCGCCATTGGCCATGGTGGCAATCATCGCGCGGGTATGCGTCTCTTTGTCCTCTGGCGGAAAAACCGGTTCATGAAAGCCGGCAATGATTAAATCCAGTTGTTCCAACATCGCTCCGGCGCAATCGATATCACCATTAACATTCTTGATATTGGCTTCAATACCGCGCAAAATCCCGACGCCGTCCACCAGGCGCGGCCAAACCTTCATGTTCATAAAATGCCAGTAGTGAGGCGCATCCGCCATATCGGGGCCATGATCGGTAATGGCCAGAAGGCGAATGTCTTTTTTCTTCGCCTCGGCGATATAGTCATGCAAGGTACTGTATGCGTGCGTGCTGGCAACGGTGTGCATATGTAAATCGACGGGATACATGATTTCTCCTGAGTCAGCTTTTAATCAGCAGCATAACATTTTTGTCCCTATCGAACAGTCCAGGCATAGCCCGAGGCCGTTAAGTTAATAAAAGTTAAACATAGCCTTGAGCCCAAGATTGCATACCGGCGCGGCGATCTGGCGACTAAAGCGACAAATTGATTTAACTTTAGCTAAACGCACGCGGAAGAGGCAGAAGTTTATTGACGCTGTGCGTTAATTTCCCTACATTAGCGCCGTCCGCCGATATGACCAAGGCGAACAACGGTGAGGTGTCCGAGAGGCTGAAGGAGCACGCCTGGAAAGTGTGTATACGTGAAAACGTATCGAGGGTTCGAATCCCTCCCTCACCGCCATATTTGATGCAAAATCAATCAGTTACGATACGTTATTGGTTTTGTCCTGCATAAAGTAACGCATAAAAAAGTTCGCTTCGGCGGACTTTTTTGTTTGTGAAATTCAGTATCTCGCTCATTAGGCTAGTTTTTTCCTGCGCCGACTTCCCAACAGACAGATAAAAAAAAGCTCAGTGATGGCCACCACCACCGTCATTCTATTAGGTTTTGACAACATCATTATTGTCTGGCGAATGCTGGAAGCTCTCAACATGGGACCATTTGGCTATAATCCCCCCGCAGGAGACATCAGGGAACATTTGGCAGGAAAAGGTAAGCGTTCTCCCCCCTCCTCACCTGTAGGCTCCAGCATAGCCTTTAGAAATGCATTGTTGCCCTGTAGAAACTGACCGATACGCAGGAAGCACTAAGTCCCCTTGCACCATCAGGCTCTGGGCATTTCAGAAGAACTAAAAGACCTTACCTATGACGTTAACGGTGATAAGGGTTTTATCCTTACTGGCTGTTATGACGCCCTGAAACCGATCTGTTCGATCATGGTTTCCGCACGCTGGCGTGTAGTGCCTTAATTGAATCGGGGATCTGGCCGGAAGACGTGGCTGAACGCCAAATGAACCACATGGAAAAGAACAACGTTCGCGCAACCTACCCCCATAAGGCCAAATATCTGGAACAGCGCCGCTTGATGCTGCAGTGGGCTTTGTTGAATAAATAAGATTCCGTGCAAATTTCCCTGTCGCTGGCCTGAATTTCAGACAATGCGCACGCTTTCTGGCATACCTGCCTTCGTCATCTTGTTCAGTGCACGTACCATGGCCAGAGCCTCTGCGACCTGACTATCATAATCACGCAGTGTCAGTGAGCCTCCTCACAGCGGTTTTATCCGATACATGGAGAGCGACAGTTATATTCCGTTGTCCATTTCCACCGTGCATTGTTTCCGCACAGTCGCGTAGATCGTATTCCAACTGTACAACCCATAGGGTATGAAATTTCAGTCAATCAGCCGAGGGGGCATAATGACATTATATACCAGCAGACTACAGTTGTCGTATGAGGGAGTGATTGATTATAATCACCTCTGGACCTCATCGACAATTAGTTGAACTTTGTGAAAATAGAGCCTGACATGATGATAAATCAAAAATCATATTTACCTCACAATTGAAAAATTATGGATAACGCTGTTCCTGATAACCATTTGGATAACTCTTCACTATTTTACTTAGAGCGCCATTCTCATAGCTAAATAATAAAGAATGGTTAGAATATTTTTCCTGAGAATGCTCTCTCTCATAAACAATTATATCGATTAGCATGTCGTCATCATAGTTATAATCTGAAAAACTCGAGCCAAATCTCCCATAACTTAACTCTTTAACTACCCTCTCATTTTTGAGAAAAATATCCATAACAAAGGCCAATGAGTCAACATCGAAAAAACCAATCACTCTGACAATGGAGTCAGAATAAAAATAAAAATCACTATACTGGACCTCACCATTTGATCCAACCCTTTCAACCAATAGAACATCCCCAGTAGAATTAAAACTCCAAAATTGAACATCTTTTTTATTTTTTGGAACATTATTTAGTTCCTTTCCTAATTTAAAACCAAATCTCTCCGTTTCAAAATCCCTTATATTTAAAAGCCTTCCCTTGCTTATTTTTTGGCTGGCGGTGTGTTTTTTTACATCAAAATAAAATTTCTCTAAAAAAAAACGTGGCGTAGTTTTTATTTTTTCAAATTCAGATTTAAGTGTATCCATCTCTTTCATTGTAACCCCTTAAAATTCAAAATTTCCATTTGATATATCTGATGCTATTTGATCTGTCCCCGAAATTATTCCCACCTAATTACGCTGCCATTTCATAAGAACGCTCTCTAAAAATAACCGGAAAGATCCTCTCTAGATCTTTCCAGCTTCTTTCTATTAATTAAACTTGGGATTAAATATTCGTTGACCTTTACAAGCAGCCAAGTCACTTATTTCCACTTTGGTATTATCCTCAATAAACTCCAAAGCACTTTCGATAGAATCAAATGATACAATCTCTTCTCTCAAATACTCTTCAGAAGACATTTTTGACTCTAATATTTCATCAACATAAACCTTATACTTCCCTTCCCATTTTTGAAGTCCGACAGAAGACCAACAAATTTCATTTCCAGCCAAAAAAGAATAGCGCACTCCAACCTGCTTACCATTATTTATGGTATTAAACAAATTAATATTTGAATTCATTTTCCACCTACTATATTAATCACTACTTTAATACCATCTTCACGCTTTATATTTATATGCGGGAAGTTTCCGTGATCGTCGGTCGGGGCGTGGCCTCTTACTCGGCCTGTTGCATGATCGATAGCATAGTCTTTATGGTATGCTCCCCCTTCTTTGAAACGGTCCATCTTTGTTTTCTTTCTTACACCAACCGCATCCTGTGGCCCAACTCCCCTAACTTTCTGATAATTTGGGAATGCTGTATGAAGCAACTCGTTCGCTTCTGCCTTGGTTCTAACTTCAACAGTAGTATTCTTACCACCCGTTCTCAATGCTTCGACTTTTTTAGGCTGTGTCCCTCAATTACATAATCTTCTGAGAAAAAGCCGGATACAGCCTAATTTCACCATCGAAAGATAATTT